>NZ_JBHTJO010000001.1:2002525-2092731 GCF_042676065.1 Methyloligella solikamskensis | reverse complement strand
GCATGGCAGGGCGAACTCCCTCTCCCCTGGGGGGAGAGGGTTGGGGTGAGGGGGTGCCAACCTCACCGTTTTGTTCTTCCCCTCACCCGGATGCTGCGCATCCGACCTCTCCCCAGAGGGGAGAGGTGAAGGAGCTGCGCGTGACCGAACGTCAAACCGAAGAGTTCTCCTTCAAGCTGCTCGCCGAAGACGGCGCGGCCCGGCGCGGCGAGATCGCGACGCCGCGAGGCGTGATCCGTACGCCGGCCTTCATGCCCGTGGGCACAGCCGCGACGGTGAAGGCGATGTTCCCGGAGACCGTGGAGGCGACCGGCGCCGATATCATCCTCGGCAACACCTATCACCTGATGCTGCGCCCCGGCGCGGAGCGGGTCGCCAGGCTCGGCGGTATCCACCGCTTCATGCATTGGGAAAAGCCGATCCTCACCGATTCCGGCGGCTATCAGGTCATGTCGCTCTCCAAGCTGCGCAAGATCACCGAGGAGGGGGTCGCCTTCCAATCTCATATCGACGGGTCGAAGCACATGCTGACCCCGGAACGGGCGGTCGAGATCCAATGCCTCCTGGGATCGGACATCCAGATGGTGCTCGATGAATGCACCCCTTTCCCGGCGACCCGGGACGAGGCGAAGCATTCGCTCGATCTTTCCATGCGCTGGGCGGCGCGCTGCAAGACGGCCTTCGCCGAGATGGCCAAGCCCGGCCAGGCGCTCTTCGGCATTGTTCAGGGGAGCACCTATCCGGATCTGCGGAAAGAGAGCGCGGACGCTCTCGTCGAGATCGGCTTTCCGGGTTATGCCATCGGCGGGCTCGCGGTCGGCGAAGGTCACGAGACCATGGTCGAGATGGTCGAGATCACCAACCAGTTCCTGCCCAGGGACAAGCCGCGCTATCTCATGGGGGTAGGGACCCCGCAGGACCTCGTCGCGGCCATCGGCAAGGGCGTCGACATGTTCGATTGCGTGATGCCGACCCGATCGGGTCGCCACGGCCAGGCTTTCACCTGGGCGGGGCGCTGCAATCTGCGCAACAGCCAATATGCGGATGACGACACGCCGCTCGATTCGGAAAGCGCCTGTCCCGCGGCGCAGTATTCCCGCGCCTATCTCCACCACCTGATGAAATCGGGGGAGATCCTCGGCGCCATGCTGCTGAGCTGGGCCAATGTCCATTTCTATCAGGAGCTCATGGCTCGGGCGCGCGAAGCGATTGAGGCGGGCAACTTCGACGATTTCGCAAAAGAATTGGGCCGGCGCTATGAAGCCACCGGCCCAGGAGAGAAGTCGTAGTAGAGGTCGTCAAAGAGCGAGTCGTAAGGGGTTAGGCCTGCTGGCCGGGTGCTGCCTCGACCACGCAGCTCTTCACCCGCCACTCGCCGGAGAGCTGCTGCTCTACATGGAACTTGGCGAGCCAGCTGCGACCGTCATCGTCGGTCAGCAGAACCTGCTGCAGGGCCGCGCCGCTTTCCTGCTCCAGCCCGACGAACGCGAAGCTCTTGGTTTTCACGATAGGCGGGGCATCGGTGGCGACGCTGCGCATGAAACGCTGCGGCTCCGAGAAGAAGCGCTGGGCCTGAGGCGCGAGATTGGCAAACGCCATATTGGCATCGCCCATGGCCAGCGCCTTCAACTGCTCGCGCACCGTGTCCTGAATCCCATCGCGCATATCGGCGGACAGCTCGAAAGCTTTCGGCGCGTCGTTTGCGTCCGGGTTTTTCGGAACGACTGTGACATTGGGGGTGGTGTCGGAAGGCATTCGCATGGCCACGGTCACGCTTTCCTGCATGGCACGAGCGTAAATGTCTTGAGCAGCGGAGGGCGCCTGAACCGCGGTCATCGCGCCGGCGAAGGCGAGCGCGGGAATAGCGAGCTTGGCGAAATGTTTTGGCAGCGCAGCGATCATGTTTGTCATTCAGACGTCTCCTTCAACGTCGCGAATTCAACGTCGTCTCGAATCCGTGCCCCGTCCCCCTTTCTGCAGGTAAGAACTGCCAAACCGCCCGAGAGTTTCCTCCCGGGCGTTCATGGTAAACAAAAGTTAAAGACGGTTTCCGGTAAATCGCGGAATTCCGCGCTTATTGCGGGGCGATATCGGCCGCAGCCTCGCCTTCATTCTTGCCCGCGGAACGCTCCCGCCAGATCAGGTAGAGGCCGGAGAGGATGACGACCGCGCCGCCCGCCAGAGTCCACCAGGTCGGAATATCGCCGAATACCGCATAGCCGATGATGGTGTTGGAGAGCAGCCCCACATAGATGAACGGCGCCAGAACCGGCGCCTGGGCCCGGCGATGGGCCAGGATCAGCAGCCAATGGCCGCCGCCGCCCCAAAGGCCGAGGGTGGCGAGCAGGAGCCAGGTGAACCCGTCCGGAGGCATTTCCCACGCGAGCAGGGCGAAGGGCATGGCGAGAACGACGCCAGCCAGCGGCGAATAGAACTGGGTGACCTCGGCTGGATCGTAATGGGCGAGGTAGCGGGTCCAGATGCTGTAGAGGGACAGGCAGAAGGTCGAGATCAGGGTGAGGCTGGCCGCCCAATGGATGCCGCCGAGCCCCGGGCGGATCACGATCAGCACGCCGATAAAGCCGACCATGATTGCCGCCAGACGCCGCCACCCGACCCATTCCCCGAGAATCGGGCCTGCCAGTCCCGCCACGATCAGCGGGCCGAGGAAGAAGATGGTCACGGTCTGGTCGAGCTGCAGATAGCGCAGGGCGAAGAAGTTGAGCGCCGTCGCCCCGAACATGAATAGGGACCGGAGGATCTGGTGAAACGGCTTCTTCGTCTTGAAGGGCGAGACCGTCGCGATGGGCCAAAGCACCAGCGAGGTGAAGATGGCATGCGCGGTGAACCGCACCCAGACGACCTCCGCCACCGGCAGGCCCTCGGTCACCAGATATTTCGCCGTGGAATCGAGCAGGGAGAAGCTGACCACCGCGCCGATCATCAGCGCAATCGCGATCATCCGGTGGCGCGGGCCTTCGAACCCCTCGGAGAGCAGACGCTCCGCCATGGTTTAGGCGGAACCGTTCATGGGACGAGCGGTTGGATCGAAAATCATGACGCGGCTTCGTCTGGCATGGTAGGGGCGGGGCACCGTAGCGTGTAAGGATCAGACGACATCTGCGGATGAGACGACTTCTGAGGATTGGACAACATGGCGGATATCCGCTCGATCATTGCCATTGGACAAAGCGGCCAGCTCGGCCTGGAAGGAAGGCTACCCTGGGAAGGAAACCAGGGCAGGGAATATAAGGCCGATGTCGCCCGGTTTTTCGACGTGACGCGAGGTCATGTGCTCATCGCCGGGCCGACGACGATCGGGGCGGTTCCGGATTGGGCCTATCGCGACCGGACCATCTTCGAGATCCGCTCCCATATGGACCCGGAAGAGGTTTTTGCCAAATTCCCGAACCGGATTGTCTATGTCGGCGGCGGTCCGCCCGTTTGGGACGTCTACGCACCCTATATCCAGCATTGGGATATCAACCGGCTGCCTTACGACGGCGAGGCCGATCGCTGGTTCAATCCCCAATGGCTCACCCAGACGAAGTAACGCGTCCGCGCCACGCACGTGCGCAGCCGTCTCGCGGCGGCCGGCGGAAAAGTGGAAGGCGGGGCCGGTAAGCCCCGCGCAAATCCCGTTCTACACTTACGGAGAGACGTCCGGCTGCTGATCGTCCGGTCCCGGCTCTGCTTCGTTGTCCGCATCGGAGCTGGAGTCGACATCCACGTCGACATCGGGCACCGACACTTCGCCGACCGTCATGATGCATTCCATCCAGCCGGCCTCGCCCCACTGGCAATCGTTCCGCTCATGCTGAACGATGACCAAGGCCACGATGATAACAATCAGTAGTATAAGTACGCGCATTACAAGCACCCTCCCTTGTTCGCAGCGCAGGATAGACTACGGCCCCATAAAGGAGAAGCGCGTCGGAACCATGAATATGAGCTTGTGGGCAACTCGCCGAACGGCGCTGAACTCGCCCTAGAGCCCATAATAATCGCGGTACCAGGCCACAAAGCGCTCCATGCCGACCTCAAGCGGTATCTCGGGCCGAAAGCCGATGTCCCTCTGTAAGTCGTCGATATCGGCATAAGTCACGGGCACGTCGCCGGGTTGCATGGGCAGGAATTCTTTCACCGCTTCCTTGCCCGTCGCCTTCTCAATGCAGGCGATGTAGTCCATCAGCGGGACGGGATTGTTATTGCCGATATTGTAGATTCGGTAGGGTGCCGACGAGGTCGCCGGGTCGGGCATATCTCCCGACCAGTTGGGATCGGGCGCAGCGATCCTGTCCGTCGCATGCACCACCCCATCGATGATGTCGTCGATATAGGTGAAGTCGCGCGCATGCTTGCCGTTATTGAAGACCTGGATCGGCTGGCCTTCCAAGATCCGCTTTGTGAAGATGAAGGGCGACATGTCCGGCCGCCCCCAGGGGCCGTAGACCGTGAAGAAGCGCAACCCCGTCACCGGCAGCTGATAGAGATGGGCATAGGAGTGCGCCATCAGCTCATTGGATTGCTTGGTCGCCGCATAAAGGCTCAAGGGATGATCCACCGGATCGTGCACGCTGAACGGCGTCTTGGTATTGCCGCCGTAGACGGAACTCGAGGATGCGAAGACGAGATGGGCGACCTCGTTCTGGCGGCAGCCTTCGAGCACGTTCAGAAAGCCCACGAGATTCGACTGGGCGTAGGCGTGGGGATCTTGCAGGGAATGACGCACGCCGGCCTGAGCCGCGAGATGGATCACTCGCTCGGGCCGCGTCTCCGCGAACAGTGCCTCCATCCCTTCGCGGTCGGCGAGATCCAGCTTGTGGAAGGTGAAGCCGGGCTGCCCCTCGAGCTGGTCTAGTCGTGCTTCCTTAAGAGAGACATCATAATAATCGTTGAGGTTATCGAGACCGATCACCTCGTCCCCGCGCGCGAGCAGCGACTTGGCCGTATGGAAGCCGATGAAGCCCGCCGCGCCGGATACCAGGATTTTCATCGGCACGCTCCCGCCTTGAAGCTCATGAGATCATTCATGCGTCTATCTGAAGCCGCCGCACTCTATCGGCGGACGCTCACCCCCGATACCCTTCAACCGATTCGCATGCGGAATAACGGGTCGTGACGCCAGATGTCGACACCATAGTTATCGGCGGCGGCGTGGTCGGGCTGGCGATTGGCCGCGCCCTGGCCGACGCCGGCGGCGAGGTCCTGCTGCTGGAGCGCCACGACTCTGTCGGCAGCGAGGCGAGCTCGCGCAACTCCGAGGTGATTCACGCGGGGCTCTATTATCCGCCCACCTCCTTGCGCGCTCATCTCTGCGTGGACGGGCGCCGGAAGCTATACGCCTATGCCGAAGAGCGGGGCGTTCCCTATCGACGCTGCGGCAAGCTCGTGGTGGCGACATCCGCCGCCGAAATCCCCAATCTGAAGATGCTGAAGGTCAACGCCACCCGCAGCGGTGTCGACGAGCTCCTGGAGCTGACTGGGCACGAAGTGCGGGCCATGGAGCCCGATGTCCATTGCGTGGCGGCGCTTCTCTCGCCGTCCTCGGGCATTATCGACAGCCACGCCTATATGGCGGCGCTCGAGGGCGACCTCACCGAGAAACGCGGGCAGGTGGTGCTGAACACCCAGGTCGACCGGGTGAACCGCCGCGGCGATTTCTACGAGATCGAGACCTCAGAAGGAGGCAGGCCCTATTCGGTAACCTGCCGGCGCGTCGTGATTGCCGCCGGGCTGGACAGCTCCCGTCTCGCCCGGGGGCTATACTATCCGCGCGATTACGATGTCCCGCGGACCTATCCCGCCAAGGGGCATTACTTCGCCTATTCCGGCGCAAACCCCTTCAACCACCTCATCTATCCCATGCCGAGTGGCGCTTGGCTCGGGGTCCACGCGACCCTCGATCTGGGCGACCGGCTGAGATTCGGCCCCGACAATCAGTGGGTCGACCGGGTGGATTACAATTTCGATGAGGAGGGCGGAGCCCGCCAGCAGCGCTTCGAGCAGGCGATCCGCCTCTACTGGCCGAATCTGCCCGAGGGGTCGCTGCATCCCGACTATGTCGGCATCCGCGCCAAGATCTATCCGGAAGGAGCGCCGGCCGCCGATTTCAGGATCGACGGGCCGGAGACCCATGGGCTGCCAGGTCTCGTCTCGCTCTTCGGTATCGAGAGCCCGGGGCTCACATCCTCATTGGCCATCGCCGAGCATGTGAAGGGCTTGCTGGAGCAGGGGGCGAACGGGCCGGCCTATTAGAGCGAAGTCCCTAAAGCTGTATCAGAGAGATTTCATGGCGCTGCGGACCGCTTCGATCACCCGCGCCTGATCGTCCTGTTCCAGATAGGGGTGCATGGGCAGGCTCACCACCTCGCCGCAAAGGCGGTCGGTGACGGGCAGGGCGCCGCCGGCCCGCGGATAATCCGCATAGACCGTACGGAGATGAATGCCCTTTAGATAGTGGATGGCGGTCGGAACGTTCATGTCCTTCAGCGCCGCCACCAGCTTATCCCGCAGACCCGATTTGATCTTGAGGGTGTATTGCGCCCAGGCGGACTGAAGCCCGTCCGCAACCACCGGCGTCACGACGTTCTCGAGATCTGCGAAGCCTTCGTTATAGGCTGCAGCCACCCGATCGCGGGCGTCGATCTCCTCGGGGAAGATCTTCAGCTTCTCGATCAGGATACCGGCCTGCATGGAGTCCATGCGGCCGTTGAGGCCGACGATGGGATTGTCGAAACTCTTGGTCGATGCGCCGTGATTGCGGATCGAATGGAGCGTCTCTAGAAGGCTTTCGTCGTCCGTGAAGATCGCGCCGCTATCGCCGTAGCCACCGAGCGGCTTGGCCGGGAAGAAGCTGGTCGCCGTGCCGAAGCCGAACGTGCCGACTTTGCGGCCGTGGCGGCTGCCGCCAAAGCCTTGCGCGGCATCGTCCAGCACCCACAGACCGTTCTCCTTGGCGAAGGCTTCGATGGCGTCGTAATCCGCCGGAAGCCCGAACAGATCGACCGCGACGATGCCTTTCGGGGTGAGGCCGGCCGCCTTGGCCGCCTCGACCGCCGCCGGAAGCTGAGCGGGATCGAGATTGAAGCTTTCTTCCTCGATGTCGATGAAGACCGGCGACGCGCCCAGAAGCGCGATCATCTCCGCCGTCGCCGTGAAGGTGAAGGAGGGGCAGATCACCGCATCGCCTGGCCCGATCTCCTTGGCCATGAGCAGCATCAGAAGCGCATCGGTGCCGCTGCCGCAGGCGACCGTGTATTTGGCGCCGCAGAAGGTCGCGAGATCCTCTTCTAGCTCCGTGATCTCCGGCCCCATGATGTATTTGCCGTGATCCAGCACCCGCATCAGCGCCGCCTCGACCTGAGGCCGGATGCGCTCCTGCTGAGCGGCGAGATCGATAAAGGCGAGCGGCTTGGAAACGCTCTCGGAACGATCGCGGGCTTTAACGTCAGTCACGGTCATGGTTTCGATCCCCGTTGGAATGCGGCGCGCGCCGGCAGAAGCCGCCTGCGGTTCGCCCATCGCTGCGTCGCCGACAAGATGTGGCAAGCTCTTGTGCCCGAAATGAGGAGAATTTGAGAGGCCCGTCCGACCATCCACCCCTGCGGAACGGCTCGATTGTCGGACGCGATTCCTGCACAACTCGATTGCACCGGGCAAGGCCGTTTTTTGCCGCTTCGGCGGCGTTTTGACACGGTCTATTCGGTGCTTGGCCGAACGTGAGACCAGCGGGGCCGATGCGGTCCAAGCAAATGTCGACTTTTGCGCCCCGATGGGAGAGTTTCGGCCCATGTCTGACATGTCTGAGACGTCGTCCCGGCCGACACTGATCTATCCCATGGGGAAGACCCGGCAGGTCGAGATCGCGGCCGATGAAGAGTGGCGGGAGAGGCTTCCAGTGCCGCTTTCCCTCGTTGTGACCGTCATCTGCCTGCCACTCATGCTACGATATCGTCTGTTCCGGAATGGAAAGCCGGAAACCGCGGTTCAGCCTGCGGCACACGGCCGTTGAGGACGATCTTGTCATTCTGCACCGCACACAGTATCGGAGGCTCAGTTCGACTGGAGCCGAGGGCGCTATGAAAATTTGCATGCTTGGCGCGGGCTATGTGGGGCTTGTCTCCGCGGCCTGCTTTGCCGATTTCGGGTGGGACGTCGTTTGCGTCGACAAAAACCCCGACCGGGTGAACGATCTGAACGAAGGCCGCATGCCGATCTACGAGCCTGGCCTGGACGATCTGATCGAGCGCAACGTGAAGGCGGGCCGCGTCCGCTTCACCACGGAACTGGCCGAGCCGGTGAAGCAGTCCGAGCTGGTGCTGCTCGCTGTCGGCACCCCCATGCGCCGCGGCAACGGTTATGCGGATCTCAGCTACATCTTCGAGGCGGTGGAGGAGATCGCCCCGCACCTGAATGACGGCGCGGTGATCACCACCAAATCCACCGTCCCCGTCGGCACCAGCCGGGAGATCGAGCGCCGCCTGCGCGAGCTTCGCCCCGACATCGATTTCGCCGTCTGCTCCAACCCGGAGTTCCTGCGCGAAGGCTCCGCCATCCGCGACTTCATGTATCCGGACCGCGTCCTGGTCGGCTGCGATTCCCCGCGGGGCCAGGAGGTGATGGAAGCGCTCTACAAGCCGCTTTCCTTGCGCAGCGCGCCGGTGATGTTCGTCGAGCGGGAATCGGCGGAGCTCGCCAAATACGCCGCCAACGCCTTCCTCGCCATGAAGGTCAGCTTCATCAACGAGATCGCCGATCTCTGCGAGAAATTGAATGCCGATGTGCAGCAGGTCGCCGACGCGATCGGCGCCGACAAGCGTATCGGACCGAAATTCCTTCACGCCGGTCCCGGCTATGGCGGCTCGTGCTTCCCGAAGGACGTCTCCGCCCTGATCCGCACCGCCCGCGAAGCAGAAACCCCCGTGACCCTGGTGGAGCAGGTCGACCGGGTGAACAACGAGCGGAAGATCAGCATGGCGCGCCGCATCCAGGCGGCGGCAGGCGGAGAGCTGCGCGGAAAGACCGTCGCCGTGCTCGGCGTGACCTTCAAGCCGAACACCGACGATATGCGCGAGGCCCCGAGCCTCGTCATTCTGCCCATGCTGCAGGATCGCGGCGCCGAGATCCGCGCCTACGACCCGGAGGCCTCCAAGGATGCCGAGGAGCAGCTCCCAGGCGTCACGTGGTGCGATGGCGCCATGAAGGCCTGCGGGGGCGCCGATATCCTTCTGGTCCTCACCGAATGGAATGAGTTCCGCGCTCTGAACCTGAAAGCGATGAAGAACGCTATGCGCGGCGACGTGCTGGTCGATCTCCGAAACGTCTACACGGCCGATGCAGCCGAAGACGCTGGTTTCACCTATCACGCCGTCGGCCGCCCGACCGGCATCGTCGCCCGCGAAGACGCGGAAGCCCAGCAGGAGAGGGTGGCCGCCGCCGGCGCGCCCGAGACCCTCGTGGGGGCAGGGGATTAACGAGCCGAAATCAGCTTCGAGAGGCGCAACCATGATCAGCGCCGTCATCCCAGCCTATAACCGGGCCCGCACCATCGGCCGGGCCATCGACAGCATCGTGGCCCAGACCCGTGCCGTCGATGAGATCCTCATCGTCGACGACGCCTCCACCGACGATCTCGCCGCGGCGCTTGAGCCATACGACGAAACCGTCCGGCTGGTTCGCCATGAGAAAAATCGCGGAGCGTCAGCGGCCCGGAACACCGGCATCGCCGAAGCCAAGGGCGATATGATCGCTTTCCTCGACAGCGACGATGTCTGGACGCCCGAAAAGATCGCCAGGCAGATGGATTTCATGGCGGAGGCCGAGGTTTCCGCTAGCTGCACCAATTTCAAGGTTATTCCGCCGGGCGAAGAGAGCGGAAAGCCTGCATGGCGCCCCTATGACGAGATCCTTGATCTGACCGATCTCGTCTGGGGCTGCTACGTCTCGCCGGGCTCCACGCTGCTTTGCCGCAGAAGCGTTCTGCAAAAGGTCTCCGGCTACGACGTGAGCTTCCCCCGCTACGAGGATTGGGACCTGCTGGTGCGCATGGTCCGCCAGGAAGGCAAGATCGGCTTTCTGAACGAGCCCCTCGCCACCGTCTATCTCGGCACACACCTCTCGCCCGAGGCCGCGGAGGGCGGCCTGGAGCGCATGGAGGCGAAGCATTGGAACGAGCTGGCCGGTGATGGTTTCGGCAGCCGGTTCCAGTCAGCCCTGGCTTTCAATCTCGCCTCGGTCCGCCGGTTGGAAGGGGATTACGGCAGCATGCTACTGGAGCTCGCCCGCTGCTATTGGCTCTATCCCATTGGCAACTGGCCGCTGCGCGTGATCCTTCGGGACCGCTTCCGGCGCCGCTGACTGCGCGAGCAATCAATATCCGGAATGGCGTCCGCGCCACTTTAGTCCAAGCGCCAGAGCCTGGGGCAGCTTAAGGGCCCAGCCGCGATCGGTCTCGGAAAGATCGCGCCGGATGTCCGCGGCCCGGTCTGAATCGCCGATTCCCTGCAGATGACGCACGGCCTTCATGCCTTCGAAGGCCCGCCAGCAGAGCAGCACCTGCGACCGTTTGCGATCCGCCCCCGGCAACAGGCGGCTTGCGAGGTCCAGATGCTCTTGCCAGATACGCAAGCGCGTGGCGCTATCGCCCGCAAGGGAGCTGGACCCGCCATGGGCGCGATAGAGATAGAGCGGGGCCTCAATGGCTTGGGACTTCGGTTTTTCCGCCAGCACGCGCCACAGCAATTCCCGGTCGGCCCCGAGCCCCATGCCGGGATCGAAAACGCCGACTCGGTCCAGCAGAGAGCGTCGAAAGAACCGCGCATTGATCACCGGCACGCCGAACAGCAGGCTGGCGGCGGTCATCCGGTGGCGCGGCCAGGGAAGCTGGGAGGTCTCTTTGCCCGCCGCATCGATCATGATGCAGCCGCCGGTGACGGCATCGAGTTCGGGATCGCCGGCGAAGGCCTGAGAGACTTGCACCAGAGCGTCCGGAGCCAGACGGTCGTCGGCGTTCAGGATGCCCACGATCTCGCCCTGGGCCGCGGCGAGCCCCCGGTTCATCCCGTCATAGATGCCGGTATCCGTCCCATCCAGGATCGTCGGACCGTGAGACGCGGCGCGCGCCAGCGCCAGCGTGTCGTCTGTCGAGCCGCCATCGGCGACGATGTGCTCGACGTTTTCGTAGCCTTGCGCCTGCACGCTCTCCAGCGTCGCGCCGAAGAACCGTCCGGCATTCAGCGTCGGCGTGACGAGGGATATGGAGAGGGGGTTGGACATATCGGGTGACGGGTTTGGCAGCGGCTGCCGCCAGGCTTGCTAGGCTTGAGACGCTATCGACAAACGCGCCCCTAAGTGTGGCCCTGTGAAATATGTCCGCGCGCCTCGGCCAGAGCCTGCTCCAGCGGGACCTTCTCAAAGACCGTCAGGGCGCCGTCCCGGGTCGCATCGACGATGCGGCGGGAATCCGCCTCGTAGACCTCCCGGGCCATCTGATAGGAAATCTCCGACTGCTCCAGATCTGGCAGGTTCCAGCGGACGCCCGGCCCGAAATAGTCCTTCGCGAAGTGGTCGACATCGTGCTTGTCCTGGACCACTTCCAGATGGGCCGGGCCGGCCTGGGCAAACCGATGGTCCACGCCGACCAGGATCACGGACGTGAACCCCATGAAATAGGCGATCTGCATGGCGGCGAAGGTCACGGTCGCGCCCGGCCAGACGCCGTTACGCACATCCTTGAAGAAGCGCTCCTGCCAGCGGGCTTCGATGAAGACGACGTTGTCCCGCCCGTCGAACAGATGGTGATACTGCCACGGCACGAAGACGGGGCAGGGAAGGGCTGCGAGCTCATCGTGAAACTGCTCGATCACCAGGTCGTTGACCGCGACCGCGTAGGTCGGCGTCATCCCGTCCTCGTTCCATTTCAGATAGCCCCGGTTGAGGCAGAAGGTCGGGATGCCTTCGAAGTCGGAAAGATCGTGGGTCGCCAGGCTCGGCCCGTTGCCGAGGATCACGCACGTCTCGCCACGATGGATGCCCCGCATGGCGGTCAGCCGCTCCAGGGAAGCCCGAAACTGGGGATGACGCCGCTCCTGCCGGTGCGCCAGGTGCTGCAGATGGGCGGCGAGCGCCGGGCGCAGCCCGCGCGGGACGATCGCACGGCCGATCGCGCGCAAGGGAGCGGGCAGCTCAGTGGCGAAAGGCAGTTTCATGAGCGGATGCACATCCCGGCTGAGATCCGAAGGCCTGATCGAGGAATGCGCGCAGCATTACCGGCCTCGCGCGACCTTGTCTATCGGCGGCACGTTAGCGGGGAGCGGACGGCCACATCCGGGCCAAGATGGCCCGCTAAGCCATGGACCCATAGCAGCGTGTTGACAGTCGCCGCGCGAAAGGGCACGAGATCAGGTGCATTGGCCGTCGCATCCGGCCGATTTTGGGGGATTTGAATGAAGGTCTCGATCGTCATCCGGGCCTATAACGAGGACGAGCATCTGGAGAAGCTCCTGCTCGGGCTCTCCGTGCAGTCTCCCAAGCCCCACGAGGTTATCCTCGTCGATTCCGGCTCAACCGATCAGACGGTCAATATCGCCCGCCGCTACGGCGTGAAGATCGTCCCCATCGAAAAATCGGAATTCACCTTCGGCCGCGCCCTGAACTATGGCTGTGAGGCCGCTACCGGCGATATTTGCGTGTTCGCCAGCGCCCATGTCTATCCCGTCTTCGACACCTGGCTGGAGAGCCTCGTCGCGCCGTTCGCTGACGAGCGCGTCGCGGTCAGCTATGGCCGGCAGATCGGCAACGAGCTCAACAAGTTCTCCGAGCACCAGATCTTCGCCCAGTGGTTCCCGGAAGACTCCATGTGCCCGCAAGGCACTTATTTCTGCAACAACGCCAACTGCGCCATCCGCCGGTCGGACTGGGAGAAGCATCCCTACGACGAGAGCCTGACAGGCCTGGAAGATCTCGCTTGGGCAAAAGCGGCGCAGGCCCGAGGGTCGTGGGTGGCCTATGTGGCCGATGCGATGATCGTCCATGTGCACGACGAAAGCTGGGAACAGGTCTTCACCCGCTACCGTCGCGAGGCCATCGCCATGCGGGCCATCGACGACCATGCCCATTTCACACGGCTCGATCTCGCCGGGCTGATGGTGCGCAACATCGGATCCGACTGGATGGAGGCGTGGCGCCAGGGCGTGCTCCGCAAGGAGTTCGGCTCCATCGTGATGTTCCGCTACAACCAGCTCACCGGCACCTATCGAGGCTTCAACGATCCGCCCGAGATTTCCGCCGCGCTCAAGACGCGGTTCTACTATCCGAAGAGCCCCCATGAGCGGCGCCTGGCGCAACGGGAGAAGTCCCGCCATGCCATTCGCTACGAGGATCTGCCCCGGCGCCATACCCGCCCGGCGGACGATGCTCCGGAAGGCTCCGAGGACACCCCACCACCCCTCTCGGCAGCGGCCGGCCGCGGCGCAGCGCCGAAACTTCGCGTATTGAACAGGGACGAGTAATGGCGCGGCATCAATTGGTTGCGCTGATGCCCATGCGGCATTCCTCTGAGCGCGTTCCCGGAAAGAACTATCGGCCCTTCGGCGACGGGCGCCCGCTCTTCCACCACATGGTGGACGTGATGCAGGCCTGTCCGCAGATCGACCAGATCGTCATCGACACGGATTCGCCCGACATCGCGGCGCAGTGTGCCGAGAAATATCCGGACGTCGTGATCCTCGACCGGCCGGAACACCTCTTGGGTGGCATGACGCCCATGAACGATGTGCTGCTGCACGATATCAGCGAGGTGGAATCTGAGTTCTATCTCCAGACCCATTCCACCAACCCGCTGATGACCGTGGAGACCCTGAACAAGGCCATCGAGACGTTCTTCGCGAACTATCCCATCTACGACAGCCTGTTCTCGGTGACCCGTGTGCAGACCCGCTTCTGGGACAGCCTGGCCCGGGCCATCAACCACAATCCGAACATCCTGATCCGCACCCAGGATCTGCCGCCGTTCTACGAAGAGAATTCCTGCGTCTATATCTTCGAAGGGAAGTGCATGCGGGAACGGCATAACCGGATCGGCCTGCGCCCCTACCTGTTCGAGATGGAGCGTCTGGAGGCACAGGATATCGACGAAGAGATCGATTTCCGGATTGCCGACCTGATCTTCAAGCAGACCCGCGGCTAGGGAAGACCCCATGCCCAAAGCCTTGCTCTCCTGCCTGCACCTGCAGCGCAATTTCGAAGATTTCCGCCATATCTACGAGGAGGCGGGGGTCGAGCCCGTGCTGCCCGAGGTGGCCGGGCAGCAGCTCGCCGCGGACGAGATGCGCAAGCACATCGTCGGCATGGACTGCGTCATCGCCGGCGACGACGAGATCGACGCCTCCGTTCTCGATGCCGGCAAGGAAAGCGGCCTGAAGGCCGTGATCAAATGGGGCATCGGCACCGACAGCATCGATAAGCCCCATGCGAGCCGCATCGGTATCCCGGTCTTCAACACGCCTGGCGTCTTCGCCAACGAGGTCGCGGATCTGGGCCTGAGCCTGTTTCTGAACCTGACCCGCGGCACTCATCTGATGCACAATTCGATTGCCGAAGGGGGCTGGCGAAAGATCGAAGGGCGTTCGCTGACAGGCCTCACCGCCGGCGTGCTGGGGCTGGGCTCTATCGGCCTGGCCATCGCCGACCGTGCCCGCTCCTTCGGCATGCACCCGGTCGGGTACGATGTGCGCCAGCTCAGCGACGAGGAACTCGGCCGCCACGCCATCGAGCAGCTTCCCCTGGACGACGTCCTGGCGCGTGCGGATGCGCTGTTCGTCGCCTGCAATCTGACGCCTGAGAACAGACACATGCTGAGCCGCGAGGCCTTCGGTAAGATGAAGCCAGGCGCCTATATCGTGAATGTCGCCCGCGGGCCGCTGATCGACGAGGCGGCGCTGGCGGACGCCCTCCAGTCCGGCCATATCGGCGGGGCGGGGCTCGATGTCTTCGAAAACGAACCGCTTCCGGCCGACAGCCGCTTGCGGACATTCGAAAACTGCGTGTTTTCCACCCATAATGGGTCTAACACCCGTGAGGCGGTCGCCAGGATCAATCAGATGACGACGGAGATCCTGCTCCACGTCCTAGGATTGGCGGAGGCCACCTTCGAGCCGAACCGCGTCGCCTAAACCATCGGAGCAGCCATGGCGGAGGCACAAGCAAGCTATCCGAGCCTGAAGGGCAAGGGCGTCGTCGTCACCGGCGGGGCCAGCGGAATCGGGCGGGCCATTGCCGAGAGCTTTGCGGAGCAGGGCGCCCGGGTCGCGGTTCTCGATATGGACGAGAAGGCCGGCAAGGCGCTCGAGGATTGGCACAGCGACTTCATTCGCTTCTTTCCCACCGATGTGTCCGATACCGGACGTCTCGCTGAGGCCATCGGCGAGGCAGCAAAGACCTTCGGACGCCTCGATATCCTGGTGGCCAATGCCGCCAACGACACCCGCCACACCATCGAAGAGCTGACGCCGGAGCTTTGGGACGAGGCGATGGCGGTGAACCTGAAGCACCAGTTCTTCGCCGCCAAGGCCGCGTTCCCGCATCTGAAGAAGAGCGGCGGCTCGGTGATCTGCATGGGCTCCATCTCCTGGCTCAACAACACCACTGGCATGCCGGCCTATACGGTCGCCAAGGCAGGCATTCACGGGCTGGTGCGGACCCTGGCCGTGTTGTGGGGTGAGCATAAGATCCGGGTGAACGCGGTGCTGCCGGGCTGGACCATGACCGAGCGCCAGCAGACGCTCTGGGTGGATGAGGCAGCCGAAGCGCTCATGGACGAGGCCCAGGCGCTGCCGGGGCGCGTCATGCCCCACGACATCGCCAATGCGGTGCTGTTTCTGGGATCCGATCAGGCCGCCATGATCACCAAGCAGGCCATCGTCGTGGATGCAGGCTGGGTCTGAGGCGAGCCGGTCTCGAAGGCCGGGCGCGGGCTACGCGCTCATCCGCGCCGTTTCGATATTCTCGCAGAACCAGGCATAGGTCTGCTCCAGCCCTTCGCGCAGCGTGTATTTCGGCCGCCAGCCCGTGGCGAGTAGCTTCGACGCATCCATCAGCTTGCGCGGCGTGCCGTCGGGCTTGCTCGGATCGGTGACGACCCGTCCCTGAAAGCCGACCACGTCGCTCACGAGCTCCGCCAGCTCCAGGATCGGAATGTCGTTTCCGGTCCCGACATTGGTGTGCTCATCGCCTGAATAGGTCTTCATTAGATGGACCATGGCATCGGCGGCGTCGTCTACATGGAGGAACTCGCGCCGGGGCGAGCCCGTGCCCCAGACCGTCAGGGTGGAGGCGTGGGTCCGCTTGGCCTCGTGGGCCTTGCGGAGCAGGGCCGGGATGACGTGGCTCTTCTCCAGGTCGAAATTGTCGCCTGGGCCGTAGAGATTGGTGGGCATGGCGGAGATGAAGTCCGCCCCATGCTGGCGCCGATAGGCCTGGCATAGCTTGATGCCGGCGATCTTCGCCACCGCATACCACTGGTTGGTGGGCTCAAGCGGCCCCGTCAGAAGCGCGTCCTCGCTCATGGGCTGCGGGACGAGCTTCGGATAGATGCAGGACGAACCGAGAAACAGCAACTTCTCCACCTCTTCCCGGTAGGCGGCCTCGATGACGTTCGCCTCGATCATCAGGTTGTCGTAGATGAAATCCGCCGGGTAGCTGTCATTGGCCAGGATGCCGCCCACGGTGGCTGCGGCCAGGAACACCGCATCGGGCTTCTGCTCGGCCATCCAGCCGCGCACCCCGGCCTGATCCCGCAGATCAACCCTGTCGCGGCCCACGGTGAGGACCTCGCAGTCCTCGCACTCAAGCCGCCGGATGATCGCAGAGCCCACCATGCCCCGGTGGCCCGCGACCCACACGCGCTTGCCGGCGAGATCGTATTTCTGCTTAGCCGCCATTCCTTAGACCTTGCCCTAGACCTTGCCTTTGTAGCCGAACTTGTCGGCCACAGCCTGCCGCTCCTCGTCGGAAAAGAACGCCCGGAAGTACTTTAGCTGAAAGCATTCCTCAATATAGGCATCGCGGATTTGGTTCGGCGCCGCAACCAGGCGCTCGTAGGTTTCTCGATACCATTTGTTTTTGGCCTCGTTCGCCCTGTGCAGCGCGATGGGCGTTCCGAGGAAGTCGCTGATGATCTCAGACTTCCGCTCATCTGTGGCGCTGGTCTTGATGATCACCACATCGAACTGCCCCTTGCTGAAGCGGAAATGGTCCGCGGAGCGGTCATGCTCCTCGGCGAAGACGTCGATCCCCGTCACCGGATTGAAGTCTCGGGTGAACCAGCGATCGGGGGTCGAGACGTGATACTTCCGCAAGGCCTCCAGGATCGCGTCTTCGTCGCCGGCCAAGCGTGGCGACATATTCTGGAAAACGGCCGAGATGTTCCGACTGACCGGCTCGCGGATCAGCGAGATGATCTTGAATCGCTTGCGCGCGCGAATCTGCTGCAGAACCTCGAAAGCCTCGGTGAGATGCTTCGGCAAGCGGACGCTGCCGTCCAGCTTGCTGAACAGCGCCGCCACATGGCCGGCCAGGGTCCTCGGCTGCCGTTTCCGAAGCACGATGGGGGTCAAACGCTCCACGATACGGGTGGGTTCAAGCCTGTGGACGTCAGCACACGGAATGCCGTGGGCGAGGATGGAGCTCGAGACGGAGGTCGAGGCGACCTTTCCCATCGTGTACACGGCGACCCTGGTGTCGCTGTCTAAACTCAATCTGCCACTCCTTTCGACCATGCCGACGTCACGCGCCACGTCACGATTCCAAGCTCACGACGACCGGCCGAGCCCGACATCGGTAACTTCGAGATAGGGTCCCAGGGTTGGATTGAACTCGGCAATCGCCCTTTTTACCTCGCCCAGACCGCGCCGCTTCGCGGCCTCGAGGATCCATCCCGCCTGATCCGCATCCAAATCGTCGTCGAACGCGAAGGGACGTCCCTTCCGGAAGAACATGCCCGGACCCGTCGACTTCTTCGCATCGAACTTCGTAGCCTCGACCGCATGATCCCGCGTTTCCTCAGAGAGCTCCAACTGGAGAAAATCGAACAACGCGCCGGCCGCCGCGGGCGTGTCCTCGCTGAGATATTCGTAGGCCGTCACGAAGTAGTTGATAGGGGACCGTCGCGGCGCATGCATCCAGTAGTGGTGATAATCCACTGTGCTGCGGATGACGAGATCCCCGTTGCAGCGCAGGAAGCTTTCGATGTCGCCGTGGAAGCGCGAAAGCCGGACCTGGTGATGGTAGAGCGACACGACCACATCGCGGATGTCGCGAATGATGTTGCAGATCTTGATGCCCGGTGTCGATAGGAGACGCCCCTGAAGCCTGGCTTGCTGGGCAAGGGAAAACTGTTGCTTCACCCGGCGATATGGGCCCAGCAGGAGCCCCTTGGAATCGGCTTCCTTTTCGAAGAGCGGCGCGGGGCTGGGCCAGTGCTGCTTGGTTGCGAAGTTCTCGGCCTGAGCTGGAAGGATCTCAATCGCATCCTTCAGGAGTGCGGTATCGACGGATTGGTTGTTCCAGTCCTGATCCTGAAACGCCTTCGGAAGGGGTGAGAAGGACCGCGTCTCCCGGATGAGCTGGAAGATCCACGTGCTCCCGCTCTTCGGTGCGCCATTGGCGATCACCCACATTGCGGGAAGCTCCTGAAGGGCGCGAGGCCCGATCGCTTGAAATTAGGGGAGGTGCAGGTCGCGAAGGCTTCGCCCGTGTCGCGTCCCGTGATCGCCTCGTCCGTCGTGCTCGTCATCAGCCGACCTGTGAACTTTCCGACTGTAAGCGGGCTGGCACCCGGAGGTTAGAGACCCAGATCGGTCTGCTGCAGATAGGGCCGGAGCGCCGGATTGAACTCTGCAATGGCCTGTTTGGCTTGCTTGAACCGATACTTCGACGCCAGATCCAGAAGATACTGAGATTCGGCCTCGCTGATTTCGTCGGCGAAACCGAACGCCTGGCCTTTCCGGAAGAAGCTTTCCGGCCCCGTGCTCGTCTTGTTTTCAAAGCGGCTGCCTTCGATGGCCGCCTTCCTTTGCGCCTCATCGAGAGGCAGCCCGACGAAATCGAACAGCTCGCCGCCCGCCTTCAGATCGTCGGCGCTCAGATATTCGTACGAGGTGATGTAATAAGTCTCTTCGTTGGAATAGGGCGAATTGATCCAGTGCGTGTGATAGTTTGCAGTATTCCGGACGTATAGCTCTCCGTTTTCTTTGACGAAGGCGCTGATGTCCTTGTTGTACTTCCTGAGGCGAACTTGGTGGTGATAGCGGGAGACCACCACGTCGCGAATATCACGGATGATGTTGCAGACCTTGATGCCGGGATACTTCAGCAGATCGTCGTGGGAATCGCTCCAATGCTGTTTGGTCGTGTAGCGCGTCTCGACGGCGCCGAGCTCCTTGGCGCAATCGTCGACATACTCGTCGGCAACGGACTCATTCCGCCAGGCGCTGTTCTGATAGGCGTCAGGCAGCGGAGAGAACAGATTCGTTCTCTTCAGCAACTGGAAGATCCAGGTGCTGCCGTTCTTCGGCGCACCATTCGCGATAACCCACATCCCAGATGTCCTCTTAGACACTAGCCGCCGGCAGGGCTAGTCCGTGCGATTCTTGCGCCAATGCTCGCGCTCGATGAGCGCCCGGTCGGCGGCGACCATCTCGCTGACGAGCTGCTTGAAGGGCGTCTTCGATTCCCAACCAAGTTTCTCGCGGGCCTTGGTGGGATCGCCGAGGAGCAGATCCACCTCGGTCGGCCGGAAGTATCTCGGATCGATCTGGACCAGCACGTCGCCGGACGAAGCATCCTTGCCGACTTCATCGACCCCAGAGCCCTCCCAGGCGATCTCGCGGCCCACCTCGGCGAACGCAAGCTCGACGAATTCGCGCACCGCATGGGTCTCGCCCGTGGCGAGCACGAAATCATCCGGCTCGTCGTGCTGAACGATCCTCCACATGCCTTCGACATAGTCCCGGGCGTGACCCCAGTCGCGCTTGGCGTCGAGATTGCCGAGGAAGATGCTGGACTGCAGCCCGGCTTCGATGCCGGCCACCGCCCGGGTGATCTTGCGTGTCACGAAAGTCTCGCCGCGCATGGGGCTCTCATGATTGAAGAGAATGCCGTTGGAGGCGTGGATCCCGTAAGCCTCGCGGTAGTTCACGGTGATCCAGTAGGCGTAGAGCTTGGCCGCCGCGTAAGGGGAGCGCGGATAGAAGGGCGTGGTCTCCTTCTGGGGTGTCTCCTGGACCTTACCGTAAAGCTCCGACGTGGAGGCCTGATAGAAGCGGACGGTCTTTTCCAGTCCCAGGATGCGCAGAGCTTCCAGCATACGCAGCGTGCCGATGGCGTCGGCATTGCCGGTATATTCCGGGGTCTCGAAGCTCACCTGCACGTGGCTCTGCGCCGCCAGATTGTAAATCTCGTCAGGCTTGGTCTCCTGGATCAACCGGATGAGATTGGTGGAATCCGTCAGATCGCCGTAGTGCAGGAAGAAGTTGGTCTCATGCTCGTGGGGATCTTCGTACAGACTGTCGATGCGCTCGGTGTTGAACGAAGACGAACGGCGCTTGATGCCGTGGACCTCGTAGTTCTTGTCCAACAGAAGCCGGGCCAGATACGCCCCGTCCTGGCCGGTGATGCCGGAGATCAAGGCGACCTTCTTCTCACTCATAAAACCACGCCTTTTCGCCTTTTGAGGAGGTTTCCAATCTGGACCATGCCCCTAGATTTGAGCATCTGCCCCCGATGAGGTCTCGCGACCAAAGGTTGCCTATTACCGGCCTTGCGGTGAGATTGCAATTGCCACAGTCCGTGCAGCGTACCGTGCGGCGCAATCTTGGCGAAATCCGAAACCGGAAAGCGACATCGCCGAAATTTTCTGTCCCATGGGTCCTTCGAAAGCCGAATTTATGCTTTCTAGGAGAGACGGTTCCGATAGGCAGAACCGCGAAACGCCAAGCGGGTAGGGAGAGCGCTAAGCTGCACCATGTTTGAGTCTGTGAAGCAGGTTGTAACCGACTGGCGCAACCAGCGCGAGTATATCGCGACTGTTCGGACCCTCCCGACCCAGGACGAGATCTTTCTACCCACCGAGAGGCTGTCTCCCAGGCAGCGTCTGGACGGCATCCGTCGCGTCTCCGCGATCTATGACCAGCTGGACACCGTCTACCGGGACAAGCTCCGCGCGCTGAGAGAGCAGTACAAGGGAACCAAGCGCTGCTTCGTCATCGGCAACGGCCCAAGCCTCAATCGGACCGACCTCTCCGTGCTCAAAGACGAGGTGACCTTCGCTGTCAACGGATTCTTCCTGAAAACCCGCGATCTCGATTGGCTGCCGACTTTCTACGTGGTGGAGGATCATCTCGTTGCAGAGGATCGCTGCGAGTGGATCAACGCCTTCGAAGGCCCCACAAAGCTCTTTCCGGCCTATCTGGGGTATTGCCTGGACGAGGCGGACGACACGATCTTCTTCAACCACCAGGGGCGCGTGAGTTTCCCCCACGGGTTCGACTTCTCCACGGACGCTGCAGAGATCACCTACACCGGCTGCACCGTGACGTTCACCTCTCTCCAGCTGGCGGCCTATCTCGGCTTCGAGGAGATCTACCTGATCGGCGTGGACGCCAGCTACGACATCCCCAAGGACGCCCAGAACAGCACGGCATACAAAGTCGGCGTCCTGGATATGAAGTCCGACGATCCCAACCACTTCAATCCGGATTATTTCGGCAAGGGCTTCCGCTGGCACGACCCCCAGGTCGATCAGATGCTGGGCGCCTATGAGGAGGCCAAGCGCATCACCGACGATCTCGGCCAGACGATCTACAACGCCACCGTCGGCGGCATGCTCGAGGTCTTTCCGCGCCGGGACTACGTCGACCTGTTCGACGACGTGAAGAGTCCGGAGGAGATGGATGCGCTCGACGCTGAGGCCGAAGAGGCGGACGCGGAGAGCGCTGCGGACGAAGCCTTTGCCGAACAGGCCCCGCGGCTTCTGGTTTTCGATATCACCCGCTGCGGCGACGGCACCGCCACCGGCGAGGTGAAGGCGAATCTGCTGGCGGGCTGGCCGTCCGATCGCCTGCTGCAGGTCTATAACCATAACGGCCGGGAGGTCGGCCTGGCCGATGGGCTGGACCCCGACACAGGCCGGCAGGCAAGCGCCGAAGAGGTGCGCAGGGCGATCGCCGCGTTCCGCCCCGACCTGATCCTCTACCGTCCGGTGCCGGACGTGCCGCATCTCCACGCCGTCGCCATGGAGAGCATCGACCGCTACCGGGTGCCGCTCGTCACCTGGATCATGGATGACTGGCCGAGCCGGGTGAAGAACGACGATCCCGCCCAGTACGAGATTCTCGATGCCGATTTCTGCGAACTGCTCGATCAGTCGGCGATGCGCCTTTCCATTTGCGATGCCATGTCCGAGGCCTTCGAAGCCCGCTACGGCCATAGCTTCCAGGCCTTCGCGAACGGGATCGATCCCACCGAGTGGCCGCGGCCGCGAACCCGCCCGCCGGGGCCTCTGACCATTCGTCATGTGGGCTCGCTTGCCGACAATATGCGGGCCGCCAGCGTGCTGCAGGTCGCAGAAGCCGTAGAACAGCTCGCCGAGGAAGGGCTTCCTGTGCGGTTCGAGATCAAGACCCGGGCGGGGTGGGCCAACAAGGTCGGACGCTATTTCAACGTTTTCGGACACACCCGCCTGATCACCGACGAGATGAGCGCCGCCGAATACCGCGAATGGCTGCGCGACTGCGACGTCAGCCTCGTGGCCTATAATTTCGACGGCGAGTCCCTCGACTATGTCCGCTACAGCATGGCCAACAAGCTGCCCGAATGTTTGGCGAGCGGCACCGTCGTCTTCGCATTCGGTCCGCGCGGCATCGCCACCATGGATTACATCGCCGAGAGCGACGCGGCGGTGGTGGTCGACGAAAACGATATCGAGGCCGTGAAGTCGGCACTCCGGGACCTGGCCGACGATCCGTTCTTGCGCTTCGACTACGCGGAGCGCGCCCAGAGCGTTGCGTTCTCCCGCCACCGCCTGGCGAATCTGAGGCAGGGATTGCGGGAGGTGATGCTGACAGCCGCATCAAGTGCCACACGCCCCATGCCTCGCGAGATCATGGCTGAGGTCGACGAAAAGGCCGTCCTCGACAAGCTTCTCGCAGGCGACTCTAGAGATGTCGTGAGCATCGCGGGCAGGGACGAGGCCTTGGGATATCTGCAGAAGCGCGCCGGCGAAGCCCAAATGCCCGCCGGCGTCATAGTCGGGGGCGGCCACGCGAACCCCCTCGGGCGCGAGGACGTCAAGGCGCTCCGCGATGCGTTCGCAGACGCAGGTTACGCCGTCTATCTCAGCGAGTGGCATCCCCAAGAGGGCGCCCGTCCTGCCGCGTGGCGCCAGGTGCACGAAGCCGTGCACGGCATGCCTGGAATGCTGGAGGCGAGCGGAACGGTCCGGCTTCTGGCGTTCGCAGGCGATCCGGGATTAAAGGCCGTGGAGACGGCGTTCGCCTCCCAGCTGCGTTTTGCCCAGGAGCGGATGCTTTACAGCGTAGCGCCACCAAAACCCCGGCCGGCGACCTCGACCGTGGCGCCGGTCCGAACACGCCGCACCACATCGGCGCCGGCCGTCTGGGATGACTCCAGCGCAGGCACGCGGCTTTACGATGCCTGGTATCGCCTGACGGACAGGGTGTTCGCGTTCATCGGCTGGTTGCGGGAAGCGATGCGGATCTATCCCGCCCCATTCATGATCATGGGAGCCGTTCTTCTCGTTCCACTGATCGCCGCCTTTATCCCGGCATTCGAGCCTTACGGAGGGGTGCTCCTCCTGTCGGCGCTCTTGCTGTTCCTCGCAGGCCTCGGCGGTCTCGCTGCGTTCTTCTACGGGCGCCGGATGGCGGCACTCCCGAGCGGGTTCGACTCCGCACTCAATACAGTCCGATCGAAGTTCAAGCGGTGAGGTGGGCGTCGTGAGCAAGCCAATAAACGCGGAGCAGGGCGGCGAAATACCCGAGCGGCCGAGCCGATGGCGGGTCGCCTGCGAGACCCGCGCCGTCTTGGGAGAGTCGCCCCTCTACGACCCCCGGGATGGCAAAATCTGGTGGGTCGATATCAAGGGCTGCCGGCTTTGGGCCTATGAGCCCGGCACCGGATCCTCTGCAGGCTGGGAGCTGCAGACCCGCGTCGCCTGCATTGTCGTGCCCGACACCACATGGCCGGAAGACCGGCAAGGAGCCGGAAGCTTCCTCTGCGCCTGCGATTCCGGTTTCGCTTGGCTCACGGTCGCCGGAGACGCGGTCTCACTGGACGTGATCACCGATCCCGAGCCCGGCCTGCCGGGAAACCGCTTCAATGACGGCAAGCTCGGCCCCGACGGCCGTTTCTTCGCTGGCACCATGGATGACGCTGAAGAAGAGGCGACGGGGACCCTCTACGCCTTGTCGCCGGACGGAAGCATCGCCGTGATCGACCGCGATTACATGGTGCCCAACGGCCCGGCGTTTTCCCCCGACGGGCGCGCCATGTTCGTCAACGATTCCGCCAAGGGGCGCACATATCGCTTTGCGCTCGGTGCAAATGGCGAGATCGGCGAGCGGAGCCTCTTCCGCCAGTTCGGCGATGGGGAGGCCGCTCCCGATGGAATGACCACCGACGCGCACGGGAACCTCCTAGTCGGCCTCTGGGGCGGCTGGGGCATCGCGATCCTGTCGCCCGAAGGAGCGCTGCAGGGGAAGATTCCGCTGCCGACGGCTCAGATCACCTCATGTGCTTTTAACGGCGAGAATGGGAGCCGCCTTTATGCGACCTCCGCCGCTATAGGTCTCGAGCCCGAGGACCGGTACGCCGGGAATCTCTTCGCGATAGATTTGCTTTAATGAAATGGTCGTCTGTGAGATGAAGCTAGCTCGAAGGGGCGAGTCCGGCAGCGACCGCGCCGCTGAGTGTCGAAGGTAACCTGCGCTAATCATGATTATTTTGCCGATTATTCTTTCTGGCGGAGCAGGGACCAGGCTCTGGCCCTTATCCCGGTCCCTCTATCCCAAGCAGTTCTTGAAACTCGTTCCCAATGACGAGCGCAGCCTTCTGCAGGCGACCCTGTCGCGCCTCCCAGAGGAGGAAGGCTTCGCCGCGCCTATGGTGATTTGCAACAACGACCACCGGTTCCTGGTGGCCGAATCCGCCGCCGAATTTGGGGTGCGGACCAGCGAGATCATTCTGGAGCCGGTTGGCCGCAACACCGCGCCGGCCATCGCCGTGGCCGCCTTTGCAGCGCTTGCCACCGATCCGGATGCGATCCTGGTCGTCATGCCCAGCGATCACGTCATCACCAGCGAAACCGGGTTCCGGGCAGCCATCGCCAAGGCGGTCGAGGTAGCGGCAGACGGACGGCTCGTCCTGTTCGGCATTACGCCCGATCGTCCTCATACGGGCTACGGCTACATCCGCAAAGGCGCGCCGCTGGAGACCGGCGAGGGCGCCTTCACGGTCGACCAGTTCACCGAGAAGCCCGACGCTGATACGGCGGAAAGCTATCTGGCGGACGGCAACTATTTCTGGAACAGCGGCATCTTCGTGCTTCATGCCCGCACCTTCTTGGACGAGCTTTCCCGTCTCCAGCCCGACATCGTCGAAGCGGCGAAGGCGGCGTTCGAAAACGCTCACAAGGATCTCGACTTCCTGCGCCTTGACGAGGAGAGCTTTGCCGCCAGCCCCGGGATCTCCGTCGACCACGCGGTCATGGAACATACGGACCGGGCGGCCGTCCTGCCCATCGATGTCGGCTGGAGCGATGTCGGGTCGTGGTCTTCGCTAGCGGAGCTTGGCGAAAGCGACGAGGCCGGCAATGTCGTGGCGGGCTTCGCCGCCCATCCGAACCAAGCGGTGCTGCACGACACCCGCAACTGCTACGTCTACTCGACGCGCTCTCTCGTTTCCGCCATCGGCCTGGAAGATGTGGTGATCGTCGAGACGCCGGACGCGCTGCTCGTGACCGACAAGTCGCGCGCCCAGGATGTCGGCCAGATCGTCGAACGGCTGAAACGAACCGACGGCCGTCATCACGAGCAGCATCTGCGCAATCATCGTCCCTGGGGCTTCTTCGAGCAGCTCAATCTGGGCTCCCGCTTTCAGGTCAAGCTGCTCCACATCAAGCCGGGCGGCACCCTGTCCATGCAGATGCACCACCACCGGTCCGAGCATTGGATCGTGGTCCGCGGCACCGCCCGGGTGACGGTCGGGACGGACGAGAAGTTCGTGCACGAGAACGAGTCGATCTACATCACGGCGACCCAGTGGCACCGTCTCTCTAACCCGGGCAAGGTTCCTGTCGAGATCATCGAGGTGCAGATTGGGACCTATCTGGGTGAGGACGACATTATCCGCGAGGACGATATCTACAATCGTCAGCCCAGTGAGACGAAGTGAGCGGCCTCAAGCGCCATGGCGACCCTAGCTGAGCTCCGCAGGAAGACACGGCATCTGCTGTCGCGAACCGTCGGAAGCATCGCCAGGCCTTCGAAGGGAAACTGGCGGTCCGTTGGGCCGGTCACCGATTTCGCCATCGTCGGTTTTCCGAAATGCGGAACGACAGCCTTGGCACGCTTCTTCGAAACCAATGAGGACGTGCAGCTCGCCAAGCTCAACGGCCGCTACGAGTCGCCCTATTTCAAGGTCGGGGGTAGGGACCCCGGACCCGATTATCGCCCTGGCGCCGCGAACGGCCACAAATTCACCAGCTATGCCTATTCCCGCGCAGCCCTGCGCCGCCTCTACGACAGCAATCCCGAACTGCTGTTCGTCTTCTGCGTTCGGGAGGCCAAGCCCGCCATGCTGTCGTGGCGGCGCATGCATTCCCTGATTGCTGAGCGCGGCACCCCGGAGACCCATCCGGTCAACCGGTCGGCTGAATCTCGCGCCTTCTACCAGAGCTGTTCGGCCGAAGCCTATTTCGAGGCCTACGCCGACGAGCGCCTCAACTATGCGCAGCTCATCGAACGATTTCGCACGGCATTGCCCGAGGCCCGGTTTGTGGTCACCTCGCAAGGGCGGTTGGCGCAGGACGCCGCGGGCGTCATGACCGCCTTGCTCAGCAAGCTCGGCATCGCGCCTTCGGCCGGCTATCTCGCCAAGTTGCCGAAACGGCATGACAGCTATGGGCAGCGTGCGACGACGGAGCTTTCGCCGGAACTCGCCGCGGCGCTGACGAAGAAGGATGAAGAGTTGTTTGCGCTGATCGACAGCCTGCCGCCGGAGCAGAATTTGACGCTCCGCCAGCCGGAATTCCGGGAGCGAGAGGGCTCTCCAGAGAACGCGCTCTAGGCTAGGCGGTCTCGGACGCCTCAGCCGGTGACCGCAGAGGCGGCTCGGCCGCAGGCACCGGCCGCGAGATCAGCATGGCAAGGCGATCACCCTCCCGCCGTCCCCGCGGAAATGCGGCCTTGGGGTCCAGGTCCAGGAAGGGCAGCACCACAGCCTTGGCAAAGGCGCAAAGCACCGGACGCGGGCCGTAGCGTTCGATCGTTACATTCAGAGACTGTGCAGCGTCCACGTAATGCCTGGGCCGGATCAACATCTGATCGATCAGATCGAAATAGTGCTCAAAATCGGGAGAGATCGTCTGACCGTATCGCGCCTGGCAGGCGGCCGGGCCTTCGTCCAGCGCATAGAGCACCATCTGCGCCAAACGCTCGGGATCGGAAACCGTAGTTTCTATGTAATGGTCCGACGACAGGCCGAAATGGTCGAAATCGTGTTTGAAGGACGCAAAAACCGAGGTGCTCGCCGCAAGGATCTGCATGCTGGGCAGGGAGGGCTTCGCCGCCGAGCTGGTGGACATCACGGTCAGCCCGCTGCCGCAGCCGACGAACATGTCCGCATGATGGGTAAGCCGTGCCGTCTCGCGCATGGTGAGTTCTCCGCCATGCATCACCCTCGGAGAATCTACATCAATGGCCTCATGGGTAGAGAGGATGAAGGCGATATCGGGATCGGTCTCGCCAACGATCCTGGCGACCTCCACCATCAGGGCAGGGGTCACGAACGACTGGCCGGATTTCGATGAGCACTCGCAAAGCACCACCTTGCGAAACGAAGATAGCTTGTGCGCGGCCGCCCACTCATCGACCCGTTCTTCTTCCTCTGCCGTCAGCCGGATCACCGGATCGATGGGGACCGTGATAGGATGCGGAAAGTTGCGGAACAAAGGGGGGCGGACCGTGCCGTCGAAATTGCAGAAATGGCTGGGAAAGACCTGGGTGAGATAAGCCTGATCGAACGTCCCCAGGGCCACCTCCTGCCAGGCTTCCTGCTCGAAGATCGGCCAAACCCTGCGCATCTCGCCCCAGCCCGGAACATCAACCTCCCAAACGGCGTCGACATGGGGATTGTTGTCGATCACCCGCCGGCACAGATTTGAGATGGCCCAGGTGAGATGGCAGTCGGGGAAATCGTGCTTGAGCTGCCGGGCAATCGCGGTGGCGTAAAAGCAATCCCCGTTGGAGCCGAGCTGTCCCAGCAAAATGCGAGTCACGTGGTCAGGTCTCCCGAAGTCCGATTGCCCACAACCTATAGAGGAAGGCCGTAGGTCTCTGCCAGTATCCATTTCGCCACGTCGAGGGCCGACTGCTTTGGGCCGGCGCCGAGCACCTCGACCATCCGGCCGATGTCGGCCCGGTATGACGGCTCAAGCGAGCCGTCCGGTTCGCTCATCACCTCGACATGCTCTCGCCAGTCCAGACCGGCCAGGTCGAACAGGGCGGAGGTGAACTCCAATCCCGTCCAGCTTCGACCGGTGGCCATAACGTAGTCTTGGTTCTCGTCGGCCTCCAGAAGCGCTGCCCCGAGGGCCATATACTCCGCGCTGCTTCCCCAATCGCAGGTGAAGTCGAGGCCGTAGAGCGGCGAGAGATCGGGCGTCTTATCGGCGCTCAATGGCTTTCCTCTCGTCTTGGCCAGGGCGTTGGCCAGCAACCCGGTCACACGCGGCAAGAAGAAATGCGCTGGACGCCGCGGAGATTCATGGTTCAGCAGATAGAGGACCGTCGCCCGGACGCCATGATGTGTCCGATAGTAATCGATCAGCTCTTCGGCGGCGTTCTTGGTGATGGAGTAGAGGCAGGTCGAGAAGCGCGGCAGTCCTTCATGGATGATCGGCGGGGGCTTCGCCCCGAAGACCTTTAGCGAGCTTGCATAAAGCAGGCGCGTTTCGGGGGACTCGTTTCGGATGAATTCAAGGCAGGTGTGGACGCTGCCCACATTGACATCCAGAGCCGCCTGCCAGTGATCCTCGTACACGAAGCCCGCGGCCCCATGCACGGCGGCGACATGATGGATGCGGTCCGGCTTCGTCTCGCGCAGCAGACCGGCCAGAGCCTCCCGATCGGTGTTGAGATCGAGATGGAAATACCGGAAGCGCGGGGAGGAGTGCACATGTCGCGCTTGCGCTTGCCGCGCGATGCCGACCACGTCCCAACCGTCGCCGAGCAGGTGCTCGGCCATATACGAACCATCTTGACCGTTCACCCCGATGATCAGGGCGCGGCCGCGCGAGCGAGAAGGGTCAGCGAGATTAGATGCCAAGGATCTCCTCAAGCCGTTCCGGCGTCATCTGCGCCGCCTTCAAGCTCTCCTCGAGATTGGTCTTGTCGACGACCTCGACCTCGGGCAGCGGGAACAACATCTTCGTGCCGGCCCGGATCGTGTCCGCTTCGCGCTCCAGGAACTCACGCCGGAAGTGCCAAGGCAGCACCAGATAGTACTCCGGCTTCATGGCCCGTGATTTCTCTTCCGATATGATCTTGATGTTGGTGCCCACGGTCATGGCGCCGTCCTTCTGAGGATTCCGGTCCGCCGCGTAAGGAACTTTGAAGGCGTCGATATTATACCACTGAAGCAGCACGTTGCCCTTGGTAGAGGCGCCGTAGACATGCACCGTCTCCCCACGGTCGCGGATCTCGGCCAGCAGCCGATCCATCTCTTCGCGCAGAGCCTCGATGCGTTCCTGGAAGGCGCGATAGGGCTCGTCCGTATCGAGCTGCATCTCGAACTCCATGAGCTGCAGCCGGCGGATATATTCGTCCGCAGCGCGGGTGTCGTATTTGATGCAGTCGTCATGCGAGACGTAGCAGCGAATGCTACCGCCGTTGATCTCGTTTAGCTCCACCTTGAAAATGTGGAGTCCTGCTGCTCGCGCGATGTGCTGCAGCACTTCCAGCGAGTAGTATTCCAGATGCTCGTGGCAGATGGTATCGAACGAGTTCATCTTCAGCATCAGCGGCATGTACGACATCTCCAGAATCCAGATGCCGTCTTTCGCGAGCAATTCCTTGATGCTCTTTGCGAACGCGATCGGGTCCTCCAGATCGTAGAACATGGCGATGGAGGTGATGACGTCGAACTTCCGGTCGCCGATCTGAGCGCGGCCCTTGGCGCTTGGGAAGGTCGTGCCGATCACATTGACCCAGTCCTTGATCTCCTGAGCGATGTCGGAGGGGTCGTAGCCCCAAAGATCGAAGCCCTCGGGGTAGGCGGCGAGCAGGGTGCCGTCGTTGCAGCCGATATCGAGCACGCGCTTGTCCTCCGGCTCGACGATATCGAGCGCCGAGTCCACGATGCCCTTGAGGTGATCCCGCATGGTCTGGTTCGTGCCCGACCGGTACCAGTAGTTGGCGTACAGGATTTCCGGGGGCACCGAGTTCTCGAGTTGTAGAAGCCCGCAAGCCCCTTCCGTCGCCTCGACGTCACATCGGACCAAGCGGGTCGGAAGCTTCCGCAACGGCGGCATCACCGTGCCGGGTTTGACGAACGCGCCCTGAAGAAACTGAGGCTCGAGATCGATAACCGGCTTCAGCGTCGGCGATTTACAGATTCGGCAGCTCTTCTTGTGTCGGATGTGCATTTTTATTCCGGAGATGCGTGGTTGGCGTGAGGCATAGCGGAGAGTAGCAGCCTCGTACCAACCCCTGGTTGGCAGCGCAAGTTAGACTTGGCCTGGAATAGACTTGGCCTGGATTAGACTTGGCGTGGACATGTGAGAGTTGGTTGGAAACGAGGGTTGCGCAGGCGGACGGCTGGATCCGGCGCGTGCAAGATCGCTGAGCGCGTTCATCCATCATTTCTCAGTTCAGGGGCTGGGGCAGTTGAACGACACGATTTGAGCAGGTCGGTAACAGACGATCCGTCGAGAAGGCTTGCTTGGACCTTTTCGATTAACTCGGGTGTCGCGAACTCGGATCCGCCCGCTTTCGCAATCGATGTAGCGACATCCTTTGCGATCCGACGAAGGGTCTGATTGAGCTCGGCATTGCGGTGTTCCAAGCGTGAGGAGGCCTGCAAGGAAGCTGCGAGAAGTCTGCGGGCCTCATCGTTTTCCGTAAGGTCTCCTGCGCGGATCAGCGCCTGCCGGCGTTCCTGATCCGCCCATCCCAGCTTCCTGCGTAGCCGTTCGTATTCATCGGCGGTCTTCCGCAGCTCGGCCAGCCATCTCGCCCTGACGAGGCTCACGCCGAGAAACTGGTAGGTGGATAGTCCAAACATGCTTTACGCACCCCCGCCGTCAAAGCTGCGAGCGACCGAGACTTGTCCTCCGGCTCAATAGTCCGAATAGGATTTCTCTTCGATGATCGAGGCCCCAAGGTGAAGATTGATCTGCTTCTTGATCGCTGCTCGCTGATCGTTGGTTCGATAGATCTTGCGGGCGGTCGCCAGAAAGAACTCACCGAACTCCCCTCGACGCTCGCAGTCACGAATAGCATCCTCCAGATCCCAAATGCGGTCGTTCACCGCTTTGAGCTCTGCGCAAAGCTGCGCGAGCGTGGGGTCATCCGGCATATTCTCCTGCGCCGCGGCGGCCAAAAGCTCAAGCTCCCGGTGAATATTCTCCAGCTTCGCCGCGTCGTTGATCCGCTCGGATTTGATTTCCAAGATGGAGATCTTGTCGGCGAGTTCTCCTGGTGCGACGGGAATAACAATTAGCTTCATCGCGTGCCCGCTCCATTGGCCGTACACTGTCGCTTGGGCCGTTGGCCAAGGAGTGAGCTAGCCCCTCAACAATAGAGATTCGATTCCAACACCGAGAGTTCTCCTGCTGTTTGGATCCTGGAACGGGGTGCTATCAATCGTAATCCGGAGAGTTTTTTCGCCATTGAGATCGGGCAGGGGGAACTCACCGGTAAAGGGCCGGTTTTTCAATCTGTCGGCAAAGAGCTGCTCCTCGTTCGCAAAGATTGAGACCTCCCGCCCGCCGGGAGGCCCGTGAGCGGTGATTTTCAGTTTCAATGTCTTCGGCTTGAACTTGCCCAGCTCGACCTCAAATTCGGCTTTACCCTCTGTCCAGCGTTTGTGTTTTCCAATTCCAATCTCGATCGGGTGCGCGCCCGTCACTGCAACCTTGTAGTTAGGCAACACGGCGATCTCGATCTCCGACGTGGCGGCTTCGCGGCGGCGCTGTTCCCCCATGTACCTGAGCTTGTTTTCGACGCGCGCTATAATACGAGGCTGCCTGAACCAGCGATGCGGGATAGTGTTTGCTACGCGATGGACGAGGCCGTCCCAGATTCGCCTGCTCGCTGCGCGTGCCGGTTCGACTTGGCTGGCCAGTTCGTGGCCCAGAGCCTGCAGCCGCTCACCGTCGTTCAGTAATTCGACCGCCGCTTCCGCCGCTCTATCTGGACTGTCGAGTTCGAATTGCGGGACGAGCTCTGCAAAGGGTAGGCCGGTGAGGGCTTCCTTCGTTGAGAGCAATGGCGCGCCGTGCGCCAGGCATTCGAGAATTTTGGTTTTCGACCCGAACGTATTTGAAATTGGAACCATGAAGAGGTCTGAGCTGGTAAAACGCTCCACCACATCCTCTTTGGCCCCTGTCCCCCGGAATTCGATATTCGGCTTGCTCCAATCGGCTGGCAGATCCTCTTCCGAGGCGCCGATCACGATGATTCGCGCATCCGGATCGCGCTTTTCGAGCTCCGGCGAAAACCGGTTCGCAAGCCAATCGATGGCTTGGTAGTTCGGATAGTGAGCAATGTTGCCGACGAAGAAGATTTCCTTGTTGGCGGCGTACTGCCAAGGCGGTTGGCGCTTCTCCAGGATCGGCGGGATAACCACCATCTCTGTTGAAGGGAAACTGCCGTCAGGAATGTCATTTTTGGTCAGGGTGACGACAGCCGCACTCTTTCGATAGATCGAATTCTCAAAGCGCCTCATACGCCATTCTGCGATTGGTGAACTCGAAATGGCTTCCTGGAGTCGCCCCATGAGGCGACTCTCGCGATGGAAGTCACCTTCTCGGTTGAGTGTGATGGTAATCTTGGGAACGGGAAGGCGATAGAGGGTCGGCACCCAAATCGCACTCGGTAGATAGTCCACAACCACAACATCGGGATGGAAGTCATCGAGGAACTGACAGAAATTCCGGTCCAGATGCTTTTGTTCCTCGGCGCGCAGCTCCCACATAAACGGCCACCGATGCCTTGGCCGGAAGGAGTAGGGTTTGATCTTGGGCGCCCGCGCCTTCACGAACTCTGTGCTGAAATGCTTTACGCCCAGCGAGGCCAGGAAGTCCTCATCACCAGAGCGGATCGAGAAGACACAGAGATCGATATCCTCAAGTGAGGCCAAGAGCTTGACGTGTTCGCGGCACACGAGCATTCCGCCACTCGTTTCGTCCCCCAAGGGAACCGCCGTGAAATAAACTACTCGCGGCTTCTTTTTCGGGATCAGAGACCGAGATTCAGACAGATTGAGCCGCTTCTCAAGGTCGGCGATAACGCTACGGCACCGCTCGACCTCCTTCTCCAATTCCATAGCCTTCTTTCGGACCCTTCCGAATTGCGGACTATGAAAGAAAAAATCGTCGAGCTGGTTCACAGGCAGCTTGAAACAGTCGAGCAGTTCTTTGCTTTCCTCGCGTACGAAGAAGTCATTCACCCCATCGAAATAGGCAAAGATATATCCATTCGATTCCAGCACACCCTGCCACTGCTCCGCGCGCCGGATATTCTTGAAGGGTTCCGTGCTCTCGATAATGAGGACCTCCGGGCGGTGCCGGGTCCAGTCGGCTGCCCGGATGATTGCTTCCTCGCTCCCCTCAGCATCAATTTTCAAAAAGTTTATGTGCTTGGCCGGGGCGTAACGATCGATCAGAGCGGGCAGGGTCGTTACGGGAATAATGGAAGCGTTGCCTTCCGCTCCTTCCGAGTTGAGGCTCGATAGGGCGGTTCTTGTATGGACGAAGAAAGGTGCTTCGCCTTCGAAGTCGGTCACGGCGCAATTCAGATTGATGTCCCGGGGCCGCTCGGCATCGAGCATGCTGAAGATCTCGCCGGGCTCCACGTTAATGCCCGACCAGCCCAGATCGTAAAACGCCTTCGTCACGGAGGAATTGACAGGGTGATGAGCCCCGATATCGATGTAGAAGCCGTCTGTCGTTTCCGGGAAGCAGCGTTTCAAGAGCACATCTTCGAAATTCGATGCGTAGCTCCAGAACTGTTCCATACTAAATCTCCAGCGGACGAACGCGGTCGCTAACCACTAAGAATCGTCTTTATATTACACGTCTATGGCGCGAGAGGTTATATTACACTCTTATGGCGCGAGAAGGTCTAGCCAGGAGTCGTCTTTCTCATATCCGAGTGTGATGAGTGCGGGGCCGAACAGCTCTAGGAACCGCTCGCCGTCTCGCCGTCGAAATTCGGATTTCCACTGCGCGGCGGCGCCGGAGCGAACATGCTCCGTCCGGGCCATCTTCCCTTGAGTATGAAGGCTCACGACCTTCGTTCGTTCTATTAGAGAACGGGTAGTCTTTTTGCCGAACCCCAGGAACGAAAAAATTTCTGCGAAGCCAGTTAGGTCCACGTCGGACATCAGGTCTTCGTACTTCAGGTTGACAAAGCGCGGATCTCCATAGTCCCAATCAAGCATATCCCGAATTGTCGCACCCCCCATGTTCTCCATCTCGAACATAAAACGGTCTTCTTCCGGCGAGGCCTTGATCGCCTCCTGATAGGTGCGCCCACCAAACTTTTCTTGCTGGACATGTAGCCAAGCCTCGGGGGATTTCTGATGGTAGTAGGCACCCGATATGACCACATCGCGGGGATCTCGGATGACGTGCAATCCCACGAAATCCTTCTCGAGACCTGTGGTCTTTGTGTATTCGCCACGAGGATCGAAATAGACAGGCACAAGATCGGGTAATTTTCGTTCCGGCCCGGACTTCGTCAGGTTGATGAACTCATAGTTCAGTTCCGGCTGCGTCAGAAGCTGGAAGATTTTCAGCATCCAGACCGTGCCGGTCTTGTGATGGGTGCTGATGATTACTGGTACTCCCTGATCCGCTGCCTTTGACTCTTGGCTCCTCCGAACCTTGGCGCGCGAGGGTTGGCCCGGCAGAAGACCCGGCCGATCGAGGGAACGGCAAACGGCGTGTTTAAAGGATCGAATGGCTTGGAACATCAGTGCGCTATACCGAGTGATCGTCTGCAGCGGCAGCCGTGCTAGATCGGTTTTCGTAACCGAGTTCGTCCATCACGTCGCCATGCACTTCGTAAAAGAGTTCGAGCTGTGGCGCCAAGACTTCACATACGCCGACCAGGAAGCGTGTTGCGTTCCCTCTCCGCGAAGGAGTTCGTCGAGTTCCGGCTTGTTAGGAGAAAAAATCTGCAAGAAATGGTAGAAAGTCACGATAGACGCCCGTCCGTCCCTCACGACATAGATCGCCTTACGATCGCCGGTGGCGTATTCATGGGTCTTGATTAAGTCTGTTTGCGCCTCGGTGGCGTTGTCGTAGCCGACAATTGAGCGCAACTTATCGGACCAACGGAAGTCGTCGTACTGCGAGCCTACGAAAACTCCGAAGCAATCGTGGATGACTGTCCTCAGATATGTGTTTCCCCATCGCGAATAGGAAGCGACCCAAATCATGCGCCCCCCTCGCAAATGACTTGTACGGACAGCGGCAGAGCGCTGTGCAGATACTTGCGGAAGCAACCAGCCGCTGTCAACTCGCGATGGTTCTTTCCCCACCAAAGCGTTCGCACTTGGGCGCCGGCAGGTTGTGAAGGAACGGTATTGGTGGCATTGGATTGGCTAGGTTGGTCAGGATAGATCGTGCCGGGCGCACGGTCCTCATTCGGGCAGGGGGCTCACGGGTATGCGGTTACTTCGGCGCTTGATGTCTCCGCTCCGGGCGAAGGTCGATGAGATCGCCGGTCCGCTTCGAACCAAGCTCGACAAGATCCTCGCCTCTCAAGGACATAGCTTTGCAGCGAGCCGGCGGCTTGCTGAACGTCAGCTCTTGCTCTCCGGCCAACTCGCATCCTTCGAGGTTCGCCGGCTGACCGAGATCGATACCCTCGCAGACGTCGAATTCAGCGTGACCTCTCAGTGGGGAGAAGACGGGATCATCGAATGGCTGGTCCAGAAGCTCCCCGGAATTGACCGTTCTTTCGTTGAGTTCGGAGTGGAGAATTTCGGCGAGGCCAATGCGCGCTTTCTGCTTCAAAATCGCGGCTGGCGTGGCTTGGCGATGGATGGCAGCGAAGCGCATATGAACCACCTGCGCTCCGAAACTCTTTACTGGCGCTACGATCTGGTTGCCGAATGCGCTTTCGTCACGGCGGAGAACATCAACGCGCTGCTGAAGAAGCATGGCTTCGACGGCGACCTCGGCATTTTGAGCGTCGACATCGATGGCAATGACTACTGGGTCCTAAAGGCCATCGACTGTGTGCAGCCCGCCTTGCTAATCGCCGAGATCAACGGAGTGTTTGGCGACCGCCATGCCATCACTATTCCTTATGACCCGAGCTTCGAACGGCTGAAAGCCCACCATTCCGGCCAGTATTTCGGGGCCTCCTTGCAGGCCATGATCGCGTTGGCCAAGGAGAAGGGCTTTACCTTCCTGGGCACCAATTCCAACGGGGTAAACGCCTTCTTCGTGCGGGACGATTTGGAGGACCAGGTTATGCCGTCCATCCGCACCGTAAAGGCCTGGCCGGCGCGCCATCGCGACGCCAGAAACGAGGCAGGGGAGCTGGTCTTCACCCGCGGCACGGCGAAAGCGGACCTGGTGGCCGAGATGCCGGTCTACGACATCGACCGGAAGACGGAGCTTTCCCTGGGCGAGCTGTTTCCCTTATACAGCGAAGACTGGCAGAAAGATCTGACCACGCCCCCCGCGAATGGTTGAGAGCCACGGTCTAAAAAATGACCGATTGGCCATTGCATTGTGGGGCGATACCAGTGCAGAGCCAGCGTGGCATCGCTTGATCTTCCGCAGGATCCGACGGGATGAGCAACACTGAGAACATAGACCGAGATGCCGCAACGGTGCTCGAAGCACCGGAGGAGAGCTTTGGCTGGACCTGCCTTCGGGCTGTCAAATCGGTGGCAGCCGCCCTGGCTGCGGCCTATCGGGCCAGGCCGCGTCTCACCATGTTCTTGATTGTCAGCCAGTTCGTGTCCCAGATCGCACATGTCTTGGCATTCCTGTTGCCATTGAAGGTCATCCTTCTTGCAGCGTCAGATGGCGTGCCGCGCTACTTTCCGTTCATCAATCCGGACCACAAGGGCATCTGGCTCGTCAGCCTCGCGGGCCTCGCGGTCGCATTCTACTCGCTCAACCTGATGCTCGAGGTCACGACCAAGCGTCTGTCCGCCAGAGCGCGCAACCTCAAACGCTTGAACAAGCAGCAGGCCAAGGCGAACAAGGCCGCCCCCAGCCTCAGCGACGAGGCTATCCGTCATCTCCAGCAACTCACCAAGGTCGCCGCGAACCTTGCCATCGGCATTCTCGGCTTCCTGGTCATTCTGTTGCTGGATCCGCTGATTGTGGCGGGGGTCGCCGCTCTTGGCCTGATCTCGATGCTCGTTATTGCCGTCATCTTCGACAATTCGGGATCGGCGAAACTGAGTCGCGCTGCGGACTATCTGTCGAACAATGGGCAAGCCGTGGTGCAGATCTTGTCGTCTCTGGCCTTCTTCGTAGCCTTCTTCATCATCCTGCTTCCATTCGCCATGAACGGCGGCGGAAACATGCTGCTGGCGTTGGTGACCTTCATCGTCCTCCGCCAGTCTTTGCGCGCTTTCTCCATTACGCTGAACGTGACGATACGATTCTTTCAGAAGCTTCCGGAAACGGCAGTTACTGCCGAGGAAGAATAGGCCGCGCTGCGGCCCCGCCGTCAGAGTCGGGTGACCACCTCTTGTGAGTTTGCTTGGGTTCACTGCGACATTTTGGAGCGTTCCTCTCGGTGCCGGTTTATGCGCGCTGCAACTGAGTGAAGTTTCCAGGCGCACTTGCCCGAGCCGTTTCGCAAAACTACGGAGAATCAGTTGATTAGGCGCTGTGCATGTTTATGCAGAGCTTCTAGCGGAGCGCCTGAAAACTGTGCCGTGATGCTGATCCGCCAATGGTCTTGGTCATGCCATGGGCGGACCGAGGCGAAATCTTTAAAACCGTTCTAATTTCCGAAAACCTCCAATAACCCGCCACCTTTAGAAATCCTCCCCTGTGCAATCAGGGAGAAATGAATGGCGAAGCCTTCATACACCGCCGAAGAAGCGGGTGCTCAGATCATTCGGGATGGTTACAGCTGGGGCTATACGCAAGGCGACCCTGTAGCGGTGTCATACGCTTTCCGCGTTGATCAGCCGGCCTACAACAACAGCAGCAATGTCTACGGCACCTTCAGCCCGTTCAATTCCGTGCAGATCGCCGCGGCGACGACGGCGCTGGAGCTCTGGTCGGATGCGGCGAACATCACCTTCGTGCCCGAGGGAACTGGCAGCGCCCCTTATGGTGATTCAGCCGCAATTCTCTTCGGCAACTACTCGGCGAACGACGGGGCTGCGGCCTTCGCCTATCTCCCTTCGCCGAGCAAAACCGCCGGTGACGATCCCGAAGGCGATGTTTGGGTAAACCGCTACTACGGCGGGTTCACGCCTTACGATGGGAACTACGCCAATCTGGCCATGATTCACGAGATCGGTCATGCCATCGGGCTGGGCCATCCCGGTGACTACGATGCCATGGCAGGCGTCAGCATCACGTATTCGAACAGTGCCGAATATCTCCAGGACACCCGCCAGTATACGGTGATGAGCTATTTCAGCGCCGGCAACACAGGGGCGGATCATGGAGGGATCTACGCCAGCACACCTCTGATGCACGACATCGTGGCGCTCCAGATGCTATACGGCGCGAATTACGACACCCGCTCTGAGGGCAACGTTTACGGGTTCAACTCGAATGCCGGATCGGCCTACAGGGTGGCGACCGCCCAGGACCAGATAATCTTCAGTGTCTGGGACGGCGGCGGCATCGATGCCTTCAATTTCTCCGGCTACGCGTCCAACCAGCGCATAGATCTGCGCGAGGAGTCTTTCTCCAACGTCGGCAACCTGACGGACAATGTCTCGATCGCACCCGGTGTTACGATTGAGAATGCGGTCGCAGGCCGGGGCGATGACTGGGTGACCGGCAATGACGCGGACAACAAACTGTTCGGATTGGCGGGAAATGACATTCTTGTCGGACACGACGGAGACGATTTCATCCAAGGCCATTCTGGTCACGACAGGCTTTACGGTGGCCTTGGTGAGGACCGTCTCGTGGGCAGCGGAGGCTTCGATTGGCTTTTCGGTGGCGCCGACAACGACGTCCTGATCGGGGGGTATGGCTCCGACGTTCTCCAGGGCGGGACCGGCGATGATATGCTATATGGCGGGACCGGCAATGACCGGCTGTTCGGCGGCATTGGCGACGACATCCTTGTCGGCGGCCCTCAGCGCGACATACTGGTGGGGGGTGCTGGAGCGGACGTCTTCGATTTCAACGCCATCGGCCACAGCCGGGCTGGAAGTCAGCGCGACGTCATTACGGATTTTGAGACTGGCATCGATCTGATCGATTTGAGTTCGATCGACGCCAAGACCGGTGCCGGAAACCACGCGTTCAACTGGATTGGCGGTCAGAACTTTCACGGCGTGAAGGGCGAGATTCACTACAAGCTTGTAGGTGAGCACGCACTTGTCGAGGGAGACATAGACGGCGACGGGAAGGCAGATCTCCAGATCGTCGTCATGAACAAGAGTGGACTGAGCGACTCCGACTTCCTGCTCTAATCGATCGCATCTTTTAGGCGAGATCGCTGACTTAAGCGGTCCAGCCTTCGCGACGGATCGCGACTATCAGAGATGCCCGAGAGAGTCGGTGAAAACGCGGTTCAAGCGTTCGACAGCTCCCGGATTGATGAAGCCTCGGCAGCCGCATCTTCGAGCTGATCGAGCGGGCATTTAAGGGCAGGCTTGCCATTGGACGGGGGGAGTTGTGTGCAGCAATACGCCACAAAAAGCCTCGCCAGTGCGGAATGTCACTGCTAAATTCGCGCGCCATGACGAATATAGAAGTTGCCCGTACTGATCTCCGAATTCCCAATTCGGATCGTCTCTTCACCCTTGTCGGATCGCCGAACGACAGAAGCGTTTTCAACTCTGTGATTAGGGACCAGGGAGTCTGGGAGCCGCACGTTATGAACGTGCTGGCCGATATCATCCAGCCGACGGATGTGTGTCTCGACATCGGGGCGAACATAGGCATTTTCACGATCCTGATGTGCCAGCTTTCATCGCATGTTGTTTCCTTCGAGCCGTCCGATTTCAACGCAAATTTGTTGGCGGCTAACGTCTCTGAAAATGGGCTCGAGACAGCAAAGGTGGTTCGATGTGCCCTCGGCGCGGTGCGGGAAACCAAGACGTTCGTACATTTGAAGGAGCTGCCCGGGTGTTCATTTGTGAATGCGGGCGATGATCCTGAAATAGTACAAAAGTTTTGGAATCGGGATCTGGAGCGAACGGAGAATGTGGTCCAGGTCGAGTGCCTCGACGACTGGCTCCCAACACACGGAGAAGACAGGGTCGATTTCATCAAGATGGATGTCGAAGGGTCCGAGCGTGATGCCATCCAAGGCGGATGGAAGATGTTCTCCGAACAAAAGCCCAATATGGTGATCGAGTTTAACCGCCGGGCACTGCAGCAAAAAAACGGTGTTGATCCCCGGTCGCTCTGGGATCTTCTGATCCTGCTCTACAGTCACATCTACGTGCTCGATCCGGACGTCGACAAAGCGCCGATCCGGGTGACGTCGTACGACGCGCTTTACGAGCATCTGCCCGACAACCGGTTTTGGGCCGACGTGCTCTGTTGGTTGTACCATGGCCAGCGAATAAAATCGCAGGCATAGCGGGTGTCAATCAGCAATGACGGTGGCGTCGGAATTGTGACCCATCGCACACAGTGATGCCCGTCAATGGGCGGCTTCTGCGCTTTTGGGGTTGTCTGCCAAGTGGCGTGCACGCATTACTCGCTCCAGGTGTCTGGGGCGGTGTACGCGCGTTGATCTTCACATCGACAGATTTTCTCTTCGTTTTTCTGCCTGTTGTCTGGCTGATCTACCTGTTGCTGGCGCAATTGAAAGCTGCCACTGCAACCAAGGTTCAGTTGGTGCTGGCCTCGGTCCTTTTCTACGTCTCCTGGAACGCTTCCTATCTTCCGATCCTGCTCGGAAGCGTGGTCTTCAATTATTTCCTCGCCAGGATGATGATGGCGAGAGGCGAGAAGTGGATGCTTTGGCTCGGCATCGTCGCCAATCTCTCGCTTCTTGGCGTTTACAAATACGCAGACTTCACGATCGGCACGCTGGATACCCTGTTTGGCGCCGACATCCCGTTCGTGAATATCGCGCTTCCTTTGGCGATCTCCTTTTATACCTTTCAGCAGATCGCTTATCTGGTGGACACCTGGGAAGGGAAGATCGAGCGGATCACCTTCTTCGATTACCTGCTTTTCGTCTGTTTCTTCCCCCAGTTCATCGCCGGCCCGATCGTTCATCACAGCGAGATGATGCCGCAGTTCACCAGCGGCAACTTTCTGAAGGTGAACCGCCGCAACCTGGCGGCGGGACTGGCGTTCTTTGCGATCGGCTTTCTGAAGAAGACCATGCTGGCAGATCCATTGGCCGGCGTGGCCAACGAGGTTTTCGCCAGGGAGGCTGGTTTTCCGCTCTCCATGCCCGAGGCGTGGTTCGGCGCCATCGCGTACACCCTCCAGATCTATTTCGATTTTTCGGGCTATTCGGATATGGCCGTCGGCCTGGGGCGTCTCTTCGGAATCAACCTCCCTTACAATTTCAACTCACCTTACAAATCCGCTTCGATCATCGATTTCTGGCGCCGCTGGCACATGACCCTGTCGCGCTTCCTGCGCGACTACCTGTACTTTCCCCTGGGCGGCAACCGGAAAGGGGTCGTCCGCCGGTATCTGAACCTGATGATCGTTATGCTGCTGGGCGGCCTCTGGCATGGGGCCGCCTGGACCTTTGTCGTCTGGGGAGGGCTGCATGGTCTGTATCTGATGCTGAACCATGGCTGGATCGAATGGGTCGAAAGCCGCATCGCGATACCCGCACCTCTCAAGCATGTCGGCGGCGTTGCGATCACATTCCTCATGGTTGCGGTGGCTTGGGTCTTTTTCCGTGCGCCGACATTCGATCGCGCCTTCGAGGTGCTGCGCCCCATGTTCGGAATGACGTCGAAGCCCGGCTCCCTCTACGAGGGCTAGACGGTCTACGGCTTCATCGCTCTGTTCGGAAGCGACAGCCTGCGGCTTTCGCCCAGCAGCTTCGCGCTGCTCGAAAACGGCCTGACCCTCTTTGTGCTGCTGGGCATCTGCTTCTTTCTTCCCAACAGCCAGACCCTGGTGGATGGAGCGCGCGGCGCGTTCGGAAGGCCTCAAGACGAGCCACGGAGCTTTTTCCGCTGGCCTGCGATTACTGCCGGGGTGGTCACTGTGCTGTTCGCCGCGGTAAGCCTTTCCGTGTGGCGCGGCTCGCTGTCGACCGAATTCATCTATTTCGGTTTCTAGGGCAGAGAGGCGCACCATGAAAACAATCCTTGGCTTTCTGTCCCAGGCCGTCGTGGCGGTGGCCCTGACGCTGGTGGCATTGGAACTCACATCCCTCGCGATCGCCGGCATGCTGAGCTCGCTCTATGGAGCACCGGTCCTGGGAGGTGATACCCTGACCAATCGGCTCCGCAGCACCCCGTACATGCAGGGGACAGGACCGAGATACCGCGAGATCTGGAACATCAACGGGATGGGATTTCGCGGTCCGGAATGGAAGTTCTGGAGCGACGCCCGAACGGTCTGGGTTTTTGGCGACAGTTTCACCGAAGGCCACGGACTGGCCTATGACGAGCTTTATTCTTCGCGGTTGCAGAAGCTTCTGGATGAGCGATACGGCAAAGGCGCATGGCGTGTCGTGAGCTTCGGCAAGGGCGGCACCGGGCTGATGCTGGGATTGGACATCTACGAGCAGGGGCGGAAGATATCGCCCCCGGATGTCGTTCTCTACAGCGGCTCGGCGAACAACGAGTTCCTCGACGCCCAACGAGACCTCAAAGAGGAATCCAAGTGGACCCCGCTGGGGGGCAATCTCTATTTTCCGTACACCGAGGCGATCTCCCAACGAAACGCCGACAGGGCGAACAAGCTCGGCTGGATCGGGATCGTGACATCGACGGCCACCTCGTTCTGGCAGCGTTTCGGGCAGAACGAGACACTCGAAAAGGAAGGGGCGTACCTCTTCACGGAAACGGACGCGCGGGACCGTTTGGAGGAATATCCGAGGTTCGAGACCTTGAGCCTGAAGATCAAGGAGATGGCGCGCGCCGGCGAAATCCACACCTACTTTCTGATGCGCAGGCTCGACAAGCCGGACCAGTTCGTAAAATTCCGGGAAGAAGACAGGAAGGTTCCGGACACCGCAGCCTACGAACAGATATTGGCGCAGTTCATGAGCGAGGTGAAGGAGGACGCCGTACCTCTGACGATTGCGACGACTCTCGTTGGCTCTTTCGCACTCAACTGCGACCACTGCGACGAATTCCGGGAGCTGGGGGTCGAAATTCCCCCTGACATGATCGCCAAGCAGGATGAGGAAAGAAAGGTTTCGGCCACCGACCGCAAATTCCGCGACCTATGGCTCGACGGGGTGAAGTCGCCGGACTCCGACGTTTGTGTCCTGGATCTCTACGACATCTTCAAGCCGATCGCGAATGAGAGGCTGTATCAACACTACGATGGGCATATCGGTGCGCGGGGCCACGAGGCCTGGGCCGCCAGCGTGTTCGCGTTGATCGAAGCCAAGTTCGAGGGCCGGCCGCTCGACGGCCCGGGGGTCGCGTGCAGCACGAGCGGGAACATGGACGATGTATTATCGGTCTCGTCACCGTCGGAGCCGTAGAGGGCGGAACACAGACTTTCCCGAAGGGTCCGGGGCAGGACCAAGCCGCCAGGGACCGTGCGCTCCCGAAGTCCGTAAGGAGTAATCCCCAGGACAGGTGAAGATCACCCCCTTTTTCTTGAAATGCTTGAAGCGCTCCGCGAAGATTACCGCATGAAGTTCTGGATTGCATCCTATCCCCGTTCGGGGAATTCCTTGGCCCGATTGATCCTGGCCGAGGTCTTCGATCTTCAGACAACGTCGATCTACGAAAGCGAAAACCAGCTCATGGCGCACCCAGCGTCAACAATGGCGCACAGGGTCCGCTTTGCAGGCCAACTGAATGAGTGCGATTTCGACGGGCCTTATTGGATCGGGGTCAAGACCCACGATGCAACGCCATCGGACGACTCTCCGGCGCTCTATATCGTCAGAGACGGGCGTTCGACCCTGGTCTCCTATTGGCACTTTCAGCAGGCCTGGGGCAGCAAATCCTTCACCATGGAAGAGCTTATCGACGGTAAGGCGCTCGGTGGATCGTGGTCGGAACACGTCGCCGCCTGGCATGACCGCCCGCACACGCTCACCTTGCGCTACGAGGAGCTGGTCGCCGATACCGACTCGCAATGCGAACGTATTGCGGAGTTTCTGAACGTCGAACCGAAGAACGAGTTCTCTCAACCTTTTGAGGAGCTCAACCAGATGGCCCCGACGCTCTTCCGTGCTGCGGAAGACTCCAAGAACATTGCCGAGATAACTCCCCATCTCGAAATGTTCGACGAATTCCACGGAGAAGCCATGCGTTTGCTCGGCTACTATTAATTATCTCGCGTCGCGAGCAGCCGGAGTTTGGTCAACTCATGGGGTAAATGGTGAGCCGGCAGGGATTCGAACCCTGGACCTACTGATTAAAAGTCAGTTGCTCTACCAGCTGAGCTACCGGCTCCCATTGACGGCTTGCTAGCATCGGTGTCTCCAGAAGTCTACGGCATCATGGACACGGATAGAGCGCTTGCAGCCATCGCTCACGGGGAAGACGCATTTCGCTCGAGGGAGCTGCGCCAGTGCGATTACGCGTAGCCGAGTTGACCGAGGGGGTTCGGCGAGGACCCCCGCACGCTCTCGGATATGTTGATCCTGCTTTACAGCCACATCTACGTTCCTGAGCCCCGAAGTCGGCAAGGTTCCGATCCAGGACACCCTATGAGGCATTGGCCGAACATATGCCCGACAAACGGTATTGTGAGGACGTGCTCTGCTGAACCAGCCTTTCGCCGAGGTGCCACCGCCCGGCACCTCGGCGATCTTATTAGGAGGGCACCGCTCCGTCGCGAGTTCGGGTAAGACCCATAGTCAGACGTTCTGGAACTGAAGGTGTTTGGCAGGGGTCACAAGGCGAGGATGACCGTCGTCAATTAATTGGGATCACCCCCCCGCTTTGATATGCTATCGCTTGGCATTTGTCGTTCAGTAATCTTGTTGATCTTCTCTCGAAGCCGATCGACATGAACCTCCTTGTGCAAAGTTTCAGCGCCACTTTGGGTTGGTTGAAGCCATCGCTCGATAACCGGTAGCAGCAGTCTGAGCGCGGCGGCATCCCCTTGGATTGCCTCTGTGACTTGTCGCGTGATCATCGCCTCCAAACTGCTCACTATGATCTCTTGACCGCCTTCGCGCATTTTCACCGGTCGACCGCAGGCATTTGAGAGAGCGTCCAGAAGCGATACTTCTCTCTTCGGTCGACCCTTCGGATTTCCGGATTGGCCTGGCTTGAATTGGGTGTGAGCCGGCGGCTTGCAGTAGCCCACTTCGTAATCGCCGGTTGGCTGATCATTCGACATGGGATACCTCCTCGCCCACGTGGTTAGAGACCACGTCGAAGGCGACCTGTTTTTCAGAATGCATGGCTTGTTCGCCAGTCTGCTTCTGCCACCGTCTCACCGCGACGTCGACGTAGCGCGGGTCCAGCTCGATAGCGAAAGCTTTTCGGCCGGTCCGATGAGCGGCCAGGAAAACAGTTCCGCTCCCACAAAAGCAGTCGAGGATCATGTCGCCGGGCTCAGAGCAATCTAAGATTGCATCCGCGATGAGAGGGACTGGTCTTACTGTGGGGTGAAGCGAGAGGTCGTCGTCGCGGCCCTTGCGAAAGCCATTGACGCCTGCGTAGTTCCACACATTCGTCCGATGCCGACCGTGTTGTCCGAGGTCGAAGTTGTTTATGTGAGAGCTCGAGCCGCTCTTGAAGATCATAACGAGTTCGTGCTGAGCACGATAAAATGATCCCATTCCGGCATTGTGTTTAGCCCAGACCGCGAGATTTTTCTGCTCCGTATACGCAGATCGACCCGCGCTGAGATACTCATACAAGTGACGCCAATCGGCGAATACGTAGTGGATGGACCCATCCACGCTGTGCGCTGTCAGATTGGAGAAGACCTCGGTGAGGAAGTTGGTGAACTGCTCCTCTGACATCTCACCTGAGGCCATCGGAAACTCGCGATGTTTCACACGACCTAAACCTCCTACATGCCCGTTGATCCGAACATTAAACGGCGGGTCGGTAATCACCATTCGAGCCTTCTGCCCCCCGAGCAATCGAAGGTAGGCACGGGGGTCACGAGCGTCACCGCATAGAAGCCTATGCGGACCGAGTTCCCAAAGGTCTCCTGGACGCGAGACAGCTGGTGCCTCTGTGTCAATCTCCGCCGTCTCCGTCTCGGCATCTCCCGTCTCGTCGACAGGGGAGAACTCAAGCAAGCTATCGATTTCAGGGACGTCGAAGCCTGTAATCGTTAGCGGGACGTCCGCATTGAATTCTACGAGGCTCTGGAACTCGACTGAGAGAGCCTGCTCATCCCAACTCGCGTTCTCCGCCAGACGGTTGTCCGCAAGGATGAAGGCCCGCTTCTGCGCGTCGTCCAAGTGGTCGAGCCGGATGGTTGGGACCGCATCAAAATTCAACCGTTTTGCGGCTTCAAGACGCCCGTGACCGGCAATGAGCACATCATCCTCGTCAATGAGGATCGGGACACTGAAGCCGAAAGCTTTAATGCTCTCCGCGATCTGGTGAATCTGCTTCTTGGAATGCTTCCGAGCATTGTTGCTGTAGGGCTTGAGAGATTTGATCTTCCGCGACTGGACTTTGAGGCGTGGAAGAGAGTGGGGTGAGGGATCAAGAGATACCTCACGAGTCTTACTTTGCGTGTTGGACATTTCTGTCCTCTTGGATCGTTAGTGACGACCGCGCTGGATGCTAGGAGCCGCCCTTAACCACCAAACGAGTTGATGGGCGCGGTTTGCGATCTCGAAGACCAAGACCGGTGGGGAGACGAGGGTGAGGTGCGCAACGACACTCACCAGCTCATCGGGCGACTGTGCGAAGTTTGCCACCTCGCCGTCATTCGCTCTTGCCGTTAAGAATTCGGCTGCGGCTCCTGAAGCAAGAACCAGAAATTGCATTTTACTTGGATCAGTAGCGAGCTGGCCGCGCTTGATCCTATTTTCCAGATCTTGCTTCGAACCTGCGATTTCCATCGGGTCCCGGCTCAAGATCTCGCCGTAGGCATGCTTGAGCAGGGGGCGAACATGTCTCAGGAGCCGGATAACCGCGGACTGCGGCACGTTCGCATCCAACAGCTGAACCCCGATGAGTAATGCGAAGGCATCATACGAGGTGTAGGAAATCGCATGCCCCTTGCCCGGGGATTTGCCCTCGAAGAAAGCAAATCTCCCCAAGCCCGGGTGGTCCTGGAATGGATCGATCCCGTGCTTCCGATCGAGATCGACCAGACGCTTTATCTTCATTTTCAGAAAGCCCTCATCCTCCTCGACGCAGCGATGCGAGGGGGCAACAACTTGTGCAAGCGCCCATTCGATCTGTCCGCGCGAGAACGACATGGCTTTCAATGAAGAATACATCGGCACTTCACATAAGGTTGGGGAAAAGAAGTGTCAAGACATTCTTCAAAAGCAAATAAGAGGATTGTCGGCAGCCAGAGGGTCGAGTTCAGGGCAGCTGAGAATTGGTGCCATTCAAGCTGGACTTCTATGCCCAGAGGAGCGTGCATGCCGGCGACCGTTGCTCAAGCGAACGGCGTAACCAGAAGAACAAACGGCACAAACTCGTAGGGGATCCAATGATGAACAATAGGTGCTGCCCATCAGGTTCAGCGTCGCCGAAACCAAGTGCTACGGCTGACTCCAGTGTGCTGCTTGACATGCTACAGACTGCGCTAACGGAGCCAGCGGTGAGTGCCGCGAAGCTCGATCGCCTGATACAGCTTCAAGAGCGCACGGCTACCCAGGATGCCAAGAAAGCATTCCTGAAGGCGCTTTCCTCAATGCAGGCGAAGCTGCCGGTGATACCCGAACGCGGATCGATCACACATCCGAAGGGCGGCAAATCCACCAGTTATGCGCTGTGGGAAGATATCAACGAAGCCATCAAACCTATTCTTTCAAAATATGGCTTCACCCTGACGTTCCGGACTCACCAAGAGAAAAGCCAAATCATCGTAACGGGAATCCTCAGCCACAAGCTCGGTCACAGCGAGGAATCCGTGATGAGGCTTCCGGTCGACACTTCCGGCAGCAAGAACCCGGTTCAGGCTGTCGGCTCCTCCACAAGTTATGGGAAGCGTTACTCAGCGGCAGCGCTTCTCAATCTCACCTCTCGCGGAGACGACGACGATGGTGATGACGCTACCAAGACGCCTTGCATAAGCGAGGAGCAGAAACATCAGCTCCAAGCGAGGTTGGATGAAATGCAGGCTGACGAGTCACGGCTCTGCCGCTTCCTAAAGGTGACCCGGTTGGACGATATCGCGTTGCGGGATTTTGACCGCGCGCTTCAAGTTCTGGACGCTAAAGAGAGGGCATCCTGATGCTTGTACTGAATTGTGAGCAGGGTTCCGAGAAGTGGGCTTTGGCGAGAGCTGGGATCCCGACAGCGTCAGAATTCTCCTGCCTTCTTGCTAAAGGTCGAGGTGGCAAGGAGAGCAAAGCACGTCGCACGTATCTTCTGAAGTTGGCTGGAGAGCGTCTCACGGGCGTTCCCATGGAAAACTATACGAATGCTCATATGGAACGCGGCCGCGTCATGGAAGCGGAGGCCCGCGACCTTTACGCTTTTCTGACTGATACAGACCCGGACCAGGTTGGCTTCATACGGCGAGGCGATACGGGCTGTAGTCCGGATGGGCTGCTCGGAACGAAAGGTGCGATCGAAATCAAGACGAAGATGGCGCACCTCCATCTTGACTGCTTGCTACGGGATGAATTTCCCGAAGAGCACAAAGCCCAGTGCCAGGGGATCCTCTGGATCACCGAACGCGACTGGATCGATTTAGTAATCTACTGGCCAAATTTACCATTGATCGTAAAGCGAGCTTGGCGGGACGAACCTTATATCGAGGAGCTCGCCTCTGCGGTGGGGCGGTTCAATGAGGAATTGCTGGAGGTGGTTGAGAAGGTCGAAAAGTACCGCCGAGACCACGGGCCCACCGCCGCCATATTGGAGGCCATTGAGGCGGTGTCCTAGCGAAGCGGACCTGTGGCGACGACACGGGGGAAAAGAATTATGGTCAGGCGAAAACGTCTATCGGCGAAGCAGCGGATTGCTGTTTTCAATAACGCAAAAGGGATATGCCATATCTGCGGAGGACGTGTGAACGAGTATAGGGAAGCATGGGATGTCGAACACGAAATCCCCCTTGCCCTCGGCGGATTGGACGAGGAAAGCAACTGGCGCTTGGCGCACAGGAAATGTCATAGGAGCAAGACTAGCTCGGATATGAGCGCGATCGCCAAGTCCCATCGGGTATACAACCGCATGATCGGAGCCCATAGGCCGAAATCGCCCATGCCTTGCGGTCGCCAGTCGCCTTGGAAAAGAAAGCTCAACGGGACCGTCGTTCGACGGGATGACTAAATCCCTGCAAGTTCCCTGTTATTTCTACGGGGATAGGTGATAGGCAGCTGAAATTACTGGGACTCTGGCGGCGGAAACAAGTCGCAGGCAGCGGGTTCCCTGAAATTTCCCAGGGAACAGGGAATTCAAATTTTGACGCGCCCCTTGCGAAGAAATAGTGAAGGGCGGAGCGGGCGGCGATAGAGCCGCGCGAGGCATTCGAAGGGGGGACGCCCATGAGCGATACGACGCCGAAGACAGGCTGGCGGCGGTACTGGCCGCGCTTCCTCTTCGCGATTCCGTTCATCGTCGTCCTGTCCGTGCCGCTCTACGACCGTCTTGCGCCGGAGCTTCTCGGCATCCCATTTTTCTACTGGTTTCAGCTCGGCTTCGTGCTGGTCGGCGCGCTGATCGTGGCCGTCGTCTACGCGTTGGATAAGAACGGCGGACAGGAGCCGTAGGACCTGTAACCGCGAACCGTTGGGGGGCGCTTCGCCTTGGATCTCGTCGCTACGTCCGTTTTCGTCGGGCTGTTTCTTTTCGTCACCTGGGTCGGCTTCGTCGCCGCCCGCTGGCGCAAGGCCGACCTGAACGTCCTGCATGAGTGGGGCCTGGGCGGCCGCCGCTTCGGCACCGTGGTGACCTGGTTCCTGCTCGGCGGCGATCTCTATACGGCCTACACCTTTATCGCGGTGCCCGCGCTCGTCTACGGCGTCGGCGCGCTCGGCTTCTTCGCCGTGCCGTATACGATCCTGATCTACCCGATCCTCTATCTGGTGTTTCCGAAGCTCTGGCGCATCGCTCACGCGAAGGGGCACGTGACGGCGGCGGATTTCGTCGAAGACCGGTTCGAAAACAAGCATCTGGCCTTGGCGATCGCCTGCACGGGGCTGTTCGCCACCATGCCCTATATCGCGCTCCAGCTCGTCGGCATGGAGGTCGTGATCGGCGCCCTGGGTTTCCAGACCGAGGGCTGGCTCGGCCATATGCCGCTGATCATCGCCTTCCTGATCCTTGCCGCCTTCACCTACACGAGTGGCCTGCGGGCACCAGCGTTGATCGCCATTGTGAAGGATATGCTGATCTTCGTGACGGTGATCGCGGCCATTGTGATTATCCCCGCCAAGCTCGGCGGTTATGGCGCGATCTTCGCAGCCGTGCCCCCGGAGAAGCTGATCCTGCCCAAGCCGGAGCCTGGCAGCCTCGGCCAGTATTCCGCTTATGCGACCCTAGCGCTTGGGTCCGCGCTCGCGCTCTTCCTCTATCCCCATTGCATGACCGGTATCCTCAGCTCGTCGAGCGGCGGCGTGATCCGTCGCAATGCCGGGCTGCTCTCCGCATATTCCTTCGTGCTCGGGCTGATCGCGCTGCTCGGCTACATGGCCATCGCGGCGGGCGTCGGCGACAACCCGGACTACGCCTTCGGCTTTGAGACCTATGGGCCCAACTTCGCCGTGCCGGCCCTCTTCCTGGACAGCTTCTCGTCCTGGTTCGTCGGCGTCGCCTTCGCAGCTATCGCCATTGGTGCCCTGGTGCCGGCGGCCATCATGTCCATTGCTTGCGCCAACCTCTATACCCGCAACCTTCACAAGGCCTATCTCCGGCCGAACTGCTCGGATGCGGAAGAGGCCCGCGTGGCAAAGATCGTCTCCCTGGTGGTGAAGGTTGGCGCCGTCCTCTTCATTCTGCTGCTGCCCCAAGAATACGCCATCCAGCTCCAGCTGCTCGGCGGCATCTGGATCATCCAGCTGCTGCCCGCCATCCTGCTCGGCCTCTATACGAGCGTCTTCGGCGCCCGGGCCATCATGGCCGGTTGGGCCGTCGGCATGACCGCCGGCACCCTCATGGCCGCGAGCCAGGGATTTGGGTCGTCCATCTATCCGCTGACCGTGTTCGGCTTCGAGATCCCGGCTTACGCGGCGCTCTATTCGGTGATCCTCAATTTCGCCGTCGCAGGGCTCTGGACCCTCGTTTCACCAGCCAAACCGGCGGCGAAGACGGTCTCAACGTGATCGCCGGTTGACGGCGGGCCTGTTCACAACTCGCTCGACCCGGTCGCAAATGGTGTCTAGGCTTCTTCGCGCATAACCAAGCTGAAGCCTTTAGGGAGGCAAACAATGGCGAACGAGCACGAGAGTGGGGGTAAGGCCTTTTTGGCGATCGTTCTGGGCGGCATAGTTCTCGCCCTGATCATCGCTGCGTATTTCATGTACGGCGACCAAGCGGGCGAAGCCGTGGTCGATGAAACCACCACGGAAGAAAGCGTCACCGAGGAAGCCGCCCCGGCTGAGGAGCCGAACGCGGAAGTGCCGGAAGAGCAGGGCACCATGACCGAGGAACCCGACGCATCCGACCCTATGGCGCCTGAGCCCAACGCAGCCGCACCGGAAGACGAGACCACCGCGCCGGACGAGTCCGACGCCATGGCTCCGGACGAGCCGGAACCCAACGCCTCCATGGGCGAGGAGATGGACGATGGCTCCATGTCCGATGAGCCGATGATGGATGACAGCGGTGACGAGGGGGCAGGCGACAGCCTGAGCCCGTAACCGTCTGCGTTATCGGAAGATCAATCCTTGGGGCGGCCTGCCGGATCGGTGGGCCGCCTCATGCGCTTCCAAGACCGGGTCTGGAAACAAGACCGGGGCGGAAAAAAGATGAGCCCCGGCGCGGGGAGTGCCGAGGCTCAAAGCTTACTCCGAACGCGGGTTACTTCCGGGCGCTTGGCGCCTCGGATGGTTGCCACCATGGCAAGCCTGCATGGCAGTGCTGCGACACTTCTTTGAAGCTTCTCTGAATGGTGCGGCCGCGGAACTCTTCGCTCTCTTGTGCCTTCAACTAGCCCATGCAAAATGGGCGTGACCAAGCCGCGTAGCGCTTGGCGCGTAACCGCTGAGAAGGACTGAGATATGCGCTGGCGCGGTCGCAGAGAGAGCAGCAATGTCGAAGATCGCCGCGGTCGCGGAGGCTACTCCGCAGGCTTCCCGGGCGGGGGCGGCATGCGCATCCCCGTCGGCGGCAAGGGCGGCATCGGCATCGTCGGGCTTCTGATTATTGTCGGCCTGATGTTGTTCTTCGGTATCGACCCGCGGGTGCTCCTCCAGGAGGGCGGCGCGCCGCCACCGTCTCAGCAGACCGAGCAGCGCACAGACGATCAGACGGGCACGGACGCGAACGACGAGATGAAGAAATTCGTCTCCGTCGTGCTCGCCGATACGGAGGATGTCTGGAACGAGATCTTTTCCGAAGGCGGACGCACCTACAGGGAGCCCGAGCTGGTGCTCTACAGCGGCCGCGTCTCGTCGGCCTGCGGTCTCGGCATGGCCGCCATGGGCCCGTTCTATTGTCCCCAGGATCAGAAGGTCTATCTCGACTTCTCCTTCTTCCGGGAGCTCAAATCCCGCTTCGATGCGCCGGGCGACTTCGCTCAGGCCTATGTCATCGCTCATGAGATCGGCCATCACGTGCAAAAGCAGCTCGGCGTGGCCGATCAGGTCAGGGCGGCCCAGCAGGGCGCGAGCGAGCGGCAATCCAATGCGCTCCAGGTCCGCATGGAGCTCCAGGCCGATTGTCTGGCGGGCGTTTTCGCCAACCATGCCGACCGCTCCAAGGACATCCTGCAGCCCGGAGACGTCGACGAAGCGCTGCGTGCGGCGAGCGCCATCGGCGACGACAACATCCAGAAGCAGACCCAAGGATATGTCGTGCCCGATTCGTTCACCCACGGATCGTCGGAGATGCGTTCCCGCTGGTTCAAGCGCGGCTTCGAAAGCGGCAGCGTTTCCGATTGCGACACCTTCAGCGCCGACAGCCTTTAGTTGAAAAATGCGCCGTTTTTTAACGGCTGCGTAATGCTCCGTACACGCACAAATAGACGGGGCCTTTGAGAAAGCGTATGATTCTGTTTCGTGAGGGCAGGGTCATTCGAGGGGCATGAATGTCCCTCCAAGGCTGTCTTGGAGGTGGCGATGCGGTTGAGCCGCTCTTGGGCAGCGGGCACACTCGGAATTATACTATTCTGCGCGTTGCCCGTGCTTTTCCACGGTGGCCCGAGCTTGGCCGCCGACGCCTCCCACGACAATCAGCAGGTCATCCATATCGGCGCCGCCATCTCTCTGAGTGGCACCTTCGCCACGAGCGGACGCTATGTGCGCGATGGCTATGAATTCGCCGTCGAGACCATCAACGCCCGGGGCGGCATCCTCGTGAACGGCGAACACCGTGAAATTGTGCTCACCTATCGGGACGACAGGTCGGAGGCGGGGGAGGCGACCACCATCGTCGAGAATATGGTCCGACAGGAGGGCGTTCGGTTCCTGCTCGGCCCGTACTCGACCCAGCTCGCCCAGGCCGTCGAGCCCATCGCAGAGCGCTACAAGCTTCCCATGCTCGAGGCGGGCGCCGCCGGCAGCAGCCTTTTCGAGCGCGGCTACCGCTATCTCTTCGGGGTCCTGACAACCACCGAGCACTACATGGACGACGTCTTCGTCGTGGCCGCGGAAAAGGCGGCGCCGAAGCTGGGCAAGCCCGCTTCGGAGATCCGCGTGGGCCTGGCCGTCCGCGACGACCGGTTCAGCCGCGATCTTCGCGACGAGGTGCTCAGCGAAATCCGCAAGCACGACATGCGCCTCGTGATCGACGACCGGCTGCCGCAAGACCCGACCGATATGAGCATGACCCTCGATAGGGTGAAGCGGCTGGAGCCCGACATCATGGTGATCTCCGGTCACGAGGAGGCAGCCCTGGCAGCGCTCGACCATCTGCATCGTCAGCGTATCGCGGTTCCGATGCTTGCGGTGACCCATTGCCATCCGGCCAACATCATCAAGGCCAAGCCCGGCTTCAGCGAAGGTGTGTTCTGCCCCATGCAATGGCACCCGTCCGTGCCCTATCGGGACGATGTCTTCGGGTCGGCGCATGACTACGCGGAGAAGTTCAGCAGGCGCTACGGCTACCCGCCGCCCAATCAGGCTGCCCAGGCTTCCGCTGCGATCCTGGTGTATCTCAGAGCCATCGAGAAGTGCGACAGTCTCGATCCCGACAAGGTCCGCGAGACGCTTGCAGCTCTGGAGACCGAGACGTTCTACGGGCCTATCGATTTCGATGACGGCGGCCGCAACATCGCCAAGCCTATGCTGCTGATGCAGGTGATCAACGGCGAATACGTGATGCTGGCCCCGAACAAGTTCGGCCGGGCCGAGCCGGTAATCCAGCTCCGCCCCGCGCGCTGATCCAGGCTGAGCTCAGGCGAGCCCGCAAACCATGTGGTTAGAGGGAATCCCCGGCAAACACCGTCGGCTCGCACGGCAGGTCCGACTTCTTGAACGCAGCACAAGCCCGCGCGGCCTCTGTCGCATCTGAGAAGGGGCCGGCAACGAGGCGCCACTGATTGTCCGGCGCCATGACCCGGCGTGCTTCAAGACCCGCAACCAGTGCCGCGTGATTTGTGAGCATGTTGCGCCACAGCGGCCGCAGCTTGTCGCGGCTTTCCACCGTGCCGATCTCGATGCCGAACCGGTTCGTGCCCGGCGGCAGGTCGGGGGCTGCGAGCGCGGCCGGACTTTCGCCGAGGCTGGCGGTCTCCCGCGGCGTTTCGTCGGCATCCACCCCGGCCGGCGGCAGGGGCTCTTCAGCCGGCGTCACCTCGCCGGACGGAACTTCACCGGAAGGGACCTCGCCGGATGGCACCTCGGGCTCAGAAGCCTCGGCCGTCTCCTCAGGTGCGGGCGCGGGTGCCTCGGCCGTCTCTTCGGCCGGTGCCGGTTCCGGATCGGGGGCGGGTTCAGGGGTAGGCGGGACAGGTGGCGCCGCTGCCTCTTCGGTCTCGGCAGGCTCATCCACGGGCTCCGGCTCCGTCGCTTCCTCCATTGGCTTCGGCTGCGGCGAGGGCGGTGCTGTCGTCACGGCCGATTCGTGCTGCGGCATGGCGGCCACGGGGCCAAGCAGCTTCTCGATCGGGCTGAGCCTTGTGTCGACGCCCGAGAGCCGCTGCTGCAATTGATCGATGGTGGCTTTCAGCTCGGCAATCTCTTGTTGCTGAGCCTCGTCGGCGGCCATGTTGCGCTGAAGCGCCTCTTCGGAGGCAGTATCTTTCTCAGGCGCGGCGGGGGCGGGCGCCGTCTGGGTGATCTGCAAGATCTGCGGCTCTTGCATGACGCTAAAGAGATAGGCGCCGGAGAATCCGCCCAGCACCACCCAGAAGATCGCGAAGACCTTCGGGAGAAAATCCCGGAATCCGCTAGGGCGATCCTTCACATACATACGCTATTACCCCTCCTCTTCGCCACGCGCCGCACTGGCCAAGATAGGCCAAAACGCCGGTCCGGCAAGCCGCCGCCGGAGCTTATCCGCTTCCCGTGTAAGGTCAATTCGTGGACGAAGTACACCTTAAAGCAAAAATCCTACGCGTATGGTTCTAACAAGAGCTTTGTATTAGACAGGCGAGCGTGTGAACGGCTGGCCGGTCTGCGCAAAATCACGCTTTTAGAACACGCCTCAAATCCGGGGAAACGATGTCCAAACCCGAAACCACCGCTGTCATCCTCGCCGCCGGCAAGGGCACTAGGATGAAGTCCGCTCATCCCAAGGTGCTGCATGGGATCGCGAACGCGCCCATGCTCGCCCATGTCTTCGCCGTGGTGAAGGTGGCCGGCATCGGACGCCAGGCCCTCGTGGTCGGCCCCGACATGGAGCAGGTGGAAGAGGCCGGCAAGAGCTTTGCCGACGGGCTCGATGTCTTCGTGCAGCAGGAACAGCGCGGCACGGCCGATGCTGTGTTGGCTGCGAAGGACGCGCTTCAGAAGGCCGACGGCCCTGTCCTCGTTCTCTATGGCGACACGCCGCTCCTGGAGCCGGAGACCCTGACGAAAGTGCAAGACGGGTTGCGCGGCGGCGCCGATCTCGTCGTGGTCGGCTTTGAAGCCCCGGACCCGACGGGATATGGGCGGCTTCTCGTTGACGATGCGGGCACGCTTACCGGAATTCGCGAGGAGAAGGATGCGAGCGAAGACGAGAAGCGGATCACCCTTTGCAATTCAGGGATCGTGGGCTTCGCATCCGGCGCGCTGCTTTCGAGCCTGCTCGACCGGATCGGCAACGACAACGCCAAGGGCGAATACTATCTCACAGACGCGGTGGGCCTGGCCGCCGCCGACGGGCTGAGCCTCGAGATCGTGACCGCCGATCCCGAAACCCTTCTGGGCGTGAACTCCCGGGCCGAGCTCGCCATTGCCGAGAGCGTCATGCAGCAGCGCCTGCGGGCCCGCGCGCTGGCCAATGGTGTGACCATGACGGCGCCCGAGACCGTGTTCCTCAGTGCCGATACGGAGATCGCCTCCGACGTCATTATCGAGCCTAACGTCTTCTTCGGCCCTGGCGTCACCGTGGGCGAGGGCGCGCATATCAAGAGCTTCTGTCATTTCGAGCAGGCGATCATCGGCAAGAACGCCACCATCGGACCGTTCGCCAGGCTGCGACCCGGCGCCGAGCTCGCCGAAGGCGCCCATATCGGCAATTTCGTCGAGATCAAGAAGGCGACCGTGGGCGAGGGCGCCAAGGTCAATCACCTGACCTATATCGGCGATGCTGGCATCGGCGCGGGCGCCAATATCGGCGCCGGCACCATCACCTGCAATTACGATGGCTTCGACAAGCATCGCACCGAGGTGGGCGAGGGCGCCTTCATCGGCTCCAATACCTCCCTCGTCGCCCCTGTGAAGATTGGCGACGGCGCCTATATCGGTTCGGGCAGCGTCATCGTCCACGACGTCTCACCTGGCGCCCTGTCCTTGAGCCGCTCGCCCCAGGAAGAGAAGGCGGACTGGGCGACCCGGTACAAGGCCCGCCGCATGAAAGCCAAACAACGCGGCTAACCACCTGGCAGATCTCTGCTCCCCGATTCGGGGAAATAATGGGAAATAGCGTTTGAATTGCAGCCCGTTGGCTGGCTGCCCTACCTATCGGTGCGGGTAGTTGAAGGAATTGAATCGAATATGTGCGGAATTGTCGGAATCCTCAGCAAAGAACCGGTCGCCGAGCAGCTCCTCGACGCCCTGAAGCGCCTAGAATATCGCGGTTACGATTCCGCCGGCATCGCGACGCTCGAGGATGGCGTGCTCGCGCGCCGCCGCGCCCAAGGCAAGCTACGCAATCTGGAGCGCGTCGTGGAGGAGCACCCGCTCCATGGCCATACGGGGATCGGCCATACCCGCTGGGCGACCCACGGCAAGCCGACCGAGGGTAATGCCCACCCCCACATGACCGACGACGTGGCGGTGGTCCATAACGGCATCATCGAGAATTTCCGTGAGCTGAAATCCGAGCTTCAGGCCGACGGCGCTATTTTCGATAGCGACACGGACACGGAAGTCATCGCTCATCTCATCGCCCGCGAGCTGAAGGCCGGCAACGATCCGGTCCGCTCGGTCTTTCATACGCTGCAGAAGCTGGAAGGCGCCTTTGCGCTGGCCATCATCTTCCGCGGCTTCGAGGATCTGATGATCGTCGCCCGCCAGGGCAGCCCGCTCGCCATCGGGCTCGGAACCGGCGAGATGTATGTCGGCTCCGACGCCATCGCGCTCGCCCCCTTCACCGACCGGGTGGTCTATCTGGAAGACGGCGACTGGGCCGTGCTGACCCGCGAAGGCCTCGCCATTCGCGACCGGGAGGGCAAGGCCGTGCAGCGGCCCGTCTCCCAGTCCCACGCCCAGGCGCTCCTGGTCGACAAGGGCAACCACCGCCACTTCATGGCGAAGGAGATTCACGAGCAGCCGGAGGTCGTCGGCCACACGCTGGCGAGCCTCGTCCGCTTCGACACCGACGAGATCGAACTGCCCGAGCTTCCCTTCGACTTCGCCGAGATCCCGCGGCTCACTATCTCCGCCTGCGGCACGGCATATTACGCAGGGCTCGTCGCCAAATACTGGTTCGAGCGTTGGGCGCGGCTGCCCGTCGAGGTCGATATCGCCTCCGAGCTCCGCTACCGGGATGCGGTGCTGGATGAGGGCGGCGTGTCCCTGTTCATCTCCCAATCGGGCGAGACGGCCGACACCCTGGCCACACTCCGCCATTGCCGCGAGCACGGCCAGAAGATCATTTCCGTGGTCAACGTGACCGAGTCCTCCATCGCCCGGGAATCCGACCTCGTCCTGCCGACCCTTGCCGGGCCGGAGATCGGCGTCGCGTCGACGAAAGCCTTCACCGCCCAGCTCACCGTGCTGGCCTGTCTTGCCATCGCTGCCGGCAAGGCCCGGGGCGTCATCGACGAGGCCCGGGAGAAGGAGCTGGTCGGCGCGCTGAACGAGGTGCCGCGCCACATGGCGACGCTGCTGCGCGATGAGGTCCCTTACGAAGAGATCGGCCACGCGCTCTCCAAGGCGGACGACGTGCTTTATCTCGGCCGGGGACAGAACTTCCCGCTGGCCATGGAAGGCGCGCTGAAGCTGAAGGAGATCTCCTACATCCACGCGGAGGGCTATGCCGCCGGCGAGCTGAAGCACGGGCCCATCGCCCTGATCGACGAGAAGATGCCCGTCATCGTGATCGCGCCCCGGGACGGGCTGTTCGACAAGACCGTCTCCAACATGCAGGAGGTCGCCGCCCGCGGCGGTCAGATCATCCTGATCAGCGATGCGGAATCCGGCGAGGCGGGCTGCGCGCTGGACGGACTTCTGCACGTTCCGCCCGTCGATCCTTTCGTGGCACCGCTGGTCTATGCCATACCCATCCAGCTGATCGCCTATCACACGGCAACGTTGATGGGCACGGACGTGGATCAACCGCGAAATCTGGCAAAATCTGTTACCGTCGAATAGATTGAAAGCCTCGGATTCGCCTGAATTATCTGCTTGAGCACGGGTATGATCGAAGCTCGGCAGCGCTCCGGCGCGCCCAAACCTTTCGCCGCTATCGCTCACGAGGCAGCGGGCCGTTCCAAGACGACCGGCCTCTTCCTTGCGATGGCGCTTTTTGTGCTTTGCCTGGCTCCGGCGGCCGCCTCTGCCGTCAGCGCCCAGGTGAACACCGGGGCGGCGGAGCTCCGCGCTGGCCGCTATCAGAGCGCCGTCCAGCAGCTCACCGCGGCGCTCGGCGACGAAAGCATGAGCTCCCGCGATGCAGCGCTCGCTCTCTATTATCGCGGGCTGGCGAACCGGAAGCTCGGACGCCACACCCAGGCGATCGCCGATCTCGGCAACGGCATCTTCCTCGGCCTTCCGTCGACGGACCGCGTGGCGGCCCAGGTGGAGCGTGGCTTTGCCTATCGCGATCTCGGCCTGGCCGAGGAATCCAAGCGCGAACTGGCCTATGCCCAGAAAGCGGCCCCCAGCCAGACCGCGCGTCTGACTCAGCAGGGTGGCGTGAATGTCCGCGAGGTCGCCACCGGCACCCAGCAGGTCGCCGTCGGCGGCTTCTGGGATCGTCTGTCGCCCTTCAGCGGCACCACCGGCACACCTGCCAAGGCGCCTCCGCCGGCCCAGACCACGACCTCAGGTCCGGCCGCAACGGAAGGCTGGTCGACACAGGTCGCCACAGGTGATCAGACGATTCCGGCGAGCCCCCCGCCGCAGGCACCGGCGCCCGCGGCCGCTCCCAGCCAACCGCCTCAGGCAGCACCCGCACCGGCCCCGCAGCCTGAGCCGAGCGGCAATGCGATCACCCGTTGGTTCGGCTCCTGGGGTAATTCCTATGCCGAGCCGCCCGCCCAGACCGCGTCGACAGCAGCGGGCGGAGGCGGCTATCGCCTTCAGCTCGCCGCGAGCCGGTCCGAGGCCGAAGCTCGCCAGCTTTGGCAGAAAGTATCGTCGTCCAATCCCGCTCTAGCCAGCAAGACGCCCCAGATCGAAGAGGCCGATGTCGGCGATCTGGGCACGTTCTATCGGCTCCAGATCGGCCCTTTCAGCGACAAGGCTGAGAGCGAGAAGCTCTGCAACGATCTGAAGCGCAGTGGCGTTGAATGCTTTTTGGTGGTTGCGCGTTAGGGTGTAGCGCTCGCCAAAAACCTTACGCAGCCTCCTGCATCATCCGCCCAGATGACCTATTGTCGTGTGACTGCCGCAAGCGCTAGATACGCTTCCTCCGGCGGCCGCAAGGGCACGCGCATGCCGAGAGGCATGCCGGCGACAATGAGGGCGCAGGACAGACGGCAGTGCAATTTTGGGGTGAGGTGGCCCAAACCGGGCTCGAGGACAGAACGCTGAAATGAACCAACAAGAGCATGAGGATCAGCTTCGGCAGCTCGCGGCTGCGGGAGCAGGCCATTCCTCGCATTTTCTCGCCCGGCTGCGCGGCTATTTTCTTACGGGCCTGATCGTCGTCGGCCCGATCGCCATCACGATCTACGTCGTCTGGTGGTTCATCAACCTCGTCGACAATTGGGTGAAGCCGCTCATCCCGCAGGATTACCTGCCAGAGACCTATCTGCCCGTGAACATCCCGGGCGTTGGCCTCATCGTCGGCATCCTCGGCCTGATGTTCATTGGCGCGCTGATGGCCAATCTGTTCGGCCGCACGCTGTTCGCCTATGGCGAGATCCTGCTCGACCGGATGCCCGTGGTCCGTGGCGTCTACCGCCTGCTGAAGCAGATCTTCCAGTCGATCTTCGCCGACACCGGCCACTCCTTCAAAAAAGTCGGGCTCATCGAGTTCCCGCGGCAGGGCGTCTATGCCGTCGCCTTCATCTCCGGCGAGACGCCGAACGAGGTGAAGCAGAAGGCGGGCAATGGCGATGAGATCATCACCGTCTTCATGCCCAACGCCCCGAACCCGACCACGGGCTTCGTCATGTTCATGCCGTCCAAGGACGTCCAAATCCTCGACATGACCGTGGAGGAGGGGGTGAAGCTGGTGCTCTCCGCCGGCCTCGTCTCGCCGGACAAGGAGCAGTCCATCGCCGAGCTCCAAAAAGAAATCACAAAGCCGAAGCGTAGCCGACGCCGGAAGAAGGCCGAGAGCCCGGCTGAGATCGAATCGGCCTCCCCGGCAAAGGAAGAAGAGACCGCATCCTGATCGCTTCGCCAGCGCCTAGCCGGCGCGCAGCAGACGGATCGCATCGTCCCGCTCGAAGAGATAGAGCAGGGTCTTCAGTGCTTGCGATCGCGGTTCCGAAAGCCGTGGATCCCGCGTCAGCGCAAGCCGCGCTTCGTCCCGGGCGGCCTCCAGAAGTTCGGCATGCTCCGGCAGCCGCGCCAAACGGAACGCCGGCATGCCGCTCTGACGGGTCCCCAGCACCTCGCCGCCGCCGCGCAGGCGCAAATCTTCCTCCGCGATCACGAACCCGTCCTCGGTCCGCCGCATGACGTTGAGCCGCTCCTTTGCCATCTCGGTCAGCGGCTGGCGATAGAGCAGGATGCAGGCGGACTCCTTGGCGCCGCGGCCGACCCGGCCCCGGAGCTGATGGAGCTGGGAAAGACCGAACCGCTCTGCGTGCTCGATGATCATGATGCTGGCATTGGGCACGTCCACGCCGACCTCAATCACCGTGGTGGAGACCAGGATGGAAAGCTCGCCGTCGGCGAACCGGCCCATCACCTCGTCCTTCTCCTTGGCCTTGAGCTGTCCGTGGATCAGCCCGACCTGATCGCCGAAGATCTTCTGAAGCACCGCAAAGCGCTCTTCGGCGGCAGCGATATCGAGGGTCTCGGACTCCGCCACAAGCGGGCACACCCAATAGACCTGGGCGCCATTCGCCACCGCCCGCTGGGCTCCTTCGACCACCTCGGCCAGCCGATCGTCTGGCACCGTGCGGGTCTGGATCGGGGTGCGGCCAGGCGGCTTCTCGTCGAGCTTGGACACGTCCATGTCGCCGAAATTGGTCAGCAGCAGCGTGCGGGGGATCGGCGTTGCCGTCATGACGAGAAGCTCTGCGCCTGCGCCAGCGTTCTTTCCTTGCAGCGCCAACCGCTGATGCACCCCGAAGCGGTGCTGCTCGTCGATCACGGCCAGCGCCAGATCCTTGAAGTCAACGCCTTCCTGGAACAGGGCATGAGTGCCGATCAGGATGTCGATCTGGCCATCTCGCAGCCGCTCCAGCAGCGCCTGCCGGGTCTTGCCCTTTTCCCGGCCGGTCAGGATTTCGACCGTAAGGCCCGCGGGCGTGGCGAAGCCTTCCAGGGTCTTGGCATGCTGCCGGGCCAGGATCTCCGTCGGCGCCATGAACGCCGCCTGGCCGCCCGTCTCGATGGCTGCCGCCATAGCCAGCAGGGCGACCACCGTCTTGCCGCTTCCCACATCGCCCTGCAGAAGCCGCAGCATGCGGTGAGCATCGGCCATATCGCCGTCGATCTCAGATAGAGCGAAGCGCTGGGCGCCCGTCAGCTCGAAGGGTAGAGCATCGAGGATCTTCTTGCGGATACGCCCGTCGCCTTTGATTGAGCGCCCCTTCGCTTTGCGGATGCGCTGACGGATCGCGGCGAGCGCCAGCTGGTTTGCCAGCAGCTCGTCATAGGCAAGACGGGCGCGGGCCGGCGACGTCGGCTCCAGATCGGCGAAGCTCTGCGGCCGGTGGCTCGCCAGGAGCGCCTTTTTGAAGCCAGGCCACTCGTTCTTCTTCAGCCAAGCGGCATCGATCCACTCGGGGAGTTCAGGTACCTGCGCCAACGCTTGGCCGATGAGCCGCCGCAGCAAGGGATTCCCCAACCCCGTCGTCAGCGGATAAACCGGCTCCACCTCCGGCAGATCCTTGCCGTCGGCCCGCGCCACATAATCCGGATGGGGCATCTGGAGGTAGCCGTCATAGGCCTCCACCTTGCCGGAGATCAGTCGGTCCTCGCCCACGGGCAGCGTTCGCTGCAGATAGGACCGGTCGGCATTGAAATAGACCAGATCCAGGGCGCCGGTCTCATCCTCCACCAGCACGCGATAGGGGCTGCGGCGCTTGAAGCGACCCGGTGCCCCAGGCCGGTGCTCGGCGATGCGCACCTTCAGGGTGGCAAGCTCGCCGATCCGGGCTTGGGCGATCGATCCGGTCATGCGCCGGTCTATGCCGCCCGCCGGCAGATGCAGCAGGAGGTCGAGCAGATAGAGCGCCTCCGGCTGCCGTTTGGACCGGAGCAGCGTCTTCAGAAGCTTGGCGACGCGCGGTCCAACGCCCTTCAGGCTCGTGAGCGGCGCGAAGAGGGGCGCCAGCGCGCTCGGCCGCGTAGAGGCTAATCGTCGCTCGGCCATGGTTCGGAACCCGAAGACAAGGGGCGCAGCTTGACAGAACTGGGTCGGCCCGGCACTTAAACCTCCCCCGAGAGAACGCCCGGTTGCCTCTCGCGCGTCCGTCAGACTCAGAAAGCGCGCGAGACGCGGGGGCAGTGGTTGAGATGCACCCAATATGCCGGGGATTCGGGGCGCTGCGAAAGCCTTGCCGAATGCCGCATCGACAGCGCGTTCGGAAAACCTGAAATGGGATTTCTCCTCGATGGCCGATGCCCAGATGGACCTCCGCCGGCGCCGCGCGCTCTACCGGGCGACCCATCGCGGCAGCAAGGAGATGGATTTTCTTCTCGGCCGCTACGCCGCGGAGACGATCCCGGAGATGGGCTCCGGCGATCTGACGGTGATGGAGCAGCTGATCGAGGCCCCGGATCCGCTCCTCGCCGAATGCATCTATGAAGGAACGCGCCTCGGCGAGCCGGGGCTCGACGAACTGATCGGCCGGATGCGGCGTTTCCACGGCTTCAAGGACGCCACGGAGACGGACGGAAACGGCGGCAAGACAAACTGAGGCGAACAGACTTTATCGTGGCGAAAGACCCATCTCTTCTCTCGACCCCGGTCCAGGGGTTGCTTTCCGGCAAGCACGTGGTCGCCGGCGGCGTGCCCGAAGGCGTGGACGCCATGCTGCTCGCCCAGCTTGCGCGCGAGGCGGCCAAGAAGGGGCAGCCCATCCTCCATGTGGCCCGCGATGCTCAGCGCATGACAACCCTGGAGAATGCGATCCAGTTCTTCGCCTCCGACGTCGCCCAGCTCAGCCTGCCGGCCTGGGACAGCGTTCCTTACGACCGCGTCGCGCCCAATAGCGACATCGTCGCCCAGCGTATTCTGACCCTCGGTGCGCTTGCCAACCGGGACGAGAACGACACCCAGCCGCTGATCGTCCTGACCTCCATCAACGCGTTGCTCCAGCGCCTGCCGCCGCGGAGCTTCATCGCCAACTCCGTGCAGCAGCTGAAGCCCGGCCAAACGGTCAACATGGCCTCCCTTGTGGAGGGGCTGGAGATGTCCGGCTATGTCCGCTCCGGCACCGTGACCGACCCCGGCCAATATGCCGTACGCGGCGGCATCCTCGATCTCTTCCCGCCGGGCGGCCAGACGGCGCGTCTCGATTTCTTCGGCGACACGCTGGAGACCATCAAATGCTTCGATCCGGAGACCCAGCGCTCCACCAAACAGCTCAGCGAGCTGACCTTGCGGCCCATGAGCGAGCTGGCTCTCACGGAAGAGACGCGACGTTCGTTCCGCCAGCGCTATATCGAGCTGTTCGGCCCCGTCACCAGCGAGGACCCGCTCTACGAGGCCATCTCCGCCGGCCATCAGCATCAGGGTATGGAGCACTGGCTGCCGCTCTTTCATGAAACGCTGGAGACTGTGTTCGACTACGCGCCGAACGCAGCCGTGAGCCTCGACCCCCTGGTGGAGGACGCGAAGGAAAGGCGTCTGGAGCAGATACAAGACCATTACGAGGCCCGCGAGCAGGCCCTCGAACGCAAAGCCTTCGGCGCGTCGCCCTATAATCCGGTGCCGCCAGAGACCATGTTCCTAACCGAGGCTGACTGGTCCGCGGTCCTGAAAGGCCGGAGCGTCGTCGCCCTTTCGCCCTTCGAACGCCCGGAAGACGCGCAAGGCGAGGTGATCTCCTTCGGCGGCCGTCAGGGCCGGTCCTTCGCCGCCGAGCGCAAGGCCGAAAGCGCCAATGTCTTCGACGCCGTCGTCAAGCACATTCAGGGGCTGAAGACCGGTAAGAAGCGCGTGCTTGTGGCCTGCTGGACCCCGGGCGCAAGGGAGCGCCTCGCCACGCTTCTGGAGGAGCACGGCGCCGGCAAGTCGCGCAGCATCGATCATTACCCGGAGATCCTGACGATCCCGCGAGACATTGCGGTCTTCGCCGTGCTGCCGCTCGAGACCGGCTTCGAGACACCCGACCTCGCCGTCATCGGCGAGCAGGACATTCTAGGCGACCGGCTCGTCCGCCGCACCCGGCCCAAGAAAGGGGCGGACGTCCTCACCGAGGCTTCCAGCCTCACCGTCGGCGATCTCGTCGTGCACGCCGATCACGGCATCGGCCGGTTCGCAGGCCTCACCGCCATTGAGGCCATCGGCGAACCCCATGACTGCCTGGAGCTGACTTATCAGGGTGGCGACAAGCTCTACCTGCCGGTGGAGAATATCGATCTTCTGAGCCGCTTCGGCTCGGAGGAGGCGGGGGTCCAGCTCGACAAGCTGGGCGGCGTGGGCTGGCAATCCCGCAAGGCCAAGCTGAAGAAGCGCGTCCGGGACATCGCCGAGAAGCTCATCAAGATCGCGGCCCTGCGCGAGCTGCGCACCGCGCCGGCCATCTATCCGCCGGAAGGCCTCTACGATGAGTTCGCCGCGCGCTTCCCCTACGAGGAGACCGAAGACCAGGCCAACGCCATCGATGCGGTGATCGAGGATCTGCGCAGCGGCAAGCCCATGGACCGGCTGATCTGCGGCGATGTCGGCTTCGGCAAGACCGAGGTCGCCCTCCGCGCGGCTCTGATTGCGGTCCTCGCCGGAAAGCAGGTCGCCGTCGTCGTGCCGACAACGCTCCTGGCGCGACAGCACTACGCGACCTTCGTGGAGCGCTTCCGGGGGCTGCCGGTGAAGATCGCGCAAGCCTCGCGGCTGGTCTCGCAGAAGGACATCAACGAGACCAAGCGGCTCCTGAAGACCGGCGATCTCGATATCGTCATCGGAACCCATGCGCTGCTCGGCAAGTCGGTCGAGTTCGCCGATCTAGGGCTGCTAATCGTCGACGAGGAGCAGCATTTCGGCGTGGGCCACAAGGAGCGGCTGAAGGCGCTGCGCGAGGACGTCCATGTCCTGACCCTCACCGCCACGCCGATCCCGCGCACCCTGCAGCTGGCCCTTTCGGGCGTCCGCGAAATGTCGCTCATCGCCACACCGCCGGTCGACCGGCTGGCGGTGCGAACTTACGTGACGCCCTTCGATCCAATGATCCTGCGCGAGGCACTGCTGCGGGAGCGCTTCCGTGGCGGTCAGACCTTCTATGTCGTGCCGCGAGTTTCCGATCTCGACGATGCGGCGGCGTTCCTGACTGAGCACGTGCCGGAGCTGAAGGTGGGCCGGGCCCACGGCCAAATGGGCTCCAAGGAGCTCGATCAGGTCATGAACGCCTTCTACGACCGGCAATACGACGTGCTGCTCTCCACCACCATCGTGGAGTCGGGTCTCGATGTGCCCTCGGCAAACACCCTGATCGTCCACCGCGCCGACATGTTCGGTCTGGCCCAGCTCTATCAGCTCCGCGGCCGCGTCGGGCGTTCCAAGATCCGCGCCTATGCCTATTTCACCACGCCGGCCAACAAGCATCTGACGCCCACGGCCGAGCGACGGCTGAAGGTGCTCCAGTCTCTGGATAGCCTCGGCGCCGGCTTCACCCTGGCGAGCCACGATCTCGATATCCGCGGCGCGGGCAATCTCCTCGGCGAGGAGCAGTCCGGCCATATCCGCGAGGTCGGCTACGAGCTCTATCAGCACATGCTGGAGGAGGCGATCGAGGCCCTCAAAGGTGGCGACGGTGCCCTGGTCGAGGATCAGTGGTCGCCGCGCATCAATCTCGGCACCTCGGTCCTCATTCCGGAAGCCTACGTGCCCGATCTTCAGGTCCGGCTCGGCCTTTATCGCCGGCTGTCCTCGGCGGACGACGCCCAGAGCATCGATGCCTTCGCCGCGGAGATGATCGACCGGTTCGGTCCGCTGCCAGACGAGGTGCGGCATCTGCTGGATGTGGTGGAGATCAAGCGCCTCTGCCGCGCCGCGGGCGTGGAGCAGATCGATGCCGGCCCGAAAGGCGCGGTGCTGGCCTTCCGCAATCAGAGTTTCGCCAATCCGGAAGGTCTCATCGCCTTCATCGGCAAGGAGGGCGTCGGTGTGAAGCTCCAGCCTGACCACAAGCTCGTCTATTACGAAGACTGGCCGGAGCCGAAGGACCGTCTGGAAGGCGCGCGCAAAGTTCTGGCGGAGCTGGCGGATATCGCCAGTCAGGGCAAGAAGGCGGCGTAAGTCGCCGGAGAGCCGTCTAGGAGGCTTCCTCCGCCGCCTCGATCCAGCCCGAACCTTCGCCGGTGACATGGGTGGCAAGCCGTTCGCGGATCACCCGCCCGTCGGGCCGGCGCGGAATGCGCGGCACCTCGACCACCTCCGAGGGAAGCTTGTAATGCGCGACCTGGCGGGTCTTCAGATACCAGTGGAGCGAGGACCGGCGCACCGACTGCCCGGGCTTCGCAACGAGGGCGGCGCAGACCTTCTCGCCCAGCAGCGGGTCGGGCACCGAGAAGCAGGCCGCATCCTCGCAGGCCGGAAAGCTCTCATAGAGCCGGTCGAGCTCGCTTGCGGCCACCAGGAACCCACCATGATGGATGAGCTCCGGATCGGCCTTCAGCCGAAGCAGCGGCTCGGGCGCCGGCTCCGGTAGGCAGGGGATGCCCGCACCGACGAAGCCGCGGCTGTCCGGTGTGATGGGTCCATGGCCGTGCCCCTTGGCGACGGCCGGCCCACGCAACAGAAGCTCTGCGACTTCTGCATTGGCGCTCTTGCTCAGCGCCGTCTCCACGAAGACCACGCCGTCCTTCTCCGGTGGCGCCAGCGTGAGCTTGCCCCGCGGCAGGAGGCTAGCATCGGCCCCGTCCATATAGGTGAGCAGCACGCAGGCGAGATCGCCGAGAGGATGCACGTCGAAAAGGACTGGCGAGTAGCCCCCGAAATTGGGAGTGGGCGCCGAGGCCCGGCAGGCGTGCAGCACCCGGCCGATGCGCTTCAGGGACATGGCCTGCTTCACGGTCAGGCTCTTGGAGAAGGCGCTGAGCACAGGCGCGGGCAGGGCAGTGACCGTGGCTTCCGTTTCGCTCACCTGACGGGCGAAGCTGACCGAATCGAAGGCGTGATGCTGGATCAGCACCCCGCCGCAAACGAGCCAAGGCATCAGCCCGAGGGTCAGCCCGGTGGCGCCACTCAACGGGAACGCATTGAGGATCCGGTCGTCGGCGTTCAGCCCCAGCGCGAGCACGGTCATGGCCCCCTGGGCCAGCAGCGTCTCGCAGCTATGGGGAATCGGCAGCAGCGAATGGCCGGGCCGCGCGGTGAAGGTGATGAGGGCCGGAGCGAAGGAGTGATGCTCGTGCACCGCGGCTTCGTCGGACCGCTGTTCGGAAAGCACCTGATCCAGATCGGCAATCCCGTCGGGCACGTTAGGCCCGAACCCGGCCACCAGACGCACGCAGAAATGCATGGCGGCTGTCTCCCGCAGCATCTCCGTCACCGGGCCGTCGTCCTTATTGCCGCCGCCGATGAGCGCCGCCGGATTGAGGGTGGCGCAGGCCTCCGCCACCTCCGTCTTGTGCCAGAGGTAAGGGAAGGCCGCGACGGTGAGCCCGCTCCGCCAGGCGGCGAGATAGAGCAGGGCCGTCTCGGCCACGTTGGGCATTTGGATGCCGATGATATCGCCCGGTTCCAGCCCGTGATCGGCGAAGAACCGGCACAGCGCGTCGATCGCCTTGTCGGCCTCACCGTAAGAAAAGTTGCGGCCCGGGCTCATGCCGAAGGACGAACGGTCCATCCGGTCGGCGATCGCCAGCGCCTGGGGCCGCCGTGCCGCCCGCTGCCGGAACAGGGTGCTTCCGGCAAGAACGGGGCTTTCTCCGCCCGCGCTTTGCGCCTCGCGCTCGGACGTCTCTGCCGGCGCCTGGCTCACCGCGAACCTCCCGCTTCCGGCTCCGCCCACCACGTATCGAGGATATAGCCGAAGATCGGCACCTGCTCGGGCCGGTGGAGCGTCCGCCAATAGGCGACCCATTGCTTCGGCAGATGGAACAGGGGAAGCACGTAGCGGCCAGACAGCAGCACACGGTCGAGCGCGCGGACCGACGAGACGAAATCCTTATCGCTTTTGGCGCGCAGCAGCGCGCCGATCATGGCGTCCACTGCTTTGCTCTCGATGCCCGGATAGTTGAAGGACCCGTCGGTCACGGCAGCCTCGCTCCCCCAGCGAAACAATTGCTCGTTGCCCGGCGACAGAGAGACCGGCCAGTAATACTGGATCATGTCGAAATCGAAGGTCTGCTTCCGCCGCTGGTATTGCGCCGAGTCAACTTGCCGGATTCGCACGGTAATTCCTAACTGTTTCAAGGCCCGTGCATAAGTGAGCAGCAACCGTTCCTGAGGACGGGTCGCAGCCAGGATCTCGATTGCGAACGGCTTGCCCGTTTCTTCGTCGACCAACCGTCCGCCCTTCAGGACGTAGCCCGCCTCCTTGAAAAGCTTCAGCGCCTCCCGGCGTCCGGCCCGGTTCTGGCCCCGCCCGTCGCTCTCGGGCAGTTCATAACTGCCGTCCATGATCTCCGGCAGGACCGCATCCGGGTAGGGGGCGAGTAGCTTCTCTTCGTGCGCATCCGCCGGGCGCCCATGGGATGAGAGATCGGACCGGGCGAAGTAGCTTTGCGTCCGGTCGTATTGGCCGTGATAGAGCGTGCGGTTGATCCAATCGAAATCGAATAGGGCAATCAGTGCCTGGCGGACGCGGGGATCGGCGAATTGAGCCCTGCGCGTATTGAACACCAGCGCCGACATGCCTGCCGGCACCTCGATAGGCAGCGCCTCCTTCACGACGCGGCCCTCTTTCACGGCCGGAAAATTGTAGCTCTCGGTCCACCAGGTGGGATCGTCCTCCTCCCGGAAATCGATGAGCCCGGACTTGAACGCTTCGAACATAGCGCCGGTGTCCCGGTAATACTCAATCCGGATCTCGTCGAAGTTGAACCGCCCCTTGTTCACGTTGAGATCGCGGCCCCAATACTCGGGGTCCCTCTCATAGGTGATGCTTTTGCCGGGATCGACCGCCTTCACCAGATACGGCCCGCTGCCGATGGGTGCATCCAGGCTCGTCTTCTCGAAGGTCTCGGGCTCGATGAGATGGCTCGGCAGCACAGGCATCAGCCCCATGATGAGGGGCATCTCACGGTCCGAGCCGTCCTCGAAGGTGAACTTCACGCCGCGCTCGCCGACCTGCTCCGCCTGCGTGACCTTGGAATAGTAGGTGCGGTGGTTCGGCCGCCCGCGCTCCCGCAGCACACGATAGGAAAACAGCACGTCCTTGGGCGTTACCGGCTGTCCGTCGGAGAATTTCGCCTTCGGGTTCAGCTGAAAGGTGACGGAGCTCCGGTCCGGCGGCGTCTCGATGGTTTCAGCGATCCGGCCGTAGAGCGTGAACGGTTCGTCATAGGCGCGGGTCATCAGCGACTCGTAGACATAGTCGCGAATCCCTTCCGCCGAATGGCCCATCACGATCAGCGGGTTCAGGCTGTCGAAGCTGCCACGCTCGCCCAGCACCAGTCGCCCGCCTTTCGGGGCGTCAGGGTTCACGTAAGGAAAATGGTCGAACCCCTTTTGCCGTAACGGTTCGCCGTGCATGGCGATGCCGTATTGGGGGCCGCTTTCCGTCTCGGCCGAGGCCGCCGAACCGCTTGCCGCAGCCGCAACCCCGGCGCCCATAATTAGGGCTTTAACAAAGAGCTTTGCGTGGCTATAGATGCGACGAAGGCCACGGCAACCGGTTGATCGCGCGTCGTAAGGTGTCCGCCCGAAGATGGTCTGAACGGGCAGCTGTGGCAAAATTGGCACAGAGCGCGGGCGGAGACGCCGCAAAGTCTCTTGAATAACGCCAGTAGTCACGTCTACGCCTCAATTCGGGTATTGACCGTAAGCAAATCCAACGCAGGCGAAAGTTGGCCCCGTGCAGCATTAGGTTGCTGCGGTTTCCAGCCTGCGAGATGAAGGAAAGGTTCGCTATGCTGTGGTCGCAAGATCAAAACAGGCTCCAGATGGGCGCGCGGCGGTTGCCGCTTCTCGTCGCGCTCGCCGGTATGGTTGCATTGGCCGTGCCGCCTGCGGTCGCCCAGGAAGCCCCTCCGGCCCCTAACGCTCAGCCCCAGCAGGGCCAGGCGGCTGGAGTTGCTCCGGCACAGGACGCCTGGGTGAAGCTCTGCGAGAAGAACGCGCAGACTCAGGACAAGCAGATCTGCCTCACCCACCATGAACGACTCGACGGCAATACCGGCATGGTGCTGGTGGCGGCGGCGATCCGCAAGGTAGAAGGCGAGGACAAGGAGACGTTTCTCGTCCGTCTGCCCACCGCCATCGCGCTTGCCATTCCCGCCGGCGTGCAGATCCGCGTCGATGAGGGTGAGCCTATGCGGCTTCCTTACACGCTCTGCTATGCCACGAGCTGCCAGGCCGAGACCGAGCTGAAGCCCGAGCTTCTCGCCGAACTCCGCAAAGGCACGCAGCTTGTGGTCGCTGCGGTCAATCTACAGCGCAAGGCCATCGGTTTCCCGGTTCCGCTGGAGGGCTTCTCCAAGGCCTATGACGGCGAGCCCGTTGACAAGGCGAAGTACCAGGAGGCTCGTCGCCGCCTGATGGAGATGATCCGCAAGCGTCAGACCGAGCTCGCCAATAAGGCGGCCGAGGCTGAAGCCGAGAAAGAGGGCGGTGGCAACGGTGGCGCAAGCTCCGTGGCGCCGAAAACCGCCGTCCCGGTCGAGTAAGACCGAGACCTCAGAAACAACGAAGGGCCGCTGAGCATCTGCTCCAGCGGCCCTTTTTGTATCCGGTGTCGTAAAAAGGGAGCGCCTCGTAGGCGTGCCCCCGAGTCCTAATGCTCCTGCAGGAAGCGGAAGCGAAACACGCCGTCCTGAAGATCCTCGAACAGCTCCGGCACCTGGGAATGGCGCAGGGGCTCGTCGGACTCGTCCGGCTCGAGATTCTGCTCCGAGACATAGGCGATGTATTCCGTCTCGGCGTTCTCCGCGAGCAGGTGATAGAAGGGCTGATCCTTCGACGGACGCACGTCCTCCGGGATCGACTGGTACCATTCCTCGGTGTTGTTGAACGCCGGATCGACGTCGAAGATCACCCCGCGGAACGGGTAGATCCGGTGTCGCACCACTTGTCCGATTTGGTATTTGGCGTTGCCGACGACCGCCATGGCAGGTCCTCTCCGGTCGGAGTTTGAAGTCGATGATGATCGCATCGCGTTTAAACTGTCAATTGCGGGAAGTGCCGCGGAAGCACTTCAGAACCAACGTCTGTTGGACCACATAAACTGTTCGGGATGCTCCCGAATCCATCCTTCAAAGCAGCGCTGAATTGCTGCCGTGATATTGCGGATATCCTCCGCTTGATTACGCGTGCGCGGAACGTGAAGTTCATTCACGTTCACGTCAAACACCGCGCGATTCCCGATTCTGACGCAGCGCCCGATCCAGATGCGCGCGCCCACCCGGCGGGCGATCATGGCCGCGATCGGCATGCTCTTGGCGGGGTAGCCGAAGAACGGTACCTCGACGCCTTGCCTGTCGTAGAGATCGGAGATGAAACCCAGCCGGCCACCCTGGCGCACATAATCCATGATGAGCCGCGCCGTCTTCTGGCCCTCCTGGGTGCCGTCGGCGCGGCCGCGTCCGAACAGCCCGCCCGGATAGAGCGCCTGGCGTTGGGACCGCAGGTAGCGGTCTACATAAGGGTTCTTCACTAGCCGGTAGACACCGGCAGGCCGGACGCCGGCGAGCGTCACCGGCCACATGCCGATCTCCCAGTTGCCCATATGCATGGTGACGATCAGCACCGGGCCCATCTTCTCCCGGTAGCGCTCGATCACATGGCCGTTGGTGACGTGCAGCCGGTCGGGTTGCTGGATGATGCGGTCAATATTCATGGTCTCGGCCATCACCCTGCCGAGATTTTCCCACATGTCCCGCGCGATCGCCTCCCGCTCGTCCTTGGTCTTCTCCGGGAAGGCGATCTCCAGATTCATCATCGCGCGCTTGTGGCGCTTGTTGTAGGGCCCGAGCCAACGCCAGGCCTTGCCCGACAGGGTGCCCGCAAGATCGATGGGGAACAGCCGCACGAACCCGATCAGCCCTCGCAGAACAGCGTATTCGGCGAGGTAGCGGATCTTGCGCGGCAGCGGAATTTGCGACGGTTCGGCCACAAGGACTCCTATCGATCTCAGCTTAGAGAGAGGCCCGCGCGCAGGGTTTCCATGCGGCAAGCATTTGGCGCGCTTCCGTGGCAGGTAGGGCCGTGCGCGTCAAGCCTGCCAAAGGGCGCAAAACGCTGAAACCGGCGTGGAAAGGCCTCAGGCGGAGGCCTGCATCAGGGGCGGCAGCGGTGTCGGCGGGGCGATCCCGGCCCGCATGGCGAAGCGGCGCAGCATGGGCAGCGACTTCAGACCCCGCAGGATCGCGCCGCGGGCGGCCTGGGCCGGCGGGAAGCGGGTAATGAGGGAGCGATTCAAAAGATCGACGCCGATGGTCCTGCTCATGATGTCCATCTGGCGCGAGTCCGCATAAGCCAGAAGCACCGGCTTGGCGCCCGCATCGTGCGCGCCTTCGAAGATGGGCCGCAGCCGCTCGGCGAGCCAACCCGCATCCCGGAAACCGAGATTGAGCCCCTGGGCGCCGATGGGCGGCAGGATATGGGCCGCTTCGCCGACCAGCGCCGTACGCGGTCCCATCAGAGTCTTGGCGCTCATCCCCGCCACGGGAAAAGCGACGATCTCGCCCACATCGCTGATCGGACCGGTGAGGGCGCCCAGATGGGATTCGAGCTCGCCGGCAAAGGCGAGGCGCGAGAGGCTGGTCAGCCGGTCGGCCTCCGTCTCGTCCACCACCCAGATCAGGCTCGAAGCGTACGGATCGGGCAGGGGCACGGTCGTCAGCGGCCCCGACGGTCGATGAAACTCCGTAGAGATCTGCTCGTGGGGCAGGGTGTGCCGGAAGCGGGTCGCGATGGCCTTCTGGGGATAGTGCCACTCCTGGGTCGCGATATGCGCCGCCTTCCGGCAGACGGAATTCCGCCCGTCGGCGCCCACAACGAGCTTCGTCACGATCTGGCGGCCATCGGCGCAGGTCAGCCGGGCACATTCGTCTTCGATGGCGATCTCGGAAACCGGGCTCGACACCACCGGCATCTCCTGCACAGCCCGGTCGTAAAGCGCCTGGACGAGAACCGGATTGGGGATGTTGTAGCCAAAGGCGGGCAAGCCAAGCTCCGAGGCCCGGAAGATCACGTCCGGCGCCGGTAAGATGGGGCTTGCGGAATCCACGATACGGATCCCTTCGAGCGGCGCGGACTCCGGCGCGAGCCCATCCCAGACGCCGAGCTGCTTGAGGAGCGCGATGGAGCTGTCCATCAGCGCGGCGGTGCGGGTATCGCGCGAGACGCTCGGCGCCTCGGGCGCCGGTCCGACGAGGCAGATCCTTGCCTCCGTCCCGCGCGCCACATGGGTGAGCGCCAGGGCCGTCACCAGACCGGACGGACCGGCGCCGACCACGACCGCATCGAACGGCGCGCCGGAAAAGGAATCGAAATCGGCAGAAGAGGCATCGTTCATGGGGGGAGTTTCGCACCCCGTTTCACGGTTTGAAAGCGCCTGTTTTGCCGCGAACCGCCGAATTAGCGGATTAATCGGTTGATACTATTGGGCGAACGGCTTTCCACCATTGATCGGTTTCGAACCCTTGCGGAAAATCGTATGACTCACCCGTAATATACGGGAGGGAATAACGATGAGGCTTGGATTTGCGATTGTTTTGGCGTTCGTGCTTGCGCTCGGCGCCAGTGGACAGGGGGTGCGGCCGGCAGCGGCGCAAGAGACGGACCAAGAGACGATCCCGACCGTGTTCGCCGCCGCAAGCCTCAAGGACGCCCTCGACGGCGTAAACGCGGCCTGGGAGGAAGTGACGGGGCATGCTGCGCGGATCTCCTATGCAGCAAGCTCAGCTCTGGCCAAGCAGATCGCAGAAGGCGCGCCGGCGGATATCTTCTTCTCCGCCGATCGGGACTGGATGGACTTCGTGGAAGCGTCCGGACAGGTGAAAGCGGGAACGCGCGAGGACCTGTTGGCCAACCGCATCGTGCTGATCGCGCCAAAGGACACCGACACCGCGCTGGAGATCGCTTCGGGCTTTCCGCTTAAGGAGGCGCTGGAAGGCGGGCGCCTCGCTATGGCGAACGTGGATGCGGTGCCTGCCGGAAAATACGGCAAGGCGGCGCTCCAATCTCTGGACGTCTGGAGCGCGGTCGAAGGCAGCGTCGCCCAAGCCCAGAACGTGCGCGCCGCTTTGGCTCTCGTGGCCCGCGGAGAGGCGCCGCTGGGGATCGTCTACCGCACAGACGCGTACGCAGAGCCGCGCGTCCGAATCGTGGGAACCTTCCCCGAAGACAGCCATCCGCCGATCATTTACCCCGTAGCGCAACTCTCGGGAGCAACCGCCTCAACCACAACGGAATTTCTCGACTTTCTCCGCGGAAAAACCGCCGCGTCCATCTTCCGCGACCAGGGATTTGGTGTCCTGGCGGCCGATTGAGGCATGCGGAAGAAAAGTATCGCCCAGTCAGTGCGTTAAAAGCGTCCGTTCACACGTGTGTTTCGTTTGTTTGTGTATCCCCGCGGGAGGACTCGCGTTGGGGCGCCATCACGCGCGTGGCTCGTCTGCAACAGTTCCGGGCTGAATCTGGAACCGACGTCTGAGTGTCACGAGCCTGTCATGGCTCGGGAAATAGAAACGACCCATTCGCTGCGTGCGTCTCGCGGCCTAAAAAACAGGCACGCATCGCACGAACTGGCAGGGAAGCTTCTAAGTCCTTGAAGGACAATAGGAAAAGAAGCGCGATTGAAGAGGAGTCAATTATGATTGGGGGACTGGGTAAGATGAACCGCATGCTGCTTGCAGGCGTGTGCGCCGTGGCGCTTCTCGCCACCGGCGTCACCGCAGCCAAAGCCGGCGACGACGAGGATCTTGACCTCAAGGTCAAGTGGAAGGGCGCGCCCGAGTTTTCGAGCAAGGACGGCGCCTTCAAATTCAAGGTCCGTGGCCGGATCATGGTGGATTACACCAATGCCGACCAGGATTTCGCCATCACCGGCGAGCCGGATGTCGATGCCACTGAGCTTCGCCGCGGCCGTCTCGGCGTCGAGGGCGTTGTCTATCACGACGTCAAATATAAGTTCGAATACGACTTTGCCGGCGACGGCGAGGTGACCGATGCCTACCTGCAGTACAAGGGTCTGCCGGTTGACATCACCCTGGGTCAGTTCAAGACCCCGAACTCTCTTGAAGAGCAGACCAGCTCCCGCTTCATCACCTTCATGGAGCGTGCCGCCATCACCGACGCCTTCGATTTGGAGCGTCAGCTTGGTGCCGGCCTCTCCTATAAGAAGGAGCAGTGGACGGCAGCTGCCGGTATCTTCGGCCGGAACATCGCGGATGAGGCTAACGAGGAAGGCACGACCTTCGCCGCTCGTGTCACCGCCGCCCCGATCCTGACCGATCGCCGCGTCGTTCATTTGGGCGCCAGCTATCGTAGCCGCGACAACGGCGACTACGAGGATCTGGGCCTGTATCGCTACCGTCAGCGCGCCGCTGACTTCCACCTGACCGATCGCTTCGTCAATACCGGCCAGATTGGTGAGAGCGACGACCTCTGGGGCCTGGAAAGCGCCGTGGTGCTTGGGTCCTTCTCGCTGCAGGGTGAATACATGCAGCTGACCTCCGAGGTTCCCGCCGACATCGACTTCAGCACGCACAGCCCGACCTATGATGGTTGGTATCTCAGCGCGAGCTACTTCCTCACCGGTGAGATGCGGAACTACGACGAAGGCGAGTTCGATCGCGTCCACGTCAACCATCCGGTCAACGAAGGCGGTTGGGGTGCCTGGCAGATCGCCGGTCGTTACGACACGATCGACCTCTCCGAGGGCGGCTGCGAGGAATGCGGTGAGCAGAACACCTGGCTTATCGGTGTGAACTGGCATCTCAACGACTACACCCGTCTGATGCTGAACGTGAACCAGTCCGAGATCGATGGCGGCATCAATGACGGCGCCGACATCACCGGTGTCGGCCTCCGTGCCCAGGTCGACTGGTAGCCTCGAGGCCGCCAACCGATCGTAGAAAGACAGCAGAACCAAAAGACTGACAGTCCCTGACCCTCCGCCGCCCTGAAACGGGGCGGCGGTTATTTTTCGAAGGATCGGGAGAAGGCGACGGCAAGCTCTCGGAGCTGCTGCAAGGCGAAGCTACAAGACGAAAGAGCCGCCCCATCTAGGGCGGCTTTTTTGTTGTTCTGCGGGAACGTCCGCTAATTCCGGGCCTCTGAGGGCTACGTTGCGGATTTGCAACGAAGATTCCGGAAATTGCAGCGATCCCCGTCCATTAAGGCCTACACAACGCGGTTGAACGAGGCTTTTGCCGCAAGCCGTGCTATCATTAGGCAAGAACGGGGAAGGACCATGAGAAAGGGCTCTCACACAATTGCGGCATCTATGGCGCTCCTGATCGCGGGCGCCACCCCGGCTTTCGCCTTCAACGAGGTCGAGACCGCGCCTGCGCCGAAGCAGCCGACCGATCTTCGCCAGGAAGCCTCAAAGGCGCCCGGCCTGAGCGTTGCGCCTGCGCCGCACGCCTCTGAGCTCGGCACGCCCATGGCCGCAGACGCCACCCATTCCACAGACGTTCAGATCTTCAGCTTCGGCGTTCTGCCGAGCTTGGATTTCGGCCTCGACGTGATGTACGGCCATTCCGACGATCCGGCCCTGGATCCTGCCGGCAAGCCCGATGACGAGGTGAACGATATCGGCGTCGTCGGTACGGTGAAGCGCCGATTCTAGGGACTCGGCAACGAAGCCGCGCCCCATCCGTTACCTTTCCCATGAAACCGCGGGTCACGAAGCCTCCTATATTGCGGGCCGCCGCCGTCCATGTTCTGACCGCCACGGGCGCGTGCCTGGCCTTGCTCGCCATACTCGCCGCCGCTGACGGCAACTGGCAGCTCATGTTCGCATGGCTCGGCCTGGCGCTCTTCGTGGACGGGATCGACGGTCCGCTCGCGCGCCGCTACGGCACCAAGGAACATCTGGCCCGCTGGAGTGGTGACGACCTCGACAACATCGTCGACTATCTCACCTACGCCTTCGTGCCGGCTTTTGCGCTGGCCATGTCGGACCTGCTGCCCGGCGGCACCGCGCTCATTGCAGGCTTCGCCATCCTGCTCAGCAGCCTGTTCCATTTCTCCGATAGCAAGAGCAAGACGAAGAGCAATGAGTTCGTCGGTTTCCCGGCCGTCTGGAACGTGGTCGCCCTGTTCCTCTTCGCCTTCGGCCTGCCGCCTTGGGCCAATCTCACCATCGTGCTGATCCTGGCGGTGCTCACCTTCGTGCCGACCCCTTACGTCCATCCCGTCCGTAGCGAGCGGCTGCGCCTGATCAGCATCGCGGTCACGCTGCTCTGGCTTGTGGCCGCAGCCGCAAGCCTGCTGCATGACTTTCCGTCGCCGCTCTGGATCAAGATCCTGCTTCTCGGCACGGGTCTCTACTTCGCGATCGCCGGGTTTTTCACCGCCCGGGCGGCGAACGACTAGGGCAAAAACGCCTGTGGCCGAGAAGTCATGGCGCGGAGGCGAGTGTCGCAGCTTCAACCTTGGCCGTAGACCTCGCGGTGCCGGTGCATTATTAGCGGTGCGGCAATCACTCTAAGGACTGACCTCCCGCACCGCGAATGTTCGACTGGCTGACCGACCCGCATATCTGGGCGAGCTTCATTGCGCTCAGCGCCATGGAGATCGTTCTCGGCATCGACAATGTCGTCTTCATCTCGCTCATGGTTTCGCGGATGGAGGAGAGCAGGCGGCTCATGGCGCGCCGCGTCGGCTTGCTGCTCGCTCTGGTCTTCCGGGTCATCATGCTGGCGGGCATCGCCTGGCTGATCCACTTCACCAAGCCGGCCTTCAGCCTTCTCGGTTACACCTTCTCCTGGCGCGACCTTATTCTCATCGCCGGCGGCCTGTTCCTGCTGGTGAAGGCGACCCGGGAGATCCATCACGACATCGAGGATGCGGCAGAGACGCCGGAGGCGAAGCCGGTCACGGACTCCCTGACCTCCGCGATTGTCCAGATCGGCGTGATCGACATCGTCTTCTCGGTGGATTCCATCATCACGGCCGTCGGCATGGCCGACCATGTCGAGGTCATGATCGCTGCCGTCATGGTGGCCATCGCGGTGATGTATTTCGCATCCGAGCCCGTGGCCGAGTTCATCGAGCGTCACCCGACCACAAAGATGCTCGCGCTTTCGTTCCTGATGCTGATCGGCGTGGCGCTGATCGCCGACGGCTTCCAATTCCACATTCCGCGCGGCTACATCTATTCGTCCATGGCCTTCGCCGCCATGGTGGAGGTCATCAACGTGATCGCCACGAACCGGCGTCGGGCGCGCGATAAGTCGGAGTCCTGACAAGACGGCTTAAGGGTTTTACCTCCCGGTAACCGTGCCCCAACTTGGCCACGCAACTACCACCCCTGAGCCCCAAATCGACCAATTTTCCTGGGTCCTATAGCGCTTAGCAAAAAGCGCCACAAATTTTCGAGACTCAGGACGCAACGAATGAAACTCAAGTCACTCCTTCTGGCCGGATGCGTTGCGCTGGCCCCGGCTGCAGCCGTCGCGGGCGGCGCCAGCCTCTCCGGCGACGAGCTCCGCTCCGCCGTCAGCGGCAAGACCGTTTATCTTCGCATCTCCGGCTTCGAGCTTCCGATCCAGTATTCCGCCAATGGTTCCATGCGCGGCCGCATGGGCTCCGTCGCAGCCAGCTTCGCTGGCGGCGAGAGCCCGACCGATGCCGGCACCTGGTGGGTCAAGGGCGATCAGCTCTGCCAGAAATGGAATAGCTGGATGGAGGGTCAGTCCTACTGCTACCGCCTCTCCAAATCCGGTTCGACGGTAAACTGGGTCCGTAATGACGGACGCTCCGGGACGGCTCGCATCAGCGGCTGAGTGCTTCTTTCGAAGCCATCAGACGTTGAGCTTCTTGTTAAGAGAGCCGTCCCATAACAGGGCGGCTCTTTTTGTTTGGGTGGAGGGGTCCACCCGCTGCGCAAAATATGAATGGGTTGCTGCCATGTTTTCACTCGCCTCGCTTCCAGATTTGTCGCTCTTCGTTCTCGATGCCACGACCATGACCATGGTGGCCGGCGGCGGTCTCGCCGTGCTGCTCATGGCCCATGCGACGGGCCGTAGCTGGACCCGTGCCTTCGTGCGGGACAAGGCCGGGCCGGGCAGCGTCGGACAGAGCAATTTCTCCTCCGATCCGGAGATGCCGAACCTGAAGCCCAGGCGAGAGCTGCCGACCCTTCAGGAGGCCAATTCCATCGGCGACCTGGAGCGTCTGTTCCGCCAGATGGCCAAGCCCTACAATCAGAACGAGACATACCGCCGCTTTATCCAGCGTGCCGGCGTCGAGCTGCGGCCCCAGGAGCTCTGGCTGCTGAATCGGTTGAGCGTGATCGTCGGCGCCCGTTCGGAGCATCTGCCCGAAGCGCTGCGTCATCCGGCCGAGCGGATCGCGACGCCCTTGGCCGCGCTGCAACGCCAGGGCCTGGTCTCCGACGGTGACGACAGCTTGCGGGTGACGGAAGAGGGCCGGGCGGTTCTCGTAAAGATCGAACGGGCCCGCACGGAGTCTCTGGCAGAGCTGTTCAGTGAGTGGGCGCCGGGCGGCCATTACGAGATCAACAAGATCCTGGACCGTTTCACCAAGACCCTGAGCAAGACGATGCCGCCGGAGGAAGAGATCTCCGAAAGCGCGTAATCGACGAGGGGAAGGGGAAGCCGCTTAGCGCTTGCCCTTCGCTTTCGCCTTCATGGATTCGAGATCGAGCGTCCGGCGCGGCTTCCGCTTCGCCGGACGTTTTGTTGTGCCCGTATCGGGCGGGGCGACGACCTTCGCCCGTCCCGCCGTGAGCGCCCGCAGGTGATCGCGCCGCGCTGCGGGCCGCGCCTGGCGCAGCTCCTTGTTGTGAGGATCCATCTTGTTGAGCAGCGTGCGGATCTCCGCATCGCTCATCCCGTCGATGATGGATTCGAAGGGAGAGGGGCCGATCGCCTTCTTCACCGCGCGCACCGAGTCCACGTCGGGCTTCGCCTTGATCTGTTTCACCACCAGCGACCGTGCCTGCTTATCGGCATCCGGCTTGATGTCGGAGAAGACCTTTGCGTTCCCCGAGATCTTTCCGAGCACATTCAGCCCGTTCAAGCTAACCGCCATGGACAGCCTCCTTGGTTTCCTTTGCCAGGCCCTCGAGCACGGGCAGCACCTCCGGACCCCACTTGTTGGTGAAGGTCGGCTCGGTCCCCGTCCGCCCCAGCGCCTCGGTGATGCGGGTCCGCTCCGGAATCTGGGTCTTGAACATCTTGAACGACGGTTCTGACTTGTACCGCTCGTTATACATCTCGTTAGTGTAGCGGTGATGCTCGCGGGTCTCCCGCTTCCGGGTGATCAGCACGTGGGGCATCACGCCTTCCTTGGCGATTGCCTTGCCGAAGCGCGACCCCTTCCAGACGCTGTTGCAGAAGGCTTGCAGCCCCGCGGTCGAAAGAAAGTCCGGGATCGTCGGTACGATCACCAGATCGGCGACCCGCAGGCTCGCCTCGGTGATGGCCGAGATGCCGGGCGCGCAATCGATGATGATGTAGTCGAAGCGTCGGCTGAGCTTGTCGAGCTGATTCTCCAGAACCCGTGCGAGCCGTGAGATGACGGCGTTCAGCCCAAGCCCCTTGCCCGTCAGCGCCACCATGATCTCACGCTCCAGGAGCCGCAGTTCGGGGCTGGAGGCGAGCAGCGAGACGTTGAGCTGCTCGGAGCCCTGGCTCACATCGGAGACGTTACGCCGGATGCAGTCGGCGAGCTGCAGCTTCTTGTCCCCGAGATAGTAATCGTCGAGGAAGCCGTCAATCGTTTGCTTGTTTTCGATCAGCTCCGTGAGGAGCGTGTCGCCGGCCAAAACCAGGGAGGCATTGGCCTGGGCGTCCACGTCCACCACGAGCACGCGGGCGTTCTCCGTGGCGGCCAGGGCTTCGGCCAGCATGGCCACGGTGGAGGTCTTGCCAACACCGCCCTTCATATTCGCCACGGCTATGATTTTTGCTGCCATTGGAAAGCCGCCTCGTTTCCGCGCGACAAAATGTACCTGGGTGCGAGTCTTACCGGGAATCCGCCGTTTCTTCCAGCCGCGCCCATCCGGATCGGGATATTCCCGGACGCAAATGTTGACTCATTTTGTCAGGAAAACTAACACCCCCGCAAACGACCTCGCAGCAGGCGAGGCTAACTCTCTGACAAATCGGGGGATTTGCGGAGGGGGCAAAGAGTGACAGGGCGCACCTGTCCGTTCGGGGGCATAAGTGAAGATTATCGACAGGCATCCTTTAGCTTGGTTCGTCGGCATTCTGCTGGCGTCATTTCTCCTCTTCGATACATTTGGTTTTGCGCAAGAGGCTGCCGAAGCGCCCGATCGTACGGCTGTCTCCGAAGAAGCTGTCTCTGATGGCGCGGAGGCCTCCGAGGACGAAGGAAATCTCTCTGCCGAGCCCGTCGAGTCGGAAGAAGCGTTCGGGACGGGCGGCACCGAGCTTCCGGAGATCACCGTTCAGGCGCCTTACGAGGCGCCGCCCGCTCCGACGAGGCCGCAACCGACAGCCGTGCCTCAGATCTCTGAGCCGGCCGTTGCGGAGAGTGAGGCTGATCTCCAGACATCGGCGTCGGACGGCGCCGAATCCGCCTGGGGTCCCGTGGATGGCATGGTGGCGACTCGAAGCGCCACCGGCATAAAGACCGACACGCCGATCGTTGAGATCCCGCAGTCGATCTCCGTCATCACCGCCGAGCAGATCGAGGAGCAGGGGTCGCAGACCATTGCTCAGGCTCTGCGGTATACGCCGGGCGTCGAGGCGGAGCTTTGGGGCGGGGGGTTCGTGTATGACGAGGCCCGCATCCGGGGCTTCGAGCCGCTCAACTATCTCGACGGGCTCGCTGTGCCGTTAAATCAGCGCTGGGCGACACCGCGCATTGAGCCTTACGGCATGGAGCGCATAGAGGTGTTAAAGGGACCGTCATCGGTCCTCTATGGCCAGAACTCACCGGGCGGCATCATCAACATGGTGAGCAAGCGCCCGACGGCCGAGCCGTTTGGCGAGGTCGTCCTGCAGACCGGGAGCTATGAGCGCCTGCAAGGCGCATTCGATATCGGCGGACCGGTCGATAAGCAGGGCAAGTTCCGCTATCGGATGACCGCGCTTGGCCGGGACGCCGATACCGTCGTCGACTTCAGCGAGGATAACGAGGTCTATCTCGCACCGTCCTTCGAATGGCGGCCGTCCGACGACACGAGCATCACGTTGCTCACCTCCTACGGCAAGGACGAAGCGAGCTTTCCGTATCAATTCGTCCCGGGGCAAGGCACCTTGCTCCCCAACCCCAACGGCGGCCGCCTCCCACGCAGCCGCTATTTCGGCGATCCCGAATACGATGGGTTCGAGCGGGAGCAATGGTGGGTGGGCTATGTCGCCGAGCACCGGGTGAACGAGTCCATCCAGCTACGGCAGAACCTTCGCTACACCGAAGTCGACATGAACCTCAAAGCCTTACGCGCTGAGGGACTCCAGCCCGATCTTCGTACCCTCAATCGCACAGCCTTCCAGCTTGAATCCGACGCCCAGAACTTCGCCATCGACAATCAGGCGCAGTTCGACTTCAACACCTCCGTCCTGGAGCACACCGTGTTGTTGGGGGTGGACTACAGCAACACCTCGGGTAGCCAGTATGTCGGCGCGCAGCCCAGCGCGATGACCATCGACATTTACGCGCCGAAGTATGGCGGCGTGCCCGACTTCACCTTCTTCTCGCTCTACGACAACGACCTCAACCTGGAGCAGGCAGGCGCCTACGCGCAGGACCAGATCACCCTCAACAATTGGCGTCTCACTCTGGGCATGCGCCATGACTGGGCCAAGACGCGTTTCGATAGTCGTGTCACGAACAGCGTGACCAAGCTCGACGACGAGGCGTTCTCCTGGCGGGCGGGCTTGAGCTACCTGTTCGACAATGGGCTGGCCCCCTACGCCAGCTACTCCACCTCGTTCCAGCCCCAGGTCGGCGTCGATGTGTACGGCGACCCCTTCGATCCCACCACCGGCGAGCAGTACGAGGCGGGCATCAAATATCAGCCGCCGGGCATGGATGCGCTTTTCACCTTCGCGGCGTTCGACATCACCCAGGAGAACGTCATCACCAACGAGCCGGCGACGTTCATCGCCTACCAATCCGGCGAGGCGCGGGTGAAAGGCATCGAGCTGGAGGCCAGAATGAGCCTCACCGACAATATCGATGTCATTGCCGGCTATGCGCATCTGAATTCGGAATACACCGAGAGCGTCAATCCGCTCCAGATCGGTCGACCCCTTAACTATGCCGCCGACAATCAGGCCTCAGCCTGGCTCGACTACACCTTCCATAAGGGACTCTTTGCGGGGCTCAAGATCGGCGGCGGCGTGCGCTACACGGGCAGCTATTACGTCGACGCCATCACAATCAACCCGCAAGAGTTGCCCAGCCGTACGCTGTACGACGCGGCCGCGACCTACGACCTGGTGGAGCTCAGCCGTCATTTCGATGGAATGCAGCTGCAGCTGAACGTCACCAATATCGCCGACGAGTATTTCCTCACCTATTGCTACACGGAGGCTTATTGCACCTTCGGGGAGGGCCGCACTGTGCTGACCAGCCTTCGCTACCGCTGGTAGCGGAGCGGTCTGCAGGGCGTGATCGGCGTTGCAGACCTTGAGTCGGGAAGCACGGATCGGGCTTGGGACAACCGGCGCTCAAAATGTTGACTCCCTTTCTCAACAATCTTAACACTCGTTAACGCATCCGCTTTTTGCATCGCGGGGCGGCCTTCGAAATCGGGGGATTTTGAAGGACTTACGTGGGGACCGGTCCACCGGTCCTGGGACTATCGGGGGACTTTCTGTGACAGGCAGCAGCTTTGGACTGCGCGGCCCGCTCGTGCTGATCATGGCCGGAACGCTTCTATTCGCAGGCGCCGCATTTGCGCAGGACGCCGCGGAGTCTCAGGACGAAAACATCGTCGAGCAGGAAGACACTGCCAGCGACGTTGAGAATCCTGATGCCCAGGACGAGCAGCCCGAAGAGCCGGCAGTTCAGGACTCGACTGTGCAGGAACAGGAGTCCGGCACCGAAGGCAGAGAGCTGCCGGAGATCACCGTTCAGGCCCCGTATGAGACGCCGGCCGCGGCCCCGAGCCCGACACCGACAGCCGCACCTCAGCCCGCGACTCCGGCGCGTGCCCAGCCCGAAGCCGAGATCGAGACCTCGACCCCGGCAGGCGTCGAATCCGCCTGGGGACCGGTGGACGGCATCGTGGCAACCCGCAGCGCCACAGGCATGAAGACCGACGCGCCCATCATCGAGATCCCGCAATCGGTCTCCGTGATCAGCGCCGATCGGATCGAACAGCTCGGCGCGAACACCCTGAACGAAGCGGTGAACTATACCGCCGGCGTGCAATCCAACCTCTTCGGCGTCGATTCCCGCTATGACTGGCTCGCCATCCGCGGCTTCGATGCCTTCTATCCCGGCTTCTATTTCGACGGGCTGTTCGCCCGGAACAACAACACCTGGTCGGCCTGGAAGGCCGAGCCCTACGGTGCCGAGCGTATCGAGGTGCTGAAAGGGCCGTCCTCGGTCCTATACGGCCAGATGAACCCGGGCGGCACGATCAACTATGTGACCAAACGGCCGATCGACGAGGAGTTCGGCGAGGCCGAGATCCAGGCCGGTAACAATCAGTGGCTGCAAGGCAATTTCGACATGGGCGGTCGGGTCTCCGAGGACGGTAAGGTCCTCTACCGCTTGACCGGTCTGGCGCGCAGCCACGGCAGCCAGGTCGACTTCGTCGATGGTGACGACTTTTATATCGCGCCCGCCGTGACATACCGGCCGAGCGATGCGACCGAGATCACGGTGCTTGCCCACTACCTGAAGAACGACACGGGGCTGACAACCCAGTTCCTGCCGGCGCAAGGAACGCTTCTGCCCAATCCGAATGGCAAGGTTCGGCGCAGCTTCTTCGGCGGCGAGCCCAATTACGACAATTACGACCGGGAGCAGTGGGCGGTCAGCTACTTCCTGGAGCACGACGTCAACGAGACCTGGACTCTGCGCCAGAACGCCCGTTACGGCTCCCTCGATACTGGCCTGAACCAGGTCTACGGCACGGGGCTGAACCTGACCGATCCCACCATGCGGACCATGAACCGGGCCGCGTTCTACTCCTATGAGAACGTGAACCAGTTCGTGATCGACAATCAGGCGCAGGCCGACTTCGCCACAGGCCGGATCGACCACACCCTGCTCATGGGCGTGGACTACCAGAACAACAAATTCGACCAGCGCTCCGGCTTCGCCGCGACCACGCCCATCGACATGTACCGGCCGGATTACGGCAGCTTCAACGGCGTCGATCCCGCACCCTTCAACGTCTCCGAGACCACCATCGAGCAGACCGGCCTCTACATTCAGGACCAGGCCAAATTCAACCGGCTGATCTTGGTGGGTGGTCTGCGCTACGACTGGGCCAAGATCGATATCGAGGACGATCTCTTCGGCGCCGATTCCACCCAGCATGACGGCGAACTGAGCTGGCGCGTCGGCGCGATCTACGAGATGGATGGCGGCTGGGCGCCGTATTTTAGCTACTCGACCTCGTTCCTGCCGGTGTCGGGCCTCGACCCGCTGACCGGACAGTTCTTCGAGCCGGAGACCGGTCAGCAATACGAAGGCGGTCTGAAATACCAGCCCAACGACGATCTGCTGATGACGTTCTCTGCCTTCGACATCCGCCGTCAGAACTACATCACCACCGATAACAACTTCATCCAGAGCCAGGTGGGCGAGATCCTGTCCCGTGGCCTGGAGTTCGAGACAACAGCTGAGGTGGTCGAAGGGCTGGATGTGATCGCGGCCTATACATGGCTGCCCGAATTCACCATCGAAGAGAGTTCGAACCCGGCCGAGATCGGCAAGCGCCGGCCGCTCATCCCTGAGCACGCGGCCTCGCTCTGGGCCCATTATCAAATTCAGAAGGGCCAATTCGAAGGCTTCGGCTTCGGCGGCGGCGTCCGCTATATCGGCGAGACCTATGGCGACATCGCCAACAGTGCGCTGATGACCGTGCCGTCCTACACGCTGTTCGACGCCATGGTGGACTACGAAACTGAGAAATGGCGCTTCGCCCTGAACGTCCAGAACATCGAGGATGAGGACACGCTGTCCTGCGACGACACCTGCTACTACGGCCCCGGCCGGACGGTCATCGGCAGCATCAAGCGGCGTTGGTGAGGAGGCCAGCCGCATAACCATCTGAAACAACGAACGGAACTCATACTCCGCCGCATCTGCGGCCAACCATTTGAACGATTGATTGCCAGAGCTAGTGAGAAGCCTCCGGCCGGAATTGGATCCGGAACGGAGACCAGCTGTGCAGGGGCGAACCGCAAGGTTCGCGGTTACTGGGGGACTTGTCTGTGAGACTTCACTTTGTTGGGCGTGCCAGCCGGCTCGCCGCGTCTGTCGCGATTGTCTGCCTCGTCTCAACAGGGACGTTGGCGCAGGAAGAGAACGCTTCGGAAGAGACGGCCGCGCCGGCCGAAACCACGGCCGGAGATGCGCCGTCGACCGAGTCCTCCGCAACGGAGGCCTCATCGCCGGAGGTGCAGGAAGAGGAAGCCACGCCGGCGTCAGAGACGGGCGAGGGCCCCTCGACAGAGTTGCCTGAGATCACCGTCCAGGCGCCTTATGAGGCCCCGCCTGCGCCGCCCCAGCCCACGCAAACTGCATCGGCTCCGGCCCGGACGCCGGCCCCGGCTCCCGTCGAAACGGATATTGAGGATGGTGTCACAGTCGATGCGGAATCGGCCTGGGGTCCCGTCGACGGCTATGTCGCCGAGCGGACCGGCACCGGCATCAAGACCGACACGCCGCTAAACGAGATTCCGCAATCCATCACGGTCGTGACCGAGCAGCAGATCCAGGATCAGGGCGCAACGAGCGTTCAACAGGCGCTGAACTATGTGCCGGGCGTCGTTGCCGGTCCTTACGGCTTCGATATCCGTGGCGACTGGGCCCGCACCCGCGGTCAGGATCCTGTCCAGTATCTGGACGGCATGCGCCGCATCTACGGCTACTACAACAACACCCGGGTCGACCCCTATACGCTGGAGAGGATCGAGGTGCTGAAGGGACCGGCGTCGGTGCTCTACGGCGCGGGCTCGACGGCCGGCATCATCAACCTGATCTCCAAGCGGCCTCAGGAAGAGAGCCACACCGAGATCGGCGTGCTGTACGGCACCCACGACTTCGGCCAGGTCCAGGGCGATTCGACCGGCAAGATCACCCAAGACGGCAAGTGGCTCTATCGCCTGGTGGGTGTCGCGCGGAATTCCAATACCCAGGTCGATTACGTCGAATACGACCGCTACGTGTTCAACCCGTCCATCACCTGGCGCCCCGACGACAAGACCGAGCTGACAGTGATCGCCAACTTCCAGAAGGACGATACAGGCTCGAGCGCGAACTTCCTCCCTTGGGAGGGAACGGTCTATCCTGGACCCAACGGCTATCTGCCCTGGAGCACCTTTGTCAGCGACCCGGACTGGGATCAGTACAAGACTGAAAGTGCCAGCATCGAGGTCCTGTTCGACAAGGAGCTGAGCGATGTGTGGACGTTCCGCCAGGGCCTGCGCTACGTGGACGCCGAGGTGGATTACCGGTCCATGTATCCGAACGTCTACACGGATCCGCAGAATCCGTTCATAGACCCGGAGCGG
>NZ_JBHTJO010000001.1:1573755-2002341 GCF_042676065.1 Methyloligella solikamskensis | reverse complement strand
CCCGCTTCAAGGAGAATAGTCGTCAGGGCAGCGGCTTCGTTGCGGCCCCGTTCGACCTATACGATCCGAATTACGGCCTGCCCTTTATTCCGCCGATCGCGGTTGACCTTCCCGAGACGGGAACGGAGCAGCTCGGCTTCTATGCTCAGGATCAAATCAAGCTCGGTAACTGGATCGCCGTGCTGGGCATCCGCAATGACGAGGTGACGAGTTCGTCCGAAGGCTCTCCGGACCAGGACGTGAACGCCACGACCTATCGTGCAGGCATCATGTACGAGTTCGCCAATGGGCTGACACCGTATTTCAGCTACATGCAATCCTTCGATCCGATCTTCGGCACCAATTTCTACGGCCAAGCCTTCGATCCGCTGGAAGGCGAGCAGTATGAGGTCGGCTTCAAATACCAGGTGCCGGGCAAGCCGATCGTCGTGAACGGTTCGCTCTACGACACTACTCAGAGCAACCTGCAGGCATCCGACCCGAACAATCCGTTCAACCAGATCCAGATCGGCGAGGCGAAGTTCAAGGGCGGCGAGATCGAGACGATCTTCACGCTCCACGACGATCTCGATGTGATTGCCGGTTATGCTTACACGGATGCCGAATATACCGCTGGAGACCGTGCTGGCTTCCGGGTCGAAACCGTCCCGCAGAACCAGGCATCGCTCTGGGCGACCTACCGTTTCTCGGCGTTCGGCGTCTCTGGCTTCGCGGTCGGCGGCGGCGTGCGCTATGTCGGCACATCATGGGACGGCGCGGACAGTCTGAAGACGCCGTCCTACACTCTGTTCGACGGCATGCTCAGCTACGACACCGAGCATTGGCGCTATCAGATCAACGCTACCAATCTGGGTGACGAGCGCTACGTCACAACCTGCTTGGCGCGCGGCGACTGCTTCCTCGGCGAGGGGCGGACGGTGCTGGGCAACATCACCTACAAGTTCTAGGGGCCGCACTGTCTTAGGAAGCGCCTTCTTAGGGAAACGCCTTGGACTTTAGAGACTATGCAACGCCGGGGACTGAGATCCCCGGCGTTGCGCCTTCCGCGGCAAGCTGACCCGACCGAACCTGATCTTGGGGCTGGTCAAGGACGGCCGAAGCCGTTTAATTTGACTATGACATTCAACATTGCGCGGCCGGCCCTTAAACAGGGATTCGGCAGGCGCTAGGCGGCAAACTCCAAGAGACTGAAGAGGCGGCATGACGGCAAAGACGATGAAGACATGGGTGTGGATCCATAAATGGACCAGCCTCGTCAGCATGATCTTCCTGCTGCTGCTCTGCATCACGGGGCTTCCGCTCATCTTCTATCACGAGATCGACGATGCTCTGGGCAAGACCATCCACGCACCAGAGATGCCCGCCGGCACACCGGAGGGCTCGGTGGACAAGGTCGTGGAAGCCGCGAAGGCGGAAATCCCGGGCCAGTCGCCCATTTTCCTAAGCTGGGACGACGATCATGCCGGTCAGGTTTTTGTCACCATGGCCGAGAAGCCAGACGCCACGCGCGACGGCATGCGGCTGCTGGTGGGCGACAGCCGGACCGGCAAGATTCTGGGCGAGAACGACTTCCAGAACTCCATCATGTTCTTCATCTTCCGGCTGCACACGGACCTGTTCGTCGGCCTGCCGGGACTCCTGTTCCTCGGTGCCATGGGGCTGCTCTTCGTCGTCGCTATTATCTCCGGGGTCGTGATCTATGCCCCCTTCATGAAGCGGCTCGATTTCGGGACCGTGCGGAAGGAGAAATCGGCCCGTATCAAGTGGCTCGATCTCCACAATCTCATGGGAGCCGTCACCATCGCATGGGCCCTGGTCGTGGGCGGCACCGGCGTGATCAACACCTGGGCCGATCTGATCTTCATGGCGTGGCGCCAGGATCAGCTGGCATCCATGGTGAAGCCGTATGAAGGGTTGGCGCCTTACGAAGAGATCGGTTCGGTGCAGAAGGCGATCGATGCGGCGCTCGCGGCCGAGCCGGAGATGCAGCCCTCCTTCGTGGCCTATCCCGGCACAGGGTTCTCCAGCACTCATCACTACGGCGTCTTCCTGAAGGGCAACACGCCGCTGACATCGCGCATTCTCAAGCCCGCTCTGGTGGATGCGAAGTCCGGCGAGGTGACGGATATCGAAAATCCGCCCTGGTACGTCACCGCGCTGCTCGTGTCCCAGCCACTTCATTTCGGGGACTATGGCGGCATGCCCCTTAAGATCGTCTGGGCGCTTCTCGATATCCTCACCATCATCGTGCTTGGAAGCGGCATCTATCTGTGGCTTGCCAAGCGGAAGGTCAGCGCGGAAACCCGCGTCGCCGAGATCGAGCGCATGACGGACTCCGGCCCCGCACCTCAGGCTGCCGAATGACCCGTCGCACGAAAAGAACGGGCACGAAAACTCTCGGGGAGATCTTCTTTCTTCCGACGGTGATCGGTATCCTGAGTCTCATCGGGTTGATCGCTGCCCTGGTGGGCGATGGCGTCTGGGACGCGGTCTCGTGGGCCAGCCTCGGAATTCCGGTGATCGTCACGGTCTGGATGATTTGGGGGCCGCGCCCCACGCAAGGGCGCAACTGACAGGGCCGCGTTCTGGCGCCTTTCCGCGCCTGACGAATCCTGGATGAGGGCAGGGGAATGCTACGCACACTGATGATTATCTCGGGCGGCTTCGAGTTCGTCTTCGGCATAAGCGTCCTGGTCATGGTCGCGCGTGGCGTGACCGTTAGCGGCGTCACCCGGGAGCAGGCCACCTTGCTCGGCATCGTGACGGTGGTGCTGGGCCTCGCCGCCCTCATCATGAATAACCGGCTCGATACGCCCTTGGGGCTGGGAACCGCCTACGGACTGTGGTTCTACAATGTCATTGCCGCCCTTATTTTGATCTACATTTCCATGAACGTTACGGACTCGCTGATCCGCGGCGGAGCGGCGATCCATACCGTGCTGGGCCTGCTCTTCACCTATGCGCTCTTTGCGCCTGGGCATCTCGAGTAGGGCCTTTCGCAGGGTTTCGCCTGACCCGTTACTCCCAGATTTTTCGGGTTGCCGTCGGAAGGACCAGCTTGAAGGGCCGGATCGGAAGCGTCCTTGCACGTGCTTTAGAGACGCATTTCTATGGAACGCGTTTCTTTGGAACTCTTGCGCGCGCGAGCCGTCCGTCCCCCTGTCTGCTCCCAACAGGCTTGTCTCAACATGCTTGGGAGAGGAGGCGCTCTTCGATGGGTGCCGCTGAACCAAAGGACCGAAAAGGAGGGAAAGTCATGACGACTCCCAACACACGGACCGAGACCCTGACCACCACGCGCATGAAGCTGATCGCCGGCATGACGGCCCTGACCGCCATGGGCGGGCTCATTGCCATGCCGGCCGTCGCGCAAGAGAGCGCTCCGCCGCCCGAGAAGACCCAAGTCGAGCCCATCAAAGGCGAGATCGACGAGCAGAAGCTCGACAACTTCGCCGAAGCCTCCGTGGCCGTGGGCAAGATCTACATGAAATACGGCGCCCAGGCGCGTGAAGCCGGCGACAAGAATGAGGCCATGCAGATCCAACAGACGGCCGAGAAGCAGATGATCCAGGCGATCAATGAGGCCAATCTCGATCTTGAGACCTACAACAGGATCGCTGCCACGGCCCGCCAGGATCAGCAGCTGGCCCAACGCATCCAGAAGAAACAGCAGAAGTTCCAGTAAGGACTTTTCTTGGGCGGCGCCCGGCGACCCCGCTTGGCGCCGCTCCGGCCTCTTGTGGCTCAGTCGGGCCGCGTGAGGACATAGCCCGCGCCGACGCCCATCAGCACCAGCACGCTCCCCATCAGCACCCATCCCGGGTGGCTGAAGTAATAGAAGGCGGCGAAGCCCGCGCTCATTCCCGCGACCGCAAGAACCTTGGCCCGTCTCGGGATCGCACCTCGTTCACGCCAGTCCCGGAGCAGGGGGCCGAAATGGGAATGATCGAGCAGCCATTGCTCAAGCCGCGGCGATGAGCGGGTGAAGCAGGCCGCCGCGATGATCAGAAACGGCGTGGTCGGCAGAACCGGCAAGACGACACCAATGGCGCCGATCCCGACGAAGATCAGCCCAAGCAGACGGAATGCGTTCCGCCGCATCGCCTCACGCTTTTCGCCCTTTGCCACGGGAGCCTCCGTCCGGTTTGTGGCAAAAAGCGATGCTTACGCCTCAAGGACGAGCGACGCGAGGATGAATTCCGCCCGTGCGGCAATGCTGTCTTTGGGAAGAAGAACCGTCTCGTAGCCGAGGGCGGGATAGTCCTGAAGCAACCGCTCGTATTCCGCCACCGCCATATCGAGGTCATGGCGCCGAGCATCATCCTGAGCGTAGATCTCCGGCCAGGGCGGGGTGAGGAAGACCTGGCCGTAATAGTCCTTGGTCGAACACCACCGGCTCAACGCCTCCTCGCCGGTCAGCGTCTGCAGATAGCTGGCCGCATCCACCAGGCCGCGGTCGAAGAACACCCAGCCCTGCCAGCCGGAGGCCCGCTCTAGATCCTCCTGCGCCATGGCGATCGCGCGCCGAGCGAATGCGACGCTGTCCTCCCAGGGCAGGGCGGTGCCGCCCCGTGCCGTCTCGTCTTCGACGATCCGCCGGCCTGGCTCCTCCACGGTCCGGTAGCCGCGGGCCTGAAGCGCGGCAAGCAGGGTGGACTTACCGCCGCCCGAGCAGCCGGAAATGACGACGAAACGATTCATCACAAGCTGGGATGCGATATGGAGAGAGACACGTGTCGGCGGGGAGCGGCGCCCGGGCTCATCGAAGTCCAGGCGCCCTCTTATCTATTTAAGTCACGCCCGCTAGCGGACCACGATCTCGACCCGCCGGTTGAGCGCCCGGCCTTCCGCCGTGCTGTTGGTGGTGACCGGTGCGAGGAACGCGACCCCGGCGGAATTCACCTTATCGGCCGCGATGCCGTGAGCCTGGATCAGCCGGTCGGCGACAGCTTTCGCCCGAGCCCGCGAGAGGTCGATATTGTAGTCGAGGCTGCCGTCATTATCGGTGTGGCCCACCACGACGATCTTCAGGTTGGGATCCGCCTTGATCACCTCTGCGATCAGTCCGATCGTCTCGTCGCTGTCCGACTTCAGTATGGCGCTGTCCGTGTCGAAATGGATGTCGTAGAAGGCCATCTTGCCTTGGGCGGCGAGCTCCTTCTGCACCGCCGAGGCATCGATCATCTTGTTCTCGAATGCGGTGTTCTCCACCACGTTCATGTTGATCCATTTCGGGGTCACGAGGATCTGGACGCGCACCGTCCCGGCATCGCTCTCCTTCACCGCCGTGACGATCTCGTATTGGGTGTTGAGCAGCATTTTCCAGGCTGTCGCCCGAAGCGCGCCGAGGTTGGACCCGCCGCATTCCATCTCGCGGCAGCTCACGATGATCTCGTAACCGGCGTCCTTCAGCTTCTCCTCGAAGCTCCGCCGGATCTGGAGCATGGAGGTCCCTTCCGGCACGTCGTAGACGATGTGGGTGACCTCGCCCTCGTAATCGACAAACTCGTTGTTCTCCGCATCCACCAGCATGCGCTGGGTGTCGTACTCGATGCGCTCGAAGCGGGTGATCTTGGTGCCTTCGTAGCGGCCGATATCGGGATAGTCGCTCGCCCCCTCGACATCCTGCGAGAACGCGGGACCGGTAAAGGCGAAGAGAACGAGGAAGAAGGAAAAAAGAAGTCGCATGGGCTGCCCCCAGTCGGATCGAATCCGGCCGGCGGCGAATCATGCGGAAAGCGCCAGCCCCGAAGTTGAAGTCCGCAGCTTCGAACACGCGTAGGATGTCCGGAGGAGCTGGCCGAAAATGTGGCGGCATGGTCCCGGGCAGGCAAAATACTCCGCCTGCGGAGGATTTCTTCGTCAGGGAAGCTTCGAGATCGCCTCAGGGATCGGCGTATCGCCTTCGGTCAGCTCAACGATGGTCCGGCTGACCTGGGGGCTATCGATCAACTCGGCCAGGACCCCGGCGACGTCTTCCCGCGGCACGGTGCCATAAGGAATAGCGAGATCCGCCTTCACCTTGCCCGAGCCCGGATCGTTGGTCAGCGTGCCCGGACGCAGGATCACATAGTCGAGACCGCTCGCGACGAGATAGGCGTCGGCCAGCTTCTTCACTCGAATATAGTTCTCGAACCCTTCCTTGGGCTCCTTGCCGCGGCCGGCCTCGGGAAAGGCCGAGACGAGCAGAAACCGGTCGATCCCGGCGAGCTTCGCTGCCTCGACAGACTTCTCCAGGCCGCGCCCGTCGATGGCGTTGGTGACCTCCATGCCGACGCCCCCGGCGCCCGCGCTGAAGATCACGGCATCGCTACCTTTCATGAGCTCCGCCAGCTCGCTCTCGGAAAGCTCGGCCAGATCGCCCATGACCGGCGTGGCGCCGAGCGCTTCCAGCTCTTCGCGCTGCTCGGGCTTCCGATAAAGGGAGAGGGGCTCATGCCCCCCTTCGGCGAGCATCTTGGCGAGTGGCCGGGCGACCTTGCCGGCGCCGCCGACGATGAAGACTTTGCTCATGTCACTCTCCAGCGCTCGATTGGCGGATGGGGTGGGATTCGAACCCACGAGACGCTTGCACGCCTGCCGGTTTTCAAGACCGGTGCCTTCAACCGCTCGGCCACCCATCCTCAAGGCGAGAGAGAAAGCGCCCCGCCGGTTCACCGTCAAGGGCTTGCAGCGACAAACTCCGAAGATCATGGCTTCAGCCGGGGACGAGCACGCCATTTTGCTGGCGGGGTGTGCGCAAAACTGACCATTATGGCCGGAATCGACCAAGCAACCGGATGACGGCCGCACGCGGTCTGAATCGACGCCCATCATGAGCACCGAGACTGCCACCGCAGAAGACGAGGCGCCCGAGCCGGAAGACGTCTATGGCCGCAAGGCGCGTGTGCCAAGTCAGATCCCGCTCATCGGGTGGATCCAGATCATCCACCGGGTCTGGCGGGAATCGGGCCGGGACAATCTTTCCATCGTCTCGGCCGGCTGCGCGTTCTATGCGCTCTTCGCCATCTTCCCGGCACTCTCAGGACTGATCTCGCTTTACGGGCTGATGGCAAGCCCCGCCACGGTCGAGCAGCATTTCGGCGTGCTGGACGCGCTTCTCCCTAAGGAGGCCTATGTCATGGTGGAGGAGCAGATCCACCGCCTAGCGACAGCTTCCGGCCAATCCCTCGGCTATAGCCTGGCCCTCAGCCTCGGGATTGCGTTCTGGAGTACGAACCTCGCCGCCCAGGCCATGTTCGCCGCCCTGAACATCGCCTATGAGGAGGAGGAGAAGCGCAGCCTTCTGCAATATTATTTCGGCGCCTCGGTCTTCGCGGTAGTGGGCATCCTGGGCGGCCTGCTCATGCTGCTCGCCATCATCTACGTGCCGAACTGGGTGGAGTTTCTAGGCTTCTCCGACCTCTTCGAGAAGGTCGTTCGTATGGCCCGCTGGCCGTTCCTGGCCGTGACCACCTTGCTGATTCTGGCGCTGCTCTACCGCTACGGACCGTGCCGCAATCCGCCCAACTGGCATTGGGTGACCGTGGGCTCCGTCTTCGCCACCTGCGTCTGGCTGATCGCATCCGGCGGCTTCTCGCTCTATGTCGCGAACTTCGCCAATTACGGCCGCATCTACGGCTCGCTCGGCGCCGTGATCATTTTGCTGTTTTGGCTGTATCTCTCGTTCTACATCGTGCTGCTCGGCGCGGAGATAAATGCCGAGCTGGAGCTCCAGACCGCCGAGGACACGACGGTGGGCGAACCCAAGCCCATGGGCCAGCGCGGCGCCTTCGTGGCCGATCATGTGGCCGGCGGGGCGAGCGGCGCGAAGCGTCCCTTCAACCCCCACGCGGGCTTGCAGCAATAGCACGCTTAGTGAGTGACTTTGACCTTCAAGATTCTCAAATTTGCCGTCCTGTTTCTCATCGTCCTCATTATGGCGGGCATAGGGTATGGGGTGCTTGGCTACGTCGATGCCGTGAGCGATGCGGAAGCTTTGAAGGAGCGGGCAAACACGCTGATCGCTCAAGATCGCGGCGGGCAATCGCTCGGAGATGATCGGCTTCAGCAGCTGCTGCTGGTTGAAGATCCGGGATTCGCACACCATTCCGGCGTCGATATGAGCACGCCCGGCGCAGGCATTACGACGATCACCCAGTCTGCCGCGAAACGGCTTGCCTTCGACCAGTTCAGGCCCGGGATCGGAAAAATCCGACAGACCGGCTACGCGCTAGGGCTCGAGAGCGAGCTCAGCAAATCGCAGATCCTAGCGCTCTGGCTCGACACGTTGGAGATGGGTCAGGGGCCTGACGGATGGATCACGGGCTTCCACCGGGCAAGCAACGTGATCTATGACCGGCCGCCGAGCGAGCTTAGCGATGACGAGTTCCTCAGTCTCGTCGCGGTGCTGATAGCGCCCAGCAAGTATCGGCTTGGCAGCGACGATCCGGATTTGAACGAACGGGTTCAGCGGATTTCGAGACTCGTTTCGGGGGCTTGCAAGCCAAACGGCAACGGCGATGTCTGGTTGGAAGGCTGCCAGGAGCCGCCAGCCCCCGAAGTGCCAAGCGAGCCCTCAGAGTAGGATCCCGCCCTAGACGAAATCCGGGTTCTGTTGGCAGCGCCGGCGGCGCAGATAGCCGACGCTCAGCACCACCACGATTCCGGCAAGCCCGGCGAACACCCAGGCGGATGGGTGATGGGCCGTATCGAGATGCATGGCAATGAAGGGATCGCTGATGATAATCTCGCCGGCAATCCAGCCAAGCAGGGCGGCACCGGCCCAAATCACGATTGGAAAGCGCTCCACCGTGGCAAGCACCAGCGCGGCGCCCGCCATGATCAGAGGGATGCTGACCAGGAGACCGAAGATCAGAAGCTCCACCGTGCCCCGGGCGGCGGCTGCGATGGCGATGACGTTGTCGAGGCTCATGACGATATCGGCCACCGCGATGATCCGGATCGCGCGCCCGAGGGTATCGCCGGTCTCAACCTTGCTGTCGTCGTCTTCCGCCTCCGGCACGAGCAGTTTTACGGCGATCCAGAGCAGCAGCAGACCGCCTGCGATCTTCAAGTAAGGTATCGTCATCAGCTTAGTAATGACGCCGGCAAACGCTATGCGCATGGTGATGGCGACCGCCGTGCCGAGCACAAGCCCGGAGAGGCGCTGGCGCGGGGGCAGGTTGCGGCAGGCGAGCGCGATAACGACGGCGTTGTCGCCCGAGAGCAGGAGGTCGATCCAGATGATTTGCAGAACGGCAATCAGAAAGGAGGGATCGTCCAGTGACATTCCGGCGCTACTTCTCCAAGATTCCCAGACAGGACGGGAATACTCCCAGACACGATCCGGCAGGGCCGCATGCCCCGTCAGCGGCTGGGTACCTGTTGCGCTGCCGGGCGGCAAGACCCTCTGATCGATCGAGCAGGGACCGCTCCCGATTGCGCGACCTGCATATAGGTAAGCTGTCGTCGCCGCCTTTGAAAGGCGGGCGGCTGTGCGGAACAAAGAACGAAAGCGTGTGCTTTAGCTGAGACGCCGGTCACGACATTGTGGCGATCCTGCCGTAAGCTCGTGACCGCAACTGAACGAATCATGCAGCAATCTTTCGACATGGAAGGGGGGATTATCCGATGGAGAATTTCGATCCGGCGATCGTCAATCCGCTGATCGCACTTATCGCGGGCGTGGTCATTCTGCTCGTGCCGCGCATGCTGGCTTATATCGTCGCCATCTATCTCATCATCGTCGGCATTCTCGGCTTGGCCGCCCATCTCTAAGGCCAGTCTAAGGCACGGACTCTAGACACGAAATGTAACAAGACGTCCCTAGCTTGGCCCCGCCGCTTCACCTATAGTCGCAAGCGGCGCAGTCAAGCAGACCGCCCGCCACTCGGCTTCGGGGGTCGTCGCTTTTCGTGCACGATCGGTCGGGTGTGCCGTATGCTATTCCTTTCGGCTAGGGCCGATCATCGTTGCGGCCAGGGCCAGTCGCAGTTGACAGCCGTCTTGCTGGCGGCATGATGCGAGTCATATTTCAGTCTCATTTGCGCCACGCTTCGCGCAGGTGAGTGGGTTTGGACAGCAGGGACCCAAGCCAAGCAAAGCGCTCATGGAGGGGTGGATTATCCATGTCGGTTCGGCCGACCCTGTTGTCTTTGGCTATCGTCAGTTTGTTGCCAGTTCTCTTCGTCGCCGGTGCGCTGATCAATCAGTGCCGGGCGGAGCCTGACGGCGCTCGCGCGGAAACCGGCATTTCTGCCCAAGGTGCTGAGCAAGCCGCAGAGCAGAAAGCCGGCGCAAAGCAGTCCGAGAAATCGGAAACCAGTGAGGCGTCCGAAGCGGGCGGTGCTGACATGTCAGCCAAGTCCGCTACTTCCAAGTCCGGCACTTCCAAGTCCAGCGACTCCGATGACGGCAAAGCCGCATCGAAGGCCGCAGCGCAAGACGCCGCTCAAGACGAGACGCCCGCAGAAGAAGCGGCCGAGGAAGCCTCCAAGGTCGAGCCCTATCGCTGGATGGCCCGTCGCAGCGACAACAAGATCAAGATTCGCGGCGCGGTCCCGTCCGAGAAAGACCAGCGCACGGTCGTGGGTATGGCGAAAGCCCACTTCGCCGATCTCGAAATCGACGACGGCATGAAGGTCACGGAGGGCGCGCCGCCCAAGGAGCAATGGCTTGGTGCGGTGAGCTTCGCCCTAAAGCAGCTCACGCATATGAAGAGCGGAAATGTGCGCCTGTCCGACGTGGCGTTGACCGTGGACGGCCGGGCGAAATCCGCCGGCGACTTCACCGAGCTGCAGGAGGCCGTGCACGGACCGCTTCCCACGGGGCTCAGCGTACAGAAGATCGCCGTCGCGCCGCCGGTCGCCGACCCGTTCTTGTTCACCGCATCCCTTGAGGGCAATATTCTGCGACTTGCCGGCAACGTTCCCAACGAGGAGATGCACGCTCATCTGAAGGATCTCGCCGGGAACGCCTTCCGCGGCCGCGCTATCGACGATCAGCTCGTTATCGCATCCGGCGCTCCTGAGAACTGGGAGGCCGCCGCACGAGCAGCGCTTGCCGCTCTGAGCCGCCTCCAGGACGGCAAGGTGACCTTGTCTAAGGACGCTCTGAAGATCGACGGCACGGCGCCCGACAAGACGACCGCCACGGAAATGTCCTATCAGCTCCGGAAGGATCTCCCGCGGCCCTACCGCTCCTCGGAGAATATCCGGTGGAAAGAGGCGGGGCACGCAGGCGATGTCGCGAACACGATCATTCCGCGCATCAAGGAGATCGTCGACAGCCGCAACACGGCGCTTCCGAATACGCTGCCATCTCTGGAAAGATGACCCTGGCGGCAGATCTCCCCGGGGCCTTGTTAAGTGCAATACTCCTGCAATATGCAGGCAGAATATCTGTTCGGGTGGTGTGAGACCGTTTCCGAACCTCGAAAAGCCAAGTAGTCGAAAATACCGAGAAGTCGAACAAGCACAGAATAAGTGTGGGGGCACATGAACGAACTAACCGTAACCATAGTCGTACTCGCGCTCGTTGCCGCAGCGCTGGTCCTGGTCAGCTGGCTGTTTGCCAAGCAGCAGAAGGCGAAGGGCCCGATCGGCGACGTGAAAGCGAAAGACACCGCCGCGTCGAAGACGATGGCCGAAACCGCGCCCGCGGCCACCAAGACTGATACCATGTCGTCCGGCGCTGCGACGCAGAGCGAAACGAAGCCGGCCGCCGCCCAGGAGGCCACAAAGCCGAAGACGACGACCCGCAGCGGCAGCGCCCGTCGCAGCACCACCAAGTCCGGTGCCGCACGGCGCTCGACGGCCAAGAGCAGCACGTCCAACACCACGGCTGCCAAGAGCACGGCTGCCAAGAGCACGGCTGCCAAGAGCAGGGCAACGAAGACCACGACGGCGAAGACCACTGCCGCCAAGACCTCGGGCTCCAAGGCTTCGCCGTCAAAATCGTCGACGGCCAAGCGCACCACTTCGAAGACAGCTGCAAGCAAGACCAGCGCGTCGAAGTCAGGCGCTTCCAAACCGCGCACCACCCGTTCGGGAACGGCAAAATCCACCACCGCGAAATCGGGGGCAAGCAAGTCCGGTCAGACCAAGAGCGGAACCACCCGGCGCACGTCTACCAGCCGCACCTCGCGGGCGCGGACCACGCCGCCGAAATCGACCGACGAGAGTTAGGGCCTAGCGGCCGCGCGTGGGATCGTTGGCGGCCAGGAACTGAGCAACCGTCTCGATGGAGCGCTGATCTTTCAGCATCGGCGCGTGGCCTTCGCCTTCGATCGTCTCAGTTTCCAGATTGGGATGAACCTCGCCCATTTTGGCCAGGGTTTCCGGGGAGAGAATGTCTGAGTTCTCCCCGCGAAGCGCCAAGGTCGGGAAGGGGGTGAGCGCACTGAACGCGCCCCATTGCTCCGCCCCCGGCTGGCTGAGATCGACGCCCTCGAAGGCCTTGCCGAGATCGGGATCGTAGGCTCGCGCCGGCTTGCCGTTCTCTTCTTTGAAGATGGCGCGGGCGATTTCTTCCCATTGCTCTGCGGGGATCGCGGGAAAGTCCCGCTCGTTCATCTCCCGCACCAAGGCGATCGCATCCTCCCAGCTTTCCGGAGTCGGCGTCTTGCCCAGATGACCGGCGATCCGCATCAGACCCCGGCTTTCGATCACCGGTCCGATATCGTTGAGGACGACGGCACCGATCGCCGCAGGGCGCAGTGCCGCCATGACCATCGCGATCAGCCCGCCTCGCGAGGTACCGATGATCGCCGCCTGATGGACACCCGCCAGCGCCATGAAATCGAGGGTGTCTTCCAGCTCGATCAGCGGCGTGTAGTTCTCCCAGTCCTTATCCCAGTCCGAAAGACCGCGGCCGCGATAGTCGATGGCGTAGACATCCCGCGGTGTGTGCGTGTCGGTGGAAAGGGCGACAGCGAGATCGTGGAAGTCCCGCCCGTTGCGGGTCAGGCCGGGCAGGCAGATGGCGGGCCGGCCGCGCCGCCCCATCGCGGGATAGTGGCGCGCATGAAGCCGCAACCCATCGTTCGCGACGAAAAAGATATCCTGCCACAACTCGCCGTCTGGCGTGGGCATGAGCGGGCCTCGAAATCAGGGGTGGAAAGCTCACCGGAACGCCGACGGCAGGACGCCGCCGAGGCTCGACAGTCTTAAGCAAAGCGGGACTTGCGGCAAGCCTTCAGAGCGGGAGTCACTGCAGAAAGAGACGACAGGCCTCTATTCGGTGCTGGCCTGACGCCGGAGCAGGGCCTCAGCGCTTGTTGCCGAGGCGGCAGACGAGCGGGACTTGCCGCGATTGAGATCCTGCCAGAGCTGCAACGCCTTCTCAGTGCCGTGCAGGCGCGAGCGGTAGAGCTGCAGACTCTCCATGATCTTGATCACGTATTCGCGGGTCTCGGTGAAGGGAATGCTCTCAACCCAGTCGATGGGATCGACATTGGGATCGCGCGGATCGCCGAAGGCCTCCACCCACTGCTTCACGCGGCCAGGGCCGGCGTTATAGGCCACCAGCGCCATGAAGTAGGAGCCGTCGTAATTGTTGATCAGGTCGCCGAGATGGGCCTCGCCCAGCTGAACGTTATACGCGGCCTCGGTCAGCCGCGAGGCGGAGTATTTGACGTTGAACTGACGCGCCACCAGCCGTGCCGTGGACGGCATGAGCTGCATCAGCCCCCGCGCGCCGACAGGGCTCTTGGCGCCGGCATTGAACTCGCTCTCCTGCCGGGACAGCGCATGGACGAGCGCCACGTCCACCTTGTCGCTGAGCCGCACGAAATTCGGAATCACCCCGATCGGAAGCGCGTATTCGCCCACGGGCATGTCGCGGTTGAAGGCGATCTTGGCGAGCCGGATGCTGATCTGCCGGTTGTCGGTGGCCTTCGCAAGCTCCGCCAGCAGCACGACCTCGGCAGGCGATTCAAGGGTGCGCGCCAGCGAAATGAAGAAATAGGGCATCAGCGCTTCGTAGCCCGTCGCCATGGCGACGCCGATGGCCCGCACCGCATGGCGCGAGGTGAAGCGGTTCACGTCTTCTTCCGTCGGCACGGGCGTGGCCGTGACCTCCAGCCTGGCAGGCGCCGCATCGAGTGCCTGACGCCCGAGCTGGCCGTAATAATGCTGCGGATACCGGGCGGCGGCCGCGAAATGGATGATGGCAGTCCGGCGGTCGCCGAGCGCCTGGGCCGTCCGGCCCATCCAATATTCGGCCCGCGACTGGGTCTTGGAATCGTCCGCCACGGAGCGGAGCTTCACGAAATGGGGCAGGGCCTTCTTTGGCTTGCCGAGAAAACGGAGCGCGATCCACCCCGACAGGAACTCCGCTTCGGCAAGATAGTCCTCGTCCTTTATCGGCCCGTGCTGGGAGGCGATCTTGTAGGCCGCTTCATACTCGCCGAGCCGCAGCGCCATGCGGCAGTTCACCCGCCGCTCGATCCACCACTGATCCAGATCGCCGAGCCGGGCCGGGTCGTCGTCGGGCACCGTCAGCATCAGCTTCAGCGCCTCGTCTTCCTTGTCGTTGCGGCGAAGATATTGGATGCGGTTGAAGAGCAGCCCAACATCCTTCTCGTATTCTTCTTCGGGCAGGGCATCCAGCAGCTTGCCGGCATTGCTGCGCCGCTTCTGAACCGCGACCCGGGCCTCGACCTTCTTACGCTCTTTTTCCGGGATCAGCTTGGCGACCCGCTGCGCCTCGTCCACCAGACTGGAATCGTCCGGGTACATCAGCATGTCGATGCGGGCCCGGTGATCGTCCTCGCTGAGCATCTTGCCGAAATCGGCGAGGATCTTCTCCTCCACCTTCTTGTCCAGCAGATGCTCCCGCCAGGCGGAGACAACCATGAGCTTGGTCTTCTCCTTGTCGCCAGCCTTCAGATAGGCCGCAGCAAGCGCCGCCTTGCCCGCGCCGGACTCAGGCGGCGAGTTCTCGAAGAACGCGGTGATCTCGTTGGCAGCGGCATCCTCCATGAAGAGCTTGCGCTCCGCCGCCTCGCGCAGATCGTCATGGAATGGCCAAAGGGGGTGGGAGAGGCGGAAGGCCTCGATGGTGCGCGCATCCGCCGGCGGATCGTCGCTGCGATAGGCATACCACGTGGCGAACTCCTTCGCCGACGGGTCCTGCAGGCGCTCGATGGCGCGGGCGGCCTCATCGCCGCGATCGTGATAGGCGGAGCTGATGGCGTCCTTGACGTGGGCGATGTCGGAATCGCTGAGCTTGTACTCAAGGATCGGCTTCAGCATGGGCGTGTAATCGGGCCCGTCGCCCTTGGGCTTATCGCTGGCGCTGGCATCCTTGAGGAGTGGATTGCGCAACGGCAGGGACGCGGTCGTCTTCACCGTCTCTTCGTCCTTGGCGTCCTCGCCGGCGTCTTCTTTTTCCGCCGTGTCGGTCTCGGATTTGTCTGTCTGGGGAGAGTCGTTTTCGGCCTTGTCGGTCTCCGCCTCGTCGCTGTCCGGCGTGTCCGCCTCGCCGCTCTTCTCTTCGCTGGCCTCGGCCTTCTCCGTCGTCTCCTCGCTCTGTTTCGCCGTGTCGGCGGTGAGCTTCGGATTGCGCTCAGGCAGGCTTACGTCGTCGGCAGCACGCGCAAATTGCGGCGCCGTGAGCAAGACGAGCAGGGTAATGACGAATGCGGGAACGCCGATGCGTTTCATCCTGTCGGTTCTCTACCGCTCTGTCGCGAGTGCCCGGCGGGAGGCCTTCTGAGTCGGGCGGAATGCTTCGACCACGCTATAGTAGCAATTTTCGGAGTTTCGTGCGCAACAATGTCCGAAAATGCGTCCGAAAGATGGAACGGGGCGCCCGTCGTAACGTTTTGCGCCGGTGCTTGCTGCACCCATTCTAAATCCCTATTGTCCGGCATATTTTTCAACTGACCGGCCTCCGGCCCGGCAATCTCTCAATTCAGCTCAGGAGTGCTTTCGTGTCCCGCTCTCGTTTCCAGGGTTCGATCACGGCTTTGATCACGCCATTCAAGGATGGCGCGCTCGATCTGGACGCCTATCGAAAATTCATCGACTGGCAGATCAATGAGGGCACCAAGGGCTTGGTTCCTGTGGGCACCACGGGTGAATCGCCGACCCTCAGCCATGCCGAGCATGACGAGGTGATCGAGGTCTGCATCGAGGCGGCCGCCGGGCGCGTACCCGTCATCGCAGGCACCGGCTCGAACTCGACCCGGGAGGCTATCCGCCTGACCCTGCACGCCAAGAACGCCGGCGCCGACGCAGCGCTGGTCGTCACGCCCTACTACAACAAGCCCACCCAGGAGGGCCTGTATCTCCACTTCAAGGCGATCAACGACGCCGTCGATCTACCCATCATCATCTACAACATCCCGCCGCGCAGCGTGGTGGACATGTCCGTGGAGACCATGGCGCGGCTCTTCGAGCTGCCCAACATCATCGGCGTGAAGGACGCGACCGCCAATCTGCAGCGGGTGAGCCAGCAGCGCATGGCCATGGGGCCGGAGTTCATCCAGCTCTCCGGCGAGGATGGCACCGCGCTCGCCTTCAACGCCCATGGCGGCGTGGGCTGCATCTCGGTCACCGCCAACATCGCGCCGAAGCTCTGCTCGGAGTTCCACGAGGTCTGCCTGAAGGGCGACTACAAGCGCGCGCTGGAGATCCAGGATATCCTCATGCCGGTGCATGAGGCGCTTTTCGTGGAGTCCAATCCCGGCCCGGTGAAATACGCCGCCGAGCGGCTCGGCCTGTGCAGCGGCGAGACCCGTCTGCCGCTCGCGCCGATCGCAGAGTCCACACGGCAGCGCGTCGACGACGCCCTGGTGAAGGCGGGGCTGATTTCCGGCTAAGCGCCGAAAGACGCATCCAAGGTCGATTCCAATGGCCCAGAAACGCGGCACGAGCAAAACCGTCGCCGAGAACCGCAAGGCACGCTTCAACTACGAGATCGGCGAGACCCTGGAAGCAGGGCTGGTGCTGGAAGGCTCGGAGGTGAAGTCCTTGCGGAACGGCAAGGCGAATATCGCGGAGTCCTATGCTTCCGCGGAAGACGGCGAGATGTGGCTGATCAACTCCCACATCGCCGAATACGCGCAAGCCGGCCGTGAGAACCACGACCCCAAGCGCCGCCGCAAGCTGCTGCTCCACCAAAAAGAGGTCGGCAAGCTCGCCGGCGCCATCCAGCGGGAAGGCATCACGGTCGTTCCGCTGACCATGTATTTCAACTCCCGGGGCATCGCCAAGGTGAAGCTCGGCATCGGCAAGGGCAAGAAGCTCCACGACAAGCGCGAGACCGAGAAGAAGCGGGATTGGGATCGCCAGAAGGCGCGCATCATGCGCGAGCAGGGCTAGACAGCCCGCCATGCGCAAAGGTCTGAAGCTGCCGTCCGTCGCGTTGCCGTCGACCCAAGGCGGATCGGTCGACCTAAGTGCCCACAAGGGCAGGGCGCTGCTCATCCTCTATCCCTGGACCGGCCGCCCGGGCGTGCCGAATCCGCCCCGCTGGGACGATATCCCCGGCGCTCATGGCTCGACACCGGAGCTGGAGGGCTTCCGCGATCTGTCCGCCAGCTTCCGAGAAATGAGCATCGCGCTGTTCGGCCTCAGCCGCCAGGATACCGCATGGCAGCAGGAGCTCAGTGAACGCCTGTCCCTGCCATTCCCGCTGCTCAGCGACGCAAAGGATGAACTTTGGCCGGCGCTTGAGGCCGAAACCTTCGAGACCGGCGGCGAGATCTATCTGAAACGCGCGACGGTTCTGATCGAGAACGGCGGGGCCGAGGAGATCTTCGCACCCGTCGACGACCCGGCTGGCCACGCCGCGGATCTTCTGAACCGTCTCGGCTAGCCCGTCCGAAGCCGCCCGGCGATGTCGCCGATCACGGCTTCGAACATCTCCGTCGTCAGCACGCCGGTGTTCGTGTTGTAGCGGGAGCAGTGATAGCTATCGACGAGGGTGAGGCCGGCCACTTCATGCACCGCCCCGTGGCCGAACGGCGCCTCCTTCAGCTTCAGCCCCAAGGTACGCACCACGCTGTCATGAGCGATGCGGCCCAGGGCCAGGATCATCCGGAGATTCGGCAGGCGCGCGCTCCGCGCTTCCAGGAACCGGCGGCATTCCTTGATCTCCGCCGTGGTCGGCTTGTTGGCCGGCGGCACACAGCGCACCGCATTGCTGATCATGCAGTCGACCAGCTCCAGGGCGTGCGGCTGCTCTGGCGTATGCTCGCCCCGCGCCAGCCCGAACTTCATCAGCGTCGGATAGAGAAGATCGCCGGCGAAATCCCCCATGAAGGGCACGCCGGTGCGGTTCGCGCCCTGAAGGCCGGGCGCAAGCCCGACGATCAAAAGCCGCGCGTCCTCACCGCCGAAGGACGGCACAGCGCCGTTGAACCAGTCGGGATGCTTCGCAGCGTTGTCTTGACGGAATTCGACGAGCCGCGGGCAGAGGGGACAATCTTCTGCCGGTTCGGGCGGCGCATCGTCTGCGCCCACGCGGGCCTGTGCCGCGCCGCTCATCCGTCGGAAAGAGGTTTGTCGTCGCCGGCATCGCGCTTGGCGAGCTTGCCGAGCGCCGACCAGTCGAGATCGCCGGCGCCGGCGGCCATCAGCGTGAGAAAGCGCTCCGAGATCAGGCTGGCCATTCCCATGGGCACCTGCAGATCCTCCGCCGCATCCAGCGCCAGGCCGACATCCTTATGGCCGAGCTTGGCGGTGAAGCCCGGCGGCGTGTAGCGCTCGTCGGCGATCAGCCCGCCATAGGTCTTATAGACGGGGGCGGAGAACAGGGTCTCCGTGAGTAGCTCCAGATAGGCGTGGGGATCGATACCCGCCTTGCCCACAAGCGCGAAAGCCTCGGCCAGGGACTCGATCGTCGACGCAATCAGGAAGTTTCCCGACAGCTTCACCAGATTGGCCTTGGCCGGCTCCTCACCGAAGAAGAAGGTGCGCTGACCGAGGGTCTCGAAAATCGATTGGCAGAGATCCAAAACCTCCGCCGGTCCTGCCGCCACGATGAAGAGCTTGCCGGCCGCTGCCGCATCGGGCCGGCCGAACACCGGCGCTGAAACGAATTCCTGACCGGCCTCGGCATGGGCCGCGGCGAGCCGTTCCGACAACGCCACACTGATGGTGCTCATGGAAATATGGGTGGAGCCCTTGGGCAGAGCCTCCAGGATTCCGTCCTTGCCGAACACGGTCTCTTCCACCGCCGCGTCGTCGGAGAGCATGGTGATCACGACTTCGCCCCGGGCGGCATCGCCGGGGGTTTCGGCGAACACAGCCCCGTCGGCGACCAGCTTGTCCGCTTTCGCCTTGGTGCGGTTATGAACGCTCAGCGGCTTCCCGGCGGCAACGAGATGTGGCGCCATGGCACTTCCCATGGAGCCGAGCCCAACAAATCCGATTTTCATGATGCGCGGCCTCTAAACCCAAAAATTCCCTACAGCCAGAGTCGGCCTCAGCCGGAGCCGATTCAAGTCTCGATCAGATCGTCGTCCGATTCGAAGCTGTCGTCATCCTGGGGGTTGAGCTCAGGCCGCCGCCGCGGCTCCTTGTTGAACCGCTCATTCGGATCGCGGCCGATCTCCTCCTGAAGGTCGGCCAGATCGATGAACTGGTCCGCTTGCCGGCGAAGCTCGTCTGCCACCATCGGAGGGTTTGTCATCAGGGTGGAAACCACGCTGACGCGGCGGCCGCGATGCTGCAGCGCCTCGACCAGCGAGCGGAAATCGCCGTCGCCGGAGAAGATCACGAGATGATCGAGATATTCGGCAAGCTCCATGGCATCGACCGCGAGCTCGATATCCATGTTCCCCTTGATCCGCCTGCGACCGGCCGCATCGGTGAACTCCTTGGTCGGCTTGGTGACCATGGTGTACCCGTTATAGTCGAGCCAATCGATCAGTGGACGGATGGAGGAGTACTCCTGCTCGTCGGCGAGCGCCGTGTAGTAAAGCGCGCGCACAAGCCGGGCCTGCGATCCGAAAAGGGCGAGAAGCCGTTTGTAATCAATATCGAAACCGAGCGCTTTCGCCGCCGCATATAGATTGGCGCCGTCCACAAAAAGGGCTACGCGCTCCGTGGCGTAGAATTGCATTGAAACTCCTATTTAGCGAAATAAACGCGGAAACAGCGAGCGGGTTCATGACAGTACTGATTCAACCCATTTGCCTGCGGGTCGGGTTCCATCGGAGGAAGCCAGCGTGAGGGGAAATGCGCTCATCGCGCTCGGCGCCAATCTGCCGGGCCCGTGGGGATCGCCACTTCAGGCTGTGCAGCGCGCGGTTCGTGAGCTGGACCGGGGCGGCAAGTCTGTAATCCGACTGTCACCGCTCTATGAGAGCGAGGCCATCGGCCAGCCGGGCCAGCCGCCCTACGTCAACGCGGTTGCGGAGATTGCCACCCATATGCCGCCGGAAGCCTTGCTGCGGAAGCTCAAGCGCCTGGAGTCTGAAGCCGGACGCCGGGGGCGAAACGCCCCGTGGGGTGCCCGCAATCTCGATCTGGATATCCTGGACTACGGCGGCCGCATCTCCGGCTGGCGCGGCATCAATGCGGTGATGGCAGGCGCCGGCCCGCGCAAGCTCACCCTGCCGCACCCGCAAACCCATATGCGGCCTTTCGTCCTCGTTCCCCTGGAGGACATCGCGCCTCAGTGGCGCCACCCGGTGCTCCGGCAATCGGTCACCGAACTTCTCGATGCGCTTCCGGGCAACCCCCGCCACGACAGGCTGAGGCGACTTTCCGAGACAAGCCCTTGAGCCATAAGGCCGCTTCCGCGGCGTCGGGTCCCTTGCGTCGAGCGCTACAACCTTCTAAACAGGGCTGAACTCCACGACTCCCGAAAAAGGATTTATCGATGGCACGCGTTACCGTCGAAGATTGCGTCGACAAGGTCGAAAACCGGTTTGAGCTCGTTCTGCTCGCCAGCCACCGCGCCCGCACCATTTCCGCCGGCGCGCCGCTCGCCGTCGACCGCGACAACGATAAGAACCCGGTCGTCGCCCTTCGCGAGATCGGCGATGGCGAGATTTCGCCCGAGGATCTGAAGGAAGACTTCATCCACTCGATGCAGAAATACGTCGAGGTGGACGAGCCCGAAGCCGATGCCGTTCCCGACATGCAGTCGGAGAGCCGTCCGCTTCTTGGCGCCGACGATCCGTCGATCGACACACAGATCGACAAGATGAGCGAAGAAGAGCTGCTGCGCCGCATGGCGACCCAGGCGCCCTCCGATGGCTCCAATGCGGGTCCGCGGTCCCGCTAGGTCTCGCCTCCAAGTGGCGATGCGCCGCGCGGATGCGGCTCAAGGATTCGATCAAGAATTCGACCGGCCGGGTGTGAACGCTCCGGCCGGTCTTTTTGCCTGCAACCCTGCGATCACCCGGCCGCAGGGCCTTCAAAGCGAAAATTTACCGGCCATCTATAAGCTGCTGCTATCCTGCAGCGGAGGTGTCCCCGCGCCATGATGCGCCAATACGAGCTCGTCGAACGCGTTCTCAGCTATGAGCCCCACGCGGACGAGGCGCTTTTGAACCGCGCCTATGTCTACGCCATGCGGGCGCATGGCAATCAGCGGCGTGCTTCCGGAGACCCCTTCTTCTCCCATCCGCTCGAAGTTGCGGCGATCCTCGCCGATATGCGCCTGGACGATGCGACCATCGCCACGGCGCTCCTCCACGACACCCTGGAAGATACCCAGACCACCCGGGACAAGATCGATTCCCTCTTCGGGCCCGAGATCGGCTCCCTAGTGGAGGGGCTCACCAAGATCAAGAAGCTCGACCTGGTGAGCAAGAAGGCGGAGCAGGCGGAGAATTTCCGCAAGCTGCTGCTGGCCATCTCCAGCGATGTGCGCGTGCTGCTCGTGAAGCTCGCCGACCGGCTCCACAACATGCGCACGCTTCAGTACATGAAGCCGGCCAAGCGCAAGGTCATTGCCCAGGAGACCATGGATATCTATGCGCCGCTCGCCGGCCGCATGGGCATGCAGTGGCTGCGCGAGGAGCTGGAGGACCACGCCTTCCGCTGGCTTCATCCGGAAGCCTACAAGGCGGTCGTCAAGCGGCTGGAGACGTTACGCGAAGAGCATCAGGGCCTGATCGACGACATCCAGTCGGCCCTCACCAAGAAGCTCGACGAGACCAAGGTGAAGGCCACGGTCGTGGGCAGGGAGAAGAAGCCCTACGCCATCTGGAGCAAGATGGAGCGGAAGCAGATCAGCCTGGAGCAGCTCTCCGACATCTACGGCTTCCGCATCGTCGTCGACGAGGTCGCCGACTGCTACCGGGCGCTCGCGGTGGTGCACACGAGCTGGCACATGGTTCCGGGCCGATTCAAGGACTACATCTCCAACCCGAAGCCCAACGACTACCAGTCCATCCACACGACCATCGTCGGTCCCAAGCATCAGCGGGTGGAGCTGCAGATCCGCACCGACCAGATGCATCAGATCGCCGAATACGGCGTGGCGGCCCATGCGCTTTACAAGGACAGCACGAACGGCTCGAACTATGTCGCGAAGCCCGCGGACAGCAACGCCTATCGCTGGCTGCGCCACCTGATCGACATGCTCCAGGAGGGCGACAACCCGGAAGAATTCCTGGAGCACACCAAGCTGGAGCTGTTCCAGGACCAGGTCTTCTGCTTCACGCCGAAGGGCCGGCTGATTGCGCTGCCCCGCGGCGCCAACGCCATCGACTTCGCCTATGCGGTGCATACGGATGTCGGCAACACCTGCGTGAGCGCCAAGATCAATGGACGGCCCATGCCGCTCGCCACGGCGCTCCGCAACGGCGACGAGGTGGAGATCATCTGCTCCGAAGGCCAGCAGCCGCGCCCGGCCTGGGAAAAGCTCGCCATCACCGGCAAGGCCCGCTCCAATATCCGCCGCGCCACCAAGGCGGCGGTCCGCGCCCAATACGGCGCTCTCGGCCGTCTTATCCTGCAGCGCACCTTCGATCGGCACGGCAAGCAGTTCTCAGAAGAAGCCGTACGGGAGGTGCTGGGCCGCCTGTCCCAAAAGACAACGGAGGATGCCATCGCCGCCGTCGGCCGTGGCGAGCTTGCGTCAGCAGACGTGCTGAAGGCCGTCTATCCGGAGGAGACCCCGCCGTCGTCCGCGCCTACTGCACCCAAGCGCAAGCTCAAGATGAAAGGCGACGACGAGGGCTGGTTCGGCTTCGGCAAGGTGATGGGCCTCAAATTCCGCTGGCCCGGCGCGCCCAAGAGCAAGCGCGACCTGCTGGCCGGCGTGCCTGTGCGCGGGGTGAGCGGCGATCTGCCCGTGCGCTTCGACGAAGGCGGCGCGGTGCCGGGGGATCGCATCGTCGGCATCCTGACCCCGGGCGAGGGGATCACCATCTATCCGATCCACTCAAAGGCGCTGCACGCCTATGACGAGGAGCTGGACCGCTGGATCGACGTCACCTGGGACATCGACGAAGACAATCCTCAGCGGTTTCCCGCACGCCTGGAACTGGTGGTCCTCAATGAGCCCGGCAGCCTGGCCCAGATCGCGGGCGTTTTCGCCGAAACCGACGGCAATATCGTCAATATCCGCATGACCAACCAGCTCCCCGACTATACGGAGATGACCATCGACGTGGATGTCTGGGATCTGAAGCACCTCAACGCCACCATCGCCAAGCTGCGCACCATGGACGTGGTCTCAAGCGTCGAGCGGGCAGGCGATTAGGCCCGGAATCTGGCGATTGCCTTTCGAAATTTGAGCGGATAGGTCAATAGCGCGGTCACCCTAAGGCAAAACGGCTGCAAATGGGGCAGGCGGGCGCCACAAATCCGCGCCACATTCTCTCACCATCTGTTTTCACAAGAGCTTTAACCTAAATACGTTAGTTCAAGCCCTTCGCGTTGCCACTTTTTGAGCGCGGTTCAGTGCTTTGAGGACGGAATGCTGTTTGCGCGTCGACAATCAGAATCCTTCTGGACGAAGGCCCGGGTGCACCTCTGGCCTCGCCGGAGCTGGTCGCGCTCGACCCGCTATGTGAAGCACCGAGTCACGCGCATCAACGCGACGCCCCACGTGATCGCGCTGGGCTTTGCCGCCGGCTGCTTCATCTCCGCCACCCCATTCGTGGGCTTCCACATGATCGGGGCGGCTCTGATCGCATGGATGATCGGCGGCAGCATCATCGCAAGCCTTCTGGGCACCTTCGTCGGCAACCCGCTGACCTATCCTTTCTTCTGGTTCGCCAGCTTCAAGGTCGGCACGGTGATTCTCGGCACCGCCGGGACCCACAGCCATACGGATTTCTCCGGCGAGTTCTTCTCCTCGTCCTGGGAACAGATCTGGCCCATCCTGAAGCCAACCATCGTAGGCTGCGTGCCGGTCGGACTTGTGCTATTCGCGATCTTCTATTTCGCGACCCGCTGGGCCGTGCAGGTGTATCAGGAGCGCCGCAAGCAGCGCTTCCAGCTTCGCCAGCTCCAGCGGGACCAGGCTATTGGGGCGCAATGAAGCGCCCGACGACGACCCATTTCGACTAAGTCCGATGACCTCTGAACCACTTCCTATCCGGCTCGGCATCAATGTCGACCATGTCGCTACGTTGCGGAACGCCCGCGGCGGCAGTCACCCCGATGTCGTGCGCGCCGCCCAGCTCGCAATCGATTCCGGCGCCGACAACATCACCGCCCATCTGCGCGAGGACCGTCGCCATATCCGCGACGAGGACATCGCCCAGCTCGTCCAGCTTTCGAAGCCGCTCAACATGGAAATGGCGGTGACGCCGGAGATGCTGCAGATCGCCCTGCGCACCAAGCCCCACGCCAACTGCCTGGTGCCGGAGCGCCGCGAGGAACTGACCACCGAAGGCGGGCTCGATGTGGCAAGCCAGGTGGAGACCCTGAAGCCCTTTGTGGCCAAGCTTCGTGATGCCGGCATCCGCGTCTCGCTGTTCATCGATCCCGATCCAGCTCAGATTGAGGCGGCCGCCTCGGTCGACCCGGACGCAGTCGAGCTGCACACGGGCACCTATTGCGAAGCGGGTCTCGCTAAGGACCAGCTCGGCTTCGAACGGGAGCTCGCGCGCCTTGTTAAGGCGGCCCAGACGGCAGCGGATGCAGGCCTCGAGGTTCACGCCGGCCACGGCCTGACCTATGGCACTATCGGGCCCGTCGCCGCGACCCCTGAGATCGTCGAGCTCAATATCGGTCACTTCCTGGTCGGCGAAGCCATCTTCGTCGGGCTCGCCGAAAGCGTGCGCCATATGCGCCGCCAGATGGACCGGGCCCGCCAGGCCATCGCTACGCCGGGCAAGGTTTCCGTGGACGAAACCCTATGATCATCGGTCTCGGCAACGACATCATCGACATCCGCCGGGTGGAGAAGACCATCGAGCGCTTCGGCGAGCGGTTTCTCGACCGGATCTTCACCGATATCGAGCGGGCGAAATCCGATGCCCGCGCCGCCCGCGCCGCATCCTATGCCAAACGCTTCGCGGCCAAGGAGGCGTGCTCCAAGGCGCTGGGCACGGGGTTTCGCGAAGGCGTCTTCTGGAAGGATATGGGCGTGGTCAATCTCGCCTCGGGCCGACCGACCCTGGAGCTCACCGGCGGCGCCTTGCGGGCGCTTGAGCGGATCACACCGGAAGGCCACGAGACCCGCATCGATCTCACCATCACCGACGATTTTCCCACCGCACAAGCCATCGTCATCATTCAGGCGCTCAAGGTGAACATGCGGGACTAGACGCCGGCCTGGCGTTGCTTGCCGTCTGCGTAGAGAGGGCGATTTGCGCCCGCAGAAGCGAAGGTCTATAGGCATGACCCTCAGGCCGGGCGGCTTCATTTCAACGAGGAGATTTCCGCATGAGTGTCCAAGCGGAGCGGACGCATCAGAAGAGCAGCTTTACGACCGTCATTATCCCGGCCCTGCTGCTTGCGCTCATCGTGCGCATCTTTCTGTTCCAGCCCTTCAATATTCCGTCGGGCTCCATGATTCCGACCCTGCTCATCGGCGACTATCTCTTCGTCTCCAAATACAGCTACGGCTATAGCCGCTACTCGATTCCCTTCAGCCCGGACCTGTTCTCTGGCCGCATCTTCGCTGCCATGCCCGAGCGCGGCGACGTGGTCGTCTTCAAGCTGCCGACCGACAACAAGACCGACTACATCAAGCGGGTGATTGGCCTGCCCGGCGACAAGATCCAGGTGAAGCACGGCACGCTGATCATCAACGGCGAAGAGGTGAAGAAGGAGCGGATCGAGGATCTGGCGCTCGAAGGCCCCACGGGGCGCGTGCGCAACCTGCCACAATATCGCGAGACCCTGCCCAACGGGGTGACATACCGCGTCCTCGACACGGTGCAGGAAGGCATCAGCGACAACACCGAAGTCTACGAGGTCCCCGAAGGCCATCTCTTCATGATGGGCGACAACCGGGACAACTCGACCGACAGCCGTTTCCTCAACGAGGTGGGCTACGTACCGTTTGAGAATCTCATCGGCCACGCCCAGGTGATCTTCTTCTCCCTCGGCGAGGGCGCCCATTTCTGGCAGATCTGGAAATGGCCCACCGCCGTCCGCGGCTCGCGCATCTTCGATCTGGTGCGCTGAGATTGGCCAAGACGTCTGACAAGGCGCTACACACACTCGCCGCACGGCTGGGCCACGACTTCGACGATCTCGGGGTGCTCAAGCTGGCGCTCACCCATTCCTCCGCGCGAGCGGTCGAGCTGGCGGAGGACGACAACGAACGTCTCGAATTTCTAGGCGATCGGGTTCTCGGACTGGCGGTCGCGGAGCTGCTCACCTCCCGCTTTCCCGAAGCGCGAGAAGGGGAGCTGGCCCGCTGGTTCAATCACCTTGTCCGGGCCCAGACCTGCGCGGATATCGCCCAGGGCTGGGATCTCGGACGCTATCTCGTCATGAGCGACGGCGAGGCCGGCAGCGGCGGCCGCCGCAAGATGACCATCCTGGCCAATGCCTGCGAGGCGGTTCTTGGCGCGCTTCATTGCGACGGCGGCTATGATGTCGCCCGCGCGATCATCCATCGCGACTGGACTCCGCATCTGGGCGAACTTGAAGTGGCCGCGGCCGATGCCAAATCCGTGCTCCAGGAATGGGTGCAAGGCCAGAAGCGGCCGCTGCCCCACTATGAGGAGGTCGGCAGGTCAGGCCCGGACCATGCGCCGGAATTCACGGCCGAGGTTCAGATCGAAGGCCTTGAGCCGGAGCGCGGCAAGGGCCCGAGCAAGCGCGCCGCCGAACAGGCCGCAGCACTCGCCGTTCTGGTCCGCGAAGGCGTCTGGGACAGCGTCGAGCCATAGGCGATCGATATGAGTGAAGACAACAACGAACAAAACGTCATGCCCACGGGCGAGGAGGGCGACAGACGCTGCGGCTTCGTCGCCCTGATCGGCGCCCCCAACAGCGGCAAGTCGACCCTGACCAATGCCCTTGTCGGCGCCAAAATCTCCATCGTCACCCACAAGGCCCAGACGACCCGCGGCCCCGTGCGCGGCATCGCCCTGGAAGACAAGACCCAGATCATACTTGTGGACACGCCGGGCATCTTTCATCCGCGCCGGCGTCTCGACCGGGCCATGACCGCAACCGCGTGGGACCGGGCAGCCGATGCCGACCTCATCCTGCTCGTGGTTGACGCCAAGCGCGGCGCCGACGAGAAGGCCATGGCGGTGGTCGAGAAGCTTTCCGGGATGAGAGCGCCGGCTGCGCTCGTCATCAACAAGGTGGATCTGGTCAAGAAGCCGAAGCTTTTGGAGGTGGTGGCCGACCTCTCTGCCGCCGGCAAGTTCGAACAGACCTTCCTGATCTCCGCCCTGAACGGCGACGGCGTCGACGATCTGAAGACCTATCTGGCGGTGAAGATGCCGGAGGGTCCCTGGCTCTTTCCGGAGGACCAGCTCACCGACGCGCCGCTCCGCCAGGCGGCGGCCGAGATCACCCGCGAGAAGTTGTTTCTCAGGCTCCACGAAGAGCTGCCTTATGCGCTGACCGTCGAGACCACCGAGTGGAAGAACTTGCGCGACGGTAGCGCCCGCATCGAGCAGACCATCTTCGTGGAGCGCGACAGCCAGAAGAAGATCGTGCTCGGCGCCAAGGGCCAGACCATCAAGGAGATCGGTCAGGCCGCCCGGGCCGACATCGCCGAGATCGCCGATCAGCCGGTCCATCTCTTCCTGTTCGTGAAGGTCCGCGAACGCTGGGGCGAGGATCCGGAGCGCTATCGCGAGATGGGGCTGGACTATCCGACCGAGTAGGGCCTAATCCGCCCCATGGACTGGCGCGACGACGGCATTCTTCTCTCCACCCGGCCGCTTGGCGAAGCCAACGCCATCGCCGAGCTTCTGACCGAGGAGCACGGACGTCATCTGGGACTGGTCCGGGGCGGCCGTTCGCGCCGTCTCCGTCCGCTGCTCCAACCCAGCAACCTGCTGCACATCACCTGGCGGGCACGCCTCCCGGAGCATCTCGGCTCCATCACCGTGGAGCTCATGCAGGCCTATGCGGCGGGCGTGCTCGACGACCACGCAGCGCTTTTAGGGATCGAATCCCTGACCTCCATGGCACGAATGCTGCCTGAGCGCGATCCCCATCCGGCGCTCTATCACGGCGCCCGAGCGGTGCTTGAAACCCTCGATGACCCGAAGGTCTGGCCCGCACGCCTCGTCCGCTGGGAGTTGGAATTCCTCGCCGATATGGGCTTCGGCATCGATCTGTCCGAATGCGCCGCCACCGGCACCATGGAAGACCTGATCTTTGTGTCGCCGAAATCGGGCAGGGCGGTCTCCAAAGAGGCTGGCGAGCCATACGCCGACAAGCTCTTCCGCTTGCCCGCTTTCCTCATAGACGAAGAAGCCACGGCGTCGCCGGAGGACATCGCCGACGGCTTCCGCCTCTCAGGCTACTTCCTCGACCGGGACCTCTACAGCCCCCAAGGCGAGCCGCTACCGGCAGCGCGAGAGCGGCTCCTCGCGCGTCTTTAGGCCTTTCCGAATACGCGCTCGTGATGAGCAATATTGAGGCGCTTCGCGGTCTTGAAGGCATCGATGATCGCGATGATCCAAACCACCCAGCCTAGCAAGATGAACCATAAGAGGACACAGGCGATCAGGAAGAGGAAGCCCTTTCCGAGCTGTCCATTGTACATCTGACCGGCACCGCAAATCAGGAAGGATAGAAGCGCAGCGACGCCGGGCGAATACGGGCCAACACTTCCGTCCGCGGAAAAATGGGCTGCGTCTTGCGCGCGCCTAACCATGTCCTCCTGCGTACCCAATGGCGCAACCTCACGGGGAGCAATGGCCGGAGGGGGAGGCGCCTTATCGTCCAGCAATCTCGATAATATGGCGTCGTCCTTGAGCAGGACCCATTCGTTCCCGCCTTCCGGAAAGACGTAGTCTTCGCCGGAGATCTGCCCAGCCGCCTGCAAGCTGCGGATCTGGTGTCCGCTTGTTGGACCCGATGATTGCCCATTGATGTAGATGTACCAGCAGCGATCCAGCGGATGCGGCGGCGGGGACGTCCTCGCGTGGGACCCTGTTACTGGGCGACCGCTTCCGCTTTGCCCCGAACCAGCGTCGCTCATTCCCCCTCCCAATTCGGCGCCTTGAATGCACGCACAGATTGTATACACGGCAACTGCTAGCGTGCAACGCACGCGTTAGCGGGGCTCAGAGCGGCTTCAGAGGGACTAAGCCTGCGCCTCGGGCGGCGAGATGAACTCCCGGTCCTTTGGCAGCTTGGCGGCGAGGTCCGCATCGAAAATAGACTGTGACGGAACGAGTGGCCGCCTTGAGGTCGCTCGTCCGATGGGCTAACCGGATTCAATGGGAAAAGATATTACGCCGGATGATTCGGCGCCAATCGAGCCGATCAATCTCCGAGAGGCGCTGGAAGAGCGCTATCTCGCCTACGCGCTATCGACCATCACGCAGCGGGCGCTGCCCGATGTGCGCGACGGGCTGAAGCCGGTTCACCGCCGGCTGCTCTACGCCATGCAGCAGCTACGCCTGTCGCCGGAAGGTGAGTTCCGCAAATGCGCGAAGATCGTCGGCGACACCATGGGTAACTACCACCCCCACGGAAACCAGGCGATCTACGACGCGCTCGCCCGTCTCGCCCAGGATTTCGCGGTGCGCTATCCGCTGGTCGACGGGCAGGGGAACTTCGGCAATATCGACGGCGACAACCCGGCGGCCGACCGCTACACGGAGGCGCGTCTGACCCAGGTCGCGACCCGTCTGCTGGAAGGCATCGACGAGGACACGATCGACTTCCGCCCCAACTACGACGGGAGGGACATGGAGCCGGTCGTTCTGCCGGCCAACTTCCCGAACCTTCTGGCCAATGGCGCCTCGGGCATCGCCGTGGGCATGGCGACGAACATCCCGCCCCATAACGCGGCTGAGCTCTGCGACGCCGCGCTCCATCTGATCAAGTTCCCGAACGCGACTGTCGAGAAGCTCGTCGAATTCGTGCCGGGGCCGGACCTGCCCACTGGCGGCATCATCGTGGAGCCACGCGATCAGATCCTCGAGGCTTACAAGACAGGCCGCGGCTCCTTCCGTGTCCGCGCGCGTTGGGAATCCGAAGACCTCGGCCGCGGCGCGTACCAGATCGTCGTCACCGAAATTCCGTACCAGGTTCAGAAGTCGCGGCTCGTGGCCCGCATCGCCGAGCTTCTGCAGCAGAAGAAGCTGCCGCTCTTGGCCGATGTCCGCGACGAATCCACCGAGGAGGTGCGCCTCGTCCTGGAGCCCAAGAGCCGCACGGTCGATCCCATCCTGCTGATGGAATCCCTCTTCAAGGTCACCGACCTGGAGACCAGACTACCCCTCAACATGAATGTGCTGACCAAGGGCCGCATCCCAAACGTGGTCAGCCTGCGCCAGGCCTTGCGAGAGTGGCTGGACCATCGCCTGGAAGTGCTGGTGCGCCGCTCCAACTACCGCCTCGGCAAGATCGACCACCGCCTGGAGGTGCTCGAGGGCTATCTCATCGTCTTCCTCAATCTCGATGAGGTGATCCGGATCATCCGCGAGGAGGACGAGCCCAAGCGGGAGCTGATGAAGACCTTCGAGCTGACCGAGATCCAGGCCGAAGCCATCCTCAACATGCGCCTGCGCTCCTTGCGCAAGCTGGAGGAGATGGAGCTCCGCCGGGAGCACGACAAGCTCACCGAGGAGCGGAAGGAGCTGAAGGCGCTGCTCGATTCCGAAGACAAGCAGTGGAAGCGCATCGGCGACGAGTTGAAGGAGACGAAGAAGACCTTCGGCCCCGACACGGCGCTGGGCCGCCGCCGTTCGCGCTTCGACGAGGCGCCAGAGGCCGATCTCGATCTGGTCGAGGCCATGATCGAGAAGGAGCCCATCACAATCGTGCTCTCCGAGAAGGGCTGGATCCGCGCCATCAAGGGACACCAGACCGACACGGACACGCTTGCCTTCAAATCTGACGACAGACTCATGCGGGCGGTGAAGGCCCACACGACCGACACGCTGCTGGTCTTCGCCACCAACGGCCGCTTCTATTCGTTGCCTGCGAACAAGCTTCCCGGCGGGCGCGGCCATGGTGAACCCTTGCGCCTGATGATCGATATCGAAGGCTCGGCGGACGCGGTGGAGATGATGGTCCATCAGCCCGGCCGAAAGCTTCTGGTCGCCGGTACGGCCGGCTACGGCTTCGTGGTGCCCGAAGACGAGGTCGTCGCCATGACCAAGAAGGGCAAGCAGGTGCTGAATGTTCGCGGCGCCGACGAGGCGCTGGTCTGCGCACCGGCCACCGGCGACAGCGTGGCCGCCATTGGCGAAAACCGGAAGCTGCTCCTCTTCCCCCTGAGGGATCTGCCCGAGATGCCGAGGGGCAAGGGCGTCCGCCTCCAGCGCTACAAGGATGGCAGCCTGGCCGACGCCAAAACGTTCTCCAAGAAAGAAGGGTTGACCTGGGTCGACGGGGCAGGCCGCACCTTCACTCAAAGCGCCGAAGAACTCGCCGAATGGTGGGGCGAAAGGGCTCAGGCCGGGCGCATGGCTCCGCGCGGCTTCCCAAAGTCGAACAGCTTCGGCCCGCGCTTCAACGGACAGAACTAAGCGGGCCGAAAGCCCTCGGCGGGTCTAGAATCCGATGATCTAAAAGTCGGTGAAGGCAGGGGCGAGCTTGCGGTCGGCGCAGGCGCCGCAGCCTGAGGCCTCGTCAGTTTCGCCGCTCTTGCCGTCGAAGCGCACCCAGCCCTTGGCGGTCAGGTGCTCCTGCGGGTGGAAGCGGTTCTTGTAGCGCATCTTCCGTGCGCCCTCGATCCAGTAGCCGAGATAGACATACGGCAGGCCGAGGCTCTGGGCGTATCGGATGTGCTCGAGGATCATGTAGGTGCCGAGGCTCCGGGAATAGAGTTCCGGATCGTAGAAGCTGTAGACCATGGAGATGCCGTCGCTCAGTCGGTCGCACAGGCACATGGCAACCAGCGGGGTCGAGCCGTCGCCCTCCGGATCGGGCTTCAGCCGGTATTCGCTGGCGAATGTCTCCACCACGCTGTCTTCCACCATCAGTGAATAGTCGAGCACCGTCATCTCCGCCATGCCGCCATCGGCGTGGCGTGAGTCGATATAGCTGCGGAATAGGGAGTATTGCTCGCTGTCGGCGGCAGGCTCCTTGCGCGTCACCATCAGATCCCGGTTCGCTTTCAGGATCCGCTTATGAGAGCGCCGGAGATCGAACGCATCGGCCACGATCCGCACCGGCACGCAGGCCGAGCAGGAATCGCAATAGGGCATGTAGGCGATGTTCTGGCTGCGCCGGAAGCCGCCCTTCAGGAGATTGTCGATCAGGACGTCGGGCTTATCTGGGGTCAGATGCGTGAAGAGCTTCCGCTCGTAGCGGCCCGGCAGGTAAGGGCAGGGCTGCGGGGCGGTAATGTAGAACTCGGGAAAATTGCTCTTATGCTCTGTCACCTTGGCTCCGCCTCAAAGACTGGCCGTAAACCCCCGCCACAAATGGCGAGACCGCCTGAGCGTTTTGAGAAGTGTAGGGGATGAGCCGCGCCAGAGGCAATCAAGAAGGCGTGCGCCTCGAGCGGCTGCGCCTTAGAAACCGGCTACATCCCTCACGAAATCAAGAATTCCGCACCGCCACGACGCCGGCGAAGATGTCGTGCAGGCAACGCTTCTGACGGTCGATCAGTGGCCACAGCAGGATCGGGAAGAAGATCGTCAGCGACAGCCAGAAGAGCAGGGCGTGAAACGCGCCGATCAGCGGCGAAACCGTCCCGCCATGCCACATCTTTATCTTCACGCCCATGGTGCGCATGCCGATCGTCGCCTGGTTCGCCCCACCAACGGTGAGCGCGTTGTAGCCGAGTCCCACGATGGGGAAGAGGGCGCCATAGAGCAGCCAGGCAAGGCCGAGCGTTAGAATGCCGAGCACGAAGACCACCACACCGACGATCACCCAGAGGATCGTGATGATAATGGCATCGATGACGAAGGCGACGATGCGCCGGCGTAGGATTCCTTCGAAGAGATCCGGATGTGAGACCACGTCGAAGGCCGGATTGAAGGGCGTGCCCTGTTCGCGGGTGGTCGTCTGCGTATCGCTCATGAGGTCCTTCCGAATCTCCGCAATCGTTTGCAACTGCCAACATACCAAAACATGGGTAACACGTCCGGCGAAACAAGCGTTTCGGCCAAATTCGACTGCGAGCCGAGACACGTTCGTACTTGCGGGCCCGAAAGGCCGCTCCCGGTTGCCGATCTATCGGCGAGGCGCTAGACAATTGCCGACACGGATTCGGGAAGGGGACCGTTATGCTGCGCCGCGTGAATCGTTCCAGCCGCTTTTGTTTCGCGCTGGCCGCCTGCCTTCTGGGTGTCACCCTGGCCGGGACAGCCGCCGCGAAGGCCGAGTGCGATGGCGAGCAGATCTTCTCCGACGATTTCAGTGACGACGCGGGCGGCTGGGCTCTGAACAGCGCGGTCAAGATCGCCGACGGCATCTTCACCTTCGACCTGCAGCCCGATGAGATGCAGGCCAATCTCAATGTCAGCCACGAGATCGACCAGGATGTCGAGATCTGCGCCGATGCGGTCTGGCCCGAGGACGAGCCGGGCATCCTGGGCGCCGGCATCCTGTTCTGGGGTAAGGACTCGAAGAACTATTTCCAGTTCGGCGTTCTGAACACCGGCAAGTACTGGATCGCCCGCAAAGAGGACGACCGCTGGCAGGTGATCGTGCAGAACGTCACCTCCGACGCCATCAAGACCGAGCCCGGCGAGGAAAACACTCTGCGGATCGAAGCAAATGGCGACCAGGTCCTCTTCTACGTCAATGACGAGAAGCTTCGCGAGCTCCGCGGTCAGCAGCCGGAAGGGGGTTGGCGTTTCGGGCTGAGCGGCGACAATTTCGACCGTCAGTCAGCCGAAGCCATCATGTTCTCGTCGGTGACCGTCACCAACTAGCCGGAACAATCGGGCTGGATGGCTAGTCCTCCGCCTTCAGCCGCTCGGCGACCTCGCGCGCGAAATAGGTGAAGATCGCATCCGCACCGGCGCGCCGGTAGCACATCAGCGTCTCCATGATGGCCGTGTTCCGGTCGATGCAGCCATTCTCGACACCGACGCTCAGCATCGCGTACTCGCCGGATGTCTGATAGGCGAAGGTCGGAATGCCGAAGGTCTTCTTCACGCGGTAGAGCACGTCGAGATAGGGCAGGCCGGGCTTGATCATCACCATGTCGGCGCCCTCCGCGATATCGAGTGCGACCTCGCGCATCGCCTCTTCGGAATTCGCCGGGTCCATTTGATAGCTCTGCTTGTCGCCCTTGAGCATGGCGCCGGAACCGACCGCATCGCGGAACGGACCGTAGAATCCCGAGGCGTATTTCACCGCATAGGACAGCAGCTTGGTGTTGATATAGCCGGCATCCTCGAGCGCGGTGCGCATCGCGCCGATCCGCCCGTCCATCATGTCCGACGGCGCCAGGATATCGCAGCCGGCCTCCGCCTGGACCAGCGCCTGGCGCACCAGCACCTCCAGGCTCCGGTCGTTGTCGATCTCGCCGTCAACGATGATCCCGTCATGGCCGTGGCTTGTGTAGGGGTCGAGGGCCACGTCGCAGATGATGCCGATATCGGGCACTTCCGCCTTGATGGCGCGCACCGCCCGGCAGATCAGATTGGCAGGATTGCAGGCCTCGCTCGCCTCCGCGTCCCGCAGGCCCATTTCCGTGTACGGAAAAAGCGCGATGGCCGGCAGGCCGAGTTCGGCGGCCTCTCGGGCGGCCTGGATCGCAAGATCGATGGAGAGCCGCTCGACACCCGGCATGCTCTCGACCGGCTGGCGGACGCCGTCACCCTCCATCACGAAGAACGGCCACACGAGATTATCCACGCCGAGATGGTTCTCCCGCACAAGCCGGCGGCTCCAATCCTGCATCCGGGTGCGCCGCAGCCGAGTCGCCGGAAAGCCGGGCTGCGATGTCACGCGCTGCTTCTCCTCGGCGCGTTTGATGCGTTCGGTGCGAAGGGAAAGAGGTTTGTCGTCGGACATGGCGATTCTCGATTGGCTTAGATGTCGTCTCTGGATGGACGGGGCGCCTCGAAAACAGGTAGGGGCGGCCGCAACGTGAATCTAGAGCGCTTCTAAAGCTAGCATCCCAGCCGGTGTCGCACCACAACCCCTCGTCATTAGGGTTTCGAAGCGCATTAGATCTCGAACCCGATGACTCAGGCGCGCGCTCCGCCTCACTGGCAGTAGCTGGTAGGCCGCTCGATCATGTCGAAATGGAAATGGGATTTGTGGGCGTCGTTCGCCTTCGGTCCCAGCACCGTGCCGAAATAATCGCAAGCTCCGGCATGGACTTGCACCATGAACCGCGCGGCCGCATCGGGCTCCGTCTTGAGCGCCGGTTCTAAGGGTTTCTCTAAGGGTTTCTCCGGCTTTTGGGCCGGCAAGGGCGCCGCCATGGCTTGGGGCTCGATCCTGGCCTTCATGACCTCGAGAATCTGCTCGCCCGCCATGCGCGCCATGGAGACCGTTGTCGTCTTTCGTGCTGCATTGGCTGCCTGCAATGCCACCGTTTCGAATTTCGGCCCCTTGGCGCCCATGGCCTCGTCCATCTTGCGCTCCGCCGCTTGCGATGCGGCCAGTAGCTCAGGGTTTCGCTCAGGCAGAGGCGGGGCGGCCTTCGGCGCTTTCGCGGTAAGCTGGCCCGTCTTGGGCCAGGAGCTCCCGAGCGCCACCGTGGTCTCCGCTTCCAGGGTGAAGATCGAAATGTCGAGAGCATTCGCCAGAGCGTGCTCCGAGAGTTTCCCGCCCGCTTTGCCGTAGCGATTACGGCAATCGTAATCGGCCGCGTTCTGCATCTTCACCACGGGGGACTGAAACAGCGCCCGCGCTTCCGGCTGTACCACCTTGGTGAGCCAGTCGTTCAGGGCAGCCGCCACGGGGCACCGCAAGGTCGCCGGCGGCGTGATCGTGACCGCAGGATCGGCGCCGATGGATTTCACCAGGATAGGCGCGGGCGCCCCGCAGTCGCCTTCGCGGATCGGATCAAGCGGCTCGTAATCGATGGCGATCTTGTCGAGCAGGGCGGCGCATTCCTTCTTGGCCGCCTCGATCTCCGGCTTGGTCCAGGCAAGCGACGGCCGCTCATCCGGTGTAAGTGGCCCCTTCTTCTCTGACTCTTTCTTGTCCGACTCCGCTCCCGCAGCGGCCGCTTTCGATGGCGAAGGTTTCCGCTCCGGCATCGGCGGCTCTTCCGCATAGACCGGACCGGTTGCGGCCAGGGCAAGACAGGCTGCCACGAGCAGCCGAGGGGAGAGGGGCAGGAAAAGGTTCATGCGGGTCGATCGACCGCGCTGACGCGGGCCCGGCTCTTGTGGTTTTTTGCGCGAAGTGCTAGCTGCCGCGGACCTTCCGGACTGGCTTCCGCAGCATTGTAGAATAAGGACGACGCCCCTTGAGCGAAGCGCTCGGCATCACCTTCGAGGAGAACGAACGCGCCGGGATCATCACCCTCGACCGGCCGGACCGCCTCAACGCCCTCACCAAAGAGATGTTCGAGGCGTTGAGCGCGCAATACTCCGCCTGGTCGCCAGCGGCGCATATCTATGGCGTCGTGATGCAATCCACCCATCCCAAGGTCTTCTGCAGCGGCGGTGACCTTAAGGTGCTTCAAAAATGGGGCGAGCAGGGGGCCTTGGACGAAATTCGCGACTTCTACCGCGCCGCTTATCAACATGTCTGGCGCCTTGAGAAGTTCTTCCGCCCGAACCTGCCCCTGATCGACGGGCTGTGCCTTGGCGGCGGTGTCGGCATCAGCCTGTTCGGCACCCACTGCATCGCCGGCGAAAACTACGGGCTCGCCATGCCCCAGGTGGGCATCGGCTTCCTGCCCGATGCCGGCGGCACATTCTTCCTGTCCCGGCTGCCGCACCACATGGGGCTCTATCTGGCGCTGACCGGCAAGATCATCGGCCGGGCCGACGCCTATCGCCTGAAGCTGGTGAGCCACTGCATCCCGGCGGCCCATTTCCACGTCATCGTGGATGCGGCCCGGGACAATCATCCCATCGACAAGCTTCTGGACGGACTACATCGCGATCCCGGCGAAGGCCAGCTCGCCCGGCTGACGCCCATCATCAACCGGATCTTCGGCGCCGACTCGGTGGAAGAGATTCTGGATCTGCTCGATGCGGAGGATGGCCCGCAGGCCGAATTCGCCCACGCGACCGCAGCCGAGATCCGCAAGAAGTCGCCGACGTCGCTCAAGATCGCCTTCCAGCAGATGCGCCGGGGCAAAGATCTCGACCTGGCGGATGCGCTCCGTCTGGAGTACCGGCTGACCCAGAAAGTCATCGCCAGCCCCGATTATCGCGAAGGTGTCGATGCTCGGATCGTGGGCAAGGGCAGGGATGCGGCCTGGCAGCCCGACAGCCTGTCAAAAGTTGACGACGAAGCTATAAATCGACTCTTCGACGAGCCGGCCGACCACGAGCTCTACCTTGAGGATTTGACGCCGGGCCTTTGATTCCAAGCGATTCCGGCTCCAAAAAACCGAAAGTTAAGGATAGAATTTCATGCAATCTTAAGCGTTCCGCTTAAGGTGATTTTAGCTTGAGCGCACCTATAGTCCCTTGAAGTTGGGGAAAAAAACAACAACGAGGGTAGGTGTCATGAATGTAGCGCTAGACATTGGTGCGCATGAAAGCTCAGGCGAGGTAGAAGATCTCAAAGGTCGCTATCTGATCTCCTTGAAGCTTATTGAGCGTCTTCATCGGTTGCTTCTGGATGTCATCAAAGACGAGTTCGACCGTATGGGGCGGTCGGACGTCAATGGGGTCCAGGCTCTGCTGCTGTACAACATCGGCGATTCGGAAGTAACCGCGGGCGAGCTGAAGAGCCGCGGCTACTATCTCGGCTCCAATGTGTCCTACAATCTGAAGAAGCTCGTCGAAGCGGGATACATCCATCACGAGCGCTCGACCACGGACCGCCGCTCGGTCCGCGTCAGCCTCACCGACAAGGGCCAGGCGGTCTCCGAGATCGTCAACCAGCTCTACGACCGTCAGCTGAAATCCCTCCAGAAGGTGGGCGGCATCGGCGGCGACGAGCTGGAAAGCCTGAACAAGTCGCTGATCCGTCTGGAGCGCTTCTGGACCGATCAGATCCGCTACCAGCTCTAAGCGAGCGGCGAAAAACCAGATCGAACTGAGCCGTCCGGGTGGGAAACCACCCGGGCGGTTTGTGCTTTTTAGTCCACACTCCACGCAAAATAGCCGCAATCTCCCCCTAGCCATTGAAACTCGTAAGGCCAGCGAGCATTTGACCTACGACGACACGGCCCGGGAGAGGGACATCTCAACACCGGGCCGCGACTTTAAGGGGCGATAGCTCAGCTTGATCTTTGTTAACCCTGACCGGCTAGTTTTGCGGACCGGAAGGGGCTAATGTCTTTCGCAGGAGCCGAGCCGCAAGGACGGGGAGCGGCATATGACCACTTGGCATCGTAATTTTCGGACCGCACTGATTGCCTCTGGCGTCGGCGCGATTATCGCTGTGGCTGGCATGACGCCCGCCCGGGCCGACTTCATGAACGGCTTCCAGAACTGGCTGGGCGGTGAACCGACCAACGCCAGCAGCGGAACCCAGGCCTCCACGGAAGGAAGCCGCAGGGGCATCTGGTTCGGCCGCCGCCAGGAGCAGGTGCAGCCGCAGGGCCCCGATCCCTTCAAGGAGCAGTGGGTGCGCAACCCGCAGCTCGGCTTCCCGACCCTTGCCCGCCAGAACATCGAGATGACGGAGCAGGCGATCGGCGTCTACGAGCAGATCGTTGCCCGTGGCGGCTGGCCGCGCGTGCCCGAGCTGGCGCTTCGCCCCGGCTCTCACGGCGATGAGATCGTCACCCTTCATCAGCGTCTCGAGATCAGCGGCGACCTTTACGGGCGCAGCGTTCCGAACGAATACGACGAGACCCTCGTGCAGGCCGTCCGCCGCTTCCAGGAGCGCCACGGCCTTCCGCCCACCGGCGTGATCGATCGCCCGACCGTGGATGCGCTGAACGTGCCGGCCCAGGTTCGCCTTCAGCAGCTCAAGAATAGCCTGACACGCCTGAAGAAGGCCGTGCCTCAGACCAAGAACCGCTACGTGATCGTAAACATTCCGGCCGCCCAGTCGGAAGCTGTCGAGAACGGGCAGGTCGTCGGCCGCTATACGGCCGTCGTCGGCAAGGCCGATTTGGCGACGCCGACCCTTGAGAGCACCATTCAGCGGGTGAGCTTCAATCCGTACTGGAACGTGCCCAAGAGCATCGTGCGTAACGACCTCGTTCCGAAAGCCCGCGAGTTGACCGCCAGCGGCGTCGATTTCTTCGATACCTACCGCATGCAGGCGATCGATGGCTCTGGCCGGATCCTGAGGTCGGACCAAGTGGACTGGTACGGGGACGCGGTCTACGGCTATCGATTCCGTCAGCTGCCATGGGAAGAGAACGCGCTTGGCTACATCAAGCTCGACTTCCCGAATCGCTATGCCGTGTACATGCACGACACGCCTGAGAAGGCTCTGTTCGGCCAGGAGCTGCGCTACGAGAGCCACGGCTGCGTGCGTATCCACAATGTCGATCAGCTTGCCGCATGGCTGCTGCGCGACGTGCCCGGCTGGGATCTGCCGCGCATCCAGGAGCTAAAGCATACCGGCGAGCAGGAAGTGGTCGAGCTTCGCTCCAAGGTGCAGGTCATGTTCGTTTATATCGACGGTTGGACCACGCCCGATGGCGTGACCCATTTCCGCCCCGATATCTACAACAAGGACGGCGGCGCCCAGACGGCGTCGACCTACTAGCCTTTACCTTCGCGCCAAAGCACCTATCTCAAACGGAGAAAACGCATTCTCTTCGTAGGCTTGCTGTGCCAGAAAGGTGAGCCCTGCGACCATAGGTTCGACCATTCTCCTACGGCTTAGGCCTATGATGTGGTAAAGGCCAGTGGTCGCATTTGACCCAGTGCCGGACTCATTTCGGCCAAGCTAGATACGAGCGAATGGATTACGAAGAAGAGCTCGCAGGCGCCCTCCGCGCCCTTCGGCAGGAAGGCCGGTACCGCGAATTTGCCGATATCCGGCGCAAGCGCGGCAACTTCCCCCATGCAAGTTATTTCAGCGCTGACGGCCAGCGCTCGATCAAGGTCTGGTGCAGCAACGACTATATCGGCATGGGCCAGCACCCGAAGGTGCTCAAGGCCATGCACGAGGCCATCGAGACGGCAGGCGCAGGCGCAGGCGGCACCCGCAACATCTCCGGCACGACCCATTATCACGTCGAGCTAGAGCGTGAGCTCGCCGACCTGCACGGCAAGGCGGCCAGCCTTCTGTTCACGTCTGGCTACGTCGCCAACGAAGCGGCGCTCTCCACGCTCGCCCGCATCCTGCCGGGCTGCGTGATCTTCTCCGACGAGCAGAATCACGCCTCCATGATCGAGGGCATCCGCCACGGCGGTGGCCCGAAGCGCATCTGGGCCCATAACGACGTCGAGGATCTCGACCGGCAGCTCTCAGAATATTCCAACGACACGCCGAAGGTCGTCGCCTTCGAGTCGGTCTATTCCATGGATGGCGATATCGCCCCAATCGCGGAGATCTGCGCCGTAGCCAAGAAGCACAATGCGCTGACCTATCTCGACGAGGTCCATGCGGTTGGCATCTACGGTCCTCGCGGCGGCGGCATCGCCGACCGGGACGGGCTCATGGGCGAGGTCGATATCATCGAAGGGACGCTTGCCAAGGGCTTCGGCCTCATGGGCGGCTATATCGCGGCCTCGACCAACATGATCGACGCGATCCGGTCCTATGCGCCGGGCTTCATCTTCACCACCTCGCTCGCGCCCGCCATCGTGGCCGGCGCCGTGGCCTCAATCCGCCATCTGAAAGAGAGCCAGGTGGAGCGCACCCAGCTTCAGGAGCGGGCGCGGGAGCTGAAGGACCGCATGGCGGCCGCCAATCTCCCAGTGCTGGAAAACCCCAGCCACATCGTGCCGGTCATGGTCGGCGATCCGGTTCGCTGCAAGAAGCTCACCGATGCGCTCCTGGAGCGTTTCGGCGTCTACGTTCAGCCCATCAACTATCCCACGGTACGCCGCGGCACGGAGCGCATCCGCCTGACCCCGGCGCCTTATCACACCGATGAGGATATGGATTACCTGATGGATGCGCTGAACACCCTCTGGCAAGAGATGGATCTGGCCCGCGCCGCGTAAGGCCTAACGAGGCAGTCGCGGCCTTCAGGCAAGAACCGGCCACCTCTCCGGCCTGATCCAAGCGCACCGCTTCATCGTAGTCCCAATAGCCGTATCTCGAAGATATGGCTGGAAGAGGCGCTAAATATTGCGCCAATCTGCCACTCAGCGCTGTTGCTAGTAAGCCTGCGCGACATATGCTAAGTGGCAATCAAATCATCTTATGGCATCGCTCCGGGCCACCCATGGCCGGGGCGTTTTTGCCTTTTTGGACAAGAGCACGGCAAAGGTCCACAATCGGACTGGGGAGCCCGTTTTTTCGAGGAGCGCAAGAGATGACGGCAAGCGAGAGCAACACGGATATTCGTGGAGAAGGCTTCTTCTCCAAGCATCTTGAGGATACCGATTCTGAGCTTTGGGATGCCATCGAGGACGAAGCCGAGCGTCAGCAGACCGAGATCGAGCTGATCGCCTCGGAGAACATCGTCTCCCGCGCCGTGCTCGACGCTGTCGGCACGCTGCTCACCAACAAATACGCCGAAGGCTATCCGGGCCGCCGCTACTATGGCGGCTGCCAGTATGTCGATGTCGTCGAGAACCTCGCCATCGACCGCGCCAAGCGGCTGTTCGACTGCAGCTTCGTCAACGTCCAGCCCCATTCCGGCTCCCAGGCGAACCAGGCAGTTTTCCTGGCGCTGCTGAAGCCCGGCGACACCATTCTCGGCATGTCGCTCGCGGCCGGCGGCCATCTCACCCATGGCGCCCCGCCGAACCTGTCGGGCAAGTGGTTCAACGCGGTCCAGTACGGCGTCCGTGAGGACACCCACGAGATCGATTACGACCAGGTCGAGCAGCTCGCCAAGGAGCACAAGCCGGCCCTGATCATCGCCGGCGGTTCGGCCTATCCGCGCATCATCGACTTTGCGCGCTTCCGTAAGATCGCCGATGAGGTCGGTGCGTATCTGCTCGTCGACATGGCCCATTTCGCAGGCCTCGTCGCCGGCGGCGTTCATCCGAGCCCGCTGCCCCACGCAGACGTCGTCACCACCACGACCCACAAGACCCTGCGCGGCCCGCGCTCGGGCATGGTCCTGTCCAACAACGAGGACATCGGCAAGAAGATCAACTCCGCCGTGTTCCCGGGCCTGCAGGGCGGTCCGCTGATGCATGTCATCGCCGGCAAGGCAGCTGCCTTCCAGGAGGCTCTGTCGCCCGACTTCAAGATCTACGCCAAGCAGGTTGTCGACAACGCCAAGGCTCTCGGTGAGGTGCTGGTCGGCGGTGGTGCCGATCTCGTCTCCGGCGGCACGGACACCCACGTCATGCTGGTCGATCTGCGGCCCAAGAAGCTCACCGGTAAGGCTGCCGAGCTGGCGCTTGGCCGGGCCCATATCACCTGCAACAAGAACGGCGTTCCCTTCGATCCGGAGAAGCCCGCCATCACCTCGGGCATTCGTCTCGGCACGCCGGCCGGTACGACCCGCGGCTTCGGCGTCTCGGAGTTCCAGACCATCGGCAACCTCATCGTCGAGGTGCTGGACGGCTTGGCCGAGAACGGCGAGGAGGGCAACCAGAAGGTCGAGGAGTCGGTCAAGGAGCGCGCCATCGCGCTTTGCGAGAGCTTTCCGATCTATCGCTAAGCTGATCTTCGGCGGGGCAATAAGAGGGGGAGCTGGCCACTATGCGATGCCCGTATTGCGGCAGCACCGCCACGCAGGTCAAAGACTCGCGGCCCAGTGAGGATCATTCCACAATAAGGCGCCGCCGCATCTGTTCAGATTGCGGCGGCCGCTTCACCACTTTCGAGCGCGTTCAGCTCCGTGAGCTGACGGTGATCAAGCGCCACGGTCGTCGAGTGCCCTTCGACCGGGACAAGCTGATGCGCTCCATTCAGATGGCCACCCGCAAGCGAGACGTCGATCCGGAGCGCCTTGAGCGCCTGGTTAGCGGGCTCGTGCGCCGGTTGGAAAATATGGGCGAGAACGACGTGCCGTCCGAGACCATCGGCACCCTCGTAATGGAGGCCTTGAAGACGCTGGATGACGTCGCATATGTACGGTTCGCCTCGGTCTACAAGAATTTCCGCGAGGCCAAGGACTTTGAGGCCGTGCTGGGAGAACTCGCCGGCCCGACGCCCGATGCAGAAGATCAGTTATCGCCGGATGACGATTAGCGACCGGAGCCGAAACGGCACGGCGCATTAGAAGCTCATGACCATGCGTGATGAAGATTACATGGCCCAGGCGCTTGCTATGGCGCGCAGGGGCCTCGGTACGACTTGGCCTAACCCGTCTGTCGGATGTGTGATTGTCGGCCCCGACGGAGAGATCGTCGGGCGCGGCGTGACCGCACCAGGCGGCAGGCCTCATGCGGAGGCCATCGCGCTCGCCCAGGCCGGAGATCGCGCCAAGGGCGCCACCGTCTATGTGACGCTCGAACCGTGCGCCCATGAGGGCAGGGGCGAGGCCTGTACTGAGGCGCTCATCGCTGCCGAGCCCAGCCGCGTCGTCGCCGCCATGCGCGATCCCGATCCGCGAACCGCGGGCCTTGGGATCGAGAAGATGAAGGCGGCCGGAATCGAGGTGACCGAAGGCGTCCTCGCCGATGCTGCCGCCGACATGATCCGGGGCCATATCCTGCGTGTCGCCGAGCACCGCCCCGAGGTCATCCTTAAGCTCGCCGTCGGCTCAGACGGCCGCATCCCAGAGGGCAATGGCAGCCCCGTATGGGTGACCGGCGAGGCGGCCCGGGCCCATGCCCATCTGCAGCGCGCCCGCTGCGACGCCATTCTCGTGGGCCGCGGCACCGTCACCACCGATGATCCGAGCCTGACTTGCCGGCTTCCCGGCATGGAATGCCGCTCTCCGGTCCGCGTGGTGCTCGACCGCCGTCTGCGCACCCCGAAACAGGCCCAGCTTTTCGACGACGAGATGGTGCCGGTCTGGTTCGTCTGTTCCGACGAGCCCCAGACCAACGAGGCCTCGCTTCAGGAGCGCGGTGCTGAGATCCTTCGGGTCAATTGCGACGAGGAAGGCTTTCCGTGCGTCCGCGAAGCCCTGGAGGGCCTCGCCATGGCGGGCATCACCCGCGTGCTCGTGGAAGGCGGTCCCGCCGTCGCCAAAAGCTTCCTGGACGCCGGCCTCGTCGACGAAGCTCTCATCTATCAAGGCGTGGAGGAAGTCGGGCCCCAAGGCCTGCTGCCCTTCGTCGATGACGGCATCGACAAGCTCACCGGCAGCGGCGACTACGTCATGACCGGCGAGCGCTCTTTCGGCCGGGACCGCATGACGGAATGGCATCGGAAGCCGAAATGTTCACCGGCATAGTCACCGATATCGGCGAGGTCGGAAAAGCCGAGATCGGCGAAGAAGGCGCCCGGTTCGAGATCCTTTCCCATTACGACCCGGCAAGCATCGAGCTCGGCGCGTCGATCGCCTGCAACGGTTGCTGCCTGACGGTCACCGCCGTCGAGAAAACGGCGGACGGCAGCCGTTTCTCCGTCGACGCTTCCAACGAAACCCTCGCGCTCACCACCCTGGTGGATTGGAAGACCGGAACCCGCGTCAACCTGGAGCGCGCCCTCAAGATGGGCGACGAGCTCGGCGGCCACATGGTGAGTGGCCATGTCGACGGCTGCGCGCTTCTTCTCGGGGTGAAGCCAGATGGCGAAAGCCGACGTCTGGTTTTCGAAAGTCCGCCCCAGCTCGCCCGCTATATTGCTAGAAAGGGCTCCGTGGCGCTGAACGGCGTTTCGTTGACCGTCAACGATGTCAAAGGGCCGCGCTTCTCGGTGAACGTCATACCATTTACCCTGGAGCACACGACGCTCGGCGCATTGGAGCCCAACGCGCCGGTGAACCTGGAAGTGGATATGATGGCCCGCTACGTAGAGCGGCTCGCTGAAGGGAATGCGTCCGGATAATTCCGACGCGAGCCCCATTGCAGGACTAAGAAGACCCCGTGAGCACCGCCCAAGACACAGCGCAAGAGATTGATCTGCACGCCGCCCTCTCACCCATCGAAGAGGTGATCGAGGATGCGCGCAACGGCCGGATGTTCATTCTCGTGGATGCCGAGGAGCGTGAGAACGAAGGCGATCTCGTCATTCCGGCCCAGATGGTCACGCCCGAAGTCATCAACTTCATGGCGACCCATGGGCGCGGTCTGATCTGTCTCTCGCTGACAGAGGAGCGCGTGGAGCAGCTTCGCCTGGAACTCATGTCCCGGTCGAACAAGACCCGGCACTCTACGGCCTTTACCGTCTCCATCGAGGCCAGGGAAGGGGTCACCACAGGCATCTCTGCCCACGACCGAGCCCACACCATCTCCGTCGCCATCGACGCCAACAACGACTACCGGGACATCGTCTCGCCGGGCCATGTCTTTCCGCTCGTGGCGAAGGAGGGTGGCGTGCTGGTCCGTGCCGGCCATACCGAGGCGGCCGTCGACGTGGCGCGGCTTGCCGGCATGATCCCGGCCGGCGTGATCTGCGAGGTCATGAAGGACGACGGCACCATGGCCCGCCTGCCGGATCTCATCGAATTCGCGCAGCGGCACGATCTGAAGATTGGGACCATTGCAGATCTGATCGCCTATCGCCTGCACTACGATCAGTTGGTGCGCGTGGTGAGCGAGTCGAAGATTACCAGCGGATTCGGCGGAGAGTTCGATCTCAAGGTCTATGCCACGACCGTCGACAACATCGAACATATTGCCCTGGTCAAAGGCGATGTCTCAAAAGGCGGCCCCGTCCTGGTCCGCGTGCACGCGCTCAACATTCTGAACGATACTCTGGCTGCGACCGGCGATCGCGAAAGTCTGATCGAGAAGGCCATGGAGGCTATCGACAAGGAGGGCCGTGGCGTTCTTGTCCTGATCCGCGAGAGCAATGCCGGAGATGTCTCGGCCCGCATCGACAAGAAAAACGGAAACGGTAGTCCGGGCCAGCAGCGCTTGATCGATTATGGTATTGGTGCGCAGATTCTACTCGATCTGGGCGTCCGTCAGATGACGCTGCTGTCCAACACACCTCGCAAGATCGTCGGTCTGGAAGGCTATGGCCTGACTGTAACCGGCCATCGTCCTCTGGAGTAATCATGGCGCGCAAAACCTCTCCTTCGGTTCTCATCATCGAGGCGCGCTTCTACGAAGATATTGCCGAGGAGCTCGTGAAGGGCGCCATTGAGGAACTCGAGACGTACGGCGTCCAATATGAGCGCATCTTCGTCCCCGGCGCCCTGGAGATCCCGCTGGCCCTGAGCCTGGCACTTGCCAACGGCTTTGTCGGACGGGCCGGGCGGCATCGTGCCTGTATTGCCTTGGGCTGCGTGATCCGCGGCGAAACCAGCCACTATGACGTGGTGGCCAAGGAGTCGTCTGCCGGACTGCATCAGCTTGCTGTCGATCACGCAGTTCCGATCGGCAACGGCATCATGACCTGCGAGACCCGCGAGCAGGCCTGGGAGCGCGCCGCCGTCGACCGCCGTAACAAGGGCGGGAGCGCTGCGGCCGCCTGTCTTTCGCTCATGGAGCTGGAGCACCACTTCTCCTCCGCAAGCCGCCGCTGACGATGACGAAGCCCGAAAAGACAAACAAGCGCGCCGCTTCCCGCAGCGCCGCGCGGCTCGCCGCCGTCCAGGCCCTCTATCAGATGGACATGACGGGCATCGACCTGACGGCGGTCGCGGCGGAGTTCCAGGAGCATCGCATCGGCGAGGCCATCGACGGCGAAGAGATCCACGCGGCCGAGACAGCCTTCTTCACAGATCTCATTCAAGGCGTGGTTGCCGAGCAGCGCCGCATCGATCCCCTGATCAACGAGCGCCTGGCCGAAGGCTGGCATCTCACCCGCATCGACAGCATCCTGCGGGCGATCCTGCGCGCCGGGACCTTCGAGATCCTGCGCCGCGCCGACGTGCCGGCCCGCGTCTCCATCAACGAGTATGTCGACCTGGCCCATGCCTTCTTCGAAGGGGACGAGCCCAAGGTCGTGAACGGCCTGCTGGACCGGATCGCCAAGGAAGTGCGGCCAGAGGAGCTGGCGCCGCCCGCGCCTGATGCGCCAGGCGTCACCGCAGAGCAGGGGCAAGGCTGATGGCACCCCCGCCGGATCGGGAACGGCTCGGCGAGTTCGACATCATTGCGCACTTCTTTGCGCCCCTGGCCACCGACCCCGCCAGCCTCGGCCTCACCGACGACGCAGCTCTTCTTCGCGGCGGATCTCGCGACGACCTCGTCGTCACCACCGACACCCTGATTGATACGGTCCATTTCTTGCCCGGCGATCCGCCCGAGGCCATTGGCCACAAAGCCCTCGCCGTCAGCCTGTCCGACCTCGCCGCCAAGGGTGCCGAGCCGATAGCCTATCTCCTGGCCCTGAGTCTGCCGGAGGACGATTCGCTGATGCAGTCGCCGGAATGGCTGGAAGGCCTGGCGAAGGGGCTGGAGCAGCTTCAGGAGGAGGCGGGCGCGGCCTTGATCGGCGGCGATACCACCGGAACCCCAGGACCGCTGACGCTCACCATCACGGCCATTGGCCGCGTGCCGGAAGGTCAGGCCGTGCTGCGCTCCCGCGCCAAACCCAGCGATGGCCTCTATGTCTCGGGCACCATCGGCGATGCAGCTCTCGGGCTTCGGCTTCTGAGGTATCCGAGCCTGGCCGAGCGCTGGGGCCTTTCGGAGGACGAGGCAGCCTATCTTGTGAACCGCTACCGGGAGCCCCACCCGCGGACCACGCTGGCTCCGGCGCTCCGCCATCACGCCAATGGGGCCATCGACCTCTCCGACGGGCTGGGTGGCGATCTGGACAAGCTCTGCATCGCAAGCGGTCTTCAGGCCCGCGTCGAGGCCTCCCGGGTACCGCTGTCAGAGCCCGCCACGAAGGCCTGCCAGAGCGACCCGGCTCTGCTGCCCGCGCTTCTCGGCGGCGGAGACGATTACGAGATCCTCGCCGCTATCCCCGCGAACAGGTCCCGGGCCTTCGAGATCGACGCGGAAAGAGCAGGGGTGCGCGTCACCCGGATCGGAAGCGTCGACGCCGGCCCGCCCACGACAGCGGTCTTTATCGGTGCGGACGGCGCGCCCATGAACCTGGAAAGGCGCAGCTTCAGCCATTTCTGAGGCCGGGGCTGCCTTGAGCCGTTCCCAGGGCATATAGCCCCCAACCCGTCCACCGCGATCTTGCTGACGGACAAGCGTTTTGTTGCTTCCGCGCGCCATCTTTGGCATTTTCCGCGCGGCGAAGAGTCGCGCGACTTGCCGCCCAAATGCAAGGAACGACCGCGCCTGAAGGCGCCAAGAAGACCGCGCCGAAAAGGCGCAAGGGAAACACGCCTGAAGGGAGGATGGGCGGGTCTCTCCAAGCACGCAGTTCCGCGTGCGCACTCCCTCCAAAATTGAAGCAATGCTCATACAAGGGAGCAGCCGGTTATGACTTGGGTTCTTTATGCAATTATTGCCTTCGGGGCGCTGTCCATCGTCTATGGACTCGTCACGACGCGCGCGGTTCTCGCAGCCGACGCCGGCACCGCGAAGATGCAGGAAATCGCGAAAGCCATTCAGGAAGGCGCGCGCGCATACCTGTCTCGCCAATATATGACCATCGCCGCCGTCGGCGTGGTCATCTTCATCGCCGGCCTCTTCCTGCTCGGTCTGCCCCAGGCCATCGGCTTCGCTATCGGTGCGATCCTGTCGGGCGCGGCGGGCTTCATCGGTATGATCGTATCGGTCCGCGCGAATGTCCGCACCGCCCAGGCTTCGAAGACCGGCCTGGCCGAGGGCTTGAGCATCGCCTTCCGCGCCGGCGCCATCACCGGCATGCTGGTTGCGGGCCTCGCGCTGCTCGGCGTCTCCGTCTATTTCCTCGTGCTGACCGAATTCCTCGGCTATGCGCCCAATTCACGCGTCGTGATCGATGCGCTTGTAGCCCTCGGCTTCGGCGCCTCGCTGATCTCCATCTTCGCCCGTCTGGGCGGCGGCATCTTCACCAAGGGCGCCGACGTGGGCGGCGACCTGGTGGGCAAGGTCGAGGCCGGCATTCCGGAAGACGATCCGCGCAACCCGGCCACCATTGCCGATAATGTAGGTGACAATGTCGGCGACTGCGCCGGCATGGCCGCCGACCTGTTCGAGACCTATGCCGTGACCGTTGTGGCCACCATGGTGCTCGCCTCGATCTATTTCAGCGGCAACTCGGACCTCTATTCCATCATGCTCTATCCGCTGGCCATCGGCGGCATGTGCGTTCTGACCTCCATCATCGGCACGTTCTTCGTCCGCCTGGGAGCCAGCCAGTCCATCATGGGCGCGCTCTATAAAGGCGTTATCGCCACCGCCGTGCTCTCTCTGATCGGGCTCTGGCCGCTCACCGCCTTCCTCATCGGCATGGACACGGAACTCGCCGTCGGCGGCACCACCTTCACCGGCTGGTCGCTGTTCTTCTGCGGCATGGTCGGCCTCGTCATCACCGCCCTCATCGTGGTGATCACCGAGTATTACACCGGCACCAACTTCCGGCCGGTGCAGTCCATCGCGCAAGCCTCGGTCACCGGCCACGGCACCAACGTCATCCAGGGGCTCGCCATCTCCCTGGAATCGACGGCGCTGCCGGCCCTGGTCATCATCGCCGGCATCCTAGTCACCTATGGTCTCGCCGGACTCTTCGGCATCGCCATCGCCGTGACCACCATGCTGGCCCTCGCCGGCATGATCGTGGCGCTCGATGCATTCGGTCCTGTGACGGACAATGCCGGCGGCATCGCCGAGATGTCCGAGATGCCGGCCGATGTGCGCAACACGACGGATGCGCTGGACGCCGTTGGAAACACCACCAAGGCGGTCACCAAGGGCTACGCCATCGGCTCTGCCGGTCTCGGCGCCCTGGTGCTGTTCGCGGCCTATACGGAAGACCTGAAATACTTCGCCGCGAACCCGGCGGAATTCCCGTATTTCGAGGGTGTCGATCCGACCTTCAGCCTTTCCAACCCCTATGTGGTGGTCGGGCTCTTCCTCGGCGGCCTTCTGCCATATCTCTTCGGCGGCATCGCCATGACGGCCGTGGGCCGCGCCGGTGCTGCGATCGTCGAAGAGGTCCGCCGCCAGTTCAAGGAGAAGCCGGGCATCATGAAGGGCACCGAGCGTCCCGATTACGGACGCGCGGTCGACCTGCTCACCAAGGCGGCGATCAAGGAGATGATCGTTCCCTCGCTTCTGCCCGTGTTGAGCCCGATCGTGTTCTACTTCGTGATCTATCTGATCGCGGGTAAGAGCGCGGCCTTCTCGGCCGTGGGCGCCATGCTTCTCGGCGTGATCGTCACCGGCCTCTTCGTGGCGCTTTCCATGACCGCCGGCGGCGGCGCATGGGACAATGCCAAGAAGTACATCGAGGACGGTCATTTCGGCGGCAAAGGCTCCGAGGCCCACAAGGCCGCGGTGACCGGCGACACGGTCGGCGATCCCTACAAGGACACCGCAGGCCCTGCCGTGAACCCGATGATCAAGATCACCAATATCGTGGCGCTTCTGCTGCTCGCCGTCCTGGCGCACTAGACGTATCAGAACCAGATAGCAGAACGGCCGGGCTCGGTTTCGAGCTCGGCCGTTCTTGTATTCGGAAGGCTTTTGAAGAAGCCGTTTGCTGACGGTTTCAGGCTGAGCCTAAAGCCCCGGACCCGGCGTCGCTGAGTTCTCGTGCTGCTTCTTGAACATGCCACGCTGGGCGACGTTGCCGAACAGCTCCTGAATCATCGAGGCGTCCTTGCCGCGGGCAGGGGATTCGTCATTGGCGAAGTCGACGACCATGCCGTCCTTCAGCCCGTAATGCGAGACGTGATGGACCCGTTCGCTGCCGTTGAAGTAGACGGCGATCACCTGCCGGTCGATTTCCCAGGGCTTGAGGAAGGCGACGGATTTCTGGGTGCTCGAGATATAGTAATAGCTATCGCCGTTGATCGTGCCCGTGGTGTCCGGCGAGCCGAGCGTCAGCTCAACGTCTTCCTTGGTCATGCCCGGACGCACCAAAGACGTGTCCACGTCGGTGAAGACATGGCCGTGATGGTCGATGGTCGCAGCGCTTCCGCAGCCGGCCAGCGGCAGCATGAGGCCGCCCATGAAGAGCCCCGCTAGGGCCGAAATCGATGGATTTGCGCGTTTGGTTCCGGTGCCTGGCACGAAAAGCCATTCCTCTCGCAGAAAATGTCCGTTATCCGACGGGCCACATAGCATGCAGCCCGGCCTTCAGTCTAAGATCGCGCCACTGGCTAAGAATCGCCGAAAGTGGTTGATCAATTCTATAGACTGGTCCGCCCCAGCGCTCATATCGATGCCGAATTCATGAACCCGTTCAATTGGCTAAGACGGCATTCGCCCAATCGCGTTAATGCAGAAAAACTCTATGACGCGATTGTGGCGCAGGCACGGCTGCCGGTCTTTTACTCAGAGTTCGGGGTACCCGACACCCTGGAAGGCCGCCTGTCCATGCTGACTGTGCATATATTCGCCGTTCTCCGCCGTCTCCAGGCGGAAAGCGGCGAGGGTCAAGCCAAAGCCCAGGAGATGGCCCAGGAGCTTGTCGATCTCTTCAGCGCCGATATGGATACGGTGCTGCGCGAGATGGGCGTGAGCGACCTGAAGGTGCCAAAGCGGGTCCGCGATATCTGCGCTAAGACTCACGGCGTGATCAACGCGCTCGAAGAGGCCTACGGCGCCGAAAAGGACTCTTTCCGCAAGGCTCTGGCAGAGCTTCTTCCCATGCCGGAAGAACAGGCCGAGGCTGCAAGCGGCGCATTGAGCGACTATCTTCACAAAGTGACCGTAGGGCTGGCGGAACAACATTTCACCGACCTGCGTGATGGAAACGTGCAATTCCCGGAGGTCTCAGATGTCGAAAAATCGTAAGACGGCACCCGACCCGGAGATCGATCAGGAATCCCCCCTCAAGCGGATCGTGAAGGTCGAGACCATTCGCCACGGCCAGGAGGAGGTGATCGAACCGACCGAGGCCGAGCTGAAGGAGATCGCTTCCCTTCAGGATCTGAAAAGCCTGGAGCGCCTGCTCTTCACCTACACCTTGCGAAAGGCGTCAGGGGGGTCGATACGGCTCAAGGGCCGCTTGGAGGCGAAGGCGATCCAGACCTGCGTGGTGACCCTGGAGCCCGTGGACGAAATGATCGATATGCCTGTCGAAGCCGAGTTCTGGCCTCTGACGCGTATTCACGCTATCGAGCGGGAGGAGGCCGAGGCGGGCTCCGCCGGCGATCCGCTGGCCGAATGGCCGGAACCCATCGTCGACGGCACCATCGACCTGGGGCGGTTGGTCTACGAAACCTTCGCGCTCGCGCTTACTCCTTACCCCCGACGCGAAGGCGCAGCCTTCGAATGGGAGGAGGGCAAGAGCGGCGAAGGCGATGCGGCAGAAACGCGCGAGAACCCGTTTGCGGTGTTGGAACAGCTGAAGCGCAACTAGGCCTCAAGAGCATGGCGCGCGTCACGAGGGTTGTCAGGGAGGGGCTTTTGAGTATCTTCGGGCCATTTTTGGGGGCCAGGCCGTCCGGCCGCGAAATGATTCATCCAGATCGGTAAGAAGACAATGGGTGCGCCTGTCACCATATCGCTCGATGCCATGGGCGGGGACCGAGGTCCCGAGGTCGTCGTACCCGGGGCGGCCGATGCGCTGGTCCGGAATCCGGATCTGCGCTTCCTCCTGATCGGCGACGAAAATCTGATCCGGCCGCTTCTGGAGCCTTACAAGAAGCTCAAGGAGCGCTCGGAGATCATCCACACCGATGTGGTGGTCACCATGGACCAGAAGCCGTCCGTGGCCCTCCGCAAGGGCCGCTGGCATTCCAGCATGTGGCTTGCACTGCAGATGGTGAAGGACGGCCGGGCCGACGCCGCCGTCTCCGCCGGCAATACGGGCGGGCTCATGGCCATGGCGAAGTTCTGCCTGCGCACCCTGGAGCAGGTCGACCGCCCGGCCATCGCCGCCATCTGGCCCACCATCGATTCCGAATGCATCGTGCTCGATGTCGGCGCAAATGTCGGCGCCGATGCCCGCCAGCTGATCGAGTTCTCCGTCATGGGAGCGGCCATGGCCCGCGCCGTGTTCAATCTGGAGCAGCCCTCCATCGGGCTCCTCAATATCGGCGTCGAGGAGATCAAAGGCCTCGACCACATCAAGGAGGCCGGTCAGGCACTCCGCGAGACGCCGTTGTCCTTCCGGTATCATGGCTTCGTCGAGGGCGACGATATCGGCCGTGGCGCCGTCGACGTGGTCGTCACTGACGGCTTCACCGGCAACATCGCCTTGAAGACCGCAGAGGGAACGGCTAAGCAAATCGCAGGATACCTGCGGGCCGCCATGGGACGCTCCCTTCTGGCCCGCATGGGAGCTGTTTTGGCTCAGGGCGCGTTCGGCGCGCTCCGAGACAAGATGGATCCCCGCCAGTTGAATGGCGGCATCTTCCTGGGTCTCAATGGCATCGTCGTGAAAAGCCATGGCGGCACCGACGCGACCGGTTTCGCCAGCGCCATCGATCTGGCCTCCGATATGGCCTCCAGCGATGTGGTGCGCCGGCTCGCCGACGACGTTGCCCGCTTCCAGGCCGAGCTCCAGCTCGAAGGTGCCGCTTAAGCCCGAGGAGTTTGGCCAACGTGAGTGTGTTGAGAACGGTCGTGAAGGGCTGTGGTGGATACCTGCCCGAGCGCATCATGACCAATGCGGATATTTCCGAATTCGTCGAAACCAACGACGAGTGGATCGCCTCCCGCACCGGCATCCGTGAGCGGCGTATCGCAGGCGAGGGCGAATACACCTCCACCATGGGGCTGGCTGCCGCCAAGGAGGCGCTCGCCAATGCAGGGATGGATGCCAGCGACATCGACCTGATCGTGCTCGCCACCTCCACCCCCGACCAGACCTTTCCAGCCACCGCAACGACCATCCAGGCCGAGCTCGGCATTACCCAGGGCGCGGCCTTCGATATCCAGGCCGTCTGCTCCGGCTTCGTCTATGCGCTTTCGACAGCGGACAACTTCCTGCGCGCTGGCCCCTATAAGCGGGCGCTGGTGATCGGCTCCGAAGTGTTTTCCCGCATCCTCGACTGGAAGGACCGCAACACCTGCGTCCTGTTCGGCGACGGCGCCGGCGCGGTCGTCGTCGAGGCGGAGCTGCAGCCCGGCGCCTCGACCGATCGGGGCATCCTGGCCGCCTGCCTGCGCTCCGATGGCCGCTACCGCGACAAGCTTTATGTGGATGGCGGCCCGTGCACCACGGGCACGGCCGGCTATCTGCGGATGGATGGGCCTGAAGTCTTCAGACATGCTGTCATAAAGATCGCTGAAGCCATTGACGAAGCGCTTGAAATGTCCGGTCTGGAGCCCTCAGACATCGATTGGTTCGTGCCCCATCAGGCCAACAAGCGAATCCTCGATGGCGCGGCCCGGAGGCTGAAGCTGCCGGCGGAACGGATCGTGGTTACCATCGACAAGCACGCCAATACCTCGGCGGCATCCATCCCGCTGGCACTAAATGTTGCGGTTCAGGACGGGCGTATCCAGCCCGGCGATCTTGTGCTGATGGAGGCCATGGGGGGTGGCTTCACCTGGGGTGCACTTCTCGTGAGGTGGTAGCGCAGGTTGCGTGCCGCGAATGTCACACCTGGGCCCGAAAAGAACGCAAAATCAGGAATTTGACGCAACGGTCATTGACCTTGCGTGAGTTGCTCGATTAGCATTTTGGCTTACCCGCGACCTGGGGGAAGTATCGCAATGGGCGGGAAGACGCTGACACGGGCCGATTTGGCGGAAGCCGTGTTCCAGAAGGTTGGACTACCGAGAAACGAGTCGGCGGAACTGGTCGAACTCGTGCTCAAGGAAATTGTGTCCAGCTTGGAGAACGGCGAGACCGTGAAGCTCTCGTCTTTTGGCTCGTTCGGTATCCGGGACAAGGGGGAACGGATCGGGCGCAATCCGAAGACCGGACAGGAAGTGCCGATCACGCCGCGGCGTGTGCTGGTGTTCCGCGCAAGCAACATCATGAAGCAATATATCAACAACGCTCTTTCGCGCCGGAAGGCTGCGGAATAGGGGGCTTCGCGCTGTCTCGCTTCGGCGCCCGGCAAACCTGGGTGCGCCCATTGCAAAACGCCTGAACCGCCGGGAGGCCGGCGGTTGGGGGGTATAGAAGCGGGGGTAAGCCATGCCGAAAGGGCCTGAGGCGTTTCGGACTATCAGCGAAGTCGCCGACGATCTCGACGTTCCCAAACACGTTCTGCGGTTCTGGGAAGCCAAATTCTCTCAAGTCAAACCCATGAAGCGCGGCGGCGGCCGCCGCTACTATCGTCCTGAGGACGTTGCCCTGCTGAAGGGCATCCGTCATCTCCTCTACAGCGAAGGCTACACGATCCGTGGCGTGCAGAAGATCCTGCGCGAAAACGGGCCTCGCTCGGTCATGACGCCGCGGGATGGCGATGAGCCGCCGATCCAGCAGCGCACGCCGCCGATTCCCGATGTCGCGGCCGATGCCGCCAAGAGCCGTGCGGAAGGCCCCACAGCCAGCGAACCGCTCGAGGCGCCCTCGGGCGAGCATCTGCCGGGCGGCAACAGGGCCGCCTATATCAGCGCGATTCTCGAAGAGCTCCAGGCCTGCAGGGAGCTGCTCGCTGGCGCCAAGAAGTAGGGCGGCGAAGACCGGATACGGCCGCGGCACAAACCCTGCGGCCGATTTCCAGCGGTCAGGCGAACACACGCCTTGCTTGGCGCGCCTGACCGTGTATACCCACATCTCTTGAAGGCGACAGGTACGGAGCGTGGCGCAGCCCGGTTAGCGCACCGGTCTGGGGGACCGGGGGTCGCGAGTTCAAATCTCGCCGCTCCGACCAGCCTTCTTCTCCCTCACTCCATCTTCTGAAATTCGAAGACGAACCCGTCCTCAAACGGGGCGATCGTCTGATGCGCCGCGCCGTTTCGGCGGCATATCGAGCGCCATGCCCCAGATCAGGGCCATGATCACGAAGAAATGGCGCCAGTGGTCGGTGTCGATCACGAACCCTTCCAACACCAGGGCAACGAAAGCCCCGAGCGCCACAGCGCTGAGGCCGTCACCCCCGCGGTCGTAGATCACCCGGCGGATTGCCAGCGCCAGGGTTGCGATCACCAGCCCGAGATAGAGCAGCCCGCCAATCCAACCCGTGTTGAGGAACATGCTGAGATAGACCTCGTGCACGTCTCCGAGCCGCCATATCCGCGCGTACTCCAGTGCGCCGAGGCCGAGCGGGTTCTCAACGATCAGCCCCATCGCCCTCACATGTCCGGCAAACCGTCCTTCGGGTCCGATGTCGTAGGACTGCTCGAATGAGGTGCGCTCGCCAAACAGCTCAGCATAGTTCGGCGCCATCTGCACCGCGGCCACAACCCCGATCGCCACGATGGCAGCCATCAGGAGGACGAGAAAGAGCTTCACCCTCTGACGGTTCGTGGGCGCCGTCGAGAACATGCAGAAGGAAAAGGTGAGAAGCGCGACGAACAGGCTTGCCCACGCGCCACGCGAAAGGCTGAGCAGACAGCCAAACAGAAGGAAGCCGCCCACCGCCGAGACCAATGCGGCGCGTGTGAGGGAGGAATTGAGAACCAGGTAGAAACAGTAGAGGATCGCAGGCACGAGGAACGCACCGAAGACGTTGGGATCCTCGAACGTGCCTTGCGCCCGGCCATACTGGGTGAAGATATCGTAGGCGCCCGGCAACAGGTTGAAATAGCCGATGAGGGCCGCGACCACCGCGATCACGGCGGAGACCGTATAGGCTGATAGCAGCAGGTGGACGCGGGCGTTGGAATCCGCGCCCACGAATCCCACCAGCGGCACCGAGGTCAGCGCTAGGAACAGCGTGATGTTCGTGTGCGGGAGGGAGAACTCCAAAGTGCCGGCCTGGGTCGTCGCAATATAGCCGCCGGCGCAGATCACCATCCAAACGAAGAAATAGACGGCAAGCCCGGTCGAGACGCGCATGAGCCCGACGACCGGAATCATGAGCGTGGCACCCATGATCAGCGCGTCGTACGGCGCAGGATCCGCCACCACGATCCCCACGGTCGCGATCGTCAGCCAGACATAGAACAACGCCAGCCGCCGGATCCCGGCGCTGATATGGGGCGGAGCCCCGGCCGGTGCGAGCCGGCCTATAGGAAGATCGCTTACGCTCATCGGCGTCATACCTTATCCCGGCCGATCAGTAGGCGTTGTCCATCTTGAGCAGGGCAATCGGGGTCATGAGAAGAATGTAGAGGTCCAGCACCACGGACCAGTTCTCGATGTAGTAGAGGTCGTGCTCCACCCGCCGGCGGATCTTCTCCTCCGTATCCGTCTCGCCGCGCCAGCCGTGGATCTGGGCCCACCCCGTCACCCCGGGCTTCACGCGATGGCGCGCGAAATACCCATCCACCACATCGGCATAGAGCCGGTCCTTCGCTTTCGCCTTCAATGCATGGGGCCGCGGGCCCACCAGGGACAGATCGCCTTTGAGCACGTTGAAGAGCTGAGGCAGCTCGTCGAGGCTCGTCTTGCGGAGCAGCCGGCCGATGGGCGTGACCCGGGGATCGCCCTTGGTCACCAGCCTGTCGGCTTCAGCATCCGTCATGTCCGTGTACATGGAGCGGAATTTGTAGACGTCGATCAGCTCGTTGTTGAAGCCTTGGCGGGTCTGCTTGAAGAAGACGGGGCCTTTGCTGGTGAGCTTGATGGCGAGCGCGATCAGCAGCATCAGCGGCGACAGAACCAGAAGCCCGGCGCCCGCAAGCACCGCATCGAACACCCGCTTCTGGACGAAGTCCCAATCGGCGATCGGCTTGTCGGCAATGTCGATGAACGGGACATTGCCGATGTAGGAATAGGTGTGAGGCCGGAACCGCAGCGCGTTGTTCTGGGCCGAAAGCCGGATATCGACCGGCAGCACCCAGAGCGTCTTGAGAATCTGCAAAACCCGCTTCTCCGCCGCCATCGGCAAAGAGATGATCAGAAGGTCCACCCGGGACTTCCGCGCGAAATCCACCAGGTCTTTGATCTTGCCGAGCTTCGGATAGCCCGCCACCAAAGGTAAGACACGGTCGTCGCCGCGGTCGTCGAAGATGCCGGCGATCCTGATATCCGTGTTGGGCGAGGCCTCCAGGGATCGGATCAGCTCCTCTGCCTGCTCGCCGCCGCCGATGATGACCGCACGGCGGTAGAGCCGGCCCTCGCGCAGCCAGCGCCGCATGAGGATCAAAAGCGACAGGCGCTCCGCCAGGAGCAGGGAGAGGACCGACACGTACCAGCTGCCGAGCCAGACGCGGGAGAACTCCGCGCCGACCTTGGCGAAGAACGCCACCGCCATGAAGGCCGCCAGCACGAGCGTCCAGGCAAGCACGATGCGGGAATAGCTGGAGGTGAACTCCCGGAAGGACTTAATCGAATAGAGCCCGAAGCCTTGCGCGAGCCCGCAGAAGACCAGCGCGCCCGTCACCACCGCCCCGAGATAAACGATGTGCTGCCCGGGCTCCTGCGCCACATGCAGCAGATAAATGGCAAAGCCCAGCCCGGCGATGATCAGAAACTCGACGACGCGGGTGGCGCCCACCAGCACGGCGTTGGGCAAAAGCGACAACGACGCGGCACGGCGAATCTCGGCCAGAGGCGGACGCGGGTGCTTCCGCCGCTCGGGCATCCCCTTGGGCGGTCCCGCATGCAGACTCCGGGGCCGGCGCCCCTTCTTGTCATCCAGCCGGCGTTCCGGTTCCATCACACCCATTCGCTTACGCTCACACTACTCATACCAGGCCGTGGCCGGAGAGATCCGGACCTATCCTGGCACAAGACATGCCAGTTTTGCCCCCCAAACAGGTGCTTATGGCATGCGCGGCGTTTGAGATCGGTGAAGCTGGCGCCTTGCGGAAGGGCGCGATGGCAACGTGGTTAGTGAGACCTTACTGGGAAGGTGCAGAATCGCCTTCCAGCACGTCGAAATAGAAGGCGACGATGTCTTCAGCCATGCCAAGCACCGTGAAGCGCTGCTCAGCATTGGCCTGCAATGCGGCAGACCGTTCCAAAAAGGGACCGGAATCGATCAGGAAGAGACGCATCTGATCGGCGAGCGCCTGGACGTCGCCGGGGGGAATGAGCGGCGTGGGCACGCCGGCTGTCATCTCCGGAATGCCGCCGACATCGGTGGCGATGAGCGGCATGCCCGCCGCCATTGTCTCCAGCACGATATAGGGGAAGGATTCGGCCCGCGACGGCACCACGACGCAGCGGCCGCGGGCGAACGCCACGCGCGCCGGCATTGGGCCGGGGAAGGTGACCTGGCCGAGAAGCTTGCGCCGCTTCGCCAGTGTCTTGAAACGCGCCTCGTGGGGACCCGCCCCTACGATGACGGCGCGCACATGGTGCATCCCCGCCATGGCCTTCACCCGCGCAAGCGCCTCGATGAACACGTCGACGCCCTTCAGATCGCGCAGCTCGCCGATGAAGAGGAAATCGGCAGCGTTCTCGTCGATGGCGGGCTCGTAGAACTCCCGCAAGTAGAGACCGTTGGGAACGATGCGGCTGGGGCAGGGAACCGGTCCGATCCGCGCCTCGTAGACCCGCTTGGCGTAGCCGCTTTCAAACAGCAGCCCATCCGTTAGAGGCGCGAGGCGCCGTTCCGCCGCAATGTAGATCTTGCCGGCGAGGCTACCGGAATCGAAATGCAGGCTTCCCCCATGGGGCGTGTAGAAGGCGTAGACCCGCGCACCTTTTCGCTTGAGGGAGCGCGCCGCCAGCCGCGCATAGGCGCCGCCCTTGGCGCCGTGGCCATGCAGGATGTCCGGCTCCGCCTCTTGGGCGAACCGCTTCACCTGACCGATGGCCAGCCAATCACCGAATCCGGGCTGGCGAGGCATGGGGCTTCGCCGCACGCCCAAGGCACAATGATCGTCGAGACCGGCAAGCGCTTCCTCAGCCGCCTGGCCGCCGCCTTGCGAATCGCAGATCACGCCGACTTCGAGCCCCATCTCGGCCTGGGCGCGAACCAGATCACGCACATGACGAAACAGACCGCCGACAGGCGCCCGTAGGCAATGGATGACCCGCAAGGGGCGGCTCATGACGCCGCCCGCTGTTTTGGGGAATCGAACCGGCTAGAAGAAACGTTCGAGCACATAGATCGTGTCGCCTGGCTGCACGGGATAGTCACTGGGCACAACGACCGTGCTCATGACCCCATCGAACCGCCGGGTCAACCGGACCTTCCGCTCGTTGGCGCGCTCCGTATAGCCTTCCGCGGTCGCAACGGCTTCCTCGATCGTCATGCCGCTCACGTAGGGATATTTGCCGGCCCGCCTCACCTCGCCGAGGATGTAGAAGGGGCGATAGGTCTGCACCTCGACGCTAACCTTCGGATTCTTCACGTATTCGGCGCCCAGATCCCGGGTGATGACCGAGGCGAGCTGGCGCGTCGTGAGCCCCCGAGCCCGGACCGAGCCCAGGAGCGGCATGGAAATATAGCCGCTGCCGTCGACCGCGTAGACACGCGAGAGATTCTGCTGGCCGAAGACCACGATGCGAAGCTCGTCGCCGCTATCCAGCCGGTAGGTCCCGTGCAGCGCCACGGGCTGACCGGGAATCGCTCCGGCAGGCGCTCTGACATGCTGTCCGGGAGGCGGAAGCGGCGAAGGCGTGTTAAACACCGGGGCAGGGAGGTTCATCCGCGGAAAACCGCGCAAATTACACCCCCCGAGCCCTACGCCGAGCACGATCGCCAGCAGCATGAGCCTGACAAAAACGAATCCAATTTCGCGCGTCCTGTTCATGCCTTTTGTCTAAGGCATGTATAGTTAATGAATGCTCACCAGCCGTCCTGAACCAGGGCAGCGCTTAAGCATTTGGTTACCGCGGCGAGTCAGTAATGACGCTGCAACCGAACAGGGATTTAAGTGAGTCCATGCACTCCGAGCCAAGCCTCTCGCGCAGCGACGATATCGACCTCGTAACACTGGGCCGCGCCGTCTGGCGCGCCAAGTGGTGGGTCATCTGTCTGTCGCTGCTCGCAGGCGTCATTACCTTCTTCGCGCTCTCCATGATGCGCCCGGTCTATACGTCCGAGGCGCGCATCCTTATCGAGAACGAAGAATCGACCTATCGGCGTCCGACGGGCGATCAGTCCGCCCCGGCCTCGTCCACCCTCGACGAGCAGGCGATTCAGAGTCAGGTGCAGGTGCTTACCTCCCGCGATCTCATCTTGAAGGTCGTCGATGAGCTCGACCTCGCCAACGATCCCTCCTTCAAGGAAGATGCGGGTGTCAGCCTCATGAACCGTCTGCTCGGGCTGATCGGGATAGCGCCTGAGAAATCCCAGAACGATCAGACGGCCGGCGTCTTCGCCGAACATCTCTCCGTCTATCAGCTCGGTAAGTCTTCCGTGATTGCCGTGGCCTATACGTCGGGCGATCCCGAACTCGCCGCCAAGGCCGCCAACAGCCTGGCCCGGGTCTATATCGAGTGGCAGCGCGAAGCGAAGCTGACCCAGACCCGCGATGCAACGGCCTGGCTGCGCAACCAGATCGAGGCCTTGCGCGACCGGGTCTCCGATTCCGAATCGGCGGTCGAGAACTTCCGCGCGGAGGAGGGGATCTATGCTGGCTCCGGCGACGTCGACCTGACCGCACAGCAGCTTTCGGAGCTGAATAGCAAGCTGATCCTCGCCAAAGCCCAGAAATCCGAGGCCGAGGCGCGCGCCCGCATGATTCGTCAGATGCTGACCGAGAATGGCGAGATCGAAGCGACGTCGGAAGTGCTGAAATCCGGCCTCATCAGCGCCCTGATCGAGCAGCGGGTTCAGGTGCAGCGTCAGCTCGCCGAGCTCTCCGCCACCTTGCTTCCGTCTCACCCGCGTATTCAGCAGCTCAACTCCGAGCTGGCGGATGTCCGCGCTCAGATCCGCGAAGAGGGCCGCAAGATCGCCCGGAGCCTGGAAAACGAAGCCCAGGTCGCCGATGCGCGTGTTCAGTCCCTGACGGGTAGCCTGAAGGCCGCCAAGAGCCAAGCCTCAGGCGAGGGTGCTGCGGAGATCAAGCTGCGCGCCCTGGAGCGCGAGGCGAAGTCGAACCGCGATCTCCTGGAATCCTATCTGGCCCGCTATCGCGATGCGAGCGCCCGCGGCGATGTGGGCGCCGTGCCGGCCAACGCGACCATCGTCTCTCAGGCCTATCCGGCCGCAACCCCGTCCTTCCCCAAGAAGCTTCCCATCACGCTTCTGGTGATGGTGGCGGTCGCCCTGGTGGTGCTCGCCTATGTCATGGCGCGGGAGCTGATCCGCGCCACCGCCGTCTCCACCTCGCGCCATCGTCAACTCGTGCCCCGGGACGAAACCTATCCGGCGCCCGAACCTGTCTTCAATCGCGAGGAGGAGTCGAAGGCGGTCGTACCGACAGAGCCCGCGAAAACGCCGGAGCCTGACGAGCCCAAGAGCGACGACGCCAAGGCCGAAGAGTCGGAGGTCAAAGACGCCGGCGACTCGGACGACGAGGCATCCCGCGAGAACGACACGGAGCAACAGATCCGGTCGGTCCAGGAGGTTCTGGCCCGCTTCCGTCGTCCGGAGGCTGCGGAGGCTCGGGAGAGCATCCAAGACAACGTCAAAACCAATAGCAACGGAAACGGGCCCGCCGAGAAGAGCCGCGAGCTGGCCCGCACGGAGGATGTGGACTCCGGCGAACGGATGCCGATCCCGTCCAGCACCACCCCCAGCATTCCGATCGCCATGAGCAATGGCGCGGCAAAGCCGGACGACCCGGAGACGGCCCGCATGAGCCCCTTGGAGCGCTATCTCCGCCAGCGGTCCGGACACCCTGCCGCCGCTAACGAGCGACCCAAGGCGGAAGCCTCAAGACGCAAGGGGGATGTGATCCGCAATATCGACGTGCTGCGCGACCGCTTCGCCGAGCAACTCGACACCCGAGACTCGCCTGTCGCTCTCGTCACCCCTGTCTCGGCCTCCAACGCCTTGCCCGAGGCGATCCAGCTCGCCCGTCCGCTGGCTGCCGGCGGCAAGACCGTGCTGCTGCTCGACATGGCACAAGGCTCCACCACCGTTTCGGACTTTCTGGGCCTGGAACGCTCACCCGGCTTCAACGAGCTGCTGGCCAATGTCGCCGCCTTCGAAGACGTGCTTCGGGTGGACAGCGAATCGCCGCTCCAGGTGATCCCGGCGGGCAGCCCCAGCCTCCCGGTCCCGCCCGGCGAGGTGAAGAGCTTCGTGCGCATCCTCGATGCGCTGCGCCAGACCTACGATTGCGTTGTGATCCACAGCGACTTCGACCGGGCGGAGCATTTCGCATCGGCCCTCCATGGCGAGCTCACCACGGCCGTGGCCCTGTTCGCGCCGAAGACGATCAGTGAGGAAGAGAACCGGCTGGCGGATCTGAAGGAGCTCGGCTGCCGATTCATGCTCTACGAGCGCGCCGTCAGCGCCGAGCAGGACGAAGCCAATAGCCTCCGCCAGCGGCTCGCCGCAAGCTAGCTCCGCACAATCGATCGCTCCACACGAAGGCTAGCGCGGCCTAATCGTCGTCGCCGGATCCGCTGTCGCCCTGATTGCCGAACAGCCGGCGCCGCGCCTTTTGCACCAGGGGCCACAGAACGTCGTTGTTCTTGATCGACCGCTTGGCCCGGGACCAGCCCGACAGGGGCATGGTTACCAGGAGACCTTGGGGCTTGAACGCAATGTAGGAATCGAAGAGCGGTCGGAAGACATCGGACCAGCGCTCTTTATGGCGGGCCCCGCCGACACCGATATCGTAATAGGACAGGCCTTCGTCGCAGGCCCACTTGATCTCCCGGCGCAGCAAGACGAGGCCCGGCGAGTAACGCATCATGTCGCTCTCGGCGAGCGACGACATGCTGACGGCGAGCGTGTCCCGGCAGATCGAACCGCTGAAGGTCGCGGTCACGACATCCCCGACCTTCAGATAGCCCATGCACAACCGGGCCGGGTCGCCCTTGGGCAGGGTCACGAGATCCCGGCAGAACTCCCGGATCGGCGGCGTGAAGGGATCGTCCACGCCCATCTTGGCGAATTGCAGCTCCCGCTGTTCGAAGAAGGTCTCGAGCAGCTCCCGCTGTTCCTCGTCCGTGTCGCCCCAACCGAAGACGACCGCGCCGCCTTCCTCCTCCAGCTTGCGCTCCCGGCGCGAGTATTTGCGGCGCGACTGCTTGCCGAACCGCGCAAGATAGATCTTCTCGAAATCCCCGAGTGCCACCGCATAGCCGCCGCTGGGATGAGGCTGCTGGGGCAGTCGCGCGAAAGGATTCGGCGCGCCGTTCCAATCGAAGGGCTGGGCATCGAGCAACGCCGCGCTGACATCGGCCCGCTCGGCGATGTGCTGAAGCAGGCGCTTCAGATCGTCCGCCTGAAGCCTCTCCGCCGCTTCGGGGCTGTTCAGCCCCATATTGTAGTTTGCGTGGCCTTGCCCCATCCAGGTGAGTACCGGCTGGCCGAGCGCCTGTTCGGTCTGGAAGGCCCACAGGAATACCGGGCGCCCATGGACGGAGCCCACGGCGATGACCGGCTCGCGGCCGTCGGGCGCCAGGACATTGCGCACCCAGGCTTGCGCATAACCGTAAGTTTGGCTCGGCGTGTAGGGGGCGACCTCTTCCAGGCCGAGCCAGATATCCTTCAGGGACTCCACGTCGGGGCGGACGTCCAAAGTGACCGGCCCCATGGACGTCTCGATCTCAGATGGCTGCGCCGTGCCGTATTGCGGCATATTCATTCCTATTTCGGTACGCTGAAGCGCTGTCGACGTCATAGACTGACACACCTTTCCGACCCCTGAGCCACCCGATCGCTCATTAAGCAAGTTTCGAGCCCGGAAAACCTTTCGAAAGATAGATTGTGCCAGAATTCCCCAAACCGCGGCTCGACCTTTGCACGGGTGGCGTTAATGGTTGATAGGCGAGGGAGAATTTCGGTGGCGAAGGTTAAGAGGGCGATGTTCAAGGCGGCCATGTCGGGGCTCTATCACTCCGGCGCGACCCGCATTCTCTCCCCCTTCACCGAAGGGAGCGGCCTGATCTTCATGCTGCATCAGGTGCGGCCGGCACAGGACAAGGACTTCAATCCGAACCGTATCCTGGAGATCACGCCGGAGTTCTTCGAAGCGGTCCTCGATCAGACGGAGCAGGCCGGTCTCGACATCGTCAGCCTCGATGAAGCCGTCACGCGGCTCAAGACCGGCGACGACCGACGCTTCGCCTGCCTCACCTTCGACGACGGCTATCGCGACAATTTCGAATACGCCTATCCAATTCTGAAGCGCCGCAACCTGCCGGCAACCATCTACATCCCGACCGATTATCCCGAGCGGCGCGGCGAGCTCTGGTGGCTCGCTCTGCAGGAGGTGATCGCCCGGGCCGACGAGATCGAGCTCTGCCGGGACGGCAGCCTGTGGCGCTTGCCGACGGCGACCGAGGCCGAGAAGTGGAAGGCTTTCGAACAGATCTATGGCTGGCTACGCGCCATCGATCAGGTGACCCAACGCCAGGTCGTCCGTGCGCTGTCGGAGCGCTACGGCGTCGACATGGAAGAGATGTGCCGCGACCTAATCATGGATTGGGACGAGATCCGCACACTCGCGGACGACCCGCTGATCACCATCGGCGCCCACACCAAAGGGCACTACGCCCTGTCCAAGCTTCCGGCGGACCGGGCGCGGGAGGAGATGAAAGGCGGCGCGGACTGCCTAGCGGAAAAGCTGGGCCAATGGCCGGAGCATTTCGCATACCCTTACGGCGACGAGACCAGCGCAGGCCCGCGCGAGTTTCACATCGCCAAGGAGCTCGGCTTCAAGACCGCCGTCACGACGCGCAAGGGGATGGTGTTCCCGGCCCACAAAAACCACCTGACGGCCCTGCCGCGGGTCTCGCTCAACGGCGACTACCAGTCCCTGACCTATACGGGGCTCTATCTCTCCGGCGCGCCGTTCGCCCTCTACAACCGCTTCCGCGAGGTGAACGCGGCCTAGCTGTGCTGCGAGACTAATCCTGCGGCGCGTTGGGATCGGGCTTCTGCATCCACCGGAGCAGCAGGCCCGCCGGCAGCACCCACAAGACGCCCGCCACCAGGAAATAGCCGAACTTGATCAGCGTCGGTGCTTCGAGAATGCGCCCGGACCCGATGGCTGCGGCGACCACCACATAGACCATGACAAAGCTCACCAGAGCGATGATGCCGAAGAATTTGCGGGCAGGGCGGGTCATGGCCGTCCTATACCCCCGAATGGGCTTTCAGCGAAAGCGCTGCGCTACTCACGGCCGGTGCGGCACTATCGCGTGAGCGCAGCGATTGAGTTCCCCATGCGCTCTCGCTAAAGGATATTCATGAGCACCGTGGCCACACCGGCAATGGCGGAAACCCCGCTGGTCACAGACGCGCCCGCGCGCCACCGCACGGCGCTGCGCATCTGGCTGTCGGCCGTGGCCGTCATGATCGTCGCCATGATCCTGGTGGGCGGCGCGACAAGGCTCACCGATTCCGGCCTTTCCATCACCGAATGGCAGCCCATCGTCGGCATCGTTCCGCCGCTCTCCGAGGCCGATTGGGACCAGGCCTTCGAGGCCTACAAGCAGATCCCGGAATACACCCATGTCAATCCGGACATGGATCTGGCGGGCTTTAAGCGCATCTATTGGTGGGAGTGGGCGCACCGGTTCTTAGGCCGCATGATCGGCTTCGTCTTCTTCCTGCCGTTCCTCGCCTTCTGGGCGGCCGGCTACATTCCCCGTCCGCTCATGCCCCGGCTCATCGGTCTGTTCGCCCTGGGCGGGCTGCAAGGCGCCGTCGGCTGGTACATGGTGAAAAGCGGGCTGGTCGACCGGGTCGATGTCAGCCAATACCGGCTCGCCGCCCATTTCGGCATCGCCGTGCTGATCTTCGGCTACACGCTCTGGCTGATCCTTTCCTTGAGCAGCAAGCGTCGCGCGCCACTGGTCTCAAGCGCACCGGCCTGGGTCGGCGGCATTCTGCTCGGCCTCGTCTTTCTGCAGCTTCTGCTGGGCGCCCTGGTGGCCGGCATCGACGCCGGTTTCAGCTTCAACACCTTCCCGCTCATGGCTGGCCAGTTCGTGCCGGAAGGCCTGTTCGATCAGAGCCCGTGGATTCTGAACATGTTCGAGAATCCCATGACCGTGCAGTTCGATCACCGCATAATGGCTTATGCTCTGATCACCGCGGCGACTCTACAGGCGGTCTGGCTGTGGCTCACCAAACGCCCGCCGGAGGTGATCGGCAGCGCCCTGGTGCTCGCCGTCGCCACCATGATGCAGGCGGTCATCGGCGTCTGGACGCTGCTGCTCTCCGTGCCGCTGCCCTTAGGCATCGCCCATCAGGCCGGCGCCGTCCTGGTCTTCGGCTTCGCAGTTTTCCATTTCTGGCTCACCGTCAAAGGCGTGCCCGTGGCAGCACCTGCGCGCGATCAGAGGCTCGCCAGCGCCTGATCCAGATCGGCGATGATGTCGTCCTTGTCTTCCAGCCCGACCGACAGGCGCACGACGTCTTCGCGGGCCCCGGCTGCCGCCCGCTGCTCGTCTGAGAGCTGACGGTGGGTCGTCGACGCGGGATGGATGATGAGGCTCCGCGTATCGCCGATATTGGCCAGATGGCTGAATAGCTCGACCGACTCCACCAGTTTCACGCCGGCCTCATACCCGCCTTCGAGACCGAAGGTGAAGACCGCGCCGGCGCCTTTCGGGCAGTATTTCTGCGCCAGGTCATGGAAGCGGCTGCTGGGCAGCCCCGCATAGTTCACCCAGGCAACCTTATCGTGGGCTTCAAGCCACTGCGCGACGGCAAGTGCGTTCTCGCAGTGGCGCTGCATCCGCAAGGGCAGGGTCTCGATGCCGGTGATGAACAGGAAGGCGTTCATCGGCGCGATCGCCGGGCCGAGATCGCGCAGAGCCAGCACCCTGGCGGCGATGGCGAAGGCGAAATTGCCGAAGGTCTCGGCCATGGTGATGCCGTGATAGCTCTCGGACGGCTCCGACAGCGTCGGGTAGCGGCCAGACGCCATCCAATCGAAGGTCCCGCAATCGATCAGCGCGCCGCCCACGGAATTGCCGTGACCGCCGAGGAACTTGGTCAGGGAATGGACGATGATGTCCGCGCCATGCTCCGCGGGCCGCACGAGATAAGGGGTAGCGAGCGTATTGTCGACGATCAGCGGAACGCCGGCTTCCTTGGCGACCTTCGAGATCGCCTCGATATCGCTGACCACGCCGCCCGGATTGGCGATGGATTCGATGAAGATCGCCCGGGTCTTGTCGGTGACCTGCGCCCGGAAGGACTCCGGATCCTCCGTGTCGGCCCATTTCACCGTCCAGCCGCACTTCGCGAAGGAATAAGCGAACTGGTTGATCGACCCGCCATAGAGCTGGCGTGCGGCGATGAACTCCGCGCCGGGCTCCATCAGCGTATGGAAGACCAGATTTTGGGCCCCGTGGCCCGAAGCGGTCGCCAACGCCGCCGTGCCGCCTTCCAACGCCGCCAGCCGCTCTTCGAGCACGGCGGCCGTCGGGTTCATGATGCGGCTATAGATGTTGCCGAAGGTCTCCAGATTGAACAGCGCCGCCGCGTGCTCCGTGTCGTCGAACACATAGGACGTCGTCTGATAGATCGGCGTGACCCGCGCGCCTGTCGCGGGATCGGGCCGTGCGCCCGCATGAATCGCCAGAGTATCGAAACCCGGTTGCCGCTCTTCGCTCATCGTCTTTTCCTCCCAGATCGACATTGCCTTATCGGCTTTTCTATGGGGCAGATGATAGCAGAGCCGGGCAGGGAAGGCTTTCCCGACGAGCGATGAGACCGAGGGATTCTCGCGCTAGGAGTCGGACTTTAGCGAGCGGTTCTGGAAGCCGCGGCCGGACATGCCGGGGCGGCGACTGGATAGCACCTTGGAGTTCACCCCCGTCCAGCCGATCTCGCCGGAAAGCCGGCCGTATTCGATCTTGGGGCAGCGGTTCATGACGACCGTAAGCCCGGCCTCTTCGGCAAGCTTGGCAGCCTCGTCGTTCCGCACGCCAAGCTGCATCCAGACCACCTTCGCTCCGATCTCGATGGCGTCCTTCGTGACCCCGAAGGCATCCTCGGAATTGCGGAACACATCGACCATGTCGACGGGCCGGTCGATCTCGGACAAGGATCCGTACACCTTCGCCCCGGCAATCTCCTTGCCCGCATGACCCGGATTGACCGGGATCACGTCATAGCCCTTAGCCATCAGATATTTGGTCACGAAGTAGCTCGGCCGGGACGATTTGGGGCTCGCCCCCACCACCGCGATGGTGCGCACGCTGTCGAGGATCTCCCGGATCTCGCGATTCGAGTAGCTGTCGTGATGGCCGCCGCTCATCTGTGCGCGCTACTTCCCGTCCGGCCAGTTCGGCTTGCGCTTCTCTAAGAACGCGCCGATCCCCTCCTGGGCCTCGGCGTGGAGCATGTTGTCGACCATGACGGTCGCCGCGTACCCATAAGCCTCGTCGAGGGTAAGCTCCGCCTGGCGGTAGAACGCTTCCTTGCCGATCTTGACCGTGGCCGTCGGCTTCGACGCGATGGTCTCCGCAAATGCCATGGTCTCTTCCATGAGACGATCGGCAGGCACGGCCCGGTTGATCAGCCCCATGGCCTTGGCGTCTTCCGCCGGCACCATCTCGCCGGTCAGCAGCATTTCCATGGCGGCCTTGCGCGGCACGTTGCGGCTGAGCGTCACCATGGGCGTGGAGCAGAACAGGCCAATATTCACGCCGGGCGTCGCGAAGCGGGAGTCGTCCGAAGCCACCGCCAGATCGCAGCTCGCCACGAGCTGGCAGCCCGCCGCCGTGGCGATGCCGTTCACCGCGGCGATCACAGGCTTCGGCGAGCGGACCACGGAGAGCATCAGCCGGGAGCAGGCGGTCATGACATTCACGAAGAAGCTTCGTCCGTTATCCTCGTCCGCCCGGTGCTTGGTCAGCTCCTTCAAGTCGTGACCGGAGGAGAAGGCCGGCCCGTCACCCGTCAGAACGATGACTTTGACGTCAGGCTCTTGGCCGAGCGCGCGGATTTCCTTGGTGAGGGCGGCGATCATCCCGAGGGACAACGCATTGCGCTGGGCAGGGCGGTTCATGGTCAGCACGCCAACCGCGCCCCGGACCTCCCGCAGCACAAACGGAGGCTCGCCCTCGGCCGGCTTTGCACTTTCCGGCACCGTGTCCATCTGATCCATTGCCCTCATCTCCCAGAAGAAGCACTACCCGACCCATCGCCGAAGCGCTTGACGCTACACGACAATTGCCGGTTTCGCGAGCCGGCCTGTACATGTGGTATTATTATACCGCGCTGCTAAAAGACCGATCTAATTACCTTTTTTCCGAACCAGTTCCTGATTTTCCGGTTGACCGGAGACTCTAAGTTTGATTAGAAGCGCCGAACTTTTGCAACGAGTGGATCATGAAAACCTATTCTGCCAAAGCGAGCGAGATCGAGAAGTCCTGGGTGTTGATCGACGCCGAAGGTCTGGTCGTCGGCCGTCTCGCCGCTCTTATCGCTACGAGGCTGCGCGGCAAGCATAAGCCGAGCTTCACGCCCCATATGGATTGCGGCGACAACATTGTCGTCGTGAATGCCGACAAGGTGGTCTTCACCGGCAACAAATACTCCGACAAGACCTACTACTGGCACACCAATCACCCGGGCGGCATCAAGAGCCGCACCGCGGAGCGGATCCTGGAAGGCCAGCATCCGGAGCGCGTGCTGCACAAGGCCGTCGAGCGCATGCTGCCGAGAGGCCCGCTCGGCCGTCAGCAACTGAAGAATCTGCGCGTCTATGCCGGCGCCGAGCATCCTCATGAGGCTCAGACGCCCGAGACGCTCGATGTCGCCGCCTTGAGCGCGAAGAACAAGAGGGACGCGTAATCATGGCAGAAGAGACGAAGACGCTCGAGGATCTCGGCGAGCTGACGGGCGAGACCGCAACGCCCGAGGCTCCCGTCTATGAGCAGAAGCTCGACGCGCAAGGCCGCGCCTACGCGACGGGCAAGCGGAAGGAATCCGTCGCCCGCGTCTGGGTGAAGCCGGGCGCCGGCCGCATCCAGGTCAACGGCAAGGAGCACGAAAAGTATTTCGCGCGCCCCGTGCTGCAGATGATCCTGAAGCAGCCGCTGGTCACCTCCAACCGCGAAAGCCAGTTCGACATCATCTGCACGGTTTCCGGCGGTGGTCTCTCCGGACAGGCGGGCGCCGTCCGTCACGGCATCTCGCTGGCACTGACCCGCTACGAGCCGGAGCTGCGCAGCATCCTGAAGAAGGAAGGCTTCCTGACCCGCGACGCGCGTACCGTGGAGCGCAAGAAGTACGGCCGCGCCAAGGCCCGCCGGAGCTTCCAGTTCTCCAAGCGCTAGGCGCTCATCCAAATTTTGGTTTGGCGGCGGCCCGGCAGCTTCATCCCTGTCCGGGCCGTTTGCTTATCTGACCTGCATTTCCAAGGCCGAAGGTTTCACCATGGCTTCCAAGTCCAAGATCGCTGCCGCCGTTCTCGGCGCGTCCGGCTATACGGGCGCTGACTTGATCCGCTTGGCCGCGCTCCATCCTGGGATCGAGATCAAGGCGCTGATCGCCAAGAGCCATGCCGGTCAGCCGCTCGCCAAGGTGTTCCCCCATCTGGGCGTTCTGGGCCTGCCGGATCTGGTGACGGCGGAAGAGGTGGATTGGGACGAGATCGACGTCGCCTTCTGCGGTCTGCCCCATGCGGCGGCCCATCAGGAGATCGCCAAGCTCCCCGATTCCGTGAAGGTCGTGGACATGTCCGCCGATTTCCGGCTGCGGGATCCTGCGACCTACGCCGAATGGTATGGCGGCGAGCACGGCGCGATCGATCTCCTGGATGAGGCGGTCTACGGACTGACCGAGCATTACCGCGACCGGATCAAGGATGCGCGGATCGTGGCCTGTCCGGGCTGCTATCCGACCGCCATCCTGCTCGCCATGCTGCCGCTGGTGAAGGAAAAGCAGATCGATGCCGGCGCCATCATCGTCGATGCGAAATCGGGCGTGACCGGCGCCGGCCGGTCCCTAAAGCAGAACACACTGTTTGCCGAAGCGGGCGAAGGCCTCGCGCCCTACGGCATCGCAAAGCACCGCCACATCCCGGAGCTGGAGCAGGAGATCGGCCAGGCGGCGGACGAGACCGTGCGGGTGAACTTCACACCCCATCTTGCGCCCATGGCCCGGGGCGAGCTCTGCACCTGCTATGTCGCGCTTGAAGGCGACGCCACGGTGGAGTCTCTGCGGGACGCCCTGCGCAAGGCATACGCCGATGCCCCCTTCATCCAGCTTCTGGAGGACGGCAGCATTCCTGCGACCCAGAACGTGCGCGGCTCCAACTACTGCCAGATCGCGGTCTTCGCCGACCGGCTGGAAGGGCGCGCCATCGTCGTGGCGGCCATCGACAATCTGGTGAAGGGCTCCGCCGGTCAGGCGCTGCAGAACTTCAATCTGATGTTCGGCTTCGACGAAGCGGAAGGTCTGAAGCAGCTCGCGCTGTTCCCATAAAGCCGGCTTAAGACGCCTCGGTCCGCCGGCGCTGCCAAAAGCGGCGCAGCGCCACGACCGCCCAGATCGCCTCGACGACGCCGAACGGCCACGCTCCTTGCAGGAAACCGTAGGCGCTTGCCAGCAGGCAGGCGCCCGCAAAGGCGAGCACGAACCACGCGCTACGGTCCTCCAGCGCGTAGGTGAGCAGCATGGCGCTGACGGCCGCCAGCCCGAACAGGGTGAGGGGATCGAGGGTCATCTCTGAGGCGACCGCGCCGGCCTAGACACGAACGCGCACATAGGAGCCCGGCGCGTCCTCAAGCGGCTTGTAGGGACCGGCTGACGGATCGCGCGCTGGCACCTTCACGCCGGAGCGTTCTGAGAGCCACTCCGACCAGTTCGGCCACCAGGAGCCTTGGGTCTCTTTGGCCGCCTTACGCCATGCCTCGAAGCTGTCGGCCGGCTCCGCGCTCCAGAACTGGTATTTGTGTTTCTCCGGCGGATTGATGACCCCGGCGATATGGCCGGAGCCCGCCAGTACGAACCGTACCGGCCCGCCGAATAGCTTGGAGCCGATGAACACCGACTTCGCCGGCGCAATGTGATCCTGTTCCGCCGCCAGATGGTAGACGGGAATGCGGATCTTCTTCAGATCGAGGGGCACGCCGCTCAAGCTCATCTCGCCCTTGGCCAGCTTGTTGTGCTGATAGAACTCACGCAGATAGAAAGCATGGTTCGCCGCCGGCATGCGCGTGGAATCGGAGTTCCAGTAGAGCAGGTCGAAGGGCAGGGGCTTCTTCCCCAAAAGGTAGTTGTTGACCACGTAGGGCCAGATCAGGTCCCGCGGCCGCAGCATGTTGAACACCGCCGCCATGCGCGACCCATCCAGATAGCCTTGGGCGTCCATCATGGCGTTGAGCTCCGCGAGCTGGCCCTCGTCGACGAAGACCAGCAGGTCACCCGCTTGCGTGAAATCCACCTGGGCTGTCAGGAAGGTCGCCGAGGAGATCCGGTCGTCGCCCCTTGCCGCCATATAGGCGAGGGTGGCCGACAGCAGCGTGCCGCCCACGCAATACCCCATGGCGTTGACGTAGTGCAGGCTGAGCTGGCGCTCCACGACCTCCAGCGCCTCCAGCACGCCTTCGTGCATGTAGTCTTCGAAGCCTTTGAGGGCGAGCCTTCCGTCCGGGTTCACCCAGGAGATCACGAAGACCGTGTAGCCTTGCTCGACCGCCCATTTGATCAGCGACTTCTTCGGGACGAGATCGAGGATGTAAAACTTGTTGATCCAGGGCGGCACGATCAGCAGCGGCCGCTCGTACACCTGCTCGGTCGCGGGCGAGTACTGGATCAGCTGCATGATGTCGTTCTGGTAGATCACCTTGCCCGGGGTGACGGCGAGATTCTCGCCCACCTCGAAGGCGTCCAGATCCGTCTGGCTGATCCGCAGGATGTCCTTGGAGCGCTCCAGATCCTCAGCAAGCTGATGCATGCCCTGCACCAGATTATCCGCCCGGCTCGCCAGCGTGGTGCGGACCACTTCCGGATTGGTGAAGGGGAAGTTCGACGGCGAGATCGCGGTCAGGATCTGATTCAGATGAAACAGAGCCTTGTGGCGCGTCTGCTCGTCTATGCCTTCCGTCTCGCGCGTCAACGCCTCCGCCCAGCGCGCGGTCAACAGATAGGCCTGCTTCCAGAAATCGTAGAGTTCGTTTTCGCTCCAGTCCGGATCGCGAAACCGGTTGTCGCCGGGATCGGGCTGGATCACCGGCTCCACCGGATCGCCCATCATGCGGCGTACGGTCCGCGCCCACAGCGTGCCATAGGACTGGAAGAGCTCGCGCTGCGCCTCGGCCAGCCGCGCGGGATCGCTGACCCACTGCTTGGCGACCTCGCCGAGGGTCTTGGTCGCCTCGCTGATCTCCGACGCGACGCTGTAGGCGCCTTCGTCCTGCCTGCTCCGCTGTGCCAGCACGCCCATCACATGGGCGCCTTCGTTGCAGAGCTTGACGATATTCTGGGTAATCTCGTCGAACCGGGCGAACTCGCCATACGGTTCTTGCTGGTCCCCGGACTCGTCGTTCCGCTTCTGCATAGCCGACCCTACGCTGCCTCCCGAATAGTAGCGTTGAATCAGACTATAGGGACAATCCGCCCCTGCCTGAAACCCCGACCGGCAAAATCGACTCGCGAAACTGCCGGGCAGGGCACTCGCTAACCGGGTCCTGCGTCAGGCCGATGAAATCGGGTGGAGCGTGGGAACGCGCGCAAAGCCGCGTTTTACAGATACCACTGGAAGAAGACGGCGAGCACGGCGATGCCGATGAAACCCGCGATAAAAACGAGGCGCATCGGGGTGGTTTTCAGCACGATCTCGCCTTGCCGGGCCTTGCGGCCGGCAATGGTGCGCCCATCTTTCGGATGCCGAGGATTGCGGTTGATCATGGCTGGCCCCTTTCGTTCCGAAATGTTCGGAGGCAGTGTCCAACGGAGCCGCAGCCACAAGGTTCCCACGATCCGATTCGGTGCGACCGTGTTGCTCGCAGTTGCAGCAAATTGCCTTCTCAGGAGCAAAATTTGTTGCGAGAAAGCCGCGCTCTCAGCGAATTCTTCAGCCAAGACACAGTAACGCACAGGCTTTAGCCACCCTCGGCTTCCGCCCAGAAATGCGCCGTGTTAATCAAAGACTATTGGGAACTGACAGAAAAATGGTCGGAAACAAGACCGTGAAAAGCTCGGAACTTCGCCGCAGTGAAATTCGCCGCAGTGCGAAAACCCTATTGCCGTTCGCCATCGTCGCTGCGCTTGCCGCAGGCCTGTCCGGCTGCTCAGAATCCATCAGCTCGGTATCCGTACCGCGCTTCTCGGAGCTGATGCGCAGCTATGACGACACCCTGACGGCGGAAGAGCAGAAAGACGCTATCGCCGATCTTCAGAAAGATCAGGCAAAAGCCTCCAAAAATTAGCCTTTTGACGAATTAGGCGTATGATGTCCGAAGGGTCGGGGCTCATGAGCGCCGGCACCGAAGCGGCGCGAAAAAGCCATAACAAGCCATCATAGCCAAAGCCCGTAACGAACGATTTGTGGCGAGCGATTCATGACCAACGATTTTCACAGGATCCGGCGGCTGCCGCCTTACGTCTTTGAGCAGGTCAACAAGCTCAAGGCCGCCGCGCGCGCCCGGGGCGAGGACATCATCGATTTCGGCATGGGCAATCCCGACATGCCGACGCCCCAGCATATCGTCGATAAGTTGGTCGAGACGGTCCAGAACCCGCGCACCAACCGCTATTCGTCCTCCAAGGGCATCCAGGGGCTGCGCCGCGCCCAGGCCGCTTACTATCAGCGCCGGTTCGGTGTCGCCCTGAACCCCGAGACCCAGATCGTCGCTAGCCTCGGCTCCAAGGAAGGCTTCGCCAACATGGCGCAGGCCATCACCGCGCCTGGCGATGTCATCCTGGTTCCGAACCCGACCTATCCGATCCACGAGTTCGGCTTCATCATGTCGGGCGGCGTCATCCGCCACCTGCCGGCGGCAACCGATTCGACCTTCATGACGTCCCTGGACCGGGCGGTGAAGCATTCGGTGCCGAAGCCGACCGCGCTCGTCCTGAACTATCCGTCGAACCCGACGGCGCTCGTCGCCGATCTCGACTTCTACAAGGAGGTCGTGGCGTATGCGAAGAAGCACGATCTCATCGTGCTGTCGGATCTCGCTTATGCGGAGATCTATTTCGACGACAACCCGCCGCCCTCGATCCTCGAGGTCGAAGGAGCGATCGACGTCGCGGTGGAGTTCACCAGCCTGTCGAAGACCTATTCCATGCCGGGCTGGCGCATGGGCTTCGCCGTGGGCAACGAGCGGCTGATCCAGGCGCTCACCCGCGTCAAATCCTATCTCGACTACGGCGCCTTCACGCCGATCCAGGTGGCGGCGACCGCCGCCCTGAACGGCCCGCAGGATTGCGTCGATGAAATCCGCGCGGTCTACAAGGCCCGCCGGGACTGCCTGGTCGATTCCATCGGCCGCGCCGGCTGGCATATTCCGACCCCGCCGGCGACCATGTTCGCCTGGGCGCCGATCCCCGAGATCTTTGCCCATATGGGGTCGCTGGAATTCTCCAAGCTGCTGTTGGAGAAGGCCGGCGTCGCCGTCTCGCCGGGCATCGGCTTCGGCGAATACGGCGAGGGCTATGTGCGGATTGCGCTGGTTGAGAACGAGCAGCGCACCCGTCAGGCAGCCCGCAATATTCGGAAACTTCTTTCAGAATCCGAGAACGCGCTGCATAACGTGGTCCCCATAAAGTCCAACGCAAATCACGCGCGCTAAATTCTATCTATGCCGGATTCATTGAAATTGGGCCTGGCCGGTCTCGGCACGGTCGGTGCAGGCGTTTTGCGGTTGATCGACGCCCATGGCGGCGAGATCGCCGGTCGTGCCGGACGTCGCGTCGAGGTCGTGGCCGTGTCCGCCCGCGATCGCAGCAAGAAGCGCGACGCGGTCATCGAGAACTATCGCTGGGTCGACGATCCCATCGCGCTCGCCCAAGACCCGGAGATCGAGGTCTTCGTCGAGCTCATGGGCGGCGAAGAGGGCATTCCGAAAGAGGCCGTCGAGGCGGCGCTCAAGGCCGGAAAGCATGTGGTCACCGCCAATAAGGCGCTGCTCGCACATCACGGCGTGGCCCTGGCGAGGCTTGCCGAAGCCAGCAACGTCGCCCTCAATTTCGAGGCGGCGGTCGCCGGCGGCATTCCCATCGTCAAGGTGATGCGCGAAAGCCTGCAGGGGAACGATTTCTCCCGCGTCTACGGTATCCTCAACGGCACCTGCAACTACATCCTCACCCTGATGCAAGAAGAGGGCACGAGCTTCGACGACGCTCTGAAGGATGCTCAGGCCAAAGGGTTCGCCGAGGCCGATCCCACCTTCGACATCGGCGGGTTCGATACCGCCCATAAGCTGGCGCTGCTCACCAGCCTCGCCTTCGGCGTAGAGACTGCATTCGACCAGATCTATGTGGAAGGCATCGAGCGCATAGCCGCCGCCGATATCGAGGCGGCCGACGGGCTCGGCTACCGGCTGAAGCTGCTCGGCGTCGCCGCGGCCACCGAGCACGGCATCGAACAGCGTGTGCATCCCGCCATGGTGCCAAAGCACACCCCAATCGCCGAGACCTTCGGCGCGCAGAACTGCGTCGTCGTCGAAGGCGACTTCGTCGAGGACGTCATGCTGAGCGGGCAGGGCGCCGGCGCAGGCCCGACCGCGTCCGCCGTCATGGGCGACATCATCGAGCTCGCCCGCGGCCATGTCCTGGCGCCGTTCGCCACAAAGGTCGCCGATCTGAAGCCTTACCCGCAGGCCGCGATGGGGACCCATGCCGGCAGCTACTATCTCCGGCTGACGGTCCACGATCAGACCGGCGTCATCGCCGGGATCGCCACCCGCATGGCCGAGCAGGACATCTCGTTGGAGAGCATCGTTCAGCACCGTCCGCGCACCGATATTCCCGGTGTGGACGACGGAGAAGAGCCCACGGGCCCGGTCGATGTGGTCATGATCACCCACGAGACGACGGAAGGTGCGATCCAAAAAGCCCTTGCAGCGATCGAGGGAGACGGGCATGTGGTGGCTAAACCACAAATGATACGCATCGAGAGTCTATAGTAGTCGCGTAGAATCGCCTTTCGGCCGTTACAAATAAGAAAAGGCCACTGGGAGGGAGGGCTGCGGCTATGTTGCCGTCTTCGAAGCCGGAGGAGTCCGGCTCCACGATCACATTGGATATTGCCTCGATCACCGAGGCATCGGCCGTTGCGGCTGCCCACTGGCGTGGGCGGGGCGACGAGGCGGCCGCCGACAACGCCGCCATCGAAGCGGCCGCGGAGGCGCTTGGGCGCGTGCCGGCGAGCGGCACCATCGTCATCGGCGAGGGCGAGGAGGACGAGGCGGACCGTCTCTTCACCGGCGAAAAGGTCGGCAATCCCAAGAGTTCCCTCGAGGTCGACATTGCTGTGGACGCCCTGGAAGGCACCACGGTCTGCGCCAAGGCGCTTCCCAATGCCATGTCGGTCATCGCCGTCGCCAAGCGGGGCGATCTCCTGGAAGTGCCGGCCATCTACATGAACAAGATCGCCATCGGCCCCGGCTACGACGAAGACGTGGTCGATCTCGATGCGACGCCGGCGGAAAATCTCAGCCGACTGGCCGAGGCCAAGGGCGTCCCCATCGAAAACCTCACGGCTTGCGTCCTGGACCGGCCGCGTCATGCCAAGCTGATCGAGGAGATCCGGGCGACGGGTGCTGCGCTCCGCCTGATCGGCGACGGCGATATCGCCGGCGTTATCCACACCACCGCCACCCGCGCCACGGGCATCGATGTCTATATGGGCATCGGCGGCGCCCATGAGGGCGTGCTGGCAGCCGCCGCACTCGCCTGCATCGGCGGGCAGATGCAAGGCCGCCTCTATCCCGCCAACGATCAACAGCGGGAGCGGGCCCGGGCCGCCGAAATCACCGATATCGACCGGAAATACCGTCTCGCGGAGATGGCCTCCGGCGATGTGAGCTTCGCCGCCACGGGCATCACCTCCGGCTCCTTCCTCGAAGGCGTGCGCTTCACGCCGCGGGCGGTGATCACCCATACGGTGGTCATGCGGTCGGCCAACCAGACGAACCGCTGGGTCAGGACCGAGCGCCGCATCGGTGGAGAACTTCCCAGCCCCAGAAACCCGGGTCGAATCGGTTAAGCTCGCAACCTTCGCGACACTTTTTTGGTGCGCCTGAGCGCAACCCCGAACAATCGACCATGGATGGCCTTATGGGCGCAGCCTTGCCCGAAACCGCCGGCATCACGGACGAGACCGACGCCTTTCTCGGCGTCGAGCACTCCGCCTGCGGCCGGCGCTGGCGTCCGCGGCTTTCACCGCAGCGCGAGCACATCGCCACGGCCATTGCCCAACAGAATGGCCTGCCGGAGATCTTAGGGCGCGTCCTGGCCGCCCGTGGCGCCGAGCCTCAGACGGTCGAGGATTTCTTCAATCCGACCCTGCGCACCCTGATGCCCGATCCGGCGAGCCTCCAGGATATGGAGAAAGCGGCCGCGCGGTTCGCAGACGCCATCCGGAACGACGAGCCCATCGCCATCTTCGGCGATTACGACGTGGACGGGGCCTGCTCCATCACGCTCATAGAGCGCTTCCTGCGCCACCATGACCGCAAAGCCGCTCACTACATCCCCGACCGGCTCACCGAAGGCTACGGCCCCTCCGACGCCGCCATGCGCGACCTGTGCGAGGAGGGGGCAAAGCTCATCCTCACCGTCGATTGCGGGACGGCGGCACATGGGCCTATCGCGACGGCCAACGAAGCGGGCGCCGAGGTCATCGTCCTCGACCATCACCAGGCAGACGAGGATCTGCCACCGGCTCTCGCCGTCGTGAACCCGAACCGGGAGGATGACATCTCGGGCCTCGGCCATCTGGCGGCCGCCGGCGTCGTCTTCATGTTTCTGGTGGCCGTCACGCGCCAGCTTCGCCAGTCGGGCTTCTACGGCGAGACGCCCGAGCCCGATCTCTTGAGTTCCCTCGACCTCGTGGCGCTTGCCACCATCTGCGACGTGGTGCCCCTGAAGGGCATCAACCGCGCCTTCGTCGCCCAGGGACTCAAGATCCTGAGGCTGCGCCAGAACCCGGGCCTGCGGGCACTGGCCGACGTCTCCCGGATCGACGATGCGCCGAGCTGCTACACCCTCGGCTTCGTGTTCGGCCCGCGCATCAATGCCGGCGGCCGGACAGGCTTCTCAGGGCTGGGCACAGCGCTGCTCTGCACCGACGACGATGTGGAGGCCCGCGCCCTGGCCGACAGGCTGGAAGCCCTGAACACCGAGCGAAAGGCGATCGAGGACCGCATGCTTCAAGAGGCTTTCGCCGTCGCCGAAGCCACCCTCGAAGCCGAACCCGACAAGCCGCTGCTCATCGCCCATGGCGATGGCTGGCACAAAGGACTGCTGGGCCTGGTCGCCAGCCGGGTCACCGAACGCTTCGCCAGGCCAACGCTTGTCATTGCCTGGGACGAGGCGGGCGAGGGCACCGGCTCCGGCCGCTCCATCCCCGGCGTCGATCTCGGCCGCGCCATCCGCGACTGCGTTTCGAACGCGATCCTGACAAAAGGCGGCGGGCATGCCATGGCCGCCGGGTTCGCCCTCAGCCGCGACCGGCTCACATCCTTCGAGCAGACGCTCTCAGATCAGTTCGAGAGCGGCGTGGCCGCCGCCGACGAAGCCCGGGAGATGCTACTGGACGGCGCTCTGAGCGCCTCTGGCGCCACACGAGAGCTCCTGGCGCTGCTGGAGCAGGCGGGCCCCTTCGGCATGGGCCATCCAAGGCCACGCTTCGCCTTTCCGACCCATCGCGTGACCGGTATCCGGCTCATGAAGGGCACTCATATCCGCTGCCGGCTCCAGAGCCCCGACGGCGCGCGCCTCGAGGCTTGCGCCTTCCGGGCCGCCGAGACGCCTCTCGGCAAGCTGCTGCTGGAAGCCGAGGGCCGTCCGCTTCACGTGGCAGGCCACCTTCGAATCAACCGCTGGCAGGGCCGCGAGACCGTCGAGCTCACCATCGAGGACGCCGCAGAGCCCCGATAGAGGGCCGCGCACGCGAAAATCGCCGCATCGCGAGCGAAAAACCGCACGATGTGCGCTTGCGGGGAGGCTCCAAGTTTTCTATATGGGCACCCTTGAACCGCAGCTGGGCGCCAAGCTCGGCGCGGACGGCACGCCCCCTTCGTCTAACGGTTAGGACGCCAGGTTTTCAACCTGGAAACAGGGGTTCGACTCCCCTAGGGGGTGCCACCGCTTTTCCGAATAATCTTTCCTACCAGCTTCCGGTATTTTCCATGGACGCCCAAGGCTCCTGCGGCCGCTGGGGCTTACCCTTCTGCAGAAGCTCGATGGAGATGCCGTCGGGCGAGCGGATGAACGCCATGTAGCCGTCTCGCGGCGGGCGGTTGATGGTGACGCCCTCCTTCTGGAGCTTCTCGCAGGTGGCGTAGATATCGTCGACCTCATAGGCGAGGTGTCCGAAATTCCGGCCGCCCGAATATTCTTCCGGATCCCAGTTATAGGTCAGCTCCAGCTCCGCCTCCTCGTCGCCGGGAGCAGCCAGATAGATCAGCGTGAAGCGGCCCTTCTCGCTCTCCTTCCGGCGAGTCTCCTTCAGACCGAGCTTGTTGCAGTAGAAGTCGAGGGAGTCGTCGACATCGGCGACCCGGACCATCGTGTGCAGATATTTCATGAGGTCTCCTCCTTAATCGCTCGCACCGTTTATGGCCTTAGATCATGCCGCCTTGATAGCGACTCAGGCCCCAGGTGCTAATTCCGTCAGGGAGTTTCCTAGACCATCGGAGGCGGCCTTGGGGCGATTTCGCAACGAATGTTGCACAACGTCCACAATTCTTCTGAGGGCCGCCGCACCCCCTATCTCAAACGGGAATTTACATGGTGCTAGAGGCATTTGCAGCCCCCGCCGCCGCCAAAACGGAATCCGCGTTTCAAAACGGGTCAAACGGGTCTCGAAACGCCGATCTTGCTTGCCGATCATGCGCTTAAACTGGAGCGTTCGGGGCATCTCGGAACTCGCCGAGACTTTGTGGAGAAGCCAAGATTCCCAAGGATTTTTCACTGGCCTCCCCAAGACCCAATGCTATGTTCGCCCAAGGTGAGATCGGCTGATTCGTGCGGGCGTCAGCGGTCTAAATAGCCAAGTACAAGCGGGGGAGTGCGGCTATGAGGGCGAAGGAATCGCCACAACCAGAGGACCACAGCCGGGAAGAAGAAGATCCAGCCGTCGAGGTCGTTGAGGTCTCCGGCGCGATCAAATGGTTCGACGCATCAAAAGGTTACGGCTTCATCGTACCAGACGGCGACATGCCGGACGTGCTTCTTCACGTGAGCTGCTTGCGCCGCGACAACTACCAGACAGCCTATGAGGGAACCCGCGTCGTTTGCGAGGCGGCCAAGCGCGACCGCGGCCTGCAGGCCTTGCGGATCATCACGATGGACGAGTCCACCGCGGTGCATCCCTCCCAGCTGCCGGAACGGACCCACGCGGCGGTCGTTCCTGAAAGCGACTGGGAACGCGCGGTGGTCAAATGGTTCAATCGTCAGCGCGGCTTCGGTTTCCTGACACGGGGACCGCAGACCTCGGACATCTTCGTCCACATGGAGACCTTGCGGCGCTTCGGCTTCACCGAGCTGCGCCCGGGCCAGATCGTTCAGGTGCGCTTCGGTCAGGGACCCAAGGGGCTCTCCGCGGCGGAGCTGCGGCCCGACGGCGTCGCCGGCCCTTCATCCCACTAGGACAAGGGCTTCTCGCCGTGTCGGTCAGTGCGCGCATCATCACGGCCGTGTTCCTTATTGGATTCTCACCGTTTTTCGCGTTTCCCCAGGCCCTGGCCATGGGGACGGGGCAAATCGTGCTCGAGACCGAAACGGGAACCTATCCCTTCACGGTCGAGGTCACCGAGACTGAAGCCGAGCGCAGCAAGGGGCTGATGTTCCGCAGGGATCTGGCGCCCGACCAGGGCATGCTCTTCCTCTATGACGAGCCCCACCGGCTCACCATGTGGATGAAGAACACCTATATCTCGCTCGACATGGTCTTCATCGGCGCCGACTGGCGGGTCAACCGGATCGCCACGCGCACCGAGCCGTTCTCGCTGGATGCCATCCCCTCCAACGGGCCGGCCATCGGCGTTCTCGAGGTCGCCGCGGGCACGGCCAAGCGTATCGGCCTAAAGGTCGGCGATACCGTCACATTCGAGCCGGGCGAATAACGAATTCGGCGCGGTACGTTGCAATCGGATCTTAAAGCTCTTCGGCCAAGCTCTTCTGCGACGCGGGGCAATCTTGCCGATTCCAAGCGAAGCCTGTATCTCCAAGGCAGGAGGCTTCGAACCGGCCGGTGTTTTCGTCACGGGGTCGCGTTGAAGTTTTGGCACGGTCATCGGGGCATAGCGCAGCCTGGTAGCGCACCTGCTTTGGGAGCAGGGGGTCGCAAGTTCGAATCTTGCTGCCCCGACCAATCCGCCGGCCCGGGAGCGCCGGCAAGCGAAGGGTGAGACAATCATGGTCGCTCGCATCCACCAGCCCGCCAAGAATGCCATGCAATCCGGCAAGGCGGGCACGCGCGAATGGGTGCTCGAGTTCGAGCCCGAGACGCCCAACGTCATCGAGCCCCTGATGGGCTGGACCAGCTCCTACGACACCAAGCGTCAGGTCCGCATGCGCTTCGACACCAAGGAAGAAGCCATCGCCTACGCCACCCGCCACGGCATTCCGTTCCGCCTGGAGGAGACTCATCCCTCCAAGGTGAAGCCGAAATCCTACGCGGAGAATTTCAAATACGGCCGTCCCGACCGCTGGACCCATTAGGGGCTTACACGCGGGAGGGCCGCACGCGACCGGTCCCGTAGCTCAACCGGATAGAGCACCTGCCTTCTAAGCAGGGGGTTGCAGGTTCAAGTCCTGCCGGGATCGCCAGCGCGCTCCCTCCGCCCGCGTCTTAGTCGATCCAAAGACTCAGGGCCGCCACCAGCACATTGGCAAGCAGATAAGCCGTCAGCAGCCCGACGACCCAGCGCCGGTCGTTGATGGAGATGCCGCGCTCGTGCTCCGCCAGCTCTCCCTTCCAGGAGGTGGCGACGATCCGGGTCAGGGCCAGGATGATGAAGAGATAGGCGAGCAGATAGATCTTATCGAGCAGGGTCAGATAATCGATATCCGGCAAGCCCGAGGTGGCCGAGAGCTGCAGCGCCACCAAGGTGAGCAGGGCGGTGATGCCCAGACCGATGCGCCCCTCCACATAGACCGGTCGCACGAAGAAGACGAGGGAGGCGCACACGATGATCAGCAGGATCGGCACGAAGGTCTTGATGGTCATGGCGACCACCGGCCGGCTCACCGGGATGGACAGCATCACCCGCGAATAGGGCTCCGCTTCGCCGACGGAGAGATCTCCAAATCCGGTCGGGTAGGTATGCTCGGTAACACGCATGGTCGGCTTGCCGACCTGGAAGCCGGGCAGGGTGAGCACGGGATCGATGGTGACGCTGTCCGGCGCGTCCAGCGCATAGCGCAAGCTGTCGGCGCCTGAGAGCGTGTCCTCCATCACCACGGTCATGTTCTGGGTGTCGAAGGGGTAGTCTTCCAGATTGAACTTGGTGGAGAAACGCCCCTGGTAGCGCAGGATCGTATAGAGGCTGCCGTCGGGCATGACATCCGGCTCGTCCATGAGTTCCTGGCGGAGATTGTCGTCCGAGGCGTAGCGGTTCATGAACTCCATGGTCTGGTCGGGCCTGAGCTCCGGATCCCGCCAGCGGAACCAGACATAGAGATCGACGGTGTAATTGTTCGTCTTGAAGTCGAGCTGCTGGATGTCGTTGATATAGGCCCCGACCTGCACCTTCTCCGGCGCAGCCGTGGCCGGCTGGGCGGACGCCACCGCGATCAGCCAAAGAGCGGCCAGCGCCCAGAGACGGCGAAAACCCGCACCCCCGATACGACCTCTCCCGAACACCGACAGACGCTCCCCCAAAGCCACACTTCCGAATGAGCGACTGATACCGCGTTTCGGAGGATTTGAGGAGGAGAGAGCTGCGACAGGCTTAAGTGCGCTTGGCCGTCGAAAATGGCCCGGATCAATCAGCCAGGAAGCGCGAAACCGCTTGCGCGAAAGCTTCCGGCTTCTCCTCGGCAACGAAGTGACCGCAATCCTCCAGAACCACGCTCTTCACATCGTCCGCTCGGCCGACCAATGAGCGAGCCAGGGTATCGCCCACCCCGTATTCACCGGTGATCGCCATGACCGGCATGGCCAAGCGCCGCTCTCCGAACGAGGCGACGAGATCCGCATCGTCCGGCAAGGCGCGATAGTAGTCGAACCCGGCCGTCATCCGGCCGGGCTTGCTGTAATGCTTCGCATACTCGGCAATCGTCTCTTCGGAGATAGCGCCATCCCCTCGGGTCCACAGCGCGATCTGGGCGGCGATGTACTCCCGTTCGCGGCCTTCGGTCAGCAGCTCCGGAATACCCTGCGCCATATGAAACCCGTAATGCCACGCCCCGCCATCGAGCGCGTCGGCATTCTCCGTGCCGGGGATCAGGCAATCGGCGAGCACGAGTTTCCGAACCGATTCCGGATGGACAAGCGCCAGGACGAAGGCCGCCTTGCCGCCCATGTCGTGGCCAACCACATGAGCGGACCCTTGTCCCAGATGGTCGATCAAGCCTCGGACATCCTCAGCGATCGTCTCCTTGTCATAGCCTTGTGCGGTCAGCTCCGTCAGGCCGCACCCCCGCAGATCCGGGGCGACAACGGTGAAGTCCTGGCCGAGCCAGCGCATCTGCTCGCGCCAGGAGAACCACGTTTCCGGCCAGCCATGCAGCAGGACGACCAGAGGCCCCGATCCCATGGTCACGTAATGCATTCGGATACCGTTGATCTGAGCGAACCGGCTCCGCGCACCGTCCGGAAGCCCTGCAGGACGCTCCGCGACAATCTCGTCCGGCTGCGCCGCGGCACGGTTTAAATGCGCTGCGATCCCGCAGGCGACGGCAAGAGAGCCTTGGAGAAAGGCCCGGCGGGGAATGGTCATGAGATCCTCCTGCGTTCGATGACAGGGGAGGTTCGCCACCGCGGCCCATATCGTCTATGCATGGAATGCGCATAGCAATCATGCCAATAGGTTATAGATGGATCTCACCGCCGCGCTCCGCGCTTTCGTCAGGACAATCGAGACAGGCTCGATGACGGCAGCAGCACGGGATCTGAAGTTGTCCCAGCCGGCGGTCAGCAAGCTGGTCCGCAATCTCGAGACCCACACCCAGACAAAGCTGCTGGAACGGAATGGGCGGGCCGTGCACCCGACCGAAGCCGGCCGCCGTCTCTACGAAGGCTCCGGCACGGCCCTGGCGACCATCGACGGTACCCTGGAATCGATCCGCTCGGAGCAGGGCAACATCTCTGGCCCGCTGCGCCTGCATTGTCCGGTCTGCCTTGGAGAACGTTATCTCTGCGGCATCGTTGCGGCGTTTCAGCAAGACCACCCGAATGTCGCCGTGCAGCTCACCTTGGAGAATCAGCCGCCCGATCTGCTCAAGCAGAACCTGGATATCGCCTTCCGTATGGGGGTGCTCGACGATCACAGCCTCATCCAGACCAGGATCGGGCTCATCACCCGCATCCTGGTGGCGTCGCCGGACTATATGGACCGCGCGGCCCCTCTGACGGATGTCTCATCCCTGCGGAACCACGACACGATCGTCACCGACGCCGTACTGTCTCCGTCCGGCATCCTGACCTTGAAGCGCGACAGGCAAACCGTAGACGTGCCACTCGATCCGATACTCAAGACGAACAACGCTCATGTGCTGGTCGAGGCCCTGAGACGCGGGCAGGGGGTCGGCACGGCTCAGACCCTGCTCGTGTCCGACGATTTGGCAGAGGGACGCCTTGTCCGCGTGCTCCCCGATTACGAGGTCGCCGCTACGCCCCTCCACCTCACCTATCTTCCCACCCGGCACATGCGCCCCGCGGTCCGGGCCTTCGCCGATTTCGCGCTTCAGTCGCTGCGCAGCGTGGATGGGATCGTTCAGGACTGATTGCTGCGTCTACACCATAGAGCGGACCACGCCGCCGTCGACGCGGACCGGCGCGCCGTTGGTGGCCGCGGCCCCTTCGCCGCACAGATAGACCACCATGTTGGCGACCTCTTCGACGGTGGCCATCCGCTTGATCAGGGAGGTCGGCCGGTTCTCTTCGATGAACTCGCGCTCCACCGCTTCCGGATCGTCGCCACTGCCGCCCATCTGTTCCAGGAAGGTCTCAACGCCTTCCGAGCGCGTCGGTCCGGGCAGCACGGCGTTCACGGTCACGCCGGAGCCCGGGAAGCTCTCCGCGAAGCCGCGGGACAGGGCGAGGTTGGCCGCTTTGGTCATGCCGTAATGGACCATCTCCGGCGGGATATGCACCCCCGACTCAGACGAGATGAAGATCACGCGGCCCCAGCCCTGGTCTAGCATATGGGGCATCAGGGCCCGGGTAAGGCGGATGCCGCTCATCACGTTGATGTCGAAGAAGCGCTGCCAGTCGTCGTCCGTGATCTCGAGCACGGGCTTAGGCTCGAAGATGCCGGCATTGTTCACCAGAATGTCGACCTTGCCGGCTTCCTTGGCGAGCTTCTCGGCGCCCTCCGCCGTGCCGACATCGGCCGCGATCCCGATGGCCTCGCCTTTCGCTTCTGAATTCAGCTTGGCGACGGCTTCATCGAGTTTGCCCTGCTTGCGGCCATTCAGGATGACGATCGCGCCTTCATTGGCCAGGCCCTTGGCGATGGCATAGCCGATGCCTTGAGTGGAGCCCGTCACGAGAGCGCGTTTGCCGGCGAGTTTCAGATCCATGGATGCACCTCCTTGTCCAAGTCCGCATATCGGAACGGAAAGGAGGCGGTGAAAGGGGGCGCGCCAGAACCGCGCGGCAATGCGTCGGAAAAACGGGCTGGAAATCAGCTCTTGGCGGCCGCCCGGTCGAATCCGGCCTCGAGATCTGCGATCAGATCGTCGAGATCCTCAAGCCCTGCATGGATGCGCAAGGATGGGCCCTTGGCGTCCCACGTCGTGGCCGAGCGGTAGGCCCGGGGATCGAAGGGCAGGATCAGGCTCTCATAGCCGCCCCAGCTATAGCCCATGCCGAACAAATCCATGTCGTCGACCATGGCGGCCAGCGCCTCCTTCGACATGGGCTTCAGCACCACGGAGAACAGTCCGGACGCGCCGAGGAAGTCGCGCTTCCAAATTTCGTGACCGGGACAGTCCGGGAAGGCCGGGTGCAGCACCCGCTCCACCTCTGGCCGTTCGGCAAACCATTCGGCAAGCGCAATGGCGGAAGTCTGATGGCGTTCAAGGCGGACCCCCATGGTGCGCATGCCGCGCAAGCCGAGATAGACGTCTTCCGGTCCCGGACACATGCCGCCTGCGTCATGAATGGCGGAAAGCGCCTCGACGCTGCGCCCGCCCTTGGCGATCACGGCGCCAAGCATCGCATCCGCATGGCCGACGATATATTTCGTGGCCGCATGAATCGAGATATCGACCCCGTGCTCGAACGGCTTGAAGAAGAGCGGCGTCGCCCAGGTGTTGTCCATGGCGACCAGAGCGCCCGCCTTGTGGGCAGCGTCCGCGATGGCCGGGATGTCCTGCACCTCGAAGGTCTGGGAGCCCGGCGCCTCGGTGAAAACGAGCTTCGTGTTCGGCCGCAGCAGCTCTGAGATACCGGCCCCGATCATTGGATCGTAATAGGTGGTCTCGACGCCGAGCCGCTTCAGCACCTCGTTGCAGTAGCGCCGCGTCGGCTTATAGACGCTGTCGGTCACCAGCAGATGGTCGCCCGCCTCGACGAAGGCGAGCAGCACGGCGGTGATCGCCGAAAGCCCCGACGAACTCAGGAAGCACGCATCGCCGCCTTCCAGCTCGGCTAGGGACTCCTGCAGCTCCTTCACCGTAGGCGTGCAGATCCGCCCGTAGGAGAATTCCTGATCGTCAGCCATCAGCGAGGCGAGCGTCGGGAAGATCACCGTCGAGCCGCGATAGGCCGGCGGATTGACGAAGCCGCGATAGAGCGCGGGATCGCGCCCCAGATGCCCGAGTTTGGTCTGAGGTTTCTTGCCTGCGGCGGAGCGCTTGCTCATCTAGCTGGTCTCGATGGGAAGATCCGGATTGGCGCCCCATTCCGTCCAGGAGCCGTCATAGACCGCTGCGCGCCGGTTGCCGATCACGGCCAAAGCGAGCGCCAGCACGGCGGCCGAGATGCCCGAGCCGCAGCTCGTGACGACGGGTTTGTGCACTTCGACACCGGCGTCTTTGAAGATGGCCTGCAGCTCTTCGGCCGACTTCAGCGTGCCGTCCTCGTTCAGAAGCGTCTTATAGGGAACGTTGTGGGAGCCAGGGATGTGACCGGAGCGCAAGCCCTCGCGCGGTTCCGGCGCCTTGCCGGCGAAGCGTTCCGCCGAGCGCGCGTCGACGATCTGAACCGAGCCGTCTTTGAGATGGGAAAGAATATCGGAAGCCTCGCTCACCAGCTCCATATGCCGCCGGGCGGTGAAGTGGCGCGCGGTCCGCAAGGGCGGGGGGCCGTCTTCCGTCTCCCGATCCTCAGCCTTCCATTTCGGCAGCCCGCCGTTCAGCACGTAGACGTCCTGCACGCCCATCACCCGGAAGGTCCACCAGACCCGCGCGGCGCCGAAGACATTGCCGGAATCGTAGACCACGACCCGGGCGCCATCGCCGATGCCTAACGCGCGCATACGCGAGGAGAACTTCTCCGGCGAGGGAAGCATGTGGGGTAGGGGATTGTTGGTATCGGCAATCTCGTCGATATCGAAGAACACCGCACCCGGAATGTGCTCGTCGAGATATTCCTCGTAGGCGTTACGCTCCTCCGACGGCATGTGCCAGGAGCCGTCCACCACGACGAGATCAGGCGCGTTCAGCTCCTTCTGGAGCTCGTCGGTCTCGATCAACCAAGATTTGCTCAAAGTATCCATCCAGGAAAATCCATTAAACGAAAACGCTCGGAACCTCAGCCGGCGCGCCGTCGAGCCACTCCGGCACGGGCAGGCCTTTCTCCTTGAGGAAGGTAGGATTGAACAGCCGGCTTTGGTAGCGGGTGCCGTAGTCGCAAAGCACCGTGACAATGGTGTGGCCTGGTCCCATCTCCCGGGCAAGCCGGATGGCGCCGGCGACATTGATGCCGCTGGAGCCCCCGAGGCACAAACCTTCCTCTTTCAGGAGGCTGAAGACGACGGGCAGGGCCTCCGCATCGGGGATCTGGAAGGCCGTGTCGACCTCGGCCCCTTCCAGGTTGGCGGTGATCCGCCCCTGGCCGATTCCCTCGGTGATGGAGGAGCCTTCCGACTTCAGCTCGCCATGCTCATAGAAGTTGTACAGGGCCGCGCCCATGGGATCGGCGAGACCGATGGTGACGTCCGGATTCTTCTCCTTCAGCCCCATGGAGACGCCGGCAAGCGTGCCACCCGTGCCCACCGCGCAGATGAAGCCGTCCACCTTGCCGTCGGTCTGATCCCAGATCTCGACCGCCGTGGTCTCGATATGGCCCTGCCGGTTCGCGACATTATCGAACTGGTTGGCCCAGATCGCGCCGTTCGGTTCGGTCTTGGCCAGCTCCTCGGCCAGGCGCCCGGAATATTTCACGTAGTTGTTGTCGTTCTTGTAAGGCACCGCCGGCACTTCGATCAGCGTTGCGCCGGACAGCCGCAACATGTCCTTCTTCTCGTCGGACTGGGTCTCGGGGATGACGATCACCGTCTTGAGGCCCATGGCGTTGCCGACGAGGGAAAGCCCGATCCCGGTATTGCCCGCCGTGCCTTCGACCACCGTGCCGCCAGCCTTGAGCTGGCCCTTGTTCATGGCGTCGCGAATGATGAACAGCGCCGCCCGGTCCTTTACCGACTGCCCCGGATTCATGAACTCGGCCTTGCCGAGGATCGTGCAGCCGGTTTCCTCCGATGCGCGCTTCAGCTTGATCAGCGGTGTGTCGCCGATCGCCTCGATGATCCCGTCCTTGTAATTCAAGAGACCGCTTCCCGCTTGGTGAGTGGAGCGGCAACGTACTTTAGGCCGGCCACCTGCGGCAAGTGAGCTTGGTTCCCGCCGACGACTAGGGAAGCGCAACTGTGGACAGGGCTTCCTCCACCCGAGCCTCCGGCCAGACGGAGGGAGCGGTCGGCGCAACGTTCGCAGACTCGATATTGGTTCCCTGTCCTGGCTCCGAGAGGATCACGCTACCAGCTTCATTGCTGACCTCGACTCTGCCTTTGATAAGAAGGATGCCGGTCACGCCACGGCTCGGACCGGCCCACAATTCCGTGCCTCGAAGGGCGATATGGGCGACGGGCAAATCGATCGAAATCTCGCCCTTGGGCTCCAGCCGCCCTGAGACGAAACGCAAGGCTCCTTGCGCCGCCTGAAGGACCGCGCTTCCGCTCTCAGCGGAAGCCTCATAAACGTATTTGTCGACCAGCAACTCAGCGCTCGCTCCGAGCACGAGCATGCTGTTGTCGACGAACTCAACTTGGAGTCTGGAATCACTGCCTGTCCTAAGCGTGTCGGCCTCGGCCACCGGCTCGCCGGGCTTGGCGGCAACTGCTGTCTTCTCGGGGGGAATGACCTCGGCGGATTTGCGGACCTCTCGCACCTCGCCGACGGGGTCGGCCCAAGGCGAGCCTGGAGAGCTGCCCAACATGAGGGCACCGACAATGATCGAAGAAGCGATCGTGAGGCGAACTGGCATCATCCGGTAATGCTAGACGAGAAGCGGTTCGAACCGGAAGCGGCAAATCGCGTTAGCTTCGGGCTAGCCGTCGGCTCGAACGCTGTGATATAGCGCGCGTCAGTAACGAGCCGATCCTTACTTTGCGGGCGTGGTGGAATTGGTAGACACGCCAGATTTAGGTTCTGGTGGCTTCGGCCGTGGGGGTTCAAGTCCCTCCGCCCGCACCAACCGCAAATCACGAGGCTTCACGAATTTCCGCTTTTCCGCAGGCACCCGTCCGGGCGCCGGCGGATGTCAGCAATAGGTCAGCCAGAATGAATGTCACCGAAACCACGAACGAAGGCCTGCGCCGCGAACTGAAGGTCGTCATCGGCGCCGACGAGTTGGAGCAGAAGCTCGATCAGCGTCTCGACGAGCTGAAGGGCAAAGTCCAGCTCAAGGGCTTCCGGCCGGGCCACGTGCCAAAAACTCATCTGAAGAAGGTCTATGGCCGCTCGGTGATGGCGGAGATCGTCCAGCAGGCCGTGACGGAAGCGAGCCAGAAGGCGCTCGCCGACCGCGAGGAGCAGCCGGCCTATCAGCCGAAGATCGCGCTGCCGGAGGACGAGACCGAGATCAACAAGATCTTCGAATGCGATGCAGACCTCGCCTACACCATGTCCTTCGAGGTGATCCCCGATTTCGAGCCGATGGATTTCAAGAAGCTCGAGCTGGAGCGCCCGGTGGCCGAGGTCACCAAGGACGAGGTGGACGAGGCGCTCAATCGCCTGCGCCAGCAGAACGTGAACTACGTCGCCAAGGACGCCGCCGCGGAAGAGGGCGATCAGGTCACCATCGACTTCGTCGGCAAGAAGGACGGCGAGCCGTTCGAAGGCGGCAAGGCCGAAGGCGCGCCGCTCGTGCTGGGCTCCAACCGCTTCATCCCCGGCTTCGAGGAAGGCCTGATCGGCCTCAAGGCCGGCGACGAGAAGAATGTCGAGGTCACCTTCCCGGAGGATTATCCGGAAAAGAGCCTTGCCGGCGCGCCGGTGGTCTTCGAGGTGAAGGTCAAGGAAGTCGGCAAGCCGGAAGAGCCGAAGCTCGACGATGAGTTCGCCAAGGGGCTCGGCCTTGAGTCCGTCGACAAGCTCCGGGAGATGATGAAGGTCCGCCTCGAGGAGGACCGCAAGGGCGCCTCACGCATGAAGCTCAAGCGCCAGATGCTCGACAAGCTAAACGAGGCCCACGACTTCCAGCTTCCCGAAGAGCTGGTGGAGAACGAGTTCAAGGCCATCTGGGATCAGGTGACCCACGACATCGAGCATCACGGCAAGAGCTTCGAGGCCGAAGGCACCACCGAGGAGGAGGCGAAGAAGGAATACCGCGAGCTCGCCGAGCGCCGGGTCCGCCTCGGTCTGCTCCTGTCGGAAGTGGGCAGCAAGAACGAGATCCAGGTCACCGACGACGAGGTGAACCAGGCGCTGCTGGAGCGCATCCGTCAGTTCCCGGGCCAGGAGCGGGAGGTCTACGAGTACTACCGCAACAATCCTCAGGCCCTGAACGAGGTCCGCGCGCCCCTCTACGAGGACAAGGTGATCGACTACATCGCCGAGCTCGCCAAGGTGAACGAGAAGAAGGTCTCCGCCGAGGAGCTATACGAAGGCCTGGACGGCGGCATGGCGCCTCACAGCCATGACCACGATCACGACCATGACCACGATCATGATCACGACCACTAGCGAGATCGATTAGGGCAATCTCGATTAAGGAAAGAGCCGGCCCCCTGTTACCCTTGCCGGCTCCTTCCCATATGGTGTAGCCGAACACGTTGCAGGCCTTGCAGCGATTCCCGTTTTCGGGAGACCGCTGGCAAGGGCGACCAATCCGAAGCCGGCGGATCCGCCGGGACATTCCGATCATTCAGCGAACCAGGGACGAACGATGTCAGACCCGATGGAAATCCAGATGAACACCCTCGTTCCCATGGTGGTCGAGCAGACCAATCGCGGCGAGCGGGCCTACGACATCTACTCGCGCCTGCTGAAGGAGCGGATCATCTTCGTGACCGGGCCGATCGAGGACAACATCGCGTCCCTGATCATCGCCCAGCTCCTCTTCCTGGAAGCGGAGAATCCGAAGAAAGAGATCTCCATGTACATCAACTCGCCGGGCGGCGTGGTGACCTCGGGCATGGCGATCTACGACACCATGCAGTTCATCCGACCGCCCGTGGCGACGCTGTGCACGGGTCAGGCGGCCTCCATGGGCTCGCTCCTTCTGGCGGCCGGCGAGAAGGGCCAGCGCTATGCGCTTCCCAATGCCCGCGTCATGGTGCATCAGCCCTCCGGCGGCTTCCAGGGCACGGCCTCGGATATCGAGCGTCACGCCGAGGACATCATCAAGATGAAGAAGCGGCTGAACGATATCTACGTGAAGCACACGGGCCAGGAATACGAGACCGTTGAACGGACGCTGGATCGTGACTACTTCATGACTGCAGAGGACGCGAAGAACTTCGGAATCATCGATGAGGTGATTCAGAAGCGCGAAGTGCTCGAGCAGTCCACCACGCCCAGCGAATAACGCAGGCGCGCCCCAGCGGGCGCATCGTCGCTGAAGCGGGTTCGGACCGGCAAAAGCCCCCTCCGCCGGCAGATGCGGGTGGCGCGGATTTTCCTTCTGAAAGAGTGGCTTGGTTAAGCCTGGATGCGGCCGGCGACAGTCGGAAGCACCCGATTAATCAATCCTTGATCCCTGAAACCTACCATGATCAGATTGCGGTATGGTGGGGGTCGCCAGATTGATATCCTTCCCCGAAACGGGAACTTTCATGCAAGGATAACAGGCCGAATCATCGCAGGCTGACCGTTTCCGTCTGCAATAGCAGCAGCTAAGAACTGGATAGGCGAATGAGCAAGGTGAGCGGAACCGACTCCAAAAACACTCTCTACTGTTCCTTCTGCGGCAAGAGCCAGCACGAAGTTCGCAAGCTGATCGCTGGACCGACCGTGTTCATCTGCGACGAATGCGTCGAACTCTGCATGGACATCATCCGCGAGGAGAATAAGAGCTCGCTGGTGAAGTCTCGCGACGGCGTCCCCACGCCGGTCGAGATCTGCCAGGTGCTCGACGACTATGTCATCGGTCAGGACTACGCCAAGCGCGTCCTCTCCGTCGCCGTCCACAACCACTACAAGCGGCTCAACCACTCCGGCAAGAACGGGGATGTCGAGCTCGCCAAGTCGAACATTCTGCTGGTCGGACCCACGGGCTGCGGTAAGACGCTGCTCGCCCAGACGCTCGCCCGCATCCTCGACGTGCCCTTCACCATGGCCGACGCCACGACTCTGACCGAGGCCGGCTATGTCGGTGAAGACGTCGAGAACATCATTCTGAAGCTTCTTCAGTCGGCCGATTACAATGTGGAGCGTGCCCAGCGCGGCATCGTCTATATCGACGAGGTCGACAAGATCAGCCGCAAGGCCGACAACCCTTCGATCACGCGCGACGTGTCGGGCGAGGGCGTGCAGCAGGCGCTTCTGAAGATCATGGAAGGCACGGTCGCAGCTGTCCCGCCGCAAGGGGGACGCAAGCACCCGCAGCAGGAATTCCTGCAGGTGGACACGACCAACATCCTGTTTATCTGCGGCGGCGCGTTCGCCGGTCTTGAGAAGATCATCTCCGGCCGGGGCCGCTCCACCTCCATCGGCTTTGGCGCCAAGGTCGGCAGTGTCGACGAGCGCCGCACCGGCGACATCCTGAAGGAGGTCGAGCCGGAGGATTTGCTGAAATTCGGTTTGATCCCGGAATTCATCGGCCGTGTCCCTGTCATCGCCACGCTGGACGATCTCGACGAGGATGCGCTGATCCAGATTCTGACCGAGCCGAAGAACGCTCTGGTCCGCCAGTATCAGCGGCTCTTCGAGATGGAGGACATTCAGCTCTCCTTCGCCGAGGAGGCGCTCCGCACCATCGCCCGCAAGGCGATCGAGCGGAAGACTGGTGCCCGCGGCCTGCGCTCCATCATGGAAGGTATCCTGCTCGACACCATGTTCGAGCTGCCGAGCATGCAGGGCGTCGAGGAAGTGGTCATCAGCCCGGAGGTGGTCGAAGGCAAGGCACGGCCCTTGCGGATCTACTCCGAGCGTCACGAGGAACTCGGCACCAGCGCCTAAAGACGCGGGTATACACGCCCGTAAACACTTGCTGCTGGCGCCGAATCCCCGCCATCATGGCGGAAACGCGGCGCGACATGTGCACTCGTCTGCTGTTCGCCGTCTAAGCACATGAGATCGGGGCGAAAACCCCGATCTCGCTTCCCCGGCGGTCTCCTTGAATTCGCGCTTCGTGGTCGCCATTTAACACAGCCGTGGATGATTGGCGCGTACCCCGCCTGTCCGATCCCGGTGCCAGCCGGGACATGTTCGCGGAACCCGATCCTGGGGGAGGATCACCGAAGGGCGAGTGCAAGGCCGAACCATTGCCGCCGCCCACCATCGCAAATGGACTGCCGACAGGATTAATATGACTGACCAGACCGAAACCCAAGACTTCGAAACAGGCGGCGGGCAGGAGATCTATCCCGTGCTTCCGCTGCGGGACATCGTAGTCTTCCCATATATGATCGTTCCGCTCTTCGTCGGACGCGAGAAGTCCATTGCGGCCCTGGAAGAGGTGATGCGCGCCGACAAGCAGATCCTGCTTGCCGCGCAGAAGAACGCCAATGACGACGAGCCGAGCGCCGACGGCATCTACCGTGTCGGCACGCTGGCCTCCGTCCTGCAGCTGCTGAAGCTGCCCGACGGCACCGTGAAGGTGCTGGTCGAGGGCACGAAGCGGGCGGAGATCGACTCCTTCACCGACAAGGAAGAGTATTTCGAAGCCAAGATCTCCCCGGTCGAGGAGGAGATGGGCACCGAGGACGAGATCGAAGCGCTGGCTCGGTCCGTGATCAGCCAGTTCGAGAGCTATGTGAAGCTCAACAAGAAGATCTCGCCGGAGGTGCTGGCGACCCTGAACCAGATCGAGGACTACTCGAAGCTGGCCGACACGATCGCCTCCCATCTCGCCATCAAGATTTCCGAGAAGCAGCAGGTCCTCGAGATCACCTCGGTCTCCGAGCGGTTGGAGCGCGTCTTCACCCTAATGGAGAGCGAGATCTCCGTCCTCCAGGTGGAGAAGAAGATCAGGAGCCGCGTAAAGCGTCAGATGGAGAAGACGCAGCGCGAGTACTACCTGAACGAGCAGATGAAGGCGATCCAGAAGGAGCTCGGCGACGGCGAGGAAGGCCGCGACGACCTGGCCGAGCTCGAGGAGAAGATCGAGAAGACCAAGCTCTCCAAGGAAGCCCGCGAGAAGGCCATGGCCGAGCTGAAGAAGCTCCGCCAGATGAGCCCCATGTCGGCCGAGGCCACCGTGGTCCGCAACTATCTCGACTGGCTGCTGGGCATCCCGTGGGGTGTGAAGGGCAAGGTCAAGCGCGATCTCGACGACGCCCAGAACGTCCTGGACGAGGATCACTTCGGCCTGGAGAAGGTCAAGGATCGCATCGTCGAATATCTGGCCGTCCAGAACCGGACCAACGCCCTGAAGGGACCGATCCTCTGCCTGGTCGGACCACCCGGCGTCGGCAAGACCTCGCTTGGCCGTTCCATCGCCAAGGCCACGGGCCGCGAGTTCGTGCGCATGAGCCTGGGCGGCGTCCGTGACGAGGCGGAGATCCGCGGTCACCGGCGGACCTATATCGGCTCCATGCCCGGCAAGGTCATCCAGTCCATGAAGAAGGCGAAGAAGACCAATCCGCTCTTCCTGCTGGACGAGATCGACAAGATGGGCGCGGACTTCCGCGGCGATCCGGCCTCGGCGCTGCTCGAGGTGCTCGATCCGGAGCAGAACAACACCTTCAACGACCATTACCTGGAGGTCGATTACGACCTGTCCAACGTGATGTTCGTGACGACGGCGAACACCCTAAACATTCCGCCGGCCCTACTGGACCGTATGGAGATCATCAGGCTCGCCGGCTACACGGAAGAGGAGAAGGTGCAGATCGCCCGCCGGCATCTGCTGCCGGCCCAGATCAAGGCTCACGGCCTCGAAGAGGATGAGATGACCCTCGACGATGCCGCGCTGATGGAGATGATCCGCCGCTACACCCGCGAAGCGGGCGTGCGGAATCTGGAGCGCGAGCTGGCCAAGCTGGCCCGGAAATCCGTGAAGGAGCTGCTGACCTCGGACAAGACCTCCATCGAGATCACCAGAGAGAATCTCGAGGACTATCTCGGCGTGCCGAAATATCGCTACGGCGAGGCGGAGCTGGAGGATCAGGTCGGCGTCGTTACCGGTCTCGCCTGGACGGAAGTCGGCGGCGAGATCCTGACCGTCGAAGGCGTCATGATGCCCGGCAAGGGCAAGATGACCGTTACCGGCAATCTGCGCGACGTGATGAAGGAATCGATTCAGGCCGCGAGCGCCTATGTGCGTTCACGCGCCGTCGAGTTCGGCATCGAGCCGCCGCTCTTCGAGAAGCGGGACATTCACGTCCACGTGCCCGAGGGCGCGACCCCGAAGGACGGGCCGTCTGCCGGTGTCGCCATGGTGACGGCGATCATCTCGCTGATGACCGGCATCAAGGTCCGCCGCGATGTCGCCATGACCGGCGAGATCACGCTCCGTGGCCGGGTGCTGCCCATCGGTGGCCTGAAGGAGAAGCTGCTCGCAGCGCTTCGGGCCGGCATCAAGACGGTGATCATCCCGGAGGAGAATGCCAAGGATCTCACGGAGATCCCGGACGAGATTAAGAACAAGCTCGATATCAAGACGGTGTCGCGCATGGACGAAGTCGTGCCTCTGGCCCTGGTGCATCCGCCCCAGCGGATCGAATGGTCTGAGGACGGCGGCGAGGGCAAGGAGGTCGTTCCGCCGAAGAACGAAGACCCCTCCACGGGCCTCACCGCGCACTAAACAAACAGGCAGTGTGAACTCTGCCCCAAAAATGTCGTTTCTCTATGGTCCGGCTCAGCGAATGAGTCGGACCATTTTTGTTGATTTTCCGCCTTTTCTAGGCCAGTCATACAGCACATTTGTTAGAATCGCTTTCGCACCCCGCCGGCCCCGGGTGCGCGGCAGAGGTTTGGGGCCGAACGAAAGGATAGACCATGAACAAGGCTGACCTCGTAGCCGAAGTGGCGAAGGAATCCGATATCTCGAAGGACTCCGCCGAGAAGGCTGTCGACGCCACCTTCAAGACCATCGAGTCTGCGCTGAAGAATGGCGACACCGTCCGCATCGTCGGATTCGGTAATTTCCAGGTCGCCGATCGCAAGGCCTCCACCGGCCGCAACCCGCGCACCGGCGAGGCCGTCGAGATCCCGGCGTCCCGCGTGCCGAAGTTCCGCGCCGGCAAGGCTTTGAAGGAAGCCTGCAACAGCTAGCCTGCTGGCCCAGGCGCAAGCGCCTGGGCGGCTTTCCCTCGATCCCTGAGGGACGGTGGCGTCTGCCGAAGCTCGCGCCCTGCGTTTCGCCGGGCGGGTGATGTTCTCGGCCCGACACCAAGCGAACACACAGTTCGGATTTTAGAAAAGTTTTCGGCAGCGGCGGTTTAGGCAGCGTCCGTATGGCGCAGCGCCCACGCAAAGCTTGCGTGGCGAAGCACGATAGCGAATCTATGCCGGAGACGGGCGGTTAGCTCAGCTGGTAGAGCGCCACGTTTACACCGTGGATGTCGGGAGTTCGATCCTCTCACCGCCCACCACGCTTCGCGTCCCAAGAAATCGCGCGAGGCAGGGACTTTCATCGTTCACCAACCAACAAATGACGGATAGATGTCCATCACGGGCTCTGTTTTGTTGACTTGGGGAATCGGAAGCCTTACACGCTGGAAGCCCTCGCCGCGAAGCTGCGATTAGGGCACCGCGGGGGTGTAGCTCAGTTGGTTAGAGCGCCGGCCTGTCACGCCGGAGGCCGCGGGTTCGAGTCCCGTCACTCCCGCCATTTCCCCTAAAAGATTTAGAAATTGGCGGCGCTTCGAGACGTAGCGTCGAATGAAGGTCAGCTCCGCGCTTGTGCCTCTGCGTTGCGTTTCCAGGGCCACTTCAGCCATGACAGACGCGTCGCGCTGTCCGACTTGGTCGCCTCACTGGTCGGCTGCCACAAAACCCCATTCCATAACCCGCCACTGAACGGCTTTGCCCCGGCGCACCCGAATCGGTCGAAGGCGGCTATCATGCCCTTCTTCGAAAAATGGGTAACATGGACGTCGTTGTCGAAGAACGGGGTGCCCGCCGTCATCGGATCGGGTTCCAGGATGAAGTGCCACTTTTTGCGGTTGAGGAAAGGCACCGAAACAAAGAGGGCGGCCTGTTGCGCCATCGCAGCTTTGCAAAGCTCCCTGAGCAGCAACCCAGGGTCCTCCATGTGTTCGAGGACCATGATACAGAGATAGAGATCGACCGGCGGCGTCGGCGTTTCCGCCGTCCAAAGTGCGGAGCTCAGCGCAAGGCCGAATTCAGTCTTGGCATGCTCGATCGCCACAGCATTCACGTCGTGGCCTACAATCTCCATTCCGCGGTCTCGAGCGACATTGAGAAGCGTCCCGATCCCACAACCGATCTCGGCCACGGAGCGAGGCGCGATCCCTTCATGGGAGAGACGGTCGAAAAGGGTATTCGCAGCTTCTGTATTCCGATCGCGGACGGAGAGGTTCCACTGGAGGTCGCGGCGCAGCTGAGCTTCATCCTCACGATAGCCCGACGGGTTCCAGAAGCTCTGGCAGTCCAAGCAGCTGTAGAGGGGAATCTCTCTGTTAGTCCGCCGTGTGGGCACCTGGCGCACATAGGCAGTATACTGTGACCCACAGACCGGGCAGGGCTGCAGTATCCTCAATTCCGTCAATTGGTATCCCCCGGCATCAGGCGGCAATAAGCGACGAGCCTCAAGCATATCGCCCGAGATTCGGAAATCCATGCTCCTCACCTCTACTACAATCCTCGACCAATTCGGGACTATGATTGATTGCGCTGCGACCCATGGCACCTTGCGTCTGCCCCCGTCGCTGCGCTAACCAATAGATACGTCTGCGGGCGAAGAAAGAGGGCGAGCACGGTCGCGTAAACCTCTCGCTTCGCCTCTGGGAAGCAGACAGAAGTTTTCACGCCTTTGGTCCGCTCCCGGGACATGCGAGGCGGCTTCATGAACGAGTTGCTGCAAGAATATCTTCCGCTGGTGATCTTCATCGGCGTGGCCTTTGCCATCAGCGCCGTTCTCCTGCTCGTCCCGTTCTTCATCGCGCCGAATAATCCCGATCCGGAGAAGGTCTCCGCCTATGAGTGCGGATTCGACGCCTTCGACGATGCGCGCATGAAGTTCGACGTGCGATTCTATCTCGTCTCGCTGCTCTTCATCATCTTCGACCTGGAGGTCGCCTTCCTGTTTCCATGGGCGATCGCCTTCGACGATGTGGGCATGTTCGGGTTCTGGGCGATGATGGTGTTCCTTGGCATCCTCACCATCGGCTTCATATATGAATGGGGGAAGGGAGCCCTGGAATGGGATTGACCGACGACCCGATTCTCGATCAGGCGCAAGCTGAAGGCCGCCCGCGCATTCCTCAGGATCGCGTGCTGCCTCAGGTCTCGCGTTTCGACGAATTCTCCGATCAGCTGGCCGATAAGGGCTTTCTGCTCACCACGGCCGACGATCTGATCAACTGGGCGCGTACCGGCTCGCTCATGTGGATGACGTTCGGCTTGGCCTGCTGTGCGGTGGAGATGATGCAGTCCTCCATGCCGCGCTACGACCTCGAGCGATTCGGCTTCGCGCCCCGCGCCAGCCCCCGCCAGTCCGACGTCATGATCGTCGCCGGCACGCTCACCAACAAGATGGCAGCGCCGCTCCGCAAGGTCTACGACCAGATGCCGGAGCCTCGCTACGTCATCTCCATGGGCTCCTGCGCCAATGGCGGCGGCTACTATCACTATTCCTATTCGGTGGTGCGCGGCTGCGACCGCATCGTGCCCGTCGACATTTACGTTCCGGGCTGCCCGCCAACCGCCGAAGCGCTGGTCTATGGCGTGCTGCTCCTCCAAAAGAAAATCAGGCGCACCGGCACCATTCAGCGGTAGCGTCGCATAAGAACTGTAAGCCTAAGCATGGACGACGCCCTGAACGATCTCGGCAAGCATCTCAGCGACACGCTGGGCGCTTCCATTTCCGGCTATCGCGTCCGGTATAATGAGCTGACCGTGGATGTGGTCCGCGACCAGATCGTCGAGGTCGCCACCTTCCTGCGCGACGACGATAAATGCCGCTTCGTCTGCCTCATCGATATTTGCGGCGCCGACTACCCCGAGCGCGAAGAGCGCTTCGACGTCGTCTATCATCTGCTGAGCCCGGACCTGAACCACCGCATCCGCCTGAAGGTCACCACCGACGAGACGATGCCCGTGCCGAGCCTCATCGGCGTCTTCCCGGCCGCCGACTGGTTCGAGCGCGAGACCTACGACCTCTACGGCGTGCTATTCTCCGGCCACCCGGATCTACGGCGACTGCTCACCGATTACGGCTTCCAAGGCCATCCGCTTCGGAAGGACTTCCCGCTCACCGGCTTCGTCGAGGTGCGCTACGACGATGAGGCGAAGAAGGTGGTCTACGAGCCCGTGAAGCTCATGCAGGGCTTCCGCAATTTCGACTTCCTGAGCCCCTGGGAGGGCATGGACGAGGCGATTCCCGGCGATGAGAAGGCGGGCGATCCGGAAACCGGGGAGCGGCAGTCATGAGGCCAACCCTGATTCCCGGCCTGCAGGTGCAGTTCTCCTACAAGATCCCGGACACCAAGACCGTGCCGCAACTCTATCCGGAGGCCGAGGAGTTCCAGGCCATGCCGGAGGTCTTCGCTACCGGCTTCATGGTCGGGCTCATGGAGTGGACCTGCCTCAAGCTCATCTCACCCCATCTGGACGAAGGCGAGGGTAGCCTCGGCACCCATATCAACGTCTCCCATCAATCGGCGACGCCGCCCGGCCTAACGGTCACTGTCGATGCCGAATGCATCGAAGTCCGCGGCCCGCGTCTCAAATTTCATGTCCGCGCCCATGACGGCATCGGCGTGATCGGGGAGGGCGAGCACGAGCGCTTCGTCGTCACCTGGGAGCGTTTCGATCGCGGAATGCAGAAGAAGCTTCAAGCCGTGCAACAAGCGGATTCGGAAGAGGCCGGCGCATGACCTCCGATAACATGACCACCGATAGCGATTTCGAGAAGCAGGACGCCGAAGCGCTGACAGAGAATACCGAGGACCGGAAGTTCACCATCAATTTCGGCCCTCAGCATCCGGCCGCCCATGGCGTGCTGCGCCTGGTGCTGGAGCTCGACGGCGAGGTGGTCGAGCGCGTCGATCCCCATATCGGACTGCTCCATCGCGGCACCGAAAAGCTGATCGAATACAAAACCTTCCTGCAGGCGCTGCCGTATTTCGACCGGCTCGACTACGTCGCGCCCATGAACCAGGAGCACGCCTACTGCCTGGCCGTGGAGCGCCTCGTCGGTGTCGAGATCCCGCGGCGCGCCCAGCTCATCCGCGTGCTCTATTCGGAGATCGGCCGGCTGCTCTCTCATCTCCTCAACGTCACCACCCAGGCCATGGATGTCGGAGCGCTGACGCCGCCGCTTTGGGGCTTCGAGGAACGTGAGAAGCTCATGGTTTTCTATGAGCGCGCATCGGGTAGCCGCATGCATGCGGCCTATTTCCGGCCCGGCGGTGTGCATCAAGACCTGCCGCCCAAGCTCGTCGACGACATCTATGCCTTCTGCGATCCGTTTCTGGGAGTGCTCGACGATATCGAGGGGCTTCTCACCAACAACCGCATCTTCAAGCAGCGTAATGTCGATATCGGCATCGTCGATCTGGACGACGCCTGGGCCTGGGGCTTCTCCGGCGTGATGGTGCGCGGCTCCGGCGCCAAATGGGATTTGCGCAAGTCCCAGCCTTACGAATGCTACGAGGAGATGGAATTCGACATCCCCATCGGCAAGAACGGCGATTGCTACGACCGCTATCTCATCCGCATGGAGGAGATGCGACAATCTGTCCGCATTATGAAGCAGGCCTGTGAAAAGCTCACCACAGAGCCCGGCGAAGTGCTGGTGCAGAATCACAAGATGGTGCCGCCGCGCCGGGGCGAGATGAAGCAATCGATGGAAGCGCTGATCCATCACTTCAAGCTCTACACGGAAGGCTATCACGTGCCCGCCGGCGAGGTTTACGCCGCCGTGGAGGCGCCAAAAGGGGAATTCGGCGTCTATCTGGTCGCCGACGACACCAACAAGCCCTATCGCTGCAAGCTGCGCGCGCCCGGCTTCGCCCATCTGCAAGCCATGGATTTCCTGTCCAAGGGACACATGCTGGCGGATGTTTCGGCGATCCTCGGCTCGCTCGACATCGTCTTCGGGGAGGTCGACCGATAGGCTTGCGTAAGTTGCATCCCGCGCTGTTTCGGCCCCTTGATTCACCGGGCTCAACAGGCAAGATGCAACGTGAGAGATGAGATTCTGGCGGAAGGCAAAAAATCGCCGTCTGCCGTCAATTTAGGGAGTGCTTCACCGTTCGCTTCGCCCCGCTTGGGGACCGGCCTTTTGGGAAGGGCCGACGTGCTGACGGAGACCGCCCCCTTCAAACGCGTTTGCAGACGAGACCGCCTGCAGGCGAGCATAAGAAGACAGCCGCATGAGCGTCCGACGCCTTGCAGATGAGCAGCCCGAGGCTTTCGCTTTCACACCGGAAAACCTCGTTTGGGCAAAGAATACGCTCGAAAAATACCCCGAAGGGAAGCAGGCCTCCGGCGTGATCCCGCTATTGTGGCGCGCCCAGGAGCAGATGGGCGGATGGCTGCCCGAGCCGGCGCTGCGCTACATCGCCGACATGCTGGATATGGCCTATATCCGCGTCTACGAGGTCGCGACCTTCTACACCATGTTCAACCTGGCGCCCGTGGGCCGCTACTACGTGCAGCTTTGCGGCACCACGCCATGCTGGCTGCGCGGCGCCGACGATTTGAAGAAGACCTGCCGGGAGATGATCGGTGAGCCCGGCCACGTTACCGAGGACGGGCTGTTCTCCTGGATCGAGGTGGAATGCCTCGGCGCCTGCTCCAATGCGCCCATGGTCCAGATCAACAAGGATTATTACGAGGATCTCGACGGCGAGAAGCTCGCCTGGATCCTGAACGAGCTGAAGGAGGGCAGGGAGGTCGTCCCCGGTCCTCAGAACGGACGCCAGACATCGGCGCCGGCGAGCGGTCCGACCAGCCTGACCAGCGACGAGCTTTACGAGATGTCGGAAGATTCCGGCGCGGTGAACCCGCCGCTCCAGGACGATGAGGCGAAGGAGCCCACCAAGGCGGCCGACCGGCGCGCAGCCGACGTGCCCGAGCACCCTGTCAAGAATGGCCAGGGCAAGAAGGTTGCCGAGAAGGGCGAAGAGGTCGCCGAGCGGGAAAAATCTAGCAAGAAGGATGACTCCTAGTGCTTGCCGATAAGGACCGCATGTTCACCAACCTCTACGGCCTCCACGATTGGGGGCTGAAAGGGGCCATGGCCCGGGGCGCTTGGGACGGGACCAAGGAGATCCTGGCTCGCGGCCATGAGGACGTGATCGAAGAGGTGAAGGCGTCGGGCTTGCGCGGCCGCGGCGGCGCGGGCTTCCCGACCGGCCTCAAATGGTCCTTCATGCCGAAGGAGTCCGACGGCCGCCCGAACTACCTCGTCATCAATGCCGACGAATCCGAGCCCGGCACCTGCAAGGACCGGGAGATCATGCGTCACGATCCGCATCTCCTGATCGAAGGCGCGCTGATCGCCTCCTTCGCCATGCGGGCCCATGCTTGCTACATCTACATCCGTGGCGAATTCATCCGCGAGCGCGAGCGGCTCCAGGCAGCCATCGACCAGGCCTACGAAGCCAACCTCATCGGCAAGGGCAACAAGAACGGCTGGGATTTCGATCTCTACCTGCATCACGGCGCCGGCGCCTATATCTGCGGGGAGGAGACGGCCCTTCTGGAAAGCCTCGAGGGCAAGAAGGGCATGCCGCGGCTGAAGCCGCCGTTCCCGGCCAATGTCGGCCTCTACGGGGCGCCGACCACCGTCAACAACGTGGAATCCATCGCCGCCGTGCCGGACATCATGCGCCGGGGGGCCGCCTGGTTCGCTGGTCTCGGCAAGCCCAACAACACAGGCACCAAGCTCTTCGCCATCTCAGGCCACGTGAACGAGCCCTGCGTGGTCGAGGAGGAGATGGGCATCCCGCTTCGCGAGCTGATCGATCGCCATTGCGGCGGCGTGCGCGGCGGTTGGGACAATCTGCTGGCGGTAATTCCCGGCGGCTCGTCCGTGCCCTGCCTGCCGGCCGACCAGTGCAACGATCTCGACATGGATTTCGACACCCTGAAGGACCTTCAGACGGGCCTCGGAACCGCGGCGGTCATCGTCATGGACAAGTCCACGGACATCGTCCGGGCCATCGCGCGCATCTCTTACTTCTACAAGCACGAATCCTGCGGCCAGTGCACGCCGTGCCGGGAAGGCACGGGTTGGATGTGGCGCGTACTGGAGCGCATGGCCGAAGGCAAGGCGGAGAAACGCGAGATCGACATGCTGTTCGACGTCTCCAAGCAGGTCGAGGGTCACACCATCTGCGCGCTGGGCGACGCGGCGGCCTGGCCGGTCCAGGGTCTCATCCGCAATTTCCGCCACGTGATCGAGGAGCGCATCGACCAATACGCGGCCAAACCCATTCCGGCCTCCGTGCCGGTCGCGGCGGAGTGAGCCCATGCCTAAGCTGATCATCAACGACGCCGAAGTCGAAGTCCCCGACGGCATCACCCTGATCCAGGCCTGCGAGCTGGCCGGCGTCGAGATCCCGCGCTTCTGCTATCACGAGCGGCTCTCCATCGCCGGCAATTGCCGCATGTGCCTCGTCCAGGTCGAGGGCATGCCGAAGCCGGTGGCGTCCTGCGCCATGGGCGTGAACGACCTGCGCCCGGGCCGCGACGGCACACCACCCACCATCTACACCGACAACGAGATGGTGAAACACGCCCGCGAAGGCGTAATGGAATTCCTGCTGGTCAACCATCCCCTCGATTGCCCGATCTGCGATCAGGGCGGCGAATGCGATCTCCAGGATCAGGCCATGGCCTACGGTTTCGATGGCAGCCGCTTCGCCGACAACAAGCGCGCCGTGGAGGGCAAGTATCTCGGGCCGCTGATCGGCACCCATATGACCCGGTGCATCCATTGCACCCGCTGCGTCCGCTTCATGACCGAGGTGGCCGGCGTCGAGGAGCTCGGCGCCATCGGCCGCGGCGAGGACATGGAGATCACCACCTACCTGGAGCACGGCATGATGTCGGAGCTGTCCGGCAACGTGGTCGATCTGTGTCCCGTGGGCGCGCTAACCTCAAAGCCCTACGCCTTCGTCTCGCGCCCCTGGGAACTCTCCAAGGTGGACTCCGTGGACGTCATGGATGCCGTCGGTTCCGCCATTCGGGTCGATTCCCGCGACCGCGAAGTCCTGCGAATCCTGCCGTGCGTGTTCGATGCAGTGAACGAGGAATGGATCACCGACAAGACCCGCCATGTCTGGGACGGGTTGCGGACGCAGCGTCTCGACCGGCCTTACATTCGAGAGAACGGAAAGCTCCGCCCGGCCACCTGGGACGAGGCTTTTAAGGCGATCGCCGACAAGCTCGACGGGCTGGACGGCAAGCGCTTCGGCGCCATCGTCGGCGATCTCGCCGCTTTGGAAGAGACCTACGCTCTGAAGGAGCTGGCCGAGGCCCTCGGCTCGCCCAATACCGATTGCCGCCAGGATGGCGCCAAGCTCGATCCCGCACTCGGACGCTCCAGCTATCTCTTCAATTCCGGCATCGCCGGCATCGACGAGGCGGATGCGATCCTGCTGGTAGGCACCAATCCACGCCTGGAAGCGGCCATTCTCAATGCCCGTATCCGCAAACGCTACCGGGCCGATCCCCATAGCCTCAAAGTTGGCGTGATCGGCGAGGAGGCAGATCTCCATTACCCGTACGAATATCTCGGCGCTGGGCCCGACACGTTGAGCCAGATCGCCGACGGGTCTCACGAGTTCCTGAAAACGATCGAAGGCGCCGAGCGGCCCATGGTGATCGTGGGGCAGGGGGCGCTCGCCCGAAACGACGGCGCCGGCGTTCTCGCCATGGCGGCCAAGGCTGCAAAGGCCATGGGCGCTCTGGGCAAGGACTGGAACGGCTTCAACGTGCTGCACACGGCGGCCGCCCGCACCGGGGCGCTGGATCTGAACTTCGTGCCGGGCAAGGGCGGCAAGGATGTCGACGGAATCCTCAACGCCGCCGAGAAGGGCGACATGGATGTCGTCTACCTGCTCGGCGCCGACGAGCTTGAAGTCGACCGGCTGGGTGATGCCTTCGTGATCTATCAGGGCAGCCACGGCGACCGGGGCGCCCATCGCGCCGACGTCATCCTGCCCGGCGCCGCCTATACGGAAAAAGACGCCCTTTACGTGAACACCGAAGGCCGCCCCCAGAGCGCGGCCCGCGCCATCTTCCCGCCGGGCGAGGCACGTGAGGACTGGAAGATCGTCCGCGCGCTCTCCGCCCGCCTCGGCAAGACGCTTCCCTATGACAGCCTGTCCCAGCTCCGGTCCAAGATGTTCGCCGATCACCCGCATCTGGCCCTGCTTGGCACAATCTCTCCGGCGGAACCGGCCGCGCTCGCCAATCTGGCCAAAACCGACGGCAAGGTCTCCAAGGGCGGCTTCAAGAGCCCCATCGCCGACTTCTACCTGACCAATCCGATTGCCCGGGCCTCCGCCATCATGGCGCAGCTGAGCGCCCTGCATGCGGAAGCCGAAGAAGGAGCCACCGGCACCGATGGTTGAGCTCTGGAACGACTATGGCTGGCCGCTCTTCCTGATCCTGGCTCAGAGCGTTGCGCTGATCGTCATCCTTCTGGTGATCATCGCCTTCCTGCTCTACGCCGACCGGAAGGTGTGGGCGGCCGTCCAGATGCGCCGCGGCCCCAACGTGGTGGGCCCGTTCGGGCTCTGGCAGTCCTTCGCGGACCTTTTGAAATTCGTCTTCAAGGAGCCGGTCATCCCGGCCGGCGCCAACAAGGTGCTCTTCCTGCTCGCGCCTCTGGTGACGGCGGGTCTGGCGCTGTCCGCCTGGGCGGTAATCCCGGTGGCGGAGAACTGGGAGGTCGCCGATCTCAATATCGGCATCCTGTTCGTTTTCGCCGTGGCCTCGCTGGAGGTCTATGGCGTGGTGATCGCCGGCTGGGCGTCCAACTCCAAATACGCCTTCCTCTCCGCGCTGCGCTCCGCCGCCCAGATGGTCTCCTACGAGGTTTCCATCGGCTTTGTCATCGTGACTGTGCTGCTTTGCGCCGGATCGCTCAACCTGTCGGAGATCGTGCTCTCTCAGGACACGGCCTATGGCGCTCTGGGCTGGTACTGGCTGCCGCTCTTTCCGATGTTCGTGATCTTCTTCATCTCGTCGCTCGCCGAGACCAACCGCCCGCCCTTCGACCTGCTGGAAGCGGAATCGGAGCTCGTGGCGGGCTTCATGGTGGAATACTCCTCCACCCCGTATCTGCTCTTCATGCTCGGCGAATACGTAGCCATCGTCATGCTCGCGGGTCTCGGCACGGTGCTGTTCCTGGGCGGCTGGCTGTCGCCCATTCCCTTCGCCCCCTTCACCTGGATTCCGGGGGTGGTATGGTTCCTCCTGAAGGTCTGCTTCCTGTTCTTCATGGTTGCCATGGTCAAGGCGATGGTCCCGCGCTATCGCTACGACCAGCTCATGCGGCTCGGCTGGAAGGTCTTCCTGCCGCTCTCCCTGGCCATGGTGGTCATCGTCGCCGGGGTCCTGAAAATCTTCGGGGGTGGGGCATGAGGTCTGAAATCAAGAGAGGCCGCTCATGAAGCAGCTCATGCAATCCGCCAAGGCATTGCTCCTGCTGGAGTTCGTCTCGGCCTTCTGGCTGGCGATGAGATACTTCGTCTCGCCGAAGCCGACCCTGAACTACCCCTTCGAGAAGGGGCCGCTCAGTCCGCGCTTCCGTGGTGAGCATGCGCTCCGCCGCTATCCGAACGGCGAGGAGCGCTGCATTGCCTGCAAGCTCTGCGAGGCGATCTGCCCGGCCCAGGCCATCACCATCGAGGCGGGGCCGCGACGCAATGACGGCACGCGGCGGACCACCCGCTACGACATCGACATGGTGAAATGCATCTATTGCGGCTTCTGCCAGGAGGCATGCCCGGTCGACGCCATCGTCGAGGGGCCGAATTTCGAGTTCGCCACCGAGACGCGCGAGGAGCTCTACTACGACAAGGCCCGGCTGCTCGCCAATGGCGACCGCTGGGAGCGCGAGATCGCGCAGAATATTTCGCTGGATGCGCCTTACAGATAGGCGCAGAAGATTTTAGGGGGATCGAGTGCGGGCTTCTGACTATACAAGCCTCGTGAAAGAGGCGGCGGAAAGCCCAAAGGGAATCAGCGTCAGATCATGATCGCGAGCCTTTTCTTCTATCTGTTCGCAGCCGTCCTGGTCGGCTCCGGCTTCATGGTGATCGCCAGCCGGAATCCGGTCCATGCCGTGCTGTTCCTGATCCTCGCCTTCCTCAACGCGGCGGGGCTCTTCGTGCTGCTCGGCGCGGAGTTCCTCGGTATGATGCTGATCGTCGTCTATGTCGGCGCGGTCATGGTGCTCTTCCTCTTCGTGGTGATGATGCTGGATGTGGATTTCGCTGAGCTTCGCGCCGGCTTCCTGCGCTATCTGCCCATCGGGGCAACGGTCGGCATCATCGTCCTGCTCGAGCTCGTCTTCGTTATCACCGCTCTGTTCACCGCCCCTGATATCGTTTCAGGCCCGACAGTGGTCGAAGGCACCAGCAACACCCTTGCGCTCGGGCAGGTGCTCTATACGGACTACGTCTATCTGTTCGAGGCCGCGTCCCTGATCCTGCTGGTGGCCATGATCGGCGCCATCGTGCTGACCTTGCATCACCGCGAGAATGTGCGCCGTCAGGTGCCCTCGGAACAGATCGCCCGCGACCCGAAGAAGACCGTCGAGGTCGTCAGCGTGCCGTCCAGAAAGGGGCTGTCCCAATGACCATCGGCCTGTCCCATTATCTGACCGTCGCGGCGATCCTGTTCACGCTGGGGATCTTCGGCATCTTCCTGAACCGGAAGAACGTCATCGTCATTCTGATGTCCATCGAGCTCATCCTGCTTGCGGTGAACATCAATCTCGTCGCGTTCTCCGCCTTCCAGGGCAACCTGATCGGCCAGGTCTTCGCACTCATCGTGCTGACCGTGGCGGCGGCGGAAGCGGCCATCGGCCTCGCCATCCTCGTGGTCTATTTCCGCAACCGCGGCACCATCGACGTGGCCAGCGTCAACGTGATGAAGGGGTAGGGGGAAAGACGCGACTATGTACGAGGCGATCCTATTCCTGCCGCTGATCGGTGCGCTGTTTGCCGGGTTCTTTGGACGCCTGGCGGGCTATCGCGCCTGCGAGGTGGTGACCATCACCCTGATGATGGTGACGGCGGTGCTCTCCTGGGTGGCGTTCTACGAGGTCACCGTCCAGGGTCAGGACATCCGCATCGAGCTGTTCGAGTGGATCCAGTCCGGCGATCTCTCCGCCGCCTGGGCCATCCGGGTCGATACGCTCACCGCTGTCATGCTGGTGGTGGTGAACACGGTCTCCGCGCTCGTGCACCTCTATTCCGTGGGCTACATGGACCACGATCCCCACAAGGAGCGGTTCTTCGCCTATCTGTCCCTGTTCACCTTCGCCATGCTGGCCCTGGTGACGTCGGACAATCTGCTCCAGCTCTTCTTCGGCTGGGAGGGCGTAGGCCTCGCCTCATACCTGCTGATCGGCTTTTGGTACGAAAAGCCGTCCGCCTGCGCCGCCGCCATCAAGGCTTTCGTGGTGAACCGCGTCGGCGATTTCGGCTTCGCGCTTGGCATCTTCGCTACCTTCACCGTTTTCGGCACGATCCAGTACGACCCGATCTTCGCCTCCGCGCCGGATCAGGCCGGCACGACATTCCCGTTCTTAGGAATGCAGATCGACACCCTGACCCTGATCTGCATGCTGTTGTTCATGGGCGCCATGGGCAAGTCGGCCCAGTTCCTGCTCCACACCTGGCTGCCCGACGCCATGGAGGGCCCGACCCCGGTCTCCGCCCTGATCCATGCGGCAACCATGGTGACCGCGGGCGTGTTCATGGTGGCGCGGCTGTCGCCGCTCTTCGAGCAGTCCCAGTTCGCGCTCGATTTCGTGACCTTCATCGGCGCGACGACCGCCTTCTTCGCCGCGACGATCGCCCTCGTGCAGCCCGACATCAAACGGGTGATCGCCTATTCGACCTGCTCCCAGCTGGGCTACATGTTCACCGCGCTGGGCTTGGGCAATTTCGATCAGGGCGTCTTCCACCTCTTCACCCACGCCTTCTTCAAGGCGCTGCTGTTCCTGTGCGCCGGCGCGGTCATCCACGCCATGCATGACGAGCAGGACATGCGCCGCATGGGCGGTTTGCGGAAGAAGATGCCGTTCGTCTGGGCCACCATGCTGATCGGCAGCTTGGCGCTCACCGGCTTCCCCTTCACCTCCGGCTACGTCTCAAAGGACGCCATCATCGAGGGCGCCTGGGCGGGCCACGGGGCGATTGCCATGTATGGCTGGGTGATGACGCTTGGCGCGGCGGCGCTCACCTCCTTCTACACCTGGCGGCTGATGTTCATGACCTTCGAGGGCAAGACCCGCGCGAAGGCGGACGTCTACGATCATGCCCATGACGCGCCCTGGGTGATGGCCGTACCGCTCGGCGTGCTGGCCATCGGCTCGCTCTGGGCCGGCGCCTATTTCATGCACGACTTCATCGGCCATGATGCGACCAGCTTCTGGCGCGGCTCCATCGTCACCCACGAGGCGGAGCACCACGAAGTGTCCTGGCTGATCTTCCTTCTGCCGACCATCATGATGCTCGGCGGTCTGGCTCTCGCCTGGTACTTCTACATGGTGAAGCCGCTGATCCCGTTCGGCCTCTCCAAGCGCTTCCGCGGCGCCTACCAGTTCCTGCTCAACGCCTGGTATTTCGATGCGCTGTATGACCGGATCTTCGTCCGGCCGGCGAAATGGCTCGCCCACACCCTGTGGCAGGTGGGCGACCGCAAGATCATCGACGGGCTGGGCCCGGACGGGATCTCGGCCCGCGTGGTCGACATCACCAACCGCGTGGTTCGCATCCAGACCGGATACATCTACCACTACGCCTTCATCATGCTGATTGGGGTGGCGCTTCTCATCACATACTTCATGTTCACCGGGGGAGGGCTGCAGCGATGAGCTATAGCTGGCCCATTCTCTCCACGGTCACCTTCCTGCCGGTCCTCGGCGCGCTGCTGATCGGGCTGCTCCGCTCCGACGACGAGAGCGCCGCCCGCAATGCGCGCTGGATCGCGCTGTGGACGACCCTGATCACCTTCGTCATCTCGCTGCTGATCTGGCGGGATTTCGATCCTACCACCGCGGACTTCCAGTTCGTCGAGCATCGCGAATGGCTCGGGCCCATCAACTTCCACATGGGCGTGGACGGCATCTCCATGCTGTTCATCATCCTCACCACCTTCCTGATGCCGCTCTGCATCCTGGCGAGCTGGCTGTCGGTGAAGACCCGGGTGAAGGAATACATGATCGCCTTCCTGGTGCTGGAGACGCTGATGATCGGCGTGTTCGGCGCGCTGGATCTGGTGCTCTTCTACATCTTCTTCGAAGGCGGCCTGATCCCGATGTTCCTGATCATCGGCATCTGGGGCGGTCCGCGCCGCGTCTATGCGAGCTTCAAGTTCTTCCTCTACACGCTGGCCGGCTCGCTGCTCATGCTGCTCGCCATCATGGCCATGTATTGGGAAGCCGGGACCATGGATATCCCGACGCTGCTCCAATACGACTTCCCGGCCTCCATGCAGGCCTGGCTATGGTTTGCGTTCCTGGCCTCGTTCGCGGTCAAGATGCCCATGTGGCCAGTCCATACCTGGCTGCCCGACGCCCATGTAGAGGCGCCGACCGCGGGCTCCGTCATCCTGGCCGGCATTCTGTTGAAGATGGGCGGCTACGGCTTCCTGCGCTTCTCGCTGCCCATGTTCCCGCTTGCCTCGGCCGAGTTCGCGCCGCTGATCTTCGTGCTCTCCGTGGTGGCGATCATCTACACCTCGCTCGTGGCTCTGGCCCAGCAGGACATGAAGAAGCTGATCGCCTATTCGTCCGTCGCCCATATGGGTTTCGTGACCATGGGCATCTTCACGGTCACCATGCAGGGGCTCCAGGGCGGCATCTTCCAGATGATCTCCCACGGCATCGTCTCCGCCGCGCTGTTCCTGTGCGTCGGCGTGGTCTACGACCGCATGCACACCCGCGAGATTGCCGCCTATGGCGGGCTGGTCGCGCGCATGCCGATCTACGCCTTCTGCTTCATGGTCTTCACCATGGCCAATGTCGGCCTGCCCGGCACGTCGGGCTTCGTGGGCGAATTCCTGACGCTCTTGGGCTCCTTCCAGGTGAACACCTGGGTCGCCGTCTTCGCCACGAGCGGAATCATCTTCTCAGCCTGCTACGCGCTGTTCCTCTATCGCGCTGTGGTGTTCGGCAAGCTCGAGAAGCCCAACCTGAAGCTGATCGAGGATATGAGCTGGCGGGAGATCGCGATCATGACGCCGCTGATCATCCTCACCATCCTGTTCGGCTTCTATCCGGCGCCCATCATGGATGTAACCAGCGTCTCCGTGACGGAACTCATGAACCAGTATCAGAACGCCATCGCCGCCGCCGGCGATGTCCGCTTCGCTTTCGCCCCGTAAGGAGTCCTTCTTGTCCGCCGCCGATTTCACAACCCTTCTGCCGGAGCTGATACTGCCCATCGGCGCCATGGCTCTGCTGATGCTGGGCGTCGCGCGGAAAGAAGACTCCGGCACGCTCATTCTGGGGCTCGGCGTCCTGGTCCTCATCCTCGCCGGCGGGGCGGTGCTCATGGGCGAGGGGACCGAGACCCTGTTCAAGGGCGCGATCATCGTCGACCCATTCGCGCGGGTGATGAAGATCCTCACCCTGATCGGCGCGGCGGTGACCCTTTACATGTCCGTCGACTATTGGCGCTCGACCGGAGAGCTGAAATACGAATTCCCCATCCTCGTGCTCCTGTCGGTCACCGGCATGATGCTGATGATCTCGGCCAACGACCTCATCACCCTCTATGTCGGGCTGGAGCTCCAGAGCCTTGCGCTTTACGTCGTGGCGGCCTTCCGGCGGGATTCGGTGCGCTCCAGCGAGGCGGGGCTGAAATACTTCGTCCTGGGCGCGCTGTCGTCAGGCATGCTGCTCTACGGCGCTTCGCTGATCTACGGGTTTGCCGGCAGCACGCTCTTCCCGGCGATCGCAGCCAGCATCGGCGATGCGGCCCCCAATCTCGGCGTGATCTTCGGCCTCGTATTCCTCATGGCCGGCTTCGCCTTCAAGATCTCCGCCGTGCCGTTCCACATGTGGACGCCGGACGTCTATGAGGGGGCGCCGACCCCGGTCACTGCCTTCTTCGCCGCAGCCCCCAAGATGGCCGCGTTTGCGCTTCTTGTCCGCACGCTCTTCGCCGCCTTCCCGGACGCCATTCCCGAATGGCAGCAGATCGTCGCCTTCCTCGCCATCGCCTCCATGGCGCTCGGCGCGTTCGCGGCAATCGGCCAGACCAACATCAAGCGGCTGATGGCCTATAGCTCCATCGGCCATATGGGCTACGCGCTGGTGGGGCTTGCCGCCGGCACGGAGGAGGGCGTCGCCAGCGTCATCATTTATCTCGCCATCTATCTGGTCATGACGCTGGGCAGCTTCGCCTTCATCCTGGCGCTCCGCCGTGACGGGAAATACGTGGAGGACATCTACCAGCTCGCCGGTCTCTCCCAGACCAATCCCATGATGGCCTTCATGTTCGGAACGTTGCTCTGGTCGCTCGCCGGTATTCCGTTCCTGGCCGGCTTCTTCGCCAAGTTCTATGTCTTCCTGGCCGCCATCAATGCGGAGTTGTATGCGCTCGCCGTCATCGGCGTGCTTCTGAGCGTGGTGGGCGCGTTCTATTATCTGCGCATCATCAAGATCATGTATTTTGACGAGCCGCTGGAGCCCTTCGCCGCCGTACCGCGGCCGCTTGCCGGCGTGCTTACCGCGAGCGGGCTTTTGATCTTGCTCTTCTTCCTCTATCCCAGCCCGCTGATCGCCGTCGCCAATGCCGGCGCCCGGTCGCTTTTCTAGCCGGATGGTGGTCTCCACAACGCTACCGAAGCTCCCCCACGGCTACCGGCTGCTCCGGCTGGACACGACGGACTCCACCAATGCCGAGGCCTTGCGCCGCGCCACCGCGGGCGAGGACGGACCACTTTGGATCTGGTCGGCCCGTCAGTCGAAGGGCAAGGGCCGTTCTGGCCGCGACTGGCAGTCCCAGACCGGCAATCTCTTCGCCAGCCTTCTCATAAGCCCGCGCTGCCCGCTGGCGACCGCCGTGCAGCTCGGCCTTGTTGCGGGTGTCGCCGCCCATCAGGCCATCGCAACCCTGATGGGCGACGCGAACCGCAGCGAGCTTCTGAAAAACCTCACCCTGAAATGGCCCAACGACGTATTTCTGGACGGGGAGAAACTCGCCGGCATTCTGGTGGAAAGCGCCGCCAGCACCGAAGATGACCGCTCCACCGTGGTGATCGGAACGGGCGTCAATCTCGCCCATCATCCGCAAACCCTACCGAAGCCCGCCACCAGCCTGGCCGCCCACGGTGTGAAGGCCACCCCGGCAGACGCACTGCGGGCGCTAAGCGAGACGACCGACCGCTGGCTCAAGAAATGGTCGGACGGTGCCGGGTTTCAGGAGATCCGCCAGGCCTGGATGGAGCGGGCCAACAGAATCGGCGATCAGGTCTCCGTGCAGCTTCCCAACGAGCGGCTGGAAGGCACCTTCGAGGGGATCGATGCGAGCGGCGCCCTGCGTCTGAAGACTGCGGACGGCGTGGAGCGGCGTGTTACAGCAGGTGACGTCTTCTTTCCAAGCGCGTAAGACCCGGGTAAAAGCTGTCGCGCGCCCGTCACGAAGGCGCAAGACCCGCCTTCCGCAACTCAAAGTTCGCGCAATCGAAAGTTTGAATGTCTCGCCGCAACTCTGAACCCAAAACCGATTTCGTCTTCGGCGCCCTCGGGGGCATCGGGGAAATCGGCATGAACCTCTACCTCTACGGCTTCGGCCCGCCGCGCGACCGCGAGTGGCTGATCGTCGATATCGGCATCACCTTTCCGACCGACGCCGAGCCCGGCGTCGATGTGATCCTGCCCGATATCCGCTTCCTGGAAGAAGAGCGCCACAATATTGCTGGCATCCTCTTGACCCACGCCCATGAGGATCACTACGGCGCGATCCCCGATCTCTGGCAGAAGATCGGCGCGCCGGTCTACGCAACGCCCTTCACCGCGGCGATGCTGAAATCGAAGCTGAAGGAGACCTCCTTCGCCGACGACGTGCCGATCCATATCGTGCCGCTGGGCGGGTCCCGAAAGATCGGCCCGTTCGACATCGAGCTGATCTGCATGTCCCACTCGATCCCGGAACCCAACGCGGTCTTTATCAAGACGCCGCTGGGGAACGTACTCCATTCCGGCGACTGGAAACTGGACGAGCAGCCGCTCACCTCGCCGCCGACCGACAAGAAACGCCTCAAGGAGATCGGCGACGCAGGCGTGGACGCGCTCATCTGCGATTCCACCAACGCCATCCGGGACGGCATCTCGCCCTCGGAAGCCGACGTCGCCAAGACGCTTGCCGCCATGATCCGCGAGGCCCCGCGCCGGGTGGCCGTCACCACCTTCGCCTCCAACGTGGCCCGCATCCTTTCCGTTGCCCGCGCGGCCCGCCAGGCCGGCCGCGAACTCGTCGTGGTGGGCCGCGCCATGTATCGCGTCATCGAGGCGGCCCAGGAGACCGGCTACCTGGACGACGATTTCCGATTCCTCCCCGAAACCGAGTTCGACAGCCTGCCGCCCAAAAAGGTCGTGGCACTGTGCACCGGCAGCCAGGGCGAGACCCGCGCCGCCATGGCCCGGATCGCCTATGACAGCCATCCCAATGTGAGCCTGGACGCGGGCGACCAGGTGATCTTCTCGTCCCGCACGATTCCCGGCAACGAGCGCGCCGTGGCCAAGGTCCAAAACGGCCTGTCCGACAAGGCCATCGAGATCCTCACCGATCAGGACGGGCTGGTGCATGTCTCCGGCCATCCGCGCCGGGGCGAGCTCGAGCAGCTTTATTCGTGGCTCAAGCCGAAGCTCGCTATTCCCGTGCACGGGGAGGGGCTTCATCTGGAAGCCCATGCCGAGTTCGCCGAAGACCTCGGCGTCGAAGAGGTGCTGCGTATCCGGAACGGCGACCTGGTGCGCCTCGCGCCGGAGCCCGCGAAGATCATCGACGAGCTGCCCACCGGCCGTCTCTATCGCGACGGGCGGATCATTCTGTCCGAAGGCGAAGGCCATGTCCGGGAGCGCCGCAAGCTTAGCTTCGTCGGCACAATCTCCGTCTCCGTCGTCCTGTCCGACAAGGGCCAGCTCGTCGCCGATCCCATGGTGGCGATCCTCGGCGTTGCATCGGTGGATGGGGATGGCGAGCCCATGGAGGATATCGCTATCGACGCCGCCATCGGAGCCCTTGAGAGCATCCCGCGGCCCCGCCGCAAGGACCGCGCCATGGTTGCCGAGGCGCTGTCTCGCGCCGTCCGTGCGGCGGTGAATCAGGCTGTCGGCAAAAAGCCCATCTGCTCGGTAATGGTCCAAGTGGTTTAGGGCCGCTGGCTTCGGGAGAGCTGGCCCACTGGCGAAACGCCGCCTGAGCCATTACAAGAGGCAGCAAAGCACGGACGAAGCGAGAGAGGAGCGAACGCCACATGATCGGAAAGCTGAACCACGTCGCCATTGCAGTGCCCGACCTGAAGGCGGCAGCGGACATCTATCGCAATACCCTGGGCGCCAAGGTTTCGGCGGAGGAAGAGCAGCCCGAGCACGGCGTGACCACCGTCTTCATCGAGCTGCCCAACACCAAGATCGAGCTGCTCGGCGCGCTCGGCGAGAATTCGCCCATCACAAAGTTCCTGGAGCGCAATCCCGGCGGCGGCATCCATCATCTCTGCTACGAGGTCGATGACATCATGACGGCCCGGGACAAGCTGGTGGCCGACGGCATCCGCGTGTTGGGCGACGGCGAGCCCAAGACCGGCGCCCACGGCAAGCCCGTGCTCTTCCTGCATCCGAAAGATTTCTCCGGCACGCTCGTGGAGCTGGAGCAGGCGTAAGGGGCAACCCAGATGAACTTCGCCTTCGGCTTCGCCATCTATTTCGTCATCTGGTGGATCACGCTCTTTGCGATCCTACCCTTCGGTGTGCGTCCGCAAGGCGAGACCGAGGAGGGGACCGTGCCGGGCTCCGCGGAGAGCGCGCCCTCAAAGCCGCACTTCATCCCAAAGCTCATCGCCACCACTCTTATCGCTGGGCTGATCTATCTCGGGGTTTATTTCATCGTCTTCCAGGGCGTGGTCACCCTCGACGACATCCCGTTCCTGCCGCGCTACGAGAGCATGTATTAGGGCCGGGTGCCTCCATCCCGCCACATTTCGAAAACTCCCGCGTCACTGAACGCAGGGCAAAAAAAAGAGCAAGGCCGGCGCGCCTCGCTCTTCTAGCTTTTTTATAACTCTCAACATTCCACCTCTATTGTCTCGCCGGATCTTAATGCCCGTCGAGCCGTCGGTAGAACGGCTGCGCATATTGAAAAATAAATAGATTTAGTGCGCGGCTAGAGCGTTTCCTCCCAAGACTTGGACCTGAGACTTGGAGCTGGTCCAATCTCTTCAACGAGCAACAAGTCGAGATCGTTTTTAAGTCCCGTCCTCAGCGCGTTGTGGGCGCACACTAACTCAGCCGCGCCATATTGTCACCACAGATTGTGACCTCTCGCCGCATCTTTTTGGGGACCAATCCGATTTCGTATGCAGGCAGGCAGCGCCATTGCGCCGTTTCGCAAAAGTAAGCTATTAGCGCGCCAAGGTTGCCGGTCTTCTACAGTCGAGTCGACACGACCGGCCGGCCTTTCGCCCGACCATTTCATCCCGCTGGTTCCGATAGAGTCTCTATGCGCCTCAGCCAATATTTTCTTCCGATCCTGCGCGACGATCCCAAGGAAGCGGAAATCGTCTCACACCGCCTGATGCTGCGGGCCGGCATGATCCGCCAGTCCAGCGCCGGCATCTATTCCTGGCTCCCGCTGGGCCAGAAGGTGTTGCGGAAAATCGAACGGATCGTGGAGGAGGAGCAGGACCGCGCCGGCGCCCTTCAGCTTCTCATGCCGACCATCCAGCCCGCCGAGCTGTGGCGCGAGAGCGGCCGTTACGACGCCTATGGCAAGGAGATGCTCCGCATCACCGACCGTCACGAGCGCGAGATGCTCTACGGCCCCACCAATGAGGAGCTAATCACGGAGATCTTCCGGGCAGGGGTAAAGTCCTACAAGGACCTGCCCAAGATCCTCTATCACATCCAGTGGAAGTTCCGGGACGAGGTCCGCCCGCGCTTCGGCGTTATGCGCGGCCGCGAATTCCTCATGAAGGACTCCTATTCCTTCGACCTCACCAAGGAAGACTCGGTCCGCTCCTACAACAAGATGTTCGTCTCGTACCTGCGGACGTTCGCGCGGATGGGCCTGCGCGCCGTGCCCATGCGGGCCGAGACGGGGCCCATCGGCGGCGATCTCTCTCACGAGTTCATCATCCTCGCCGACACGGGCGAGTCCGCCGTTTACTGCCACAAGGATTTGGTGGAGATGGCGCCGCCCCCCGACGAGCTCGATTACGAGAGCGATCTCACCTCTTACGTCGAGGCCCGCACCGCGCTCTATGCCGCCACAGAGGACGTCCATGAGCCGGAGCGCTTCGAGAAGGAAGTGCCCAAAGACAAGCAGATCTCGGCCCGCGGCATCGAAGTCGGCCAGGTCTTTTACTTCGGCACGAAATACTCCGAGCCCATGAACGCGAAGGTGCAGGGGCCGGACGGTGAGTTGATTCCGGTGGAGATGGGCTCCTACGGTATCGGCGTCTCGCGCCTGGTCGGCGCCATCATCGAAGCCTCCCACGACGATGCGGGCATCATTTGGCCGCAAAACGTGGCTCCCTTCGATGCCGGCCTGATCAATCTCAAGGCTGGCGACCCGGCGACCGACGCGGCCTGCGAAAAGCTCTACGGGTCCCTGAAGGCCGCAGGTCTCGACATTCTCTACGACGACCGCGACGATCGGGCGGGCGCGAAGTTCACCACCATGGATCTGATCGGGCTTCCCTGGCAGATCGTGGTCGGACCGAAGGGTCTCGCCTCGGGCGAGGTGGAGCTGAAGCACAGGGCGACCGGCGAGAAGATCGGAATTTCGCCCGACGACGTGACCGAACGCCTGCGCGAAAACGTCGAAGCCGCCATACGGGGTGATGCATGAGCGATGCGAGCAAGACAGCCAAGGTAAGCGGAACGGGCCGCTCGTTTGCGCCATTCGAGTGGCTGGTGGCGCTGCGCTACCTGCGTCCGCGCCGGAAGGAAGGCTTCATCTCGGTCATCGCCGGCTTCTCCTTCCTAGGCATCCTCTTGGGCGTCGCCACCCTGATCATCGTCATGGCGGTGATGAACGGCTTCCGCCAGGAGCTGTTCGACAAGATGCTCGGCCTCAACGGCCATGTTGTCGTCCATCCCCTCGATGACGACTTCACCGACTACAAGGACGTGGCCAAGCGCATCAACGGCATCGGGGGCGTGCAACACGCCATTCCGCTTATCGAAGGCCAGGTAATGATCACCACCCCAGCCACCCAGACTGGCGCGCTCGTCCGGGGCGTCACCGAGAAGGATCTGAGGGAACTCGGCGCCGTCTCCCAGAACGTCCGCTTCGGCAAGCTGGAAGGCTTCGACGAGGGGGAGGGGCTGGCGCTCGGCTCCCGGCTCGCCAACAATCTCAACGTGAAGGTCGGCGACGAGGTGAGTCTGCTCTCACCGCGAGGCGCTTCGACCGCGCTGGGCACCGCGCCCAGGGTGAAGCGCTACCCCGTGAAGGCGATCTTCGAGCTCGGCATGTCCGAATACGATTCCTCGATTCTGTTCATGCCGCTCCACGAGGCCCAGCGCTACTTCAACAAGCCGGGCAGCGTGACCGTGCTCGAGGTGGTGCTCGACTCCCCCGACGAGGTGGGCGAGCTTGGCCCCAAGATCCTCGATACCGGAGGACCGACCATCTACATCAGCGACTGGCGCCAGCGGAACGCCACCTTCTTCAACGCCCTTGAGGTAGAACGGAACGTGATGTTCCTGATTCTGACGCTGATCGTTCTGGTCGCCGCGCTCAACATCATCTCCGGCATGATCATGCTGGTGAAGGACAAGACCGGCGATATCGCCATCCTGCGCACCATGGGCGCGAGCAGGGGGGCGGTGATGCGAATCTTCTTCATCACCGGCGCCAGCATCGGCGTTGTCGGCACCCTGGCAGGCTTGGCGCTTGGCGTCCTCGTCTGCCTCAATATCGAGAGCATCCGGGAGTTCATCGCCTGGGCGACCAATACGGAGCTCTTTTCGCCGGAGCTCTATTATCTCTCCCAGATGCCCGCCGAGATGGATACGGGCGAGACCATCTCCGTCGTCGTCATGGCGCTCGCGCTCTCCGTGCTCGCCACCCTTTACCCCTCATGGAAGGCGTCCCGGCTCGATCCCGTGGAAGCCCTGAGATACGGCTAGGCGTAATTTCGTGGACACCGCATCCAAAACCGAACCGGCGCTTCGCCTCGAGGCGCTGACCCATACCTTCAAGCAGGGGCCGCGCGAGCTGAAAGTGCTCGACGGTGCTTCCGCCGAGATCTTTCCCGGCGAGACCGTCGCGCTTCTCGGCCCCTCCGGCGCCGGCAAGTCGACGCTGCTCCATATCGCGGGGCTCCTCGAGCAGCCGGCGAGCGGCAAGGTGATGATCGGCGGCGTCGATTGCGGTGCCCTGGACGACAAAGGCCGCACCCGCATGCGCCGCCAGGAGATCGGCTTCGTCTACCAGTTCCACCATCTGCTGCCCGAGTTCTCGGCCGCGGAGAACGTCGTGCTGCCCCAGATGATTCTGGGCCGCGACCGGGCAACAGCCGAAGCCCGGGCCGACGATCTGCTGGCGACCTTCGGCCTGACCGAGCGGGCCGACCATCGCCCGTCCCAGCTTTCCGGCGGCGAGCAGCAGCGCGTCGCCATCGCCCGCGGCGTGGCTAACAACCCGGCGCTGCTCCTGGCCGACGAGCCGACGGGCAATCTCGACCCCCACACGGGCGAGAAGGTCTTCGCCGAGCTGCTGGATCTCGTCCGCAACTCCGCCGTGGGCGCGCTGATCGCCACCCACAACATGGAGCTGGCGAGCCGTATGGACCGGGTGATCCGTCTGTCGGAAGGCAAGCTGGTCGACGAGACCATCGTCACCGCCGAAATTTCCACCGATTAGAGCCACCAAATCGCGCCGGCCGCGTTCGGCCTTGACGCCAAGAACAAAATGAGAACATGCTGACGCCCCGTGAATTATGGGGACGGAGGAGGAACGCGGCACCGCGAGCCTTTCACCGGCGCCCAGAATCGCGGAGGTGTAGGAGGGTACGCCCCGAGCCGGAACCAGCATGCCAGAGCCCGAAACAACAGAGCCGAACGCGCCGAGCCAGAAACGGATCTTCATCCATCTGCGCACCCATTCGGCCTATTCGCTGCTGGAAGGCGCGCTGAAGATCAATCAGCTGGCGAATTTTGCCAAGGACGACCGCCAGCCGGCGCTGGCACTCACCGACAGCAACAATCTGTTCGGGGCCCTGGAATTCTCCACGGTCATGAGCGGGGAGGGCGTCCAACCCATCATCGGCTGCAGCCTTTCCGTCAATCTCGATCCGCCGAAGCCGCCGACCCCCGGGGCCGAGCCCGATCGGGTCCTACCCGACGGGCGCATCGCGCTCCTAGCCAAAAGCGAGCTGGGCTACCGCAATCTCATGCGCCTTTCGAGCGAGGCTTATATCGCGGGCGCCGAGAGCGGCACGCTTGTTGTGACCCGAGAGCAGCTTGCCGAGCATTCCGAAGACCTCATCGCGCTCACCGGCGGGCCGGACGGGCCCATCGACAGCGCCTTTGCCCGCGCCCATGCTGATACGGCCCGCGCGCGTCTCGGCTTCCTTCATGAGGTGTTCGGCGACCGGCTCTATGTGGAGCTGCAGCGCCACGGCCTGCCCCATGAAAGGGCCGTCGAGCCCCATCTGCTCCAGGCGGCTTACGATCTGAAGCTGCCCATCGTCGCGACCAACGAGCCGTATTTCGCCGAGACCGACGATTACGAAGCCCATGACGCGCTGCTCTGCATCGCCGAAGGCAGCTATATCTCCGTGGACGACCGTCGGCGCCTAAGCCCCCAGCATTACTTCAAGTCCCAGGCGGAGATGGTGGCGCTCTTCGCCGATCTGCCCGAGGCCATCGACAACACCGTCGAGATCGCCAAGCGCTGCGCCTACTGCCCCACCAAGCAGGCGCCCATGCTGCCGAGCTTCGTCTCCGGTGTCGCATCTCCCGAAGAGCGGGCCGAGGCGGAGGCCGCCAAGCTGCGCGAGCTGGCCGAAGCGGGGCTCAAGAAGCGGCTGGAGGCTCAAGGGCTAGCGCCGGGCCAGACGGAAGCGGATTACAAGGAACGACTCGACTTCGAGCTCGATGTCATCATCCGCATGCGCTACCCGGGCTACTTCCTCATCGTTGCGGACTTCATCCAGTGGGCGAAAGCTCAGAAGATCCCCGTGGGGCCCGGCCGCGGCTCCGGCGCAGGCTCTCTCGTCGCCTGGGCGCTCACCATCACCGATCTCGACCCGATCCGCTTCGGCCTGATCTTCGAGCGCTTCCTCAATCCCGACCGCGTGTCCATGCCGGACTTCGACATCGATTTCTGCCAGGACCGGCGCGACGAGGTGATCACCTACGTCCAGAACCATTACGGCGCCGACCGGGTCGCTCAGATCATCACCTTCGGTAAGCTCCAGGCCCGCGCCGTGCTGCGCGATGTCGGCCGCGTGCTCCAGATGCCCTACGGCCAGGTCGACAAGCTCTGCAAGCTGGTGCCCAACAACCCGGCCAACCCGGTAACGTTGGCCCAGGCCATCGAGGGCGAGCCGCGGCTTCAGGAAGCCCGCGACGAGGAGGAGATCGTCGCCAAGCTCCTCGATATCGGCCAGCGCCTGGAAGGTCTCTACCGTCACGCCTCGACCCATGCGGCGGGTGTCGTAATCGCCGACCGGCCTCTGATCGATCTGGTGCCGCTCTATCGCGACCCCCGCGCGCCGCTGCCCGCCACTCAGTTCAACATGAAATGGGTGGAGAATGCCGGGCTGGTGAAGTTCGACTTCCTCGGACTGAAGACTCTCACCGTCATCGAGCAGACCGCCAAGTTCATTCGCGACAAGGGCGACGAGATCGATCTGGTCCGGCTTCCTTTGGACGATCAGCCGACCTACGACATGCTGGCCAAGGGCGAGACCGTCGGCGTGTTCCAGGTGGAAAGCCAGGGCATGCGCCGGGCCCTGGTCGACATGGTGCCGGACCGTTTCGAGGACCTCATCGCCCTGGTGGCGCTCTACCGCCCGGGCCCCATGGCCAATATCCCGCTCTACTGCGCCCGCAAGCTGGGCCATGAGAAGATCGAGTACATCCATAAGGATCTGGAGCCGATCCTGGCGCCAACCTACGGCGTCATCACCTATCAGGAACAGGTGCAGCAGATCGCCCGGGACATGGCGGGCTTCACCCTTGCCGAGGCCGATCTCCTGCGTCGCGCCATGGGCAAAAAGATCCGCTCAGAGATGGCAAAGCAGGGCGACCGCTTCATGAAGGGCGCCGCGGAGCGGGGCTACGACAAGCGAACCGCCCAGGCCGTTTTCGATGCCTGCGCCAAGTTCGCAGAGTACGGCTTCAACAAATCTCACTCCGCGCCTTACGCGCTGCTCACCTATCAGACCGCCTATCTGAAGGCGAACTACACGGTAGAATTCATCGCCGCCTCCATGACCCTCGACATGGGCAATGCCGACAAGCTCTCCGGCTTCGTTCGCGAGGCGGAGCGGCTTGGCATCGAAGTGCTGCCGCCCTCGGTCAATCACTCCGAAGTGGCGTTTCTGCCGCGCGAGGACGCGATCCGCTATTCACTGGCCGCGCTGCGCAATGTCGGCCGTCACGCCGTGGAGCATATTGTGAAGGAGCGCGAGGCGAGGGGACCCTTTAAGGACATCTCCGACTTCGCAAGGCGCGTCAGCCCCCGCTACGTCAACAAGCGGGCGCTGGAAAACCTCTGCTATGCCGGTGCGCTCGACTGTCTCGGCGTGGAACGGGCCGTCGCCTACGCCAATATCGATCGCATCATGGCCGAAGGAAATCAGAGCCTGGAAGCCGCGGCCGGCGGCCAGAACGATCTCTTCGTGCTGGGCGCTGAAGGCCCCCCGCCGATTCCCTTGCGCGCCGCCAAGCCGTGGCTGCCCACGGAGCGCCTGTCCTACGAGTTCGACGCCGTGGGCGTCTTCCTCTCCGGCCACCCGCTGGACGATTACGAGGACGTGCTGAAACGGCTCCGCGCCGAAAGCTGGTCGGAACTCGCCGCCAAAGCCCGCCAGCAGAAGACCGTCGGCCGGGTCGCCGCCACCATCCTCGCCAAGCGCGAGCGCAAGAGCCAGCGGGGCAACGCCTTCGCCTTTGTCGCGGCCTCCGACCGCTCCGGCCAGTTCGAAGCGGTGATCTTCTCCGAAGCGCTCTCCGCCGGGCGCCCGCTTCTGGAGACCGGCAATGTCGTGCTGCTCGACCTGGAGGCGGAGCTGGACGGGGAGAGCGGCGATACGGTCAAGGCCCGCATCAACAACGTTACCTCCCTGGAGGAAGCCGCCGCCAAGTTGCCCCAGGGGCTGAAGGTGGTGGTCGATGGACCCGAAGCCTTGAGCGCGCTGGCCGAAGAGCTCTCCCGGCAAAACGGTGCCGGCAAGCGCAGCACGCTGCGCGTCGTGGTCCGCCTCGACGATCTCGGCCGCGAGGTGGAATTCGAGCTGGGCCAGGGCATCAACGCGACCCCGAAACGCAAGAGCGCGCTTTCCATCCTCGATGGTGTGACGGAAGTCGAAGCGCTCTAGGGCGTTCCCGCGGGGATCTGCGCAAACAAACATCGCAAATTCCCAACGCTTGCTTATTTTCCGCGTCCTCCCTATAACCCGGCTCATCTCACACGCGGGGATGCGTTGCGGTTCCACGACAATCGGTTCCGCTCTCGCTCCGGTGAACGGCAGGCGCCCAGGAAAGGCTCTGACGTTTCATAGCCCCCGCGGAGGAAGAAACCGGAAAAAGGAGACGCAGGCCCATGGCACTGCCCGACGTGACGATGCGTCAGCTCTTGGAAGCTGGCGTGCATTTCGGCCACCAGACGCACCGCTGGAACCCGAAAATGGCTCCCTACATCTACGGGGAGCGCAACAACATCCACATCATGGATCTGACTCAGACCGTGCCGCTGCTGCACCAGGCGCTGCTTCAGATCTCCGACACCGTCGCCAATGGCGGCCGCGTGCTTTTCGTCGGCACCAAGCGTCAGGCCTCCGAGGCCATCGCCGAAGCCGCGAGATCCTGCGCGCAGTACTATATCAACCACCGCTGGCTGGGCGGTACGCTCACCAACTGGCGGACCATCTCCCATTCCATCAAGCGGCTGAAATCCTTGGAAGAGCTGTTCGCGGGCGACACCCACGGCCTCACCAAGAAGGAGCTTCTGCAGCTCACCCGCGAGAGGGACAAGCTGGAGCGGTCGCTCGGCGGCATCAAGGATATGGGCGCCCCGCCGGATCTCATGGTCGTCATCGACACCAACAAAGAGAGCATCGCGATCGCCGAAGCCCACAAGCTTAATATGCCTGTCGTGGCAATCGTGGATAGCAATTGCGATCCGGACGGCATCAACTTCCCGGTTCCGGGCAATGACGATGCCGGACGTGCGATCACGCTGTACTGCGATCTGATTGCCCGTGCGGCTCTGGACGGCATCGAGCGTGCCCAGGGCAGCGCCGGCGTCGATATCGGCGAATCCGAGGAGCCCGCAGCCGAAACCGCTCTCGCGGCGGAAGCTGAGGAAGCCGCCCCGGAAGCGAAAGAGGACGAGAAGCCCGCTGCCGAGGCCAAGGCTGAACCCGCTGAGGCCGAAGCCGGCAAGGACGACGAGAAAAAGACTGAGGACGCTAAGGCCGAAGAGACTGCCAAATAGGGTCTCGACCCCAAGAGTAGGTTTCGAGCCACAATACAGGGTTCGGGCCACACGTGGCACCGAACCCTTTAGCGTTAGAGCCGAACTTTTCCATTAGAGGATCGAATGGCGACCATTACCGCAAGCATGGTGAAAGAACTGCGCGAGAAGACCGGCGCAGGCATGATGGACTGTAAGACCGCCCTGAACGAGACGGACGGCGACATGGAGGCGGCCTCCGATTGGCTGCGCACGAAGGGCCTCGCCCAGGCCGCCAAGAAGGCCGGCCGCACGGCGGCCGAGGGCCTCATCGGCGTGTCCTGGAAGGATAACGAGGCGGCCCTCGTCGAGGTGAATTCCGAGACGGATTTCGTGGCCCGCAACGAGATCTTCCAGGAGATGGTGCAGAAGATCGCCGAAGCCGCCCTTGGCGCGAAAGGCGACCTCGACGCCCTGGAAAAGGCCGACTATCCCGGCGGCAAGGGTACCGTAGCCGAGACCGTCAAGGAGACCGTGGGCTCCATCGGCGAGAACATGCAGCTTCGCCGCACCGCCTATCTCACGGTCAATGACGGCGTCGTGGCCCATTACATCCACAACGCCATGGGCACCGGCCTGGGCAAGATGGGCGTCATCGTCGCGCTGGAATCCACCGGCGACAAGGAAGCCCTGGGCGAGTTCGGCCGTCAGGTCGCCATGCATATCGCTGCCGCCAACCCGCAGGCCGTCACCACGGACGAGCTCGACAAGGACCTGGTGGAGCGCGAGCGCACCGTCCTGACCGAACAGGCCAAGGAATCCGGCAAGCCCGACAACGTCGTGGAGAAGATGGTCGAAGGCCGCCTTCGCAAGTTCTACGAAGAGGTCGTTCTGCTGTCTCAGACCTACGTGATCGACACCGAGCTCACGGTGGAGAAGGCGGTCGAGCAGGCGGCGAAGACCGTCGGCGCACCGGTCAAGATTACCGGCTTCCATCGCTACTCTCTGGGCGAAGGCATCGAGCAGGCGGACGACGAGTAATTGCGGCGCAGGCGCCACGCCCTTAGAAACATGGCGGTGACGTTTTCGATTCTCGCCGGCGGAAGCCGTTTGCGGCCTTCCCCGGCGAGAGAACATCGCGCGGCCGGAGTCTGACCCCATGGCCTCACATCAGCCGCCGCTGACCTATCAGCGGATTCTTCTGAAGCTCTCAGGCGAAGCTCTGATGGGACCCGGCGCTGGTGGCATCGACGTCGCCACCTTGAACCGCATCGCATCCGACATAGCTGAGGCGGTCGAGCTCGGCGCCGAGGTCTGCCTCGTCGTCGGCGGCGGCAATATCTATCGCGGCCTCGCCGGCGCCGCTCAGGGCATGGACCGCGTGAGCGGCGACTTCATGGGCATGCTCGCAACCGTACTGAACGGCCTCGCGCTGGGCAGCGCCCTTGAGGACAAGGGCTGCTCGGCCCGTGTCATGTCCGCCATCCCCATGCCGACCGTCTGCGAGCCGTTCATTCGGCCCGTGGCGCTCCAGCATCTCGAAAAAGGCCGCATCGTCGTGCTGGCCGGCGGCACCGGCAATCCGTTCTTCACTACCGACACGGCCGCCGCCTTGCGCGCTGCGGAGATGAACTGCAACGCGCTGTTCAAGGCGACCCAGGTCGACGGCGTCTACAGCGCCGATCCAAAGCTGGTGCCCGATGCCGAGCGCTACGACAGCTTGAGCTTCCACGAGGTGCTCGAGAAGGATCTGCGCATCATGGACGGGCCGGCCATCGCCCTTGCTCGCGATAACAAGATTCCGATAGTTGTTTTCTCCTTGAAGGAGAAGGGCGGTCTGGCGAGCGTTCTGCAGGGGCAGGGCGCCTTCACGACCATTGGCGGCGAGATGGGGTCGTAGGCCGGAACGATCGGGCAAAAACCCACGATCCCCGACCCCAAGCGACGAACAGACGGCCAACGAACAGACGATAAGGACAGCCGGGCCAGGAACCGGTGAATAGGGAGAGCTGTGATGGCGGAATTTGACCTCGGAGAAATCGAACGGCGCATGCGGGGGGCTCTCACCTCCGTGAAGCAGGACTTCGCCGGCCTCCGGACCGGCCGGGCCAGCGCCAGCATGCTCGACCCCATCCAGGTGAACGCCTATGGCAGCACCATGCCTCTCAACCAGGTCGCTTCGGTCAACGTGCCCGAGCCGCGGCTGATCTCCGTTCAGGTCTGGGACAAGGGCCTGGTGGCGGCGGTCGAGAAGGCCATCCGCGAATCCGATCTCGGCCTGAACCCCGCAGTCGAGGGCCAGGTCATGCGTCTTCCGGTGCCCGAGCTCAACGAAGAGCGCCGCGCGGACCTTGCCAAGGTGGCGCACAAATACGCCGAGCAAGCCCGCGTCGCGGTCCGCAATGTGCGCCGTGACGGCATGGAAAGCTTGAAGAAGATGGAAAAAGATGGGGAGATGAGCAAGGACGAGCACCACGATTTCGCTACCGAGGTGCAAGACCTCACCGATACGGTGATCAAGGAGATCGACGAGGCGCTCGCGGCCAAAGAAGCCGAGATCATGCAAGTCTAGTCGAGCGAACGGGTCCAGTGACGCGAACCTTCGCCCTCACATCTTTCTCGGCCTCACGTTTTTCGGCCTCACTTGGGAGCAGGACATGACATTCGCCATGGAAAAGCCCGGCCTCCCAGCCGCCGATGACCCAGGCCCCAGCCATGTCGCCATCATCATGGACGGCAACGGCCGCTGGGCCCAGGAGCGCGGCCTCCCGCGCACCGAAGGCCACCGCCGCGGTGTCGACGCCGTCCGCCGCTCCGTCCAGGCCGCCATGGAGCTGGGCCTCACCCATCTCACTCTATTCAGCTTTTCGTCGGAGAACTGGTCCCGGCCGAAATCGGAGATCCGCGATCTCTTCGGCCTGATGCGCATGTTCGTGCGCCGCGACCTCGCCGACCTCCACAAGCACGGCGTGAAGATCAAGATGATCGGCTCCCGCGAGGGGCTCGAATCCGACGTACTCAAAATGATCGACGACGCCGTCTCCCTCACCAAGGACAATGAAGGGCTGATCCTCACCATCGCCTTCAATTACGGCGGCAGGGACGAGATCGCCCGCGCCGCCAAGAGAATCGCCCAGCAGGTCGAGCAGGGGACGTTGAAACCGGAAGAGGTCACCCAAGAGACCGTCTCCGCCAATCTCGATACGGCCGGGATCCCCGATCCCGATCTTCTGATCCGTACCAGCGGCGAGCTCCGTCTCAGCAATTTCCTGCTCTGGCAGCTGGCCTATGCCGAGTTCGTCTTCGTCGACACCTACTGGCCGGACTTCAATCGCGACACTCTCGAAAGCGCAATCGCCGAGTATCACCAGCGCAGCCGGCGCTTCGGCGGCGTCACGGCGAGATCCACCGCGTGAACGAACCCAACCACGCCTCCGCCACCGGCACCGAGCCCCGCAAGGCTCAATCGGAATTTCTCACCCGCGTGATCTCCGCCTGCTTCATGGCGGTGTTCGCCATCGCCGCCGTGCTTGCCGGCTCCTGGGCCTTCGCGCTTCTGGTCATCGTCGCCGGCCTCATCGTGAACTGGGAATGGGCCCGCATGGTCCGGGGCAGCGGCCACGACAAGCTCGCCCTCATGCAGGGCGCAGCACTCCTTGCCATCGTCGTGCTGACCGAGACGGCGCGCTATCTGGAGGCGACCGCGGTTCTGGGCCTGGCTGTCGTGGCCACGATCCTCATGAGCTATCGGAAGCACATGCTGCCCTGGTCTCTGGCGGGCCTGGCCTACTTCCTCCTGCCGGCCATGGCCCTGATCTGGCTCCGCTCCGATCCGGAATACGGCACCGTCGCGCTGCTTTTCGTCATGGTGATCGCCTGGACCGCCGACAGCGCAGCCTATGTGGGCGGCCGGCTGATCGGGGGGCCGAAGCTCGCGCCGCGCATCTCGCCGAAAAAGACCTGGGCCGGCTTTGCCTCGGGCGTTTTCTTCTCGGCTCTCGTCGGAATTCTTGCCGGCGCGTTCCTCCTGGAAAGCAACGCAATCGCGCTAGGGCTTGTCGCCATCGTTCTCGCTTTGGCCGGAATTCTCGGCGATCTTCTGGAAAGCGGCGTAAAACGCCGCTTCAACGCCAAGGATACGAGCAGCCTGATACCGGGACATGGAGGGCTGCTCGACAGGATCGACGGCCTCCTAATCGCAAGCCTCGCCGCGGCGGCCATCGGCTTCCGCGACATGGCCGCACCGGGGCAAGGCCTGATTCAGTGGTAGATTTCGGGACGGAACAGCAATCGCAATGACCATCCCTCTCAACAGCTCAGCCTATCGCACCGCGCCTTCGCAGAGCGCCGCGCCGCGCCGCATCACGGTGCTGGGCGCAACGGGCTCCATCGGCGAAAACACCTTGGATCTCATCGGCCGCGATCCGGCGCGTTTCCAGGTCGTGGCGCTCACCGGCGGCGAGAAGGTCGACCGCCTGGCCGAGCTCGCCATCCATCATAATGCCGAGCTCGCCGTGATCGCCGACGAAACGCGCTACGAAGCCCTGCGCGCGCGCCTTGAAGGCACCGGCATCGAAGCCGCTGCCGGCCGCCAGGCTGTCATCGAGGCGGCAACCCGGCCAGCGGACTGGACCATGGCGGCCATCGTGGGCGTCGCCGGGCTGGAGCCGACTCATGCCGCGGTGAAGCAGGGCGCGACGGTGGCCGTCGCCAACAAGGAATGCCTGGTCTGCGCCGGCCCGGTCTTCATGGCGGAGGTACGCCGTCACGGGGCCAGGCTGCTCCCGGTCGATTCGGAGCATTCCGCCGCCATGCAGCTCCTCAGCCAGAGCGAAGGCGTCGAAATCGACAAGCTCTGCCTCACCGCATCCGGCGGGCCGTTCCGCCGCTACACCCGCGAAGAGATGGCGCGCGTCACGCCCGAGCAGGCCCTGAAGCATCCGAACTGGTCCATGGGCCCGAAGATCACCCTCGATTCGGCGACCCTGATGAACAAGGCCCTGGAAATGCTGGAAGCTCAGCATCTCTTCGACCTTCCGGCGGATCGAATCGACGCCGTCATCCATCCGCAATCCGTGGTGCACTGCCTCGTCTATTACCGGGACGGTTCGGTGCTGGCTCATATGAGCCCGCCGGATATGCGCACCCCCATCGCCTACAGCCTCGCCTGGCCGGAACGCATGGCCGTGCCCATGGCGCCGCTCGACCTGCCCAAGCTGGCGACCCTGACCTTCGAAGCGCCCGATTCGGATCGGTTCCCGGCACTCCGCCTGGCCCGTGAGGCGCTCCGGACCGGAAAGAGCGCCGGTGCCGTGCTCAACGCGGCCAACGAAGTGGCGGCAGCTGCGTTTTTTGCCGGCGAGATCGGATTCCTCGCTATAACGGAGATCGTCGAGCGGGTACTCACCGAATCGGCGGATCTCGTCGGCCGCGAGCCGACCACCATCGAAGACGTCATTGTCATCGACGAGCAGGCAAGGCGCCGGGCCAGAGAGTGCTTGCCCGCCTTCGCCTGAATGGCCATATTCGGCCCAGTAAAATCAGAATGTTAAAGGTTTCCCAGGAAGGTTTCTCATGGATATTTTGAGCGCGCTTTGGGGATTCGGGGACACGCTAGTCTCCTATGTGATCCCCTTTCTGCTGGTGCTCACCGTCATCGTGTTCGTCCATGAGCTCGGCCACTTCCTAGTGGCCCGCTGGTGCGGCGTCGATATCAGCGTGTTCTCCATCGGCTTCGGCCCTGAGATCGTCGGCTTCACCGACAAGCACGACACGCGCTGGCGCTTCTCCTGGATTCCGCTGGGCGGCTACGTGAAGTTCATCGACGATGAAAACGCCGCCAGCGCGCAGGGGCGCGAGGCGTTCGAGAAGCTTTCAGAGGAAGACAAAAAGCGCAGTTTTCAGGGGAAAACCCTAGCTCAGCGCGCGGCCATCGTCGCCGCGGGTCCCATCGCCAACTTCCTGCTCGCCATCGCCATCTTCACGGTGATGTTCAGCCTCTTCGGGCAGCAGGTGACCGCACCCAATGTCGATGTGGTGCGCGAAGGCAGCGCTGCGGAAGCCGCCGGCTTCAAGCCCGGCGACGTGGTGCTGGAGGTCGATGGCACCCGAATCGATAATTTCGGCGAGATGCAGCGAATCGTCAGCACCCAGCCCGGCGAGGAGCTTTCCTTCCTGGTGGAACGCGACGGTCAGGAGATTCGACTCACCGCCACACCGGAACTGCAAGAGGTCGAGGACCGCTTCGGAAATAAGGTTCCCATGGGCATACTGGGGATTCAGCGCAACGCTGGCGCCAGCGAATGGACCCTGAAGCGCGAGGATCCGCTGACCGCCATGGGGATGGCGGTCAATCAGACCTGGTTCGTTATTAGCCACTCACTTGGCTACGTCTACGATGTCATCGTTGGCCGAGCAAAACCCGACCAATTGGGCGGTCCGATCCGCATTGCCCAGGTGTCCGGCCAAGCAGCCAGCCTAGGTGTTCTTGCCGTCGTCAACTTCGCTGCCATCATCTCCATCAGTATCGGGCTGATAAATCTTTTCCCGATACCGATGCTGGACGGCGGTCATCTTCTCTACTACGCGGTGGAGGCGATCCGCGGCCGTCCGCTATCGGAGCGGAGCCAGGAAGTTGGTTTCCGGATTGGCCTTGCGGTCGTTCTTATGCTAATGATCTTCGCAACTTGGAATGATCTGATCCATCTCAGCTTTTCGTAAACGGCTTTGTAATCGACTTAGACGCATTGTGTAGGTGGGCGAGGGACAAGACCCGCCGCACGCTTGGGGACAGCAAACAAAAAAGGGCCACAAAAGCTGGTCAGCTTCGATCTCGCATACGCGTCTGTGGGGGATCGGCGTGAAGGGGGACATCACCAGCAATGGTGCGGTGTAACTGGTTTAGCGGGCTGATGTTCTTGGCCCTGGTGTTGCTTGGCGCTCTGCCGATTTATGCCGGCATGGGTTTCGCCACGGGGGATGAGTCTGCTTACGCTCAGGCCGGCGGCACCATCACATCCATTCAGGTGCAGGGGAACCGGCGTGTCGAGCCGGCCACAGTGCGCGCCTATCTTACGTTCTCGGTCGGCGATCCTTACAACCCGGCCGAGGTCGACGAATCTCTGAAAACCCTGTTCTCCACGGGCCTCTTCAAGGATGTCCGCATCCGGCGCAGCGGCGGCACCGTGATTATCGTCGTTGAGGAGAACCCGATCGTGAATCGGGTGGCCTTCGAGGGGAACGACGAGGTCGATGACGAGACGCTCCAGGCCGAGGTCTCTCTGAAGCCGCGCTCCGTCTACACCCGTGCCCGGGTACAGCAGGACACACAGCGCATTCTCGATGTCTATCGCCGCCAAGGTATGTACGCCGCCTCGGTCGATCCCAAGATCATCAATGTCGAGAACAACCGGATCGACGTGGTCTACGAGATCCGCGAAGGTGCCACGACCAAGGTCCGGTCGATCAACTTCATCGGCAACAACTCCTTCAGCGATTCACAGCTCCGCTATGTGATCTCGACCACCCAGACCAACTGGCTGAGCTTCCTGAAGAACACCAATATCTACGATCCCGACCGCCTGAACCTCGATAAGGAGCTGCTGCGCCAGTTCTATCTGAAGGAAGGCTATGTCGATGCACGCATCGTGTCGGCAACCGCCGACATGGACCCGAATGGCAAGGGCTTCTACATCACCTTCGTGATCGACGAAGGCCCGCGCTACCGCGTCGGCCAGGTCGATATCGAATCCCATCTGCCGTCGGTAAATGTCGAGGCGCTGCGCCGCGATATCGAATCCAAGCCCGGCCGCTGGTACGACGCGGAGAAGGTCGAGACGACCGTCGAAGCGCTGACCGTCGACGTGTCCGAGCAGGGCTACGCGTTCAGCCAGGTGCGGCCGCGCCTCTATCGCGATCCGGCGACCCAGACCGTTGGCATCACCTACATGATCGAGCAGGGCCCGCGGGTCTATATCGAGCGCATCGAGATTGTCGGCAACTACCGCACCCTGGACCATGTGATCCGGCGCGAGTTCCGGCTGTCCGAGGGCGACGCCTATAACCGGCTTCTGGTGGAGGCCGCTCGCCAACGCCTGCGCAAGCTCGGCTTCTTTAAATCCGTCGAGGTCGACACCCGCCAGGGCAGTGCGCCCGACCGCGTGGTCATTATCGTGACCGTAGAGGAGCAGGCCACCGGCGAACTCTCCTTCGGTGTGGGCTATTCGACCTCGGAAGGTATCATCGGCGACGTCAGTATCTCCGAACGGAACCTGATGGGCCGCGGCCAGTATGTCCGCTTGGGCGTGTCTGGCAGCCAGGAACGCTTGCAGTTCGACCTGAGCTTCACCGAACCGCGCTTCCTGGGCCGCGACCTTGCCGCCGGCTTCGACGCCTTCCACAAGGACGTGGACTATTCGAACGTCGCCTCGTTCTCGCAGCGCAATACCGGTGGCGTCCTCCGGCTGGGCTTCCCGGTCGCCGAGGATACCCGCCTTGGCCTGCGCTATTCCTACGAGCATGAGGAGGTCTACGACGTCCAGCCCGACGCATCGCCTGTGATCGCCTCGTCAGAGGGTGAGGCGAACGTCTCGAGCCTTGGCTACACGCTGGCCTACGACACCCGGAATCTGCCCCAGTCTCCGACCCAGGGTATCTTCCTGTCCTTCTCTCAGGATCTGGCCGGTATCGGCGGCGACGTGAACTATATCCGGACTGTTGCGGATGCCCGCGGCTACTATCCGATCACCAAGAAGTTGACCTTCGCCGGCCGTCTGCAGGGCGGCATCATCGAAGGCTGGGGTGACGATCAGTGCGGCACCAGCATCTCCAACTCCGATCCGGGCTGTCTGCGTCTGACCGACCTGTTCTTCAAGGGCGGCGAGACGATCCGTGGCTTTGAGCGCGCCGGTTTCGGCCCGCGTGACATCGGTTCGCCCGACAACGACGCCCTGGGCGGCAAGATCTACTATGCCGCCACCGCCGAGGTGCGCTTCCCGATGCCGCTCATTCCGGAGAATCTCGGCATGCAGGGCGCCGTCTTCGTGGATGCCGGTTCGCTCTATGATGCCAGCTCTCTGGCCAAGAACCTCGCTGACGATCTCGCCGATAGCGACGATCTGCGAGCATCGGCCGGTTTCAGCGTGATCTGGGCTTCGCCGCTCGGGCCATTGCGGGCTGACATCGCCCATGCATTCCTGCATACGGATTATGATGAGCTCGAGGTCTTCCGCTTCGGCGCCTCGACCAACTTCTAGGACGCTCCCGTCCGAGCCCAAACGCATAGTGTGTCTCGCCGGGGCGTCCGCTCACCTGTGATCGGTAGGCTTTGAATCATGGAGCATCCCGGCTTCTTCCAAAAAGCGGGTCCATTCTCGGCCGCCGAGCTTGCCAAAGAGCTCGGCGCCGAACTCGTCGGCACCGGTGACACGGAGATCTCCGACATCAAGCCGCTAGACGGGGCAGGGCCTAGCGATCTCACCTTCCTCGATAATCGGAAATATCTGAACGAGTTCGCGAGCACCAAAGCCGGGGCCTGCCTGGTTGCGCCGCGCTTTGCGGACAAGGCCCCAGAAGGTCTGGTCTGCCTGACTATCAAGGATCCTTACGGCGCCTACGCCAAGGCGCTCTCGATCTTCTATCCGGATTCCGTGATCCCCAGGACGACCCATCCGGCCGCTGAAGGCGCAATCCATCCCAGCGCCACCATCGAAGACGATGTCGTCGTCGAGCCCGGTGCTGTCGTCGGCCCGGAGGCCCGCATTGGCAAAGGCACCAGAATCGCCGCCGGCGCCGTCATCGGTTACCGGGTCCATGTCGGGCGCGACTGCTACATCGGCCCGAACGCCAACCTTATCCACACCCTGGTGGGCAATCGGGTCGTCATTCATTCCGGCGTCTGCACCGGCCAGGACGGCTTCGGCTTTGCCATGGGCGCTGAAGGGCACAAAAAAGTCCCGCAAATTGGGCGCGTTATCCTTCAGGACGAAGTTGAGATCGGCGCCAATACAACCATCGATCGCGGCGCGTTAAGGGATACGGTCATCGGCGAAGGCACAAAAATTGATAATCTCGTACAAATCGGGCACAACGTCGCCATCGGAAGGCATTGCATTATCGTCTCACAAACCGGTATTTCGGGCAGCGCAGTTTTGGGAGATTTCGTCGCTCTCGGCGGCAAGGTCGGCGTGGAAGGCCACGTCAGAGTCGGAGACGGTGCTCAGATCGCTGCCACCAGTGCCGTTCGGGGCGATGTTCCGGCCGGGGCGAAATGGGGCGGCGTTCCAGCCAAACCGGTGAGGCTGTGGTTTCGGGAAGTAACACTCCTGCGCCGGCTGGCAGAAGGCAAATTGAAGATTCAGGGCGATAATGAAGATGGCGATGCCAGCTGACGGAATCGCCGCTTGTATAAGGAGTGAGGCCGCATGAATGAGAGCGGTGTAAAGGCAGAGCTCGGCACGGCTGAAGTCGTGGATATCATGAGGCTCCTGCCGCATCGTTATCCGTTTTTGCTCGTCGATCGTATTGTCGACATGGATGGCGACCGGTCGTGTACCGGCATTAAGAACGTCACGGCCAACGAGCCGTATTTTCAGGGACACTTTCCCGACAACCCGGTCATGCCCGGCGTGCTCCTCATCGAGGGCATGGCCCAGACGGCCGGCGCGCTTTGCATGCGCTTCGTCGAGGATTTCTCCAAGCCGCCCATCGTCTACCTCATGGCGGTGGACCGGGCGCGGTTCCGCCGGCCGGTGATCCCCGGCGATACCGTCTATTACCGGGTCCAGAAAATGCGCAATCGCGGCAAGGTCTGGCGTTTCCGCTGCGAAGCGACCGTCGAAGGCAACATCGTTGCCGAAGGCGAAGTGAGCGCCGTCATCGTCGACGACGTCGAGTAGGCGCACACCTTATGGCCAATATTCATGCGACCGCAGTGGTCGATGCCGGCGCAACGCTCGGGAGCGACGTCACCGTCGGCCCGTTCTGCGTGGTCGGTCCCAAGGTCACCCTCGGCGACGAGGTGACTCTGCAGTCTCACGTCGTGGTCTCTGGCAAGACGACCATCGGGAAGGGCTCCACTGTCTTCCCGTTCGCCTCACTCGGCGAACCGCCTCAGGACACCAAGTACAAGGATCAGGACACCGAGCTGATCATCGGTGAGCACGCGATCATCCGCGAGCATGTCACCATTCATGTCGGCAGTGTCGGCGACGACCAGAAGACGGTGATCGGCGACCACTGCATGTTCATGGTCGGCGCCCATGTGGCCCATAACTGCAAGATCGGCAACAACGTGCTGATGGTGAACAACGCCACCCTTGGCGGCCATGTGCGCCTGTCGGACAACGTGATCATCGGCGGGCTCTCCGCCATCCACCAGTTCGTCCGCGTGGGCGAGGGCGCTATGATCGGCGGCATGACCGGCATCACCGCCGACCTCATCCCGTTTGGCATGGCCATCGGCGACCGCGCCGCGCTCTCGGGTCTCAACATCGTCGGCCTGAAGCGCAAAGGCGTTCCGCGCGAGGAGATCCATCAGCTTCGCCAAGCCTACCGCATGCTGTTCGGCCCGGAGGGCAACCTCACCGAGCGCTGCAACGCCGTTCAGGAGGCCTTCGGCGAAAACCCGCGCGTGAAGAAGATCCTGGACTTCATCCGCTCCGATACCGATCGGCAGTTCTTGATCCCCCACCATGGTGGCTCCCACGGATAGTGATCCCGGGCTCGCGGAAGCGAGCCAGACGGGCAAGGGCACGCTCGCGATCATCGCAGGCGGCGGCAATCTCCCGTCCGTGGTTGCCGAGGCCGCGCTTGCGAAAGGCCGCCCTGTCTTCGTCATCGGCCTCAGAGGCCAAGCGGACGAAGAGGTCATCTCCCGCTATCCCCATGGCTGGATGGATTGGGGCCAGATCGGCCGGCTGTTCTCCATGCTGGAAGAGGCCGCATGCACCGAGATCGTCATCATCGGTCCGGTCACGCGCCCCGACGTCAAGCATCTCAAGGTCGACAGCGGCGCCCTCAAGATCATCCCGTTCCTGAAGACCCTCGGCACCGGCGGCGACGACCGGATCCTGTCCAGCATCGTCCGCTTCTTCGAAGAGCGGGGTTATCGCGTCATCGGTGCCTCCTCCGTAGCGCCGGAGATCCTGGCCGATGAGGGGCTGCTCACCAAGAAGGGTCCGAGCGATCACGACCGCGCGGATATGGAGGTGGGCTTCGCCGCCGTGGACCGCCTGGGCGAGCTCGATATCGGTCAAGCGGTTGTCGTGGTGAACCGGCATGTTATGGCCGTCGAAGCCGCCGAAGGGACCGACGCCATGCTGGCCCGCTGCGCCGATCTGAGAGCCAAGCGCTATCGCTTTCGCCAGAAGAAACTCGGCGTTCTGGTGAAGGCGCCGAAGCCCGGTCAGGAAGAGCGCATCGATCTGCCGACCATCGGCGCGCGCACGGTGGAGATGGCCGCCGAGGCAGGGCTTGCCGGCATCGCGATCGCCGCCAACAGCGTCCACCTCGCCGAGCGGGAGAAGGCCATCGCGAAGGCCAACAAGCTGGGGATATTCCTCATCGGCGAGAAGCGGGCTGCAGATGGCTAAACGCGAGACAGACGCGGCCGACGACCGGCCGTTGCGGCTTTATCTCGTGGCCGGCGAGCATTCCGGCGATGCGCTCGGCGCCAAGCTCATCCAGGGCCTCCGCCAGCTCAGCACACGGCCCCTGGAGCTTGCAGGCGTCTCCGGCGAGCTCATGGAGGCGGAAGGCTGTCCGAGCCTGTTTCCGTTGAGCGACGTCTCGGTGATGAGCCCGCTCGCCATCCTGCGCCAGCTTCCCTTCCTGATCCGCCGTATCAACGAAACGGCCGAGGCGGCCATCGCCTATCAGCCCGACGTGCTGGTGATCCTGGACAGCCCCGAATTCACCCATCAGGTGGCCAAGCGCGTGCGGCGCTGGGCGCCCCATATCCCGATCATCGACTACGTGTCTCCCACGGTCTGGGCCTGGCGTCCCGGCCGCGCCAAGAAGATGCGCCGCTATGTCGACCACGTGCTGGCCATCCTGCCCTTCGAGCCGGAGGTCCATGAGCGTCTCGGCGGCCCGGCCTGCTCCTATGTCGGCCATCCGCTGGTGGAGCGGGTCGAAGAGCTGGAGAACCTCGATCCGGCGCCCTTGCGCAAGGAGCTGAAGATCCCCGAAGACGCGCCTGTGCTCGTCGTCCTGCCCGGGAGCCGCGGCACCGAGGTCCAGCGCCTCATGGAGCCGTTTGGCGACGCCTTGCGCATGCTGCAGGAGAAGATCCCCAACCTCGAGGTCGTGCTGCCCACCATGGCAAGCGTCCGGCCGCTGGTGGAGGAGGGGATCAAGACATGGCCGCTCAAGCCGCACATCGTGAGCGGCACCGACAACAAATTCGCCGCCTTCAAGCTCGGCGATGTGGCGCTTGCCGCCTCGGGTACCGTGACCCTTGAGCTCGCCTTGAGCCGCACGCCCATGGTGGTCGCCTACAAGGTCGATCCGCTGGCCGCGTATATCCGCTACATCATCCTGGTGGATATGGTCGCCATGGCGAACCTGATTCTGGGAAGGAAGGCGTTCCCGGAACTGCTGCAGTATTACTGCACGCCGGAAGCCCTGACTGAGGCGCTGCTGCCCCTTCTGCAGGGCGGTCCGGAGCTCGAAGAGCAAAGACAAGCCCTCGACGAGGTGATCCGCCTGGTCACCGAAAAAGATGAGCCGCCCAGCATTCGGGCGGCCCGTATCGTTCTGTCATACGCTGAAGAGCAAGAGGCGCCATCGCGCGCCGATATCTAGCCGCCCGCGGCCTTAGCCGCGCTCATCCATAGGGATGTAGGAGCGCTCCGTCGGCCCCGTATAGAGCTGGCGCGGACGGCCGATGCGCTGATACGGATCCTCGATCATCTCCTTCCACTGGGCGATCCAGCCCACGGTCCGCGCAATCGCGAACAGCACCGTGAACATCTCCGTTGGGAAGCCCAGCGCCCGCAGCGTTATACCGGAATAGAAGTCGATATTCGGATAGAGCTTCTTCTCGATGAAGTAGTCGTCGTTGAGCGCGATATGCTCAAGCTCCAGGGCGACCTTCAGGGTCGGGTCGTCGCCATGACCGACCGCCTCCAGGACCTCATGACAGGTCTTCTGCATGATCTTCGCCCGCGGATCGTAGTTCTTGTAGACCCGGTGGCCGAAACCCATCAGGCGGAACGGATCGTTCTTGTCCTTGGCCCGCGCGATAAATTCCGGAATGCGGTCCACGGTGCCGATCCGCTGCAGCATGGTGAGCGCAGCTTCGTTGGCACCGCCATGGGCCGGCCCCCACAAACACGCGATACCGGCGGAGATGCAGGCGAACGGGTTGGCGCCCGAAGAGCCCGCCAGCCGGACGGTCGAGGTCGAGGCGTTCTGCTCGTGATCGGCGTGCAGGATGAAGATGCGGTCCATGGCCCGCGACAGCACCGGATCGACCTTGTAGGGCTCGCACGGCACGGCGAAGCACATGTTCAGGAAGTTCGCCGAATAATCGAGATGGTTCTGCGGATAGATGAACGGCTGGCCGATGGAATATTTGTAGGCCATGGCCGCAATGGTCGGCATCTTCGCGAGCATGCGGATTGAGGCCATCTCCCGCTGCTCCGGATCCCGGATATCGGTGGAGTCGTGATAGAAGGCCGACAGCGCGCCCACTACGCCCACCATGACCGCCATGGGATGGGCATCACGCCGGAAGCCGGTGAAGAACTGGCTCATCTGCTCGTGAACCATGGTGTGATAGGCGATGCGCGTGGAGAAATCGTCGAACTGCGCCTTCGTCGGCAGCTCGCCATAGAGCAGCAGATAGCAGGTCTCCAGGAACTTGCCCGTCTCCGCCAGCTGATCGATCGGATAGCCGCGATACAGCAGCACGCCTTCGTCGCCGTCGATGAAGGTGATCTTGGATTCACACGACGCCGTGGACGTGAAGCCCGGATCGAAGGTGAAATTGTTGGTCTGGCGATAGAGGCTCGTGACATCGACCACGTCAGGCCCAAGCGTCCCCTTGCGGATCGGAAGATCCGCGGATTCGCCATCGATATTGAGACGGGCGTCTTTCGCATCCGACGAAGCGTCGTATTGTTCTGCGATGCTCATATCTAAGCCTCCTACGCCTAGCGCGGCCGAACCGGGACATCGGCGGGAAAATCCCGTGCGGGGAATCCCGAATGTCACAAGCGCTCGACCGTTCACCTCAATTTCTTACGAGAGCAAACATTTTGCACTGCAGAAACAGCTTCCTGCCATTTTACTGCAACGCAACAAAGACGCACGCCCAAACTCTAGGCATTCTCGGTTAATCCGTTTGATCGCCGATCCGGCCCAGAGCCTCGTCGCGTCCTAGTACCACCAGCACATCGAAGATACCGGGCGATGTCGCGCGACCCGTCAGCGCGGCCCGCAGCGGCTGGGCGACCTTGCCCAGCTTCCGCTCCGTCTCGTCGGCAAATCCCCGGACGCAAGTCTCCAGAGACTCCGCCGACCAGTCTTCGAGCGCGTCCAGTTTAGGCTTAAGCGCGGCCAAAGTCTCCCGTCCCGTCTCATCGAGCAGCTTCTCGGCCTTTTCGTCCAGGTCGAGCGGGCGCGCGGCGAACAGATAACCGGCATTCTCAATCAGCTCGACCAGGGTCTTGGCGCGCTCCTTCAGTCCCGGCATGGCTTGGGTCAGCTTGGCCGTGCCGTCCCGCTCCAGCGCCGACAGCATCACCTCGCCGCCGGTCAGATGGGGCAGGAGCCCCTTGATGGCCTCCACCAGCTCTTCATCCGAGGTATGGCGGATATAGTGGCCGTTGAGATTCTCGAGCTTCGCGAAATCGAACCGCGCCGCGGACCGGCCGATGGCATCGAGGTCAAACCACTCGATCATCTGTTCGGTGGAGATGATCTCTTCATCGCCATGGCTCCAGCCGAGCCGCACCAGGTAATTCCGCAACGCCGCCGGCAGATAGCCCATTTCCCGATAGGCCTCCACACCGAGCGCCCCGTGACGCTTGGAAAGCTTCGCCCCGTCAGGTCCGTGGATCAGCGGCACATGGGCGAAGACCGGCCGCTCCCAGCCGAGCGCAGCATAGATCTGGCTCTGGCGCGCGGCGTTGGTCAGATGATCGTCGCCGCGGATAACATGGGTGATCCCCATATCGTGATCGTCCACCACCACGGAAAGCATATAGGTGGGGGAGCCGTCGCTGCGAAGGAGCACGAGGTCGTCGAGATCCTTGTTGGCGAAGGTGACACGCCCCTGGACCTGATCCTCGATCACCGTCTCGCCGTCCTCCGGCGCCATGAAGCGGATCACATAAGGCGCGCCCTCCGGCGCTTCTTCCGGGTCGCGGCCGCGCCACAGCCCATCATAACCCGGCGCCCGGCCTTCTTCCCGGGCACGCTCGCGCATGGCTTCCAGCTCTTCCTTGGTGGCATAGCAGCGATAGGCCTTGCCTTCGGAAAGCAGCTGTTCGGCCACCTCCCGGTGCCGCTCGGCCCGGGAGAACTGGTAGACCGGCTCCCCCTCCCAATCGAGCTCCAGCCAGCGCAGCCCGTCGAGAATCGCCAGTATCGCGCCTTCGGTGGAGCGCGCCTGATCCGTGTCCTCGATCCGCAGCAGCATCTTGCCGCCCTTGGCGCGGGCGTAGAGCCAGTTGAAAAGCGCCGTGCGCGCGCCGCCGATATGAAGATAACCCGTCGGCGAGGGCGCAAACCGGGTGATGACCTGATCGCTCATGTGGTGAATTCGTCTTAAGTGTCGGAAGCCGGCAGATCTCGGCCGGGAGGGCTGTTTAGCACAGCGCCCGCGGTCGCGTAAGAGTCCGAGACGAAGAGGCTCAGTTGTGTAAACTGCACCCATCGCGTGAGAGTAGGGGGTGGGCACGCGTTCGTGTCCAGCATCCGGCATGGTGTATGCGCCGGACGACAGGGTGAGGGACGAGTTCGCACCGCGCTATGTCCGGTTGCGGATCGCTTCGGCTTTGGCCGCTCTCGCCACGGCCGTCGAAGCCCAATGGGAGCGGAAGCTTCTCTGGCTCCCCGTCTTCTTCGCCTGCGGCATCCTCCTTTATTTCAGCCTCAGGACCGAGCCGGGGCTTCTCCAGAGCCTCTCCCTGGCAGGTACCGCAGGGGCACTCCTCTTCGTCTTTCGCCGCAACGCGTTTGCCCTGGCGAGTCTCGCAGCGCTCCTGAGCGCGAGCGCCGGCTTCGCTGCCGCCAAGCTCCACACCGAGCTCGCCCGCGCGCCGGTCATCACGCAAGAGACGGATTTCGCCCATCTCAGCGGCTGGATCGAGGAGGTCGAGCACCGCCACGGCCAGCGGGACCGGCTCCTCCTGCGGCTGTTCGCCATGGAGAAGCGGAGCGCCTCTGAAACCCCGTACCGTGTCCGCATCAGCGTCAACAAGACCTTCACCGAGACACTGAGGACGGGCGATGCGCTTCAGCTCTGGGCGACGTTGTTGCCGCCGCCCGAGCCGGCCGAACCCGGTGGCTTCGATTTCGGCCGCAAGGCCTGGTTCATGGGGCTGGGGGCAGTCGGCTATGGCACGAGCCGCATCACGCTTCTGGAAGACGCGCCGCGCCCGCCGGCCTCCATCCGGCTCTGGGTGGGGATCGACCGGATCCGCAGCGCCATCAACGCGCGGATCGATGCCAGCCTGCCGGGAGAGGAGGGGGGTCTCGCAAAGGCGCTGATCACCGGCGACCGCGGTGGCGTTTCCGACGAGGTGCAGCAAGCCATGCGGGATTCCGGCCTCGCCCATATCCTGTCCATCTCAGGCCTGCACATGATGCTCATGGCCGGCACGGTGTTCTGGGCCGTCCGCGCGCTGCTCGCTTTCCTGCCCGCAATCGCCCTGCGTTTCCCGATCAAGAAATGGGCGGCCGTCGCGGCCCTCGCCGCCGCACTCTTCTATCTGGCGATCTCCGGCGCGGCCCTCCCCACAATCCGCGCCTGGATCATGATGAGCATCGTGCTGCTCGCGGTGATTCTCGACCGGCCCGCCATCACCATGCGCAACGTCGCGCTTGCCGCGCTGGCCATCCTGATCGTGGCGCCAGAATCCGTCTTCGATCCAAGCTTCGAGATGTCCTTCGCTGCCGTGATCGCGCTCGTGGCCATGTATGAGGCGATGGCGGGCCGCAAGCGGCCTCAAGCCCAGGATGTCAGTCGAACCTGGCGGATATTGCGTTACGGCTGGCTAGCCATCTGGGCCACGGCCGTCACCACCACCATCGCCGGCCTCGCCACCGCGCCCTTCGCCGCCTACCACTTCCACCGCGTCGCCTATTACGGGCTGGCGGCCAACCTCCTGGCTGCGCCCATCGTCGCCCTCGTGGTCATGCCCATGGCACTGCTCTCCGTCGTCGCCATGCCATTCCACCTAGAACACCTGCCGCTGCTTCTGATGGGCTACGGGCTCGACGCCATGGTCTGGGTCGGTACGACGGTCGCTAGCTGGCCCGGCGCCATCTCCATCGTCCCCAGCATGTCGGGCGTGAGCCTCGTCCTCATCGTCGCCGGCGGTCTCTGGCTCTGCCTCTGGCACGGCACCCTTCGCCAGGCGGGATGGGCAGCCATCGCACTCGGCCTCTTCGCAGCCGGCGCCGCGCCACGCCCCGATCTCTTGATCGAACGGGAAGGGGAGGCCATGGCAGTGCGGGGAGAGGACGGCCGGCTCGCGCTTCTACCGGACAGCCACAAGAACTACAGCGTCCACAAATGGCTGGAAGCGGATGGCGATGCCCGTGAGGCGTCGGAAGCCGCCAAGAATGACGCGTTCTCCTGTGATTCCCTCGGCTGCCTGACGGCTCTTGCCAAGCATCCCGTTGCCTTTCTCACGAGCCCAGGCGCGGCGGAAGAGGATTGCCGCCATGCGCAAATCCTGATTGCAAAGTTCTACGTGCCGAGAAGCTGCACCAGGCCGCCAATCCTAGTGGACCGACGATCTCTGAAAGAGAGGGGCGCTCACGCTCTCTATCTGGATGAAGAAACCATCCGCATTGAAACGGTGGCGCAGGCGCGCGGAAACCGGCCGTGGGCCGTGACCACACGAGCAACGGAGAGCGCGGCAGCAAAAACCGCCGCGATCGTCAAAATCAGCAGGAAATAGTCGGGAGAGGCTAGTAGCGGCGGATCAGGCCGACGAGACGGCCCTGCACGCGCACCCGGTCCGGACCGAAGATGCGGGTCTCGTAAGCCGGGTTAGCGGCCTCCAACGCGATGGAATCACCCCGGCGGCGCAGACGCTTCAACGTAGCTTCTTCCTCGTCCACCAGCGCCACGACGATATCGCCGTTATCGGCCGTGTCGGACCGGCGCACGATGATCGTATCACCTTCCAGAATGCCGGCCTCGATCATGGAATCGCCCTTCACCTCCAGAGCGTAATGTTCGCCCTTGGTAAGGATCTCCGGCGGCACGTCGATGGAGTGGCTGCGGTTCTGGATCGCCTCAATCGGCACACCCGCCGCGATCCGCCCCATGACGGGGACGGAGACGTTCTGCGGCTCGTCGGAATCGGCCAGCGCCGGCTTGCGGCCGAGGCTGCCTTCGATCACCGCCGGCGAAAAGCCGCGCTGACGCCCAGCACCCAACGGCTGGGGCATGGATTCGGGGAGCTTCAGGATCTCCAGCGCCCGCGCCCGATGGGGCAGGCGGCGCAGAAAGCCGCGCTCTTCCAAAGCGGTGATGAGCCGGTGAATGCCGGATTTGGAGCGGAGATCCAGCGCCTCCTTCATCTCGTCGAAGGAGGGCGGCACACCCGTCTCCTTCAGCCGCTCATGAATGAACATGAGGAGGTCTTTCTGTTTCGAAGTTAGCATATCCGCCCCTGAGAAAAATTCGGTCGCCCCAAACCTCTGCCTCACGATCGCGAGCCACGAGGTCTATGGACAAAGCATGAACAACACTACATGTTCTAGTTGTGTTCCGCAAGAGGCTCGGCGAAAAATCCAGGTGCCCCCGCGACACGCCATTCAGAATCTTCAGCTTTTGGGCTGATTCGGTTGCCGAGGCCTTAACGGAAGGCCTGCCGCCGCACGGGCTCAGAGATCAAGCGGCAGGATGGAGACGGTCTCGCCGCGCTCGGCCGCCGGCGCTTCGGGCGCCCGCACGATCAGGCAATCCGCCTTGGCGAAGGCCGCCATCAGGGAGCTGTCCTGGGAGGTTTGCGGCGAGACGAGCCGCTCGCCGGCCCCATTCCATTTCGAGGTGGCGCGGATGTAATGCTGGCGCGGCCCGTTCTCCTTCAGAGGCCCGGCCAGGATCGCCGTCTGGCGCACCGCGTCACGGTCTGGAAGCCCAAGCATCCGGGCCAGCATGGGCCGCAGAAAGACATGGGCACAGACCATGGCGGAGACGGGATTTCCGGGAAGGCCGAGAACTCGCTGCTTGCCGCGCGTACCGAAGATCAGCGGCTTGCCGGGCCGCATAGCGATCTTCCAGAAATCCAGTGTCATGCCTTCGGCTTGAAGCACCTGACCCACCAGATCCCGGTCGCCCACGGACGCACCGCCCACGGTCACGAGGATATCGGAATCTGCGGCAGCCGCGATCAGGCTGCTCAGACTGTCGGGCGTATCCTCCGCGATCCCCAGCATATCGGCCTCACCGCCAGCTGAGAGCACCAGAGCGCAAAGCCCGTAGGGCACCGAGGAGATGATCTGGTCCGGCGCGGGATCGAACCCCGGCGGCACCAACTCGTCGCCCGTCGCCAGGATCGAAACAATCGGCTTCTTCCGCACCTTGAGCGACGTGGTGTTGGCAGCGGCTGCGAGCATCATCTGCCGCGGGCCCATCAGGGCACCGGCCTCGAGTACCGTCTCGCCGCGATGGAAATCCTGACCATGCGGACGGATATGCCGGCCGGGCTCCGCCTCCCGGATCGTCACGCGGGCGGTATCCTTCTCGGCGTCCACATTCTCCTGGGGCACCACCGTATCGGCGCCGCGGGGTACCGGCGCACCCGTGAAGATGCGCACCGCTTGCCCGGCACCGACCGTGGCGGCATAGCCTTCGCCGGCGGCCGACTGGCCCACCAGCTTCAGCGTTGCCGGCAAGTCTTTCACATCGGCGCCGCGGACCGCATAGCCGTCCATGGCGGAGGAATCGAAAGGCGGCTGGGTGAGATTAGCGGTGACGGCCTCTGCGAGGACCCGGTCCCGGGCATGTCCCAGAGAGACGGTTTCGGCGGACAGGGGCTTGAGTCCCTTCACGACGCGTAAGAGCGCTTCCTCCACCGGCAGCAGGCTCATTACCGAGGCTCCGCCTCTGGCCCGGCGCGATAGTGGCCCGAGCGGCCCCCGGCCTTCTCAAGCACGCGTATGCCGGAAATCACCATGTCCCGGTCCACCGCCTTGCACATGTCGTAGACCGTGAGGCAGGCGACGGAGACCGCCGTGAGCGCTTCCATCTCGACCCCGGTCTTGCCGTCCACCTTGACCGTGGCCTGGACGTTGAGCTTGCCCTCTTCGCGCTGCGCGTCGAACTCCACGGCGACCTTATTGAGGGCCAGCGCGTGACAGAGCGGGATCAGCTCGTCGGTGCGCTTCGCCGCCATGATGCCGGCGATCCGCGCCGCGGCAAGAACGTCGCCCTTCTGGGCCTTGTCTTCGAGAATGAGATCGAGGGTCGAAGGCGCCATGGAGACATGGCCTTCGGCGACCGCCAGCCGGCTGGTGACGTCCTTGGCGGAGACATCCACCATGCGGACTTCGCCGCGATCATTGATATGGGTGAGGGAGGATGAGCTCATCGTCCTGCCTCCATTTCTTCCGACTTCAGGAGAGCCCGGGTCGCCGCCGTCACATCGTCGTGGCGCATCAGGCTTTCGCCCACCAGGAAGCAGCGAACGCCCGACCCCGCGAGCCGCTCCAGATCCGCATGCTTGCTCAACCCGCTCTCGGAGACCACCGTCCGATCCGCCGGCACCCGCGGCGCCAGACGCTCGGTGACCGAAAGCTTGGTCTCGAAGTTTTTCAGATCGCGATTGTTGATGCCGATGAGCGGAGCATCGAGCCGCAAGGCGCGAGTCAGCTCCGCCTCGTCATGCACCTCGACCAGCACGTCGAGATCGAAGGCCGCCGCGGTGCGGATCAGGGTCATCGCGGTCTCGTCGTCGACCGCCGCCATGATGATCAAAATGCAGTCCGCCCCCCAGGCGCGAGCTTCCGCCACCTGATAAGGATCGCACATGAAATCCTTGCGCAGGATCGGCAGGTCGACCGCCTCGCGCGCCGCCATGAGATAGTCCGGGCTGCCCTGAAAGGAGGGCCCGTCTGTCAGGACCGAGAGACACGCAGCGCCACCGGCTGCATAAGCGCATGCCAGCGCCGGCGGATCGAAATCCTCCCGGATGAGCCCCTTGGACGGGCTCGCCTTCTTGATCTCGGCTATCAGCCCGAAACCGTTCGCCGCGGCCTGCTTGAGACGTTCGGCAAAGGGACGGGGCGGGGGCGTCACCTCGGCTCGGCGGCACAGCGCATCGAAGGGCAGCGCAGCCTTCGCGGCTTCCACCTCCTCGCGCTTATACGCCATGATCTTCTGCAGGATATCGCCCATGGGCTCACGCGGTTGCGTCCGCGCCCTCCTGGCTGATCTCGACGAGCTTGTCGAGCACCGCCTTCGCCTTACCGCTGTCGATCGCCTCGGCCGCAAGCGTGACGCCGTCCCGCAAGGATTTCGCCTTGCCGCCCACCATCAGCGCCGCACCGGCGTTGAACAGGACGATATCACGGAAGGGGCCTTCCATGCCTTCCAGCACCGCCCGGATATGGGCCGCATTCGCCGCCGCGTCGCCCCCGAGCAGATCCTGGGGCTTGGCCTCGCGCAGGCCGGCATTCTTCGGCGATACGTTGAAGGTGGAGATCCGCCCCTGGTCCAGGGCCGCCACATGACTGACGGTCGTGGTGGTGAGCTCGTCCAGCCCGTCGCCGCCATGCACCACCCAGGCGCGCTTCACACCGAGACGGCCCAGCACTTCTGCGATCGGCTCGACCCATTCCTTCGCGTAGACCCCGATGAGTTGGAATTTCGTCTCCGCGGGGTTGGCCAGCGGCCCCAGCAGATTGAAGATCGTCCGCGTGCCCAGCTCTTTGCGCACCGGCCCCACATGGCGCATGGCGGCATGATGGGAAGGCGCGAACATGAAGCCCAGCCCCGCCTCTTCGATGCAGCGGGTGACTTGGTCCGGCTCCAGCTCGATATTCACGCCGAGTTCGGTCAGCACATCCGCCGAACCCGAGCGCGACGAGATAGACCGATTGCCGTGCTTGGCGACGGGGAGACCGGCCCCCGCCACGACAAAGGCCGCGCAGGTCGAGATGTTGTGGGTGCCTTTGGCGTCGCCGCCGGTGCCGCAGGTGTCGATGGCCCCTTCCGGTGCATGGACCTTACGCACCTTGGCCCGCAGAACCTTGGCCGCACCGGTGATCTCGTTGACCGCTTCGCCGCGCATCTTCAGCGCGATCAGGAACGCGCCGAGCTGAGCCGGCGTGGCGTCGCCCGCCATCACCAGCTCGAAGGCTTCCGTGGCTTCTCGTTCGGAAAGCTCATGGCCTGCGATCACCTTGGCGATCGCTTCGCGAAGATCGACGAGCGGAGGGCGGTCTGCGGCAGGGCCGCTAGACGGCACCGACCCGGCTCTCGGTTCCGTCGGTTTTTGCGCGCCGCTCGACCCGGGCGAGGTCGAGGAAGTTGGCGAGGAGCTGGTGGCCATGTTCTGAAGCGATGCTCTCAGGATGAAACTGTACGCCATGCACCGGGTGCGACTTGTGCTGCACCCCCATGATGATGCCGTCTTGGGTCTTCGCCGTCACCTCCAACGCATCGGGAAGGGTGTCGGGATCGATCATCAGCGAATGATAGCGGGTGGCGAAAAAATCCTGCGCCAGCCCGGAGAACACGCCGCGGTTCTCGTGATGCACCTTGGAAAGCTTGCCGTGCATCAGCTCCGGCGCGCCGACGACCTTGCCGCCATAGGCCTGACCGATCGCCTGATGCCCGAGGCACACGCCGAGGATCGGCACATCACCACCGGCCCGCTCGATCAGTTCCAGGCAGATGCCCGCCCGGTCCGGATCGCAAGGGCCCGGCGAGAGCACGATGGCAGCCGGGTTCTCGGCCAGCACCTCATCCACCGTCACCTTGTCGTTGCGATAGACGCGCGTGGGCGCGCCAAGCTCGCCAAGGAAATGGACGAGGTTGTAGGTGAAACTGTCGTAGTTATCGATCAGCGTGAGCATGGGCGTAGCTGTTATGCCCGCTCACCCGGAAGGTCAAGGAAACTAAGGCCTGCCGGGCTGGCGGATCTCCTCAAAAGTATCGCTTCCCATTATTTAGGGATCGATGGGCGAGGGGGTAAGCCCCAGATCCGCCGGCACCAGGAACAGGGACAACTCGCCGGCGCCGTAGCGGATATCGGCCCACTGGCCTTCGTTGAAGTCGACCACCAGAAGCCCGCAGGTGGGAAACTTCGCGCTCAAACGCTCCCGCGCATGGAGCGGTCCGCGCCCGATCAGGTCGTAGCCGAAGATTTGGAATCCGGGATTGTGGCCGATCAGCATGAGATGGCCGGTCTCCGGCATCTGCTCGCGGACGATGTCGAGAAGACTGTCGGGAGCGGCGTGATAGAGCCCCTCGCGGTATTCGACAGCCGGCGGCGGCTCCCAGCCCTCCGAGACGAGATCATAGGTCTCCCGGGTCCGGCGCGCCGTGGAGCAGAGAACGAGATCCGGAATCAAGTCGCGCTCCTCGATCGCCTCGCCCATGCGGGGCGCTGCCACCCGGCCGCGCGAGGACAGCGACCGGTCGACATCCGCAACCCCCGGATTCTTCCAGCTCGACTTTGCGTGCCGCAGAAGGCTCAGTCTCAACATGATGCGCTCCGGCAAATCCCAAAGCGGGATAGTGAGACGCTCAACCGCCGCGCCGGTCCCGCGCGGAGAAGCGTACAGCCTCTTCGGCCGCGCGGAATAGGGCTTTCGCCTTATTCACACATTCGGCCTGCTCGCGGTCCGGCACCGAATCCGCCACCAGCCCGGCGCCGGCCTGGACGTACATCTTGCCGTCCTTGATCACCGAGGTGCGCAGGACGATGCAGCTATCCATCTCGCCGTTGGCGGAGAAATAGCCCACGCAGCCCGCATATGGCCCGCGACGCTCGTCCTCCAACTCGTCTATGATCTGCATGGCCCGGACCTTGGGCGCACCGGAAACCGTGCCGGCCGGGAAGCCCGCCATCAGCGCATCGATCGCGTCGTGGCTCGGGTCGAGTTTGCCCTCCACGTTGGAAACGATGTGCATGACCTGGCTGTAGTATTCGAGAAAGAAGCTGTCGGTGACCGACACGGAGCCGACCTCGGAGACGCGCCCCACATCGTTCCGCCCGAGATCCAGCAGCATCAGATGCTCCGAACGCTCCTTGGCGTCGGCCAGCAGCTCTTCGGCCAAGGCCGCATCTTCTTCCGGCGTGGCCCCGCGCGGACGCGTTCCTGCGATCGGACGGATGGTGGCGACCCCGTCCCGCACCCGCACCAATATCTCGGGGCTCGAGCCGGCCACGGCGAAATCGCCGAAATTCAGAAAGTAGAGATAAGGCGAGGGGTTTACCCGCCGCAGTGCCCGGTAGAGCGAGAAAGGCGGCAGGGTGAAGGGCGCCTCGAAGCGCTGGCTCAGCACCACCTGAAAGATATCGCCGGCGGTGATGTAGTCCTTCGCCACCTCGACCTTCTTCATATAGGCCTCGGGCGCCGTCATGTGCTGCGGCGTCGGTGCTTCCGCAGTGCTTTCCAGCGGCGGCTGATGGGGCAGTGGGCTTTCCAGCTTGGCAAGCGCTTCGTCGAACCGGGCACGCGCCGCGTCATAGGCGGCTTGCGCAGTCTCGCCGGGAGCAGGGCGCACCGGCGTGATCAGGATCATCTCGTCCCGCACGGAATCGAAGATCACGATCAGCCGCGGCCGCACCATCAAGCTGGTGGGCAGATCCAGGGGATCGGGCTTGTCGTTGGGAAGATCCTCGATCAGCCGCACCGTGTCGTAGCCCATATAGCCGAACACGCCGGCCGCCATGGGCGGAAGCTGGTGGGGAAGATCGATCGCCGACTCTTTGAGCAGCGCACGCAAAGAGTCGAGCGGCGGCAGATCCTCAGGCGCGAACGCTGAAGCGTCGTCGTCCGGGGCGCGGTTCATCTCGGCCATGTCGGCCACAGCGCGCCAGATCAGATCGGGATCGCAGCCGATGATCGAGTACCGGCCGCGGGTCGCGCCGCCTTCCACCGATTCCAGCAGGAAGCTGTTCGGCCGCTCATGAGCAAGCTTGAGATAGGCGGAGACCGGCGTCTCGAGATCGGCGACGAGCTGGGTCCACACGACCTGCGCGTCACCCGCCTCATACGCCTTGCGAAACGCCTCGAAGCCGGGCTTTACCGTTTCCGCGCCACCATCCTCGGCTGCCTGTGCACCAGCGGCCGTGTCCGAACTCACTGCTGCTCGGCCCCCGTCAGCCGGTTGATGGCTTCCTGGTTGACGGTCACCTGATAGCGATCCTGAAGCGCGCCGAAATACTGGGACAGGATATCGTCGCTGACGAAGAGCTTGAGCTGACGCTCCAGCTCCGCCCGCGCAGGCCCATCCAGCTCCTTGGGCGCCATGACATCTTCCACCTGGAACAGGATACGCGATCCCTGGACGCCCGCTTCCGCCGAGCCATAGCCCTTCTCCGGCAGGGAGAAGGCCTGGGCGACCGCCTGGGGCAGCACGTTCAACGCCATGCCCGAGCGCTTCAAAGGCTGGGTGGTGACGACGTCCTCGTCATGCTCTTCGGCAATGTCGCCGAGGGTGGTCTCGCCAGACTTCAGCTCGTCCACCAGCTTCGAGGTGTATTCGGCGAGCCGCTTCTGGCGATCATCCTGCCGCCACATGCGGCCGACCTCGGTCTTCACCTCCTCGAAGGGGCGCACCCGCTGGGGCGTGACGTCGAGCACGTCGAACCAGACGAAGCCTTCGTCTCGCGCATCGACCGGATCGTTCTCGACCCCGACATCAGAGGCGAAGGCGCCTTCCAGAAGCTTCTCCTTCTGGGGCAGCTCCTTATCCACACCGGAGGCGGTGCGGCCCTGGACGTCGACCTTTTCTACCTCCTCGTAGGGAAGGTCGAGCTTCTCGGCGACTTCCTCCAGAGTGGCGCCAGAGGCGCGCTCGTCCTCGATCTTGTCGTGCATGTCGAGAATGGCGTTCTCCGCGCGGTCGGCGAGGATCTCCTTCTCGATCTCCGGCTTCACCTTCTCGAACTCCGATTCCTCGCCCGGAATGATATTGGTGACCTTCAGAAGCGCGATGGCGCCGAGCTTACCGGTGACCGGCTCGCTCACTTTGCCTTCCTCGAGCGAGAAGGCCGTCTCGGCCAATACGGGATCGACCATGCCGGTGCGGGTCAGCACGCCGAGATCGACGTCCTGCTCCTTCATGCCGCCGTCTTTTGCGACTTCCAAAAACTCCTTGCCGCCTTCGATCGCCTCATAGGCCTGCTTGGCGTCTTCCTCGTTGGCGAACGAGATCTGATAGACATGCCGCTTCTCCGGCGTGTCGTACTGCGCCTTGTTGGCCTCGTACTCGTCCTTCAGCTCGTCCTCGGTGATCTCCACCTGGTCCTTCACGGTCTCCGGCGTTACGGCGAGAACCCCGATGGTGCGATACTCCGGCTGGGTGAAGGCGGCCTGGTTGTTCTCGTAGAAGCTCTTCAGCTCCGTCTCCGTCGGCTCGGGCGAAGCGTCGACCGCGGACTCCGGCACCAGCACATAGCGCAAGGTGCGGGTCTGATTGTTGTAGGTGTCCAGCGCATCGATCAGCAGGTTGGGCGTCGCCACGGTCTGACCGATGGTCGCCAGGATCTGGCGCCGCTTGTTCCGCTCCCGCTGCATGTCCAGGAAGGTCTGCTCGCTCATCCCCATCTGGGCGAGATACTGCTGCAGCATGGCGCCGTTGAAATTGCCGGAGCTGTCCTGCAGCCCTGGATCCTGCATGATCTCTTCCAGCAGCTTGTCTTCGGTGATGCCGAGACCGAGATCCGCCGCGTGGGTATCGAGGGCCGCGCCGCCGACCAGCCGCTCCAGCACCTGCGCATCGAGACCCTGTTCGCGCGCCTCCTGCAAGGTGAGGGTCCGGCCCGCCTGATTGCTCATGGACTGCAGCACTTCGCGCTGCACCTGAAGATAATCATCCCGGCTGACTTCCGTATCGCCCACCTTGACCAGGGTGGCGCTGCCATAGCCGGTGAAGATGTCGGCGATGCCCCAGACCGCAAAGCTGACGACCAGCAGACCGATGAGGATGACACCGAAGAAGCGGCTTGCGCCTTTGCGCATATAATCGAGAGCCACGCGTCTAACCTTCCCTAGGAGCCGGCGCCATCATCCCCGCAATCGAAGATGCGGCCGACCGTTCGAATTGTTTTCTACCGGTGCGGAATTCCACGCCAAAGCGCGGCAATGCAAGTGCAATCTTTGGACATTCCGGTGAGGCGGCGGCATCATAGGGAGCAACGTTTCAGGCGGCAAGCCGCACAGGGGCGTCTCGTAACGCCGTTTAGAGCCGCCTAAGCCACTGAAGGCGTTGTCGAATTGCGGATTCATCCTGAAAGGCGAGGGGGAAGAGCGTGGACGTAAGACCGTTGGTTGCCGGAAATTGGAAGATGAACGGGCTTGAGACGTCGCTGGCCGAGCTCACCAGCCTGGGCAAGAAGCTCAAAGACCATCCCTTCGATATGGCCGACGTCATGATCTGCCCGCCGGCCACCCTGATTGCCCGCGCCCACGACATGCTGGCTGGCACGGCCATCGCGCTGGGCGGCCAGGACTGCCACACGGCCGAATCCGGCGCCCATACCGGCGACATCTCCGCCGAGATGCTGGCCGATGCCGGGGCCGACGCCGTCATCGTCGGTCACTCGGAGCGCCGCGCAGATCACGGCGAGACCGACGCGCTGATCGCCGAGAAGGCAGCCGCCGCACACCGGGCAGGCCTCACCGCCATCATCTGCGTGGGCGAGACGGAGAAGGAGCGCCGCGACGGCATCACACTGGCCATTGTCGGCGAGCAGCTCGAAGGCTCGCTCCCCGATGGCGTCGATGGCGACAACACGGTCATCGCCTACGAGCCCGTCTGGGCCATCGGCACCGGCCTCACACCGACGATCGAAGACGTGGAGGAGGTCCATCGCTTCATCCGCGGTCATCTGACGGAAAAGCTGGGGAATAAGGGCGAATCGGTCCGGATTCTCTATGGCGGCTCGGTTAAACCCTCCAATGCCGCGGAGCTGCTGGCCGTTCCGGAGGTGAATGGCGCTCTGGTGGGGGGCGCGAGCCTCAAAGCCGACGATTTCTATGGCATTCTGGCAACTTACGGCAAAAACTCGTGACGTTTGGGGGCTTCTAAGCCCCACAACGGTTGGCAGGCCCCATCATCTTCGCCATTCTTCGGCCTAGATCGGAAGCGAAACCGCAACTTCACCTTGAGGTTGCGGAAGCAAGCTTCCGCTAACGTATTGGGGTAACGATCAAGTGTCGAATTCGGGGCTGAACCCGTCTGACCTAGGGGCAGGATCTTGGTAGCGCGCGCCGCAACACTTCTTATCGCCGGCTTCGCCATCGCGTTGGCGTTGGGCGGAAGCGCCTCCGCGCTCCCCCTGGACAAGGAAGCGTGCGAGCAGCTGAAGGCGGAGCATGACGCAAAGCTGACGCCTGAGATCAAGGACGCCCTGGATCATGGGCCCGATTGGGTGAAGGCCAATCTCGATACGGCCAAGCTCGACAAGGTGCGTGAATATCTGCTGCTTGAGGAGCGGCTGGAATTTCAGTGCCGCAAGGGGCGCTATATCAAGAAGTACTGGGACATCGTTCCGATGCCCATCCGCCGGCCCGAACCGCCCGCAAAAGAGCCCGAAGAACAGCAGCGGGCCGACCAAGAGCCGGAGCGCAAACCCGACCAGCGTGTCGTCAGCACTAGCCAAGCGCGCATCGATTAGCTAAGACCCCGCTTTGAAACGCGAGCGTGCTCGCGCCGGACCGGCGTTGGAGCCGCTTTTTTGGATTCACGGACAGCCTCTGATGAGCACAATTCTTCTGGTCATCCACCTCATGATCGCCGCGGCCCTCGTGGCGGTCGTCCTGCTGCAGCGTTCCGAAGGCGGTGCCCTCGGCATCGGCGGCGGCGGTGGTGGCGGCGGCGGTATGATGACCGGACGCGGCACGGCCAATGTGCTCACCCGGGCAACAGCTGTCCTAGGCGCGGCCTTCTTCGCCACCAGCCTGCTGCTCACCATTCTTGCGGGCTACAATACGGGCGGCACCTCGCCCCTGACAGGCGGCACCATCGGCGGCGATTCGAATCTGCCGGCGCTCCCGTCCAGCCCGGCTCCGGCCCCGGCGGCGCCCGAGACGCCCGCCGCGCCCCAGGCGCCTCAGTCCCAGTAAAGGGGCAGGGCGGAAGGCCGATATGCGCCGTTCCGCCCGCGTCAACTTATCCATCGCAAAGCCGGTGGATGGCTGTTCTTTAAACTACGCGTGCAACTGATTCCGGTGTAAGGTCGAGGCCCATGGCGCGGTACATTTTCATTACCGGCGGCGTGGTTTCCTCCCTCGGAAAAGGACTGGCCTCAGCCGCTTTGGGCGCATTGCTGCAGGCGCGGGGCTACAAGGTCCGCCTGCGCAAGCTGGACCCTTATCTCAACGTGGATCCGGGGACCATGAGCCCCTATCAGCACGGCGAGGTGTTCGTCACCGACGACGGTGCCGAGACGGATCTCGACCTCGGCCATTACGAGCGTTTCACCGGTACGCCGGCGAGCCAGGCCGACAACATCACCACCGGCCGCATCTATCAGGACATCATCGCCAAGGAACGCCGCGGCGATTATCTGGGCTCCACCGTCCAGGTGATTCCCCACGTCACCGACGCCATCAAGGAATTCATCGTCACCGGCAACGAGGGCGTGGACTTCGTGCTGTGCGAGATCGGCGGCACCGTGGGCGACATTGAGGCCCTGCCGTTCTTCGAAGCGATCCGCCAGCTTTCCAACGAGCTGCCGCGCCAGGATTCCATCTTCATTCATCTCACGCTGGTGCCATTCATCCAGAGCGCCGGCGAGTTGAAGACCAAACCGACCCAGCATTCGGTGAAGGAGCTCCGCTCCATCGGCATCCAGCCCGATGTGCTGCTTTGCCGGGTGGACCGGGAGATCCCGGAGGACGAGCGCCGCAAGATCGCGCTGTTCTGCAACGTCCGGCCCGAATCGGTGATTCAGGCCCGCGACGTCTCCAGCATCTACGACGTGCCATGCGCCTATCACGAGGAGGGGCTCGACACGGAGGTTCTGGAGGCCTTCGGCATCAAGGATGCGCCGCCGCCCGATCTCGCCGCCTGGCGCGAGATCGCCGAGACCGTCCACAATCCGGACGGCGAGGTCACCATCGCGGTGGTCGGCAAATATACCGGCATGAAGGACGCCTATAAGTCCTTGAGCGAGGCCCTCGTCCATGGCGGCATCGCCAACCGGGTAAAGGTCAACCAGCGCTGGATCGAATCCCAGATCTTCGAGAAGCAGGATTCCGCCGCTTATCTCGAAGACGTTCACGGCATCCTGGTGCCGGGCGGCTTCGGCGAACGCGGCGCGGAGGGCAAGATCGAGGCGGCCCAATTCGCCCGCACCCGCAATCTCCCGTATTTCGGCATCTGCTTCGGTATGCAAATGGCCGTGATCGAGACCGCACGCCACCTCGCGGGCCTGAAGGACGCAAGCTCCACCGAGTTCGGCCCGGCCGAGGAGCCGGTGGTGGGCGTAATGACCGAATGGATGAAGGGCGACGAGCTTCAAATCCGCCGCAACGGCGGCGATCTCGGCGGCACCATGCGGCTCGGCGCCTATGACGCCGTGCTCGATGGCGGCAGCCGCGTCGCTAAGATGTACGGCGGCACGGAAATCTCCGAGCGCCACCGCCACCGCTACGAAGTGAACATGCGCTACCGCAATGTGCTCGAAGCGGCGGGCCTGCGCTTCTCAGGGCTTTCGCCGGACGGGCTGTTGCCGGAGATCGTCGAGATCCCGGACCATCGCTGGTTCGTGGGCGTTCAGTTCCACCCCGAACTGAAATCGCGCCCCTTCGCGCCCCATCCGCTCTTCGCCTCCTTCATCGGTGCGGCCGTGGAGCAGAGCCGGCTGGTGTAATCGAGCCCGCGCCTTCCTATCTTCGACTCTCGACGCCTCCCCGGAATTAGTGGCATTAAGCGCGTATGGCTCTCTTTAAGAACGACCCCCACAAATCCATCGCTATCGGCAAGGCCGAGTTCGACAACACCAAGCCGTTCGCGCTGATCGCCGGCCCCTGCCAGATGGAGAGCCGCGACCATGCCATGGAGATGGCGAGCGCGCTGAAGGAGATGGCGCAAGGGCTGGGCCTCGGCCTCGTCTACAAGTCGTCCTTCGACAAGGCGAACCGCACCTCCGGTTCGGCCAAGCGGGGCATCGGTCTTGAGAAGGCGCTTCCCGTCTTCGCCGAGATCCGCGAGGAGCTGGGGCTTCCCGTGATCACCGATGTGCACGAGCCCGGCCAGTGCAAGAAAGTCGCCGAGGTCGTGGACGTGCTTCAGATCCCGGCCTTTCTCTGCCGCCAGACGGATTTGCTGGTCGCCGCCGCCGAGACGGGCAAGCCGGTGAACGTGAAGAAAGGGCAGTTCATGGCGCCGTGGGACATGAAGAATGTCCTGGCCAAGGTTTGCGATGCCGGAAATCAGGATGTGCTCGTGACAGAGCGTGGCGTGTCGTTCGGCTATAACACCCTGGTTACCGATTTTCGGAGCATCCCCATCATGGCCGAGACCGGGGCCCCGGTGATCTTCGACGCGACCCATTCGGTGCAGCAGCCCGGCGGGCAGGGGACGTCATCGGGTGGCGATCGCCGCTTCGTGGCCACTCTGGCGCGGGCCGCCGTCGCGGTGGGTGTTGCGGGCATCTTCATCGAGACCCATCAGGATCCGGACAATGCGCCGTCGGACGGGCCGAACATGGTGCCGTTGAACGAGCTGGAAGCGCTTCTCACCGACCTCATCGCCATCGACTACCTGATCAAGACGCCGACGACCGAGACGGCCTGATCAGTCGAGAGTACCCGGCGGGATCAGCTCCTGGGCTTCCTGGTCCCAGCGCCAGAGATTGTCGTCGGTCAGGTGAGTGCCGCCCCACCAGCGGTCAATGGAATTCTCCGAGTAGCGATCGACACCACCGGCCACCACCGCCTTGCCGAACTCCGATAGACCGACAGAGCTTTTCAGATAGGTCTGGGTCCCGGCCGCATCGTTCGGATTGAAGAACATGTTCTGCAGGCCCTCGACCAGCGGCGTCTCGCAGAGCGAGAGCCCATCGAGCACGGCCCAGAAACTCCAATCGCCCATGAACATCGCCTCTTCCTGTCGCTGGGAGAAGGCGAACATCTGGGGCGGGTTCAGCTCGGTGAAATAGAGCGGCTGCAGCATCTGCCGCTCCGTGCGGGTGAGCCCATCGCGTCCCGGAAGCTCCTCCAGCATGCGCAGCACGGCCGGCCGCAGGTACGGAAGAGACGTATCGGCACTATCCAGAAGCGCCGCCCATTCCTCCGGCGTATCGGAGCGGAAGGCGGCCCAGCCACGGGCGCCAAGTGCAAGCTGCTCTTCGGTGACCGGTTGCTCGGAGGCGCGCAGGTCAGGGAGATCCTCCGCCGTCATGTGGGAGATGAACTCCGACGACTGCACCAGCAGCAACTTTCCGGGCTCCCGTGGATGGGCGTCGAACCAGTCGAGGATCTGAAGTAGCTGAAGCTGATCGTAAAGATCGTGCTCGAACCACAGCGCGACCCGATCGAACACTTCCGACACCATCAGCCCGCGATTGCGCGCCTCGAAATCGTTCTTCAGTTGCTGCGGCGTCGCCCAGCCCCGCGAGGCGAGATAGTCGGCGCGGATCGCATCCAATTCCTCCCGGTCTTCCGTGAACGGCACCGGGCCTTCGTGCAGCACATCCCGCCAGGGCAGCACCTCGGCGCCCGCGATTGTCGAGCGCAAAAGCTCGCCCGCCTGGTCGCCATTGGTGATGATCAGATCGTGCTCCATCGCAACCATAAAAAACTCCGTTAGCCGCGCCCCCGATAAGGCGCGACGCCTTGGTCCGGCAGCCAAAGCCCCTCAGGCACTTCGCCGTGCTGCCAGAAAACATCGATGGGAATGCCGCCCCGCGGATACCAGTAGCCGCCGATCCGCAAATAGGCCGGCGCGATCTCGTCCACGATCCGCTTGCCGATGGAGACCGTCGTCTCCTCGTGGAAGGCGCCGTGATTGCGGAAGCTGAACATGTAGAGCTTCAGCGATTTGGATTCGACCAGCCACTCGGCCGGCACGTAGTCGATCACGAGATGGGCGAAATCCGGTTGCCCCGTCACCGGGCACAGGCAGGTGAATTCGGGGCACGTGAAGCGGGCGAGATACTGGGTATCCGGATGGGGGTTCGGAACCCGCTCCAGCCGAGCCTCCTCGGGCGATTTCGGAATAGAGGTCTTGTGGCCGAGCTGGGTCAGCTCTTCCTTGGATCTAGGCGTATCGGCCTTGTCGGCCATCGGGGAATTCCTATTCGGCAAACGCTACTCGGCCGCGAGCGGGTGCGGCCCGTGATAGATGCAGCCTTCCTGGCAGCTATCCCGGGAGACGGCAACCTCGGCCAGACCGGGAAGCCGGTTATGCAGCCGGTCCCAGAGCCACATGGTGATGCGCTCCAGGGTCGGCAGCTCCAGCCCCTCGATATCGTTGAGAAAGCGGTGGTCCAGCGCCTCGCGCGCTTCCGAGATCGCCTTCGAGACATCCTCGAAATGGATCACCAGGCCGGTCTCCGGGTTCGGCGCCCCGTCGATGGAGACGCGCACGCGGAACGAATGGCCATGCACCCGGGAGTTCGGGTGGCCGTCCGGCGCCGAGGGCAGCACGTGCGCCGCCTCGAAGTAGAATTCCTTATAGATCCGCATGGGCGCTGTTTATGAGATTTCCGTTCGCCAAGCCAGAGGCTCGGCCAATTTAGCGCAAGCCAAAAGCAAGTTAGCGCAAACCAAGGATTTTATGGCTTTGCACGCTTAACCGCCATTTGGGATGCGCCATGCAATATTCAATCGCTGCTTGCGTATTTTGCGTCTGCGCCGGCCCGTCCATGGGCTGGAGCAGATGATGGGAAAAGGAAAGCGCCGGCAGATCCTCCGGCTTCAAGGTCTCTTGCGGGTAAACCAGCTTCAGCTCGTCGCCCGAAAGCTGCGTCAAGGGCGCGCCCGCCTTGGGGCTCACGCAGATCCAGTCGATGGAGCGCGGCACGGGCAGCGTCCCGTTGGTCTCGATGGCGATCTCGAAGCCGGCCGCATGCAGCGCATCGATCAGCACCTCGTCCACCTGAAGCATCGGCTCGCCACCGGTCAGCACGATGAAGGGCGGCGTACCGCCATTGCCTTTCCACTCCGCCTTGCACGCCTTCGCGAGTTGCTCGGCCTGGCGGAACTTGCCGCCGCCGGTCCCATCGGTCCCGACGAAATCCGTGTCGCAGAAATTGCAGACGGCGTCCGCGCGATCTTCCTCACGCCCGGACCACAGATTACAGCCCGCAAAGCGGCAGAAGACGGCGGGCCTTCCGGCCTGCACCCCTTCGCCCTGCAGCGTGTAGAAGATCTCTTTGACGGCGTAAGTCATCTTGCGGCGGAAATTGGCGATTTCTGCCGCAATGCGCAAGGGAACCCTTGGGTCGTCGAACGTCGGACTAACACTCAGCCTCGTCATCACCGGGCTTGACCCGGTGATCCATGCCGTTCCGCATCGGCAGTTTCGGCACTACAATGGAAACTCTGAGGTCGCTGCGCCGTAACGGAATGGATGCCCGGATCAAGTCCGGCATGACGCTCGAGAGTGGTGGACCGCCTAAGCCGCCACCATGCTCTGGGGCACGTCGCGCAGGCGCTCGATATCCTGAGACGGCGGTAGACCGAACAGTCGCCGGTACTCCCGGCTGAACTGGGAGGGGCTGCTATAGCCGACATCGTAGCTAGCGGAGGCGGCATCCCGCATCCCCAGCAGCATCAGCCGGCGCGCCTCCTGGAGACGGAGCTGCTTCTGATACTGCAGCGGGCTCATGGCAGTAATCGACTTGAAATGGCTGTGGAAGGCCGATGCGCTCATGCCCGCCATGTCCGCCAGATCGTCCACCCGCAGCGCCTCGCGGTAATTCGCGTTCAGCCAGATGATCGCCCGGTTGATGCGCTGGAGCCGGCTGTCGGCCATGGCGATCTCGCGAACTCGCGCCCCTTGCTCGCCCTGCAGCAGGCGGAACAGGATCTCGCGCTCGATCAGCGGGGCGAGCACCTTCGCATCGCCGGGCGACTCCAAAAGGCGCAGCATGCGGATTGCCGCGTCTGTAAGCTCCGGCGTCACCGCGCTTACCGCAAGGGCAGGGGCCGGCCCCTGGGGCCCGGAACTCGAGACCGCCTGGTCGAGCAGCAGGCTCGCCAGGACCTCACGGTCGAGATTGAATTTCACGCACAGATAAGGATGCTCTGACGTCGCCTCCAAAATCTGACCGACGACCGGGACATCAACGGAGATCACCAGATATTTCTCCGCATCGTAGGTGAGCACCTGATCGCCTAGGATCGCACGCTTGCTGCCTTGGGCGATGAGACATACCGCGGGATCATAGACCGTATGGAGGGGCAGGGTCGGCGTGGAGCTCTTGATCAGGAACAGACCCGGGATCGCGGTTGCCTGAACTCCGTCCGCCTCGGAAAATCGATCAACAAGAGCGGCGAACTCCCGGCGGCGCTCTTCCATAGCATGCTCCTTCTTCCGGCTTCCCCATATTGACGAAACCGTCATCGCACATGGCGGAAATCTACAGCCTTTCAAGGCGCGATGTCTCGCGAGACTCCTGAACTCTGGAGGATTAGGCAAGACTGGAGGACGATCGGACTACCGCCTTCCAATGCCAGGTGCCACTTTCCCAACCAGACACCGGCGCTTCGGCGCCCCGAGAATAAGGAGAGTGACCATGTCGAATATCGAAGGAAAAGTCGTCGCCATCACCGGCGCGAGCAGCGGCATCGGGGAAGTCACCGCCCGCCACCTGGCCAAGCAAGGCGCCAAGGTCATGCTGGGCGCCCGCCGCACCGACAATCTTGAGAAGATCGTCAAAGAGATCAAAGACGCTGGCGGCACCGCCTCGTTCAAGTCCGTGGACGTCGTGAAGCGGGACGAGGTGGAAGCCTTCGTGAAGGCGACACAGGAGGAATTCGGCAAGGTCGACGTCATCGTCAACAATGCCGGGCTGATGCCTCTGTCACCGCTGGAGGCCCTGAAGGTCGACGAGTGGGACCGCATGGTCGACGTGAACATCAAGGGTACCCTCTACGGCATCGCCGCCGTGCTCCCCATCATGAAGAAGCAGGGCTCAGGTCAGGTCATCAACCTGTCCTCCGTCGCCGGTCATGTCGTATTCCCGGGCGGCGCCGTCTATTGCGGCACGAAATTCGCCGTCCGCGCGATTTCTGAAGGGCTCCGCCAGGAGAACAAGGATATCCGGGTGACCACCATCTCGCCCGGCGCCGTTGCGACGGAGCTGCTGGAGCATATCAGCCATGAGGAGACGGCGAAGAATGTGGAAGGGTTCGGCCAGATCGCGATCTCTTCCCAGGCCATCGCTGAGTCCGTGGCCTTCGCCATCGGCCAGCCGGACGATGTGGACGTGAACGAGATGATCGTCCGCCCGACGGTGCAGGATCTCTAAGCTTAGAATTTTACAGCGATAGAAGTCGGGGAGGCGGAGGACGCAAATCTTCCGCCTCGCTTTTTATTGGGAAGCAAGAAGCGCTTACTTCTCCCAGTCCTCAAGCTCCATCTTGCCCGGGATCACCTTCTCGGGAGGATTGGTGCCTTCCGGATTGATGGACCGGATGAAGGCGATGATCTTCCAGAGATGATCGGCTGTCTTGATGGTGTGCCCCATGGGCGGCATGCCCGCATGAACAGTGCCCCACTGGATCCTGTGGAAGCCTTGCTCCTTCAAGCCGTCGGAGCCCAGAGCGATCAGCCGGAACAGCACATCGTCGGTATTCCCCCAGAACCAAACACCCTGGCTAAGCGCGGGGCAGAACCCGCCGCCGCCGGTGCCGCCGTGGCATTCGTTGCAGCCCGGAAGCCGGAACTGCTTGACCAGGTTGGGATCGTCCGCGGCCATTTTCTTGTAATCGGGATAGGGGCTGTGCAGACCTCCCGGTGGCACTTTTTCGACGAGCTCTAGCGGCGGGGTGGTGTCGCCAGGCTCGCAGCATTCCACGGCGTCGCTGGCTTGATCGCCGGCCTCAGCGGCGCCTTTGGCCGGTGCCGCGGACTTCTCGTCCTTGTCGTCGGCAGAGGTCTCGTTGGCGGCAAGCTCCATGGTCTCGCCGGTCTTATCCGCCGTCACGGCCGCTTCGGATGTGTCCGAAGCCCCGCCACCGCCCGTCACCATCGCCGTCGCCGGCGCTGCTTCGGACTGAGCGACCACCCAGGGCACACCCTCGGTGAGAAATAAAACGCCGAGCGTCAGACAGAACGCGACGAGCGGCGCATGTCGCATCAAAGCTTTCATGCGTATTCTCCGTTTGATTTTCCCAATTTCGTGTCGTGCCGATCCGGCTCAACCAGCCGAACGGCGGCAACAGCTATGCCACTTTTCCAAGCATGGGGCGAATTTGTCCCTGTCGCAGTTCGCACCTGCAGACCGGCGGGCTGGGGAAATCAGCGGATGATTAGTAGCGGGGGAGTCTCTAGCTGCCGGCGCCTTAAAGCGAGGCCTGCCACTCTCGATAGCCCTTCGCGCGGAGCTCGCAGGCCGGACAGTCGCCGCAGCCATAGCCCCAATCGTGGCGGGTCTCGTGGTCGCCGCGATAGCAGGTGTGGCTGTGCTCGATGATGAGATCGACGAGGGGCTGCCCGCCCAGCCGATCGGCAAGAGCCCACGTCTCCGCCTTCGAGAGCCACATGAGCGGCGTGTCGATCTGGAAATCTTTCTCCGTGCCGAGCTGCAAGGCCCGCTCCATGGCTTGCAGCGTCTCGTTGCGGCAGTCGGGATAGCCGGAATAATCCGTCTCGCACATGCCGCCCACCAGCACCGGCAGATCGCGGCGATAGGCGAGCGCCGCGGCATACGTGAAGAAGACGAGGTTCCGCCCTGGCACGAAGGTGCTGGGCAGGCCGTTATCGAGCATCACGATTTCCGACTTGCCGGTCAGCGATGTCTCCGCGATCTGGCCGAATCCGGTGATGTCGAGCATATGGTCGGGGCCGAGCTTGCCCGCCCAATCGGGGAATACGTCCGCGAATTCCTTTAGGAGACGCGCCCGGCATTCCAGCTCGACCGAGTGGCGCTGGCCGTAATCGAAACCCACCGTTTCCACATGGGCGTAACGGGACAAGGCATGGGCGAGACACACGGTCGAATCCTGCCCGCCGGAGAAAAGTACCAGCGCGCCGAGAGAGTTGTCAGACCGTTTTGTAGGTTTGGAAGCGCTCATGATCCCGCTTATGGTGCACCGAAGGCGGCCTGCAACGTAACAGCGACGTAACAACGCGCTTTCGCTTTTCCGGACCCTTTGTTAAGAGGACGGAACCTTGGGCGCGGTCCGATGCGCCCTCCATGAAATCTGTAAAGCCGCCACGACGCGCTTTTTAAGGCGAGGACCCCCTATGACCGCAATCAAATCCGTAAAGGGCCGCGAAATTCTCGACAGCCGCGGCAATCCGACGGTCGAGGTGGATGTTACCCTGGAAGACGGCGCCTTCGGCCGTGCAGCCGTCCCGTCGGGCGCCTCCACCGGCGCTCACGAGGCCCACGAGCTGCGCGACGGCGGCAACCGCTATCTCGGCAAGGGCGTGCAGAAGGCGGTCGATGCGGTGAACGGCGAGATCGCCGAGACCCTGAAGGGCAAGGATGCCTCCGATCAGGAAGCCGCCGACAAGGCGCTCCAGGAGCTCGACGGCACCGACAACAAGAAACGGCTGGGCGCCAACGCCATCCTCGGCGCGTCGCTCGCCATCGCCAAGGCGGCCGCGGCTTCCAAGGGTCAGCCGCTGTACCGTTATCTCGGCGGCGAGCAGGCCAACCTGCTGCCCGTGCCCATGATGAACATCATCAATGGCGGGGCCCATGCCGATAACCCGATCGACTTCCAGGAGTTCATGATCGTGCCTGTCGGCGCGGACAAGTTCTCCGAAGCGCTCCGCATGGGCGCCGAAACCTTCCACGCACTGAAGAAGGCGCTGAAAGCTGCCGGCTACAACACCAATGTCGGCGACGAGGGCGGTTTCGCCCCCAATCTCGGCTCGACCCGCGAGGCGTTGGATTTCATCATCACCGCCATCGAGGACGCGGGCTTCACCCCCGGCGAGGACATGTTCCTGGCCCTGGACGTCGCCGCCACCGAGTTCTTTGAAGACGGCCTGTACAATCTGGCCGGCGAGGGCAAGAAGCTCGAAGGCGCCGACATGGCCGAGTATTACGGCGAGCTTCTCGCCAACTATCCGATCTTCTCCATCGAGGACGGCATGTCCGAGGACGATTGGGAGGGCTGGAAGGCGCTCACCATGCTGATCGGCAACAAGTGCCAGCTCGTCGGCGACGACCTTTTCGTGACCAACGTGACCCGCCTGAAGCAGGGTATCGACAAGGGCATCGCCAACGCGATCCTGGTAAAGGTGAACCAGATCGGCTCGCTGACCGAGACCCTTGAGGCCGTGAAGATGGCCCAGGATGCCGGCTATAACGCCGTCATGTCTCATCGCTCCGGCGAGACGGAAGACGCCACCATCGCCGATCTGGCGGTCGCCACCAATTGCGGGCAGATCAAGACGGGCAGCCTGGCGCGGTCCGACCGCGTGGCGAAATACAATCAGCTTCTCCGCATCGAGGAAGAGCTGGGCGCGGCCGCGAAATACGCCGGCAAATCCGTCCTGAAGCGCGGCGCGTAACCTGCACTTAACCCTCTCTCCCCGACACTGCCGATTCGCCGCCGCGTTTAAGCGCGGCGCCATCGGGGAGGGGTTCAAGCGTTTCTCATGGGTGTCCGGTCACTGATCTTCCCGCTTCTCGCTTGCGGGATCGGCGCATATTTCGGCTACAGCCTGCAGAGCGGCGATCACGGGCTGAAAGCCCGCGAGGAGCTGCAATCCCGCAAAGAGGTGCTGCAGGGTGAGCTCGCCGGCCTGAAAGAGGTGCGCAAGCGCCTGGAACGTGACGTGGCCTTGCTGCGGCCCGAGAGCCTCGATCCCGACATGCTCGACGAGCGCGCCCGAGCGATTCTCGATCTCGCCCATAACGACGAGGTCGTGATGATGAAGCGGAGAGTCCCCAACAGATCCTTCATGCCGCGGCCCTAAGGCAGACGGCCCGATTGATGGGCAAAGCGCCGCTCTCCCAGTGGTAAGCAGCACACGATACGTGTAAAACTGCCTCCGGTTGCTTGAGCCGACGGAGGCCCGGTTGAGTTCTCAAGGCCAATACGATCATCCCATTCCGCGCTTCCTGTCTCAGGGAGCGCCCGAGCCCTCACGCGCGAGCGAAGACGGCCAGTCGGGTGCAGGCGGTAATGGGAGCAACGGCAACGGCCGCGCCGAGAGCTTCGCGGCGGGGGTTGCCGACGAGGTGATCGGCAGCAAGGGCGACACCTCCAACCTCGGCGCCTATCGCGCCATGCTCCTGATCCGCCGCTTCGAGGAGAAGGCGGGCCAGCTCTACGGCATGGGCCATATCGGCGGGTTCTGTCATCTCTATATCGGCCAGGAAGCCATCGTCACCGGCATGCGCACGGTGATCGAGGATGGCGACCAGGTCATCACCGCCTATCGCGATCACGGCCACATGCTGAGCTGCGGCATGGACCCGAAATACGTTATGGCCGAGCTCACCGGACGCCGTCACGGCTACTCCAAGGGCAAGGGCGGCTCCATGCACATGTTCTCGGTGGAGAAGGATTTCTACGGCGGCCACGGCATCGTCGGCACGCCGGCGCCGCTCGGCACCGGCATCGCGTTCGCCAATCACTACCGGGAGAACGACCGGGTTTGCCTGACCTATTTCGGCGAGGGCGCCGCCAACCAGGGCCAGGTCTATGAGAGCTTCAACATCGCATCGCTCTGGAAGCTCCCCGTCGTCTACGTGATCGAGAACAACCGCTACGCCATGGGCACATCGGTGGAGCGGGGCAGCGCCAATGCCCACAAGCTCTACAATCGCGGCTCCGTCTTCGGCATTCCCGGCGAGCAGGTGGACGGCATGGATATCTCGGCCGTGGCCGACGCGGGCGCCCGCGCCGTGCATCATGCGCGCCACGGCGCCGGTCCCTATATCCTGGAGATGCTCACCTATCGCTATCGCGGCCACTCCATGTCCGACCCGGCCAAGTACCGCACCCGCGAGGAGGTCAAGGACGTCCGCGAGCATCACGACCCCATCGATCTGGTCGGCAAGCGCCTGATGGAAGCGGGCGTGGCAACGGAAGAGGATCTCAAAAAGATCGACAAGGAGATCCGCGCCGTCGTGAACGAAGCCGCCGAGTTCGCCATGGAAGATCCCGAACCCGATCCGGACGAGCTCTGGACCGACGTGCTCGTCGAATCCCAACCGCCCTCTCAAGCCTGAAGCTGCAAGCGCCGATGTCTCAAGAAGTTCTGATGCCGGCCCTGTCGCCCACCATGGAGGAGGGCACCCTCGCCAAATGGCTGGTGAAGGAGGGCGATGCGGTGAAGACCGGCGACGTGATCGCCGAGATCGAGACCGACAAGGCCACCATGGAGGTGGAGGCGCTCGACGACGGCAAGGTTGGCAAACTGCTCGTGGAAGAAGGCACCGAGCACGTGCCGGTCAACAAGCCCATCGCGATTCTTCTCGACGAGGGCGAGGATGCCGCCGACATCAAGATTCCCGAACAGAAGGACACCTCTCCCCAGGGGGGAGAGGTCGCGGCGCGCAGCGACGCGGGTGAGGGGGCAAAGTCGAAAAATGGCTCCCCCTCACCCCAACCCTCTCCCCCGAGGGGAGAGGGAGAACGCCCGGCTGAGCCCGAGACCAAGGCGCCGCCCAAGCCCAAAATCGCGCCCGATCCGGAGATCCCCGAAGGCACCGAGTTCATCGACCAGACTGTGCGCGAGGCACTCCGCGACGCCATGGCGGAGGAGATGCGCGCCGACGGCGACGTCTTCGTTATGGGTGAGGAGGTCGCCCAGTATCAGGGCGCCTACAAGGTGACCCAGGGGCTCCTGCAGGAGTTCGGGTCGAAGCGCGTGGTCGACACGCCCATCACCGAATACGCCTTCGCCGGCATCGGCACGGGCGCGGCCTTTGCCGGGCTGAAGCCCATCGTGGAGTTCATGACCTGGAACTTCGCCATGCAGGCCATCGACCACATCGTGAATTCCGCCGCCAAGACCCACTACATGTCCGGCGGCCAGATGCGCTGCCCCATCGTCTTCCGCGGCGCGAACGGTGCCGCCGCCCGGGTCGCTGCCCAGCACAGCCAGGACTACTCGTCCTGGTACGCCCATGTGCCGGGGCTGAAGGTCATCGCGCCCTATAGCGCCGCCGACGCCAAGGGGCTCCTGAAGGCCGCCATCCGCGATCCCAACCCGGTGGTCTTCCTGGAGAACGAGATCCTCTACGGCCAGCAGTTCAAGGTGCCGAAGCTCGACGATTACGTGCTGTCCATCGGCAAGGCGCGGATCCTACGGGAAGGCAAGGACGTGACCCTCGTCTCCTATTCCCGCGGGCTCACCTACGCCATCGCCGCCGCCGACACGCTCGCCGAGGAGGGGATTGAAGCGGAGATCATCGACCTGCGCTCGCTTCGCCCCCTCGACATGGAGACGATCCTGGCCTCACTCGCCAAGACCCATCGCCTGGTCGCCATCGAGGAAAGCTGGCCCGTTTGCTCCCTCGCGTCGGAGATTTGCGCGCGCGTCACGCAAGACGGCTTCGACGATCTCGACGCCCCGCCGCTCACCGTCTCCGGCGCCGACGTACCCATGCCCTATGCCGCCAATCTGGAGAAGCTGGCCCTGCCGCGTAACGAGCAGGTGATCGCGGCGGCCAAGAAGGTGCTCTACAAGGACTGAGCATCAGAACGATTGCCGGAAATCACCCAGGACTCACCCATGACCCGCAACCTGACCGAGGAAGAGATCGCCCAGGAGATCGAGGCCAATCTGACGGTGCTGGAGCGCCTAGCCGCGTTTCACCGGGACGAGGCCGGCTGGGACGAGATCTGGGAAGGGATGTTCGCCATCATGGCCGGCCATAAGGCCGCTGTGCGCCACGCCTTCAATCTCGATCCGCGCCGCTCGGTGCTCTATGCGGAGTTTCCCGATCTCCTCTGGTCGGCCTGCGATCCCCAACAACCCATCGCCTACGATCCTGTCTTCCGCGAGTTCGGCATGCCCGTCTTCGATGGCGGCCCGTCCCGCCTGACGCTGCCCTTCGATCCCTGGACCGGCAAGCCGCTGCCGGGCTCGGTGCGCGACGCCTATATGGACGAGGCGGAGAAGCGCTTCGGACCCGAGGTCGGCATCCTCGACGATATCCTCGACACCTTGCCCCAGGAGTTCCGCTCCGAGGCGTGGTGGATCGCCCGGGACCTTTGATAGCCGCCATGGACCGCCTGATCGCATCGCCCTACGCCAAGCGCCTCGCGAAAGAGCAGGGGATCGATCTGGCGCGTCTGACCGGCTCCGGCCCCAACGGGCGCATCATCGCCCGTGATATCGAAAGCGCGCCGAGACAGGCGCCGGCCGCGAAAGCCGCCACGAGCCCGCAAGCCCTGTCCGACGAGACCATCCTCGCCCTCTACGAGCCGGAGAGCTACGACCGGGTCGAGCATTCGACCATGAGCCGGATGATCGCCGAGAAGCTGTCCCAGGCGAAGGCGACCATCCCTCATTTCTATCTGACCATCGATTGCGAGCTCGATGCGCTGCTCGCCACCCGCAGGAAGGTCAACGCCGCCTCGCCCGCCGAAGGGCCGGACAAGTACCGCATCTCAGTCAACGACTTCCTGATCAAGGCCATGGCGCTGGCGCTCCAGAAAGTGCCCAAAGCCAACGCCACCTGGACGCAAGGCGGCATGCTCTTCCACAAGGCCTCCGATGTCGGCGTCGCGGTCGCATTGGAGGAGGGCGGCCTACACACACCCATCGTGCGCGATGCGGACACCAAGACCCTGAGGCACATCTCCGACGAGATGAAGGACCTCGCCAAGCGCGCACGCGGAAAACGCCTCGCGCCCCATGAATACCAGGGCGGCGTCACCGCCATCTCCAATCTCGGCATGTATGGCATCCGGGAGTTCTCAGCGATAATCAACCCGCCCCAGGCGAGCATCCTGGCGGTCGGAAAGGCGGAGAAGCAGCTCGTGCCCCGCGGCGAAGAGATCGCGACTGTCACCACCATGACCGTGACGCTCTCGTGCGATCACCGTGTGATCGACGGTGTGCTGGGCGCGAAGCTCCTGGCGGCCTTCAAGGGCTTCGTCGAAGATCCCGTCATGATGCTGATCTAGGATCGCCCCAAAGATCGCTCTCGAAGGATCGCCCTCTGAGACGGATCGCTCTATAACGCGCCCAATGACAACCGACCCGACATCGAAGACGACCTTTCGGCCCGGCACCCAGAACGATTCTTCGGCGCTTGCCATCCTGATCGATATCGCAGGCGAGGGGATCCCGTCGGCCCTGTGGCGCGGCATGAAGGAGCCCGAGCAATCGGTGCTTGAGTTCGGCCGCTTCCGGGCCCGCCGGGAGGAGGGGGAGTTCTCCTACCGCAATGCCGTCATGGCCGAGGTCGACGGCGAGGTGGCCGCGGCTCTGGTCGGCTTCCAGCTCGACGACCCGTACGACATGGGAAATCTGGACGAGGTTCCGGACTTCATCCGGCCTCTGGTCCTGCTGGAGGCCAAGGCCCCCGGCTCCTGGTACGTGAACATCCTGGCCTGCTTCGCCGAGTTCCGTCGCCGCGGGTTGGGCGAGGCTTTACTCGCCATCGCCGAAGAGCGCGCCAGAGAAGCGTCCGCGCCGGCGCTGAGCGTGATCGTGGGCAGCTGGAACGAGAACGCCGCCAGGCTTTATGCTCGCGCCGGCTATGCGGAAGCCGCCAGAGAAAAGGCACCGTCCCCCGAAGGAGACGACCGCGGCGAGTGGATTCTTATGGTGAAGCCGCTGCGATAAGGCGCTCAGAGCATAGCCGCCGACACTATCGCTTCACGGGCAAGCGCCTATATTCATCGGGCGGGCAGCAACGGACCCGCCTTCGATCGGAGGAGATCATGGGACCGGAAATCGGTTTCTTCGGCATGTTGATGATCGGCCTTGTCGCGGGTTATATCGCGGAGAAGGTGACGGCCAGCGATCACGGCCTGCTCACCAATCTGCTGGTCGGCATCGCCGGCTCGTTCGTGGGCGGCACGCTCGCCCAGCAAATCTTCGGCTATGATGATTACGGCTTCTGGGGCTCCATGCTTGTTGCCACCCTGGGCGCTATTCTGGTGCTATTCGTCTGGCGCCGCATTCGGGACTGAGAAGGGGTCGGTTCGCCATATGGTGACGTTGATCGACATGCGAGGGGGAAGGCGGCCGAAGCCGGAATCCGGCCGACCGCGCCATCCGGAGAAGATGCGGCTTCCGGATACGCCCGTGGTGCCCAAACCCTCCTGGATCCGCGTCAAGGCACCGGGGGGCGATGCGTTTCGCGAGACCCGCAGGATCGTCCAGAGCCACGGCCTCTCCACGGTCTGCGAGGAGGCGGCCTGTCCCAATATCGGCGAGTGCTGGGAGAAGCGCCACGCCACCTTCATGATTCTCGGTGAGATCTGCACCCGGGCCTGCGCCTTCTGCAACGTGGCGACGGGCAAGCCCGGCGCCCTGGACGGCGGCGAGCCGGAGCGGGTCGGCCGCGCGGCGGGCGATCTCGGCCTGGAGCATATCGTCATCACCTCCGTCGACCGGGACGATCTGAAGGACGGCGGGGCGGACCATTTCGCGAAGACCATCGCAGCGATCCGTCATCATGCGCCGGACACCACAGTCGAGGTCCTGACTCCGGATTTCCGCAAGAAGGACGGGGCGCTTGAGACCGTGCTGGCCGCCAAGCCCGACGTCTTCAATCACAACCTGGAGACCGTGCCGTCGCTCTACCGGCGCATCCGCCCCGGCGCCGACTACAGCCATTCCCTGGCGCTCCTGAAGGACGCCAAGCGCCACGACCCGGCAAGCTTCACCAAGTCGGGCATCATGGTGGGGCTGGGCGAGACCGACGACGAGGTCCTCGCCGTCATGGACGATATGCGCGAGGCCGAGATCGACTTCCTCACCATCGGCCAGTATCTCCAGCCGACCCGGAAACATGCGGCCATCGACCGATACGTGACGCCGGAGGCCTTCGAAGCCTATAAGGAGGCGGCTTACGCCAAGGGCTTCCTTCTCGTAGCCTCGAGCCCCTTCACGCGGTCGTCCTTCCATGCGGGCGAGGATTTCGCGAAGCTCAAGGCCGCCCGCGAAGCCGCGCTTCGCGCCTGAACGACACCCGAACCGATACCGTTTCCATGCATACTTACGAGGTCACTCACCGCGTCGGCCATTCCGCCCGCAACATGTTCGATCTGGTGGCCGACATCGAGAAGTATCCCGGCTATCTGCCGCTCTGCGAGGAGCTGAAGATCGTTCGCCGCGAAGATCGCGACGGCAAGCAGGTGGTCATCGCCAAGATGCAGGTGGGCTACAAGCTGATCCGCGAGAGCCTGACTACCGAGGTGGTGCTCGACCCGGCCGAGCGGCTGATCCTGGTGGAATATCTCGACGGTCCGTTCTCGTTCCTGCAGAACCGCTGGCACTTCAAGCCGCTCACGGACACGTCCTGCGATATCCATTTCTACATCCGCTACAGCTTCCGGTCGCGCATGTTGGAACGACTCATGGGCGGGCTGTTCGCCAAGGCGGTGCGCAAATACACGGAAGCCTTCGAGGAACGGGCGGACAAGGTCTACGGGCCGCCTTCCATGAAGCCGCGCTCCATAAGTGCCTGATTTTTCTCGACTGATTCCGCTTAGAGTATGGAAGCGAGCAGCTTCAGCGCGCGGTCGACGCTCAACGAGCGGACCTCCGTGCGCCCGGCATCGCCGAACAGCATGCGCTCCGACACCGGCTCTTCGCCACGCTTGGCGGCGGCAAGATAAACCAGCCCCACGGGCTTCTCGCTCTCCTGACCGCCGGGCCCGGCAATGCCCGTGATGGACAAGCCGATATCGGCACGCGACCGCTCCAGCACGCCTTCCAGCATGGCGAAGGAGACCGCCTTGCTGACCGCGCCTTCGGCATTGATCAGCTCGCCCGAGACGCCGAGCATCTGGATCTTCGCGACATTGGAGTAGGTGACGTAGCAGCGGTCCACGACTTCCGAGGAGCCGGGGATGGCCGTGAGCGTGCCGGCGAGCAACCCGCCGGTGCACGATTCGGCCAGCGCCAGCTGCAGCCCTTGCTCGCGGCACCGGTCGAGCACCGCGGCGGCCTGCGCCTCCAGCGTCTCGCCGATGCAGATGGTTTCCGTATCGTCCAGTTCGCTATGCACTGTGGCCCCGCTTGGTCCCTATGCGAGGTTGATGGTCACGGTCGCCATGGCCGCGATCCCTTCGCCCCGGCCGATCGCGCCGAGACCCTCATGGGTTGTGGCCTTCAGTCCAACACGATCCACGTCCAGAGCCAATAGCTCCGCGATGCGGCCGCGCATCGCATCCCTGTGAGGCCCGATCTTGGGGGCCTCGCACAGGATCGTGACGTCGGCATTGAGTATGCGGCCACCCCGGTCCGCCACACGGCGCAGCGCGTCCTTGATGAACACGGACGAATCGGCGCCAGCCCATTGCTGGTCCGACGGCGGGAAGTGGACGCCGATATCTCCATCGCCGATGGCCCCCAGAAGGGCGTCAGTCAGCGCGTGCAGCACCACATCCGCATCGCTATGGCCCGACAAGGCCATGTCGTGGGGGATCGACACGCCGCCCAGCACCACGGCATTGCCTTCGCCGAAGGCATGTACGTCGTAGCCGGACCCGATCCGCAATCCATCCAGCTGGGTCGCTCCCATCAGCCGCGCCTCCGCCAAAACGAAATCCTCACTGTTGGTCACCTTCTGATTGGCTTCCGATCCTTCGACCTGCGCAACGGGCAGCCCGTACCACTCCGCGATCGACGCATCGTCTGTGAAGGTCATGCTAAGCCCGGCCGCCGCCCGGTGGGCATCGAGGATCTCCTGGAACCGGAAACCCTGCGGGGTCTGCGCCCGCCACAGGCCCGCCCGGTCCACGGTCTCCGTCACGATCCCGTTCTTGCTCCGCTTCAGGGTATCGGTCACGGGCAGGCAGGGCAGGGCGCCCATAGTGGTCTTTAGGCTGTCGATCACCCGCTGGATCAGCGCCCCGTCCACGAAGGGCCGCGCCGCATCGTGAATGAGCACCTGGTCCGGCGGATCTCCCGCCAGCGCCTCCAGCCCTGAGCGCACCGAGTCCTGCCGTTGGGAGCCGCCAACCACCGCCGGCTTCAGCTTCGCCGACACGCCCTCGGCGATCTCGTCATAGCGTGCCTGATCGCCCTCATGGATCACCACCAGCACCTCGTCCACCGAGCCATGATCGCTGAACGCACGGATGGCGTGGGAAAGCATCGGCGCACCGCCGATTTGCCGGTACTGCTTGGGCGTTTCGTCCAAACCGGACTCGGCGCCAGCCGCCGATCCGCCCGGCTGAACTGCTCTGCGGCCGCGCCCGGCCGCCACGATTAACGCTGCAACCCTCACAAAAACTCCCCCTTCGTCATAAAAATCAGGTGGTTAAGCACATTGTCGCATCCGCACGATTGCCGTGTTGCTCCGCGGCACAAACCTGCGTATCGTGCACAATTAAATGTCATCTTGTCGTCTTGCGCAAAATTTGTGCATAGCGAATAGGTCGAGGGGGAACCGTCCTTTTGCAGGCCTTGAGTAAATCGCCGGCCTCCGATCCGTCCGGCCCGTCAAGCTATTCGCTCGAAGCGCTTTTGGGCGCGCTCCCGCATCCTCTTCTCGTGGTGGGTGATAATCTCCAGATCGAATACGCCAATAGCGCAGCGGAAGACTTTTTCCAAATGAGCATTGCGGTGCTGAGCCGGCATACCCTCGGGGATGTCGTCGCATTCGGCAGCCCGGTGATCTCTTTGGCCGAGCAGGTCCAGCGGACCGGCAGCACCGTCAACGAGTACGGCGTGGAGCTCTCCTCCTTCCGTCTCGATGCGCCAAAGCTGGTGGATCTCTATGCCGGCCCGGTGCCCGATGCGCCCGGCAAGGTGCTCATCATGCTGCAGCAGCGCTCCATTGCGCAGATGATCGAGCGCCAGCTCAACCATCGCGGTGCTGCGCGCTCCGTCTCCGCGCTGGCCGCCATCCTGGCCCATGAGATCAAGAACCCGCTGTCGGGTATAAGGGGTGCCGCTCAGCTCCTTGAGACCAACACCGACGAATCCGACCGTGCGCTCACCCAGCTGATCTGTAACGAGTCCGACCGCATCCTGAAGCTGGTGGACCGGGTGGAGATCTTCGGCGACGAGCGCCCGCTTGAGCGCGAGCCGGTCAACATCCACGACGTGCTCGACCACGTGAAGCAGGTCGCCGCCAACGGCTTCGCCCGCAACATCAAGATTATCGAGAATTACGACCCATCCCTGCCGCCGGTCCCGGGCAATCGGGACAAACTGGTGCAGGTCTATCTCAACCTCATCAAGAACGCCGCCGAGGCGCTTGGAGACGAGCCCGACGCTCAGATCACTCTGTCGACCGCCTTCCGTCCCGGCGTGCGTCTGTCGCTGCAAGGCGGCCGTTCGCGGGTCAGCCTGCCGCTTGAGATCTCCGTCGAGGATAACGGCTCCGGCATTCCGCCGGATCTGATGCCGAACCTGTTCGACCCATTCGTCACCACCAAGCAGACCGGCTCCGGCCTGGGTCTCGCCCTGGTGGCCAAGATCGTGAACGACCACGGCGGCATCATCGAATGCGATTCCCGGCCCAAGATGACCGTCTTCCGCACCCTCATGCCGGCAGCGGAAGGCGATCTGGCGCCAAACGAAAACCAAGAAAACGGCCAGGACTAAACCATGGCGAAGGGAAACATTCTCATCGCAGACGACGATGCGGCTATCCGCACCGTCCTGAACCAGGCGCTCGCCCGCGCCGGCTATTCGCCGCGCGCCACGGGCAACGCCTCCACCCTCTGGCGCTGGATCAGCCAGGGGGAGGGCGATCTCGTCATCACCGACGTGCTGATGCCCGACGAGAACGCGTTCGAGCTCATTCCGCGGGTGAAAAAGCTGCGGCCCGAGCTGCCCATCATCGTGATGAGCGCGCAAAACACCTTTATGACGGCCATCACGGCGACAGAGCGCGGTGCCTACGAATATCTGCCCAAGCCGTTCGACTTGAACGAGCTTGTGGCCGTGGTGGGCCGCGCGCTCGCCGAGCCGCGCAAGAAGACCCAGCGCCTGACGCCCGACGACAACGAGGGCATGCCGCTGATCGGGCGCAGCCCGGCCATGCAGGACATCTACCGGGTGCTGGCACGGCTGACCCAGACCGATCTCACGGTGATGATCACCGGCGAGTCCGGCACCGGCAAGGAGCTGGTCGCCCGCGCGCTGCATGAGTTCGGCAAGCGCAAGACCGGGCCCTTCGTTGCCATCAACATGGCCGCCATCCCGCGCGAGCTGATCGAATCCGAGCTTTTCGGCCACGAGAAGGGCGCCTTTACCGGCGCCCAGAACCGCCATGTCGGCCGCTTCGAGCAGGCCGAGGGCGGCACGCTCTTCCTGGACGAAATCGGCGACATGCCCATGGAAGCCCAGACGCGGCTGCTCCGCGTGCTCCAGGAAGGCGAATACACCACCGTCGGCGGCCGCACCCCGATCCGTACCAATGTGCGCATCATCGCCGCCACCAATCGCGACCTGAAGCAGCAAATCGATCAGGGCTTCTTCCGCGAAGATCTTTATTACCGGCTGAATGTCGTGCCGCTACGCCTGCCGCCCTTGCGGGAGCGCCTGGAGGACATCTCCGACCTCGTGCGCCACTTCCTGGCCATCGCCGAGAAGGAAGGTCTCCCGCCCAAGAGCGTTGAGCCGGGCGCCATCGAGCGCCTGAAGCGCTATCACTGGCCCGGCAATATTCGCGAGTTGGAGAATCTGGTCCGGCGGCTTTCGGCGATCTACGCCCAGGACATCATCACCACCGAGATGGTGGAGGCGGAGCTCGCCAGCACCACGCGGCCGGCCTTCGACAACCAGGCCGAGCAGCCCGGCGATCTGTCGGAATCCGTCGAGCGCTTCCTCAACGACTATTTCATGGGGTTCGGCCAGGAGCTGCCGCCCCCCGGCCTTTATAATCGCATCCTCAAGAAGGTTGAGTTTCCGCTTATCACCGCCGCCATCACGGCGACCCGCGGCAACCAGATCCGAGCTGCAGATCTCTTAGGCCTGAATCGCAATACCTTGCGCAAGAAGATCAGGGACTTAGGCATCAAGGTGATCCGCTCGCCCGGCGGTTGAAATCATAAACTTGTGGATGAGCGAAAAGACTGCGAGATTCCCCTCGCCAGTCGCCAAAGCGCCACAATGTGATCTTATTGCATCAGAGCTGCGTCAGCGGGGCCGATTCGCGTCTTTGAGGGACACTTCGGCCGTCCGTACAGCGGTCGTCATCCTATTGGCAGTCCTGGTGCGCGCTTTGCCCGCTCGCTTTGCACAGACCGTTTGGGGGAGTGGTGAGTAGCGTTTTTCACAAATTGCGCAGCGCCGTCACCAAGCGAGACGCCCAAGAGGACGCCGGCGCGAAAGACGCCGAGGCCAAAGCCGCCGACGAGACCACCACAGCTTCCGACGAGGATCTCGCCGATCCGGTTCTGACCGGCGGTAGCCCTGTGAAGGGCCGCAAGCGGCGCTGGTCGCGCCGGCGCATGGCCTTCACCCTCGGCCTCATCACCATGGTGCTGTCCCTCATCTCGGGCCTCGCCACCTATCTAATCCTGACCGGACTGACCCCCATCGTGCCGAGCCACGAGGTCGTCATCGGCGTGCTGATGATCAACGGCGCGCTGGTGCTGGCCATGATCGCAGTGTTGGCTTGGCAGGTCACGGGGCTCTGGCGCGCGCGGCGGCGGCAGACAGCCGGCGCCCAGCTCCATGTGCGCATCGCCAGCCTGTTCAGCGTGATCGCCGTGGTGCCGGCCATTCTGCTGGCCATCTTCGCCACCATCTCTCTCGATCGGGGCCTCGATCATTGGTTCTCCGACCGCACCAAATCGATCATCCAGAATTCCATCGACGTGGCGACGGCCTATCTCCAGGAGCACGGTCAGGTGATCCGGGCCGACACCCTCGGCATGGCAAAGGACATCGACGAGGCGGTAGGGCTGGTGCGCTCGCGCCCCCAAGGCTTCGGCAATTTCCTCACCGCCCAGGCCGCCATTCGGGCGCTGCCCATCGCTTATCTGATCGACGATCAGGGCGAGATCCTCGCCACCGCCGCGACCTTGCCTGACTTCCCGTACCGGCCACCGCCGGCGAAGGCCATGGAGCTCGCCAAGGACGGTCAGGCGATCGTCATCGCGCCCGGCAAGACCAACATGGTCGGCGCCATCAAGGCGCTGGAGAACTTCAACGACACCTATCTCTATGTGATCCGGCCGGTGAACGCGAAGGTGCTCACCCAGCTTCGCCAGACCCGCGCCTCGGTGACCGAGTATCAGCTATTGGAGCAGCGCCGCGCCGGCGTCCAGGTCGCCTTCGGCCTGATGTATATCGCCATCGCCCTGACCCTGCTGCTGTCGGCCATCTGGATCGGCATGTGGTTCGCCAACCGGCTGGTCGCCCCGATCGGCAAGCTGATGACCGCCGCCAAGCAGATCTCCGAAGGCAATCTCGCCGTGGAGGTGCCGGTGAACCGCGCCGACGGCGACCTTGCCATGCTTGGCACCACCTTCAACACCATGGCCGCCGATCTGAAGAACCAGCACGACGAGCTGATCGGCGCCAACGCCAAAGCCGAGGAGCGCCGCCGCTTCATGGAGGCGGTGCTCTCCGGCGTCACCGCCGGCGTGATCGGTGTCGACACCGCCGGCGTGATCACCCTGGTGAACCGGTCCGCCGAGACCCTGCTGGATCTCAAGAACAAGGCGATGACCGGCAAGCCGCTGGAGAAGATCGTGCCCCAGTTCGGCTCGCTTCTGGACCGCGCCCGGAAGCAGCAGAGCAAGCGCCTGATCACCGATCAGATCACCCTGAAGGTCGGCGAGCAGGAGCGCTACTTCGCCGTCCGTGTCACCTCAAAGGGCACGGGTCGCGAGCTGGAAGGCTACGTGGCCACCTTCGACGACATCACCGAGCTGGTCAGCGCCCAGCGCTCCACAGCCTGGGCCGATATCGCCCGGCGCATTGCGCATGAGATCAAGAACCCGCTGACCCCGATCCAGCTTTCCGCCGAGCGCATCCGCCGCAAATGGGGCGACAGCATCACCAAGGACCGCGAGATCTTCGATCAGTGCACCGACACGATCATTCGTCAGGTCGGCGATATCGGGCGCATGGTGGACGAGTTCTCCGACTTCGCCCGGATGCCCAAGCCGGTGATGGAGCCCCACGACGTCCGCGAGGTCCTGCGCGAGGCAATCTTCTTGTTCCAGGTCAGCCGCAGCGAGATCGACTTTGAGCTCGACGTGCCCGACGAGCCCGTCATCACCATGTGCGACCGCAGGCTGCTCTCCCAGGCGGTGACCAATCTGGTGAAGAACGCCAGCGAAGCCATCGACAGTGCGTTCGAAGCCGATCCCGAACGCACCGAGAAGGGCGAGGTCATCGGCAAGCTGGAAGTCAAGGGCGACCATATCGAGCTGAGCGTGATCGATAACGGCTGCGGCCTGCCCCAGGAGAACCGCCAGCGCCTGGTGGAGCCCTACATGACGACGCGTACGAAAGGCACCGGCCTCGGTCTCGCCATCGTGCAGCGCATCGTGGAGCAGCATGGCGGTGTGCTCCATCTCACCGACGCGCCGAGCCGCAAGGGCGTGACCCGGGGCGCCGCCATCCGGGTCGAACTGCCCCTGGTGGAGAACGAAGACAATACCGATCTTGCGGAAGGCGAGACGGATGAGAAGACCTCAAGCACCGCTGAGGCCGAAGCGGCCCCTAAAGCGGGCAAAAAGGAAAAAGAGGGAGTGAGCGATGGCATCTGACATTCTGGTGGTCGACGACGAGGCCGACATTCGCGAGCTCATTTCGGGCATTCTGGAAGACGAGGGTCACGAGACCCGTCTCGCCAAGGACAGCGACGAGACGCTGATGGCCATCGAGGAGCGCCGGCCCACCTTGGTGATCCTCGATATCTGGCTTATGGGCAGCAAGCTCGACGGGCTGGAGCTGCTCGATTCTATCAAGCAGGTGCACCCGGATCTGCCGGTGATCATCATCTCCGGCCACGGCAATATCGAAACCGCCGTCGCCGCCATCAAACGCGGCGCCTACGACTATATCGAGAAGCCGTTCAAGGCTGACCGGCTGGTGCTGATCACCTCGCGCGCCCTGGAGGCCTCGCGCCTGCGCCGGGAGAACCGCGAGCTGCGCGAGCGCAGCCCCCATTCCACGGAGATGATCGGCCACTCCGCCGCCATCTCCCAGCTGCGACACAGCATCGACAAGGTGGCGCCCACCAACAGCCGCGTGCTGATCACCGGCCCGTCCGGTTCCGGCAAGGAGCTGGCTGCACGCGTCATTCACGACAAATCCGCCCGCGCCGAAGGCCCGTTCGTGGTCATGAACGCGGCCGCCATGGTGCCGGACCGGGTGGAGCTGGAACTCTTCGGCACGGAGGAGGGGACCGGTCCCCGCAAGGTCGGCGCCCTGGAAGAGGCCCATAAGGGCACGCTCTATATCGACGAGATCGCCGACATGCCCCTGGAGACGCAAGGGAAGATCCTCCGCGTGCTGGTCGAGCAACGCTTCCAGCGCCTCGGCGGCGGCGCCAAGGTACATGTGGACGTCCGCATCATCTCGTCCACGGGCCGCGACCTGCAGAAGGAGATGGCCGCCGGAAACCTGCGCGAGGATCTCTATCACCGGCTCAACGTGGTGCCGATCAAGGTGCCGGGTCTGTCGGACCGCCGCGAGGACATCCCGGACCTGATCCGCTATTTCATCCAGCAGATCTCGGCGACCACGGGCCTGCCGCCGCGCAAGATCGGCGAGGACGCCGTCGCCGTGCTCCAGTCCCATGACTGGCCGGGCAATATCCGCCAGCTCCGCAACAATGTGGAGCGCCTGATGATTCTGGTCGGCGGCGATCCCGACAGCACCATCACCGCCGATATGCTGCCCGACGAGATCGTTTCGCCCGTGCCGCTCTCCATCAATGGCGGCGGCGGGGAGCATCTGATGTCGCTTCCGCTTCGCGATGCGCGCGAGATTTTCGAGCGCGAATACCTGCTCGCCCAGGTGAACCGATTCGGGGGAAACATCTCCAGAACTGCCGAATTTATCGGCATGGAGCGCTCAGCACTCCATCGTAAGCTCCGCGCTCTCGGCGTGAATGCCGCGGAAAGAACCGCTACGGCGCGCTAGCGGCACAGTGGGCATCCGCTAGTCTTTGCTTGCAGATTCGGGCTTCCATCGCGTCTAATGGCCGGTCTAGGGAGAAGGAAGACAAGGCGCCTTTTAAAAAAAAGGCCCATAAGCCACGAAGGGGACGGGGAAGCCCATGGCAACAGAGCGCGCTCAGAGTCTGCAGGACACATTTCTAAACCACGTACGGAAAACGAAGACGCCCCTCACCATATTCCTGGTGAATGGCGTTAAGCTCCAAGGCGTGGTGACCTGGTTCGATAGCTTTTGTGTCCTGCTGCGGCGGGATGGGCATTCGCAACTGGTCTACAAGCACGCCATTTCGACCATCATGCCGGGACAGCCCATACAGCTGACCGACATGGGCGAAACGGAAGGCGCGAGCGAGTAAGCGAGTAATTGCGGCAACACGATCCGAGACGGCAGACCCAGCAGGGTAAGGACGGTAGCGGAGACGACTCCGTCCGCACACCCGATGCGACCCGGGCTGTCGTCTTTTCTCCGCATCTGGAAGGCAAGAGCGGCAGCCGGGGCACCCCCGGCGCCCACGCCATGGCCACCCGCTCGCCCGAAGCGCGCCTGGAGGAGGCGGTCGGTCTCACCCGCGCCATCGAGCTTGAGGTGGTGGCCGAAGGCGTCGTGCCCGTGCCCAATCCCAGACCCTCGACCTTGTTCGGCTCGGGCAAGGTCGAGGAGCTGAAAGGCATCATCCGCGCCGAAGAGGCGGGGCTTGCCATCGTCGACCATCCGCTCACCCCCGTACAGCAGCGCAATCTAGAGCGCGCCTGGGACGTGAAGGTGCTCGACCGCACCGGGCTGATCCTGGAGATCTTCGGCGAGCGCGCGCTGACCAAAGAAGGCCGTCTTCAGGTGGAGCTGGCCCATCTCACCTATCAGAAGGGACGGCTTGTCCGGTCCTGGACCCATCTGGAGCGCCAGCGCGGCGGCGTCGGCTTCCTCGGCGGCCCCGGCGAGACCCAGATCGAGGCGGACCGGCGCATGATCCAGGAACGCATCACGTCGATCCGCCAGGACCTCACCCAGGTGCGCCGCACCCGCGCGCTGCACCGGAAATCCCGGGAGCGGGTGCCGTACCCGACTGTGGCGCTCGTCGGCTACACCAATGCCGGCAAGTCGACCCTGTTCAATCGCCTGACCGGCGCCGACGTGCTGGTGGAGGACAAGCTCTTCGCCACCCTCGACCCAACCATCCGCGCGATCCATCTGCCCGGCGGCTCCAAGGCCGTGCTCTCCGACACCGTGGGCTTCATCTCCGAGCTTCCCACCATGCTGGTGGAAGCCTTCCGCGCCACCCTCGAAGAGGTGGAAGAGGCCGACCTGATTTTGCACGTGCGCGACATCGCCGATCCCGATTCCGAAGGTCAGCGCGACGACGTGCTGAGCGTGCTCGGTGAGCTCGGCATCGACGCCGATGAGGACCCGGAGCGCATCCTGGAGGTCTGGAACAAGATCGACCTGCTCGAAAAAGAGGCATTGGCGGCGGCGACCAATGCCGCACCGCGGGATAGCGGCAAACCGCTGCTGATCTCCGCCATAACAGGGCAGGGCATCGAGGCGTTGCTCGCCGAGATAGAGCGTCGCCTCAACCGCACCCGGGAAAACCTCCAGATCGAGCTGGGGCCCGAAGAAGGCGCGCTTACCAATTGGATTTACGAGAATTGCGAGGTCGTGGAGCGCAACGAGCTCGGTGAGGGCGTCGTTGAGCTCGATGTCCGGGTGGCGCCGGAGAAGCGGGCCAGGCTCGCCAAGCTCGCCGGTCCGGAGCGCCTTCCCCCGGCTGCCGAATAATTCATCCTTACTGCGCTGCAGCATCGATTTTGTCTTGCGCTGCAGCAGACCGCATTGCCACAGATGCTTGAGTCAGAAGGCAAATTCCGAGTATGACATGAGCCCTCCGCGCTCCGCGGAGGGGGTCTGAGAACAAGCCGCAAGACGTGTCCGAGCCCACGGTCTCGGGACGCCTGAAGTCTGCTGGCATGCTGGGAAAACGCCATCGAGATGAAAAAAGACAAGGTCATTACAGCTGACCAAGCCATCGCCCTGATCCAAGACGATGACGTGATCTGCACGACCGGCTTCGTCCAGAGCTGCATTCCGGAGGCACTCCATGCCGCCCTGGAAAAACGCTTTGTCGAGGAAGGCGGGCCGAAGGGGCTGACGCTGATCATGTGCGCCGGCGCCGGCGACAGTAAGGGGCTGGGCACGGGCCGGCTGCATCACGAAGGCCTTCTGAAGCGCGTGATTGCCGCGAATTTCGGCCGCATGCCGAAGGTCGCCGAGGCCGCCGCCAACAACGAGATCCAGGGTTACAACCTGCCCCAGGGGGTGATCTCCAAGCTCTACCGTTCCTGCGCCGCCGGTCAGCCGGGCCTTTTCTCCAAGGTCGGCCTGCACACCTACGTCGATCCGCGCCTCGATGGCGGCAAGGTCAACGAGATGACCAAGGACGACATCGTGAGCGTCACCGAGGTCGAGGGCGAGGAGTGGCTTTTCTACAAGGCCACGCCCATCGACGTGGCGCTGATCCGCGCGACCTCCGCCGATCCCTCCGGCAATCTCAGCATGGAGAAGGAAGCGCTGACCCTCGACGGTCTCGCCCAGGCCATGGCCGCCTACAACAATGGCGGCATCGTCATTGTCCAGGTCGAGCGCATCGTGGAGCAGGGCTCCATCAAGCCCAAGGACGTGAAGATCCCCGGCATCATCGTCGATTGCGTGGTGGTGCCGGAAGAGGCGGAGCTGCACCGGATGAATTACGGGGTTATGTACGATCCCGCGCTGTCCGGCGAGATCCGCGTTCCGGTCGACGCGATTCCGCGGCTCCCTCTGGATGAGCGCAAGATCATCGCCCGCCGCGCGGCCTTCGAGCTGCCCATGAACGGCGTCATCAATCTGGGCGTGGGCGCGCCCGACGGCGTGTCCTCCGTTGCAGCCGAGGAGAAGGTCACGCCCTTCCTCACCATGACCACGGAAGCCGGCGCCATCGGCGGCGTGCTGGCCGGAGGCTCGAGCTTCGGCTCATCGGTCAACGCCGATACCATCATCGACCAGAACCAGATGTTCGATTTCTACCATGGCGGCGGTCTCGACCTGACCTGCCTCGGCATGGCGGAGTGCGATGCGGAAGGCAACGTCAACACGTCGCGCTTCGGCGGCAAGCTGAACGGCTGCGGCGGCTTCATCGACATCTCCCAGAACTCCCGCGCCGTGGTCTTCGCCGGCACCTTCACCGCTGGCGGCCTGAAGATCGCCGTGGAGGATGGCGAGCTGCGCATCATTCAGGAGGGCAAGCACCGGAAATTCGTGAAGGCGGTCAACCAGGTCACCTTCTCCGGCAAATACGCCGCCTCCCGGTCGCAGCCGGTGATCTACGTCACGGAGCGCTGCGTCTTCCTTCTGACGCCGGAAGGACTGGAGCTGATCGAGGTGGCGCCCGGCATCGACGTGGAGCGCGATATCCTGCCCCACATGGACTTCGAGCCGATCGTCAACAAGCCGGTGCAGATGAACCCAAAGATCTTCCGCGAGAAGCCCATGGATCTCATGGACGATCTGCTCAACCTGAACCTGGCCGAGCGCGTCTCCTACGATCCTGACCGCAACATCCTGTTCCTCAATCTGGAGGGCTGGAGCGTGCGGAAGAAGTCCGACGTCCAAGATCTCCAGAAGGTCCTCGTGGAGGCTTGCGAGAAGGCCGGAACGCGGGTCAACGCCGTGGTCAATCACGACGGCTGCCGCATCGCCGACGACCTCTACGACTGCTATGCGGGCATGATCGAGCACATGATGGAGCACTACTACGCCTCCACCACGCGCTACACGACCTCGGCCTTCATGCGCATGAAGATGCAGGAGGCGCTCAGCCGCCGCGGCCTGCCGCCTCATATCTTCGAGAAGAAGGAAGAGGCCCACGCAGCACTGGAGCCGGAAAGCGAGACCGAAGAGCCCGTGGCGTAAGCCAGCGGGAACTCAGACGACCTGCGGGATCGCAGACAAAGAGAGCAGGGCGGCTCAGCCGCCCGCTTTCTCCTGTTCCTTCGCCGCGTCCCACAGCGCATCCATCTCTTCCAGCGTCGCGTCCGCGATGGGCTTCGCGTCGTCCTTCAAGGCCTGCTCGATAGCCTGGAAGCGCCGGCGGAATTTCTCGTTGGCGCCCCGGAGGGCGGCTTCCGGATCGATCTTGAGATGGCGGGAGAGGTTCGCCATCACGAAGAGCAGATCGCCGAACTCCTCCTCCACATGAGCCTGGTCGCCCGACTGGATCGCCTCCTTCAGCTCGCCGAACTCTTCCTCCGCCTTGTCGAAGACCGGCGCCATGTCTGGCCAGTCGAAGCCCACCTTGGCCGCCCGCTTCTGCAGCTTCACCGCGCGGATGAGGGCGGGGAGGGGGAGGGGCACGTCGTCGAGAAGAGAGGAGGGAGCGCCCTGCTCTCCATTTGCGCGTTTCTCTTCTTCCTTCTCCTGGGCCTTGATCTCGTCCCAGCGCCCGGAGCCCAAAAAGCTGTCTCTTAGAGCGGGATCCTCGAAGACGTGCGGATGCCGCCGGACCATCTTGGCGGCGATGGCGTCGACTACGTCGCCGAACCCAAAGGCGTCTTCCTCATCCGCCATCTGGGCGTGATAGACGACCTGAAAGAGCAGGTCGCCCAACTCGTCCTTGAGCCCAGCGCAATCGTCCCGGGCAATCGCGTCCGCCACCTCGTAGGCTTCCTCGATGGTGTAAGGCGCGATGGATGAGAAATCTTGCTTGGCGTCCCAGGGGCAGCCCGTCTCGGGATCCCGCAAGCGCCGCATGATGGCGAGCAGTGCATCCAGCGTGTAGCGGCCGTCGGCGTCTCTCTCGAACTCTGTCTCGTTGGCCATGGATACCGATCCGTGATGAGGAGGCGGGGAAGGGCGCTCGAAAATTCTCAAGCGTGAACGACTCGGGCTATCATAGCCGCCAGGCGCGGCCCAAGCCTCCCCCCTCCACTCGGGAAAGTATCTTCCATACAGGGCCGACTGATCATCCGAACCGACTGTTCGAGCATCCGCATAAGGAGGGGCTGCAAAATCTTGCTCGGATCAGGAGGTTATCGATGAAGCTTTCCGCGCAACTTTCCGCTCCCATTTACCGTCTCAAGCGTCAGGCCAAGCAGCTCGCCCGCGAGGCGAGCATTCCGCTCCACGCGGCTCTTGACCGCATCGCCCAACAGGAAGGCTATCGCTCCTGGAGCCTGCTCGCCGCGAGCCACGCGCAAGCCGGCCCCGCGACCCGTCTCCTTCCGAAACTGCGGCCCGGCGAGCTCATGTTGCTCGGCGCACGGCCGGGCCAGGGCAAGACGCTCCTAGGCCTTGAGCTTGCCATGGAAGCGATGAGGCAGGGCGCACCGAGCTGGATCTTCAGCCTCGAAGAGACGGAGGACAGTCTCGCCATCCGCTTACGCGATCTGGGGCTCGAGACCGGCCGTTACGACAGCCTTCTCTCTCTCGATTGCTCCGATCGCATAACGGCCACTCACATCGTCGAAAATCTGAGCACGACACCTCAAAGGACACTGGTCGTCATCGACTACCTTCAGCTTCTCGATCAACGCCGCGAAACGCCAAGCTTGGAAGAGCAGGTGCGAAGCCTGAAGAGGTATGCGGAGCAGCGGGGCCTGATCGTCGTCTGCCTGTCTCAGATCGACCGGAGCTACGATCCCACGCGGAAGCCCTGTCCGGACATGGGGGATGTGCGTCTGCCGAACCCGCTCGATCTCGCGCTGTTCGACAAGTCGTGCTTCCTGAATGACGGGAAGGTGCGCCTCAGCCCGTCACGGTAGAGCGCTTGAACGGGGCAGATTTATCGTTTCGGGGGAAGAGGTTAGCGCTGCAGGGGAAGAGGACGGCTGCAAGCGTTTTACGCACGCGCCCCTGCAAAACCGCCCATATCCGAAATTCGCATAAGGTATATTATGGAAAATATAGCGATATGCGGATCCGGGGCGATATCCGCTAAAATTGCACAGATCAGGCGAATGCAATCAGCGTCCGCCCGATCGCGCCTGTCCCTATTTCTCGTACTGATCGCGCACCAGACGGTCGAGCAGCCGCACGCCGAAGCCCGAGCCCCAGCTGCGGTTAACGTCGGTCTCCGGGCTCCCCATCCCCATGCCGGCGATGTCGAGATGCGCCCACGGCGTCTCCGACTTCACGAAGCGCTGCAGGAACTGAGCGGCGGAGATCGAGCCGCCCCACCGTCCGCCGGTGTTCTTGATGTCGGCGACTTTGGAGTCGATCAGCTTGTCGTATTTCGGTCCGAGGGGCAGGCGCCAGAGCTTCTCGCCACTCTCCTCCCCTGCCTTGATCAGCTCGTCCGACAGCTCGTCATTGTTGGAGAAGAGACCGGCATGCTCTTTGCCGAGCGCCACCATGACGGCACCAGTCAGCGTGGCGAGATTGATCATCGCCTTCGGCTTGAACCGGTCCTGGGTGTACCAAAGGCAGTCGGCCAGAACCATGCGCCCTTCGGCGTCGGTGTTCAGCACCTCGATGGTCGTGCCCGACATGGCCTGCACCACGTCGCCGGGACGCATGGCGTTGCCGTCAGGCATGTTCTCCACCACGCCGATCACACCGACCGCATTGACCTTCGCCTTCCGCTCGGCGAGCTCGTGCATCAGTCCGACGACGCAGGCAGCACCTGCCATATCGCCTTTCATGTCTTCCATGCCGCTGGCGGGCTTGAGCGAAATGCCGCCAGCGTCGAAAACGACGCCCTTGCCGACGAAAGCGATGGGCGCCCCGCTCTTCTCGCCGGCACCCTTCCACTGCATGACGACCACGTGGCTCGGCTGAGTGCTGCCCTGCCCCACGGCGAGCAGCGCGTTCATGCCCATCCGCTTCAGCCGCTGCTCGGTCAGCACCTCGACCTCGACGCCGAGCTTGGCGAGGGTCCGGGCCCGCTTGGCGAATTCCTGGGGCGTCAGGACATTGGCCGGCTCATTGACCAGATCGCGCGCGAAGTTGACCCCGCGCCCCACGGCCTTTTCCTTGGTGAAGGCGCGCTGAGCTGCCCGTGGGTCGGCGCAATGGATGACGATCTTCTTGAGAGTCTTCTCAGGTGTCGCCTTGCCGTCGTCGCCGGCATTCTTCTTGGACTTGTATTTCTTGAAGCCATAGGAGCGCAGGACCGTGCCGAGCGCGAAGCTGGCGACATCCTCAGGCGAAAGCTCCGCCTTCACCGCCTCCAGGAAGACATGGGCCTCAGGCGCTTCCTTGCCGGTGACGGCTGCCCTCACCTTCCCGCCGAGATTGAGCCAATCCTCGTTGGCGACCTCTTCCGGGTTGCCGAGGCCGGCGAGCACGATACGCGAGCAGTTCAGATTGGCCGGCGCCAGCAGATCGACGGAGCTGTCCTTCTTGCCCTTGAAATCCGTCACCTTCATTGCCTTGGCGAGAAGCCCCTTGGACTCCTTGTCGAAAGCCTTTGCGGATTCGGTGAGCTTGGGCCCCTCCTCCGCAAAAACCACGACGACACCGTCGCTTTTGGCGGTGAGGCTTGCGAAGGAAATCGTTGTCTGATCTGTCAAAGGACTGCTCCGTTATGATCGCGCGAATGACGGGCCGCGCCCGATTGCCGCGCAGGGTAGCCTTCGGCGGAAATTCGCGAGAAAAGAGGCCCTGCGGATGATGCAATCGCGCAACAGCGATCAAGATAATGCTTCGGCGTAACTACCGGTTGCCGCTGCGGAAAGCAAGCGGCGCTCATGGCCGAATTTCCGCCATTTTACCCTGTGTTTATCGCCTGAGGCGCAATTTCTTCGGCGCCTCTGAGGGGGAACCCACGGGGTGCCAATTGGGGGGCACATGACCGGGGGATACCGTACATTGTCATGATGCCCATCGGCCCAACACTTTTCAGTCGGTACGTGTTCCGGCAGGTGGCGAGCGCGTTTCTGCTCATCCTCCTGACGCTGACGGGCATCGTCTGGATGGCCACGGCGCTGAAGCAGCTCGACCTGCTGACCTCCAAGGGTCAGGGCATCCTCCTGTTTCTTCACATGACGATGCTCACCCTGCCGAGCCTGATCGGGCTGATCGCGCCCAACGCGGTGCTTATGTCGGTGCTCTACACTCTCGACCGCATGAACAGCGACAGCGAGGTGATCGTCACCGCAGCCTCCGGTGGCACCATCTGGCGCATCGGCTCCGCCCTGCTCACCCTCGCCGCCATCGTGTCGGCCTGCATTCTGCTCATCAATGTGTTCGTGACGCCCGCCAGCTCCCGCGCCTTGCGCGATCTGATCCTCGAGGTGCGTACGGACCTGATCTCACAAGTCCTTCAGCCAGGCCGTTTTTCCAGCCCCATGACGGGCCTGACCTTCCATATCCGCGATCGCGACGATTCCGGCGACATGCTGGGTCTCCTGGTGCATGACGAGCGCGATCCCGAAACCACCATGAGCTATCTCGCCAAGCGCGGCCGCATCCTGAAGCACGACGGCGACGCGTATCTCGTGATGTTCGACGGCCAGGTGCACCGCTCCAACAATGGCGAGACGGACAAGGGCGTGCAGATCGTCGATTTCGATCAGTACATGCTGAACATCTCGACCTTCTCCCCCACCGGAGACAGCGACCGGACCCTGAAGCCCAAGGAGCTATCGCTCTGGGAGCTGCTCAACCCGGATCCGGAGAACGTCAAAGGCGGCATGGGCAAGATCCGCTCAGAGCTCCACGAGCGTCTCTCCTCCCCGCTCTACCCCATGCTGTTCACGTTTCTCGCGGTCAGCGTGCTGGGGCACGCCCGCACAACCCGTCAAGGGCGCTGGGGTCCGATCATGTTCGTGGTCGGGACGGCCGTTGCAATCAGAATCGCAGGCATCACAATGACGAACCTTGTTGCCTTGAATCCATGGGCCGCCGTGCCGCTTTATGCTATTCCAATAGCTGCGATTCTCGTTGCGGCCTGGGCCGCGCACGTTAGAATGGCGCCAGAATTGCGATCCAAATGGAGTCTGGATCTTAAGTCCAAGCTCCCAAACATAAAATTCGGGATCGCACGGGGGATTAAGGCGAAGTGAGAGCGCAGATGCCAGGCATCAGTGCAGCAGGGACACTTGCGCGCTATTTTTCAGTGCGTTTCCTGGTGGCTATGGTCGCCGTGTTCACCCTGTGCTGCCTGCTCATCTTTTTCGTCGATTTCATCGAGATGCTGCGTCGCGCCGGCAATTACGACGGCGATATCTCGCCTGCGATGCTGATTGGCATCACCTTGCTGCGCGTGCCCTCCTTCTCAGAGCTCACCCTGCCCTTCGCCGTGCTCATCGGCACCATCATCGTGTTCGTGATGTTCAGCCGTTCGTCCGAGCTGGTCGTGGTGCGTGCTGCGGGCATTTCCGTCTGGCAGTTCACCCTTCCCGCCATTCTCGTCGCCGGCGTGCTCGGCGTCGGATTCGTGTTGCTGTACAACCCCCTCGCCGCCATGGCTCGCGCCCAGGCCGAGGAGATGTACACCGCCGCCTTCGGCAAGGACGAATCCGTCATGAGCAGCAGCAACAAGGGCGGTGCCTGGCTGCGGGAAGATGGCGTCGACGGACCGTCCGTGCTCCAGGCCACCCATGTCCTGAACCAGGGGCTGGAGCTTCGCGGCGTCACCGTCTTCCAGTACGACAAGAAAAATAACCTGACCGAGCGGGTCGCGGCCGATAAGGCGGTCCTGAAGAACGGCCGCTGGGAGCTGGAGAACGCCTGGGTCACGCCCATCGGCGCCGAGCCTCAGCAGCATCAGCGCTATCTCCTCAGCACCTACCTCTCCCCCACCCAGGTGCGCGATAGCTTGGGCACGGTGTTCTCGATTTCCTTCTGGGATCTGCCGAATTTCATTGAGATCGCCGAGAAAGCCGGCCTTCCCGCGACCCAGTACCGCGTGCAGTACCACCTGCTCCTGTCGCGGCCCTTCTTGCTGATGACCATGGTTCTGGTCGCCGCCACCTGCTCTTTGCGCGCATTTCGCCAGGGAAATGCCCAGATGCAGGCTGTGGTCGGCCTCGTTGCGGGCTTCGGATTCTTCCTTTTTTCAGAAGTTTCGAGGAATTTCGCTCTTGCAGGGCTCACGTCGGCCATCGCGGCTGCCTGGGTCCCGGTAATAATCGCCGCAAGTCTTGCGGTAACGGTTCTCCTGTATAAGGAGGACGGATGATGGCCTTTGTATTGAGTATGCCGCGTGTCACTCGCCGGGCCCTGCCCGGCCTTGCTGCGTCTATGGGCGAGATTTTCTCGCGTGCGCAGCGTGATTCTGCACGCCTGGCATCGGCCGTCTTTTTGGGTGTTCTTCTCGGCTCTTGCTTCGCCTTCCCCCAGCAGGCACAGGCCCGAAACGAGGACAACCTGAACAACATCGTCAACCCGCCGAACATCGACGAGAACTCGCCGATGCTCCTGCAGGCCGACGAGATGGTCTACGACAACGACTCCAACAAGGTCACCGCCAAGGGCAATGTCGAGATCTACTACGGCAACTACACCCTGCTGGCCGACAGGGTCGTCTATGACCGCAGCGCAAACACGCTGTCGGCGGAAGGCAATGTCCGCATCAAGGATCCAGACGGCGCGGTCATCACCTCAAACCAGATGACGCTGACCGACGATTTCCGCGACGGCTTCATCGATGCGCTGAAGGTCGTGACCCAGGACGACACCCGCATCGTTGCCAACACCGCGCAGCGCCAGGCCGGCAACGTGACGGAATTCCGCGACGGCTGGTTCACGCCGTGTAAGCCGTGCCGCGAGAACCCAGAAAAGGCGCCCACTTGGCGCATCCGGGCGAAGGAGATCACCCACAACAAGGAAGACGCGACGATCACCTTCCGCAACGCCGCCTTCGATCTGTTCGGCGTGCCGATCGCCTATACGCCCTATCTGCAGACGGCCGATCCGACGGTTAAGCGGAAGTCCGGCTTCCTGATGCCCGTCTACACCCACTCGAACGATCTCGGGAACACCCTGACGACGCCGTACTACTTCGCCCTGTCGGACCATTACGACTTTACGTTCTCGCCCATGGTGACCACCAAGCAGAACGTGCTGCTGCGCGGCGATTGGCGCCATCGCTTCGCCAACGGCTCCTACCACATGGAGCTGGCGGGCGTGTACGACAACGGCGACCCGGACAGCCCGGCCAACACGGATTTCCGGGGCAGCATCAAGACCGCGGGTCAGTTCGCCCTCAACCCCTATTGGTCCTGGGGCTGGGATATCCTGGCGGAATCCGACGATACGTTCCGGCGCTTCTATCAGCTCGATAGCTATCTGCAGACGGACCGGGTCTCCCAGGTCTATTTGGAGGGCCTGCACGACCGCAACTACATGAGCATGCGGGCGTATTACACCGACGGGCTGATCTATTACGACGACGACGAATCCAAGTCGCGGGTCCATCCGATCATCGACTACGACTACATCGTCGATAAGCCGATCCTCGGCGGTGAGCTGAGCTTCAACTCCAACGTCATGAGCCTGTCCCGTGTGGATGCGGAGGACAGCAATCGCGTCATCATGGAGGCCGATTGGCGCCGCGAGATGATCGACGGCATGGGCCAGGTCTACACGCCCTTCGCCCGGCTGCGCGGCGATGCCTACGACATCTCGAACTACCCGCAAGGCGACGAAGGCGCGCTGGTGCGCGGCAACGCGGTGGCCGGCGGCGAGTATCGCTATCCGTTCGTGGCCACCACCGGCAACATCACCCATGTCATGGAGCCCGTAGCCCAGCTGATTGCCCGGCCGAACTCCGTTGGCGACCAGAACGATATCCCGAACGAAGATGCCAACAGCCTCGTGTTCGACGACACGATCCTGTTCGAGATCGACAAGTTCTCAGGCTATGACCGGATCGAGACTGGCACCCGTGCCAACGTGGGCGTGCGCTACACCGCGCAACTCTATTCGGGCGCCTATATGCGCACCGTCTTCGGCCAGAGCTATCAGCTCGCCGGTGACAGCCCGTTCGCACAAGGCACCGGCCTGTACAACGACACGTCGGATTACGTGGCGGGCGCCTATATTCAGGCCAACAGCTATCTCGGCTTCTCCGCGCAGAGCCGGTTCGCCGATGACGACTTCGCGATCCGCCGGACCGATCTCGGTGCCAACGCTAATTACGGTCCGATCTCCGCAAGCCTGAACTATGCAGACGTGCCCGGCGACACCGACTTCTACGTGGAGGACCGCGAGGAGGTCCGCACCTCCGGCGCTTTGGCGGTGACCGACAACTGGGCCCTTCTCGGCCAGCTCCGCTACGATCTTGTCGACGATCTGACCCTGCAGGACGGTGTCGGGCTGCGCTATCAGGACGATTGCTTCACCTTCGCCCTGACCTATCTGCGCTCGAACTTCGAAGATCGCGACATTGATCCGGACGAACGTATTATGGCCCAGTTCTCGTTTAAGTATCTGGGCGATTACGAGCTGAAGACCGACGCTGCGACGTTCGATTCAAACAACTAGCAATGGCGCTTAGCGAAGCCATGACGAGCAACCGCTACATCGGACCCAGCGAAGCAACCGCAACTCCGCTGCGTACCGCGCGGCTGATGCGGCCTTTCGCCTTTGCCGCCCTGACCGCGTGCGCCCTCACTTGGGCCTTGACCGTGCCCCTGCCCGCATTCGCCCAAAGCGAGCAGTCCATCGTCATGCTGGTGAACGACGACCCGATCTCGGCATACGACATCGACCAGCGTACGCGCTTCCTGGCTATCACCTCCCAGCAGCAGCCCAATGCCGAGCTCAAGAAGAAGGCGGAGGATATGCTGATCGAGGAGCGGCTGCAGATCCAGCAGGGCAAGGAGCTGAAGATTTTCCCCGACGAGGCGGACGTGAACAAGGTCGTGTCCAACATGGCCTCGAAGAACAAGCTCACGGGCGAGGGGCTGGCGGCTGCGCTCGGCAAGGCCGGCATCAACATCAAAACCCTCAAGGATCGCATCCGGGCCCAGCTCGTCTGGCAGGATGTGATCATGAAGAAATTCCGCCACACAGTGAATGTCGGTGAGAGCGATATCGACGAGGCCCTGTCTCAGGCCGACACTGGAAGCCTCGCTCAGAACACCGTTTTCGCGCTGCAGAAGATCCGCTTGCCGGCCCGGGGTGAGGCGTCCATTGGCCGTCAGCTCGCCCAGGCCGACACCATGCGTACCCGGTTCCGCACCTGCGAGCGCACCGAAGCCCTGGTGAAGGATTTCCCCGGTGCGCGCATGCAGACCATCAGCCAGACCAAGGCCTCCAGCGTGCCTCAGCCGGCCCGCACCATGCTCATGCATGCCGACGTGAACTCCATGATCGCGCCGACCATCTCGTCGGGCAGCGTGGATGTCTACGTGCTCTGCGGCAAGGACAGCACCTCCGACGTGCCCATGGAGCGCGACACGGCTAAGCGCGAGCTGATGACCAAGGAGATGAAGGTCAGCGCCGAGCGTCTGCTGCGCGATCTCAAGAACGACGCCTATATCGAGCGCCGCTAACCCGCGCGCCAAAAGACCCGCGCCTCATAGGCGACCGCACCAGTCCATGTTCGAGCCTGTCCAAACCCGAGCGTCTTCATGACTGAACGCCCGCTTGCGTTGACCATGGGCGACCCAGCCGGCATCGGCCCCGACATCACTCTTGCTGCCTGGACACGCCGCGACGCGGACGCCCTGCCCGTCTTCTTTCTCCTGGGCGACCCAGACGTGATGGCGGCCCGCGCAGATTTGCTCGGCCTGACCGTCCCAATCGAGATCATCGAGGAACCGGAAGAAGCCATCGGTTGCTTCAGCCGCGCCCTCCCCATCATGCCCGTGGCCGTCGGATGCAAGGTCGAGCCCGGCAAGCCGGATGAGGCCGCCGCCGCCGCCATCCAGGGCGCCATCGAGCAGGCGGTGGATCTCGTCCGCGGCGGTCTGGCCAGCGCCGTGGTCACCAACCCCATCAGCAAGGTGGTGCTGACCCGCGCAGGCTTCCCTCATCCCGGCCATACGGAATATCTCGCAGCCCTGGGTGCCGAGCCTGGCGAGACACTTCATCCCGTAATGCTGCTGGCCTCGAAGGCGCTGAAGGTCGTTCCCATCACCATCCATATGCCACTCCAGGCCGTGCACGACGCCCTGACCACAGAGCTGATCCTGAAGACGATCCGCATCACAGCGGACGGCTTCCGGCGCTATTTCGAGATCGAACAGCCGCGCCTTGCCCTGACCGGCCTGAACCCCCACGCGGGCGAGGACGGTACCTTAGGCGACGAAGAGGAGCGCATTATCGCGCCCGCGATCGAGGCGGCGAAGGCGGAAGGGCTCGACGTCTCCGGTCCCCACCCGGCCGACACCATGTTCCATGCGTCAGCGCGCGAGACTTACGACGTGGCGCTCGCCATGTATCACGACCAGGCGCTCATCCCGATCAAAACGCTCGCCTTCGAGACGGGGGTGAACGCCACTCTCGGCCTGCCCTTCGTGCGCACCTCCCCCGACCACGGCACCGCCTTCGCCATCGCCGGCAGCGGCAGGGCGAGCCCGGCAAGCCTGATCGAGGCGCTGCGCCTTGCCGACACCATGTCCAAGCGGGCGGCCGCAAAAGGCGCCGCCGCGTGAGCGTGTCCGAGGACGGGCTCCCGCCTTTGCGCGATGTGATCGCCGCCCACGATCTCCGTGCCAAGCGAAGCCTGGGTCAGAACTTCCTCCTCGATCTCAACCTGACGCGCCGGATTGCGCGCGCCGGAGCGCCGCTCGAGGACGCGACGATTCTAGAGGTCGGTCCCGGCCCCGGCGGCCTCACCCGCGCTCTTCTCATGGAAGGGGCCCGCAAGGTCGTGGCCATCGAGCGCGATGCCCGCTGTCTTCCGGCCCTGGCTGAGATACAAGCCGCTTATCCTGGCCGGCTGGAGATTGTGGAGGACGATGCCCTGGGCTTCGACTACGCAGGCCTCGATTTGCCTGCGCCGTCCCGCATCGTCGCGAACCTGCCCTATAGCGTCGGCACGCCGCTCCTCATCGGTTGGCTCAAATTCGAGCCATGGCCACCCTGGTTCGACCGTATGGTGCTGATGTTCCAGCGCGAAGTGGCCGAGCGGATCGTCGCCAAGCCGGGCTCCAAGGACTACGGCCGTCTCGCTGTCTTTGCCGGCTGGCGCTGCGAGTGCCGCCTGCTTTTCGGTGTGCCGGCCCGCGCCTTCACGCCTCAGCCGAAGGTGGACTCTGCCGTGATCGAGCTGATCCCAAAGGCAGAACCGAGCCCTCCTTGCAATCCCGGCATGCTGGAAAAGGTGACGGCCGCCGCTTTCGGTCAGCGCCGGAAGATGCTCCGGGGCTCACTAAAAAAGCTATCGCCGGAGATCGAGCCGGTTCTCGAAGGCTTGGGCATCCGGCCGACCGCCCGGGCCGAGGAGCTGGAAATCGCCGATTTCTGCAATCTGGCGAACGCCTTGGAACGCTAATCGGGAGCGGGCCGGCTAGAGATCGCCCAGGAGCGTCTTCACGAAGGGCGCAATCCCGGTCTGGCGATCGCGACGCACGCGCTCCGCCGCGAGCACTGCCTTCAGGAAAGCTAGTGACCGCTCCACATCGGAATTCACGATCACGTAGTCGTACTCTTCCCAGTGCTGGATCTCGTTGCTGGCGCCCTGCATGCGCTTCTTAACGACATCCTCGTGATCCTGGGCGCGCTGCTTCAACCGCTCTTCCAGGGCGCTTGCCGAAGGCGGCAGCACGAAGACTGAGACGACATCCTGAGCGGCATTCCCACGGAGCTTCTGAGCGCCCTGCCAGTCGACGTCGAACAGCACGTCCCGGCCTTGGGACAGCGCATCCTCAACGGGCTTGCGCGGCGTGCCATAGCGATTGTCGAAGACGACCGCCCATTCCAGGAAGGCATCCTCGCTCTGCATCTCGATGAAGCGGTCGTGATCGACGAAGAAGTAGTCCTTGCCCTCCTCTTCCCCAGGCCGCGGCGGCCGGGTCGTGCAGGAGATCGACATCTCGATCCCGTCCTCGTCCTCCAGAAGCCGGCGCGCCAGTGTGGTCTTGCCCGCCCCCGACGGCGACGACAGAACCAGCATCATCCCCCTGCGCGCGATCTCTTCGCTCATCTGCGCCTCATTCGATATTCGCCACCTGCTCGCGGAACTGATCGATCACGCTCTTCAGCGCAAGGCCGGCATGGCTGACCTCGATATCGTTCGCTTTCGAGCAGATCGTGTTGGCCTCCCGGTTGAACTCCTGGGCCAAAAACTCGAGCTTCCGCCCGGTCGGACCCGGCTCCTCCAGCAGAGAGCGCGCTGCGCCAATATGGGCTCGCAGCCGGTCCAGCTCCTCCTGGACATCCGCCTTGGAGGCGAGCAGCACCGCCTCCTGATGCAGCCGCTCCGGATCGAGCGCCGTATCGCCTTCGGTCAGCCGCGCGATCTGCTCCGCCAGCCGGTCGGCAATGACCTGGGGCTGACGCGAGGCGGCGCCCGTTATCTTCTCCACCAGACCGGCGATCTCGTCGAGCTGCCCGTGAACGATGGCCGCGAGCCGCTCGCCCTCCGCTGCGCGCGCCGCCGCAAGCCCCTCCAGCATCTGATCGAGTCCCGCCAGCAGCGCCGCTTCGAGGACCTTCCGCGCCTCGTCGCTCTCCTGGGCATCGACGGTCTCCACCACGCCGCGCATGGCAAGCAGGCTGTCGAGAGTGGGCGGCGGCATGGCCGCAAGCTCCGAAGCCGCCTTCGCCACGGCGAGCGCCTGGCGCAAACTCGCCTCGTTCAAACGAATTTCGGTGGTGATCGCTTCGCGCTGGATGCGCAAGGAGATCGAGCAATTGCCCCGGCCCAGCACGTCCTGGCAGCGCTGGCGGGCATCGCGCTCCAGCCCGTCGAAACCGGGCGGCATCCGGAAGCGAAGCTCCAGATTGCGCCCGTTCACGCTGCGCCCTTCCCACTGCCAGCGCGTCTCGGCGTGGACGCCGTCGCTGGCCGAAAATCCCGTCATGCTTTTCACGGTCATGGGTGGCGCCTTGCTTCGGGCTTGATCGGATGGCGCGCGGAACGCGCCTGCGGCTCTGCTCCGGCTTATAGGCCGAGTCGCACGGTTTTACGCAAACCGGACGCCCGCTTCCAGGCGCAACGCGCGAGCAGCGTTAAGAGTCCTTGCGGCGCTAAGGCAGGGAAAGCCAGTCCGCTACGGACTGGGCGTCAGCTTCGGATTACGCTTCGGCACGGGCGGCTGGCCGTCCCCGCCTGCAGAGGCCGCGAGCCCCGCTTCCGCATCCCCGTCGAGACCGGTTGGATTGTCGGTGCTGGCGGCACCGTCTTGCTCAGCCTGACGCTCGGCTTCTTCTTTTTCACGCTGACGCTGGATCCGGCGCCAATCGGCGACATTGTCGTTATGCTCGCTGAGCGAGGCGGCAAAGGCATGCCCGCCGGTCCCGTCCGCCACGAAATAAAGCGCATCCGTCTCGGCCGGGTTCAGGGTCGCCAGGATCGCCGAGCGTCCCGGATTGGCGATCGGCGTCGGGGGCAGCCCGTCGATCTGATAGGTGTTGTAGACGGTCTTCTTGTCGAGCTCGCTCTGCAGGATTGGCCGGCCGAGCTTCCCCTCGCCGCCGACCAGACCGTAGATGATGGTCGGGTCGGACTGGAGCCGCATCCCCTTCTTGAGCCGATTCTCGAACACCGCGGCAATCTGCGGGCGCTCGCCTTCGACCGCCGTCTCCTTCTCCACGATGGAGGCAAGGATCAGCGCTTCTTGCGGCGTGTCGATCGGGAGATCCGGCGCTCTGTCCTTCCAGTGCTCGGCCATGAAGACCTGCTGGGCCTGGGCCATACGCTTCAGAATGTCCTGCCGGCTTTCGCCCCGGCGGAAGAGATAGGTGTCGGGCAGCAGCGAGCCTTCCGGCGGAATCTCGGTGATCTCGCCCGTCAGCTCCGGATGATCGAGAAGCTTGCGCACCACCTGCTGGCTGGTGAGCCCTTCCGCCACGGTCACCTTGTGACGGATGCTCTTCCCCTCCACCAGCTTGTCCAGCACGTCGCGCATGCTGGTATGAGCGGCGAATTCGTACTCGCCGGCCTTCAGGGTGGAGTTGTCCTTCAGGTAGTTGAAGTAGAGAGAGGTGGTGACGAAGATCCGCCGGTCCGCGATGACCCCTTCAGATTCCAGCTGCTCGCCGATGGCGCTGACGCCCCGCCCTTGCGGAATGACCACGATCTTCGCGGTCTCCAGCGGCCCCGGCTTGTCGAACTGGACCTTGAGGAAATACAGCAGCCCCACCCCGATGCCGGCGGCAACGAGGATCAGCGTCAGGATACGGTTTATTATTCTCAAGAACGGATGCATTTGCACGTTTCGCGGTTCGCGTTCCGGCCGCGCCGGCGCGGGACGCGGCTGAAGCGCCTCTGCAGGACTGCGCGGTCTCGGTGCAAAGCTGCGTTCCCCTTGATCGGTTGGAGAGAGCGAATCGTCTCGTTCAGAGCCTGGTCGCTCCCCGCCGGTCATGGACATGAGGCGAAAGCCTTAATGTGGTGGCAACACCGTCTATCCCCTGGGGGCAAAATATGGCTAAAGCCGGTACGCGCTGGCAAGAGAAACGTCCGTCTTCCTCAAGCGTCGTAGCGCCGCAAGATCAAGGACGCGTTCGTGCCACCAAAGCCGAAGGAGTTTGACAGGACCGTATCCACCTTCCGCTCCTGGGCCTCATGGGGCACCAGGTCGATCGCGGTGTCGATGGACGGGTTGTCGAGATTGAGCGTCGGCGGCACCACGTTGTCCCGGATTGCGAGGGTGGAGAAGATCGCCTCCACCGCGCCGGCGGCACCCAGAAGGTGGCCCGTCGCCGATTTCGTCGAGGACATGGTGGTCTTACCGGCTGCGTTGCCGAACAGACGCTCCACCGCCCCGAGCTCGATCTCGTCGCCCATGGGCGTCGAAGTGCCGTGGGCGTTGATGTAGTCGATATCGGCAGGCTCGATCCCGGCCCGCTTCACCGCCGCCATCATGCAGCGATAGGCGCCGTCGCCATCTTCCGAAGGCGCAGTGATGTGATAGGCATCGCCCGACAGGCCGTAGCCGATGATTTCTGCATAGATCGTGGCGCCGCGCGCCTTGGCGTGCTCCAGCTCCTCGAGCACGACCACGCCGGCCCCCTCGCCCATCACGAAACCGTCGCGGTCGCGATCGTAAGGCCGGGACCCTTTCTCAGGTTCGTCATTAAAATGCGTGGAGAGCGCCTTGCACGCGGCAAAGCCCGCCAGCGCCAGACGGCAGATCGGCGATTCCGTGCCGCCCGCCAGCATGACATCAGCATCACCGAGCCCCACCAGCCGGGACGCATCGCCAATGGCGTGCGCGCCCGTCGAACAGGCCGTCACCACAGCGTGGTTCGGGCCCTTGAGGCCGTGCTTGATGGAGATATAGCCGGACGCCAGATTGATCAGACGGCCGGGAATGAAGAACGGGCTGAGCCGCCGGGGCCCCTTCTCGTTGAAGAGAAGCGAACTCTTCTCGATTCCCTGCAGACCGCCGATACCGGACCCGACCAGCACGCCGGTGCGGATCTGATCTTCGTAATCCGTCGGATTCCAGCCGGCATGCTCCAAAGCCTGGGTCGCAGCCGCCATGGCGTAGATGATGAAATCATCGACCTTGCGCTGCTCTTTCGGCTCCATCCAATCGTCCGGATTGAACGTGCCGTCGCTGCCGTCGCCGCGCGGAATCTGGCACGCGATCTGGCAGGCGAGATCGGAGACATCGAACTCGTTGACGCGACGCGCCGAGCTCTTGCCCTCGATCAGCTTTTTCCAAGAGGCCTCGACGCCGCTAGCCATCGGCGAGACAAGACCCATACCTGTGATGACGACACGTCGCATCTGGCGCTAAATGGAATCCGGGTTAGCGGCCGCAAACGCGCGGCCGGTCGCTGAGATATGTCGGGCGCCTATGACGCCCGGCAGGCGAATGTCGCCTAGGAGCTGTTCTTTTCCAGGAACTTGATGGCGTCGCCGACGGTCAGGATCGTCTCTGCCGCGTCGTCCGGGATCTCGCAACCGAACTCTTCTTCAAACGCCATGACCAGCTCGACCGTATCGAGGCTGTCGGCCCCCAGGTCGTCGATAAAGCTAGCATTCTCGGTCACCTTGTCGGCTTCCACACCGAGATGCTCGACCACGATTTTCTTTACACGCTCTGCGATGTCGCTCATGTCCGCCTCACAGTCCTTCTGTCAGTCCTTAGGCCTCGCACGTCCCCCCTGGAGCCCCGGCTCACGGCCTAACAAACCTCCGAGCGGTGATAAATCGTAGGGTCGATAGCGAGTGGGATTTTTCCTTGATTAGCCCCACAAAGCGGCGTTTGGGTAACACACTTTCCGGGACATTGCCAGCAGCCTCGAGCCAAAGAAAGGCCCTTTGAATTGAGGCTGATTTATCCGGTTTCAGTCTCCTAAATCAACGATTACGCCATTACCATCCCGCCGTTGATATGCATGGTTTCGCCGGTGATGTAACCGGCCTCCTCGCTGGCGAGAAACACAACGGCAGCCGCGATATCCTCCGGCACACCGAATTTCGCGGCCGGAATCGCAGCCGCAATAGTCTCCACCTGCTTCTCTGTCAATGCATCGGTCATCGGCGTCTGGATGAAGCCGGGCGCGATGCAGTTCGCCGTGATGCCGCGGGCGGAAACCTCACGGGCAAGCGATTTCGTCATGCCGACCAGCCCCGCCTTGGAGGCGGCATAGTTCGGCTGACCGGGATTGCCGATCACGCCGCTGATCGAGGCGATGTTCACGATGCGGCCGGCCCGGCGGCGCATCATGTTGCGCAGGATCGACCGGGTCAGGGTGAAGACAGAGGTGAGATTGACGGCGATCACGTCGTCCCACTCCTCGTCCTTCATCCGCATGAAAAGATTGTCGTGGGTGATGCCGGCATTGTTCACCAGGATATCGACCTGGCCGAGTTTCTCTTCGGCATCCTCGCCGAGCTTCACCACCGCGGCACGGTCGCGCAGATCGCACGGCATTACATGCACCCGGTCGCCCAGCTTCTTGGCCAGCTCTTCCAGCTTCTCCGCCCGCGTGCCGGAGATGGCCACCGTGGCGCCCTGCCCGTGCAGCGCTTCGGCGATCGCGCCGCCGATGCCGCCCGTGGCGCCTGTGACGAGCGCATTCTTTCCGCTCAAATCGAACATCTACCGGTTTCCTCCTGTTATTCGCCGCGAGGCGTTCAGCCCGCAAGCTCGCCGGCGACGGCTTCCACCTCTTCGGCAGTGCCGACGCTCTTAGCGTCAATACCTTCAAAACGGCGAGCGATCCCAGTCAAGACCCGACCGGCCCCAATTTCATAGACCGCTTTCACGTCCTTGGCCTGCAGAAACAGCATGGATTCGCGCCAGCGGACCGTTCCCGTGACCTGCTCCACTAGCCGTTTGCGAATCTCTTCCGGGTCTGTGATCGGTTCGGCAAGCACGTTCGCCACCAGCGGTACGCAAGGCGCCTTGATTTCGATTCCGGCAAGCGCCTCCTGCATGGCATCGGCGGCCGGTCCCATCAAGGAACAATGGAAAGGCGCGCTCACCGGCAGCGGAACCGCGCGGCGTGCGCCGTATTCAGGCGCAAGCTTGATAGCCCGGTCGATGGCCGCCTTGGCGCCGGAAATCACCACCTGGCCCGGCGCATTGTCGTTGGCGACCTCGCAAACATCGTCTTCGGCCGCCGCCGCCGCCAGTTCCTTCGCCTGGGGCAGCTCCGCGCCGAGAAGCGCCGCCATGGCGCCCTCGCCCACCGGCACGGCTTCCTGCATGGCCCGGCCGCGGGTCTTCAAGAGACGTGCGGCGTCGGCCACGCTCAGCGCGCCGGACGCGGCCAGTGCCGAATATTCGCCGAGCGAATGACCAGCGACATAGGTCGCGACCTTCTCCAGGGACACGCCCTTGTCTTCCAGCGCCCGCATGGCCGCGAGCGAGACCGCCATCAGCGCCGGCTGGGCGTTCTCCGTCAGGGTCAGCTCGTCCGTAGGCCCTTCGAACATCAGCTTCGACAGGTCCTGGGACAGCGCCTCGTTCACCTCGTCGAAAACGGCGCGCGACGGCGCGAAGCTTTCGGCAAGCGCCTTGCCCATGCCAACCTGCTGGCTGCCTTGGCCCGGAAAGAGGAATGCGTTGCTCATAACGATCCTGCGCTCAAAACCTGTTATCGAGGGGATGGTCGTCTAAGAAGCGCGCCAGAGACACCGTTTGGGCCCACCCTGTCAAGGTGGGCGCCGTGCCAAGCGGACGCAGGTCCTGTATTTTATTAAAGGCGGACATCGTGCAACCCGTGTCTTGCTTGCCGGGTTATGCCACAAGTCCGCCGACTGATATTTTTGGAGGAGACGTGATGACAAAGCTTTCGGCCCTTTTCTTGGCAGCGCTCATCGGCCTCGCCACCTCAGGCGCCGCCCTGGCCGCCGAGCCCATGGTCTGGCCGTTCGCCGAAAAGGCGCCCCGGGACCCTGCCCTCGGCCTTCTCCAGAAGGTGGATGGCATCGAGGTGAGCGTGAAGGATCTCGATGCGAAGCTGATCGCCATCGAGGTGAAGGCCACCGCGCCCCGGCCCGGCTACACCGATCTCACCCTGGTCAACCGGCCGGGCAAGCTGAACGACCGCATCTTCGCCTTCGAGCTGCGCGGCCGTCCGCCGCAAGAACCGTCGGAAGACGAAGACCCCACCGAGGTGACCGCAGGCGGCACTTATAAGGACGCGCCCGTGGGCGAGATCGACGTCATCGAGGTCTATGCGGAAGACAATTGCATCGCCTACTCGCTTGCCGAGGAAAAGACGGTGGAATGCACGACCCGGGTGCGCGAGGACGAGACCCTCTAGCGGACAGTGAAAGCAACGGCCGAGATGAAGACCATCGGCCGCTTGCAATACACAAAAACACCGCTATAAAGCGCCCACCTGAAACCGCTTCGGTCGGAGGCTGAACGGAAGGTTGCGCCATATGCGCGATAGGCCAGTTTGCGGAACGCAAAAAGGTCGGCTTCCCGTGTCTCCGCTCCTTGAGAACTCTTCTTGAGCCTTCCTTCTTAAGCGCTCGAGAGAGGCTTCGCGCCGAAGCATATAAAGAAGGAATGGCAATCCATGCCTCTTTACGAGCATGTCGTGCTTGCACGCCAGGACATCTCTGGCCAGCAGGTCGACACCCTGGTCGACGAGCTGAAGAAGATCGTCGAGGACAATGGCGGCTCCGTCGGCAAGACCGAGAACTGGGGCCTCAAGTCCATCGCCTACCGGATCAAGAAGAACCGGAAGGCGCATTATGCCCTCATGAACATCGATGCGCCCATCGAGGCGATGACCGAGCTGGAGCGCCAGGAGCGTCTCCACCAGGACATCATCCGGGTGCTAACCATTCGCGTCGACGAGCTGGAGGAAGGTCCTTCCGCTCAGATGCGCCGCTCCGACGACCGCGACAGCCGCGGGCGCGGTGATCGCGGGGATCGTGGCGACCGCCGCGGACCGCCCCGGGATCGAGGTGACCGCGATCGCGATCGTTCCGAGAGCAAGAGAGACGACAGAGAGACTTCTAAGGAGGACGCATGAACGCGGCCCAAGCCCCTCGGCGCCCCTTCTATCGCCGCCGGAAGACCTGCCCGTTTTCCAGCGATAAAGCGCCGAAGATCGATTACAAGGACGTCAAGCTGCTGCAGCGCTACGTTTCGGAGCGCGGCAAGATCGTGCCGAGCCGGATTACCGCCGTTTCGGCCAAGAAGCAGCGGGAACTGGCCCGCGCCATCAAGCGCGCCCGCTTCCTCGGCCTCCTGCCCTATCTGGTGCAGTAACACGCCCTAACCGGGCAAACAGACCTATCGCGGTTGGGCCGGTCCCTCTAAGGGGCCGCCCCTAACCCCTTCCGATGAAGGCGGGACAGCTAGACCAATGCCACGGCAATATCTCATCGGCCTCGGCGCCGGCGTCATCTCCGCAACCCTTGTGGGCGCGGCCGCGATCGCCAAAGTGCTGGCCGGCATTCTCCTATATTTGGCGCCTCTGCCGCTCTGCCTGGCCGGATTCGGCTGGGGCAGCCGCGCAGCCCTTGTGGCAGCGCTTGCCGGCGGCCTCGTGATCTCCCTGACCTTGGGGCCAATCGCCGGCATCGTTTTCCTGATCTTCCTCGGCGCCCCCTTCGCCTTCTTCTGCCATCTCATGCTGCTCTCACGGCCGCCCGAGAATCAGGAGGGCGCCAACGCCATCGCGGTCGAATGGTATCCGACGAGCCGGCTCGTCGGCTGGGCCGCGGTGATCGCAGGCGTGCTCGCCACCTTCGTGATCGTGGCTCTCGGTTTCGATGACACGGCATTGCACGACGCGATCCAGAGCGAGCTTCAAGGGGCCACCGGCGCTGCCCTCGATCCGAAAGGCGAGTTGCTTACCCCTGAGAACATCGAAACCCTGAGCCGCACCCTGGCGCAGATCATGCCGGCCGTCTTCTCCGTCGGCTGGCTGACCACCGCGCTGCTGAATCTCTGGATCGGCGGCATGATCGTGGAGGCTTCGGGCCGCGCCTTGCGTCCCTGGCCGAAACTCGACGCTCTGGAGCTGCCCAACGGCATCTTCTTCGCCCTCGTCGGGTCGCTGGCGGCCTGCTTTATTCCCGGCACCATCGGCCTGGTCGGCACCGCGTTCGCGGGCGCATTTCTTCTCGCTTTCGTGCTGCAGGGCCTCGCGGTGATCCACGCCGCCACCCGTGGCATGTCCGTGCGCGGCCTCATCCTGGCCGCCGTCTATGTCGGTATCTTCTTCTTCGGATGGCCGGCCATCCTCGTCGCAATTCTCGGTGTCGCCGAACCCATGCTGAACCTGCGTGGCCGGACGGCGAACCGGAACACCCCAGACTGAACAGCTGAGTTTTTTGATAGGAGCGTACAATGGAAGTCATTCTGCTAGAGCGTGTCGGCCGTCTCGGCCAGATGGGCGATACCGTCAACGTGAAGGACGGCTTTGCCCGCAACTTTCTCCTGCCCCAGGGCAAGGCCCTTCGGGCGACCGAGGCCAACAAGGAGCGATTCGAAGGCCAGCGCGCCCAGCTTGAGGCCCGCAACCTCGAAGCCAAGCAGGAAGCCGAGAAGCTGGCCGAGCGGATCGAAGGCCAGACCTTCGTCGTGATCCGTCAGGCGGGCGAGACCGGCCACCTCTATGGCTCTGTCGCCACCCGCGACATCGCCGAGGTGGTGACCGAGGGCGGCTTCTCACTGGATAAGCGTCAGGTTCTGCTCGACCGTCCCATCAAGATCCTCGGTCTGAAGGACGTGCAGATCCAGCTCCATCCGGAGGTCGAGCCGACCATCACCATCAATGTGGCCCGCTCCTCCGATGAAGCCGAGCGCCAGGCCCGCGGTGAGGATGTCAGCCGCCCGATGGACGAGGAGGAAGAGGCTCGCCAGGAGGCTCTGGAGACCGCTGAAGAGTTCTTCGAAGAAGGCACCGATGTGCCCGAAGACGTCGACACGACGGAAGAGGAACTCGCCGCCGAAACCGCTGAACTGAGCGAAGATGAGGCAGAAGCGGAAGACGACACCTCCGCCGACGATTCCGACGAAGAAAGCAAGTCGTAACGAACGCGACAATTTCGGACTGTAAAGTTACCCGGCACCTGTGAGATAGTTTCCATTATTTCCCGGGTCGCCGGGTGCGAATCGCGCTCGGTAGATCACACTGCCGATACGCATACGCCTATGCTTCGTCCGCTCGATTACGTTCTGAAGAAGATAGTCGTTCGGGGTCACCTGAAAGTCATCGACCCCGACGGCAAGACTTATGAATACGGCGACCCTTCGGCCAAGACCGTCGTCGCGAATATCAAGGATCGCGCTACGGAGCGGCGGATCGCGCTCAATCCCGGTCTCAATCTCGGCGAAGCCTTCGCCGACGGAGACCTCACCATCGAGCAAGGGACGATCTACGATCTTCTGGAGGTCATTCTCCAGGATCTCGACCCCTACGAATGGCCCCGCTGGACGCGGTTCATCGACAGCTTCCGCTACATCACCCGCTGGATTCAGCAGTACAATCCTGCGCCCCGCGCCAAGCGGAACATCGCCCATCACTACGATATCGACGGCGCGATCTACGACCTCTTCCTCGACGAGGACCGCCAGTATTCCTGCGCCTATTTCGAGAGTGCCGACCAGAGCCTCGAGGATGCGCAAGTCGCCAAGAAGCGCCATCTGGCTGCCAAGCTCGATCTGCAGGAAGGCCAGAAGGTCCTCGATATCGGCTCCGGCTGGGGCGGCCTCGCCCTTTATCTCGCCCAAAGCGCCAATGTCGACGTGACCGGCATCACGTTGAGCGAGGAGCAGCTCAAGGTCTCCCGCGAGCGCGCTGAGAAGGCCGGCCTGACCCGCTCGGTGAATTTCGAGCTCATCGATTACCGGGCGCTTCAGGGCAAGTTCGACCGTATCGTTTCCGTCGGGATGTTCGAGCATGTCGGCGTGAACCACTACCGCGCGTTCTTCCGGAAGATTCACGATCTGCTCGCCGATGACGGCGTGGCGGTGATCCATTCCATCGGCCGCTTCGACGGCCCCGGCACCACAAACGCCTTTATCGCTAAATACATCTTCCCCGGCGGCTATATCCCGGCCCTGTCGGAGGTCTTCCCGCCCATCGAGCGCGAACGGCTCATGTCGACGGACGTGGAAATCCTGCGGCTTCACTACGCCATGACCCTGCGCCACTGGCGCCAGCGCTTCCGCGCCTCCTGGCACACCCTGTCGGAGCGCTTCGGCGAAAAGTTCTGCCGGGTCTGGGAGTTCTACCTGGCAGGCTCGGAGACTGCCTTCCGCTATCAGGGGCTCATGGTCTTCCAGATTCAGCTCAGCAAGAACCAGATGAGCCTTCCGCTCACCCGCGACTACATCTTCGACACCGAGGGGGAACTGCGCGGCGACGGTTCGACGGCGATGAAACAGCCGGCCAAGACGGCGAAATAGCGTACGCTGTCAAATCGGTGGAACAGAGTTTTCCACCGCCCTGTGTATAGCGTTGATGATCCTCTTCCAGCCCTCCCCGGGACCCTTCTTGGCCTAGCCAAGACCCGGTTTTTGGCTAGTGTCCGCTGAATGAGCAACGCACTGATTCTGCCCCGGCAGCAGGCCGACGATTCCCCCGAATTTCGCGAGCTGCCGCATAATATCGAGGCCGAACAAGCGCTTCTCGGAGCCATCCTGGTCAATAACGAGGCGTGCGACCGCGTATCGAGCTTCCTGAAGGAGACGCATTTCTTCGAGCCGCTGCACGGCCGCATCTACAGCGCCGCCGCGAAGCTGATCTTTGGCGGCAAGCGCGCCACGCCGATCACCCTCAAGACCTTCTTCCAGAACGAAGAACCCGCCGGCGACATGACGGTGCCGCAATATCTCGGCCGTCTCGCCGCGAACGCCACCACCATCATCAACGCGGAGGATTACGGCCGCACCATCTACGACCTGGCCGTCCGGCGCGAGCTGATCCAGGTGGGCGAGACCCTGGTGAACACGGCTTACGATTCGCCCATAGATGCGCCGCCCTCGACCCAGATCGAGTTCGCTGAGCAGCAGCTCTACGAGCTGGCCGAGACCGGCAAGTACGGCCAGGGCTTCTCGCCCTTCTCCGCCGCGCTCACCGACGCCATCGACATGGCGGCCAACGCCTATTCCCGGGACGGCGGGCTTTCGGGCCTCTCCACCGGCTTTTCCGATGTCGACCGGAAGATGGGCGGCCTCCAGGGCTCCGACCTCATTATCCTCGCCGGCCGCCCCTCCATGGGTAAGACGGCGCTCGCCACCAACATCGCCTATCACGTGGCCAAGAGCCATCGCACCGATCCCAACACGGGCAAGGATCTCGACGGCGCCGTGGTCGGCTTCTTCTCGCTCGAAATGTCGTCGGAGCAGCTCGCCACCCGTATCATTTCCGAGCAAGCGTCCATCTCCTCGGAGCGCATCCGCCGCGGCCGCATCGACCCGGACGAGTTCGACCGCATCGTCGAGGTGGCCCAGGAGCTGCAGAACCTGCCGCTCTATATCGACCAGACCGGCGGCATCACCGTGGCCCAGCTTGCCGCCCGGGCCCGCCGCCTGAAGCGCCAGCGGGGCCTCGGCTTCCTCGTAGTGGACTATCTCCAGCTGCTCGCAGGCTCCTCCCGTCGCGCCTCCGAAGGCCGGGTTCAGGAGATCACCGAGATCACCACCGGCTTGAAAGCGCTGGCGAAAGAGCTGGAAGTTCCGGTCCTCGCCCTGTCCCAGCTCTCCCGTCAGGTTGAGCAGCGTGACGACAAACGGCCGCAATTGGCTGATCTTCGAGAATCCGGCTCCATCGAGCAGGATGCCGACGTGGTGTTGTTCGTGTTCCGTGAGGAATACTATCTAGAGCGACGCCAACCGCGTGAGGGAACCGAAGAGCACCGCCAGTGGCAGGACGAGATGGAAATCGTGATGGGCAAGGCCGATCTGATTATCGGCAAGCAGCGCCATGGCCCGACGGGCACGGTGACGCTCCAGTTCAATCCGGAGTTCACGAAGTTCGGCAATCTGGCGGGGGACGAGCGGCTGCCGGAGCGCTTCGAGTGAGGGACGAGGCGAAGACCGCTTCGCCGCCCGCTTTAGACATCGACGACACAGCCGGCGCTCCGGGCCTCATCACCATCGATCTCGACGCGGTCGCCGCCAACTACCGCCATCTTCGGGACCGCGTTGCGCCGTCCGAATGCGCCGCCGTGATCAAGGCAGACGCCTACGGTCTCGGCATGGCCAAGATCGGACCGGTCCTCTGGCGCGAAGGCTGCCGCACATTCTACGTCGCGACGATCGCCGAAGGCCGCGCGCTTCGGCAGCTTCTGCCCAAGGCGACCATCTACGCCTTCGACGGGCTGATGCCGGGGACAGCGGACCTTTTCGCCGAGCTCGATATCCGTCCCGTGCTGAACAGCATCGAAGAGATTCGTGAATGGGCTGCCTATTGCGGAAAGATCGGCACGCCCCTGCCCGCAGGCATTCATATCGATAGCGGCATGAACCGGCTGGGCTTGCCTGAGGCCGAGCTGGACGCGGTCGCCGAGGATCTTAGCCTTCTCGACGCCTTCACCTTGAGCCTGGTGATGAGCCATCTCGCCTGCTCCGACGTTCCGAAGCATCCAAAGAACGAGGCACAGCGCACGCGCTTCGACGCGCTTCGCCGCCGGCTGCCCGCTGCCCCCGCCAGCCTGTCCAATTCTGGAGGCGTCATGCTCGGAGAAGCTTATCACTTCGATCAAGTCCGCCCCGGCATCGCCATCTATGGCGGCCAGCCAGCGCCGGACGCCGATCACCGCTTCGCCAATGTCCTCACCCTGGAAAGCCGCATCCTGCAAGTCCGCACCTCTCCGGCGGGCGAGACAATCGGCTACGGCGCCACCCGGCACATCGATGCCCCAAGGCGGATTGCCACCGTCGCCATCGGCTATGCGGACGGCATCTCGTGGGTGCTCTCCGCCGGCGACGGCAAGTCTCCGCTGAATGCCTATCTGGGACCGCACCCCGCGCCTCTCATGGGCCGGGTGTCCATGGACTTGATCACCCTCGATGTGACAGGCATCCCTGAGGAATACGCATCCCGCGGCGCGCTGGTGCAGATTATCGGCCCGCGCGTGCCCCTGGAAACCATCGCCGACTACGCCCAGACCGTGCATTACGAGATCCTCACCAATCTCTGCCGCCGCGCGCCCCGCCGCTATGTCGGAGGAGACGCTTAAACTCATGGCCAAGCGATCACGCAACTTCGTCTGCCAGGAATGCGGCGCGGTCACTTCCCAATGGGCCGGCAAATGCGTCACCTGCGGCGCCTGGAACTCCATCGTGGAGGAGCAGGACGAGCAGACTCCGCCCGCGACCGCCAATCTCGTTTCCATCAAGGGCGGCAAAGGGCGGAAGGCCAACTTCGAAACCCTGAAGACCGAGACCCGCGATGCGCCGCGCATCGAGACCAATCTGAGCGAGTTCGACCGGGTCACCGGCGGCGGCCTCGTGCCGGGCTCCGCCATTCTCGTGGGCGGCGAGCCGGGTATCGGCAAATCCACGCTTCTTCTCCAGGTCGCAGCGGCGCTCGCCCAGAACGGTGCGCCGGTCGTCTATCTCTCCGGCGAGGAGGCAACGGCCCAAGTCCGCATGCGCGCCAGCCGTCTTGGCCTGAGCGAGGCGCCCGTGGCGCTCGGTACTGAGACCAACGTCGCTAATATCGTCTCCAGCCTGTCCGACGGCGAGACCCCGGCCCTGGTGATCGTCGATTCGGTTCAGACCCTTTGGGCGGAGAATCTGGAAGCCGCGCCGGGCACCATCTCCCAGCTCCGCGGCTGTTCCTCGGCCCTCATCAGCCACGCCAAACGCAAGGGCTACTGTCTCGTCCTGGTCGGCCATGTCACCAAGGAGGGCCAGATCGCCGGGCCCAAGGTCATCGAGCACATGGTCGACACGGTGCTCTATTTCGAAGGTCAGAGCGGCCACCAGTTCCGCATCCTGCGCAGCGTGAAGAACCGCTTCGGCCCCACCGACGAGATCGGCGTGTTCGAGATGGGCTATGAGGGCCTCGCCGAGGTGGCGAACCCCTCCGCACTCTTCCTCTCCGATCACGAGGAGAACAGCCCCGGCACCGCCGTCTTCGCCGGCATGGAGGGCACGCGGCCGATTCTTGTGGAGATCCAGGCCCTGGTCGCCCCCTCCTCCCTCGGCACGCCACGCCGTGCCGTCGTCGGCTGGGACACCAACCGCCTCGCCATGATCATCGCCGTGCTGGAGGCCCGCTGCGGCGTGCGCCTCTCCGGCCACGATGTCTATCTCAATGTCGCCGGGGGCTTGCGGCTGACCGAGCCGGCCGCCGATCTGGCCGCCGCCGCCGCCCTGCTCTCTTCCCTCACCGAAACGCCGCTGCCCGAACACACCGCGCTTTTCGGCGAGGTCAGCCTGACCGGCGCCATTCGCCGGGTGGGCCATTCGGAGCAGCGCCTGAAGGAGGCGGCGAAGCTCGGCTTCTCCCGATCCATCCTCCCCGCAGGCAACGATGCCCAAGTGAACGATGGCGGGATGGAGCGCGTTGAGCTCTCCGAGTTGAAGGAGCTGGTCGCCCGGTTCGGCCCGTTCGACGCCGATATGGAAGAATAATCGTCCGGGTACGGATTCACTTCTTGGCGAAAAACTGCCGCAGTGCTTGGTTAGGAGCGTTGCTCCGCCATCCCAAGTATGCTTGATGCGCGGGAATCGTGTTAACGTTAAAGCGGTCGGAGGGAGCCACTTACATGCCAATCTCTTGGCTCGACATCATTCTCATCGTGATCATGCTGATCTCGGGCTTCCTCGCCATGGTGCGCGGCTTCACCCGGGAGGTTCTCTCTATCTTCTCCTGGGCCGTTGCCGCCGTCGCTGCCCTCTACCTGACCCCGAAATACTGGACGGTCATCGAACCCTATTTCCCGTCCGACACGGCCGCGCAGATCGTCTTCGGCATCGCCGTCTTCATCGTCGTGCTCATCGTGGTGAGCCTGATCACCCTGCGCCTGTCGGATCATGTGCTGGACAGCCGCGTTGGCGCCTTCGACCGCACGCTGGGCTTCATCTTCGGCCTGGCCCGCGGCTTCCTCTTGGTCGCCATCGTCTTCGTCATCTTCACGGCGCTCGCCAAGGAGCAGCCCGACTGGGTGGAGAACGCCAAGTCCTATCCCCTGCTCCAGCAGACGCAAATCGCCATCGAATCGCTGATTCCGCAAAACCCGGAAGCCCATCTGCCCGGTCAGGGCGACGATGAGGCCGGATCGTCCACAGGCGCGCCCGATGCCGCGGCCCCTGACGCGGACGTCCCGGCCGAGGGTGGAACGCCGCCCGAACCCGCGCCGGAACCGGCTCCCGAGGCCGCACCGGAGCCGGACGCCACGCCGGAGATACAATAAAGGAAGTCAAAACCTTAGTTGCGTAGCGTCCCGAAACGAAGCCGCACGGAGAGGTCGATGACATCCGGCGCGACGCCGCGCCACATTCAATCCCTGTCGCGAAGGGGCCACGACAAGATCTGGCAGAGTCGACGCGATACGCGCGGGGGGTCATTGACGCATCAGCCACGGCTCTTATTTACAAAGGGCAGACAAGGACAGCCGTGACCCAGACCCGAGACGACAAAATCACTGACGATCATCATGCCGACGATGATCAAGCCGGAGATCTTCGAACCTCTTCGGATTGGTTCGCCGCCGATCGCCTCCACGAGGAATGCGGCGTCTTCGGAATCTTCAATCATCCCGACGCCGCGGCCCTGACCGCGCTTGGCCTGCATGCACTCCAGCATCGCGGCCAGGAAGGCGCCGGCATCGTGAGCTGCGACGGCGAGCGCTTCCATCCCGAACGGCGTCTGGGCCTCGTCGGCGACCATTTTACCTCCAGCTCCGTTATCGATCGTCTCCAGGGCAATTCGGCCATCGGCCATGTGCGCTACTCGACGACGGGCGACCATGTGCTCCGCAACGTCCAGCCCCTCTTCGTCGATCTCGATTCCGGCGGCTTTGCGCTGGCCCATAACGGCAATCTCACCAACGCGCTCACCGTGCGCGAGCAGCTGATCCGCCAAGGCGCGATCTGCCAGTCCACCTCCGACACAGAAGTCATCCTTCATCTCGTAGCGCGCAGCCAGAAGGGCGAATTCATCGAGCGCTTCGTGGAAGCCCTGCTCCAGATGGAAGGCGCCTACGGCCTCGTCGGCCTCACCAACAAGAAGATGGTCGGCGCCCGCGATCCCTACGGCATCCGCCCCCTCGTCCTCGGCAAGCTGGGCGACGGTTACGTGCTGGCCTCGGAGACTTGTGCCCTCGATATCATCGGTGCGGAATTCTTGCGCGATGTCGAAAACGGCGAGATCGTCGTCATCACCCGCGGCGAGGACGGCAAGGCGAAACTCGAGAGTCATCGCTTCGTGCCGAAATACGAGCCGCGCCTCTGCCTCTTCGAATATGTCTATTTCTCCCGTCCCGATTCCATCGTGGGCGGGCAGTCCGTTTATGACGTCCGCAAGGAGATGGGCCGCCAGCTTGCCCTGGAATCCAGCGTTCCCGCCGACGTCATCGTGCCGATCCCGGATTCCGGTGTGCCCGCCGCCATCGGCTACAGCCAGGAATCCGACATTCCCTTCGAGTTCGGCATCATCCGGAACCACTATGTGGGCCGCACCTTCATTGAGCCCGAGCAGCAGATCCGCCAGCTCGGCGTGAAGCTGAAGCACAGCGCCAACCAGGCCCGCATCAAGGGCAAGCGGATCATCCTTCTGGACGACAGCCTGGTGCGCGGCACCACCTCGGTGAAGATCGTGCAGATGATGCGCGACGCCGGCGCCGCGGAGGTCCATATGCGGGTCTCCTGCCCGCCCATCCGCCATCCCGATTTCTACGGTATCGACACGCCGGAGCAGGAGAAGCTCCTCGCCGCCACCCATACGGTGGACCAGATGCGCGACTTCATCGGCGCCGACAGCCTGGCCTTCCTCTCCGTGGACGGCATGTATCGCGCACTGGGCTACGAGGGCCGCGACAACGAGCATCCCCAGTTCACCGACCATCACTTCACCGGCGAGTACCCGACGCGGCTGCAGGACCGGGAGGGTCCGCCCCTCCAGAAGCAGCTCTCTTTCTTGGCTGAAGTCGGCTAGACGCCGTCCGCAACCGGTTGGCTGCCTCCGAAAACCATCAGCGTCTGAAGGACCGTATCGCGCTCGTCACCGGGGCCTCCCGGGGGATCGGCCGTGCGGTGGCCGAAGCCTATGCGGCCGAAGGCGCCCATGTGCTGCTGCTCGCCCGGAAACAGGAGAGCCTTGAGCCCGTCGACGACGCCATCCGCGCGAAAGGTGGCGTAGCCAGCATCATTCCCCTCGATCTCGGCAGCAACAAGCGGGTCGATGCTTTGGGCCCTGCCCTTTATGAGCGCTTCGGCCACCTCGACATCCTGGTCGCCAATGCTGGCGTGCTGGGCGGGCTGTCGCCCCTGGCCCATACGCCAGACGTCAACTGGGACCGGACCATCGGCATCAATCTCAACGCCAATTGGCGGCTGATCCGCACCCTCGATCCGCTGCTCAAGCGCTCCGACGCCGGCCGCTGCATCTTCGTGACCTCTCACGTGGCCCACAGCGCCCGGGCCTACTGGGCGCCCTACTCCGTGTCCAAGGCCGCGCTCGAGGCCCTCGCCCTCACCTATGCCAACGAGACGGCGGAGACCCCCATCAAGGTTAATCTCCTCGATCCCGGCGCGGTCGCCACCGACATGCGCGCCGAGGCCTATCCCGGCGAGGACCCGGCCTCCCTGAAAACGGCGGAAAGCCTGGCGGAAAGCTTCATCAAACTCGCCGAACCGACCTGGACCGAGACGGGTCAGCGTCTTGAGGCGCCTCTCTAAACAGCTGAATCTTCAGGCGGATTTGCCAACTATTTGGGCAGCGCATTTTGTCGCGGCCTGCTATTTCAGCGCTTCGAAATTGCTTAGATTCAGAATCCGTTAAGCAGCCTGTCCCAAGACGGAGGGCGAGACATTTTCCGTCTTGAGGGAACGAGGCCACCATGATCGAGACAAAGAAGGCGCACGCCAAAAGCGCGCCCGATAGAGCCAAGAAGAGCATTCTCAACGGTGTTCGCGCCGCCATCCTCGCCAGCCTGCCCGGCGCGACGGTGCTGGCGTCCCCTGCGTATGCTCAGATGGCCTGCACCACCACCAACACCAGCGGCTGCGTGGCCGTGCCCGGCATGAGCCAGGACATGGTCAAGAACCGCTTCGGCCGGACGCTTGCCACCAATCCCAATCAGGACCGGGTCACCAAACGCTTGAACACCAATCACTGGCAGGCCGACGGCAATGTCGAGACGCCGTTCAACATGCAAGAAGCCGGCAGCGGAACCAGGGTCGAGACGAGCCTGCATGAATGGCGCGCCGCCCTCACCGATGCGGAGCGCAAGCGCCTGCAGGAGGCCAAGGAGAACGGCGGCGAGGATGTGAAGCTGCCCGAGCCCGTGCGCCATCAGGCGCCGCCCGTCGACGTCTGGGTGCGCAGCCAGAGCCAATCCCTCGATACGTCGGGCGATACGCGGCGCAACGGCGACGCGGTGACCACCTATGTCGGCGCGGACTACAAATTGAATTCCGATACCCTGGTCGGCGGCATGGTTCAGTCCGACGAAGCCGATCAGCATGTCGTCGGCACCAGCGAAGAGGTCGACGGCAAGGCCTATATGGCCGGCCCCTACGCCGCCTATCGCGTTACCGACAAGGTCATCGTCGACGCCAAATCCCTTTGGGGCCAGTCCAACGACGTGGCCCGCACCGGCGAGGATGCGGCGAGCTACGCCACCAACCGTTCCCTGACCCAGGCCCGCGTCAGCGGCAACTGGGGCATCAAGAAGATGCAGCTCACCCCGTCCGGCGCCGTCACCCACATCACCGAGGATGCGGATATTCCCGTTGCCGGCGTGGGGTCGGAGCATATCGAGGAGACCCGCGTCTCCATTCGGCCGGAGATCAAGCGGCCCTTCCAGGCGGGCGAGAACAAGAAGATCGAGCCGTTCGCATATTTCGAGAGCAGCCTCAACGTGGACGATTCGGACTTCACCAACGCCGCGCCAATCAACAAGGTCGGCGGCGGTGTCGCGCTCACGAAGACCGACGACTACAGCATCCGCGCGACCATGGATTACACCGAGACCATGAATTCGGAGCTCGATCCGTCCGCCTCGGGCCGAGTCTCGGTCAACGTACCCATCGGCAACAAGCCGTAAGCTCAGCCTACTCTTCCGTATGAAGCACGAGCCCGTCATAGGCGGGCTCGACGCCCTGGGGCAGATCTCGCATCAAGGTCTCGTAATCGAGATCGATATGCATATGGGTGAAGACGGTCCGCGCCGGCTTCATCCGCTCCACCCAGGCAAGCGCCTCATCGACGCTGAGATGGCTTGGATGGGGCTTCGGCCGCAAAGCATCCAGAATCCAGACATCCAGGCCCTGCAAATGCTTGAGGCTCTCCTCGGGCAGATCGTTGGTATCCGGCGAATAAGCGATACTGCCGAACCGGTAGCCGATGCTGTGGGCGCTCCCGTGCTGCTGCAGATAGGGCATTACGGCGATGTCGCCCCCTGCCCCTGAGATGGTGAAGGCCTTGCCCGGCTCGATATCGGTCGAATCGAGGATCGGCGGATAGTCGCTGCCCGGCGGTGTCTCGAAGCAGTAGTCGAAGCGCTTCCGCAGCACCGCCCCCGTATGGACGTCGTGATAGACCTTCACCCGCTTCTGGCCGTTGAAGGCGATCATACGCAGATCGTCGATCCCGTGGGTGTGGTCGGCATGGTCGTGGGTGTAGAGCACCCCATCGACCCAGAAGACGCCGGCGTTCAGCAACTGTTGGCGCAAGTCGGGCGAGGTATCCACCAGGATGGTGGTCGTTCCTTGCGGCCCTTCCTTCTCCACGAGAAGCGAGCAGCGAAACCGCCGGTTCTTCGGATTGTCGGGGTCGCAATCACCCCAGATATCGCCGATCCGGGGCACGCCGCCGGACGTGCCGCAGCCGAGAATCGTGATCTTCAAGCTCATGGATAAAGACCGCCTGAGATAGACCGCCGCGCCTTACGCCGCATTGGCCTTGGCACTCGCCGCTTCGCGCGGAACCTTGGAGAACAGACGGAAGAAATTGTCTGAGGTGATCTTGCCGATCTCGTCCTCGCTCACGCCCCGGACCTCCGCCAGCTTCGCCGCCGTATGGACCACCCGGGACGGCTCGTTGGTCTTGCCGCGATGAGGCTCTGGTGAGAGATACGGCGCATCCGTCTCCACCAGCAGCCGGTCGATGGGCGCCTCGGCGAAGATCTCGCGCAAGGCGTCGGACTTCTTGAAGGTCAGCACGCCCGAGGCCGACAGATAACCGCCCAGGGCCAGGCCGCGCTTGGCGAGATCCGGCCCGGCGGTGAAGCAATGGAGCACGAAGGGGAACGCCCCCTTCTCGGTCTCTTCCTCCAGGATGGCGGCCACATCGTCATCCGCCTCGCGGGCATGGATCACCAGCGGCAGGCCGGTTTCCCGCGCCGCAGCGATATGGGTCCGGAAGCCTTGGGCCTGCGCATCCACGGGCGAGTTGTCGTAATGATAGTCGAGCCCCGCCTCTCCGATCGCCACCACCTTGGGATGCTCTGAAAGTTTCACGAGCTCCTCGGCCGTCACGTCCAGCTCCTCGTGGGCGTTGTGGGGATGGGTGCCAACCGAGCAGAACACGTTCTCATGAGCCTCGGCTATCGCGCGGATCTCGTCGAAGCGCTTCACCCGGGTAGAGATGGTCACCATCAGGTCGACGCCGGCGTCGGCTGCGCGCTGCAGCACAGCCTCGCGGTCCTCCGCCAGCGAATCGAAATCGAGATGGCAATGGCTGTCGATCACATGCATGGGTCGCTCACTCGGCCTGCGCAGGCATTTCGTAGCGTGGAAAGATGCCTTCAGGTGTGGGAAGCGAGACGCCGGGCGTCAACCGCCCGGGCTCGCCCAGCGCCTCGAAGTCACGCTCGTCCTCAGGCACCGCAAGCTGATCCAGAAGCTTCGCGGCGCTCACCGGTATCACCGGCTGGGCCAGGATCGCCACCTGACGTAGCACCTCGGCCGTCACATAGAGAATCGTCTCCATGCGCTCAAAATCCGTCTTCCGCTTCGCCCAGGGCTCCTCGCCCGCGAAATAGCGGTTGGCGTCCGCCACGACGCTCCAGATGGCCTCCAGCGCCTTATGGGGCGCGTAGGCCTCCATGGCCTCGTCCACCAGAGAGCCGAGACTGTCGGCGGCCAGCAGGATAGCCTCGTCTTCCTTGGTGTAGCCGGTCGCGGACGGCAGCTTGCCCTCGCAATGCTTGGCGATCATGGAGAGCGAGCGCTGGGCGAGGTTGCCCAGATCGTTTGCGAGATCGGCGTTGATGCGCGTGGTGATGGCTTCCGAGGAGTAATTGCCGTCCTGGCCGAAGGGCACCTCGCGCAGCAGGAAATAGCGAAGCTGATCGACGCCGAACTCTTCCGCCAGCGTGAACGGGTTCACCACATTGCCCAGAGACTTGGACATCTTGACCCCGCGATTGTTCACGAAGCCATGGCCGAACACCTTCTTGGGTAGCGCAACGCCCGCCGACATCAAGAAGGCCGGCCAGTAGATAGCGTGGAAGCGCACGATATCCTTGCCGATGATGTGCACATCCGCCGGCCAGAAGCGCTTGAACTGCTCGCTCTCCTCGTCCGGAAAACCGACGCCCGTGATGTAGTTGGTCAGCGCATCGACCCACACATACATGACGTGCTTCGGGTCGCCCGGCACCGGCACGCCCCAGTCGAAGCTGGTGCGCGAGATGGACAGATCCCGCAAGCCGCCCTTCACGAAGTTTACGACCTCATTGCGCCGGGTCTCCGGTCCGATGAAGCCGGGATTGGCCTCGTAAAAGCTGAGCAGCTTGTCCTGATAGGCGGAGAGCCGGAAGAAGTAGCTGTCCTCCTCGACCCATTCGACCGGCGTGCCTTGGGGCGAGAGCTTCTGGCCGCCCTCTTCCGTCAGCTCGTCCTCGTCGTAATAGGCCTCGTCCCGCACCGAATACCAGCCGGCATAGGTGTCGAGATAGATGTCGCCCGCGTCGGCCATCCGCTTCCAGAGCTCAGTCACCGAAGCCCAGTGCCGCTCCTCCCGGGTGGTGATGAAATCGTCGTGGGAGCAGTTCATGGCCGCGACCAGTTCGCGGAAGCGCGGCGTGTTGCGGTCGGCAAGCTCCGCCGGAGTGATGCCCTCCGCCTTCGCCGTCTGCACCATCTTGATGCCATGCTCGTCGGTGCCGGTCAGGAAATAGACCTGCTTGCCCTGGAGCCGCTTGTGGCGCGCGAACGCGTCCGTGGCGATCGCCTCATAGGCATGGCCCATATGAGGCTCGCCGTTGGGGTAAGAGATCGCGGTGGTGATGTAATAGGAATCTTCGCCAGACATGGCCGGAGACATAGCCGTGCGCCCGGCCCCCCGCAAGCGTTCGCGAGCGGTGCGGCTAACGGTTTGTGCGCTCAGCAAGGCTCTGAAGCCGCGAGAAGCTGTCCAGCACCAGCACGCCCCGGTCCAGATTGAGGCCGAGGGTCTCGTCATGGGCCTTGCCAATCGCCTCCCAGGCTTCCGCCCAGCGGCCGAGATCGTCGTCCCGAATGAGGTCGTCGGCCAGTGCCGACTCCGACGCGTGCCGGCCGGTCTCCGTCGCCCGCGCCCGGATCAACCGCTCCAGCAGCCCCAGCAGCAGCGCGAAGAACAGCTCCAGCTGCTCCGTGTTGCCTGGCGCCGACAGCTTCTCCGCCTTCTTGTGTAGCCAGGCCGCGTCGAGCTTTGGCAAATTCCGAAAGGCCTGAAGGATCTCGCCGTAGAGCGCGATCCCCTCGCCCCCTGTCAGCACCAGCGCCCGGCGCACGCTGCCCTCGGCCAGCGCAATGGCGGTTTGAAGCGTCTCCTCGTCCAGCGTGTGATCGACCGCGGCCAAAGCCTCCCGGGCCGCATGATCCACCTCCTCGTCCTCCAGGGGATGGAGCCGCAACGAACGGCAGCGCGACCGGATGGTCACCGGCAGGCGGCCTTCGGCCGTGGCGACCAGCAGGAACACCGTCTTCGCCGGCGGCTCTTCCAGACCTTTCAGGAGCGCGTTCGCGGCCTGGGCGTTCAGCTCATCCGCCCGGTCGACGATAATGACCCGCCAACCGGATTGGGCCGCCGTGCCGCCCAGGAACGACCGCAGGCGGCGCACCTCATCCACGCCGATCCATTGGGAATAGCGCTTGGTTTTCGGATTGAAAGTCCGGTTGAGGATCAGGAGATTGGGATGGGCGCGCCCGGCCACCTGATGAAACAGCGGGCCTTCGGGGTCGTCCGGATCGTCTCCGGCGCGATCATGAGCCAGAACCTCCCGGGCCAGCGTATAGGCGAGGGTCGCCTTGCCGATCCCCTCCGGCCCAGAGATCAGCCAGCCGTGATGGAGCCGGTCCTCGCCCAGCGCGCGCTCGAACTGCGCGCGGGGATCCTCATGGCCGTAGAGCCGGTGGGTCTCACGCGGCGCCGGAAATCCGGCCAGCCGATCGGGCTCCTCGTCGCGGGCTTTGCTGTCCGCCGCCGCCATCAGGCGCCGAGCCGTTCCGTCACGGCTTCCCAGATATCTTCGGCGACGATCTCTTCGGGCTGATTGGCGTCGATCACCACGCAGCGCTCCGGCTCTTCCTCGGCAATATCGAGGAACCCCTGGCGCACCCGGTCGTGCAGCAGCAACTCCTCCTGTTCGAACCGGTCCACCTCTTCCCCCTCCTCACGCCTGGCATTGGCGCGCGCCATGCCGGCTTCCGGATCGATATCGAGGATCAGGGTGAGATCGGGCATGAAGTCGCCCACCGTAAGCCGCTCCAAAGACTCAAGAATAGAGCGCGGCAGGCCTTCCATGGCGCCCTGATAGGCGCGAGTGGAATCGACGAAGCGGTCGCAGACCACCCATTTGCCGTCCGTGACGGCCGCGCCGATCTGACAGTCGATGTGATCCTTGCGGGCGACGGCGAAGAGCAGCGCCTCGGCGAAGGGACCGTATTTGGAGACCTTGCCGGACAGAATGGCTTCCCGGATCGCTTCCGCCCCCGGTGAGCCGCCTGGCTCCCGTGTCGCCACCACGCGGCGGCCGGCACGCGCCAGCCGCATGGCCAGGATCTCGGCCTGGGTGGACTTGCCCGAGCCCTCACCGCCTTCCAGCGTGATCAGCCGTCCGTTATCGAACCGCATCGGGAAACCTCTAAACCTCTAAAGGGCCCAGCCGAAGGCGAGCACGAACAGAGAATCGAGCCCCCGCCAGGCGAAGCCCGACGGCGCGATATCCTCCCCCGCATAGAGCGGGATCTCGTTCTTCGTTTTCAGCTCCACCCCTTCCACCCGCAGATAGCCCAGGTGATCGCCCTTCTTTACCGGCGCCTTCACAGGCCCCTGATAGGCGATGCTGGCGGTCACCTGCGGATCGTTGGAGATCGGCAGGAGCACATCGATATCGCCCTTGCCCACCAGCGGGACGTAGTGCTTTTCGCCGCCCCAGACCAGCGCCCGGCTCACCTTCTCGCCCTCGTCGAAGAGACGGTAGCGTTTGAAATGCTTGTAGGCCCATTGGAGCAACTTCTTGGCCTCCGCCTCCCGGTCGTTCTTGGAAGCGAGCCCCGCCACCACGACGTTGATGCGCCGGCCCTTCCGGTCGGCGCTCGCCACTATCCCGTAGCCCGCGTCTCTGGTGTAGCCGGTCTTCAGCCCGTCGACCCCGAGGCCCTCGTCCAGCAGCGGATTGCGGTTGCGGAAGGTGTAGCGGGTGTACTCGAAGGTCGGCTCGCTAAAGTAATGATAATACTCAGGATATTTCGTCCGCAGATATTCCGCGAGCGTCGCGATATCCCGGGCCGTCATCACATGGCCTTCCGCCGGCAGCCCGGTGGTGTTTTCGAAATGCGAATTGGTGAGACCGATCTCCTTCGCGTACTCGTTCATCATCGCGACGAACTTTTCCTCCGACCCGGCGATTCCCTCCGCCAGGATCAGGCACGCATCGTTGCCCGACTGCACGGTGATGCCCTTGATCAGTTGGTCGACAGTCACGTTGGAGTGAATCGGTGCGAACATGGCCGAGGTGCCCGACGGTGCCCCGCCCGTCCGCCAGGCATGCTCGCTGACCTTGAACTCCTGGTCGAGCTTGATGCGGCCGGCCTTCAGCTCCCGGAAGACCACCGCAAGCGTCATCAGCTTGCTCATGCTGGCGGGCTTCATCTTGGTGTCGGCGTCCTTCTCGAACAGCACGATCCCCGTATCGGCCTCCACCAACATCGCGTGTTTCGCATCCGTGGCGAACTCGGCCGCCGACGCGGCCAGGCCAAGCCCCGTCAGCGCGAAATATGCCGCCACTGCTGCCACCGCACCAGCCACGGCAACAGATTGAAAAACCTTACGAAAGCCCGAGACTGGTGACATTGGGTTGGGATACGGCAAGCTTGATTGTGATGGAATGCAGGGAAACGCCCTTTGCGCGCGTCCTTAACCCTACTATCGAGTGGGCTCGCTCGAAAATCAATCGGACTGCGGTCGGGCGTTACCCACAAGCCGCCTTCAAGGGTTGACGACCCGCGCGCCGGAATAGCCCGCCGCCGCCACCTTCGCCCGCGCCGTTTCCGCTGAAATCCGGTCACCGAACGGTCCCACCTGCACCCGGTAATAGACTGTGCCGTTCACGGTCACCGGGGCCACGTCGACCCTGCCGATACCGCCCAGGGTCTGATGAGCCTGCATGGCATTCTCCTCAACTGAGAACGAGCCCGCCTGGATGGCGTACCCGCTGCCAGACGAGACGGTTTGCGGCGATGGCGCGGATTGGGCCGGAGCCGAAACGAGCTGCGGACTCGGCGCCGGGGCCGGTTTCTGGGTGGGTGTCGGCGGTTTCGGCAGGCTGCCGAGCGCCATGGGCTTTGGAATATCCATCCGCGGCCCATCTTCGTTGGAGGCGTAATGGGTCCAGCGCTGCTGGGCCAGGAACTGCCGCTCAAAGCTGTCGTCGCCGTTGATCGGCGCCGGTCCCATATAGGTCACCTGGACCTTGGCGACGCCCTCCTTCCGATAGCCGAGCGCATGGGCCGCCCGGCTGGAAAGATCGATGATCCGGTTATTGGAGAACGGCCCGCGATCGTTCACGCGCACCACGATGGTCCGGCGGTTGGAAAGGTTGGTGACGCGCACGAGCGCCGGCAGCGGCAAAGTCCGATGGGCCGCCGAAAGCCGGTTCATATCGTAGATCTCGCCGTTCGCCGTGCGCCTGCCATGGAAGAGTTCGCCGTACCAAGAGGCCGTGCCGACTTCCGTGTAGTGGTTGACCTCTTTCGGCTCATACCATCGGCCGGCCACCTTGTAAGGCTTGCCGACGACCCGGCGTCCCCCGCCCTTCGGCACGGGCTGGCCGAGCGGAATCACCCGCGGCCCCAGCTTTTCGCCGTTGCCGCTCTCCCCGCAGCCATTCAGCATGACCGCGAGGCCGATGACCGCCAGAAATGCAAGCAGAAGCTGCGCCGCCTCAGGATAGGACATGGCGCGCACCGCGCCGGCCACGCGCGGCGCTCTATTGGGCAACCCCACCCGTTTCAATTTGGACCCCGTCTACGCAAGAACTGATTGACGCGTCAAAGCAGCCCCGGGGTCCTTACGGTCCCTCCCCGGAGCGATGGTCCATCAATCGCTCCAGACAATTAAAAAAAGACTTAAACCCCGTTAACCAATCCGCATCCGCCCCGGCGTCCCGAATCTGCACAAATTCCGTGATCTTGCGGCCACAACTGGCAGAAACAGCGCCTTTGAGCTGCTACCTCACCTTGCTGCCATCCGGGGCCTCCGGTATTTTTGGCGGATCGAACAGGGCTGGTAGATTGAGTGATGAGGGCTGGGTATCGCTATCTGGCAGCCATTATGGCTGCCTTCTGCATTGTGATGAGTGGCAGCGTTCCCGCGCTCGCCGCCTCTTCCACTGTGGCCAAAGGCGAACCCCTCACCCCCGCACAGATCGAACAGCGCCGCCAGGCCATGCTCGTCGAGATGATGGCGCGGCCCAACGATCTCGACCTGGCTTTCGAGTATGTGAAGCTCTCCAAAATGGTCGGCGACCTGGAAGGCGCCGTCTCCACCCTGGAGCGCATGCTGATCTATCAGCCCAACACGCCCCAGATTCAGCTCGAGCTCGGCATCCTCTACTACAAGCTCGGCGCCTACGAAGTCTCCCGCAACTATCTGCAGCAGGCCAAGGTGAACCCGGCAACGCCGCCGGAGATCGCCCAGCAGGTCCAGATCTATATCGAGCAGCTGGATGTGACGGCAGAGCCCGAGCCCTTCTCCGGCTCGATCTACACCGGCATCCGTTGGGAGAGTAATGCCAACACAGGTCCTGCCAACAACACGGTGACCCTGAACGGCATCGACTTCACCCTCGACGACCAGGCCGTGGGCCGTTCTGGCTGGAGCAACCTGACCATCGGCAACCTGCACTACTCCCACGACCGGGAGCGTCAGGGCGACACCATCGAATTCGACTTCACGACCTACAACTCGTGGTACTTCGACGACGTGCTTCAGGACATCAACCTGAACTTCTTCGAGGCCACCCTGGGCCCGAGCTACAATCTCAAGCGCTGGGGCATGCCCAAGAGCCGCGGCTATGTCTACGCCATCGGCGACCTGGCCTATCTGGGGAACGACTACTATTTCAGCGCGCCGGGCGCCGGCCTTCGCCTCACGAGTTTCGCGGCGGATCGGGCCTTCCTGGATGCGCGCCTCGAGACCCGCGTGCGCGAGTTCAACGACACCGCGGAGCTGCCCACGGCGAGCCTGCGCGACGGCCCTCAGACCCGCTTCGGCTTGACCTATTCCTACATCACGGCCCCGGGGGTCGTGCTGACCACCCAAGGCTATGCCCAGCGCGAGGACGTGACGGCGGATTTCTATTCCAACTGGGAGATCGCGCTCTCCGGCGGCGTGGCCTGGACCTTCGCCAATCCGCTTTGGACCGGCCGCTATCCCTGGACCTGGCAGGTGGGCGCGGGCGTGATCCGCCGCGACTACGATTCGCCCGATCCGACCATCGATCCCACGGCGAGTGAGGAAGACACCACCTTCTGGGGCCGGACAGCCATGATCCTTCCGGTGGCGGAGACCTGGGCGCTGATTCCCCAGGTCGAATACCGCGATCAATCGTCGAACTACGACATCCGGGATTTCGACGATCTCAGCCTAATCTTCGGTATTCAAAAGACGTTTTGAGGTCCGCCTTGGCAATACCCAGAGGTAAAAGCACCGCCCCTGTGCTACCCTGCCTTGTAGAGGGCCGCCGCGGCCCCTATTTGATGCCCAGCCAAGGACGGGAGGGGATCATCATGGGTCGGACTGCTAAAGCCGCGCGCAACGCGTGGAAAGCGCCTTTCGCCGCGCTCGCCCTTTTCGGCAGTCTGGCGCTGGGCGCCAGCCTCGCCCTGCCCTCCGACGCCTCCGCCAACAAGGTCGGCGTCGCCGCCGCCGTAAAGCCCGATGCATTCTCTGGCGGCAAGCAGATCAAGATCGGCAAATCCATCTTCTATAACGAGCGCATCAACACCAATGGCGAAGGCCTGGTGCAGGTGCTGCTGGTCGATGGCTCCACCTTCACCGTAGGTCCCGGCTCCGATCTGGTGATCGACAAGTTCGTCTACGATCCGTCCAAGAACGAAGGCGAGATCGCCGCCTCCTTCTCCAAGGGCGTGGTTCGCTTCGTCGGCGGTAAGATCTCCAAGAGCCCCGACAGCGTCACCGTGAAGACGCCGTCGGGCGCGCTGGCCATCCGCGGCGGCATGTTCCAGGGCTCCATTAACAGCCAGGGTGCGATCTTCTCGTTCCTCTACGGTGATCAGCTCGTCCTGACCGGTTCCAATGGACAGACCTATCGAGTCTTCCAGCCGGGCTACACCCTCGACCTCACCGGTGGAACGCCGCGGGTTCGGCCCACGACGGCCGCCGACACCAACATGATCATGGACTCCTTGCGCGGCAGCGGCCGGGCCGTCGCCGGCGGCACGGGCGGCGGCAATGGAACAGGTGGTGACGGCACCGGTGGCAATTCCGGCAACAGCCAGAACCAGCAGACCCGCGACAACTCTATCGATCCGTTTGAGAGCATTGAGACAATCATCACCGATGCGACAACGACGATCATCAATCAGCAGATTCAGAATCAGGAAAACACAGCCAATCCGAAGCCGAACCCGAACCCGAATCCCACTCCGGAGCCGACCGAGCCGACTAAAACCGCTGTGTATACGGGCTTCGCAGGCGGAACAATTTATTCGGATACGCCCGCGGGATTTATCAACTCAGTGGGCAGTCCTGAGGATGGCGGTTTCAACTTCAATCTCGTCCAATACAGTGATGGCTCCGCCACATCGCGCATGATCCTGCACGATGCACCTTACCGGGATCCCGTGGTTACAAAGTATGATTTCAGCTTCGCCAGTGACAACGGCGTCAACTTCACCCCGACGCTGACCGTCTACGATTCAGATTATCTGCCCTATCCAAACAGTTTCGCTGCAACAAATTTTAGGGAAAGCGGGCCTGAAGGCTTCTGTCAGCAATGTAGCTTCATGAAATGGGGGGCTGTAACTGGAGCGATGGGATTTGGCTCAGGGCAAGGAGGGTATAGCGACTACATGGCGACGACTGCCCCAACATACTGGGTCGCGTCCAACAAGCTGACTTCGCCCGTTCAAATCGATAATCTAGAGGCGCAAAATGCCAACGCGCGTTACGCGGGTGACGTGCTCGGCAGTGTTCTTGAAAGCAACGGCCAGAACGTCACTCGGAGCACCCACGAAACGGGCAGCTTTACGCTAGACTGGTACTTTGCTGATCGATCCGGAGACATGAATATGTATTTCGATGGTCGTCACTTCGGTGGAGAGCTAGACCAAGTCGGAAGCCAGAACCTGTTTACCGGTGCCCTGAGCAATCGTGGCCAGCTAGGCAATCCGAGTGGTTTCGCATCCGGGGCTTTTGTGAATCATAACGGCCCGGCAGGTGCGGTGATCGGAAATTGGGCCATCAAAGACACTAACAACTACCAAGCGGGCGGCATCTTTGCCGGGCCCGGCATTGGGCCGGTCCCGCAATAGGCCGCGTCAATCCCGGCCGGATCGGGCCCTCCCAATCCCCACATTTGAAAACTCCCCCTGCATTCTTCAGCAGCGCACACGAGAAATATGCTACTCTAGCTTGCGGAGGCCATATCAGCTCTTTGATGCCCGGGCCGAGGACGGGAGGGGATCATTATGGGTTGTTTTCGGAATTCCACGCGGACTGCGTGGGCTGGGCCTCTTCTTGCGAGCGCGCTTTGCGCCGCCATCGTTTTCCCTACCTCAGCCTTCGCAGAACAAGTCGGCACCGCCGCCGCCGTCAACCCCGACGCCTTCAGCCAGCTCAACGGCGGCAAGCGCGAGCAGCTGAGCATCGGCAAATCGATCTTCTTCAATGAGCGTATCAACACCTCGGACGAAGGGCTGGTGCAGGTCCTGCTCAATGACGGCTCCACCTTCACGGTCGGTGCCGGCTCGGATTTGGTAATCGACAAATTCGTCTACGACCCGTCCAAGAAGCAAGGCGAGATCGTCGCCACCTTCTCCAAGGGCGCCATTCGCTTCGTGGGCGGCAAGATCTCAAAGAACGCAGATAGCGTCACGGTGAAGACACCCTCCGGCGCACTCGCCATCCGGGGCGGCATGTTCCAGGCCTATATCGGCGGCGGGCGACGAATTTTCTCCTTCCTCTACGGCAACGAGCTCGTCCTGACCGGCAGCAACGGACGCAGCTATCGGGCCTTCCAGCCCGGCTACACCATCGATGCCTCGGGTGGCCCGAAAGTTCGAAGGACTGGGCCGGACGATACAAACATCTTCACCCATGCCTTTCGGGGGCGCGGGCGCGTCTATGCCCTCGGACAAGGCGGCAACACGACCAATTCCGCGGCCAACGCCTCGACGGGCGGCACGACCGGCCGGCAATCGAGCGGCAACACCTCCACGGACTGGGTCTCGGTTCAAACTCTGAGCACCGACGCGACCACGACGCTGATCAATCAGGAAATCCAGAAGCAAGAAGAGAAGCCGCCTCAGCAAAACGCCGGCAATCCGCCCCCGCCCGGCAACCCACCGCCCGGCGGTGGTCCGCCCACAATCGGTGAGAAGCCGCCGACTGACGGGCTGCCGCCTTCTGGCGGTCTGCCACCTGATCCCGGAACCAATCCGCCGTCGGGACCGGTGAAAGTCGGCGGCACCTTCCAGGGCTATGCATCGGGCTTCGCGCGAACCGAGACGACCCGGCAAACATGGTTCGGTCCACGCAGCTCACACAGCACCGAGAAGGTCGTGAGCCTGTCTCCGGAGGACGTCCACCTGATCCTGGATGCCGCGGGAAACACCGTCTCCGCCGGAATCAATGTCTACGACGCCGACCTGCTCGATGTGTCCTACACGGAATACAATGCCGTCTTCGGCCCCACCTCGGACTACGCGAGCGACACCGAATTCACTACGGCAGCGCGCGAACTCTCGATCGTGGATCATGAATTGAAGCTGCGCATCTGGCCCCCGTCCCTCTATTGGCGGGAGAACCGCCACAAGGTGACCGGCCAGAGCCTCATTGGGACGATCGAAAGCGCCGCGGTCACCAACAGTCATACCCCCCTGCCCGCCGAGGCCATCTGCGAGCAGTGCGACTTTATCAAATGGGGCGCTTGGGGCGTGCAGGCGGAGCATATCGGCGACGCCGGTTCGGTCTCCAACACCCGCATCGACGGCTGGTGGATCGCCGGCGACATCACCCCCGTCGACGAACTGCCGGTCACGGGCTCGGCCAGCTATCACGGTACGGCCTTCGGCAACGTGATCAATCGGGGCGAAAAGTATAGCGCAACCGGCGATCTCGATATGGATTGGAATTTCGCGAAGCGCCGCGGCCAGCTGACCATCTCAGACTTCGATGGCCGCACTTTCGGCACCGGGCGCAATAGCCTGAAAGCGGTGCCGGGCCCCAATCATTTCGGCGGCATCCTCGCCGGCAGCGGCACCGTGGGCACGGCCCGCGGATCCTTCGTCAGCGATGGCGCCGTCCCTGCCGCGGGCGTCATCGGAAACTGGGGCGTTACCGGCCATCGCTACGAGGCCACCGGCATTTTCGGCGGTGGAAAGGTTACTCCCTAGGGCGACTGTCACTTTTCTCCTGAACCCGACCGCCCCTTCCTCCATTGATTAAGGAGGAAACGCAAAAGGAGGAAAGCCTATGTCCATGCTCAAAGTCATCGAAGTGCTCGCGGAATCCGACACGGGGTGGGAAGACGCCGCGCAAAACGCCGTGAGCCAGGCCTCCAATTCCGTGCGCGAGGTCAAATCGATTTACATCAAGAACCACGACGCCAAGGTCGAAGGCGGCAAGATCGTCAAATACCGGGTCAACGCGAAGATCTCCTTCCTCCTGGAGGAATAGGGGCTTCGCCGCAGAACTGGCGCGAGGCAGGAGCGATTGGCCTATAGCGATTGCCCTCTGGCGCGGCGCAGGCCCTTCCGCTACAGGAAGGGCCGACCGCCCGCCAACCCAATAGAAGCGCTGCTGTCCTCTCATGACGCGAACTCTGCGCGCTGTCCTCGTCAACGATACCGCGGCCAAGGGCCATCACGGCTGCGCGCTGGTCAACCGGCAGCTGGCGGAGCTCGCGCGCGAGGCGGGGATCGGGATTGCCCACACCCTGCCCCTCACCGCGTCCTGGGAGACCATCAAAGGCGAGGCGCCGGATCTGATCGTCGTGAACGGCGAGGGAACCCTCCATCACGACACCAAGGGCGCCCACGCCATCGCCGCGCTCGGGGCAAAGGCGCAAGCGGCCGGGCCCCCCGCCTTCCTGATCAACACGATCTGTCAGGACCTGCCGCCCTCCTTGGGTGAAGGTCTTAAGGGCTATACGTGCGTCTTCGCCCGGGACCGGTACAGCCAGCAGAGCTTCGCCGAGCATGGCATGACGGCTGGCTACGCCCCGGATCTCACCCTCACCTACCGCGCGCCCGACCGTGAGCGGCGCGGCGACACGTTGTTCATCACCGATTCCAGCATGGGGGCGGAGACGACCGCCCTCTTCCGCCTGTCGGAGACTCTGCCCGGCGCCCGCTTCTTGCCGCTGCGGAGCCGCCCGCCGGAGGGCCGTGGCCTGCTCGACCGGGAGGCGCTCCGCTACCGGGTGAGAACCACGCTTGCACGCATTCATCCCGATCCCGTCTATCGCGCCCGCTATCTGGAGATTGTCGAGGATTTCGATGATTTCATCGGCCTGCTCCAGACCGAAGCCGGCTTTCTGCTCGCCGGCCGTTTTCATGCGGTCTGCATCGCCCTCGATCTGGGACTTCCCTTCTTCGCCGTGCCGCCCAACTCCTGGAAGGTCGAGGCGCTGCTGGAGGAGGTCGGGCTATCTCATAGGCTGCTGCCTGGCGCGGAAGCGTTTGCGGAAAAGGCTGCCGGACTGCCGCCATCGCAGATCGCCCCGTTCACTAAGGAAGAGCGCGCGGCCATCGCCCGCTTCAAACAGATGGCGCTGTCGGAGAACCGCGCCATGTTCCAGCAGATTGCCGACGCTGTCCGGCATTGACCGTCCGCCGCTCACCCCACCCCTCGGAGGCATGGGCGGAGCGAATTGCCGTGAGTGAGAAAAACCGAGCGCCCAGGCGCTCGCAAGGGCCACTGCCCGCCGGCCGGTCAGGGCACCCCATCGGAGCCGTGAGCGAAGCGAACTGGCGTGAGATAAAAAATGGCGGAGACGGAGGGATTCGAACCCTCGATACGGCTTATCACCGTATAACGGTTTAGCAAACCGCCGCCTTAAGCCTCTCGGCCACGTCTCCTGAAGGACCTCTTCCTACTCGACGGAAAGCCACCCGTGCAAGGGGCTTGCACCGGCATATTACATATGGGGCGCCCACACGCGCAGATGGGCAGCCTGATTGCGCGTCTTGTGGTATAATTCGTTTCGATTGCTACACCGACGAGCCACCTGCGAATAGAGATGCCAAAACGCCTTGCACCGGTTTTCGCGCCCCGCGCAGCAGCTGTTGCGGGCTTCGTCGCCCTGCTCGTTGTCGCAAGCCCCGCCGCCTTAGCCCAGACGGCAGAGTTCTGCGTGCGCTGCTCGGGCCCCAACCAGACCTATCGCTGCAAGGTGACCGGCGTCGGCAAGCAATATTCCGATGCGGCAAAGCTCTTCTGCGTGCTCTCGACCACCAAGTCGGAAGGCCACGCCAAATGCACCGCTTCGCGCGATCCCAATTGCCGGGGCCCCGAGAAGGTCTACGCCTATAGCGGCGGGGCGCTGCCGGATCTGCTGCAGCAGAATTCGGGCGTCCAGGACTACAAGAATCGGATGTCCCGCGAGCAGCAGAAATTCGCCACGCCCGAAGAGGAAGGGCGCTCCACCCTGTTCGATCTCGGCAAAGGCATGATCGATGGGACCAAATCGCGCTTCGGCTACGGGGCGGAAGAGACGCCCGCACCCGCCGCACCGTCCCCGCAGGCAACCGCGCCAAGGGCGGCACCACCGCCGGCTTCCGCTCAGCGGCCATCCGCTCCCGCGGCGACAGCCCCAAGCCCTGAGCCGGAGAGCGAGGAATCCTTCGCCCACCGGTCCTATCGCTGCATGAAGTCTTTCTTCTTCAATTGCGGCAGCGAGGACGCGTCGAACTAAGCCGTTCGCGCTAGGCGCCCTCCTCCAGAAACGGCTCGAGGGGCCACGGCCCCAACCGTCACCCCTCGATCTGTGCCTCCCGTGGAGAGCTTGAGCGTTGCGCGGCCCCCCAGCAGCGCTGCCCTGCCCTCGCCGACCGCTCCGATTTTTATTTTTTGGGAGCGGTGGGGAACGCGGCCACTTAGGGCCGCGCCATTTCTTGTTGTTCTCTTCTTCTTGTTCTTGCCCTTATCGTTCTTCTTGTCCTCTGGACCGGCCCCCGACCAAGCCCAATGGGGTCGCTTGAAAAGCTTAGTGGGTGGAGAGCCACTCCCGCGCGGCCTTCTGGGCCAGCGCGATCTCGTCCGGCGACATCACCGCGGCCAGCTCCTTGCGATGCTGCTTGGCTTCGTCGTTGCCCCGCAGCGCGGCCAGGTTGAACCACTTATGCGCCGTCACCAGATCGGCCTCCACGTCGCGGCCGGTCGAATACTGAATTCCGAGCGCGAAAAGAACATCAGGCCCTCCGCTCGTCGCGGCAGTGTCAGTCTGTTCTGTAAAAATCTCAAAGCGAGCCATTGATCATCCCCCGTAACTGCTGTCCAAAACTTCCGGATTACTTCTTGCTGATCTCCAGAAGAGCGAACCTCTTATTGCGTCTTGACGAGGGGGATGATGGGCTTTGTCAGATAAACAACGTCTAAATGTAGATATTAACGCGAAATAACTTCTTGGAAACCGAATGGTAATCTCGGTTTACAGATCGGCCTCTTTAGCGCCCCAAAGGTAAACACACGCGATTTTGAAAGAGTCTGTTGACTCTTCCAGCTCACATCCGCGTAACCATGAGAAATCTTTTGGAAAAAGAGTCGGCCGTCCTACGGCAGGAGCACCGTCGATCCGGTGGTCTTGCGCGCCTCCAGATCCGCATGGGCCTGACCGGCATCCTTGAGCGCATAGCGCTGGCCGATCTCGATTGCGGTCTTCCCCGTCTCGATCGCGTCGAACAGGTCGTTGGCCGTGGCCAGCAACGCCTCCTGCGTGCCGACATAGTCGAACAGCGACGGCCGGGTCATATAGAGCGAGCCCTTCCGGCTCAGAAGCAGCACGCTGAAATCCGGCACCGGGCCCGAGGCGTTGCCGAAGGTCACGAAGAGCCCGCGCTTCTTCAGGCAATCCAGAGAGGCCGGGAACGTGTCCTTGCCCACGGAATCGTAGACCACGTCCACGCCTTTGCCGTCGGTGATCTCCTTCACCGCATCAACGAAATCCTGCTCCCGGTAATTGATAACGTGGGCGCAGCCATTCGCCTTTGCGATCTCGGCTTTTTCCGCCGAGCCCACCGTGCCGATCACCGTGGCGCCCAGCGACGCCGCCCATTTGGTGGCGATCTGCCCCACGCCGCCGGCGGCCGCGTGGTACAGCATCACCGTATCGGGGCCGACCTTATAGACCTGCTTCAGCAGCGCCTCGGCCGTCATGCCCTTGAGCATCGCCGCGGCGGCCACCTCGTCCGTCACCCCGTCCGGGATCTTCACCAGCTTGTCGGCCGGAAGCAGCCGCTCTTCGGCGTAGGCCCCGACCGCGCCCGCGTAGGCCACCCGGTCGCCGATGGCGATATCGGAGACGCCCTCACCGACCGCGAGAACTTCGCCCGCGCCCTCGAAACCCGGCACGAAAGGGAAGCTCGGCTGGGGATAGAGACCTTTGCGCGTGTAGACGTCGATGAAGTTGAGGCCGATCGCCGTCTGCTTGATCTTCGCCTCGCCCGGGCCAGGATCGCCGATCTCCACCTCTTCCCAGCGCATGACGTCCGGGCCGCCATATTCGTGAACGCGCATGGCGTGGGTCATGGGTGTCTCCTTGAGTATCGAGTCTGGGCCTTCACCGTCGTCATGCCCGGACTTGATCCGGGCATCCATGCCGATACGTCTCAGCATGCCGAAAGGCCAGCGGAATGGATCACCGGGTCAAGCCCGGTAATGACGAATAACCTGTGGCGCGCGCCGCGCCAAAAACACCGTCATCCTGAGGTGCTCGACGCGGAACGCGTCGGGCCTCGAAGGATAGGCAGCTTACCCGGGGCCGCGCCTCCTTCGAGGCTCGCTTCGCTCGCGCCTCAGGATGACGCGGCGAGAGGCCGCGCGCTCCGCCAGCAAGCAGCAGCGCCCCTACTCTTCAACCCCAAGCTTGTCCTTCAGCAGGTCGTTCACAGCCTGGGGGCTCGCCTTGCCGCCGGTCGCCTTCATCACCTGGCCGACGAACCAGCCGATCATCTTCGGCTTCTCCTTCACCTGCTCGACCTTGTCGGGATTGGCGGCGATCACCTCGTCCACGGCCGCCTCGATGGCGCCCGTATCGGTGACCTGCTTCATACCGCGGGATTCGACGATCTCCGCAGGATCCCCGCCTTCGGTCCAAAGGATGTCGAACACATCCTTGGCGATCTTGCCGGAGATCGTGTCGTCGGCGATCAGATCGATCAGCTTGCCGAGCTGCGCCGCCGAAACGGGGCTGTCGGTGATTCCCAAGCCTTCCTTGTTCAGCCGGCCGAACAGCTCGTTGTTCACCCAGTTCACGGCAAGCTTGCCGTCGCGCCCCTCGGCCACCGCTTCGAAATAGTCGGCGCGCTCCTTCTCCGCCACCAGCACGGAGGCGTCATAGGGCGACAGGCCAAAATCGGCGATGAAACGCTCGCGCTTCTCATCCGGCAGCTCGCAGAGATCCGCCTTCAGGCTGTCGACCCAGTCTTGGGTCAGCTCCAAGGGCAGCAGGTCGGGATCGGGGAAATAACGGTAGTCATGCGCCTCTTCCTTGGTCCGCATGGACCGGGTCTCGCCGGTCTTGGCGTCGAACAGCCGCGTTTCCTGCACGACCTCGCCGCCCTCTTCCAGAAGCTCGATCTGGCGCCGGGCCTCGTATTCGATGGCTTGGCCGATGAAGCGGATGGAGTTCACGTTCTTGATCTCCGCCCGCGTGCCGAGCGCATCGCCGGGCCGGCGCACGGACACGTTCACGTCGGCCCGGAGCGAACCTTCCTCCATGTTGCCGTCGCAGGTGCCGAGATAGCGCAGGATGGTGCGCAGCTTCGAGACGTAGGCCTTGGCCTGCTCGGAGGACCGGATATCGGGCCGCGAGACGATCTCCATGAGCGCCACGCCGGAACGGTTCAGATCGACGAAGCTCTTCTTCGGATGCTGATCGTGCAGGCTCTTGCCCGCATCCTGCTCCAGATGCAACCGCTCAATGCCGACCACCACGCGGGTGCCGTCGAGCAGATCGACGATCACCTCGCCCTCGCCGACGATGGGCTGCTTGTACTGGGAGATCTGATAGCCCTGGGGCAGGTCCGGATAGAAGTAGTTCTTCCGGTCGAACACCGAATAGAGATTGATCTCGGCTTTCAGCCCGAGCCCGGTGCGCACCGCCTGGGCCACGCATTCGGAATTGATGACCGGCAGCATGCCAGGCATGGCCGCATCGACCAGGCTGACATGGGAATTCGGCGCCGCGCCGAAGCCCGTAGACGCGCCGGAGAACAGCTTGGCGTTGGAGGAGACCTGGGCATGCACCTCCATGCCGATGATCACTTCCCAATCGCCGGTCTCACCCTCGATCAGAAGATCGTTCTTTTCCACCGTCTCCTGCATCGCGCGCGATTAGTCCTTCGGTCCGTACTGGGCGCTGCTCGCCCGCAGCTTCTCTTCTTCGTACTGGATGAACCAGCCGATCATCTGGCGCCACAGCGCCTCGGCCAGCTCCGGCGGCAAATTCTTGCGTTCGGCGTGAACCTTCACCTTGTCGATGACCTGCTGCACCCGCCAGGGCACCCGCGCATCGTCCGGCGAGGCCTTGAGCTGCCACGCCCGGTCCACATAGGAGAAGCGTTCAGCGATCAGATCCACAAGGGTGCGGTCGATCCGGTCGATCTCCTCGCGCACCTCTTCCATATTGGCACATCGCCCAGCAGGTACCGGCATCGCCGAACTCCTCAAAAATTACGCAGCTTTGGTCCACCAATCTGCGGGACGCTGTTGCGGCCCTGCAGCATCTTCGATCGCCTGCGCCGCCCGCAGCAGAGTCGCCTCGTCGAAAGGCTTCCCGATGAGCTGCAGGCCGAGCGGCGTTCCCTCGCCCGAAAGCCCTGCCGGCACCGAGATCCCCGGCAGCCCGGCCATATTCACGGTCACCGTGAAGATGTCGTTCAGATACATCTCCAGCGGATCGCCGGAAATCTCGCCTTGCGCAAACGCCGGCCCCGGCGTCGTCGGCGTCAGGATCACGTCGCAATCGGCAAACGCCTGATCGAAGTCTCGCTTGATCAGGGTCCGCACCTTCTGCGCCTTTAGATAATAGGCGTCATAATACCCGGCCGAGAGCACATAGGTGCCGATCAGGATGCGCCGCTTCACCTCCGCGCCGAACCCGGCCTCGCGCGTGTTCTCATACATGGAGATGACGTCGTCGCCCTCGACCCGCAAGCCATAGCGCACGCCGTCATAGCGGGCGAGGTTCGACGAGGCTTCCGCCGGCGCCACAATATAATAGGACGGCAGCGCGTATTTCGTATGGGGCAGCGTCACCTCTTTCACGGTCGCGCCCGCTGCCTTCAGCCATTCCACACCCTGATCCCAGAGCTTGGCGATCTCAGGTTTCAGCCCGTCGATCCGGTATTCCTTCGGGATGCCGACCGTCAGCCCCTTCACGCCCTCCTTCAGAGAGGCGGTGTAGTCGGGCACGGCGGCATCGACGGACGTCGTATCCTTCGGATCGTGGCTCGCCATCACGTTGAGCAGCAGTGCTGCATCTTCAACGTTGCGCGCGAACGGCCCCGCCTGATCGAGCGACGAGGCAAACGCCACGATGCCCCAGCGGGAGCAGCGACCGTAAGTTGGTTTGAGCCCGACCGTACCGGTCAGCGCCGCAGGCTGGCGGATCGAGCCGCCCGTATCGGTGCCCGTGGCACCCATGCAGAGATTGGCGGCCACGGCCGCAGACGATCCGCCCGAAGAGCCGCCGGGCACGAGCTTCGCATCCGAACCCTCGCGCCGCCACGGATTGGCGACCGGCCCATGGGCGCTGGTCTCGTTGGACGAGCCCATGGCGAACTCATCATTATTGAGCTTGCCCAGCATCACCGCACCCGCATCCCACAGATTGCGCGTCACGGTGGATTCGTAATGGGGCGTGAAGCCGTCGAGGATCTTTGAGCACGCCGTGGTCACGACGCCCTCGGTGCAGAACAGATCCTTGATGCCGAGCGGAATGCCTTCCAGCGCGCCGCCTTCGCCCTTGGCGAGCCGCTTGTCGCTTTCCGCGGCCATCGCAAGCGCCCGGTCCGGCGTCACCAGCACATAGGCGTTCAGCGCCTCGTTGGCCGCTTCGATGGCCGAAACATGAGCCTCGGCCAGCTCCTTCGCGGAAAACTCTTTTTTATCGAGGCCGGCGCGGGCGGCGGCGATGGTGAGATTCGTCAGTTCCGACATAAGCCGCCCCTACTCCACGATCTTCGGCACGACGAAATAGTCGTCGTCCGCTTCCGGCGCATTGGCAACGATATCGTCGGCGCAATCGCCGTCGGTCACCACGTCCTCACGCATCTTCATGGTCATATCGACCACCCGCGTCATGGGCTCCACGTCGGCGGTGTCGATCTCGTCGAGCTGAGCCACCCAGTCGAGGATGCCGGACAGCTCGCCTTCGAGCCGCGCCGCCTCCTCCTCGGTAATGGCGATGCGGGCGAGCTTGGCAATACGATGGACGGTCGCGCGGTCGACGGACATTGAAGGCCTGCTTGGATGATCGGCCGGCTGGGCGAAATAAGCCCCGGCTACGGCCTCGAGATTTCGGAGAAGGTATCGGGAAATTGGCTGCCCGGGTCAAGCCGCAGGCAGCCGCAAGAAAGACGCATGAGCCTAGAAGCTCTGAGGCTCGCCCACCTTCGGCACCAGAACGGTCTCACCCGCCATCTCCGCGACGAACGGATCCGCCGACTGGTCGATGATCGGGAAGGTTTTGTAGTGGCAGGGAATCACGGTCTCGAACTCGAAGAACCGCTTGCAGGCGAGTGCCGCCGATTTCGCCCCCATGGTGAACCGGTCGCCGATGGGCACGATGCCGATCGCAGGCTTATGCATCTCGTTGATCAGCCCCATGTCGGAGAAGATGTCCGTATCGCCCATGTGATAGACGGTCTTGCCGGATTTCGGCGCGATCACCACACCGCAGGCCGGGCCGAGATAGACCGGCTTCCCGTCCACCATGGTCGAGGACGAATGGAAGGCCGGCACATAGGTGATCGTGAATTCCCCCAGATCCAGCGTGCCGCCGGTGTTCATGTATTCAGCCTTCTCCACGCCCTGCCCCTGCAGGTAGCTGGCGAGCTCGAAACTCGCGACCAAAGTGGCGTCGCTCTCTTTCAGGATGGACACCGTATCGCCCGTATGGTCGTCATGGCCGTGGGTCAGCACCAGATGCGTGATATCCTTCGCCACATCACGCACCGGAATGCCCGCCTCCTCGAAGACGCCGTTCCCGGTCAGGAAGGGATCGATCAGGATGCTCTGCTTGTCGAGATCGATGCGGAAGCAGGAATGGCCGAACCAGGTGATCTGCATGAAGGCCTCTTCTGAAATCTTGTGGGTTTTGCGGGGCGTCAGGCTTCGCCGCGACTATAGGAAAGCGTAACGCGTTGACAAGGTCACAACCCGGAACCGCCGCCAGGGTTCTCGAGATCCAGGATCTACCGGCCGAAGTCGCCCGCGATGCGCGCCTCCTCGGCCTCGATCTCGGCACCAAGACCATTGGCGTGGCCGTCTCCGATGTCAGCCGCTCCATCGCCACGCCGGTGGAAACCATCAAGCGCAGCAAGTTCACCGCCGACATCCAGCCCATCCTGAAGACGATTCAGGAGCTCGGCGTCGGCGCCATCGTGCTGGGGCTTCCCGTCAATATGGACGGCAGCGAAGGCCCGCGCGCCCAGTCGACCCGGGCGTTCGCCCGCAATCTCAGCCAGCACACGGATCTGCCCATGGTGTTCTGGGACGAGCGCCTGTCGACAGCAGCCGTCGAACGCCATCTCATCGAGGCGGATGCCAGCCGCAAGCGCCGCGGCGAGGTCGTCGACCGCATGGCCGCCGCCTATATCCTGCAGGGCGCACTTGATCGGCTCAAAGGTCTGAAAACCCTCTCCTAGGCAACCGCTCGCAAACCGAAGTCTGCCCTAGTCTTTGTCGAGAAGCTCGTAGTCCGTGGGATTGTCGGCGCACATCCCAGCGCCGCACTCGGCCACCGTCGAAACGCCGTTGGCGATCGCCAGAAGCGCGAAGAACAGGAACGCGGTCTGGGCGAGCCGCCGCGTCGGCATATCCATCAGCACGAGCTCGGAAACTTCGGGCTCGCCGACGAACTGCCGCTGGAACAGCAGCATCACGCCCGTTCCTGCGATGATCAGGCAGAAGACGATGAACGCCCAAGTATAGAAGTGATAGCCCAGGAAGGGATCGCCGTAGGAGCCGGTCCCCGGCACCACATGGAGTGCGATCTGGCGCAGCGAGACCGCCGCACCGCACACCGCGCCCAGAATCGCCATGCCGTAATGGGCCGTCCGAACCCGCAGCACGAGATTCAACGCGATACCGAATCCGGCGGCGAAGAAACCCATCCTCTGCAGCAGGCAGAGCGGGCAAGGAAGATCGTCGAAAAGGATCTGGTCGGCAAAAGCAAAGGACAGGACGATACAGATCGCGAGCAAGCCGAGAGCGTTGAGCCGCAATGCATTTGCCGGGGTCATTTTAGGTGCCGTCCGTTAAAGGCCGATATTCAGGACTTCCGTGGCATGAAACCGGAACAGCACCAGCAAAGTGACCAATCCCGCGAACCAAAACCCCATGGCCATATTTCGCCAATCGGACCAGGCAGCGCCCAGTCCGCAGGCAAATAGGAAAAACGGTAAGCTCATCATGACTTAATCTGGCCCCTCACGTTGCAGCCTCCGCCAGACCGGCAACGTTTATCTCGGATAAGCTTCGGAATTCTTGCATTCTCAGTGATTCGCAACTGGCGGTAAATCCCTCACCGGCCGATTCGCTCACTTTGCAAGCCCGCGCAGACGGCAATTGCTTCAGCAATGGCGTAGCCGCTGCCGGTCCCTCTGAAGCGCATTTACATGTCAGCACCGTTAAGGAGAGGTTGACGATTGGAGCTTCTCTGTCTTGTCGGCTCCGAGGCTCGGGTCTATAGAGTGGCTTTTGATGAGCAGCGCGGCTTCACCCTCCCCCACGATCGATTTTCCCCATCGCCATTTGCTTGGCATCGAGGGCCTGAAAGCGCCCGAGATCGAGGGGCTGCTGGACCTGGCGGAGGATGCAGCCAAGTCCATCCGGCGCCCCGGCGAAGTCCGCACCGATTTGCGCGGCCGGACCCTCATCAATCTCTTCTTCGAAAATTCCACCCGCACCCAGAGCTCGTTTGAATTCGCCGCCAAACGGCTCGGCGCGGATGTGATGAACATGTCGATCCCGACCTCGTCCATGCAGAAGGGCGAGACCCTGATCGACACAGCCGTGACCCTGAACGCCATGTGGCCGGACCTTCTCGTGGTCCGCCATCAGGCGGCCGGCGCGGTGGAGCTGCTCTCCCAGAAGGTCGATTGCTCGGTCATCAACGCTGGCGACGGCGCTCATGAGCACCCGACCCAGGCGCTCCTCGATGCGCTGACCATCCGCCGTCACAAAGGCCGCATCTCGCGCCTCATTGTGGCGCTCTGCGGCGACATCCTTCATAGCCGCGTCGCCCGCTCCAACATCCTGCTGCTCAACACCATGGGCGCGCGGGTTCGGGTCATCGGCCCCTCGACCCTCTTGGGCAGCGCGATCCACAAGCTCGGCGTGGAGGTCTACACCTCCATGGAGGAAGGCCTGGCCGACGCCGACGTAGTGATGATGCTCCGCCTCCAGCGCGAGCGCATGACCAGCAGCCTCATTCCCAGCCAGCGAGAATATTTCCACTTCTTCGGCCTCGACCACGAGAAGCTGAAGCTGGCCAAGCCCGACGCTATCGTCATGCATCCCGGCCCCATGAACCGGGGCGTGGAGATCGACTCGGTGATTGCCGACGACGAGCGCAGCGTCGTGAACGAACAGGTAGAGATGGGCGTCGCGGTCCGCATGGCGGTGCTGCAGGCCCTCATCCCCCATTTGCGGAAATGACGCCGATGACGCTCGACGATCCAGCCCTCACATCAGGCGAAACGCCGAAGCGGCTCGCTTTCGTCAATGCGCGCCTGGTGGACCCTGCCACCGGTCTCGACGAGCAGGGCGGGCTTCTGGTCGACGACGGCAGAATCGCTGATGTCGGCCGGCACATCCATGGCGAGGCCGGCGGCGATGCGGTGCTGATCGATTGCGGCGGCCATGTCCTGGCGCCGGGGCTGATCGACATGATGGTGTTCACCGGCGAGCCCGGCCACGAGCATCGCGGCACCCTGGCGGACGCGAGCCGGGCCGCGGCTGCCGGCGGCGTGACCTCCATCCTCACCATGCCGGACACCGACCCCGTCATCGACGACGTGGCCCTGGTCGACTTCATCCTGAGGCGCGCCCGCGATACGGCGGCCGTCCATGTCCATCCGCTCGCGGCCCTCACAAAGGGGTTGCGGGGCGAGGAGATGACCGAGATCGGCCTGATGCGGGCGGCCGGCGCCATCGCCGCCACCAACGGCAAGCGCAGCCTCGCCAACGCCAAGGTCATGCGGAACCTGCTGGCCTATGCGAAGGATTTCGACATCCTCGTCATGCATGCCGTCGAGGAGCCGACGCTCTCCGAAGGCGGCGTGATGAATTCCGGCGAGGTCTCCATGCGGCTGGGGCTGAAGGGCATCCCGGCGGCTGCCGAGACCATCATGCTGGAGCGGGATCTGCGCCTCGTAGAGATGACCGGAGCCCGCTACCACGCCGCCGAAATCTCCTGCCGCGCATCCCTGGAGATCATCCGGGCTGCCAAGGAGAAGGGCCTTCCCGTCACTTGCGGCGTCTCCATCAATCATCTGGCGCTGAACGAGAACGATATCGGCCCCTACCGGACCTTCTTCAAGATGCGTCCGCCCCTGCGCGCCGAGGACGACCGGCAGGCCATGGTCGAGGGTCTCGCCTCCGGCGATATCGACGTCATCGTCTCCGCTCACGATCCTCAGGATGCCGATGTGAAGCGTCATCCCTTTGCCGACGCCGCCTATGGCGCGGTGGGACTCGAGACCATGCTCGCCGTGGCATTGCGCCTCTATCACAACGAAGAGGTTCCGCTCACCACCCTGCTCCGGGCTATGACCGCCAACCCGGCAGGTATCCTTGGGCTGGAGGCCGGACGGCTTGCCATCGGCGCGCCGGCGGATCTGGCGCTGATCGATCTGGAGACGCCGTGGGTGGTCGACCCGGAAGACCTGCGCTCCAAATCCAAGAACACGCCGTTCGATCAGGCACGCCTGGAGGGGCGCGCGCTTGCAACCCTCGTTGCAGGCCGCATCGTCTACAACTACGCTGATACCGCTTCCGGCGAATAGCCGGACTTCGGGGACTCTGGGGGGAAGGTCTCGTGAATGAGCTGAGCTTGAGCCTCGTGCTCATCTATGCAGCCGCGTTCTTCGGCGGCTATCTGTGCGGCTCGATCCCGTTCGGGCTGCTGCTGACCCGGGCCGCCGGCCTCGGCGATCTGCGCAAGATCGGCTCCGGCAATATCGGCACCACCAATGTGCTGCGTACCGGCAATAAGTGGCTCACCGCGGCGACGCTCGTCGGCGATGTGCTGAAGGGCACCGTCCCGGTACTGCTCGCCATGCATTTACTCGGCCCCATCGCAGGGATCGCCGCAGGCATCGGCGCCTTCCTCGGTCACATCGCGCCGGTCTGGCTCGGCTTTCGGGGCGGCAAGGGCGTCGCCACCTATATCGGTGTGCTTCTCGGGCTCTACTGGCCCGCCGCCCTGCTCTTCTGCGCCGTGTGGCTTCTGATCGCCTTCACCACCCGCTACTCCTCGCTCTCCGCCCTGATCGCGGCCCTGGTCGTCCCGGCGCTGCTCGCCTATATGGCCTCGCCACCCCTGACCATCGCCGCGGTCCTCTTGAGCATCCTTCTGATCCTGCGCCACCAGGAAAATATCGGCCGTCTCATTCGCGGCGAGGAGACGCGCATTGGGCAGCGGTGAGGCCGGCAGCGAAATCCGCACCCGCCTGACCGACACCCAGCGGTTGGCGTGGCTTCGTCTCATCCGCTCTGAAAATGTCGGCCCTGCCACCTTCCGCGCCCTGGTCAACCAGTTCGGCGGCGCCGAAGCTGCCCTCGATGCCCTGCCCGAACTCTCCCGTCGCGGCGGCCGTCCATCCATCCGGATCTGCAAACGCGAAGAGGCGGAGCGCGAGCTTGCCGCCGCAAAGCGGATCGACGCCACGCTCGTGGTAACCGGCGAGGCCGGCTATCCGCCGGCCCTTGCCAATATCGAAGCGCCCCCGCCCGTCATATATATCAAGGGCCGGCCTGAGCTGGCCGACCAGCCGATCGTCGCCATCGTGGGCGCGCGCAACGGCTCGGCCATCGGCCAGAAATTCACCCGCCAAATCGCAGCCGGGTTGGGTATGGAAGGGATCGTCGTCGCTTCCGGTCTCGCCCGGGGCATCGACACGGCCGCCCATCGCGCCAGCCTGGAGCGCGGCACCATCGCCGTTCTCGCCGGCGGCATCGACAATATCTATCCGCCTGAGAATGCAGAGCTTCATGCGGCGATCGGCAAGGACGGGTTGCTCATGAGCGAGCGGCCGCCCGGCTTCAAACCGCGCGGCCAGGACTTCCCGCGCCGCAACCGGCTGATCTCCGGCATCTCTCTCGGCGTCGCGGTCATCGAGGCGGCCAAACGATCCGGCTCCCTGATTACCGCGCGCTTCGCAGGCGAGCAGGGCCGCGAAGTTTTCGCCGTGCCCGGCAGCCCTCTCGACCCAAGGGCCGCCGGGACCAACGCTCTACTGAAGGATGGCGCCACCCTGATCACCGGAACCGCCGACATCGTCGAAGCCCTCTCCTCCATCATGGGCCGCCTGCCCGCCGCGCCGCGCGCTCTCGAAGCTGCCGACGAGCACGCCACGCCGGAGCCCCTGCCCGATATCGAGCAATCGGAGCGCGAACGGGTTCTCGCAGCACTCGGCCCCAGCCCTATCGATATCGATGAGCTCGTCCGAGCCACCGGAATCGCTGCCCGGAAAGTGCACATCGTGCTTCTGGAATTGGATCTCGCCGGCCGACTGGAGCGCCACGGTCAGCAGCTTGTGTCCGTGATCGAGGAGGACTGAAGCGCCCTCAGCGCGAATCGGTCCGCGCCTTTTCGGCCTGAGCCTCCTGCATCGCCACCTCGATCAGGTAGCCGAGGAAGCGCAAATCGGCGCCATTTGCGACCTCCCTCAGCCCCCTCAGCATGCCGGCGAGATAGTCGGCGGCCTCCGAGCGCTCAAGCTGCAATACCGTGTCATCGCGTTTCGCCATGCCCGTCCTCTTGCGAACTCTCGGGCTTGTTTTCCGGCCCCGATTGTTGCCTCTCCCCTGTCCTGCCAGCTTGTCCTCCCGGAGAATCAGACCCCATATCCCCGATAGGCGAGGACCGGTTGCAGCTCGACTATTGGTTGTATTGATTATTGGATGCGCCTTTGAGTTGTCAACCGCTTGAAAGACCAGAAATTGACACCTTGGGCGCGAGACACCATTTTCGCGCGTAGCAGGGCTGCGGCCAGACGCAGCGGACGCGGCCGCCCCGAAATCTCCCAGGCAGGAACCGGATGAATATCGTCATCGTGGAATCGCCAGCTAAGGCGAAGACCATCAACAAGTATCTCGGCTCGGACTATCAGGTCCTGGCGTCCTATGGCCATGTCCGGGATCTGCCGTCCAAGGACGGCTCCGTCCTGCCCGACAACGATTTCGAGATGCACTGGGATGTGGATCCGAAATCCCAGAAGCGGCTGAACGAGATCGCCCGCGCCGTGAAAGGCGCCGACAAGCTGATCCTTGCCACTGACCCCGACCGCGAGGGCGAGGCCATCTCCTGGCATGTCCTTCAAGTGCTGGACGGCAAGAAGGCGCTGAAGGGCGTCGATGTGGAGCGCGTGGTCTTCAACGCGGTCACCAAGGAAGCGGTGCGCGACGCCATCGCCCATCCGCGCAAGATCGACGAACCCCTGGTCGATGCCTATCTCGCCCGCCGCGCGCTGGATTATCTCGTGGGCTTCACCCTCTCGCCGGTCCTGTGGCGGAAGCTGCCGGGCTCGCGCTCCGCAGGCCGTGTGCAGTCCGTGGCGCTGCGCCTCGTCTGCGACCGCGAGATGGAGATCGAGGCCTTCAAGCCTCAGGAATACTGGTCCATCACCACCGAGCTCGCCACCACCCAGGGCGAGACCTTCAAGGCGCGCCTCGCCGCGGCCGACGGCAAGAAGCTCGACAAGTTCGATATCCCGGACGAGGAGACCGCGACCAAGCTCAAAGCGGCGCTGGAAGGCGGGCGCTTCACGGTCGGCCAGGTCGAGAAGAAGCCGACCAAGCGGAACCCCTACCCGCCCTTCACCACCTCGACGCTTCAGCAGGAAGCCTCGCGCAAACTTGGCCTCTCGCCGCGCGAGACCATGCAGATCGCCCAGCGGCTCTACGAAGGTGTTGAGATCGGCGGCGAGACCGAAGGCCTCATCACCTACATGCGGACCGACGGCGTGCAGATCGCTCCCGAAGCCATCAGCGCGAGCCGCAGACAGCTACAAAAACTGTTTGGCGAGCGGTATTTGCCGTCCTCACCGCGGATGTATCAGACCAAGGCCAAGAACGCCCAAGAGGCCCACGAGGCGATCCGGCCGACAGATGTGTTCAAGCAGCCCGATCACGTGGCCAAGTATCTGCAGGCCGATGCAGCCAAGCTCTACAAGCTCATCTGGCAGCGGACGCTTGCCAGCCAGGCGGCAAGCGCCGAGATCGAGCGCACGACGGTGGATATCGACGTCGAAGGCAGCGACGGAAAGACCTACGGCGTCCGTGCCACCGGCCAGGTGATCTGCTTTGATGGCTTCCTGAAGCTCTACGACGAAGGCCGCGACGATCAGGAGAGCGAGGACAGCGCCGTATTGCCGCCGCTCGCCGAGAAGGATCAGCTCGACGCCCGCGAGATCGTGCCTGAGCAGCACTTCACTCAGCCGCCGCCCCGTTATAGCGAGGCGACCCTCATCAAGAAGATGGAGGAGCTCGGCATCGGCCGCCCCTCCACCTACGCGGCGACCATGAACGTGCTGCGCGACCGGGAATATGTGCGCCTCGACAAGAAGCGCCTCTACCCGGAGGACAAGGGCCGGCTGGTCACGGCCTTCCTGAAGAGCTTCTTCGAGCGCTACGTGGAATACGACTTCACCGCCGATTTGGAGGAGAAGCTCGACCGCATCTCCGCCGGCGATCTCGCCTGGCGCGAGGTCCTGCGCGATTTCTGGCGCGACTTCACCGGCGCCGTCGAGGAAATTGGCGATTTGCGGATTGCCGAGGTTCTGGATGCCCTCAACGAGATCTTGGGCCCGCACATCTTCCCCCAGACCGAGCCCGGCAAGGATCCCCGCGCCTGCCCGGCCTGCGACGACGGACGGCTCAGCCTGAAGGTCGGCCGCTTCGGCGCCTTCATCGGCTGCTCCAACTATCCCGATTGCCGCTTCACCCGTCAGCTCGCCGAGACCGGCGACAAGGGCGATGCGGCCGCCTCCGCCGACGGCAAGGTGCTTGGCACCGATCCGGAGACCGGCATGGAGATCACGCTCCGGGACGGCCGCTTCGGCCCTTACATCCAGCTCGGAGAAGCCAAGGATGGCGAGAAGCCCAAGCGGGCCTCGATTCCGAAAGGCGATGACATCAGCGCCATCGATCTGGAGCGGGCGCTGGCCCTGCTCTCGCTTCCCCGCGAGATTGGCCTGCATCCGGAGTCCGGCGAACCCATTACCGCCGGCTACGGCCGCTACGGCCCCTTCGTCCGGCACCAGAAAACCTATGCCAACCTCTCCAATCCGGAAGAGGTCTTCACCGTCGGCGCGAACCGCGCCATCAGCCTGCTCGCCGAGAAGGAAGCCTCGCGTGCCAAGCGCGGCGGCAGCGTGATCAAGGAACTCGGCGATCATCCCGAGCTCAAAGGCCCTGTCCAGGTTATGAGCGGCCGCTACGGTCCTTACGTGAAGCATGGCAAGGTCAACGCCACGCTCCCCAAAGACAAGGAGCCGGAATCCATCACCATGGAAGAGGCCGTGGAGCTGATCGCCGCGCGGGCCGAAAAGACCGGCAAGGGCGGTGCCAAGAAGGGCGCAAAGAAATCTACGGCGAAAAAGGCGACGTCGAAGAAATCGACGAGTAAGAAATCTGCAGCGAAGAAGAACGGCAGCAAGGAGACCGTCGAAGAGACGGCCGATTAGGCCCCTGTGGCGAACCCCAAACCCACCCGCAAGACCGCGTCAGGCTCGGTGCCGAGCAAGCAACAGGTGCTCGACTTCATCCAGTCGAGTGACGAAAAGGTCGGCAAGCGCGAGATCGCGCGTGAATTCGGCATCAAGGGCGCCGACCGCATCCCTCTGAAAGCGCTCTTGCGCGAGATGACCGATGAGGGGCTGATCGGCGGCTCCAAGAAGAACCTCCAAAAGCCCAACGAGCTTCCGCCCGTCACCGTGATCCGCATCACCGGCCGCGACGAGGATGGCGAGTTCGTCGCCACCCCCGCCTCCTGGGACGAGGAGGTGAGCCCGCCACCGCGCATTCTCGTGGCCGGCAGCCGCCAGCGCACCGAGGCCGCCGGCGTCGGCGACCGCGTGCTCGCCCGCATCGAGAAGCAGAAGGACGAGACCTACCCGTATCTCGCCAGGCCCATCAAGAAGCTCTCCACGGGCCCGCGCACCCTGCTCGGCGTCTATCGCGCCCGCGGCGAGGACGGCGTCATCGATCCCGTCGACCGCAAGCAGCTGAAAGAATGGCGCGTCCCCCGCTCCGAGCGGAACGAGGCGGAGGATGGCGAGCTCGTCCGCTTCGAGCTTGCCCGCTCGCCCCGTTACGGCTCCGGAACGGCGCGCATCGTGGAGCGTCTCGGCAACCCGCAAGACCAGCGCGCCACCAGCCTGATCGCCATCCACGCCTACGGTATTCCGGACGTGTTCCCGCAAGCCGCGCTCGCCGAAGCGGAGGCCGCCAAGCCGCCGGGCATGGAAGGGCGCGAGGATCTGCGCAAGATCCCGCTGGTGACCATCGACCCGGCCGATGCCCGCGATCACGACGATGCGGTCTGGGCCGAGCCAGATGACGATCCGAACAACAAGGGCGGCCATATCGTCATGGTCGCCATCGCCGACGTCTCGGCCTACGTGACGCCGGGCAGCGCGCTGGACAAGGAAGCCCGCACCCGCGGCAACTCGGTCTATTTCCCCGACCGCGTCGTGCCCATGCTGCCCGAGCGCATCTCAAACGATCTCTGCTCGCTCGTAGAGGGCGAGCCCCGCCCCTGCATCGCCGTGCGCATGGTCTATGACGCGGGCGGCCACAAGAAGAGCCATCGCTTCATCCGCGGCATGATGCAATCCGCCGCCAGCCTGACCTATCAACAGGCCCAGGCCGCCATCGACGGCAATCCGGACGATCAGGCAGACCCACTTCTGGAGCCGGTTTTGAAGCCGCTCTGGGCGGCCTATAGGGCCATGGCGAAAGCGCGCGACCACCGCGCGCCGCTGGATCTGGATCTGCCGGAGCGCAAGATCAAGCTGAACGACAAGGGCGAGGTCGCCGACATCGTGTCGCCGCCCCGGCTGGAGGCTCACCGCCTCATCGAGGAGTTCATGATCGCGGCCAATGTCGCCGCGGCCGAGACCCTGGAGTCGGAGAGCACCCCCCTCGTCTATCGCGTCCATGACGCGCCGTCCGACGAGAAGGTCGCCGCACTGTCGGATTTCCTGCGCACCCTGGACATCACCTTCGCCAAGGCCGGTGTGATGAAGCCGGCCCAGTTCAATCGCATCCTGGACATGACCAAGGACACGCCCGTGGCGGACCTCGTCCAGGAAGTGGTTCTACGCAGCCAGTCCCAGGCCGAATACACGCCCGGCAATTACGGGCATTTCGGCCTGAACCTCCGCCGCTACGCTCATTTCACCTCACCAATTCGCCGTTACGCGGATCTGATCGTCCATCGCGCGCTCATCCGCGCCCTGGGACTGGGCGACGGCGGTCTCACGGACGCTGAGATCGAGAGACTGGAAGATACGGCCCAGCAGATCTCCGACACGGAGCGCCGCGCCATGTCGGCGGAACGCGAGACCGTCGACCGGCTCATCGCGTCCTATCTCGCCGACCGGGTAGGCGCCCGCTTCCACGGCAAGATCTCCGGCGTTACCCGCTCCGGCCTCTTCGTGCAGCTGAAGGAGACCGGCGCCGATGGCTTCATCCCCGCCTCGACTATCGGCGATGAGTATTATTATCACGACGAAACCCACCGGGCGCTCGTCGGCGAGGACACGGGCAGCGCCTATCAACTCGGCGATTTCGTCGAGGTAAAGCTGGTGGAGGCGATCCCAACCGCAGGTGCGCTCCGCTTCGAGATCCTCACCGAAGGCCGGCAGATCGGCATCAAGCCGAGCGGTGCGCGCCATAAGAGCTTCCGCACCCGCGGCCGGGGCAAGCCCGGCGCTCATGGCCGTGGCCGCGGAAAAGGCAAGAAGACAGGTCCCAAGCCCGGCAAGGGCAAACCGGCCAAACGGCCCAAGCGCGCCAAACGGTAGCGCCAATCGGTAGCGCCATGGAGACTGGCGGGCGCATCCGCCACGCGATACTGTGCGCCCGAACGAATTGGAGGAAGAGATGTCTCACGCCACCCACGCGCACGAGACGGATAAACGGCCCGCGCAGATCGACGGCCGCAGCACAGGCGAGCGCCATTGGGCCGAAGCCTTGTGGCGCGGCACGCTCTGCCGCTGCCCGGCCTGCGGCGAAGGCAAGGTGTTCACGAAATACCTGAAGGTCGCCGACCATTGCGGCAATTGCGGCGAAGCGCTCCATCATCACCGTGCCGACGACGCCCCGCCCTACGTCACCATCTCCATCGTCGGCCATGTCGTGGTCGGCCTGATGATGACCGTGGAGATGGCCTACCATCCTGAGCTTTGGATCCACTGGAGCCTGTGGCTCCCGCTCACCGTGATCCTGTCCCTGCTCCTGCTGCCGCCGATCAAGGGCGGTCTCATCGGCCTGCAATGGGCCCTGCTGATGCACGGCTTCGATCCGGACCATGTCGAAGAGCCTGGCGAAACTGATCCCGGCCAACCCGGTGAAACGGCGCCCTGGCCGCCGGCCCAATCCTGATAGCAATCAGTCTTGACTTCGCAAGACCACTGAGTAGGGTGCGCTCCGCGCATATCTGCCCGATCAAGGAAAAACGATGGCAAAGCCAATCACCCAGAAGATCAAGCTCGTAAGCAGCGCGGGCACCGGGTACTTCTACGTCACGAAGAAGAACCCGCGGAACTCGACCGAGAAGCTTGCTCTGAAGAAGTACGACCCCGTCGCGCGCAAGCACGTCGAGTTCAAGGAAGCCAAAATCAAGTAGCGGCCTTCCACGGCGCGCGCCGGCACCGGCGCGCTTCCGATTTCGGTTTTTGAGATTTCTGCTAGACGCCTTCCAAAAAGGCCCAGAAATGACCAACCCCGCAGCCATGCAGGTCAAGCGGGGTAGCTCCTGCGTGAACTGCGGGGCCGGTCGGCAAGTCAAAGACCAAAGAGGGCTTGGCCGTTTGACTTGGTGGTCGACCGAAACGCGGCGCTAACGAGGAGGCCACTTAAACCGCGCCTCGGCCGACCGAACCCCACGGACCCAGGAGATGCGGCGGACCTGAGCACTCCGTAGGGCTATCCCAATAAATGCAGGCGAGGCGGCAGTCGGACAAAATTCCGGGGAGCGCCCCTCACCCCAAAGAAGTCCTATCCCTCTATCAATCGACGGTCGCGGATACTAACGCAGCTTACGATCCGGCGATAACAATCTTCATCTTTTGCTTAATACGCTAAAATATTAGTCATTGTAAAGCGTTGGCGGAAACACCTCATTTCCCAAGGCAAGCCACCCGCAGGCCATGTATTGGCGCGGCAAGACCCGCATCACGACTCTACGAATCGCAAAGCGCATTGAAAGTATAGGAGGGATTGGGGTCCGCGGCGACTAGGCTGCGTCCGCGACGACCTTGTTGCGGCCGTCGCGCTTGGCGCAATAGAGCGCCTGATCGGCCCGCTTGAGAATGATGTCGGGCGTGTCGTCGGGGAACTCGAAGGTCGCTACGCCGACGCTTGCCGTGACATCCAGAGTGCGGCCGCCCTCACCGCTGGCGAACGGCACCTCCGCAATGGCCAGGCGCAGACGCTCAGCCACCTTGTAGGCGTTCGCCAGATCCGTGTCCGGCATCACCACGACGAATTCCTCGCCGCCCAGCCGGCAGGCGAGATCGATGCCGCGGATATTGCGGCGGATGCGCGTGGCGAAATCCTTCAGCACCAGATCCCCCACGTCGTGGCCGTAGGTGTCGTTGACCGCCTTGAAGTAATCGATGTCGATCACCAGCACCGAAAGCGGACGTCCGCTCTGAGCGGATTCGTCGAACAGCGTCGTAAGATGGCTGTTCATATAGCGCCGGTTATGGAGCGCGGTCAGCGGATCGAGCACCGCCATCTCGACCGATTCTTCGAGCCGTGTGCGCAGATAGTGCACGTAGCGCTTCCGCTTCACCTGGGTGCGCACCCGCGCCAGCAGCTCCGCCGGGTCGATAGGGCGGCTGATGTAATCGTTCACGCCGATATCGAGGCCGCGCAGGAGGCGGGCGCTCTCCCCCTCCTCCACGATGATGAGGATCGGCAGATGGCGTGTGCGGTCCAGGGAGCGGACCTGGGAGCAAAGCCGCAAGCCGTCGGCATGCTGCAGGCCGAGGCTCACGATCATCAGGTCGTAGCCGGCGTCGGGCAGCTCCAGCAAAGCGCGCGACGGATCGGTCTCCAACTCCACGTCGTAATGGGGCGACAGCGCATCGACGACACGCTCGGCCGCGGACGGCCGGTCCTCCACCAGAAGGATCTTGCCGCCGTCGGAAAGCTGCTGAAGCTCGCTCTCGCCGATCGCCGCCATGCCCATCTGCGAGCTCGTCGAGGCCCGCATGAGCATCTCGTCGGTCAGCATCTTGAGCCGCGCCAGGTTCTTCACCCGCGTGATCAGGGAAATATCGTCCACCGGCTTGGTGAGGAAGTCGTCGGCCCCCGCCTCGAGCCCCTGCAGCTTGTCGGCAGGCTGGTCGAGCGCGGTGATCATGATCACCGGAATATGCTGAGAGCGCGGCTCCGCCTTCAGCCGGCGGCAGACCTCGAAGCCGTCCATGCCGGGCATCATCACGTCGAGCAGGATCACATCGACACGCTCCCGGGCGCAGATCTGCAACGCCTCCGGGCCGCTATACGCGCAAGCCACCTCGAAGTAGTCGGCCGTCAGCCGAGCCTCGAGTAACTTGACGTTCGTATCGATGTCGTCGACGACGAGGATGCGGGCCGTCATGACTTTCCTAGCGGGCTTCGCCGATGAACTGCTTCACCGTATCGATAAAGGTCGCGACCGAGATCGGCTTGGAGATATAGGCCTCGCAGCCTCCCTCCCGGATCCGTTCTTCGTCGCCCTTCATAGCAAATGCCGTGACGGCGACGACTGGAATCTCGCGTAAGCTATCGTCTTCCTTCAACCACTTGGTGACCTCCAGCCCGGAGACTTCCGGCAGCTGGATATCCATCAAGATCAGATCGGGCCGATGCTCGCGCGCCAGCGAAAGCGCTTCCATGCCATTTCGCGTCTGCAGGGTATCGTACCCATGAGCATCGAGAAGATCGTGAAAGAGCTTCATGTTGAGCTCGTTGTCTTCCACGATCAGTACAGTCTTGCTCATGAGCTTTAGACCCGGCGGGACGCTGTCTTCCACCGCGCCAACCCGACCGGTTTTCCCCGTCGTGCCAGATTGCGGCCAAGCCGTCCAAAACATGTGTGGGTTCCCTCGTCCTATTGTCCCGATTGGACACTAGCACCGGTAACCAAACCCTTTAGGTCTTAACAAAAAAGGCGAAGACGAGGCCGGCGGCAAGCACGGTCTTGCCATCACCGTCTAATCGCAAGCGTCTTCCTGCAGATATTCCAGCTGGCTCAGATCGCCTGATATGGCGAAATCGCCGTAATCGATCTCCAGTTTGCGGCTCACGCCGTTCTCATAGAGAAGAAAGTCGATCTGATAGGCGGGCGTCAGGTCGCCGCCCTTGGTCTCGAAATAGCCGATCGAGATGGGCCAGGAGCGCAGCTTGTCCAGCCCCCGCTCCTTCCCCGCCGGTTCGAGATCGTCATCGCTGCCCGGCGGACGCACATTGCCGATGAAAGAGGTCGTATCGTAGACCTTCTGGCCCAGCTCCGAACCGTCATAGAGCTCCGCCTCCAGCTTGGTCTTGCCGGCCTTGGCTGCCTCGATCACCGCCAGGCTGTGCTGGGTCGGAAACAGCACCTTGGGTGAGAGGTTGAGCTCGGTATGCTTGGGCTGGGTGAGGCGTACTTCGACCTCGTTGGGCGACTCGCGCAGCGCGCGGCCCATGGTGACGTCGCCCAGCTTGTCGTTCATGTACTGCGCCGACTGGAAGCGGAACTTCTTGCCCTGCCCGTCCTCCCAGGTCGACGAGCGCAGATCGGTGAGATTGGTCTCGCCCTGGCTGTCGGTCATTTGGGTGACCATGCGCATGTTGAGGGTATAGCCCTCGCATTCGGAGCCGGAGAACTCGTAGACCATACGCCCGTCGACTCCAGTGATCCCTGAAGCGGAGCGCGCATCTTCAAGCCGCATCTCGTAAATCGCCCGATGGGGCTGCAGCTTCGCACCGGCGGCAGCGGCACTCGTGGCGACGCCGCCAAATACCAGGAGGAGCGGTAGAAGACGGAAGGCTATGGGAACGCTACGGAACATGGCGAATGACAAAGAGACACGCCTCCTGAACAGGTTAGCCGGCATGGCCAGCTTGGTGGTTTGTCGCACCAACGCCCCGTATCTACAAGAGCCTCGCGAACCCGCTTGCGCGTTTGCGGGTTTTGACTGAAGGTCGCCCCGCCTGCCCTAGAGCGGGCTGAAACGCAAACTTCGAGAGATGCGGAAGGATCGATGGCCGGAGAAATCGAAGCACGCCTGAAGGCGCTCAACATCGCCCTGCCCGAGGTCGCAAGCCCCGTGGCCAACTACGTGCCCTTCCTGCACATCAACGGCTTCCTCTATGTCTCGGGCCAGCTTCCCATGCGCGACGGCAAGGTGGCCGTCACCGGGCAGCTGGGGCGCGATCTCGATATCGAGAACGGCATGGAGGCGGCGGAGATCTGCCTGCTCAACGTCCTGGCCCAAGCCAAAAACGCGCTCGGCGATCTCGACACAATCGCCCAGGCCGTACGCCTAACAGGCTTCGTGAATTCAACCGCGGACTTCGCCGATCATCCCAAGGTCATTAACGGCGCGTCGGATTTGCTGGTCGAGGTGCTGGGGGACAAAGGCCGCCACACTCGCGCCGCCGTCGGCTGTTCGAGCCTGCCCCTTGGCGCGGCCGTCGAGGTCGATGCGATCTTCGCCATCGAATAGAGTCCGAAGAAGAGTCTAGAGACAATGGCTTACAGCGGCGGGCTCGACTGGCTGAAGAGGCCGATCGCCCATCGCGGGCTACACGATCGAAAAACCGGCATCGTCGAGAACACCGCCTCCGCCGTTGAAGCGGCCATCGCGGCCGGCTACGGCATGGAGCTCGATCTGCGATCCGCCAAGGACCACATTCCCGTCGTCTTCCATGACGAGACCCTGGAGCGGCTGACAGAAGGCGAAGGCCCAATCGGCGAACACGACGTCGAGACTTTGCGACGCCTGCCCATGCGGGACACCGAGGACCGCATCCTCGCCCTGCCAGAGCTGCTCGATCTCGTCGCCGGGCGCGCGCCCCTGATCCTGGAGATCAAGAGCGAGTGGAACGGCGATCCCCGCTACGAGGAAAATATCGCCGAAGCGCTTCGAGGCTATTCCGGCCCCGTCGCGATCATGTCTTTCGATCCCTACTGCGTCGCCCGCTTCCGCACCCTCGCGCCTGACCTGCCCCGGGGCCTCGTCGCCGAATGGATGTCCCGGCGTACCTGGCAGAAGCAGATCGGCATCTGGCAGCGCTTCGCCATGCGCCATTTATTGACCGCATCCATCGCCAGACCCCATTTCATCGCATACGATATCCGGGCCCTGCCGACCACGGCGACGCGGATCGCCCGGTCGCTGGGCCTGCCGCTTCTGACCTGGACCGTGCGGATCGAAGCCGACCGCGCCAAGGCTGAAGCGCTCACCGATGCCATAATTTTCGAAGAGATCAGGGTTTAACCTGAGACCGCAACACGTTGGGTGACATCGAAAATATCGTCGTTCGCGCCATCGCCGGCGTGGCCGAGATCGACCCCGAAACCTGGGATGCCTGCGCCGAAGGAACGTCACCCGGGGCAGCCGGAATCACTTCCTCAGCCCGCAGGCGCAACCCGTTCCTCGCCCACGCTTTTCTCCATGCCCTGGAGGAGTCCGGCTCGGCCTGCGCCGAGACCGGCTGGCTGCCCCGACATCTGGTCCTGGAATCGCCCGACGGCGAGATCGAGGGCGTCATGCCGTGCTACCTGAAGGCCCACTCCATGGGCGAATATGTCTTCGACCACGGCTGGGCCGACGCCTATGAGCGGGCGGGCGGTGCCTACTATCCGAAGCTCCAGGCGAGCGTCCCCTTCACCCCCGTCACGGGCCCGCGGCTGCTGGTGCCCGAAGGGCCGGACCGCACCGAGCGCCAGAGCCTCCTGCTCCGCGCCGCGGCCGGCTTCGCCGAGCAGCTCGATGTCTCGTCGGTCCACATCACCTTCCTCACCAAAGACGAATGGGAGCTCGCGGGCGAGATTGGCTTCCTCCAGCGAACCGACCAGCAATTCCACTGGCGGAATGAGGGCTACGAGAGCTTCGATGATTTTCTGGGAGCGCTGTCCTCTCGTAAGCGCAAGGCGATCCGGAAAGAGCGCCGCCAGGCGGTTGAGAACGGCATCGAGATCGAATGGGTCACCGGCGCCGATCTCACCGAAGCCCATTGGGATGCCTTCTACGAATTTTACCAGGACACCGGCGCGCGGAAATGGGGCCGCCCCTATCTGAACCGCAGCTTCTTCTCCATGATCGGCGAGACCATGGCCGACGATCTGCTGCTGGTCCTGGCCAATCGCGACGGGCGCTACGTCGCCGGTGCCCTGAACGTGATCGGGGCGGACGCCCTGTTCGGCCGCTACTGGGGCTGCACCGAGCACCACCCCTATCTCCATTTCGAGATCTGCTATTACCAAGCCATCGACTTCGCCATTGCCCAAGGTCTGAAGACTGTGGAGGCCGGCGCTCAAGGCGAGCACAAGCTCGCCCGCGGCTATCTGCCGACCGAGACTTACAGCGTCCATTACTGCCGGGATGCAGGCCTGGCCCAGGCCATTGCCGGCTTCCTGAAGCGCGAACGCGAGGCCATCGCCCATGAGATCGCATTCCTGTCCGAAGAGAGCCCGTACAAGAAGGACGGCAGCGCGTAGAATTTGAGGAAGCAACCTACGGGAAAACCACAACCGGGCCGTTGCGCTGGCCCAAAGCAGATGCCAAAACCCGGGCGATCATCGGACGCTTAAGGGAGGGAGCAATGGCTTACGATCCGGACAATATCTTCGCCAAGATGCTGAAGGGCGAGATTCCCTGCCACAAGGTCTATGAGGACGACGACACCCTCGCCTTTCTCGACATCATGCCGCGCTCGGAAGGCCACACTCTGGTGATCCCCAAGGCGCAAGCCGAGAACCTGTTCGACGTCTCGCCCGAGGTGCTGGCCAAAACCATGGCAGTGGTCCAGAAACTGGCGCCCCAGATCCAAAATGCCGTCGGCGCCGAAGGCATCCTGATCCAGCAGTTCAACGGCGCGGCCGCCGGCCAGACCGTCTTCCATCTCCACTTCCACATCGTGCCGCGAAAAGAGGGCGTCGACCTCAAGCCCCATGCCGGCGACATGGCCGACCAGGACGAGCTCGCCAAGACCGCCGAGACGATCCGGACGGCGATCGGCTAGAGGATATGGGCCCCGGATCATCGCGCTGGATGATAGCTGCTCTGATCCTCGGCCTCGTCGCCGTTGCCTTGGCGGCCAACACGATCCTCGTCAATCGCGAGACCCGCAAAGCCGCGCCGCGGGATGGCGGCAAGATCGTCGACACGCCCGTCGTGACCGCCAATGTGAAAATCGAGGGCGACGGCCCACCCCTTCTTCTGATCCACGGGTTTTCGGCAGCGCTGGACTGGTGGGACGAGATCGCCCCTGCCCTCGCAAAGACCCACAAAGTGATCCGGCTGGACCTGATCGGCCATGGCGGGACCGAGGCGCCGCACGCCGGCTACACCATCGAAGACCAGGCGAAGCTGGCAGGCGCCGTCCTCGACAAGCTGGAGATCGATTCCCTTCCCGTCATCGGCCATTCCATGGGCGGCGAGGTGGCCGGCGAGCTGGCCGAAACCCGCCCCGGCCTCGTCTCCAGGCTGGTGCTCATCGACAGCCCCGCGAACCTCTCCGTGAGCTTCAACCCGGCGACGGAAGCCTATCTAACGCCCGTGCTGGGGCAGCTTCTCTATCACCTCGTAACGGGACGCGTCGTGAAGCGCGGTCTGACGCAGGGCTTCGCGCCGGGCTTCCCGGTCCCAGAGAAATTCGTGGCCGATGCCGAGCAGCTCACCTACACGGCCTTCACCCACGCCCACGATAAGAGCGTTCTCTATCAGAAGGAAAAGCCGGCCTACGAACGGCTGAAGACCCTCGATCCATCCATTCCGATCCTGGTGATCTTCGGCCAGGAAGACCGCCTCGTGCCCGTCGAAACGGCAAAGCTGTTCGAGCAAGTCCCGAACACGACCGTGAAATACGTCGAAGGCGCCGGCCATTCTCCCATGGTCGAGAAGCCGGAAGCGACCCTGGAGCTGATCAAAGCATTCCTGGGCGAGCAGCCATAGCGGCCGAACGTTCGGCTTTAGCCCCACGCACAGCCGGCCATTCCGAGGCGCTTTCAACAGCCACCGTCGTCATCCTGAGGTGCTCGGCGCGCAACGCGTCGAGCCTCGAAGGATGGGCAACACGCTCGGGCCACGCCTCCTTCGAGGCTCGCTTCGCGAGCACCTCAGGATGACGTGGCGTAGCGCTGAGCAGTGCGGCCCCCAAAGCACGGCTGTCCTCCCGGCGAAAGCCGGGATCCCGTAACCGCTGAGGTCGGCGGTCCAACATGCGGCGGTGCCTACTAGATTGCCCGGTCAAGCCGGGCAATGACACGCTGAAGGGACCGACCACAAAAAAACCCGGCGCCGCATCTGCGGGCCGGGCCTTTTCAATTCTTCTGTAGATCGAGCGGCTAAGCCGTCTCTTCCTTGCTGCGCGATGATTTGCGCTTCTTGGATTTCGACTTGCCCTCGCCTTTCGGCTTGGCCGGCGCGTTGGCGTCGAGGAACTCGAAGCCTAGCGTGTCCTGGCCGTCCTTCTTCTCCACGAGCACCCGGACGATGCCGCCGCCCTGGAGCTTGCCGAAAAGGATCTCCTCGGCGAGCGGCTTCTTGATGTGCTCCTGGATGACCCGGGAGAGCGGCCGTGCGCCGAACTTTTCGTCGTAGCCGCGCTCGGAGAGCCACTGATTGGCGTCATCCGTGAGCTCGATGGTGATGTTCCGGTCGCCGAGCTGCGCTTCCAGCTGGAAGACGAACTTCTCGACCACCTTGGAGATCACATCCTGACCCAGCGGCGCGAACGGGATCACCGCGTCCAGACGGTTGCGGAACTCCGGCGAGAACATCCGCGCGATGGCCTCCTCGTCGTCCCCTTCCCGCTTGGTTCGGTTGAAGCCGATGGCCGCCTTCGCGAGATCCGTCGCGCCCGCATTCGTGGTCATGATCAGGATCACGTTCTGGAAGTCGACCTTCTTGCCGTTATGGTCGGTCAGCTTCCCGTGATCCATGACCTGCAGCAGGATGTTGAACAGATCCGGATGGGCCTTCTCGATCTCGTCGAGCAGCAGCACGCAATGGGGATGCTGGTCGACGCCGTCGGTCAGAAGACCGCCCTGGTCGAAGCCGACATAGCCCGGAGGCGCACCGATCAGACGGGACACCGTGTGGCGCTCCATATATTCCGACATGTCGAAACGAAGCAGCTCCACGCCCAACAGCTCGGCGAGCTGGCGGGAGACTTCCGTCTTACCCACGCCCGTGGGGCCGGAGAACATGTAGCAGCCGATCGGCTTGCCCGGCTCGCGAAGACCGGCCCGGGACAGCTTGATGGCCGCGCCCAGCGCCTCGATCGCCTGATCCTGGCCGAAAACGACCCGCTTCAGGTCGCGGTCGATATGGCGCAGAACCTCCGCGTCGGTCTTGGAGATCGTCTTCGGCGGAATCCGCGCCATCGACGCGATGGTGTTCTCCACCTCCTTCACGCCGATCACCTTCCGCCGCTGCTTCTCCGGCACCAGCATCAGGGACGCACCGGTCTCGTCGATCACGTCGATCGCCTTATCCGGCAGCTTCCGGTCGTGAATGTATTTCGCCGACAGCTCCACCGCCGTGCGCAGCGCCTGGTTGGTGTAGCGCACCTTGTGGAAATCCTCGAAGTAAGGCTTCAGGCCTTTCAGAATATCGATGGCATCGGAGACGGTCGGCTCGTTCACGTCGATCTTCTGGAAGCGGCGGACGAGCGCGCGGTCCTTCTCGAAATGCTGGCGATACTCCTTGTAGGTCGTCGACCCGATGCAGCGCAGGCCACCGCTCTGAAGCGCAGGCTTCAGCAGGTTGGAGGCATCCATCGCGCCGCCGGAGGTCGCGCCCGCGCCGATCACCGTATGGATCTCGTCGATGAACATGACGGCCCCGGGATAATTCTCGATCTCCCGCATGACGGCCTTCAGCCGCTCCTCGAAATCGCCGCGATACCGCGTGCCGGCGAGCAGCGCGCCCATGTCGAGCTGGAAGATAGTGGCATCCTGCAGCACCTCGGGCACGTCGCCCATGACGATGCGCCTGGCCAGACCTTCGGCGATGGCCGTCTTGCCGACGCCCGGATCGCCCACGAAGAGCGGATTGTTCTTCTGACGGCGGCAGAGCACCTGGATGGTGCGCTGGATCTCGCTCGCGCGGCCGATCAGCGGGTCGATCTTGCCGCCCTCGGCCTTCTCGTTGAGGTTGACGCAATAGACCTCAAGCGCATCGGCGCCGCGCTTCTTGTCCTCGTTGCCTTCGACCGTTGCCGCATCGTCGTCGACGCCGCGCACGGTGCGGGGCTCGGACATGCCGGGCCGCTTGGCAATGCCGTGGCTGATGTAATTGACCGCATCCAGCCGGGTCATGTGCTGCTCTTGCAGGAAGAACGCAGCATGGCTCTCCCGCTCGGCGAAGATCGCGACCAGCACGTTGGCGCCCGTCACCTCTTCCCGGCCCGAAGACTGGACATGAGCCACGGCGCGGTGAATCACCCGCTGGAAGCCGGCCGTCGGTTGCGCATCGCTGCGCTGAGTGACGGAAAGCCCGGCGAGCTCTTCCTCGATATAACCGGTGACCTTGTCGCGCAGCAGGTCGAGATCGACGTCGCACGCCCGCATGACGGCGGCCGCGTCGCGGTCGTCGATCAGCGACAGCAAGAGGTGCTCAAGCGTCGCGTATTCGTGATTCCGCTCGTTGGCGTATTGCAGCGCGCGCCTCAGAGCCTGTTCGAGACTGGTCGAAAAAGAAGCCAAGTCAGATCCTCACTCTTTTTCCATTGTGCATTGGAGCGGATGCTCGTTCTGACGCGCGAAACTCGTCACCTGAGCCACTTTAGTCTCGGCCACCTCGTAAGTGTAGACCCCACAGATGCCGACGCCCTTTTGGTGGACATGCAGCATGATCTGGGTCGCCTCTTCCTGGCCCTTGTTGAAAAAGTGCTCCAGGACGTAAACGACGAAATCCATAGGGGTGTAGTCGTCGTTCAGAAGCAGCACCTTGTACAAGCTGGGCCGCTTCGTCTTCGGACGAGTCTTGGTGATGATATTCGTGCCGGTGTCGTCGTCGCCCCGGCCGTTTTCGCCGTTCCGCGCCATTGTCAGCCTCTATGTGGCGTCTCGTTCTTCATGTTCCAAGTGGCTCGAGCCAAATTCCAAGTGGCTAAGTCCAAATTCCAATTGGGATATTGCGTCCCATGGCCGGCGCCTTCTCCGATGGCCCAAAGCCAGCCGAAGCCCGGCCCGTCTCGACTGCTATCCTGTGCCATTCCCACAAAGCCGCGCAACCCCGCGCGACAGCGACGACACAGTCTAACTACGGACGATCCTCGACCGCCGATCAGTCTAACATAGGAGCCTTTTGCGCATCGAGAATGACCGAATTCGCCGCGACCTATCCCTGAACGCAAAAAAGCCCGGGTCGAAACCCGGGCCTTTTGGTCGCGCCCCCATTAACAGAGAGCGCCTCTCGAACGCGAGAGCTTAAGTGGACGTAAGCTTAGAAGGACTTCTTGGAGAAGCTGTCTTCCATCGGCTTATAAGCGTCCTGAGCCATGCCGACATACATCTCGCCAAGCTTGGACATCTCGGCCATGTAGTCGTCATACGCCTTCTTGGCGAACTGGGACTGAATTTCGAACGCCTGCTCGGCAGACTTGGCACTTACCAGCTGCTCGAAAGCGCGGGTGCCTTCCTCGAAGCTCTTCTTCGAATAGTCGGTCATCTCAGACGCGATGGCCTGAAAACCTTTGCTCCACTCGCCCATGGCGCGGACACTGGCTTCGAAACCATCTTTGCCAGCTTTCTGAAACTCTTCAAAACCTTTCAACATCATGCCCTCTCTCGGTAACGTTGAGAAATATTGCGTATGCGAAGAATATATGCATTGCACAAAAAACGTCAACCCATTTTGTTGCACTGCACAAAAATATGACGAAGAAAGAGAAAATTCGTCTTAACCCTTTGGCAATTCCCCGATTTTACGGTGTTTCAGTGTCGCCGAACGCGGAAAGGACCGCAGTTGGGAGCGCCGGTGTATCGCCAAGAATAGGCGGAGCGGCTGCGGGCGGCAAAGGGAAGGTTAGTCGACGGGGATTTTTGAGCGTCATGCGCGATATTTCCAGAATTTCAGCGGACGGAGCGAAGCGGCTGTATCGCACCGTCAATCGCACCGCCATGTTGGCTCTCGTAAGCCTTCTGGCTCTGGCCATGCTGCTGCCGCCGCTCACGCCGGCGCAAGCGGCCTCCGATTACCGCTCGGCCATCGTGGTGGACCTGAACAGCGGCGAGGTTCTCTTCGCCCGGTCCGCCGATACCAAGCGCTACCCGGCCTCGCTCACCAAGATCATGACTCTGTACGTGCTGTTTGGGTATCTGCGGGATGGCCGGATCACGCTCGATTCCGAGCTCACCATCACGCCGCACGCGGCCGCTCAGCCGCCCACGAAGCTTGGCCTGAAGCCGGGCTCCACCATTCGCACCGAAGACGCGATCAAGTCGCTGGTGACCAAGTCCGCCAATGACATGGCCGCTGCCGTGGCTGAGAACCTCGCCGGCACCGAGTCCAACTTCGCCCGCATCATGACCCAGCAGGCGCGCGCCATCGGCATGAAGAACACCGTCTTCAAGAACGCCTCCGGCCTGCCGAACAATGCCCAGGTCACGACGGCCCGGGACATGGCCATTCTGGGCGAGCGCATCATGCGCGACTTCCCGGAGTATTATCACTACTTCTCGCTGACGAGCTTCTCCTATAAGGGCCGCAGCTACCGGAACCATAATCACCTGCTGAGCAACTATTCCGGCACCGACGGCATCAAGACCGGGTTCATCCGCGCCAGCGGCTTCAACCTGACCGCCTCCTGCCGCCGCGACGGCAAGCATCTGCTCACCGTGGTGCTGGGCGGCTCGACCAGCCGCGGCCGCGACGCGACCGTCCGCTATCTCTTCGACAAGCACTGGGCCAAGGCCAGCGTCGGCAGCACCACCAATCCGTTCGTGGCTTCGCCGAGCCTGCCCCTGCGCCGTCCGCCGGTCTTTGCTGTGGCTTCCGCCGGCGGCAGCGCAGCACCCGCCGCGCGTCCGGCCGCTTATCAGCCACAACAGCAGCCCGAGCCCCAGCGTGTCGCTGTCCGCAATCCGCTCGCTCAGGCGCAACCTCAGGTCCAGGCGCAGCCGGCACCGCAGCCGCAGCTAGTCGGCCAGTCCGATGCGGGCGGCCCCTACCACGTTCAGGTCGGCTCCTACACGACGCCGCAAGACGCCGAGCGCCGCCTCGGCATGATCCAGAACAAGGCCGGCACTCTCCTGTCCGGCCATCAGCCGGTCACCACCAGCTTCCAGCACGGCAGCCAGCAATGGTACCGGGCCCGGTTTGCGAATTTCTCGCAATCGGACGCCCAGCAGACCTGCTCCAGCCTGAAGCGGATGTCGGTAGACTGCATCGCCATGCGGGCCCAATAAGGAAAATTTCGACCCGTAGAATCGTCACTTCGCTGCCAAGCGCTTTGTTGCCGCGACTCACCCCAAGCCATAGGCTGCTCTTTGTCTTGGGGGGATAACGAGACAACAGCGAGGGACGATTATGCTGAGCTCACTCGATCGATACGCGCCTTTCGCGCTTGCCGCGCTTCGCATCGTCGCCGCGCTCCTCTTCATGGAGCACGGCACGGTGAAGCTGTTCGGATTTCCGGAAGTCGAAGGCCGCGGCGGCGGCGAACTGCCCCCGCTTATGCTAATCGGCGGCATTCTTGAAGTGTTTGGCGGGTTGGCGCTGGTCATCGGCCTGTTCACCCGTCCGATCGCCTTCCTGCTCTCCGGCCAGATGGCAGTTGCCTACTGGATGTTCCACTTCAAGCCGGATGCGTTCTATCCGATCCAGAACGGCGGCGACGGCGCCATCCTGTTCTGTTTCGTCTTCCTGTTCCTCGTCTTCGCCGGGCCTGGCGCCTGGGCGGTGGACAATATCTGGAAGCGAAACGGCTGACGCCATATCGGCTGTCGCGGATCAGCGGACGCTGAGGAGCACTTCCTTGGCCTCGTTGATCCGCGCCGCCAGATAGGTGGAGCCGCCCTGATCCGGGTGCACCTTCTTCATCAGGGTGCGATGGGCGCTGCGGATCTCCGCCACGGTCGCCGAGCGGGCGACGCCGAGCACCTCATAGGCCTCATCGATGCTCATGCCGCCGGAACCACTTCTGCGACGCTGCCCTGCCCCGCCGGCCCCGTTGCCGAAGCCTGCATAGCCTGAGCCCGCGCCGGCGCCATCCTGCCAGCCTGGCGAGCGCTGGTTCAGATAAGCCTCGATCAGCGCCGCTTCCTGGGGATCGCCCTGCTGCAGCTCGGCAACAAGCTCTTGCAGCTCGTTCATCTGAAGATCAGAGAGAGCGCGTCCGGCAAACTTGCCGGCGACCACCCGCCCGTCCACACGGCCCGTTCCGTGATCGAGCTCCATCTCCAGATTGGCCGTGCGCACGAAGGATTTCTGTCCGCCCGCACGACGCTGGCGCTGACCGTAGCCGCCGCCGAGACCGCCCATGCCGCCAGGCCCGAACGGCCCGCCGCCGAAGGTACGGAAGCGGATCCCCTGCCGCCGCAGCATCATGTAGCCGACGATGGCGAGCGGAATGGCGAGAATCAGAAGACCCGGAATGATGAAGAGCCCGGCCAGGATGAACAGCGCGATCCAGCTGTATTTGCGGATCGTGCGGGCAAGCTTGCTGGTATCGGCGGTCGCCAAATAGCGAAGGCCGAACATGATGAGCAGGAAGACGGCAAGCCCGAGAAGAAACGCGTACATGTCGATCGGTCAGCCCATCTGCTCAAGAAGCTGCGTGGCCGCGCCGCCTTCGCGGGCGCTGAAGGATTGCAGCGCCTTGCGGCCACCGCTGGCATAAACCGCCACCGCTTTCAGAAGTGCCCGAAGCTGGTGAGCGGCGCCCGCATCGAACGGGCAATAGGCGCCCTTGGTCAGCCGGGCGATCTCCTTGAAGGCGACTTGCGCCCGGGGCTCGCGCCCTTCCTGAAACAGGAACACGGGAACGCCGAGTAGCCCAAGCTCGCCGGCCTTCTGACAAAGCGCGTCGATGCTCTCCTCCATGCAATCGCCCACATAGACCACGGCATTGACCTTCTGCTTTCCCGTCTCACGCTTGGCGTGTGTCAGCACCTTTCCGATCTGGGTGTACCCGCCGCGGCACGACACCTGGCTCATCACACGGGCCAGCGCGCTCGCATCGTTCACCCATTTGCTCGCCCGGCACTCGCCGAAGCCCCGAAAATAGATGAGTTGCACGTCGAGCCCGCCAATCTCGTCGACGGCGGCGAACATATCGCCCTGAAGCTGCAGCGCCATATCCCAAGTCGGCTGACGGCTCATGGTCGCATCCATGGCGAAGATCAGCCGGCCGTCGCCCGCATGGGGCGCCACCGACTGGGTGCGCTTCAAAAAAGCCGCAACATCCTCATCGCTGGAGCGCTGCTCCTCAATATCTTTCGCATCGTCCGTCGTCGGACGCATCGATTTCGCCATCAAAGCTCCTTGTCCTGGCGAACGTATCGGGAAGAACCGCCCTTATAGATGGAAACTCATTGCGATTCCGGCAATGGCGGCCTCATTGGTAATTTCCCGGCCTCATTCCTCGTCCGTGGCGGCCAGCAGCTTGGCATTCCCGCCAGAGGCGGTCGTATTCACCGTCACGACCCGCTCGGTGGCAAAACGCTCCAGATAGTTGGGCCCGCCCGCCTTCGGCCCCGTGCCCGATAAGCCTTCGCCGCCGAAAGGCTGGGCGCCGACCACCGCGCCGATCTGGTTTCGGTTCACATAGAAATTGCCCACGCGCGCATGGGCGGCAACGTATTCGGCCGCCTGCTCCACCCGGGAATGCAGCCCCAGGGTCAGACCGAAGCCGCTGGCATTGATCTGGTCGCAGACCGCCGCGAGCCCGTCGCTGGGATAGCGGACCACATGGAGGATCGGCCCGAACACCTCCGCCTTCAGCTCCGACAGCGATCCGATCTCATAGATCGCCGGACTGACATAGGTGCCGGACTTCAAATCGTCGGGAAGCGGCAGATCGAGAACCTCCGTGGCTTCCGCCCGCATGCGCACTTTATGGGCCTGAAGCGCCAGCTTCGCCTGGGGATCGATCACCGGCCCCACATCGGTCGAATAGTCGAGGGGATCGCCGATTGAGAGCTCCCGCACTGCGCCGGTGAGCATCTCCAGAATACGGTCGGCCACCTCCTCCTGGAGAAACAGCGCCCGCAGCGCCGAGCAGCGCTGACCGGCGCTGTCGAAGGCGGACGTGATCACGTCATCCACCACCTGCTCAGGCAGCGCCGACGAATCGACGATCATGGCGTTAAGCCCGCCCATCTCGGCGATCAGCGGCACGACGGGCCCTTCCCGGGCCGCAATGTCCCTATTGATCGCAATGCCGGTGTCCGTGCCGCCGGTGAAGGCGACGCCGTTCACGCGCGCATCTTTCACCAGCGCCTGACCGACGACCTCGCCCGGCCCCGGCAGCAGATGAAGAATGTCGACCGGAACGCCGGCCTCATGGATCAGCCGCACGGCCCGGGCGGCGATCAACGGTGTCTGCTCCGCCGGTTTCGCCACAACGGCATTTCCGGCTGCGAGCGCCGCACCGATCTGAGCAGAGAAGATGGCGAGCGGGAAATTCCACGGAGAGATGCAGGCGAACACGCCCCGACGATGCAGGGATAGCAGGTTCTCCTCGCCCGTCGGTCCGGGCAGCCGCTTCGGCGTCCCGAAGTTCTCCCGCGCCTGTGAAGCGGCGTAGCGCAGATGGTCCACCGCCTCCCGCAAATCGCTCTGGGCGTTCTCAAGCGTCTTGCCGGCCTCGCGCACCAAAAGCGCCATCATGGCCGGGCGATCCGCTTCCATCAGGTCTGCCGCCTTCTCCAGGATGGCGGCACGCTCCTCGCCACCACGCCGGTCCCAGTCCGGTGCTGCCGCTTGCGCCGCATCCAGCGCCGCCTCGACTGCGTCGCTATCGGAATTTCTGCACTGGCCGATCTCGATCTGCCGGTCATGGGGAGAGGTGATCGCATAAGGCTCGCCCCGCGCGATCAGTTTGCCAGAGACGATCGGCCCAGCCACGAACCCACCCTCCTGCAGCACATCGCGCATGTCATCGATCAGAGGCTCGCGGGTCGTGTTGTCCCAGAGCGGCAGGCCTTCGGCATTCTTCCGCGGCGCGAAGATCTCACCGGGAAGCGGAATGCGCGGATTGGCCTTCGGCTCGTTAGCCTCCGCGTTCTCCACCGGATCGGCGATGATCGCCGCGATGGGCGCCTCGTCATCCGCCAGCCGGTTCACGAAGGAGGTGTTGGCGCCGTTCTCCAGCAGCCGCCGCACCAGATAGGCCAGAAGATCGCTATGGCCGCCCACCGGCGCATAGATGCGGCAGGGCCGGCCTAGCTTGTCGGGCGAGATCACCGCCTCGTGGACCGGCTCCCCCATCCCGAAGAGCCGCTGAAACTCGTAGTCCGCCCCCTCGCCCAGCCGGTGCACCGCAGCGATCGTATGGGCGTTGTGGGTGGCGAATTGGGGAAAGAAGCAGTCGGGCCGCTCCATCAGCGCCCGGGTCGCGGCCAGATAGGAGACATCCGTGTTCACCTTGCGGGTGAAGACTGGATAGCTGGAGAGGCCGGCGACTTGCGCCCATTTGATCTCCGAATCCCAATAGGCGCCCTTCACCAACCTCATCGGAATTCGTCGTCCGGTCGCCCGCGCCACGGCCGCCAGCCAGGCGATCAGCGGCAGCACGCGCTTGGAATAGCCTTGGATTGCGAGGCCGAGCCCATCCCATCCCGCGAGATCCGGATCCTCGAACAGCGGCTGCAGGAGCGAAAGGCTGAGATCCAGCCGGTCCGCCTCCTCCGCATCGATGGTAAGCGGCAGATAGGCCTCCCGCATGGCGACCGCCAGCCGCTTCAGGCGCGGCAACAGCTCCGCCTGCATCCGGGCGGCTTGCGACGGTTCATAACGCGGATGGAGCGCCGAGAGCTTGATGGACAGGCCGGAACGCTGATGCAGCGTCTCCCCATCCCGTTTGGCCGGCTCGCCCTGATCGGCGGCAATCGCTTCGATGGCATGGGCGTAGCGCTGCAAATAGCGCTGGGCATCGTCCTCGCTCCGTGCCGCCTCGCCAAGCATGTCGTAGGAGAAGCGATAGCCGCGGCCCGCCGCGTCCTTGCCGTTCCGAATCGCCTCCTCGATGGTCTCGCCGAGCACGAATTGACCGCCCAGGATGCGCATGGCGTGACGGAGCGACTCCCGGATCACGCCTTCGCCGGTCCGCGAGACGAGCCGCTGGAGACGCTTGGAGATTTCGTTGCCGTTGCTGGTGCCCCAGTTGAGCACCCGCCCCGTGAGCATCAACCCCCAGGTCGAGGCATTCACGAAGAGAGACGGCGAATGGCCGAGATGCTTGGCCCAGTCCCCGGCCGAGATGGTGCCGGCGATGAGCCGGTCCGCGGTCGCCTTGTCCGGGATTCGCAGTAGCGCCTCCGCCAGGCAGAGAAGCAGCACCCCCTCTTCCGTGAGAAGCCCGTATTCATGCAGGAAGGAATCGACGCCGCCATAAGTCTGCCGCCCGGCCCGCGCCGCCTGGACCAGATCACGGGCCACCCGCTCGATCTGCCGCCGCTCCGGCTCGCTGAAGCGGGCCTGATCGATCAGCTCCTCGACCAGCCGGTCTTCGTCGGCCAGAAGCAGCGCCGCGATTCCGTCTCGCGGCGGGATCTTGGCCCTTGCGTCCTCGTCCGCCTGCACGCTGCTCATTTCGCCTCGTCGACGCCATTCATGGCCGCTCATGCCCCGATCTTAGTCTCTACAGGCGTTAAAGCGACTCTAGCGTTTTCGCCTTTTCCCGCTCTGCGTTGACGGTACGTCCTGGAACCCGTCCCCGCCATCTTGCCTTCGGAGGCGAAAGCGCTATCGTCCGCGGTTTCAATCGGGGAAGCACCGGCTCATGGCACCGGCAATCAGCACAATCAGGACCGTGAACGGCATCAGCCGCCGCGTCGCCCAGTGGCGGAGCGAGGGACACAAGATCGCCCTCGTGCCCACCATGGGCGCGCTCCATGAGGGCCATCTTTCCCTTATCGCGAAGGCGAAGGACGAGGGCGCTGAGAAGATCATCGTCTCTATCTTCGTCAATCCGACCCAGTTCGGCGAGGGCGAGGATTTCGACGCCTATCCCAGGGACGAAAAAGGCGATCTCGCCAAGCTCACGGAAGCCGGCGTGGACGTTGCCTATATCCCCGATGCCAAGCAGATGTTCGCCCCCGGCTTCGCCACCCGCATCCATGTGAAGGGGCTGACGGACGGGCTTTGCGGCGCTTCCCGCCCCGGCCATTTCGACGGCGTTTGCACCATCGTCGCCAAGTTCCTGCTGCAATGCGCGCCCGATATCGCGGTTTTCGGCGAGAAGGACTATCAGCAGCTCCTCACCATCAAGCGCATGGTGGCCGATCTCGACATTCCGGCGGAGATCGTCGGCGCCCCCATCAAACGCGAGGAGGACGGCCTCGCCCTGTCCTCCCGCAACGCCTACCTGACGAAGCGTCAGCGGGAGCTCGCTCCCCTCCTCCAGCGCACCCTACAGGACATGGCCTCCGACCTCGCCGAAGGCCGTCCCGTGGAGGATGCCACCGCGGCGAGCTCTTTCAGGCTCGAATCGGCCGGCTTCAAGGTCGATTATCTGGAAGTGGTCGATCCGGAACGGCTGCAGACCATAACGGGCGTTGTGGAGGGGCCTGCGAGAGCGCTCGTCGCGGCGTTTCTCGGCAAGACGCGGCTGATCGACAATATCGCCGTGAGGCCGAAGCAGAGAACCCGGTCGCGCCGGAATCGGAAATCGGAAGCGGAGTAGCGCCTACCCGCCGATCAGGCAGAGCTCTCTCAGATCGCGCACCATCTCCTGGGGAATATCCGAAAGCCCATCTCCTTGCAGGAGATCCGCCGGCGCATCCTCGTCCGTCAGATAGCGCCAGCCCTGAAAGGCCCGGCGCGGCTGGGCTCGGGTCGCGATCAACTCCGGGCTCATGACGATGCTGCAGCAGGTCCGCCCGTCATCCCAGGTGCCTGGCCTCAGATCGACGATCGGCTGCCGCGCCAGCACCACCCCCTTGATGACCCAATAGAGCGAGCCGCCATCGAGGATTTCGTCGCGCCGCCGGGGCGTCTGGGTGGTGCGGTGGATCAGCTCCGCCGGCCGTCCCGCCGCGCGATGCTGAGCGAGCCGCTTCTCCTGCCAGTCACGCAAGTGCTGCAGGCTGTCGATTCCGACGCAGAGCTTGAGGAGATGCAGTGCCATGGACGCCCGAGACTAGCGGTCTGAAGCGGCGTGCAATAAGGCACCTCACACGGTTTTCCCCGTTTTTCTGGAGGCTTAGGCGGCGTCCGTTAGCGGCTCGCCATCCTCCTGAGGCCCTGATTCGGGCTCTGGCACCTCCGTCGAATCGATCGGCTGCTCCGGAGCCGGGAAGAGCGCATCGGTCCGCCCGGTCATCCAATAGGCCAGCAGCCCAACCCATTCCCGGGTCGCCATGTCGACTCGCCGCAAGCCTTCGGAGACCTTGTCGAAAGGCCGCCAGGCATCCTCCGGCCCGCGGGTGCGGTAATCCACCGGCCAGGGCTCAACGTCGAACCCGGCCTGGCGGAAGCACCCCATGGCACGCGGCATATGGGCGGCCGAGGTGATCAGCACCCAGCGATCGTCCGGCCCCAGAAGCTCCCGCTTTTCGAGCTCGGCCTTGGTGAGCTTTGCGTTCTCGTAGGTGTCCCGCGACTGATCCTCCAGCACAAGCCGGTCCTGGCTGATCCCCAACTCGGCCAGGATGGTCGCCGTACCGAGCGCCTCGCTGCCGGAAGGGTAGAGCATGCCTGCATCGCCGCCGGAGATCGCCACCAGAGAGTCCGGGAACCGATGCGCCAGCATCCCTGCCTCGACGATCCGGTCGCCCGCCTCATTCAGGGTGGGCGCGTCGCGCCCTTCGCCGATATAGCGCTGCTCCGCCCCGCCCAGCACGATAAAGCCCGTGGGTGCAGGCCCCTCCTCAAGATCGGTGCGTGGGAAGCGGTCCTCCAAAGGCAGCACCAGCCAGTTGCCCAGCGGCGAAAGCCCGACCACGAGCAGCAGGAAGGCCGCCAGCGCCACGATCCGCCTGCCCCACCGTGCCCAGTAGGTCCAGACCATGACCGTTCCCAGCAGAAGCAGGAAGGCGATCAGACAGGATGGCTGCAGGAAGAACCACAGAAGCTTCGCGAGATAGAAGAACATCCCTCAACCAGACCGATGCGCAGCGGACGAAACCGGCCACTCATAGCAGCCTTGGAGGCGGGACGCATGCTCCGCGCGCTACCCGTCCCACTGGGGCGCCCAGTCGGGATCGGTCATCCGCCCGTCGGGTTGGGCCAGCGCGAAGATGCGCGCCATCTCGTCGTCGCTCAGGGCGAAATCGAAAACGTCGAAATTGCTTTCGATATGAGCAGGGTTGCCCGAGCGCGGGATCGCCACCACGCCCTCCTGCTGGATCAGCCAGCGCAGAATCACCTGGGCCGGCGCCTTGCCATGGCCGTCGGCGATTTCCGTCAGCACCGGATTGGAGAGCAGCTCGCCACGCCCGAGCGGCGAATAGGCGGTGAGCGCGAGCCCAGCCCGGCGGCAGGCATCCAGAACGACATTCTGATTGAGGCGCGGGTGATACTCGACCTGGTTGGTCACCAGGGGTTCCGAGGCCAGCGCGATCGCCTCTTCCATCAGCGCGACAGGGAAATTGCTGATCCCGATATGGTGCGTCATGCCGAAGCGCTTCACCTCCGACAGCGCCGCCATGGTCTCCTTCAACGGCACATCCGGGTTCGGCCAGTGGATCAGGAGCAGGTCGACATGATCGAGACCGAGCCGCTTCAGGCTGAGCTCCACGGAGCCCTGCAGCCGCGCCTCCTCCATCTGGTCCATCCAGACCTTGGTGGTGACGAAGGCCTCGTCCCGCGCCACGCCCGATTCGGCGAGACCTGCGCCAACATCCGACTCGTTATCGTAGACCTGAGCGGTGTCGATATGACGGTACCCGCAAGCCAGCGCCGTCTTCACGGCCTCGACGCACTCCTGGCCTTCGAGCTGCCAGGTTCCGAATCCCAGCACCGGAATGGATGCACCGTTGGCCTCTACACAGCTCCGCTCGTCAATCGACATAGGTCTCCGCTCTCCGAAATCTAGAATCAAAACGTCAGAGTACGGATGATGCCTCGTTCGGGCTAAAGGAGCCAGAGCGCCGCGAGGCCGAGGAATGCGAAGAAGCCGACCACGTCGGTGACGGTGGTGACGAAGACACCCGAGGTGATGGCGGGATCGACGCCGAGCTCGTTGAGGCCTAACGGCACGAGAATGCCGGCGAGCCCGGCGACCACCAGATTGACGATCATGGCGAGCGCGATGATCACCCCGAGATCGGTTCGGCCGAACCAGAAATAGGTCACCAGCGCCATCAAGATAGCGAAGAGCAGCCCGTTCAGGAGCCCCACCGCCGTCTCGCGGCCGATCACGCGGAATGCGTTTACCCGGCCGAGATCCCGGGTGGCCAGCGCCCGGACCGCCACGGTCATGGTCTGGGTGCCTGCATTGCCGCCCATGGAGGCGACGATGGGCATCAGCACGGCGAGCGCCACCATCTGCTCAATGGTCGCGTCGAACAGGCTAATGACATAGGAGGCGAGGATCGCGGTTGCGAGATTCACCAGAAGCCACGCGAAGCGCTGACGCGTGGTGCCCCAGACGCTGTCGGACATGCCCGTATTAGAGGAGACACCAGCCAGGCGCAGGATATCCTCCTCCGCCTCTTCCTGGACGACCTCGACCACGTCGTCGGCTGTGATCACGCCAATCAGCCGGTTGTCCTGGTCCACCACGGGCGCCGAGGAGAGATTGTAGCGCTCGAATTCCCGGGCCACGTCCTCCTGGTCGGACTCCGCCTGGATCGGGCGTAGGTCGTGATCGGTGATGTCCTCGATATTGACGTGGCGCTTGGACCGCAACAGCCGGTTCAGCGCGACGCTGCCGATCAGGTGGAAGGCCGGATCGACCACGAAGATCTCGTCGAAGCGGTCCGGCAGATCTTCCGATTCGCGCATGAAATCGATGGTCTGGCCCACGGACCAGAAGGGCGGCACCGAGATGACCTCGGTGCGCATGATGCGGCCGGCGGAGTCTTCCGGGTATTCCAGGCTCTTCTTCAGGGTGAGCTGATCGAGCCGCGGCAGCTGGTCGAGGATCGCGTTGCGATCCTCCTCCGCCAGATCTTCCAGCAGATAGACCGCGTCGTCCGTGTCGAGCTGCTGCAGCGCATCGGCCACGACTTCGGCCGGCAACGTCGCCAAAAGCTGGTCGCGCACGCCCTCGTCTAGCTCGCTCAAGGCAGCCGGATTGAACTCGTGCCCCAGCTGGGTGATGAGCTGGTCGCGCTCTTCCGGCTTCAGAAGCTCCAGAAGGTCCGCAAGGTCGCCCTCATGGAGGTCGCCGGTAAGCGAACGAACCTCAGCGATATCCTCCGCTTCCAGCGCCGCTTCCACGGCATGCAGGAACTCGGAGCGAAAATCGCCCTCCTCGTTGCGCACGAGATTCTGTTCGTCCAGGACGGTGTCCATCGCCTTTCCGAAACCTCGATGTGAACGCTTAAGACGCGGAAGATCCCGCCCACGGGACGGAACCGGAGCCTGCCGGCACGATTTGCCGGGACAAACCGCCTACGGGCCTGAGATTTTCGCCAATAAACGCTGCTTCGCCCTTAACCGCCAGCCCAAAGTGGAAGATTTCCAACCCGGGGAAGGTTCCGCAGGCCATCAGGCTGCGACGGCAGCCAAGCCGCGCAGTTGAGCGCCTCGAGGGCGGTAGTGCACCAATAAGAAGAGAGTGGTGCGGTCGAGAGGAATCGAACCTCCACGGGCTATGCCCACAGCGACCTCAACGCTGCGCGTCTACCATTTCCGCCACGACCGCATAGATAAGGCGAAGCTTCCGTGCTCAATCGGAAGCGCGTGCTTCGAGCCTGAGCCCGAAGGTCGGGCTGCATTAGCAAACTCGGACCTCGCGCGCAAGCTGACAGAGCTTGATATGTCTTCTTATATGGGGGTGCAGGGGCTGGAAATCTCCCCCATGATGGCGCCATGCCGACAGCCAATTTCGCAAGGATGGTGGGGACGACCGGGCTTCTGGGCGCCGAACTCTATTCCGAGCCCCATCAAGCGACCGGGATCGAGTGGTTCCGCAGCAAGAAGCCCGTCCCCTACCCGCGCGCTCTGAACGCCATGGAGAGCCGCGTGGCGGATATCGCAAGCGGTGAGGCCGGCGAATGCGTCTGGCTGCTCGAACACCCTGCCCTCTATACGGCCGGCACCTCGGCGGATCCGAGCGAGCTGATCGATCCGGACCGTTTTCCCGTCTACCAAACGGGCCGCGGCGGCCGTTATACCTATCACGGGCCCGGTCAGCGCATCGCCTATGTGATGTTGAACCTGAAAGCGCGGGGCGGCGACGTCCGCGCCTATGTACAAGCCTTGCAGACCTGGCTGAGAGACGCCCTCGCCGTCTTCGACGTCACCGTCGATCCGGCCTCCAGCGATATCGGCGTGTTCGTCGGTGGCGCCAAGATCGCCTCCATCGGCGTGCGGGTGAGCCGCGGCGTCACTTTCCACGGCATCAGCCTCAACGTGGCGCCGGATCTGGAGCATTTCTCCGGCATCATCCCCTGCGGCCTGAAGGACACGAAGCCGACCAGCCTAAAAGCGCTCGGGGTCGATACGGATTTTGAGAAGGTGGACGCGGCCCTGCTTCAAGCCTGGCCGGAGAGCCTGCGCCGCTCGTGAGCTATTTGTAGTTATCCGAGGCGATGACCTCGAAGCCATCAGGCGGCGTGCCACCCTCGTCGACGATGGTCACTTTCGAGACTTGCGCATCCGGCGAGCCGTCCTCGCAGCGCTTCACCATGTCGGCGACCACGTCGGCCGGCCCGGAAAACACAGCCATCACCGAGCCGTCGTCGCAATTACGGACCCAGCCGTCGAGCTCCAGCTCTTTCGCCGTCTGCTCGGTCCAGGCGCGGAAATAGACGCCTTGTACGCGGCCTTCGATGCGGACCGTAACGGTTCTGATGTCGTCGCTTTCGCCGGACACGGCTAAAGCTCCCGCCTATTCGAACTCCATGATGACAGCATCGACATTAAGGCTGTCGCCAGGCTCTGCAAGGATTTTGGAGACGGTGGCGTCGCGCTCCGCCTTGAGGACGTTCTCCATCTTCATGGCTTCCACGACGCACAGCGTCTCGCCCGCGGCGACCGTCTGGCCTTCCTCCACGGCAAGCGAGACCACCATGCCCGGCATGGGGCAGAGCAGCATCTTGGAGGTGTCCGGCGGCTCCTTGATGGGCATCAGCGCCATCAGCTCCGCCTCGCGCGCCGTATAGACCCGCGCGGAGACCTCCACACCCTCATAGGTGAGCGCGTGGCCGTTCAGGATGGCCCGCACCTGCACCGCGACGGGCTTGCCGTCGATGGTGCCCTGCCAGACCGGATCGCCGAACCACCAATTGGAATTGAGCTCGATCTTGCGGCCCTTGCCTTCGCCGGTGAACGCGATGACGAGGGACTCGTCCGAATCTTCCGATCCCGGGGTCACGGACACCCGCTCCGACGCACCGCCGAGCTCGACCACACGCTCCTCGGCGAAGGTCACCGGCTCGCCCAGCATCTGCTGGGTAATGTTGCGGCGGCGCGCATTGCTGAGATGGTCGATGGCCGCAGCCACGGAGATCAGCACGTCGCGCGTCTCGCCTTCAGGGAGCGGCGCCTCGAAGCCTTCCGGATATTCCTCTGCGATGAACTTGGTGGAGATGTCCCCCTCCCGCCAGCGCGGATGGCGCATCAGGGCGGCGAGGAACGGAATGTTGTGGCGGAACCCGTCAATGGCGAAGGCATCCAGCGCCCGGCCCATGGCCTCGACCGCCTCGATGCGGGTCGGCGCATGGGTCACCAGCTTGGCGATCATCGGATCGTAGTAGATAGAGATCTCGCCGCCCTCTTCCACACCGGTATCGATGCGGACGGTGACGCCGTTCTCCTCACCCGTTTCCGGCGGGCGATAGCGCACCAGCCGGCCCGTGGACGGCAGGAAGTTGCGGGACGGATCCTCGGCATAGACGCGGGCCTCGATGGCCGAGCCGTTGATCTTCACGTCCTTCTGCTTGATTTCGAGCTTCTCGCCGTCGGCGACCTTGAACATCTGCTCCACCAGGTCGATGCCGGTGATCAGCTCGGTGACGGGATGCTCCACCTGAAGGCGGGTGTTCATCTCCAGGAAGTAGAAATTCTTGTCCTTGTCGACGATGAACTCCACCGTGCCGGCGGAGTCGTAATCCACGGCCTTAGCGAGCTCGATGGACTGCTTGCCCATGGCTTCGCGGGTCTTCTCGTCCAGGAAAGGGCTCGGCGCCTCCTCCAGAACCTTCTGGTTGCGCCGCTGAATGGAGCATTCGCGCTCGACGAGGTGGATGACATTGCCGTGCTTGTCGCCCAGCACTTGGATCTCGATATGGCGCGGCTCCTCGACGAATTTCTCGATGAAGACCCGGTCGTCTCCGAAGCTCGACTTGGCTTCCGACTTCGAGGCGTTGAAGCCTTCCTCGACTTCCTCGCTGCTATAGGCGATGCGCATACCCTTGCCGCCACCGCCCGCAGAGGCCTTGATCATCACCGGATAGCCGATGTCGTCGGCGATCTTGATCGCTTCCTTGGCGTCCTCGATCACGCCCATATAGCCGGGCACGGTGTTCACGCCCGCCTCGGCCGCCAGCTTCTTGGACTCGATCTTGTCGCCCATCGCCTCGATGGCGTGCGGGTTCGGCCCGATGAAGGTGATCTTTTCCTTCTGCAGCGCCTTGGCGAAGGCCGGGTTCTCCGACAGGAAGCCGTAGCCCGGATGGATGGCCTCCGCCCCCGTTTCCTTGGCGGCTGCGATAATCTTGTCGATGACCAGATAGGAGTCCGCGGCTGCCGCCGGGCCCACATTCACCGCCTCGTCCGCCATGTCCACATGCACCGCATCGCGGTCAGCGTCGGAATAGACCGCCACGGTCTTGATGCCGAGACGTTTTGCGGTCCGCATGATGCGGCAGGCGATTTCACCGCGGTTCGCGATCAGGATTTTCGAAAACATACGCCCCCAAGCCTTCTTTTTGAGCACTGCTTTCTAGAGGTTAGAGGACGCGGAGTAAACCAGATGGTTCCTCCGCATACGCCCTTATTCAGCGGCTGAAGAGTACGGTTTATGCCGGTCTTCTTCGTTTTTCCGCCGATCGGCCTCGGCGCGCTCGAAATCGCCGGGGCCTTCCATGGCCGGCATCTCGTCGCCTCTGATCTTGGCATGATCCTTCGCCAGGAAGGTGTAGATCGCCGGCGTCACGAAGAGCGTGAAGATCGTGCCGATGGTGAGACCCGCAAAAATCACCAGACCGATGGCGAACCGGCTGGCCGCGCCCGCCCCCTCCGCGATCAGAAGCGGCACCATGGCGACCACCATGGAGGCCGTGGTCATGAGGATGGGCCGGAGGCGGATCACGGCCGCCTCCTCGATGGCATCCCGGCGGCTATAGCCTTCCTCCTCCTGGAGGTGATTGGCAAAATCCACCATCAGGATGCCGTGCTTGGCGATCAGGCCGATCAGCGTCACCAGCCCCACCTGGGTGTAGATATTGATGGAGCCGAGACCCAGGCTGATGGGCAGCAGCGCCCCGAACATCGACGTCGGCAGCGCGATCAGGATGATGAACGGATCCCGGAAGCTCTCATACTGGGCCGCCAGCACCAGATAGATGAGGATCAGGGCGAAGACGAAGGTATAGACCAGCGTGTTGCCCTCCTGGATGTACTGGCGGCTCTGCCCCTGCCAGTCATAGGAGAAGTTCTGCGGGAAGACCTCCTCCGCCTTGCCCTCTAGGAACGCCACCGCATCGCCGACGGTCCGGCCCGGGAACGGCACGGCGGATAGGGTCGCCGAGTTGAGCTGCTGGAAATTGGTCAGCGCGTTGGGCTGCACCGTCTTGGTGACATGGGCCACGTTGGAGAGCGGCACCATATCGCCGGAAGCCGTCCGAACCTGATAGCGCGTCAGCCAATCCTCATCGAGCCGGTACTTGCGCGGCACCTGTGGGATCACCTGATAGCTGCGCCCATAGAGATCGAACAGATTGACGTAATTGCCGCCCAGCAGGGTCGCCAGCGACTGGCCGATCTCCGCCATGGAGACGCCCAGGCTGTTGGCCTTGTCCCGGTCGATCTCGAACGAGATCTGTGGCGTCTCGAAGCGCAAATCGTAATCGGTGAAAATGAACATGCCGCTCTCATCGGCAGCCTTCACGATCTCGTTGGTGACCTCGGCGAGCCTCTCGAAATCCTCCGTCGTGGTGATAACGAACTGGACATCGGCGCCACCCGTGGAGCCCGGCAGCGCCGGCGGCGAGAAGATCAGCGCCTGGGCCGGCGCCACCTTGCTCACCTGGGGCTGCACCTGCTGCAGCACGTCCGCCTGGGTCCCCTCGCGCTCGCCCCAGTTCTTCAGAAGAAGGCCGACGAAGGCCTGATGGGTCCCGCCCATGCCGTTGATGGTGAAGACATGCTCCTCCTCGGGCAGCTCGTCGAACACCTTCCCGAGCTGCGCGGTCGACTGCTCGAGATAGTCGAGATTGGCGTATTGAGGCGTCTTCACGATGGAGAACAGGATGCCCTGATCCTCGTCCGGCGCGAGCTCCTTCTGAGCCGTCACATACATGAGCGCCGTGCCCGCGATCACGCCGAAGATCACCAGCACGGTGACCGGCCGGTAGTTCAGGGAGCTGGTCAGGCGGCGGCGGTACCATCCGTTCAGCCGCCCAAAGAAGCGGTCGAGAACGCCGGTGAAGCCACTGCCGTCATTGTCGTGCTGACGCAGGAGCTTGGAGCACATCATCGGCGACAGGGTCAGCGCGATGAAGCCGGAGACCACCACGGCGCCGGCGAGCGTGAAGGCGAATTCCCGGAAGAGCGAACCCGTGACGCCGGAAACGAAGCCAATGGGCGCATAGACCGCTGCCAGGGTGATGGTCATGGCGATGACCGGGTAGACAATCTCCCGGGCGCCCTTGAGCGCCGCATCGAGCGGCTTCATGCCGTCCTCGATGTGCCGGTAGATGTTCTCCACCACCACGATCGCGTCGTCGACCACCAGGCCGATGGCAAGCACCAGCGCCAGCAGGGTCATCAGGTTGATGGAGTAGCCCAGCACGTAAAGCATCGCCAACACGCCCACCAGGGACAGCGGGATGGTGACGATGGGGATGATTGTGGAGCGCAAGTTTCCAAGGAACAGGAAGATCACCACGATCACGATGATCGCTGCCTCGCCCAGCGTCGTGACCACCTCCCAGATGGAGGTGCGGATGAAGTCCGTCGCATCGTAGGCGATGGCCGCGTTCAACCCCGTCGGCAGCTCACGCTCGATATTGGGCATGTCGTTGCGAACATCGGTGATCACCGTCAGCGGGTTTGCCGTGGGCGTCGCCTCCACACCGATGAACACCGCCTTCAGCCCATCGAACACGGACGAGGAATCGGCGTTTTGAGGCCCGAGCTCGATCTCCGAGATATCGCTCAGCCGCACCAGCGCATCGCCGTCGGTCTTGATGACGAGTTCGCCGAACTGCTCCGGGTCGCTCACATCGGTCTGGGCGTCGATGCTGGTCTCGGTGAACTGGCCTTTCACCTGGCCCGCGGCAGACGTGTAGTTGTTGGCATCCAGCGCCTGGGCCACGTCCACCGGCGTGACCTTCAGAGCCGCCATCTTGTCCGGGTTCAGCCAGATGCGCATGGCGAAGGTCTGGCCACCCAGGATCTCCGCGCTCGCCACCCCGCCGATGGTCTGCAGCCGCGGCTGCACCACACGGGTCAGGTAATCGGTGATCTGGGACGAGGTCATCACGTCGCTGGAGAACGAGATGTACATCAGCGCCGTGCCCTCGCCCGTCTCCTTGGTGACGACGGAGTCGTTGGCTTCCCGCGGCAGCAGATATTGCACCTGGGCGATCTTCGACAGCACGTCGGTCATCGCCCGGTCGGAATCGGCGTTGAGCTTCAGATTGAGGGTGATCGTCGACACGTTCTGGCTCGACGTGGCCGTCATCGTATCGATGCCTTCGGTGCTCGCCACCGCCTGCTGGAGCGGCACCGTGATGAAGCCCTGGATCAGCTCCGCGTTGGCGCCCGGATAGGTCGTGGTGACGGTGATGGTCGTGTTCGACATCTCCGGGTATTCACGGATCTGCAGATTGAGGCCGGCTTGGGCGCCGGCCAGCAGCACGAGCAGGCTCACGACCATGGCAAGCACGGGGCGCTTGATGAAGAGGTCGGTGAAGCTCATGGGATCAGGGCCTCGGCAGCTCGGCCGGCGCCTTCAAGCGCTCCGAATTGTCCACTTCGACGGCTGAATCCGGCTGCAGCTTCAGCTGCCCGCTGGACACCACCTCGTCCCCTGCCTCGATTCCTTCCAGAATAGCGACACGGTCGCCGCGATTGGGGCCGACGCGCACGAAGCGCCGCTCCGCCTTCAGTTTCGGCGCCGCATCGTCCTCTTGCGCGTCCGCGTTCTCGGCATCGCCCTCTGCAGCCTCGCCCTGATCGGCTTCCGCCGCCTGGGCGCCACCGCTCTCAGGCGCCGACGTCTCGTCTTCCGGGCTCCCTTCCTTATCGCCGGGCACCACCACCCAGACCGCGTCGCCATAGAGGCTGTAGGTCACGGCGGTCTTGGGCACGGTGACGTATTCCTTTGGCGCGCCGGAGCCGACGGTCACGTCGCCGAACATGCCCGGCAGCAGCGTCTTGTCCGGATTCTGCAAGGTCGCCCGCAGCATGAGCGTGCGCGTATCGGTGCTCACGCGAACGTCCCGCGCGGTGATCTTCCCGTCGAAGGTCTTGTCCGGATAGCTGTCGACCCGCACCTGCACGGCATCGCCGAGCTTGATGCGGCCCGACTCCGTCTCGGGCACGGGGAAGTCGACCCAGATCGGATCCAATGACTGCAGCCAGACGATCCCCTCGCCCGTGGGAACGTACTGCCCTTTCTCCACCGTCCGAAGGCCAATCCGGCCCGCAAACGGTGCCTCGACTGATTTCTGCTCGATCACGGCGCTGACCTGATCCACCGCGGCACGTGCGGAATCCCGGTCGGCCGTGGCCGTGTCGAGAGCGGCTTGGGAGACCGCGCCCCGGTCCACCAGCTTACTTTGCCGGTCGTAATTGATCTCGGCGTCCTTCAGGGTCGCCTTGTTCGCCGCAAGCTCCGCTTGCTGGACGGAATCGTCGAGCTGCACCAGCAGCTTGCCTTCTTCGACATCGTCGCCGCTTTCGAAGAAATAGTCCTCGATGATGCCGGAGATCTCAGGCGCCAAATTCACGCCGCGAATGGCTGTGACGGTGCCGATCGCATGGAGCTCCGGGGTCCAACTCTCGAGCTTCGCTACCTCGGTGGTCACCGTGGGCGCGGCACCCTGCATCTTGGAAACGAACTGCTCGATCATCTGCGGCTTGAAGATGAACTGGAACCAGGCGAGCCCGCCCAGAAACACCGCGATGATGATGGCAACGATGATAAAGCGCTTGGTCATGATGGAATTCAGACCCGCCTGAGACGTCCCAGGAGCGAAATGAATACTATGGGCAAAGTGGATATCTGCCTTTGGCGGCGGAATTGAGCCGTCGAGGCGCTGTCAGGCCTCGGGATAGCAGGGTTTGGCCGATTTGCAATAACCCTGGAACGAAGGGCCGCGCCCAGACTTCGATCCTATCGCTGGCGCCTCTCGATATCCTTAAGGCTCGCGCCGATCTCGCCATACCGAAAGGGACCGCGATGACGAAAATGTGTTGGAAATCCGCTGTCATATCTTGTCTGGCGATGCTCCTGATGAGCCTCCCCCTGGGACAGACTGTCCGCGCCGCCGACACCGAGACGACGGCCGCCGATGAAGGCTTTCCGCCCTTGGGCATCGCCCTGGAAGGCTACCCCTACCCCTATGATGTGAAGCTATTTCCGCTGACCCGCGACGGCCAGGATCTGAACATGGCCTATATGGATGTTGCGCCGACGGACGAAGCCAATGGCCGGACCGTACTCCTGTTTCACGGGCGGAACTTCCCATCGAGCTACTGGGCGCCCGTGATCGAGACCTTGAGCGAGGCCGGCTACCGGGTCGTTGCGCCGGACCAGATCGGTTTCGGCAAATCGTCCAAGCCGACCTTCGATCTCCATTTCGACGAGCTTGCCCGCAACACCGCCGAGCTTCTGGAGTCCCTGGAGATCGACAAGGTCAACGTGGTCGCCCACTCCATGGGCGGCATGCTCTCCATGCGCTTTGCCCGCGACTTCCCCAAGAAGGTCCGCAAGGTGCTGATGACCGGGCCCATCGGCCTGGAGGATTACGGCCTCTACGTCCCGCCCGTGCCGACCGAGACGCTGGTCGACATGGAGGCGAAGGTCACGCCGGAGGATTACCGGGAGAGCCTGAAGACCCGCTACAATCTCACCCTGCCGGATAAGGATCTCGATCCCTTCGTCTGGGCCCGGACGGGCATGCGCGACAGCGCCGAGTTTCCGCGCTGGCTGAGAAGCTTCGCCAACTCCGCCCAGATGGTCCTGCGGGAGCCGATCATCTACGACATGCCCTTCGTGAAGCAGCCCGTCCTCATCGTCATGGGCGAGAACGACCATGTGGCGCCTGGCAAGGGGGCCGCGCCGAAGGAGATGCAATCGAAGATGGGCCACAACGCCGACAACGCGAAGGCCATCGCTAATAAGATGCCCCATGCCCGGGCGGTCATCTTCGAAGGCGTCGGCCACCTTCCCCAGCTTGAAAACCGGGAGCGCTTCGATGAGGTGATGCTCGATTTTCTGCAGCAGAATTAACCGGTTGGCGCACCTCAGCCTAAACCTCCAATTAGGGAAGTACGTACAAATTACGCATAGGGCTTAAGCACATCCTCGCGACCCTATGGTCAATTGGCCCTGCTGAAGGGGTTCATCATGCCATTGACGCGATCGCGGATCATGGGCGCGCTGCTGCTGACCGTTTTCACGGTCTTCGTGCTGTCGACGCTTTGGGAGTTCAAGCTTGAGGCGCTGCTCTGCGACCTCTTGAGCGTGCATTACGACCACGAGTTCGAGACCCACGAGCGCTGGCGCTTCATCGCCACCTCCACGACCTTCGCCGCGATCTCCCTGATCGTCCCGACCCTGCTGCTCTTCAACGCAACCGACCGGCTGAAACGGTCGTACAGATCGCTTGCCAATGCGAAGCGCCTGGCCCAATCCCTCGCCCGCGTCGATGGGCTCACGGGTCTGCCGAACCGCAACGTCTTTAACGAGGAGCTCCGCACCGTCCTGGCCAAGAGCCGCGGCCGGGGCGGCCGTTGCGCGCTTCTGTCCATCGACCTCAACGACTTCAAGCTGGCGAACGGGCTTTACGGCCAGGCCACGGGAGACGCGGTCCTGCGCATTGTCGCCGAGCGTATTTCTGAGCTGGCGCCGGCCGGATCTTTGGCCGCGCGCGTTGGCGGCGACGAGTTCGCCTTGCTCATCCCCGATATCGAAACGGAAAAGGCTCAGCTTGAGCTTGCGGAGCAGATTGCCACGCGGATCGGCGAAAGCGTTTCGGTGGGCTCCATCGATTTCGATATAAGCGCCACCATCGGGGTCGCCATCAGCGATCCCGAAAGCGACCCGGAAGGCCTCCTCGGCGCCGCCGACATGGCGCTTCACCACGCCAAGCATGCCGAGCACCATAACGTCGACCTGTTCGACGAAACCATGGGCCGCGAGATGCAGACTCGTGCCAGCCTGGAGCGGAAGATGCGCGACGTCGTGAACGGCGGCGGCTTCCTGGCCTATTACCAGCCCCTGGCCTATCTGGACGATCGGAGCCTCTTCGGCTTCGAGCTTCTGGCCCGCTGGCCGGACAGCCAGGACAAGATCACGCCGGACGTGTTCATTCCCATCGCCGAAGAGCTCGGCATGATCGACGAGCTGACCTTCCAGCTCCTGAAGCAGGCCTGCTGCGACCTCAAGAACTGGCCGTCCCATTTCAAAGTGGCGCTCAACCTGTCGCCGACCCAGCTAGCGGCGCAAGAGCTGCCCCAGCGGATCCTTGCCATCTTGACCGAAAGCGGAGTCCCGCCGGGCCGGCTCGAGATCGAGGTCACCGAAAGCGCCGTGATGACCCATCTACAGCGCGCCAGGGAGACCCTCGCCTCCTTGCGCAACACCGGTATCACCATCGCGCTGGACGATTTCGGCACCGGCCATTCGAGCCTGGCGCAGCTGCGCACCCTGCCCTTCGACAAGATCAAGATCGACCGCTCCTTCATCCGCTCCATGCGTATGAATGCGGACAGCCGGAAGCTGGTCGCCGCCATTCTGGGTCTGGGACAAAATCTGGAAATGCAGATCACAGCCGAAGGCGTTGAGACGGAAGACGATGCGACCTGGCTGACCGCCCATGGCTGCACCATTGGCCAGGGCGCCCTGTTCGGTATGGCCCTGTCTGCGGACGAAGTCCTCGCCTCCCTGCGTGCGGAGAGCCCGGGTCGGGAAGACGTGGCGCTGGCGTCCTAGGCCGCGGGCCACCAAGGCCGAGACCTGCCCGGAAAACCAACAGCCAACGCAAAAAAAATAGCCGCCCCGAAGGACGGCTATCTTTCGCGATTGCAGCGCGAAACCCGGCGGCAGGAGTGCCGCCAAGCTCACGCGATGAGGCCCGGCCTCTTACTGCTGGATCAGCTCAAGAAGCTTCTTGCCCTTGCGGGTTTCCAGCTCGTCGGACTCGATGGTGTCGTCGCCATCGGGGTTGGCCGCCTCGAAACGCTTCTTGATCAGCGCCTTGTACTCGCTCATGTCGAGGGAGCCGTCATCGTCCGGATCGGCTTCCTTCAGCTGACGCTTGCTGACACGGCCCTTCAGCTCATCGGCCTCCAGCGTGTCGTCGCCATCGGGGTTCAGCGCCTTGAAGGTCTTGGCACCGGCCGTATAGGCCTCATCGAGAGTCAGAGCGTTGTCCATATCCGGATCGACGACCTTCATGTTCTCGCTGATCTCGGCGTCGGCCGCATAAACCGCGGTGGACATCAACAGAGCGGCGCCGGCAACAGGAATAAATTTCGTGAACTTCATAAAGTACCTCCATGGAATGCTTGTTCTTCCTATAAACTTCAGGAACAACGTGCAGGAGCAAGCTTTGTTCGCTATCCGGGTTTAAAAAGCGTTCTCAAGCGATTAGGCGCCTCAAGATGTCCCGTCTGTTTAGAAGTTTGCAACCATGGCGGGCGCACCGCACCCAACGCCGGTTTTAACGCGCGCGTGCTCAGCCGAGCAGTCCCGCCTGCCCTCACGTCCATCGCGGCTCCAAGAGCTTTTCGACGACGTCAGATACGATGAAGCAATCAGCAGCGTTATCGGCAGCCTTGCCAGCGTTCCTGCTGCTTGATCTGCGCAACCGCATTTCGGTCCGTCGTCGACATGGGCATCGAGCCCGCGTTGTCGTAAAGGCAGCCCGAATTGCCGAACGTGTTGATCGCGTTGCGCGATTTAAAGCAATAGCCGTTGGCGTGATAGATCTGGTTGCGGAGCCACCACAGCTCGCCGCACGTATAGGCCGCCGCCGGCGTGGCGCTCAAAGCCAATCCGCCAAGGGTCAGCCCGACCCCCAAAATCGCAACAGACAAACGCATAACGATCCCCCCTGAACCACTGAACGGTTGAAAGTTTAGCGGAGTTGCCCGCGAGCCCGCAATCGGACATTTGCGTACGCGCGCGACGGGAGGTCGTGATTCCGACGAATGGAGCGCTAGTTCTTGCCGCCTTGCGAACCCGATTTCTTCAGGCGTCCGCTGCCGAGATCCGTACCGCTGAGGCCGCTTCCGCCCTGGGAGCCGGATTTCTTGAAACGCCCGCTTCCGAGATCGGTCCCGGAAAGGCTCGAGGCACCTCCGCCCGACCCGCCACTGTTCTTGGGAGAGCCAGCCTCCGCGCTAGAGACAATCCCATCCGCCAGCGCCATTGCAACGACAGCCGCCAAAGCCAGCGGCGCCAAAAGCGCCATGCGCATTCTTGCTTTCACCGTTTTCTCCTCCCCGAGCTATGAGTACATCCCAGGGTTGTACGGTAAGGATGTCTGAGCGGTTTGAAACCCGCCCCGGCACAACGCCCCCTACAACGGCTAAGGGAGACTCTCTGTGGCACCACACGCTGCGCTGGCATATAGAGATCTTGAGGTGCTCGGTTTCACCGCTTGAAGACTGACGAGAGTGCTCGAAGATGTACACCCCCTGCGGCAGCATATTCATAACGCCGCCTCCGGCCGCCACCTCGGTCATTCTGGATTTGGTCCATGAACGAGACTTTTATGTCGCCGTCATAGCTCATTCGGAAACGTCTGATGGCCGGGAGGTCTTGTTCCGCTACGAGAACGGCTTCCTGAGCGTGATGGTCGCAAAGTCGCCAGGCGAAGATTGTTATAAAGGAAACGATGTCTTCGTCTCTGATCGGGTCGGCCCCTGGTGGGCGACCGTGCACTCAGCCCAGCTTTGCCGGCTTGTCGGGATAACCATCAATGGCAAGACGCCGCCGCTTCTCTCAATTTCCGAAATGAGACCCAACGCTCGCCTCGCGGGGGGACAAGAGGACCGATGCTTCGATCTTAGCGGCGAGACGAGCTTCTTCGAGGCGTGGCTCAACGGCACAACGCTGGAAACGGCGCTCGAGGCTATTCGAGCAATTCGTGCTTTGCTCCCGCAATCGCAGATTGTGCGATACCGGCGGCATGGATCCGGCTCGTTTCGTGGGGCCGACGTGATCGAAAACCTGACGGAGGTGATCGATGATGCGGAGATTTACAGCACTCTCGATTGTTTGATTGTGGCGGGGGTACCGCCAAACGAGGAGCAACTCGATCAAGTCTCCGACATATGTTTGCTGGAAGACGTCTGCCCAGACAATCTCATTCTGCGTGTTGGAGGGTTTGCTCAAGGTGCGAGTGTTCAACCCGCCAACGAGGTTTTGGATGCCTTCGGACCTGTCGCAGGCAGGACGGACGACTGCCGCCGCGGCCGGATCGAGTTTCTGGCACAGTACCCAACCGGAGATACGGTCAAACGCAAGCAGCTCGAAGACGTCTCAGCGCTCCTGAATTCGTTCCTGCCAACGTACAGTCTGGAGTACTATGACCTGCGTAGCGGCGAGCGCTCTTATCCGGATGGACTACCTCAAAAGGATCGAATTGATCCTGTGGTCGTCGACTGGATTCACCGCGCACCAAACCACTGGCTAAAGATGGTCTCTGGCTACCGGGTCTCGGGTCCCTTGGGGGTGCGGCCCGGCGATATCGTTGGATGAAGCCGACGGCTCCCCCAGCGAGAGCGCCGGTGATGGCGACCATACTCATCGCAGCCAAGCTGCAGCACCCCGACACGTCGTCCTACAACGGCAGGTTATTGTGCTTCTTCCAGGGGGTCTCGGCTTCCTTGTTCTGAAGCATGCGCAGGGCCCGGGCGATCCGCGGCCGCGTCCCGTGGGGCATGATCACCTCGTCGATATAGCCGCGCTCCGCCGCCACGAAGGGATTGGCGAAGCGGGTCTCGTATTCGGCGATGCGCTTCTGGATCGTCTCTGGGTCCTTGAGGTCCGCACGATAGAGGATCTCGGCGGCGCCTTTAGGCCCCATCACCGCGATCTCGGCCGTCGGCCAGGCATAGTTCACATCCGCCCGGATATGCTTGGACGACATGACGTCGTAAGCGCCACCATAGGCCTTGCGGGTGATGACGGTGACCTTCGGCACGGTGGCCTCGGCAAAGGCGAAGAGCAGTTTCGCGCCGTGCTTGATGAGGCCGCCATATTCCTGGTCCGTGCCCGGCAGGAAGCCCGGCACATCGACGAAGGTGACCAGCGGAATCTGGAAGCAGTCGCAGAAGCGCACGAAGCGCGCCGCTTTCCGCGAGGCGTCGGAATCGAGCACGCCCGCCAGCACCATGGGCTGGTTGGCGACGATGCCGATGGTGCGCCCCTCCATGCGCGCGAAGCCGGTCACGATATTCTTGGCGAAATCCTCCTGGATCTCGAAGAAATCGCCCTCGTCCACGACCTTCGTGATCAGCTCCTTCATGTCGTAGGGCATGTTCGGATTGTCGGGGATCAGCGTATCCAGCGAATGGTCCGCCCGGTCCCACGGATCGCGGGTCGGCAGCTCCGGCACGCCGGACAGGTTGCTGGCGGGCAGGAAGTCCATGAAGCGCCGCATCTGGAGCAGCGTCTCGACATCGTTGTCGTAGGCGCCGTCGGCGATGGAGGATTTGGTGGTGTGGATCGAGGCGCCGCCCAGCTCCTCCGCCGTCACCTCTTCCTTGGTCACGGTTTTCACCACGTCCGGGCCGGTGACGAACATGTAGGCGGTGTCGCGCACCATGAAGATGAAGTCGGTCATGGCCGGCGAATACACGTCGCCGCCCGCGCACGGGCCCATGATGACGGAGATCTGCGGGATAACGCCCGAGGCCTGCACATTGCGCAGGAATACCTCGCCATAGCCGCCCAGCGCCGCGACGCCCTCCTGAATGCGCGCGCCGCCCGCATCGAACAGACCGATGATCGGGACACGGTTCTTCAGCGCCATGTCCTGGATCTTGATCATCTTCTGGGCGTGGGTCTCCGACAGGGAGCCGCCGAACACCGTGAAGTCCTTGGCGAAGACATAGACGACCCGGCCGTTGATGGTGCCCCAGCCGGTCACCACGCCGTCACCCGGCACCTTGGTCTCCTGCATGCCGAAATCCGTGCAGCGGTGCTCGACATACATGTCGAACTCCTCGAAGGAGCCGTCGTCCAGCAAGAGCTCCAGCCGCTCCCGGGCGGTCAGCTTGCCCCGGTTGTGCTGCGCGTCGATACGCTTCTGGCCGCCGCCCGCGCGGGCCTTCTCCCGGCGGATCTCAAGCTCTTCAAGGACTTCTTTCATGTGACGTTCCCCAACCCGACTGAAAAACTGCGCCACGCTGAATAGCATGGCAGGCCTCTAAGGCAAGCCCTGGGAGCACCTTCAAGGCTCGCTGCGCACCAGCGCCAGCATACGCGCCGCGGTGTCGAAATCCTCCTTGCGGCGGGCCCGTCGCTCAGACGCTTCCTTGTCCTCGCCCCATTGGAGGATTTGCCAGTCCTCATCCACATGGGCGGCGTCCCAGGCCTCGTCCGGCACCATCTCACCCTCCGCCACGGCCAGCGCCAGCAGCGCCGAGCCCATGAGGCTGGTCATGATATGCAGAGCCGTCAGCTCAAACGGGCCGAGACCGGAAAGCGAGGCGCGCACGCCAGCCATGGTCTCTTCGGGCTGCTCCACATGGATCACCCCTTCGGCGAGATGAAACGGGCCGCCGAAATGCTTCTCCGCCCAGCGGAGCGGCGGATCCCAGGCTTCCCCCTGGAGAGCGACGAGCCCGTCCGGGCCGTCCGCCCGGTAACAGAGGAGATCGGTGCCTGCGAAGGTCTCGATATCGTCGGCCACGGTCTGCTCGTTCCCCCGCACCCCGTCGATCGCCGTATTGACCAGCCGGGTCATGGGCATGGTCTCAGGGATGATCTCGGTGCCTTGAGCGCGCCATTCGTCGGCCACCGCCTCGCCGAGCGGCTCCGTCGGCAGCGCTAAGGCGTTCCGCCCCGGCGTCTTCACCGTGCGGCCGTCGAGCAGCAGCGCGGCGGCATTATCGCCATCCGCCGCCGCCAGCGTGACGTCCTTGTAGAACTTCTTCATGCGCTCCTTTTGAGGCTGGCTCTTTTTGGGCTCGCTCCCTTTCGGCTCGCTCACTTATCCTCCTCGTTGCCTTTTTCCGTGAAACCGAACGCCGCGAAGCTGTCCTTCATATGGCCGGGGAGCGGCGCGGTGACGTCCACGATCCCCTCGCCCGTCGGATGCTTAAAGCTGATACGACGCGCATGCAGATGCAGTTTATTGGCGATGCCCTCAGGGAGCTCCTGCCCCTCTTCCGGCGGGTATTTGCTGTCGCCCAGAATGGAATGGCCGCACATGGCCATATGGGCGCGCAATTGGTGTTGGCGTCCCGTGACGGGCTTGAGCGAGACGTAAGAGGCGATCTCCCCTGCCCGGTCGACCACCGCATAATAAGTGACCGCGCTCTGGGCCTGCTCCTGCTCGCCGGGCCGCGCTTTTCGCACCCGGTCGCCCTCCGGCCCCGTGGCCTTCACCAGCGCCGCATCGATCTTGCCTTGGGGCGGCTTCGGCACCCCGTGCACCACCGCCCAGTAGATCTTGCGCACCGACCGCGTCTGGAACGCCTTGCCGAGCGTCGCGGCAATGGAGCGCCGCTTGGCCACCACCAGCACACCCGAGGTATCCCGGTCCAGCCGGTGCACCAGCCGCGGCCGGGTCTCCGGCCCGTCGCCGAGCCCCGCCAGCATGCCGTCGATATGGCGCGTGGTCTTGCTGCCGCCCTGGACCGCCATGCCGGATGGCTTGTTGAGGATCAGGAGATCGTCGTCCTCATAGAGCGTGATCTCCCGCAGGAACTTGGCGTCGGCCGCGCTGAGCTGGGGCTTGTCCTTTGGCGGCCGGCCGCCGTCGAAGGCCTGCATGGGCGGCACACGCACCTGTTGGCCCGCCTCCAGCCGCGTATGGGACTTCACCCGGCCGCCATCGACCCGCACCTGGCCTGTCCTGAGCAGCTTCTCCAGCCGGCTATGAGGCAGGTCCGCGTAATGGGACTTGAACCAGCGGTCCAGCCGCATCCCGTCCTCGTCCCGGGTGACTTCCTTGGTCTCAACGCCGGCCATACCCTAAAGCGCCCGCACGAAGGCGAAGCCTGCGAACACGCCGGCCAACGCAAGCGTCAGGGTCACCGCCACGTAGAACACGGCCTGATAGGTCTCGCCCCGCCCCAGGAGCGTCGCGAAATCGGCGGAGAAGGCGGAATAGGTGGTGAAGCCGCCGAGCAGCCCCACGGCGAGGAAAGCGCGCAGATCGTTATGCACGGTCAGCTTGGTCGCCATGAGCTCGATCAGCACGCCCATGAGGAAGCAGCCCAGCGCATTGCAGACCAGCGTGCCCCAGGGAAAGCCGAAGCCGATGAGCCGCCCGGAGGCCACCCCCACCAGATAGCGCAGGCTTGCCCCCACGGCGCCGCCGGCCGCCACATAGAAGATCGTCATGCATCCCCCTTGCTGGACCTTTCGGCCCGGATCTTCGCCCAGCGCTCCAGTCGCTTGCCCACCTGCTCCTCGTAGCCGTAGCCGGTCGGCCGATAGAACTGCTCCCGCTCCATCTCGTCCGGGAAGTAGTTCTGGCCGGAGAACGCCCCTTCCTGAGAATGGTCGTAGGCATAGCCCGCGCCGTACCCCTCGTCCTTCATCAGCCGGGTCGGGGCATTCAGGATATGCTTCGGCGGCAGATAGGAGCCGTGCTCCTTGGCCGTCCGGGTCGCCGCGTTGAAGGCCATATAGGCGGCGTTCGATTTTGGTGCCGTGGCGAGATAGACCGTGACCTGAGCCAAGGCCAGCTCGCCCTCCGGCGAGCCCAGAAAATCATAGGCATCCTTGGCGGCATTGGCGTGCACGAGCGCGACGGGATCGGCCATGCCGATATCCTCCACCGCCATGCGCACCAGCCGCCGGGCGATATAGAGCGGGTCCTCGCCCCCGGCCAGCATGCGCGCCAGCCAGTAAAGCGCGGCATCCGGGTCGGAGCCTCGCACAGACTTATGCAGCGCGCTGATCAGATTGTAATGGCCGTCCTGGGACTTGTCGTAGAGCGGCGCCCGCCGCTGCACCAGCTCGGTCAGCTCCTCCCGGGTGAGCGGCTTGTCGACGCCCTTATGGGTGGCGAGCAGCACATCCTCGGCCAGCGTCGCGAGCGCCCGCCCATCGCCATCGGCCATGTCGATCAGAGCGATGCGGGCATCGTCGTCCAGGGGAAGCTTGCGGCCTTCGAACTCCTCGGCGCGGGCCAGCAGCTCTTTCAATGCGTCCTCATCGAGCCGCTTGAACGTCAGGACGGTAGAGCGAGACAGGACCGCCGAGTTCAGCTCGAAGGACGGGTTCTCCGTCGTGGCCCCCACCAGCGTGATGGTGCCGTCCTCCATATGAGGCAGGAAGGCGTCCTGCTGGGAGCGGTTGAAGCGGTGGATCTCGTCGACGAAGAGAAGCGTCCCCTTCCCCTGCTCGCGGCGCGCCTTGGCGGCGTCGAAGACCTTGCGCAGGTCCTGCACCCCCGACTGGATCGCCGAGAGCTGCACGAAATCGAGATCGGTCACCTGAGCCAAGAGGCGGGCAACAGTCGTCTTGCCCGTTCCCGGCGGTCCCCAGAAGATCACCGAGCCGAGCCGGCCCGCGTTGACCATGCGGGTGAGCAGCCCGTTTTCGCCGAGCAGATGCTCCTGGCCGATCACCGCCGCCAGGTTCTCCGGCCGCAGCCGGTCGGCCAGGGGCCGCGGCGCGTTCCGCTCCATTCCGGCGGCTTCGAATAGACTGGACATGGCTTCGCCCTAGCCCCCGATCTGAAGGCTCAACATGCGGCCGCCGCGCGCGATCTGCAGCTGCCAGCCGCCCGTATTGTTGGAAAGCAGAGTGACGAGTTGCTCCACCGAGGTGATCTCCGTGCCATTCACGACCTTTACGATGTCGCCGGGCCTGACGCCGACGCGCGCCGCCACCGTGCCCCGGGCGATATCCATCACCACGACGCCCGGCCCCTCGTTCTGAATGTCGAGCTCTTCGGCCACGGCCGGCGAGAGATTGGCGACCTTGGCGCCGGTGAGCGGCGTCCGCCCTTCCAGCACCTGAGCGTTGCGCGGCGGGATCTCCGCCGCCGGAACCAGCTCCAGGGTCACGTTGCGCGGCCGGCCTTCCCGCATGATGCCGATCTTTGCGGTGCTGCCGATGCCCTTGGTCACCAGGCGATACTGGAGCGCTTCCGGGTCCTTCACCTGGCGCCCATCGACACTGACGATCACGTCGCCGATCTGAAGCCCCGCAGCGGCCCCAGGCCCCTCGGGATTGATCTCGTTTACCAGCGCCCCGCGGGGGCTCTCAAGCCCGAGCGTGTCGGCAAGCTGAGAGGTGACCGACTGGAGCGAAGCGCCGAGCCATGGCCGGCGCACCGTGCCACCCTCCAGCGCTGCCTTGACCACCAGATGGACCATGTTCGAGGGGATCGCAAAGCCGATGCCGTGCGACCCGCCGCTCTTGGAGAAGATGGCCGTGTTGATGCCGACCAGATAGCCGTCCATGTCGATCAGCGCGCCGCCCGAATTGCCCGGATTGATGGCCGCATCGGTCTGGATGAAGAACTGGTAGTCGGAGATGCCGACCTTGGTGCGGGCCAGCGCGGAGACGATCCCGCTCGTGACCGTCTGGCCAACGCCGAACGGATCGCCGATGGCCAGCACGATGTCGCCCACCTGCAGACTGTCGGAATCGGCAAACGCCACGGAGGGAAACGTCTCCCCGTCCGACTGCAGCTTGAGCACCGCCAGATCGGTCCGGTCGTCCTTCAGGATGATCTCGGCCGGAAACTCTCGTCCGTCGGCGAGCGCGACCGTGATCTCCGCCTCGCCGCTCCCCTGGATGACGTGGTTGTTGGTGACCACGATCCCCTCGTCGCCGACGATCACGCCGGAGCCGAGCGAGTTCTGCACCCGCTCCCGCGGCATGCCGAAATCACGGAAGAAGCGCTGGAAGAACGGGTCGTTCATGAACGGCGAGACCCGCTGGGAGACCCGGCGGCTCACATAGACGTTCACCACCGCGGGAATGGCCTTCTTCACGACGGGCGCGAAGGATTGCTTCAGCGCCGTATCGCTCTTCGGGACCACGCGGATTTCCGCCGAGGCGCTGTTGGCCCCCATGAACGCGGCAAGAAGCAAAACGATGAGGCTGCTATATCTCATGAGAAAAATGGCAAAGGCTCCGAATTAACGGCCCGGGAACAATGGGCTTCGTATAGCGTAACCACCGGCATGACGGAACAACGACCGGCGTCGCACACTTGCCCCGCCGGTTGCTTCCACTAGGATGCCGGGATTCACGTTTATCAAGCTACACAAAGACGATTTGGAGGAAAACATATGCCCACATGGAGAAGCGCCATCGCGATTGCCGCCGTCACAGCGTTCTGCGGAACGTCGGCGCTGGCAGCCGACGCCAAAGGCCGGACCGAAGCCCCGGGCCTGCCTGACAAAGTCTGGCCCCTGGTCAGCGATTTCTGCGCCATCAAGGATTGGCATCCGGCCGTTGTCGACTGCGTCGAGAGCGAGAAGGACGGCGATACCTTTCGCACGCTCACCCTCGGCGACGGTGGCGAAATCTACGAGCGGCTGACCGATCGTGGCGATCTCAGCTACTCCTACGAGATCATCGAAAGCCCCCTGCCCGTAAAGAACTACAAGTCCAAGATCTGGGTGGAAGAGGACGATGAGCCCAACCGCACCGTGATCTACTGGACCGGCGACTTCGACGAGGACGGCGCCAGCGAAGAGGAAGCCGAAGCAGTCATCACCGGCATCTACAAGGACGGTCTCGCCGGCATCAAGGATGCCGCCATCGCCGCTCATGAAGAGGCCGAGGGCATCGAGTTCACCCCGCCGAAGGTCCATGGCGAAGTCGGCGAGGACTAGAATTAGGAAAGCCCGCGGCTGAGACCCAGCCGATCAGGCAAAAGAAAACGCGCCCGGCAATCGCCGCGGCGCGTTTTTCGTGTCTGACGTCGGAAAGTAGCGTCGCGTTAGGCCGCGACGGCTTCTTCCTCGTCGAAGTTCTGGGTCGGACCCGAATCCTGCCCCTTGGCGTCTACATCCCGGTCCACCAGCTCGATTACCGCCACAGGCGCGGAATCGCCATAGCGGAAACCGGCCTTGAGGACACGGGTATAACCGCCCGGGCGCTCCGCATAGCGCGGACCCAGCGTGTCGAACAGCTTGGCCACCATGGCGTCGTCGCGCAGCTTGGCGAAGGCCCGGCGGCGGGAATGGAGATCGCCGCGCTTGGCCAGGGTCACGAGCTTGTCGGCCACCCGCTTCAGCTCCTTGGCCTTGGGCAAGGTGGTCACGATCTGCTCATGCTTGATCAAAGCATTCGCCAGGCTGCTCAGCAGCGCTTTGCGGTGCGGGACCGATCGATTGAGCCGTCTTCCGGCTTTACGATGGCGCATTCTCTCCTCCTGCGTGCGGCCTTGGCCGCTAATTCTTCGTTCTTCCGGCGACGCCGGAGAGCTCTAGTAATGATCCTCGAAGCGCTTGGCCAGCTCTTCGATGTTCTCCGGCGGCCAATCCGGCACGTCCATGCCCAAATGCAGCCCCATGCCGGCCAGCACTTCCTTGATCTCGTTCAAGGACTTACGGCCGAAGTTCGGGGTCCGGAGCATCTCCGCTTCCGTCTTCTGGATGAGGTCGCCGATATAGACGATGTTGTCGTTCTTCAGGCAGTTGGCCGAGCGCACGGAAAGCTCCAGCTCGTCGACCTTCTTGAGAAGAGCGGCATTGAACACCAGCTCCGGCGGCGTCTCGGGCGCCTGCTCCTTCTTCGGCTCTTCGAAGTTCACGAAGACCGAGAGCTGATCCTGCAGAATGCGTGCGGCGAGCGCCACGGCATCCTCGGGCTTCACCGAGCCGTCCGTCTCGATGTCCATGGTCAGCTTGTCGTAATCGAGCACCTGGCCCTCGCGGGTATGCTCGACCTTATAGGAGACCTTGCGCACCGGGCTGAACAGGGAGTCGACCGGGATGAAGCCGATCGGTGCATCGTCCGGGCGGTTCTGCTCAGACGGCACATAGCCCTTGCCGAGCGCGGTGGTGAACTCCATGCGGATCGAAGCGCCCTCGTCCAGGGTGCAGATCACGTGATCCGGGTTCAGAATCTCCACATCGGCGCCGGTCTCGATATCGCCGGCGGTGGCCACGCCCGGCCCCTCCTTCTTCAGCATCATGCGCTTGATGCCGTCGGAGTGCTGGCGCACCGCGATGCCCTTGATGTTCAGGACGATGTCGGTGACGTCGTCACGCACGCCCGGGATCGAGGAGAACTCATGCAGCACGCCGTCGATATGCACCGAGGTGACGGCCGCGCCCTGCAGCGAAGACAGCAGGATACGGCGCAGCGCGTTGCCGAGCGTCACACCGAAGCCGCGCTCCAGCGGCTCCGCCACAACCATGGCAAACCGGTTCGGATCGCGACCCGGGAGAATGTTCAACTGGTTGGGCTTGATAAGATCTTGCCAGTTCTTGTGCAGCACCTAGTGGCCCTTTCTTGATCGATGTCAGGGGCGTCAAAGCCCCGGAAGCGCGCCGCGATACCCGCGCGCGCCAAAAATGCCGAAACGCGAAGACGCGTTAGACGCGGCGCCGCTTCCGCGGGCGGCAGCCGTTATGCGGGATCGGCGTCACGTCGCGGATCGAGGTTACGGTGAACCCGGCAGCCTGCAACGCGCGCAGAGCCGACTCACGGCCCGAACCGGGACCGCGAACCTCGACCTCGAGATTCTGCATGCCGTGCTCGGCCGCTTTCTTGCCGGCATCCTCGGCCGCCACCTGCGCCGCATACGGCGTGGATTTACGCGAGCCCTTGAACCCCATGGTGCCTGCGGAAGACCAGGAAATCGTGTTTCCCTGGGCATCCGTGATGGTGATCATGGTGTTGTTGAAGCTCGCATGCACGTGAGCCACGCCCGACGAGATGTTCTTCTTTTCGCGACGGCGAAGACGCGCTTTTTCTTTAGCCATGCTTTGTTTCCCGCAATTCTCGTCGCTCGGAGGTTAGCTAACAACCGTCCGGGCCAAATCAAGACCTCGATTACTTCTTCTTGCCGGCGATCGGCTTGGCCGGCCCTTTGCGCGTACGCGCGTTCGTGCTGGTCCGCTGACCGCGCACCGGCAGGCCGCGCCGGTGGCGCAGGCCGCGATAGCAGCCGAGATCCATCAACCGCTTGATATTCATCGCCACTTCACGCCGAAGATCGCCTTCCACGATATAATCGCGGTCGATGATCTCACGGATCTGGCTCACCTCGGCATCGGTCAGCTCATTGACGCGACGCTCCGACGGAATGCTCGTCTTGGAACAAATTTCCTTGGCGTAGCTATCGCCAATGCCATGGATATATGTGAGGGCGATCTCGACCCGCTTATTGGTCGGGATGTTCACACCTGCAATTCGGGCCACGGGTCATCTCCTCGAACACGTGCTAACGTGTTGTAATCAAATGCAAAAGTCCGGTGAAGCACAGAAAGACCGACCGCCGGAACGCAAATGATTCCGGGACCGGTTGCTCTTTCTCCAACGATGGATTGGCGCTCTTCTAACGATTCCGCTTGACAAGGTCAACCTCAGCTTTCCTTCCCATTGGAAACATCATCGAGCACTTTGGCGATGGCATCGTGCACCTCGCCGATTTCAGCCATGCCGTCGACTGTGTGAAGACGGCCTTTCTCCTTATAGAAGGCGATCAAAGGTTTGGTCAGCTCGTGATAGGCCTTCAGGCGCGAGCGAACCACCTCCTCCGTATCGTCCTTGCGGCGGACGAACTCCGTCGAACCGCAGCGGTCGCAAACACCCGCGACCTTGGGCTGTTTATAGACGTCGTGATAGCCCGCACCACACTTGGCGCAGGAGAAGCGGCCGGTGATCCGCTCAACGAGCGCCTCATCGTTCACTTCCATCTCGATCACGGCGTCGAGCTTCTCACCACGCTTGTCGAGCAGCGCATCCAGCGCCTCGGCCTGGGCGATAGTGCGCGGGAAGCCGTCCAGGATATTCCCCTTGCCGGTTCCCTGATCCATGCGCTCGGCGATCAGTCCGATCACCAACTCGTCCGGCACCAGATCGCCCCGCGCCATGATCTTCTCGGCTTCTTTGCCGAGATCCGTGCCGGCCGCCACAGCAGCCCGGAGCATGTCACCGGTGGAGAGCTGCTCGTAGCCCCTCTCCTCCTCGATCATGCTCGCCTGGGTGCCTTTGCCGGCGCCAGGCGGTCCGAGAAGGATCAGGTTCATCTGCGACGAGCGCCCCGTAGCCGCGCTTTCTTGATCAGGCCTTCATACTGGTGCGCCAGCAGATGGCTTTGTACCTGGGCCACCGTATCCATGGTCACGCTGACCACGATGAGCAGCGATGTGCCGCCGAAATAGAATGGCACGCCGGCGGTCGAAATCAGGATCTCCGGCAACACGCAGACCGCTGCCAGGTAGATCGCGCCGACCACCGTGATGCGGGTCAGCACATAGTCGATATATTCCGCCGTTCGCTTGCCCGGACGGATGCCGGGAATGAAGCCGCCATACTTCTTCAGATTCTCAGCCGTCTCCTCAGGATTGAAGACAACGGCCGTATAGAAGAAGGCGAAGAACATGATCAGCGCCACATAGATCAGAATATGCAGCGGCGCGCCGCGGCCGAGCATGGTGGTGACCGTAGTCAGCCATTCAGGCCCCTGGCCCGCGGAGAAGTTCGCGACCGTGATCGGCAGCAGCAACAGCGACGAGGCAAAGATCGGCGGGATAACGCCGGCGCTGTTCAGCTTCAGAGGCAGATGCGAGGCATCGCCCTGGAACATGCGGTTGCCCACTTGTCGCTTTGGATACTGCACCAGAAGCCGGCGCTGGGCCCGCTCCATGAACACGATGACGGCAATCACGACCACGGCCATCACCAGGATGCCGATGATCAAGGTCGTCGACAGCGCGCCCTCGCGGCCGAGCTCCAGCGTGCCGGCGATTGCCGAAGGCAGCTGCGCCACGATACCGGCGAAGATGATCAGCGAGATACCGTTGCCGACGCCGCGCGCGGTGATCTGCTCGCCGAGCCACATCAGGAAGACCGTGCCACCGACCAGGGTGATCACCGTGGTCAGACGGAAGAACATGCCCGGATCGATCACCGCATTGCCGGCGCCTTCCAGACCCACAGCAATGCCGTAGCCCTGGAGCGCAGCCAGAAACACCGTGCCGTAGCGCGTGTACTGGTTGATCTGCCGGCGCCCGTGCTCGCCTTCCTTCTTGAGCTGCTCAAGATGGGGCGAGACCGTGGTCAGCAGCTGGATGATAATCGACGCCGAGATGTAGGGCATGATGTTCAAGGCGAAGATCGCCATACGTCCCACGGCGCCGCCGGAGAACATATTGAACATGCCCAGAATACCGGACTGGTTCTGCTGGAAGAGATCCGCCAACGCGTCGGGGTTCACACCCGGAATCGGAATATAGGTCCCGAGCCGATAAACGAGCAGCGCACCCAGTGTGAACCAGATGCGCTTCTTCAACTCGTCGGCCTTCGCAAAGGCCGCGAAATTCAAATTGGAAACGAGTTGTTCCGCAGCAGAGACCATGAGGCGCTGCCTCCCTTTCCGCACCCTTGAGCGACGAAGCGCCGCTAAGGGCTGCGCGCGCTAATCCTCTTTTTTCGCCTTTGACTGAGAGGATCCGGCCTTATCGGCCTCGGCTTCACCCCCGTCAGACGCAGCGTCGTCGGCCTTGGCCTTGGACGCGCTTTTCTTTGCCGGCGCTTTGGCGCTCTTCTCTTTCTTCGCTTCGTCGGGCGACACGACCGTAACCGAACCGCCGGCGGCCTCGACCGCCTTCACCGCGGCCGCACTCGCGCCGGCCACCTCGAAGCTCACCTTGGCCTTGATCTCGCCCTGACCGAGCAGACGCACACCGTCAAGCTCGCGGCGGATCAGACCGGCATCCTTCAGCGCAGCAGCATTCACCGGCTTCTTGCCGTCGAGCCTGCCGGAATCGATCGCCGCCTGAACACGCCCGAGATTCACCTCGTTGAAGTGCTTGGCGAAGATGTTGTTGAAGCCGCGCTTCGGCAGACGACGGTCGAGCGGCATCTGGCCGCCCTCGAAGCCCTTGAGCGCAACGCCGGAACGGGCCTTCTGACCCTTCATGCCGTGACCGGAGGTCTTGGCCAGGCCGGAACCCGGCCCACGCCCCACCCGCTTCTTGGAATGGGTGGAACCCGGACGGTCTTTCAGTTCGTTCAGTCGCATCGTTTCAACCTTTACGCCTTCTGCTCGTCTTCGACGACGCGCACCAGATGGCTTACCTTGGCGATCATGCCGCGCACGGCCGGGGTATCCTCCAGCGTGCGGCGCTTATGCATCTTGTTGAGCCCCAGCCCCACGAGGGTCTGACGCTGATCCTTCGGCCGCCGGATGGGGCTGCCGATCTGCTCGACCGTGACGGTCTTATTCTTTGCTTCGGCCATCTCGACCAACCTGTCTCGTCAAAAAGAGCTTCTGTTAAACGTCCGCAGCACCGGCCGCATCGCCGGCTTCGTCGCGGCGGCGCGACACGATCTCGGAAACCTTCTTGCCCCGGCGGGCCGCCACGCTGCGCGGGCTGTCCTCGTGGGAAAGCGCATCGAAGGTTGCGCGGATCATGTTGTACGGGTTGGACGTGCCAACCGACTTCGCAACCACGTCCTGGATGCCCAGGGTCTCGAACACGGCGCGCATTGGGCCGCCGGCGATGATGCCGGTGCCGGGAGGCGCCGCGCGGAGCACGACCTTGCCTGCGCCATGATGGCCTTCCACGTCGTGATGCAGGGTCCGGCCTTCGCGCAGCGGCACGCGCAGCAGGCCGCGCTTGGCCGACTCCGTTGCCTTGCGGATCGCCTCAGGCACCTCGCGCGCCTTGCCGTGGCCGAAACCGACCCGGCCCTTCTGGTCGCCCACGACGACCAGCGCGGCGAAACCGAAGCGACGTCCGCCCTTCACCACCTTGGCGACGCGGTTGATGTGGACGAGCTTGTCGACAAACTCGTTGTCACGATCATCGCGGTCTCTGCCTTGCGGACCGCGCGATTGAGGACGTGCCACGTTAGAACCCTTTCCCTGGAACCTAGAAATTCAAGCCGGCTTCACGCGCGGCATCCGCCAGCGCCTTGACCCGGCCGTGATAAAGATAACCGCCACGGTCGAAGACAACGTCTTTGACGCCGGCCTTCGCCGCCCGCTCGGCAACGAGCTTGCCCACGGCTTCCGCCGCCGCGACATCGCTGCCCTTCTTGATCGAGCCCTGCAGATCCTTATCGAGCGTCGAGGCAGCCGCCATGGTCTTGCCCTCGGTGTCGTCGATGACCTGCGCATAGATATGCTTGGACGACCGGAAAATCGAAAGCCGCGCGCGGCCGTTTGCCGTCCGCTTCAGAGCCTGGCGCACACGCTGCTGCCGCCTCGTAAAGCCTGTTCCTGTCCCGCTCATGGCTACTTCTTCTTGCCTTCCTTACGGAGAATGTACTCGCCCTCATAGCGCACGCCCTTGCCCTTATAGGGCTCCGGCGGACGATAGGCGCGGATCTCCGCGGCCACTTGGCCGACCTTCTGCTTATCGATGCCCGACACGACGATCTCCGTCGGCTTCGGACACTGGATCTCGATACCTTCCGGGATCGGATAGTTCACCTCGTGGCTGAAGCCGAGATTGAGCTGCAGGGTCTTGCCCTGCACCGCGGCGCGGTAACCGACGCCGGTGATCTCGAGCTTCTTGGTGAAGCCTTCCGTGACGCCCGTCACGAGATTGGCGATCACCGTCCGCGACATGCCCCACATCGACTGCGAGCGCTTGGACTCGTCGCGCGGGGAAACCGTGAGCTCGCCGTCTTCCAGCTTCAGCAGAACATCGTCCACCAGATGCTGGCTCAGCTCGCCCTTGGGACCTTTGATGGCGACATGCTGCCCGTCCAGCGTGGCTGTCACGCCGCTCGGGATGGTCACCGGCCTTTTGCCAATACGCGACATTATCTTCGTCTCACCCGAAAAAGTTCAAATCTTAGAATACGTTACAAAGGATCTCGCCACCGACGTTCTCGGTACGAGCCTTCGAATCGGACATCACGCCCTTAGGAGTCGACAGGATCGCCACGCCGAGCCCGTTGGCCACGGTCGGCAAATCCCGAACGGATGAATAAACCCGCCGCCCCGGCGTGGACACGCGCTTGATCTCTTTGATCACCGGCTCGCCATCGAAGTATTTCAGCTCGATGTCAAACTCCGACTGACCGTTGTCGTAATCGACCTGCGCGTAGCCGCGGATATAGCCTTCTTCCTGAAGCACGTCGAGCACATGCTGACGCAGCTTGGAGGTCGGCGTGGTGACCCGTGACTTATTGCGCAGGAGCGCGTTGCGGATGCGGGCGAGCATATCGCCCAATGGATCATTGATGCTCATGCCAGTTCTCTACCAGCCTTCTCTACCAGCTCGACTTCACCATGCCCGGGATCAGGCCATTATTGCCCAGCTCCCGCAGCATGATGCGAGACAGCTTCAGCTTCCGGTAATAGCCACGCGGACGGCCCGTCACGGCGCAGCGGTTGTGAATCCGCACCGGCGACGAGTTGCGCGGCAGCTCGGCGAGCTTAAGCCGCGCTGCGAAACGCTCCTCCGGGGGAAGCGTACGATCGGCTGCGACCGCCTTAAGCCGCTCCCGGCGGGTCTTGAATTCTTTCGACATGCGGCGGCGCTTCTTGTCGCGCTCCACCATGCTCGTCTTTGCCATTCAGTCCTCCTTCGCGGTCGTTAAGCCGCTTTGGCTTCGCCGCGGAACGGAAAGTTGAAGCCCTTCAGCAGCGCCCGCGCTTCGTCGTCGTTCTCTGCCGTCGTGCAAACAATGATGTCCAGGCCCCAGATCTCCTCGACCTTGTCGTAGTTGATCTCGGGGAAAATGATGTGCTCTTTCAGGCCCATCGTGAAGTTGCCGCGCCCGTCGAAGCTCTTCGGGTTCAGCCCGCGGAAATCACGCACGCGGGGCAGCGCGATATTCACCAGGCGGTCGATGAACTCATACATACGCGCCTTACGGAGCGTCACCTTGCAGCCTACCGGCATGCCTTCGCGCAGCTTGAAGCCGGCGATGGACTTGCGAGCCTTGGTGATGATCGGCTTCTGACCTGCGATCAGGCCGAGATCGCCGGCGGCCGCATTCACCTTCTTGGAGTCTGCCACAGCCTCGCCGATGCCCATGTTCAGCACGACCTTCTCGAGCCGCGGAACCTGCATCACGTTCTGATAGCCGAATTCCTTGGTCAGCTCGCCACGCACCACGTCGTTGTAGTGCTCCTTGAGCCGCGGAACGTAAACTGCCTCAGCCATCGATCACCTCGCCGGAGCGCTTGGCGAACCGCACTTTGCGCCCATCCTTCAAAAACTTGTATCCAACCCGGGTCGGCTCCCCGTCCTTGGGGTCCTCCAGGGCGATGTTGGAGATATGGATCGGCGCCTCCTTGGCGACGATCCCGGCCTCCTGGGAGGGGGTCTGCTTCTGATGCTTCTGCATCATCGAGACACCCTGAACCAGCACGCGGTTCTCCGAAGGCATCACCTTCAGCACTTCGCCGCGCTTGCCCTTGTCCTTACCGCTGGTGACGACGACCTTGTCGCCTTTGCGGACTTTCAGCTTCAACGCCATTGCTACAGCACCTCCGGCGCCAGGCTGACGATCTTCATCTGCTTCTTGGCGCGCAGCTCGCGGGTCACGGGCCCGAAGATACGGGTACCCACGGGCTCGCCCTGCGGATTGACCAGCACCGCTGCGTTGCGGTCGAAGCGGATCAGGCTGCCGTCGGCACGGCGCACGCCCTTGGCGGTACGCACGACGATGGCCTTCATGACCTGCCCCTTCTTCACGCGGCCGCGCGGGATCGCCTCCTTGACGCTCACCACGATCATGTCGCCGATCGAGGCATACTTCCGCTTGGACCCGCCCAGCACCTTGATGCACTGGACGCGGCGCGCGCCGGAATTGTCGGCGACATCGAGATTTGACTGCATTTGAATCATTGCAATGATCCTCTAACCCGAATTATCGCCCTTAAGCGCTTGCTTCATCCCGCGGAACGACCATCCAGCTCTTATGCTTTGAGAGCGGAGGGCACTCCTCGATCCAAACCGTGTCGCCGACCTTGCACGCGTTCTGCTCGTCATGCGCCTGGTAGTTCTTCGTCCGGCGCACGGTCTTGCGCAGCAGCGGATGGGTGAAGCGGCGCTCCACCTTGACCACCACGGTCTTGTTGTTCTTGTCGCTCACCACGACACCTTGCAGAATTCGCTTCGGCATCTTCTTCGTCCTTACGCCTTCTTGGCCGCTTCGGCCTTCTGACGCGTGATCGTCTTCACGCGCGCAATGTCTCTCCGCACCTGCCGTACGCGGGCGGTGTTCTCAAGCTGTCCCGACGCCGCCTGGAAGCGCAGGTTGAACTGCTCCTTCTTCAGCTTCACCAGCTCGTCGCTGAGCTGATCCGGCGTCATATCGTGGATCTCTTCGGCCTTCATCGTTCCTAGCCTTCCACTCGCATCACGAGACGGGTCTTGATCGGCAGCTTCGCGGCGGCCAAACGCAGGGCCTCCCGCGCCACCGGCTCACCCACACCATCGATCTCAAACATGATCCGGCCGGGCTTCACCTTGGCCGCCCAATACTCCGGCGAGCCCTTGCCCTTACCCATGCGGACTTCGGTCGGCTTCTTGGAGATCGGCGTGTCCGGAAAGATCCGGATCCACACACGGCCGGCACGCTTCATCTGACGGGTCATCGCCCGGCGCGCGGCCTCGATCTGACGCGAAGTGATCCGCGCCGGCTCCTGGGCCTTCAGGCCGAAGGTTCCGAAGTTCAGATCCGTACCGCCGGTCGCATTGCCGCGGATACGGCCCTTCTGGACCTTCCTGTATTTCGTCCGTTTCGGTTGCAGCATAACGCTTCGCCTATTCTTTCAATTCCTTACGCCGACGCCGGAGCGTTGCGGCGGGGTCCGCCGCCCGAACGGCCACCCTCCTGGGCATCCATTGCGCGGGTTTCCTGAGCCATCGGATCGTGATCCAGGATCTCACCTTTGAAGATCCAGACCTTGATGCCGATGATGCCGTAAGCGGTGCGCGCCAGCGCGGTGCCGTAATCGATGTCGGCACGCAGGGTGTGCAGCGGCACACGGCCTTCGCGATACCACTCCATGCGGGCGATCTCGGTGCCGCCCAGACGGCCGGAGCAGTTGATCCGGATACCCTGCGCACCCATGCGCATGGTGGACTGCACGGCCCGCTTCATGGCCCGGCGGAAGGCAACGCGGCGCTCAAGCTGCTGCGCGATGCTCTCGGCCACCAGGTTGGCGTCGATCTCGGGCTTGCGGATCTCGACGATATTCACGTGCACCTCGGAGTCCGTCAGCTTGGACAGCTCCTTGCGCATCTTGTCGATATCGGCGCCCTTCTTGCCGATCAGGATGCCGGGCCGCGCCGTGTGGATCGTCACCCGGCACTTCTTGTGCGGACGCTCGATCACCACCTTGGAGATGCCAGCCTGCTTGCGGGACTTCAAGATATGCTCGCGCATCTTGATGTCCTCGTGCAGCAGCCGGGCATATTCCTCACCGTCGGCGAACCAACGGGAGTCCCAGGTGCGGTTGACGCCGAGCCGGAGCCCGATCGGATTGACTTTCTGTCCCATTACGCTGCGTCCTCAACTTGGCGCACGACCACGGTGATCTGCGAAAACGGCTTCAGGATCCGGGCAGCACGACCGCGCGCCCGGGGTTTGATCCGCTTCATCACCAGCCCTTTGCCGACAAAGGCCTCCTTGACGACCAGGGCATCGACATCGAGATCGTGATTGTTCTCCGCATTGGCAATCGCCGACTGCAGAGTCTTCTTCACATCCTGCGCGATGCGTTTGCGCGAGAAGGTGAGATCGGCCAGAGCGCGGTCGACCTTCTTGCCCCGGATCATCTGGGCAACCAGGTTCAGCTTCTGCGGGCTCACCCGCAGCAGCCGGGTTACGGCCTGCGCTTCGTTCTCGCCGAGAGTCCTCTCGCGATGCGGCTTACCCATCGCTATTTCCTCTTCGCCTTGCGGTCCGCCGCGTGGCCCGGGAACGTCCGGGTCGGAGCGAACTCACCAAACTTGTGTCCCACCATGTCCTCGGTCACCAGCACGGGGATGTGCTTCTGACCGTTATGGACGCCGAAGGTCAGCCCGACGAATTGCGGCAGGATGGTCGAGCGCCGGGACCACATCTTGATCACTGCGCTGGAGCCGCTCTCGCGCGCCTTGTCTGCCTTTTTGAGCAGATATCCGTCGACGAACGGACCTTTCCAAACAGAACGCGTCACCGCCCTAACCTCTCTTCTTCTTCATGTGCCGGCTGCGCAGGATGTACTTGTCGCTTTCCTTGTTGCTCCGGGTGCGCTTGCCCTTGGTGGGCTTACCCCACGGAGTAACAGGATGGCGACCGCCCGAGGTCCGGCCCTCACCACCGCCATGCGGATGGTCGTGCGGGTTCATGACTACACCGCGCACTGTGGGCCTGCGACCGAGCCAGCGGCTCCTGCCGGCCTTGCCGAGATTGATATTCGCGTTGTCCGGGTTGGACACCGCCCCGACCGTGGCCATGCAGCCCGACCGAACCAGACGGGTCTCGCCGGACTTCAGCCGGATGATCGAATAGTCTCCGTCGCGACCGACCAGCTGGACGTAGGATCCGGCTGCGCGGGCCAGCTGACCGCCCTTGCCTTCCTTCATCTCCACATTGTGGACGATGGTGCCGATCGGCATGGCGGCAAGCGGCATCGCATTGCCCGGCTTGATGTCCGCCTTGGAGTCCGCGATCACCGGATCGCCCTCGGCCAGACGCTGCGGCGCGATGATGTATGACAGCTCGCCGTCCTCATACTTGATCAGCGCGATGAACGCCGTGCGGTTGGGATCGTACTCGATCCGCTCCACGGTTGCCGGCACGCCCCACTTGCGGCGCTTGAAATCAACCCGGCGATAGGTGCGCTTGTGACCGCCACCGCGATGCCAGACCGAAACGCGGCCATGGTTGTTGCGGCCGCCCTTCTGGGTGAGCCCCTCGGTGAGGGACTTCACGGGCTTGCCCTTCCAGAGCTGCTTGCGGTCGACGAGCACCAGCTGACGCTGGCTCGAGGTCCGGGGTTTGAAGGTCTTCAGTGCCATAGCTCTAAATTCCCGTCGTCACGTCGATCTTCTCGCCTTCGGCGAGGCGCACGACGGCCTTCTTGATGTCCTTCTGGCGTCCGGGGATACCGCGGAACCGCTTGTTCTTCCCCTTGCGCACGATGGTGTTCACGGCCAGGACCTTCACGTCGAAGAGCTTCTCGACAGCCTTCTTGATCTGGGCCTTGGTCGCGTCCTGGCGAACCTTGAAGATCACCTGGTTGAACTCCGAAGCCGCCGTCGACTTTTCGGTGATCACCGGCGACAAAATCACGTCGTAGAGAGAAGCAGTGGTCATTTGAACCGCGCCTCCAGCGCTTCCAGGGCCGCCTTGGAAAGAACCAGCTTCTCGTGGCGCAGGATGTCGTAGACATTGATCCCCTGCACCGGCAGCACATCTACATTCGGCAGGTTGCGGGCAGCCTGCGCGAACGCCAGCTGCACCTCCTCGCCGTCAATGATCAGCACAGACCCGAGACCGAGCTTGGAGAAGCGATCTTTCAGCTCCTTCGTCTTCGGCTCTTTGAGCTCGCACTTGTCGATCACGATCAGCGCATCCGCCTTGGCCCTGGCCGACAGCGCGTGTTTCAGCGCCAGCGCCCGGACCTTCTTCGGCAACTCGATCGCATGGCTGCGCGGCTTCGGACCAAACGACTTGCCACCGCCGCGGAACAGATTGACCCGCTGGCTGCCGTGACGCGCACGGCCAGTACCCTTCTGGCGATACATCTTCGCCGTGGTCGCGGTGACCTCGGAGCGGTCCTGCACCGAGCGCGTGCCGGCACGCCGCTTGGCGAGCTGGTAGCGCACCATGCGGTGCAGAATGTCCTCGCGCGGCTCCAGGCCGAAGACCTCATCGGAGAGGTCGACCTTGCCGGCCTTCTTCGCGTCGAGTGTGGTTACGTCGGCTTGCATTACTCGCTCCCACCCTCAGAAGGCTGCGCGGCTTCACCCGCATCGCCCTGCTCGTTACTTGCTTCGGCCGGCGCATCAGCTGCAGCCGCCTTGGCCGACCCGTTGGCCAGCTTGAAGGCGCCCGGCTTCGGCGCATCGTCCGGCAGATTCCGCTTAACCGCATCGGAAAGCAGAACCCAGCCGCCCTTGGCGCCCGGCACCGCGCCGGAGACCATGATCAGGCCGCGATCGACGTCGGTCTTGACCACCCGAAGGTTCTGGGTGGTGACCTTCACGTCACCCATATGGCCGGCCATCTTCTTGCCCTTGAAGACCTTGCCCGGATCCTGGCTGTTGCCGGTCGAACCATGGCTACGATGGCTGACGGAAACGCCGTGGGAGGCCCGCAGGCCGCCAAACCCGTGCCGCTTCATGGCACCGGCGAAGCCCTTACCGATCGAGGTGCCGGAGACATCCACGAACTGGCCTTCCACGAAGTGATCGGCCGTGAACTCCGCCCCGACGTCGATCAGGTTCTCAGGGGTGACCCGGAACTCTGCAAGACGCCGCTTCGGCTCCACCTCGACGGCGGCGAACTGACCACGCGCGGCCTTGGAGAGGCGCTTCGCCTTGGCGAGCCCCGCCCCCAGCTGCAGCGCGGTATAACCATTCTTATCCGCGACGCGCTGGCCGACGACCTGGCAGTTGTCCAGCTTCAGCACCGTGACGGGGATATGCTCGCCCGCTTCGGTGAAGATCCTGGTCATGCCGACCTTCTGTGCGATGACACCTGATCGCATCGGTTACTTTCCTCAAATCGCTTTAGAGCTGGGCTCTAGAGCTTGATCTCAACATCGACACCGGCTGCCAGATCGAGCTTCATCAAAGCGTCGACCGTCTGCGGCGTCGGATCCACGATATCGAGCAGGCGCTTATGAGTGCGCATCTCGAACTGTTCGCGGCTCTTCTTGTCGATATGCGGCGACCGGTTCACGGTGAACTTCTCGATATGCGTCGGCAGCGGGATCGGTCCCCGCACCTCGGCACCCGTGCGCTTCGCCGTATTCACGATCTCCTTCGTCGACGCATCGAGGATGCGGTGATCGAAGGCTTTGAGCCGAATTCTGATGTTCTGGCTTTGCATCCCGGTCGTCCCAAATGGACAGGCGCGCCACCTTCAAGAGGCGGCGCGCCCTGCCGCAACTTCGTTACTCGATGATCGACGACACCACACCGGCGCCGACAGTCCGGCCGCCCTCACGGATGGCGAAGCGGAGCTTCTCCTCCATAGCGATCGGCACAATCAGCTCAACGGTCATGGCGCAGTTGTCGCCCGGCATCACCATCTCGGTACCTTCCGGCAGATGCACCACACCGGTCACGTCGGTGGTGCGGAAGTAGAACTGCGGACGGTAGTTGGTGAAGAACGGCGTATGACGGCCGCCCTCTTCCTTGGTGAGGATGTACGCCTCAGCCTTGAACTTGGTGTGCGGAGTGATCGAACCCGGCTTGCAGAGCACCTGACCGCGCTCCACGCCTTCGCGCTCGATACCGCGCAGCAGGCAACCAACGTTGTCGCCGGCCTCGCCCTGGTCGAGCAGCTTGCGGAACATCTCCACACCGGTGACGGTCGTCTTGCTGGTCGGCTTGATACCGACGATCTCGACTTCCTCACCGACCTTGACCACACCGCGCTCGATACGGCCGGTCACCACGGTGCCGCGGCCGGAGATCGAGAAAACGTCCTCGATCGGCATCAGGAAGGGTTGATCCTTCGGACGCTCGGGCTGCGGGATGTAGGCGTCGACCTCGCGCATCAGCTCGAGGATGGCCTCGGCGCCGATCTCGGGGTTGTTGCCCTCGACAGCCGCCAGAGCCGAACCCTTGACGATCGGAATGTCGTCGCCCGGGAACTCGTAGTTGGACAGAAGCTCGCGAACCTCGAGCTCGACCAGCTCCAGAAGCTCCGGATCGTCGACCTGATCGACCTTGTTCAGGAACACCACCAGCGCCGGCACACCGACCTGACGGGCGAGCAGGATGTGCTCGCGGGTCTGCGGCATGGGACCGTCGGCAGCGGACACCACCAGGATGGCGCCGTCCATCTGCGCCGCGCCGGTGATCATGTTCTTCACATAGTCGGCGTGACCAGGGCAGTCGACGTGAGCGTAGTGACGGTTCTCCGTCTCGTACTCCACGTGCGCGGTCGAGATGGTGATGCCGCGCGCCTTCTCTTCCGGCGCCTTATCGATCTGATCGTAAGCGGTGAAGGTTGCGCCGCCCGTTTCCGCCAGAACCTTGGTAATCGCGGCGGTGAGGGTCGTCTTGCCGTGATCGACGTGGCCGATCGTCCCGATGTTACAATGGGGCTTGGCCCGCGAAAATTTTTCCTTAGCCATCCTGGCTCTCCATTCCTTCTACGAAGAAAAAAGTTCTGCGGCGGTCTTCCCGCCACCTTCTGCTAGGCGAATTTCGCCTGAACCTCGTCAGCCACCTGCTGCGGCACCTGAGCGTAATGATCGAACTGCATGGTGTACTGCGCCCGCCCCTGGCTCATGGAGCGCAGGTTGTTGACGTAGCCGAACATGTTGGCCAGCGGCACCATGGCGTCGATCACCGTGGCGATGCCCCGAGGCTCCTGGCCCCGAACCTGGCCGCGGCGGCTTGTGAGGTCGCCGATGATGCTGCCCACATACTCTTCCGGCGTCACGACTTCCACATGCATGATCGGCTCGAGCAGCTTCGGCTGCGCCTTCTGAGCCGCCTCGCGGAAGGCCGCACGGCCGGCGATCTCGAACGCCATCACGCTGGAGTCCACATCGTGATAGGCGCCATCCGTCAGGGTGATCTTGACGTCCAGGATCGGGAAGCCGGCGATGATGCCGTTCTCCAGCACGCTCCGGATGCCCTTCTCCACGCCCGGGATGTACTCCTTCGGGATGTTGCCGCCAACGACGGTGTTCTCGAAGACAAAGCCCTCGCCCGCCTCTGACGGCTCGACGGTCATCTTCACCCGGGCGAACTGGCCCGAACCACCGGTCTGCTTCTTGTGGGTGTAGTCGACATCGGTCGGCTTGGTGAGCGTCTCGCGATAGGCCACCTGCGGCGCACCCACATTGGCGTCCACTTTGAACTCGCGGCGCAGACGATCGACGATGATGTCGAGGTGAAGCTCACCCATGCCCTTAATCAGGGTCTGGCCGGATTCGTGATCCACGGTCACGCGGAAGGATGGATCCTCCTGCGCAAGCCGGTTGAGCGCCACGCCGAGCTTCTCCTGGTCGCCCTTGGTCTTCGGCTCCACGGCCACCTCGATGACCGGATCCGGGAACTCCATGCGCTCCAGGATGATCGGGCTCGAAGGATCGCAGAGCGTGTCACCCGTGGTGACGTCCTTCAGACCGGCCAGCGCAACGATATCGCCAGCGTAAGCTTCTTTGATGTCTTCCCGGTGATTGGAATGCATCTGCAGCATGCGGCCGATGCGCTCCTTGGAGTCCTTCACCGTGTTCTGAACGCTGCCACCGGTCTCCACCACGCCGGAATAGATCCGGCAGAAGGTCAGCGAACCCACGAAGGGATCGTTCATCACCTTGAAGGCCAGCATGGCGAGCGGCTGGTCGTCGTCGCACTTGCGGGTGGTCTCCTCGCCGGTCTTCACGTCGATGCCCTTGATCGGGGGCACGTCCACCGGAGACGGCAGGTAATCGACCACGGCGTCCAGCAGCGACTGCACGCCCTTGTTCTTGAACGCGGAGCCGCACAGCACAGGCACGAACTCGAGATTGCACGTGCCCTTGCGGATCAGCTCCTTGAGCTTCTCCTCGGAAGGCTCCTCGCCCTCCAGATAGGCTTCCATGGCAGCCTCGTCGACTTCGACGGCCTGCTCGATCATGGCCTCGCGATACTCTTTCGCCTGCTCCATGTACTCGTCCGGAACGTCGCTCTCCTCGAAGGAGGCGCCAAGGGACTCGTCGTTCCAAATGACGCTCTTCATGCGGACGAGATCGATCAGGCCGATGAAATCGTTTTCCGCGCCGAGCGGAAGCTGGATCACCATGGCGTTGGCGCCGAGGCGGTCCTTGACCGTCTTCACGGAGTTGAAGAAGTCGGCGCCCGTCTTGTCCATCTTGTTGACGAAGATCATGCGCGGCACGTGATACTTGTCGGCCTGCCGCCACACGGTCTCGGTCTGGGGCTCTACGCCCTGGTTGGCGTCGAGCAGCGCTACCGCGCCGTCGAGCACGCGAAGCGAACGCTCCACCTCGATGGTGAAGTCCACGTGGCCAGGCGTGTCGATGATGTTGACCCGCTTGTCCTTCCAGAAGGCGGTGGTCGCAGCAGAGGTGATCGTGATGCCACGCTCCTGCTCCTGCTCCATCCAGTCCATGGTAGCCGCGCCGTCATGGACCTCGCCCAGCTTGTGGCTGCGCCCCGTATAGAAAAGGATCCGCTCGGTGGTCGTGGTCTTACCGGCGTCGATATGCGCCATGATCCCGATGTTGCGGTAGTCCTTAAGGGGAGTTTCGCGTCCCATCTCAAAAATCCTTGTTTCGCTTACCAGCGATAATGCGAGAAGGCCCGGTTGGCGTCGGCCATGCGGTGCGTGTCCTCGCGCTTCTTGACGGCGTTGCCCCGGTTGTTGGCCGCATCGAGCAGCTCACCGGACAGGCGCTCAACCATCGTGTTCTCGTTCCGGCCGCGGGCCGAGGCGATGATCCAGCGAATCGCCAGAGCCTGGCGGCGATCGTGACGCACCTCGACCGGCACCTGATAGGTGGCGCCGCCGACACGCCGGGAGCGAACCTCCAGGGCGGGCATCACGTTCTGCAGCGCCTGATGGAACAGCTCCACCGGGTTCTGCTTCGTCTTCTCTTCGACCGTATCCAGCGCGCCGTAGACGATGCTCTCAGCGGCGGACTTCTTGCCGTGGTTCATGATGGAATTCATGAACTTGGTCAGGATCACATCCCCGAACTTCGGGTCAGGGATAATCTCGCGCTTGTCTGCTCTATGGCGCCGGGACATCTCTTTATATCCTCAAATCAATCTCATCCGAGGTCCTGGCGGCCGGCCAGAGAACCTCTCAGGCTCTTGGTTACTTCGGCCGCTTCGCGCCGTATTTCGAACGCCGCTGACGGCGATCGTTCACGCCCTGGGTGTCCAGGACGCCGCGAATGATGTGGTAGCGCACACCCGGAAGGTCCTTCACACGCCCGCCGCGGATCATCACCACGGAGTGCTCCTGCAGGTTATGCCCCTCACCCGGGATGTAGCTCGTCACTTCGAGCCCGTTGGTGAGACGCACACGCGCAACCTTACGAAGGGCCGAGTTCGGCTTCTTCGGCGTAATGGTGTAGACGCGCGTGCAGACGCCCCGCTTCTGGGGACAGGCCTGCATGGCCGGCACCTTGTTCCGCTTCAGCACCTTCTTGCGAGGCTTGCGGATGAGCTGTTGAATCGTGGGCATGCTTCGATCGCCTTACCGATTTCAAAGGCGTCGGCCCGAAAGCCTCCGCCGCGTGTTCCTTTTTGGGGCTTGCCCCAATGCAAAAAAGGGCTTTCGCCCATAAAGCAGAAGCCGAAGTGCGGCGTGCGCATCTTCAGCCCCCGAAACCAGAGGATCTTGAAGGTCGAGCCATCAAGATCGTGAACCCGAATTTGATCCGGTTGGTCCGGCAGTGTTTAACCCTCGCCGTTCGCCTTTTGGCGATGGCGAGATGGGTTACCACCTGCCGTCAAAGTCAGGCGCCTTGTATCAGGCGGTTTCTCTGATCGTCAAGGCCGAGGCCTAAGAAAAAGCCGCGAAAATCGCCCTTTTCTCGCCGGCCCCGTCTCACGAGCCGGAAATCGCTTGGAATTAGCGGCGCCGGCCTCCTGAAATGTGGCTTCAGGCCTCAAAAAACAAGGCCGGGACGCAAATTACGCCCCGGCCCTGAGAATCGTCTTTGCAGAATCGCCTCTTTCGAGGCCGAAGCGCTAAACCGACTCGGATTCTTCGCTGCCGGCCGATTCTTCGTCCGTCTCCGGCGCCTGCTCCGCAGCCACCTTGGCCCGCTCTTCGGCGATAAGGTCGTCGCGATGAGACGCGACCTTCTTCAGCCGGTTGAGCATGCCGCCGGTGCCAGCGGGGATCAGACGGCCCACGATCACGTTCTCCTTCAGCCCGTCGAGCGTATCGACCTTGCCGTTCACGGCAGCATCGGTCAGCACGCGGGTTGTCTCCTGGAACGAAGCCGCGGAGATGAAGGAACGAGTCTGCAGGCTGGCCTTGGTGATGCCGAGAAGCACATGCTGACCGGTGGCCGGCTTCTTCCCGGCCTCCTTCGCCAGCGCGTTGGCGTCCTCGAAATCGATCCGATCGACCTGCTCACCCTTCAGGAACTCCGTATCGCCCGGATCCTGGATCTCCATCTTGCCGAGCATCTGCCGGACGATGACCTCGATATGCTTATCGTTGATGGTCACGCCCTGCAGCCGGTAGACCTCCTGGATCTCGTTGACCAGGTAGTTGGCCAGCTCCTCAACGCCCTTAATGGCCAGGATGTCGTGCGGTGCCGGATGACCGTCGAGCAGGTACTCGCCCTTCTCGATGCGGTCGCCATCCTGCACCGACAGATGCCGGCCCTTCGGGATGAGGAATTCCACCGTCTCCGCATCCTCCTCATCCGGCGTGATCGAGACGCGGCGCTTGTTCTTATAGTCGCGCCCGAACTGAACGATGCCGGAGAGTTCTGCGATAATGGCGTGATCCTTCGGACGACGCGCCTCGAACAGCTCCGCCACACGCGGCAGACCGCCGGTGATGTCGCGGGTCTTGGCGCTCTCCATCGGCACACGGGCCAGCACGTCACCACTGGTGACTTCGCCGCCCGGACCGACCGACAGGATGCCGTCCACGGGAAGAAGGTAACGGGCCTCGCCGCCACGCGGCAGCTTGGCGATATTGCCCTTCTTGTCCTTGATGACCACGGCCGGACGCAGATCCGAACCACGCGGGGACGCACGCCAGTCGATGATCACGCTCGAGGTGATACCCGTGGATTCGTCCCGCTGCTCGGAGACCGACACGCCTTCGACCAGATCTTCGAAGTCGACGACGCCCTCGATTTCCGTCATCAGCGGACGGGTATACGGGTCCCACTCAGCCATGCGCTCGCCGCGCTTGACCTCCTGCCCGTCATCGACCCGCAGATGGGTACCGTACGGCACGCGATGCACGGCCCGCTCGTTGCCGTCGGCATCGAGCACCGACAGAACGGTGTTACGGCCCATGACGATCAGACGGCCCTGGGAGTCTTCCACCACGTTCTTCTGCTTGATCTTCACCTTGCCGTCGTAGTTGGCCTCGAGCGAAGACTGATCCGCGACTTTGGAGCTCGCCACACCGCCCAGATGGAAGGTACGCATGGTGAGCTGAGTGCCAGGCTCGCCAATCGACTGAGCGGCGATGACACCGACCGCCTCGCCCATGTTCACGGGCGTACCGCGAGCAAGGTCGCGGCCGTAGCAGGCGGCGCAGATGCCGTTGCGGGTCTCGCAGGTCAGCGCGGAGCGGATCTTGATCTCCTGAACGTCGGAGTTCTCGATCAGCTCCATCTCCTCTTCGGCGATCAGCGTGCCCTTCTTGATGATGACCTCGCCGGTCGAAGGATGCTTCACATCCTCCGCCACGGTCCGGCCCAGCACACGCTTGCCGAGAGAAACGGTCACCTCGCCCGAATCGATCACCGCCCGGGACGTGATGCCCTGATCGGTGCCGCAATCGGTTTCCGTGACGATGCAGTCCTGCGCCACATCGACGAGCCGGCGGGTCAGATAACCCGAGTTGGCCGTCTTCAGCGCGGTATCGGCCAAGCCTTTACGCGCACCATGGGTGGAGTTGAAGTACTCCAGAACCGACAGCCCCTCCTTGAAGTTGGAGATGATCGGCCGCTCGATGATCTCGCCCGACGGCTTGGTCATCAGACCACGCATACCGGCGAGCTGCTTCATCTGCGCGGGCGAACCGCGCGCGCCCGAATGGGACATCATGTAGATGGAGTTGATCGGCTTCTCGCGGCCGGTCTCCTCGTCGATCTGAACCGAGGAGATGCGCTTCATCATCTCCTTGGCGACCTCTTCGGTGCACTCCGTCCAGGTGTCGACGACCTTGTTGTACTTCTCACCCCGGGTGATCAGACCGTCGTTGTACTGAGACTCGTATTCCAGCACGAGGTCGGACGTCTTTTTGACGATCTCCTCTTTGGTATCCGGGATCAGCATATCGTCCTTGCCGAACGAGATGCCCGCGCGGCACGCATAGGCGAAACCGCGGCTCATGATCCGGTCGCAGAAGATCACCGTCTCCTTCTGACCGCAGTGGCGATAGACCACGTCGATCATGTGGGAGATGTCCTTCTTGGTCAGCAGACGATTGACCAGCTCGAAGCCGATGGTCGGCTGCTTCGGCAGAAGCTCGCCCAGCAGCATGCGGCCCGGCGTGGTGTCGTAAATCTTCGACACCTCGTTGCCGTCCTCGTCGATGGTCTTGAACCGGCCTTTGATCTTGGTGTGCAGGGTGACGACCTTGGCATCCAGCGCATGCTGGATCTCGGCCACCGAGCCGAACGCCATCCCCTCGCCTGGCTCGTTGTCCATGGCGATGGAGAGATAGTAGAGGCCGAGCACGATATCCTGGGACGGCACGATGATCGGCGAACCGTCGGCCGGGTGCAGGATGTTGTTGGTCGACATCATCAGCACGCGGGCTTCCAGCTGGGCCTCGAGGCTCAGCGGAACGTGCACCGCCATCTGGTCGCCGTCGAAGTCGGCGTTGAAGGCCGCGCAGACCAGCGGATGAAGCTGGATCGCCTTGCCCTCGACCAGGGTGGGCTCGAACGCCTGAATGCCGAGACGATGGAGCGTCGGCGCACGGTTCAGCAGAACCGGATGCTCGCGGATCACCTCGTCCAGGATATCCCAGACTTCCGGCTTCTCCTTCTCCACCAGCTTCTTCGCCTGCTTCACGGTCGAAGCATGGCCCTTGGCGTCCAGCCGCGCATAGATGAACGGCTTGAACAGCTCCAGCGCCATCTTCTTCGGCAGGCCGCACTGATGAAGCTTGAGCTCCGGACCCACCACGATGACCGAACGGCCCGAGTAGTCCACGCGCTTGCCCAGCAGGTTCTGGCGGAAACGCCCCTGCTTGCCCTTCAGCATGTCGGCCAGCGACTTCAGCGGACGCTTGTTGGCGCCCGTGATGACGCGGCCGCGGCGGCCGTTGTCGAATAGCGCATCGACCGCTTCCTGCAGCATGCGCTTCTCGTTCCGGATGATGATGTCCGGCGCGCGCAGCTCCATGAGGCGCTTCAGGCGGTTGTTCCGGTTGATCACCCGGCGATAGAGATCGTTCAGGTCCGAGGTGGCGAAGCGGCCGCCATCCAGCGGGACCAGTGGGCGCAGCTCCGGCGGAATGACCGGGATCTGCGTCATGATCATCCACTCGGGCCGGTTGCCCGACATGATGAAGGCTTCGACCACCTTCAGACGCTTGGCGAGCTTCTTCGGCTTCAGCTCAGACGTCGTCTCGGCGATCTCCTCGCGAAGGTCCGTGGCGATCTTCTCCAGATCGAGATCCTTCAGGAGATCGCGAATCGCTTCCGCACCGATGCCGGCGGTGAAACTGTCCTCACCGAACTCGTCCTGCGCCTCGATATACTGCTCCTCGCTGAGCAGCTCCATCGGCTTCATCGTGGTCAGCCCTGGCTCCAGCACGATGTAGTTCTCGAAATAGAGAACGCGCTCGAGATCCTTCAGGGTCATATCGAGCAGCAGCCCGATACGCGAAGGAAGCGACTTGAGGAACCAGATATGGGCGACGGGTGCAGCGAGCTCGATATGGCCCATGCGCTCGCGCCGGACCTTGGCCAGCGTAACCTCGACGCCGCACTTCTCGCAGATGACGCCCTTGTACTTCATGCGCTTGTACTTGCCGCACAAGCACTCGTAGTCCTTCGTCGGACCGAAGATGCGCGCGCAGAACAAGCCGTCACGCTCCGGCTTGAAGGTCCGGTAGTTGATCGTCTCAGGCTTCTTGATCTCGCCGTAGGACCAGGAGAGAATTTTCTCAGGAGACGAGATCCCGATCTGGATCTGCTCGAAATTCTGCTGCTGGGTCTGCGGGTTGAAGAGATTGACGATTTCCTGATTCATGCTTTTCGTTCTCCCGAATGCCCCTTGGGGGTTCAAGGGCATTGCTCCGTCGCCGCCGACGTCATCTCTCTAAACAGTCACGCACCGCTCGATACCGCCCGAACGGCGAAAAGGCGCCCGGCTATTCAGCCGCCGGGCGCTGGGTAATCTGGGGCCGGTCCGATGCCTCGTCCTGGGGCTTGGGCTGAACCAAGTCCACGTTGAGGCCGAGGGCCCGCATTTCCTTGATAAGGACGTTGAAGCTCTCCGGAATGCCGGCTTCGAACGTGTCGTCGCCGCGCACGATGGCCTCGTAGACCTTCGTACGGCCGGCCACGTCGTCCGACTTGACCGTAAGCATCTCCTGCAAGGTGTACGCTGCGCCATATGCCTCCAGCGCCCACACCTCCATTTCGCCGAAGCGCTGACCGCCGAACTGGGCCTTGCCGCCCAGCGGCTGCTGGGTGACCAGGCTGTACGGCCCGATGGACCGGGCGTGGATCTTGTCGTCAACGAGGTGGTGGAGCTTCAACATATAGATGTAGCCCACAGTGACCTTACGTTCAAACTCCTCGCCCGTCCGGCCGTCATAAAGCGTGACCTGGCCGGAACCGTCGAGACCTGCCTGCTCCAGGAGCGCCGTAACATCGGACTCGTGCGCACCGTCGAACACCGGCGTGCCGACCGGAACGCCCGGTCGCAGCAGCTCCGCCGCTTCCACGACGTCTTCGTCGTCGAGCTCCGCCAGCCTTTTGTCGTCGCCGTAGACCTCTTTCATCGTGTCCTTGAGCGGCTTGACCTTATTGGACTCGCGATAGTCGTCCAGAGCCTGGCCGATCTTGTGACCCAGGCCACGACACGCCCAGCCGAGATGGGTCTCGAGAATCTGACCCACGTTCATTCGGCTCGGCACGCCGAGCGGATTGAGCACAATATCGACGGGTGTGCCGTCCTCGAGATACGGCATGTCCTCGACGGGCAGGATCTGCGAGATCACGCCCTTGTTGCCGTGACGGCCGGCCATCTTGTCGCCCGGCTGGATCTTCCGCTTCACCGCGACGAAGACCTTGACCATCTTCATCACGCCAGGCGGGAGCTCGTCGCCGCGCTGCAGCTTGTCGACCTTGTCGACGAAGCGCTGCTCAAGACGCTTACGCGCCTCGTCATACTGCCGGCGGAGGCCTTCGACCTCCTCCATGGCCTTCTCGTTCTTGAGCGCGACTTCCCACCACTGGTGCTGCTCGACGTCGTCCAGCATGGCCTCGGTGATCTTGGCGTCCTTGGCGAAGCCCTTCGGGCCCTTGGCGACCTGCTTGTGCAGCAGCACGTCGCGCAGACGGCCGAACACGTTGCGGTCCAGGATCGCGAGCTCGTCGTCGCGGTCCTTCGCCAGACGCTCGATCTCTTCCCGCTCGATCGCCATGGCGCGCTCGTCCTTCTCCACGCCGTGGCGGTTGAAGACGCGCACCTCGACCACCGTGCCGGACACGCCGGGCGGCAGCTTCAGGGACGTATCGCGGACATCGGAGGCCTTCTCGCCGAAGATGGCGCGCAGAAGCTTCTCTTCCGGCGTCATAGGGCTCTCGCCCTTCGGCGTGATCTTGCCGACCAGGATATCGCCCGGATGCACCTCGGCGCCGATATAGACGATACCGGCCTCGTCGAGATTGCGGAGCGCCTCTTCGGAGACGTTCGGGATATCGCGGGTGATCTCCTCCGGCCCGAGCTTCGTGTCGCGGGCCATCACCTCGAACTCTTCCAGATGGATAGAGGTGAAGACGTCCTCGCGCACCGTGCGCTCGGAGATCAGGATGGAGTCCTCGAAGTTGTAGCCCATCCACGGCATGAACGCGACGAGCACGTTACGGCCCAAGGCCAGCTCGCCCAGATCCGTCGAGGGACCGTCGGCGATGATGGTGCCCTTGCCGACCTGCTCGCCCACACGCACCAGCGGACGCTGATTGATGCAGGTGTTCTGGTTGGAGCGCTGGAACTTCCGCAGGTTGTAGATGTCGACGCCCGACTTGGACGGATCGGTCTCCTCCGTCGCCCGGATGACGATACGGGTGGCATCCACCTGATCGACAACACCGGCACGGCGAGCGGCGATAGCCGCACCCGAATCCCGGGCCACGACCGATTCCATGCCCGTGCCGACAAACGGCGCTTCCGCCGTGATCAACGGCACAGCCTGACGCTGCATGTTCGAACCCATCAGAGCGCGGTTCGCGTCGTCGTTCTCCAGGAACGGGATCAGCGCCGCGGCAACCGAAACGAGCTGCTTCGGCGACACGTCGATCAGCGTAACCTGATCGGCCGGCGTCAGCTCCACGTCACCGGCATGACGGGTGGTCACCAGCTCGTTGGCGAAGGTACCATCCTCGTTCAGCTCCGCATTCGCCTGGGCGATGATGTAGCGGGCCTCTTCCATGGCGGAGAGGTAGACGACCTCGTCGGTCACCTTGCCGTTGTCGACCTTGCGATACGGGCTCTCGATGAAGCCGTACTTGTTCACCCGCGCAAACGTGGCGAGCGAGTTTATGAGACCGATATTCGGGCCTTCCGGCGTCTCAATCGGGCAGATACGGCCGTAATGGGTCGGGTGCACGTCGCGCACCTCGAAGCCCGCCCGCTCGCGGGTCAGACCGCCCGGCCCAAGCGCCGACAGGCGACGCTTGTGGGTGATCTCCGACAGCGGGTTGGTCTGGTCCATGAACTGAGACAGCTGCGAGGAGCCGAAGAACTCGCGCACCGCGGCAGCCGCGGGCTTCGCGTTGATCAGATCCTGCGGCATCACCGTGTCGATATCAACGGAGCTCATGCGCTCCTTGATAGCGCGCTCCATGCGCAGCAGACCCAGACGGTACTGGTTCTCCATCAGCTCGCCGACCGAGCGCACGCGCCGGTTGCCGAGATGGTCGATGTCGTCGATCTCGCCCTTGCCGTCGCGCAGATCCACCAGGGTCTTGATGACCGCCAGAATGTCTTCCTTGCGCAGGGTGCGGACCGTGTCCGGGCACTCCAGATCGAGGCGCATGTTCATCTTCACGCGGCCCACCGCGGAAAGATCGTAGCGCTCGGCATCGAAGAACAGGCCTTCGAACAGGGTCTTGGCGGCTTCCGGCGTGGGCGGCTCGCCCGGGCGCATGACGCGATAGATGTCGAGCAGCGCCTCTTCCGGATTGGAGTTCTTGTCGGCCGCAAGCGTGTTGCGGATGAACCCGCCGATATTGACGTGATCGATATCGAGGATCGGGATCTCCTTCATACCCTGCTCTTTCAGGGTCTCCAGGAGTTTCTCATCAATTTCCTCGCCGGCCTCGCCGTAGATCTCGCCGGTCTCGGTGTTGAGCACCTCTTCGGCCAGATAGCGGCCATAGAGATCCTCGTCGGTGACCTGGAGCTCTTTCAGCCCCTCTTCGGCCAGCTTGTTGGCGAGGCGTGCGGTGATCTTGCGGCCGGCCTCGACGGCGACCTTACCGGTCTTGGCGTCGATTAGGTCGGTCATCGGTTTGATGCCGCGCATGCGCTCAGGCCGGAACGGCATCTTCCAGCCGTCCTTCGTCGCCTTGAACTGGATGGTGTCGTAGAAGGTGGAGAGGATCTCCTCGCCTTCCAGCCCCAGCGCGTAAAGCAGTGTCGTCACCGGAAGCTTGCGGCGACGATCGATACGCACATGCACGATGTCCTTGGCGTCGAACTCGAAGTCGAGCCAGGAGCCGCGATACGGAATGATGCGGGCGGCGAACAGCAGCTTGCCCGAAGAATGAGTCTTGCCGCGGTCGTGATCGAAGAAGACGCCCGGCGAACGGTGCATCTGGGAAACGATCACGCGCTCGGTGCCGTTGATCACAAAGGTGCCGTTCGAGGTCATGAACGGCATGTCGCCCATATAGACGTCCTGCTCCTTGATGTCCTTGACGGAGCGCGCGCCGGTCTCTTCGTTCACATCGAACACGATCAGACGCAGCGTCACCTTCAGCGGCGCGGCGAAGGTCATGTCGCGCTGCTGGCACTCGTCCACGTCGTATTTGGGCTGCTCAAAGGCATAGCCGACGAATTCGAGCTGCGCCCGATCGCCGAAATCCTTGATGGGGAACACGGAGCGGAAAACCGCTTCCAGCCCCTCGTCCGCCCGTCCGCCTTCGGGCTCGTCGACCATCAGAAACTGATCGTATGACTGTTTCTGAACCTCGATCAGGTTCGGCATTTCGGCCACTTCGTGGATGCGGCCGAACATTTTTCTCAAGCGCTTATGACCATTCGTCAGCTTCTGGGCCATAGAGTCCTCTTCCCTTAAGCTCGCAAAGACGGCTCGCCGGAACCCCCGCTAACGTGCGGCGGAGGCTCAGGTGAGTCGTCTCAAATCATCCATTTCGGTGGGTTGACCGGGCGAGCACATATGGCGCTCGCCCGGACGGGTTTCAACCCAACTATTTGAGCTCGACTGTCGCACCCGCGTCTTCGAGCTTCTTCTTGATCTCCTCGGCCTCGGCCTTCGGAGCGCCTTCCTTGACCGGCTTGGGCGCACCTTCGACCAGGTCCTTGGCTTCCTTCAGGCCGAGCCCGGTGATCGCACGGACCTCCTTGATCACGTTGATCTTCTGGGCACCGGCTTCCTTCAGGACGACGTCGAACTCGTCCTTTTCCTCAGCCGCGGCAGCCTCGCCGCCACCACCAGCGGCAGCACCTGCGACCGCGACCGGCGCAGCGGCGGAAACGCCCCACTTCTCTTCCAGAAGCTTTGCGAGGTCGGCGGCCTCCAGCACGGTCAGCTCAGAGAGCTGGTCAGCAATCTTTTCCAAATCAGCCATAACTCTTGTCCTTGTCGGTTCGAATCTCGATCAGTGTTTCAAGTCGCTTTTGCGTAACGGCATCAAGCGGCTTCACCTTTCTGCGCATATGCGCTGAGAACCCGGGCAACATTGCCGGCCGGTGCATTGACGACCTGGGCGATCTTGCCGCCAGGTGCCTGCAGGAGGCCGACCAGCTTGCCACGAAGCTCGTCGAGCGAAGGCAGAGAGGCGAGCGAGTCCACGCCGTTGGAATCCAGCATCGTGGTGCCCATCGTGCCGCCCAGGATCACGAACTTGTCGTGGGCCTTGGCGAACTTGACGGCCACCTTCGGTGCCGCCACCGGATCGTCGGAATAGGCGATGCAGGTCGGTCCCTCCATCAGCTCCGAGATGCCCGTGGCGTCGGTTCCTTCGAGCGCAAGCTTGACCAGCCTGTTCTTCGCCACCTTGACCGAGCCCCCTGCATCGCGCATTTGGCGACGCAGAGCGGTCATGTCGGCGACGGACAAGCCGGAGTAGTGAGCCACGACGACCACGCCTGTATTGGCGAAGACATCGTGAAGCGCCGTTACGACTTCGCGCTTCTCAGCTCTATCCACTGCTCACTCCGTAATTTGGCCGAAGGCGTCCTGCCTTCAGCCGCTTCACACCTGTCACCCGGAATACGCAAAAAGCGGCCCTGCAAAGAAGCCGCCCCGCTCTTCCAAGCGACGCTCCATTGCCTGTCCGCTTTGGCACTCTTCGCGAGCGCTGAAGCCGTTTCCGAGGTTCAAACCGATCTCCCGACGCGATTGGAGATACGCTCCGTACGCGCCATAGAACCGTTCGTATCCCCGTCTCATGCAGGCTCTTGAGTTTCCTCAAGCGCTTAAGTGGTCGCCCACACCTGCAGTCTCGGACAGGTTCGATCCGTTCCAGATACTAAAGAGGAACGGACCATTCCCGGGACCGAAGCCCCGAAACTCATAATCTTACGCGCTTCCGACCTTCGACGTCTCAACCTTGACACCCGGCCCCATGGTCGAGGTCACGGCGATACGCTTCAGGAACGTGCCCTTAGCACCGGCCGGCTTTGCCTTGAGCACCGCGTCGATGAACGCCTGGACGTTCTCAAGCAGCGCCTTCTCGGCGAAGCTCGCCTTGCCGACGCCGGCATGAACGATACCGGCCTTTTCCACGCGGAACTCCACGGCACCGCCCTTGGCGGCTGCAACGGCGTCAGCCACATCCATGGTCACCGTGCCGACCTTCGGGTTGGGCATCAGGCCACGCGGGCCGAGCACCTTACCCAGACGGCCGACCAGCGGCATCATGTCGGGCGTGGCGATGCAGCGGTCGAAATTGATATTGCCCTTCTGCACCTCTTCCACCAGGTCTTCCGCGCCGACCACGTCGGCACCGGCGGCCTTGGCTTCGTCGGCCTTGTCGCCCTTGGCGAAAACGCCGACGCGAAGCGTACGGCCCGAGCCGTTGGGCAGCTGGCATACGCCGCGCACCATCTGGTCCGCATGACGCGGGTCGACACCGAGATTCATCGCCACTTCAACGGTCTCGTCGAACTTCGCCTTGGCGCCGTCCTTGATCATCTTGACCGCTTCTTCCAGCGAATAAGTCGCCTCGCGATCGATATTCTCGCTCGCCGCGCGATAACGCTTACCGGGCTTGCTCATGTCTCTACTCCACCGTGAGACCCATCGAGCGCGCGGAGCCCTCGACGATCTTCATCGCTTGCTCAACGCTGTTGGCGTTGAGATCCTTCATCTTCGCCTCGGCGATCTGCCGAAGCTGATCCTGATTCACCTTGCCGGCGCTTTCCTGCCCCGGAGCCTTGGAGCCCTTGCCGATCTTCGCCGCCTTCTTCAGGAGATAGGACGCCGGCGGCGTCTTCGTCTCGAAAGTGAAGGAGCGGTCGGCATAGACCGTGATCACGGTCGGCAGCGGCGAGCCCGGCTCGACGTCCTGGGTGGCCGCGTTGAACTGCTTGCAGAACTCCGCGATGTTCACGCCGCGCTGACCCAGCGCAGGGCCGATCGGCGGCGCAGGGTTTGCCTGTCCTGCCGGGACCTGCAGCTTGATGTAGCCTTCGATCTTCTTTGCCATCTTCGTCTCTTTCTACGCTTGTCCTACGCGGACCGTATCCTTCGGCCCTAGAGCTTCTCGACCTGCCCGTATTCCAGCTCGACCGGCGTCGCACGCCCAAAGATCGAAACCGCAACCTTGAGCCGCGCCCGCTCCTCGTCGACCTCTTCCACCAGACCGTTGAACGAAGCGAACGGCCCATCGGCCACTCGCACCTGCTCGCCGATCTCGAAGCTGACGGAGGGCTTCGGCCGCTCCACACCTTCCTGCACCTGCTGCAGGATCCGAGTCGCTTCCGCCTCGCTGATCGGCACCGGCTTGTTGTCCGTGCCCAGGAAGCCCGTGACCTTCGGCGTGTTCTTGATCAGATGGTAGGTCTCGTCGGTGAGCTCCATCTTCACAAGCACGTAGCCCGGAAAAAACTTCCGCTCCGAGGCCACCTTGCGGCCGCGGCGCATCTCCACGACCTCTTCCATCGGCACAAGCACCTGCTCGAACTTTTCCTCAAGCCCCGCAGACGCCGCATGCTCCTTGATGGACTCCGCGACCTTGCGCTCGAAATTCGAGTAGGCGTGAACGATGTACCAGCGCATTGCCATGCTTCAGCTCTACGCTCCAAGTCCGAGAATGAAGCTGACGGCACTGCCCAGCACGTAGTCGGCCGCCAGGAAGAACAGCGCGGCCAGAATCGACATGATCACCACCATGATGGTCGTGATCACGGTCTCCCGGCGGGTCGGCCAGGTAACCTTCGAAACCTCGCTCCGCACTTCCTGCAGAAACTCGAATGGGTTCGTCTTCGCCATCGCCTCAAATTGCTTTCTCAGCGCTTCGCCCGAAATTCTGATGGGCCGCGCTGCTTCTCGTTTTCCCAACCAGGCGGGGCTCAGCGGAAATACCGTCCGGAGCTCTCTGGCTTTGCCCTCCAGCCTTCGAAGGCCTTCGAGCCGTCCGTTAGAGTCCTGTCCTGCCGTGGCAGGAGTGGAGGGACTCGAACCCCCAACCCCCGGTTTTGGAGACCGGTGCTCTAGCCAGTTGAGCTACACTCCTATCGGCTTCAACGCCAAGCTCTCGCCGCCTCGCTAACTCGTTGCCCGTTCTTCCGTCTCGATACCTGCTCAACTGGCAGCGCTTGCCTTACGAAGCTCGAGCGCCAAATCCTCGCTTCCGATCTTCCGCACCGGCACTCCAGGAACTTGGAGCGGGTGAAGGGAATCGAACCCTCATCGTCAGCTTGGAAGGCTGCTGCTCTACCATTGAGCTACACCCGCATTCGCCCACTCAAAGGAAGGGATGGTGGAGGGGGTTGGATTCGAACCAACGTAGGCATAGCCAACGGGTTTACAGCCCGTCCCCTTTAGCCACTCGGGCACCCCTCCTTTAAGACGAATTGTCGGAGTTATGTCTAACCAAGCAAAAAGGCCCCGCCGCTAGCCCGCAGGGTCCGTTAAAGACCTTGGTTTATGGAAAGCTGGGGCTCGCCTGTCAACTCCAAATCCGCCCTGCCCGACCGATTTTTGGCAATAATCTTAGGCGAGAATCTGAAACAGACGATCCAGGCAGCTTGGCTTGAGCGGCAAGATAGGGCATCTCCTTGGGGAGAATCGAGGCCAGGATTTCCGAAATGCCCCCTTCCCCCGCCAAACGCTCGAAACCCGGCCGCAAGGATGGCTTTCCGCCAAGATCAGGCGGCCGCAGACGCCCCCAGCCCGGCGGCCAAGGCCGTTCCCGGCAGGGTAGCGCCGCCGATGGGCCCCACTGGCTCTACGGGCTCCACGCTGTCGAAGCGGCGCTGCGCAACGACGCCCGCGAGGTACATCGCCTGCTGGCGACGCCCAACGCCGCGCGGAAGCTGGAGTCGCCGATCGCGGCACGCGGAACCAAGGTCGAGACGGTGACGCCGAAGCATCTGGACAAGCTTCTGGGCCCCGATCAGGTGCATCAGGGAATCGCTCTGGAAGTCTCGCCCCTGCCCGCCCTCTCCATCGAGGACCTGCCGGACACGCAGATCGTGCTGATTCTCGATCAGGTGACCGATCCCCACAATGTCGGCGCCCTGCTCCGCTCCGCGGCCGCCTTCGGTGCCGGCGCGCTGATCATGCAGGAGCGCCACAGCGCGCCGTTGAACGCCACCCTGGCCAAGACGGCCAGCGGCGCGCTCGATCTCGTGCCGGTGATTCTGGTGGGAAATCTCGCCCAAAGCCTGGAGATCCTGAAGGAGCGCGGTTTCTGGCTGATCGGTTTCGCGGAGGAAGGCGCCGATGCCCTGGAAGGCGTCACGCCGAAGCGTCCGCTCGGCATCGTGCTTGGCGCCGAAGGCCGGGGCTTACGCGAACTCACCCGCAAGACGTGCGATCAGCTCTGCCGCATCAGCACGCAAGACTCCCTTGCGAGCCTCAACGTCTCCAATGCCGGCGCCATCGCACTGCACTGGGCCGCCTCGCAAGGTGATCGGACGAATGAATAATTCGAAGTATGGAGTGAGGAAGGAGCGCTAAACCCCTCCCTCATATCCAAAAAAAACGGCTTCCGCTTAGTTGCAGAACCGGCGGCCGAAAGCGTCGTACCAGCAGTCGCGACGGAAATAGCCGCAGGACCGCACGCCAACACCGCAGCCGACAGAGGCGTTGGCCGTATAACCGCCCGCATAGAGCGGATAGCGGTAAGACGTATAGCAATTGCCGCCGCAGCGACGGGCGCGGCGGAGCGGGATCGGGTTGGGCTGCGGGACGGTGTAGACCACTTCAGGCTGCACCACCGGAGCAGGCTCCACCACGACCGGAGCCGGAACGACGGCAACACGGCCGCAACGCAGCTTCCAGCAGCCGGCTTCCGCTTCGTTGCCCAGCGGGAGAAGGGTCGCCCCAAAGACCAGCGCAAGCACCGCAGCGAGACTCAAAACAAACTTCATCTTGCGGACTCCAACGAAAACGCCATCCCGCTTGGACAAGGTCATCTTGCCGGCGAATGGCGCGCGAAGTCTGCAACGGCACCCGTATCAGGCGCGTTAACGTGCGGAAACTTAGGCGTAAAACAGCTCTGAATGGCTGCCCCGAATTGGCACGGTATGGACCCCAAAAGACCCCAACCGCTACTTCAGGCCGCCCTGGGGCGGATATTGGCCTGCAGGCCGTTCAGGATATTTGAAGTAAGGCATGCAGCGCGCATAGTCATCAGAGCCCTGATAAGGCCGGTAGTACCACCAGTAGCGGCCTTCCACGCAGTAGAGCTCCTGCTGCTGCCGGCGATGCCAGAAGATAACGGGCTCGACCAGGTCGCCGGTCGCGCCTTGCTGCGCGAGGGCGCCGGCGCCAGGCACCATCCCGGCCTGCGCATCATCGGGCGCTGCCGCCCAGACAAAGCCCAGAGCGGCGGCAGCGAGGAGAACCCGCCTGCCCCATTTGCGATTTCCCTGCATCGTTTTCCCCTGCTCCGATGCGATCTCGATTCCGGCGCGAGCTTACCGCAAGTCAACCGGCCCGTCGCCAGAAATGATCGTATTTTCAGCCGCTTTCATCGGGCGTAAAGACGCATCTGTCCATAATGGAAGATGTCGCGCGGCTTTCGGTCGGCCGAACCTGCCCAGAGTGCGGCGATTCTATGGAACTGCGGGCCCGGCGGCAAGTTAACCGGGTATCACCGCCGATTTTGCGAGAGAAGGGAATAAACGTATGTCTACTGATGATCTTCGTTCTGGTGCCAAGAAAACCGCGACCAGCGCTGGCGCCACCCAGGCCGAGGCGGAAAGTGTGGCCGATCATGTGGCCTCGCTCCGTGAGGAAATCGACGGCCTGCGCCACTCCATAACCGATATCGCCAATCGGCAGATGGGACGCGCCCAGGACAAGGCCATGGAGAAGGCCTACGAGGCTGAGGACGCGATCCGCAAGAACCCGCTCCAGGCGGTCGCCATTGCAGCCGGTCTCGGCTTCCTCTTTGGCGTCTTCACCCGCCGCTAGGACCGGATTTCATGTTTGGAAAATTACTTGGACTGGTCTCCAGTCTGCAGATCGGAGCACGGATCAAGGAGAAGGTCGACGCCATCAAGCGGCAGGCCATCGTCGCCGTCATCGGTGTCGTCATTCTCCTTTTCGCGCTGATTTTCGGTCTGCTGGCAGGATATCATGCGCTTGTTGAAATTGCCGAATTCTCGCCGCTCGAGGCCTCCGGCATCGTGGCGGGCGGATTGCTGCTCTTGGCTTGCTTCATACTGGCAGCCATTCCCCTCTTCGGGGAACGGCCCGCCAAGTCGAAACCGCAGATGATGGTCGACGCTGGCACGGAAGGCCTGGAAATGGTCGATAAGAAGCTCAATCAGGCCATGCGGAAGACCAGCCCGATCACCCTGCTCGCGGTGGCCTTCGCCGCAGGCTTACTGGCCAGCCGTCGTTAGCGGCGTGCGCGTAAGCAACCGAAAGCAACGGCAAAAAAGACCATGACAGCCCGGCGCGGAGATCTCCGTGGCCGGGCTGTTCCATTTCGAACCGGCTTTTAAGCCGCTGTTAACCATCCGATCCCCACTCTGGCGTGCAAGACCGCAAACCGCGACTCGCCTGCCTAAACCGTGGGGAAAAGATGAGACTGGACCTTCGTCACCTACTTCTGGGACTTGCCTTCGGGCTGACTTATGGGATCGCCTGCGCGCCGGCCCACGCCCAGACCTATGGCGGCGTTGTCCCGATCTACAAAGGCGGCGCGAACCCGATCCAGCCGGACGTCTATATCCCCCCGCCCCCGACGCCGGAGCCCTCCTGGCAGATGGGCCTGCGCTTTTGGGCGAGCGAGGGCAGCACCAGCTACAGCATCGATTCGGCGCGGGTGGATTCATCCCTCGGAAGCCCCACCTCCGTCCTCGACTATGACGGCATGCAGGGCCGCACCATCGAATACACCCTGCGGGCGGAGAACCCCTCTCAGTGGTTCTTCAAAGGTTTTGCCGGCGGCGGCTGGCTAAGCGGAGGAAGCCTCGACGACGAGGACTATTTCTCCGGCCAAGTGAAATTCTCCGACACCTATAGCAGCATCGACGGCGACAACATGCTCTATGGCACGGTGGATATCGGCAAGCGCTTCAGCTTCGTGACCGCGGCAGGGCCACAGATCGATGTCAGCCCCTTCGTCGGGTTCAACTATTGGGGCGAGACGGCCGACGCCTACGGTGCACGCTGCAACGGCGGCACCCTATGCCCTGCCGGCACCAACTTGATCGCGCCCGGCTCCCGCGCGATCCGCAACGAGATGAGCTGGTATTCCTTGCGACTCGGCGCTGAGGTGCGCGCGAAGTTCTTCGACCGGATCACCCTGATCGGCGATTTCGCGCTTCTCCCCGTGGCCGGCCTCTATAACGAGGACAGCCATCTCTATCGTGACGATCTCGGCCCCGTGCCGAACATCCAGGGTGACGGTACGGGCTGGGGCTATCAGATCGAAGCGGCGGCCCAGGTCGACGTGACCGAGAACTGGGCGCTCACCGGCGGTTTCCGCTACTGGTACGCCGAGACCAACGGCACCCAGGAATTCGTCGCCAGCGGTGTCGACGTCGATCTCAATGACTTCACCAGCGATCGCATCGGCGTCTATGGCGACGTGACCTACAAGTTCTTCACCTTCTAGGTCCGCCGCCGTCTAGCCGGAACCTACTGCATCAGCTCCGCCGAGCGCTTCCGCGCGGCATCGAAGCCTTTCAGAGAGATCGTCAGCTTCACCGGTTCGCTGGTGGAGCCGTTCTCCGCATTGATGGTGAGGGTCTCGCCGGAAGAGAGCTTGGAGATCTGGTCGGCATCGAACGCGATCGGCACCACGCAGCCTGCTTCCACGCACGTCGTGAAGCCCGCGGGCTCGCCGAGCTGCTCCTGATCGTCCACCTTGAGCGTAAGCCCCTTGGCCAGCCGAAGCCCGAACGGCGCCAGGATCACGCCTTCGATAGCACCGTCCTTGGGCTGGAGCTCCATGCTGAGCAGCCGCTGCCCGGTCTGCTTGTTGCCCAGCGCCTGGCTCATGACGCAGCGCTTGCCATCCGCCTGCACCGAACAGCCGACGGTCCAGTCGTCATGGGTCTCCGTCAGCGAGGATGCACCGCCCGGCAGGCTCACATTCGGCTTCACCGGCGTTGCGATCGACTGGGCTTGAGCCGGCGCTGCAGCGCCCACGGCCAACCCGAGGCCGCCGGCCAGAAAAATGCCTTTCGCCATGGCGCGCAGCCCGCCGAAATCCTTACTCACTTGGCGCATCACTCAATCCTTCCATCCTCTTGAAACGACTCTTTCTTCCCCGTTCCGCAAGCGTCCCACCTTGCGCGAGCCCGCCTACGAATGTCCCAAGAGCCCTAGACCAGCCTGAAACTCCGATCCTCATCCCGCATTCTGCGCGGGGACCGTGCCACCCCCAGCGCATGCGTTTCTCGCCACATAGCGCGGTTCATAGGCGAAACGGAAGCCCCGATGCCCGCCTAGAGGCAGCAAAAATCGATGCCAAAGCAAGAAAAAGAGATTGTGACGGTGAAAACGCCGCGTTGGACGCGGGGTGCGACGGCCGCTTGCAGCAACTCTGATGAGGCGGCCTCGCGCCTTCCCGCTTGAAGCGGCTCGCCTCCCCGGCTATCCAGGACGCACCGGGCCGCGTCGCCGCTTTCCACCGAAACCGCGAGCGCTCGATAGGACTGCCTCTACAGAAGCCGGCTTAGCTCAGTTGGTAGAGCGGCTGATTTGTAATCAGTAGGTCGGGGGTTCGAATCCTCCAGCCGGCACCACTATCTTCAATATGTTAGCTGACGATAACCACGGTCATCCACGTGTCTAGCTACCCAATAGCTACCACGCTAACCACTGCTTAAATCGCTAGACGTGTTCTCCCCCCGACAGTCATGCAGGCTCTCGGCTCATTCCTAATCTGAGGGTCGCTGGTTCGAATCCAGCCGGGGTCACCATCTAAAATCAGGCGAGCTATGGCCGAATCGTCGTTACCATGTAGCGACCAATGCGGCCGATCTGGATGAGCCCATCTGCTGACCGCGACCGCTGACGTGTTGGCATGACTGCTCCAAAGGATCTTCAGCCTTTTGGGAACCTGCGCCGCCCCAAAATGACAATCACCGGCCCACCTGGGCTTTGTGCGGGGGCTTTCGTGTTGGAGGGCTTGGCAATTCCGGCGGATAAGCCGTAGCCTTCGCCGGCCGCTCAGCCGTCGTATCGACAGCGATTCCGAAAACCAGCCATCTTCCGTCAACCCGCTGATAAATGAGATCGAAATTGAGGCGCTCCGGCACGGTTGGGAAGAAACCGCTTACGCGGAGCATTCCGTTCGAAGCGATCTCTGGCTGCCTCACCAATGTAGGCTCCAGTGTCAGAATCGGCGAAAGATCGAAATTGCGGTGCCGAAGATCCAAAAAGATCTCCGAAAGTTGCCCGACACTATTCGCGATCTGGAAGCTCGGCGCGCTCAGCTCGCGAAAGACGCTGTAATTGCCGGTCAAATTGGCCTGGTTTAAAGCGATAAGCGTTGAAGTGATCAGCACGATCAGGCGGGGTCCGTTCGGGATAGCATCACTTCTTGGTGCCGTTCCGGTCTCTGCCCCATTGTCAACCGAGTGTTTCTGCGCCGATTTTACACCCGAGCTTCCGGTTTGGGCTTGGCCGTAGCTTTGGCCGAACCCAAGGACCAGTGCAGATGCGATAAGACCCATCAGGACGATCCGAACCATGTCCTACCATAGCATCGTACGAGCTAACTATCGTCTCCAGATTGCCATCCGCGGAGTCCGTTTAGCAGCCTTTTGAGCCAAGTCCCAACTATCGCGTAGAGCCCCACGTCCACTGAGCACCCACGCGACCGCCATAGACATCGTCCCCGGCGTTATTGGCGAAACCCACGCCCCAACCTCCCGTCACTGCCACACGGTCTCCGGGGGTGATCCAGTCATGGCCAAGCACGCCCTCAAACCCCATGCCGAAGGCGCTCGCTCCGTCAAAGCCACCCCAATTCGCGGTGATACCGAAGCGTTCGTCGCCGGTCAGATCGGGATTCACCGCAGCTAGCGCCAAAGCGACACCTGAGCGGTTTTCATCGATATTCGCAGCGGCGATGTCGAGTCTCCTGAAGATTTCACCGCCATCGGAAGCGAGGTTGCCTGTGGCGTCGGTTGTCACGACCTGAAGAGGTCCGGACTGACGCTGACGGCTCAATCCCGACGTGATGCCCGGTGTCTTATAGGTGTCTCTGGCTGTTGCGAGGACGAACTGGTTCGGCAAGGTCGCAACCGCACCGGCACCGATAGCGGTACTGTGATCGGCGGTGACAGTTGCGCCGGCCCCGATCGCCGTATCGTCGGGCCCTGCCGCGTAAGCGCTGCCGCCCACTGCAACACCGGACTTGCCACCGACATAGGCGACATTGCCGATTGCGACGCCCGAATTCGCCGCCGCCATGGATTGGTTGCCGATGGCGACCGCGTAACTGGCAACGTTGCCGCTTCCCGCACCGGTGCCCATCGAGATGTTGTTGACGCCCTTGACGTTGTTGCCCGCGTTCAAGCCGCTGGCAATGTTGTTGTTGCCAGTGACATTGTTACCCGCGTTCAGGCCGCTTGCCTGGTTGTTGTTTCCCGAGACGCCATTACCCGCAAAGGCACCGGAGGACTGGTTCTGATTGCCGGTTACGAAGTTGCCGGAAAAGGGACCGGACGCCCGGTTTTGACTGCCGGTCACGTTGTTGCCGGCGCCATCACCACTCGCCTGGTTATTGTTGCCGCTCACGTTGTTACCCGCATTGGCTCCCGAGGATTGGTTCCGGGTGCCAGTTACAAAGTTGCCGGAGAAGGGCCCCGATGCTCGGTTCTCATTCCCGGCCACGTCATTGCCGGCGCCGTCACCGCTCGCCTGATTGTTGTTGCCGGAGACGCGATTGCCCGCATTGGAACCGGAGGATTGATTTCGAGTGCCGCTTACGAGGTTGCCGGAGAGGGGACCGGATGCCCGGTTCTCATCCCCGGTCACGTCGTTGCCGGCGCCATTGCCGGATGCCTGGTTGTTGCTGCCGCTGACGTTATTACCCGCATTAGCGCCAGTCGCCTGGTTCTGATCCCCCGTGACCACATTGCCGGAGAGAAGACCGCTGGCCAGATTGTTGTTTCCGGTCACGTCGTTGCCGGACTCCTCACCGGAGGCCTGGTTGTTGCTGCCGCTGACGTTATTACCCGCGCATTGGCGCCGGTCGCCTGGTTCTGATCCCCCGTGACGACATTGCCGGAGAGGAGACCGCTGGCCAGATTGTTGCTGCCGGTGACGATATTGCCGGACCCCTCACCGGAGGCCTGGTTGTTGTCGCCGCTCACGGCGTTGCCGGAATATGCCGCTGTCGCCTGGTTCTCGTCACCCGTGACCACATTGCCGGAGACGAGACCGCTGGCCAGATTATTGCTGCCGGTGACGATATTGCCGGACCCCTCACCGGAGGCCTGGTTGTTGTCGCCGCTCACGGCGTTACCCGCATAGGCGCCGGTCGCCTGGTTCTCGTCACCCGTGACCGCATTGCCGGAGACGAGACCGCTGGCCAGATTATTGCTGCCGGTGACGATATTGCCGGACCCCTCACCGGAGGCTTGGTTGTTGTCGCCGCTCACGGCGTTACCCGCATAGGCGCCGGTCGCCTGGTTCTCGTCACCCGTGACCACATTGCCGGAGACGAGACCGCTCGCCAGATTGTTGCTGCCGGTGACGATATTGCCGGACCCCTCACCGGAGGCCTGGTTGTTGTCGCCACTCACGGCGTTACCGGAATATGCGCCGGTCGCCTGGTTCTCGTCACCCGTGACCGCATTGCCGGAGACGAGACCGCTCGCCAGATTGTTGCTGCCGGTGACGATGTTGCCGGAGCCCTCACCGGAGGCTTGGTTGTTGTCGCCGCTCACGGCATTGCCGGAATAGGCGCCGGTCGCCTGGTTCTCGTCGCCCGTGACCGCATTGCCGGAGAGAAGACCGCTCGCCAGATTGTTGCTGCCGGTGACGATGTTGCCGGAGCCCTCACCGGAGGCTTGGTTGTTGTCGCCGCTCACGGCGTTACCCGCATAGGCGCCGGTCGCCTGGTTCTCGTCACCCGTGACCGCATTGCCGGAGACGAGACCGCTCGCCAGATTGTTGCTGCCGGTGACGATGTTGCCGGAGCCCTCACCGGAGGCTTGGTTGTTGTCGCCGCTCACGGCATTGCCGGAATATGCACCCGAGGCCTGGTTCTGGTCGCCCGTCACAAGATTGCCCGTGAGGTAACCGGAGGCCTGGTTGTAATCGCCGCCGACCAGGTTACCGACCAGGACGCCGCTGGCCTGGTTTCCGTCGCCTTCCACAAGGTTTCCGCTGAACGACCCTAGGGCCAGATTGTTATAGCCGGTGACGCCGTTGCCGCTGAAGTAGCCGACAGCGGTGTTTTGATCGCCGGTGACGAAATTGCCAGAGTATGCGCCGACGGCAGTATTGTAACTGCTCCCTACAACGTTTCCGGATGCGAAGCCGATCGCAACATTGCCTTCGCCCTCCACATCATTGCCTGACAGGTTGCCTACCACGCTGTTCGACGAACCCTGGACGAGATTGCCGGAGCCATTACCGACAACGTTGTTGTAGCTCGCCCCGTCGCCATAAAGATTGCCGGAAAAATCGCCAATCACCGTGTTGTCGTGGACGTCGTCTCCGGCCAGGTTGCCAGAATAATTGCCCATGATGGTATTGCCGGCGAAGTCTTCACCGTTCGCGGAGCCAGACAGATTGCCAAAAATAGTATTTGAGGCGAAGCCGTCGCCGTTTCCCGTGCCCGACAGATCGCCAAAGATCGTGTTATCCGTCACGTCGCCGAGATTGGCGCTAGCGGAACCGTTGCCCACGACATAGTTGTTGGCGACGGTCACGTTGGTGTCGCCTGTGCCAAGGCCGTTCGCGCTGCCCGAGGCGTCGCCCCGGATGACGTTACCAGTGACATTGGCGTTGCCGTTGCCGCCGGTGCTCACACCATTGCCACTCCCCGAGAGATTACCGTGGATGTCGTTGTCCGCGACCGTGGCGCTACCAGTTCCGGTGAGCGAACCGCCATTAAGCGAGCCGGATCCACTTCCATAGATTTCGTTGTTTGAAACGGAGGCTTCGCCGCCAAGTGCGCCGGCGCCGTTGAAGCTGCCGGAATTGTCACCGCTGACGAAGTTGCTGGACACATTCGCATCACCCGTTCCAGCCAGGCCGGCGCCGTTTCCGCTCAACGAGCCATTGCCGAAGATATTGTTCTTGGCAACAGTCGACCTGCCGCCCGTACCGCCGGCCCCGTTGCCTGACCCTGAATCGTCGCCGTTGATGATGTTGCCGAGCACCTTCGTGGTGCTTCCCCCGGCACCAGCCAAACCATTGCCGCTGCCAGAGCCGTCACCATTGATTATGTTGTCGGCCATAATGGTGTCCGTCGCCCCGCCGATGCCGACGAGCACAAGACCGTTGTTGCTTCCGGAATTATCTCCGTGGATCGTATTGTTGGTCAGGGTCGCGGTCGCATTGCCGGTCCCAGTGAGAATCTCGCCGTTATCGCTCGCCGATCCAGCGCCAATAACGGTATTGCCGACCAGGGTTGCCGTGGCGTCGCCGGTGCCGAGGACGACCGAGCCGTTATGGCTGCCAGAGCCATCCCCAATGAAGGTGTTGCCCTTAAGAACGGCGACGGCCTCATTGTTAAGGCCGAGACCGACAGAGCCATTCTGACTGCCGGTCTCGGTGCCCTGAATATTATTGCCGATCATCGTGACGCTGGCGGTACCCAGACCGCCAAACACACTGCCATTGCCATTCCCGGCAGTGTCTCCATTGATATAGTTGGCATGGAGAATGGCGATAGCATCGCCACCTCCGACAGTAATGCGGCCATTGTCGCTGCCCGCGTCGGTGCCGATGAAGGTGTTGCCTATGAGCGATGCGCTCGCGGTTCCTGCGATGGTCCGGCCATTGCTGCTGCCGTTCCCATTGCCAACAAAAACATTGTCGATCAGCGTCGCACTGCCATTGCCAATGGCGGCGGAGGCGCCGTTTCCAGTGCCGGACTCATCGCCAGTCACATGATTTCCAGTGATGAGGGCATTGCCGGCCCCCAACACCGCGGCGCCATTTCCATTTAACGAAGTACTGCCCTGGACGAGGTTGTTCAGGATGACGGCGTCACCAACAGCTCCGCTTCCGTTTCCCCTGATCGAACTGGAGCTGCCGTTGTCCAGCACAGTGTTATTACGGAGCTGTGCGTCGCCTCCGAACCCATTGCCGTTTTGTCGCAGATTGTCGCTGCCGGCGATCGTGTTGTTCGTGCAGTTCAGCGTGCCCAGCAGCCCAGCGTTGGATTGGCCGTCGCTTCCATCGTTGAACACATTGTTTGAGCTAGCGTTCGTCGGACAGTTCGCGGCGTATGCCCCCGGGGCACCAGAGACCGTCAGTACCGCCGCTAACAGAACGCAGATCGTTGCGATCAATGCGGCGCTCAGGAGCGCGTGTCGTTGCGGCCACGCGATCAATGACGATGCGCCCGTCTCAGACAACCCCTCAGGTTTCGTTTGAATGCGCATGCGAGCCCCCCAGCCTCATGCTTTCAGCTTCCGATTTCCCGCATTACGGGAACCGATCAAGGCTACCTAAGTATTTGGGGCAACGTTCTATGTATAGGATCGAATTAATCTTGAAATATTATTTACTTATTAGTTTTAAAACTTATATGATACGTTAATGATACAGTTTCTAGACACTTATGAGAAATACATTTCTGATTTTCACCGTGCTTTCTGTTGTTTACGGATTTCGATCACGCCGATATTCTTTATTTTTAGAATTTTTCATTCAGTGATCCCCGTAGTGATCGAATTCTATTCTTCGTTGCTGTGTGATTTATGCAACGGATGCCACCCCTCGCCGCCACAGTTGCGCGGGTTGCCTGGGTGCGAGAGTGCAGCCTGCGGCGCAGACTCAGCAGGGAGAACAGTTTTATTCGGCGCGAGGATGGGAGCGGAGAGCGGCGATAGACAAAAGCTTGCGCTTCACGATTCGATTTTACGCTGAGGAGAGGTTTTTACTGGTGGAGGTACCGATAGAGGGTGGCCCGCGAGATATTGAGCTCCCGCGCCGCTTCATCCACCGTAGCGCCGTTGGCAAGCATCAGGCGCGCTTTATCCAGATCCTGCATCTTTAGCATTCTTGGCCGTCCCGGCCTGCGGCGCGATGAACCGTCTCGCTGCGTAGCCAGACTTTCCTGGAAGGCATGCAATCGACGTAGAGTACTAATAACGACCCGCTCATCCTCTCCATTTGTGTCGAAGCCTTCGGCCAATGATATCAGCCGGACCTTCCGCGCTTCCAAATCGAGCGCTAGACGGACGAGTTCTGGCATCGAGTCGGCTACACAACTCAACGACCAAACGACCAGGCTGTCTCCCGCGCTCAAGCTATCCAAGACGACCTTGAGCATACGCCTTTCTTTCGCGCGCGCCGCGCTATCGACCACGATCCGCTCGCAACCAGCATTATCAAATGCTGCGAGTTCTGAACGCAGATCCTTCGGCACTGCGGCGTCCTGGACATAGCCGATATTCACGATGCCACTCCCCTTTGGCAGCGGCATGTCATGCGGGTGGGAATCCCTATCACAGGTGGTAATGCGCCCATTCCAATTGCTACTCTTTCCAAATGCAGCTCGGCCCTGGGGTAGGGCATTTGTTCCGAAGTTACTTGGACCAGTTCTCTGGCTGAATCGGCGCGCATGGTTGTGCAATACAACTATTGATAGTCTCATGGGTGTTCCCCATGGCGCTGCGCAATTTTGAACACGTGGTCGGAATGAAGCTGGTGTATCTAAGGATGCTGCAACCCACCGGCCTTCCCTCGCCGGGGATCTTCTCTCCGCCCTTATCTATGGCGGGCCCGCTGAACTCAGGATTGCGCAGGGTATCCTTTTTGGGAGAAGACGGAGTTCGGGCTCCAGACGAGCGAACTGGTTATGACGAGCAAGCGACTACAACAATTCGATGTGCAGACTCTGCTAGCTAAGATTGGAGAAAAGGAGATCGAGTACGAGCCGGGGACCGACGTATTCTCTCAAGGCGACACTGCAGACGCCGTCTTCTACATCAGCAAGGGCAAGGTCAAAATTCGGGTTCTCTCCGACCAAGGCAAAGAAGCCGTGGTGGCTTTGCTGGGAGAAGAGCAGTTTTTCGGTGAAAGCTGTCTTGTCGGACAATTGCAGCGCATCGCGACGGCGACGACCATTACGGCTGCGAGCATTACCCGGATCGCCAAGTCGGAGATCGTCCGAATGATCCATGCCGATCCGGCATTTTCAGAATCCTTCATCATCCACCTCTTGAATCGCGCCGTACGCACGGAAGCAGATCTTGTCGATCAGCTATTCAATTCGAGCGAAAAGCGGCTCGCCCGAACGCTGTTGTTACTGGCAAATTTCGGCAGCGATTCCGGGCCGCAGCCGGTGATCGCGAAGATCAGCCAGGAGACCCTGGCCCAGATGATCGGCACGACTCGCGGACGCGTAAGCTTCTTCATGAACAAATTCAGGAAGCTCGGTTTCATTTCTTACAACGGCAGGATTGAGGTCCACCAATCCCTGCTCAACGCTGTTCTCCACGACCAGCCACACGTCGCTCCGCAGACAAAAGAAGAGTGACGATGATTGATGCTCCGTCCGGCAGGCAGCTGCCATCCATTGATCGGGATGAGTCGTTTCGTAAGCTATCCTAGTCGAAAGCGCCGCTGCTCGATCCAAGCTTGGGCGATGCGATCAGAAACGATTTTTCGATCAGCGCTAGTCCGATGCCGAATAGCGCGGTGATACTCGCCATCGTCAGTCCGAGCAGAACCGTCTGGTTGAAACCGATCATGATGTCTGCCAGGCCAGCGGCATTTCTCCTGGAAGACCTGCTGCTACGTGAACAGCCGATGGAGCGTGTCTAGGATGGAGCAGCGAAAGCCAATCCGGGTGGGGCAGGACGGTTCGCAACTCTCTGAATACGCTCCACCACTATAGAGAGCAATTTTGAACACGTCTTTTCGTGGTTGTAGCGTATAGCTATTCTCGTTCCCTTTTCCGCATTGGCGATGGGAACTCCTTTCACCTTTCATAGGCCACTCTTTTGGGCGCCTGGCTCCCTGGGCGCTTTGCCCGGTCTTCCTCTTCGGAGGAAGGCCGGGCTTTTTGTGTCTGCCTTCAACAGGCGTGCGGGATTGACCTTGTCACGTTATTCGGATGTTTTGAATAAAAATACGCTTCTCTACGTATGGATCTACAATTACAGCTCAGTTTTACGGATAAATATTAATTTCTCTGCGCCTTATTCAAAACACAAGACAAGTATACACAGACTTTCATCGTTCTCTAGATACAAGAATCGAAAAAAAATGATCCCTAAAACAGATATATTATTCCTCGATAAGCCTTTTCCCCACGTTCTTTTTTTTAGCACCATGCTCACAATACTCAGTCTTGCCTCGGTATATATCACGTCATCGTTGCTCCTAGACTGACGCTGCGCCCGGCATCCAGCGGTCACGTGCTTAATAGTCCATCATCGTAACCGATCAACCGGAGCACAGTTTGTGTGAGCATCACTTATTATTGGCCGTGTGATGTTTCTCAGGAGTCCGCCGGTGCATATCGGGTTTCTCCTGCCGGCATTATGGGCTGCGACGGTAGCGGCCAGTCGCGAGCAGCAGCAACAGCGACAGCCCAGAGGGCTCTGCAGGCGTATGCCTTGGAGAAAGACGAAGCAGCCCTACTGGCGCCTTCGGCCTCTACGCGCACGGGGATGGGGAGTTCCTTTCCGACTACAGGGCCACATAAACAGGGCGCCTGGCTCCTTGGGCGCTTTGGCCCGTTCGATCGGGCCATCATCGAGGCGAAGTTCCACGAGATGGGCCTGATTTGATCTCGGGTTTGCCGAGTAGCCGATTTGTAATCAGTAGGTCGGGGGTTCGAATCCTCTAGCCGGCACCACTTCCCTGCCATCCCCGCACAGCGGACCAATCGCCTGTTGGCGCGCCCTCACGCCTCCGATGCGCGAGCGAGATAGACGGTCTGCGTGAAGTCGCGATCCTGCAGCGGATTGTGAAACGTCACCGGTTCGGCACGGGCCCGGCAAAATACCGATGCTAGGTGTTGAACGAAGTCTTCCGCGGGCGGAGCGTTCGACCAGAGACCGAAAACGCCGCCCGGCTTCAAATGCCGCTTGAGCCCTTCAAAGCCCTCCGCGGTGTAGAACTGAGCGTGGGCGGGCGCGAGATGGGCATCGGGCGCATGGTCGATGTCCAGCAGGATTGCATCGAACCGCCGGCCTGGCTCTTTGGGATCGAAGCCGTCGGCATTGGCCGCCAGACCAAAGAAATCCCCGCATACCATGCGAGCGCGTGGGTCCGCGCTGAGTGCAGGGCCTAGCGGCAAAAGCCCTTCTTCATGCCACTCGATGACCGCTTCCATGAACTCGACCACGAGGAGCGACCCGACCCGATCGTCCTCGAGCACGGCTTCGGCGGTGTAACCGAGACCGAGGCCGCCCACGACGACATCCAGACCGTCTCCGGCGAGCTCGCTCAGGCCCAGCCGCGCCAGCGCGATCTCCGAGGCCGTGAACTGGCTCGACATAAGAAACTCATCGCCGAGCTTGATCTCGTAAATATCGACATCCGCAGAGGGGTGCCGACGTCGGCGCAGGCTCAGGGCCCCCATCGGGGTCGGGCGATAATCCAGTTCCGTGAAGCTACCCATCACCTGAGGTTTACATGATTTGCAACGACGCAGGTCGACCGATTTGTATTCAGCCGATCGGGGGTTCGAATCCTCCAGCCGGCACCATTCCTTCGGCAGCTCTCAGACCTGCCGCGCGGCGTGACCGACGGTCCGCTTGACGGAAGGCTCCACCCTGTCCTCCATTCCGGCCTCACGAAAGAGGGAGGCCAAAGGAAAATCCGTGACAGACGCTGAGTGGTATCGCGCGCCCTGCCCGCGCCCGTCGGAGACAAGAGAAAGAGAGGCGGCCGACCGTCAGAACGCCCTCACCAAGCCGCCTGGCTCCCTCGGCGTCCTGGAGCGGCTGGCCATCCGGCTCGCCGGCCTGCAGGACACCGGCCGGCCCCGCGCCGATAAGATCAGCATCGTGCTGTTCGCCGGCGATCACGGGGTGACAGCCCAAGGGGTCTCCCCCTACCCGTCCGAGGTGACGGTGCAGATGCTGCAGAACTTTACCCAAGGTGGCGCGGCCATCTCGGTCCTGGCGCGGGAGCTGAACGCAAGCCTCGAAGTGGTCGATGCGGGCTCGCTGGCCGAAGCCGATCTCCAAGGCGTCGTCGCCGACAAGCCGCGCTCCGGCACCCGCGACTTCTCCGCCGAACCGGCCCTGACCGCAGACGAGCTGGCCCATGCCCTGGCGGCAGGACAGCGTGCGGTCGGCCGCGCGCTTAAGGCGTCACCGGATATTCTCGTGCTCGGCGAGATGGGCATCGGAAACACCACCGCTGCGGCCGCCATCGCCGCCGCACTCCTCGACCTGGCGCCCTTGGAGATTGTCGGCGCGGGCGCCGGCCTCGACGATGACGGCATAAGGCGCAAGGCCTCCATCATCGCCGACGCGCTGGAGCGCCACGGGCTCGTGCCGAGCGGCATTCCGCCCCTCGCCGTTCTCGAAGCGGTCGGCGGGCTTGAGATCGCAGCCCTCGCCGGGGCCATGATCGCCGCCGCCCAGGCTCGAATCCCTGTGCTTGTCGACGGGTTCATCGTGACCGCAGCAGCACTTGCCGCCGTCCGCATCAATCCGTCCTGCCGGGACTGGCTGATCTTCTCCCATCGGTCCTTCGAACGCGGTCATCAGATCGTGCTGGACGCGTTGGACGCCGAGCCTCTGCTCGATCTTCGGCTGCGGCTGGGTGAAGGCTCCGGTGCGGCGGTCGCGGTGCCCCTGCTGCGGCTTGCCTGCGCCCTTCATGCCGGGATGGCCACCTTCGACGAAGCGAGCGTCTCGGGCCCATGCTGATCGATCTCATCCGCCATGGGGCCACGGAGCCGCCGGGCCTCCTGCTGGGCCGGACCGATCCGCCGCTTTCGCCAACCGGTTGGCGCCAGTTCGAAGCCCAGACGGAAGGCCGTACCTGGCCCAGGATCGTCAGCTCGCCACTGCTGCGGGCGCGGGAAGCCGCGGAAAGCCTGGCCGCAAAGCGCGGCCTCGCCGCCCATATCGATTCCAACTGGGCGGAGCTCGATTTCGGCGCCTGGGATGGCCAGCCGGTCTCAGGCCTGCGCGAAGATCCCGCCATCGCTGCCCAGCTCGATGCCTTCTACAGCGACGAGGATGCGGCCCCGCCCGAGGGCGGCGAAAGCTGGAGCGCTTTGCGAACCCGAGTCGCCAACGCCCTGGACGAACTCCTGGAAACGGCCCCTGAGTCCGACGACGCCGCGCCATCCGCGCTTGTCGTCACCCATGGCGGCCCGATCCGCACCGCCCTGGCACTCACCTGCAATCTTCCCTTCGCCCATCTCTGGACGCTTCGCATCGCCTATGGCACACGGATAAGCCTGCGCTTCGGCCGCACAGAAGACGAGACGATGTGGGGCGAACTGATCGAGATCGTGCAGCCGTGACGCGGAAGCCGTAATCGCCGAACCATGACAGCCGGGGCGCAATGGTAGACTGGCCTGAGGGACAAGACGAATGGCGCGCGGCGGCCGAAGAGCAGTGGCGCATCTTCCGCCATGCCTGCCAGTTCCTCACCCGCATCCCCGTCCCGGTCATCGAGGACTTCCGGCCGGAAGAATTTTCCCGCTCAACCATCTGGTTTCCCGCGGTCGGCCTCATCGTCGGCCTGCTGCTCGCCCTTTCCGTCTGGCTCGGCGGTCAGCTTTCGCCGTGGATCGGCGCCCTTTTCGGTCTCGTGTTCTGGGTCGGGATCACCGGCGCGCTCCATCTCGACGGAATGGGCGACGTGGCCGATGCCATGGGAGCGGCCCACCGCTCGCCCCAGCGTTTTCTGGAGGTGCTGCGCGATCCCCATATCGGCGCCTTCGGGGTGATCGCCATCGTCCTGCAGCTCATGGCCAAGCTGGTGCTACTGGCAGCCCTCACCGGTCCCGAGTTTCTCCCCGCCCTTATCCTCGTGCCCGCCTGGGCGCGGTGGGGCCCGCTCATCTGGAGCCTCATGGTACCGCCCCTGGCGAGCGGCACGGGCGAGCGCTTCTCCTGGTCCATCGACTGGCAGGTGGCGGGCATTGCAGGCATCATCCTCGGCATCTTCAGCCTGTGGCTGGCGCCCTCTCTCCTGCTCGCCTTTTTGATCGTGCCGGCGATCTCGATCTATTGGCAGGTTCGCCTCGGCGGCGTCACCGGAGATTGCCTGGGCACGAGCGTCGAGGTGACCGAAAGCCTCCTGCTGCTCGTCCTCGTCGTTGCGGTCGCGACCTGAGCCAACGCGGTTGCTTCTTCAGTCGCTCCCTCATCGATGGAATCGCTCCGCCCGCTGCGATAAGATTTCGCCAGGGAGATCGAAGGGGAACTCAGGGGGGATTGAAGTCATGACCGCGCGATATCTGTTTGCGTCTCTCGTTTTCGGCGCTCTTGCCGCGCTCGGCACTTCGGCCGCACCGGATCTCGTCCGGGCTCAGGACGACGGTTATTCGTTCGAGGACTTCATGGCCGAAATCGAGGAAGGCAAGAAGGATCAGGCGCTGTGCCGCGATGACGACGGTGACACCCCTCCGCAAGAACGAATGGATGCCTGCACCCGCCTGATCGAGGACGCCCCCGTCGAGAACGACCTCGTCGGCACCTACTACGTCAACCGGGCGATGGCCGATACGAATTCCCCCCAGAGCTGCGCCGACGTGCGCAAAGGCATCCAGGTGGTCGAGGATTCAAACTCTTCCATCTATGGCGAAGACTACCTCTCGGCGGCCCGCCGCCTCGAAGAGGTGATCTGCCAGTAGGCAAAACAAAAGCGCCGGCCGGAGCCGACGCTCTTTCTCATGCTTTGAGTCCGATCGCGACCTAGTCGCAATCGAGCTTCCAGCGGCCCAGAAGTCCGCGCTCCCACACACAGGCAGGACGCGGCGGCGGACCCCAGCGGCGGGCATACATCGGCACGCGGCCCGTATAGCCGGGCACCCACGCGCAGCGCCGCGGACCGCAGCGCCAAGCCGCCTTCTGGACGGCATTGGTCTGAACCGGAGCCTGCGTAAGGCCCGGCGCCGCCATGGCAGCCTCGGCCTGACCGGTCTGGCCAGCGAACATGAGGCCGGCGGCGAGCATGGCACTCAGGAAGATCTTCTTGGTCATTGTGACACCTCCCTCTGTTTGAACGTACACAGGGCCAACACATGAGGTGCCGATAGGTTCGCCCCCTTCTCCACGGCGCGACGATACGTCGAGCGGCGCGTGCGCGGCGGAACAGCAGCCTGGCCCCGGTCATTTCTCTACTGGGGTTCAAAGCGGTGCTTGAGGGAGAAACCCTGAGGAGAAACCACATGACGTCCAAACGGAATTTTGCCCTCGCCGGAGGATTGCTCATCCTGGCCGCAATGACCCCAGCCCTCGTCCAGGCGGCCGAGCCCCGAGTCGAGTATCAGGGCGAGTGGGCCGACGATCGCGACCCGAATATCTATGGGAATGAGCCCGGCGACGAGGTGCCGGCCTATAGGGGTGGCGACATGTACGAAGGTGCCGATCTCGATACACCAGGATCGTCTGAGGTCGAAGGCGGCTACGGAAACTAGACGCTAGGTTCGCGGCGTCGGGTCCGTACGGCCCCTACTCGGCGTCGTCCGCCTCGGGCTTCTCGGCGCCCTTATCCAGGCTGCCGATATAGGCGATGAGATCGTTGATCTCCTGGCGCGTCAGGGAGAGCGACGGCATGGGCGGATGCGGGTCGGCGAGGAAGCCGGCCAGCATGTCGACGCTGTCGCCGTATTTCTTCGAGATCGCCATGAAGCTCGGCGTGCCGACGGCGGCGGCCGTCTCCTGTTTCGGACCCACCAGATGACAGGTGGAGCACCATCGCTCCGCGATCTGCTTACCGCTCACGGCGATGCCTGCGGCAGACGCAGCGCCCGACCAGACAAGTCCAGCCAAAGCAATCATTAAGAGGGATACGCTCAATCGATTTCGCAAAGCTCTAGTCCCTCCTACAACGTCTTCAGATAGCTGATCAGCGCGTTCACCTGCGGCGCGGTCAACTCGAAAGCCGGCATGTCCGGGTGGCCCGTCACGATCCCCTCGGCCAGACTCTCGGCCAGGGACTCGACGGGATAAAGCTTGTGCAGATCCCGGAAGGGCGGCGCCTTCGGCTCGGGGCTCTCGTCGCTATCGCCGATGGCGTGGCAGCGGCCGCAATTGGCTTCCGCGAGGGCTCGGCCCCGCTCCACCGGATCTTCCTGAGGCTCCGGATCGGCCGGCGCGGTCGGCTTTTCCGCCGGCGCCTTGGCCGCATCGGGCACGTCTTCAGGTGCGACCGTCTCAGCAGGCGGACTGGCCGTCTCCGGCGTCTCAACGGTCTCGGAGTCGCCATCCGTATCGGCCGCCATGTCCGCCGCAATGACCGGCATAGGCCAGAGCGCGCAAATCAAGGCGAAGGCTGCAAGCCGCCGCATCGCGTCCCTCGATTTCTGATCCCAAATGGCGCTTCGCGCTCAACCTCGCAAAGCACCCGATTCGAAAGAATCGTAGCCCGCACCGGAAGCCATACGCAACCGGCTTTCAAGCGAAGGAGATTAATCGCCTGAAGATGCGGCAGAATTCAGGATGAAGCGCCCTCAGGCCGCCCGCATGCGCTGCAGACGTTCCGAGGCCTCATCGCCCGCCTCCTTCAGCCGTGCAAGTGCCGGATCGACGGCCTCGGGGCTCTCGCACGCCTGCTCCAAATCGCTCGCAAGCCCCGAAACGCGCATGAAGCCCAGCATGCCGGCCACGGATTTCAGCTTGTGGGCCGCCTTGGCCAGGGAATCGTGGTCCTCGCCGTTGACGTAGAGATCGGCGAGCATCGCCTCGAAGGTCGAGATGTGCTTCTCCAACCGTTCCTTGCCCAACAGGGCGCCGAGCTCGGTGAAGGTCTGTTCGTCGAAATTGCCGGCTTCATCGGTGTTGGCGGGTTCCATCGTTTCCTCCTGTGGCTGGGGCCGTTTCGGCCCCCATTTCTCGATGGTCCGCAGCAGATCCGGCTTGGCGAAAGGCTTGCCGACATGATCGTTCATGCCGGCCGCCTTGAACCGCGCGACCTGCTCGGAAAGGACATTCGCCGTCATGGCGATGATGGGGAGCGTGGCGAATGCTCCGCCGAGCTCGCGGATCTTCTCCGTCGCCGTGATGCCGTCCATCCCGGGCATCTGGATATCCATCAGCACCAGGTCGTAGCGCTTGTTCTGGACCGCCTCGACCGCATCCGCCCCGTCGTCGGCGAGGTCAACCCGGTGGCCTTCCTTCTCCAGATAGGCGGCGGCGATCTCCTGGTTCATGGGCAGGTCTTCCACCAGCAGGATGTCCAAGGGGCGCAGCTTCACCCGACGCTCCGGAAGGGTCGGCTGTGCAGTCGCCTCCGCCTTTGGCAGCACGAGCCGGAACCAGAAGGTGGAGCCCTCGCCGGCCTCGCTCTCAACGCCGATCTCGCCGCCCATCAGATCGACGAGACGCTTGCAGATGGCGAGCCCCAGCCCGGTCCCACCGAAGCGCCGCTGCACGGTGTTGTCCACCTGGGAGAAGCGCCGGAAGAGCAGATCCCGCTTGTCCTCCGGAATACCGATGCCGGTGTCTTTGATGTAGAACCCAATCTTCTCACCGAACGCCGTCTGGCCTTCATCGACGATGCGCAAGGAGACCGAGCCTTCGTCGGTGAACTTCACGGCGTTGTTCAGGAGGTTCAGAAGCACCTGGCCGATCCGCTTGTCGTCGCCAAAGAGCCAGGACGGAACGTCGTCACTGATCTCAAGACTGAGATCGAGATCCTTCCCTTCGGCGCTGCCATGCACGATGGAAATCATATGGTCCGCCAGAGATGCGACGGGGAAGGCACGGGGCGAGATATCGATCTTCCCCGCTTCGATCTTGGAGAAGTCGAGGATGTCGTTGACGATCGTGACGAGGGAATGAGCCGCGTTCTGAGACAGCAGCAGACGCCGGCGCGCCTCGTTGGAGATCGTCTCACCATCGAGCACCAATCCCGTGAAGCCGATGATCGAGTTGAGCGGCGTGCGGATCTCGTGGCTCATCGAGGCCAGGAAATCCGTCTTCGCCTCGCTCGCCTTCTTGGCCGCGACGAGCGCTGTTTCGGCCTCCTGCTGAGCCTTCGCCAACGACAGGGCAGATTCCTCAGCGAACCGGAGCGCCTCGAGAAAACGCTCCTGCAACTTCTTGCGCTGATCGAGGATAGCCGCAACGACCAGGCTCTCAAGCGCCGTCGTCGCCACGAAAATCTGCAGGATGACAAGCGTCGTGCGCATGTCGCCATGGGCCAGCAGCAGTGGCCCGAAGCCGCTATTGGTCGCGATATAGGCGGCAACCGCCGTCAGCAGGATGCCGATCGCCGCACCGAGGAATCCAAGCTGGAAGACCGCGAAGAGCAACGCCGGAAAAGCGAAGAAGAGGAACGGAAAGCTCTTCTGCCAGAACACGAGCGCCAGTGCGGCCATCATCACGGCCAGGACGATGCCGAGCTTCAGGAGCATGCGCGGCGCGAGAAGCGCCTCGAAATCAGCCCTGTGCACCGTCATCACGATAGGCGTGACGATCAGCAGACCCAAGGCGTCGGTCGGGTACCAAATCCAAAAGATTTCTCTGAAGTCAGCGCCATCCACGAGGCTGAGCCACCCGGCCGCCAGCACGCCGGAGACGGCGGGGGCCAAGGTGAGCGAGACGATCGAGAACGCTGACAGGACCCGCGGCCTGGAAAAATCCAGGGGCTCGCGGAGGGCCAGCAACGGAAACGTGCAGAGCATGACCTCGATCAGATTGCAGACCGGCAGCCCAAATGTGATCAGCCATGGGTCGCCGAGCGCGACATTGGCAGCCGTGTTCCCGAGGAAGCCCACGCCGGCAATGCCCGCCCGCTCCGAAAACGGCCGGCCAGCGGCGCAGGACCGCAGCAGGATCGCCGCCAGCAATCCGTTGGCGACCCAGACCGAGGCGACGCGCCCCTCGGTCAGCGTGAGGCTCACGCCGAGCAGACATGCGCCGAATATCGCGGCGAAAACCAGCGCGTATCGCCACCAGCCCATAGGCGTCGCGGCCTGAGGCGGTGCTGTGAGCGTCGTGACGGCGTTCATTGCGCCTCACCCCGCTCCGACATCAGCCACTCACGCCCCTGGCAGATCAGCCAACAGCCCCGCACCTCCACCTTTTGGGCGACAGCGAAACCTTCCCCGTCCAGGGCGATCCGCACCAGGCGCCCGCGATCCCGCGGTTTGAAGAGATTCTGAAATTCCGGCGGCAGGGTATCGGCCACGCCGAGCACCGCATCGATGCGTCCGTCGACGGCCTGGGCACCGCTGCTGACGCGCACTTTCTGCCCCGGCTCCACCTCGAACAGATAGTCGTTGGACAGGTAGGCCAGCACATAGGTCTTCGAACCGTAGATCGTCAGCAGATCGTCGCCGAAATTGACCACCTGGCCTTGGGTCGGGACCTTCGGCCCCACCGTGCCGCCACGCACCGCGCGGACGATGCCATCATCGTAGAGCGCCTTAAGACCGTTCAGGGCACCGATCGCCCTGTCGTAGGACTCCATCACCGAGGGAAGCTGAGTTTCGAGGATCTCCGATTGGCTCTTCAGCTCCGCCAACCGTTCGGCGGCATCGAACTTGTTCTCCACCGCCTCATTCACCCGCGCGTTCGAGACGAGCCCCTTGTTGTCGAGCTTGTCGAAGGCATCGAGTGTGGCGTTGCTCTCCGTCACGTGACGTTCGGCGATCGGCAGCAGCGAGGAGACGACGCCCAGCTTCACCTGAAGCTGCGCCTTTCGCTCGCTCATCTCGGCCGCCCGAAGCGTGAGCTCGGCAATGTCCCGCACCATCTGCGCCGATTCCATGCGGACCAGCACGTCCTCCTGCTCCACTGTCTCGCCTTCGGCGACCTCCACGGCCACGACCTGCCCGGGATAGGTCGCCGCCACCGCATCGCGGTCCGTCAGCAGAATGCCTTCGGCACGCAGGAAGACCATGTCGCCGAACAGGTAGTTCAGGATCACGAGGCCGAGCAGCGCGAGCAGCCCCAGATAGATGCGCCGCCCCCAGGAGGCGGACTCCACCCGCTGCTCGCTCACCAGCTTGTCGACGCTTGGACGTTTGTGGATCTTCAGCATGACGTCACCACGGGCGCACGGCGCGCACTTTGGCCGGCACGTAGTTGTCGCGCCGGGAGCCGAACAGGAAGACTTCTTCGAAATAGGCGTAGAGCCGCACGAAGCGCATGAAGTAGCCGGTGTAGATGGAGTAGGCCGGCATATAGACGGCGTTCTGAGCGAAGACCGGCCGACCGGTCACCAGATCGGCCATGGCCAGCAGAATGAAGTCGCCCGCCATCATGGCGAGCTGCATGGCGATCAGGATCGGGATAGCGACCGCGCCGTACTGGCCGAACAGCCAGACCAGATAGATCGGAAAGATCACCGCCGCCAGGACGCCGAAGATCAGGAAGTCCCACTGATGGAAGGCTTCGAGCATGCGGAAGCCCGACCATGACGGGATCAACAACCGGCGATGCTTGCGATACCGGATCCAGATCGAATCCCGCTCCCAGCGAAGCCGCTGGCGGATCAGGGTCCAGGTCTTCACCGGCACGTCGGTGTAGCAGATCGCCTCGCCGGCGAAGACCACGCGCCAGCCCTTCTCACGCAGACGCATGGTGATATCGAGATCCTCGCCGCCGCCCACGTCGAATCCCGCGACGTCGTCCAGGGCGTCGCGGCGAAAAGCGCTGAAGGCGCCGGAAATACACACCACCTGCTCCGTGGCATTGCCCACCAGCTTGCCGATGGAGATGGTCAGCAGATATTCGATCGCCTGCATCTTGGCGGTGAGGCTCGCATCGCCGTTGCGCGGCACGATATCGCCAGAGACGCCACCCACTGTGGGATCGGCGAAGGGCTCCACGATATTGGCGAGCGCGAACCGGTCGTAGGAGCAATCCGCATCGGCATTGACGATGATGTCCCCGCGGCTGGCCGCGATGGCGAGATTCATGGCCGCCGACTTGCCCCCGCGCATATCCGTGGAGAGCGCCCGGGTCAGCAGTCCTTCGCGAACGAGACGCGCGGAGATCTCCGCCATCTCATCGCGCGATCCGTCGCTGACCACGATGATTTCGAGCGGCGGCAAAGACTGCTCATGGAGCGAGCGTACGCAGCGCTCGATCACGTCGGCCTCGTTGTGGCCCGCCACGATTGCTGTGACGCTTCGCCGGTCGAAGGCCGCCACACGCGGCGCTGCACTCCGCGGCGACGGCAGAAGCTTCACCGCAAGGGGCGCCACGCTCACCGCGACGAAGGCGATGCCATAGCGCGGCAACTCGAACAGCAGGAAGTACCAGAAGACCACGAAGAGGCTCTGGCCGCTCTGCCCGGTGATGATGGAAAGGCCGAATTCGATATCGCTCATGACGCCGCAACGATCTCCTGTCGCGGCACCAGCCGGTATTCGGGTCGCAGGGATTCGACCAAAGTCTCTTCCGAATGAGCGAAGGCTCTGGTCAGAAAGGCTTCCAGGCTCGCGGCGTCGTCGTCGGCAAGCACCAGATAGTCCCGCCGTTCGCCTGGCACCACGCGGCCGTAATCGGCCAGCAGGTTGGAGAGGTTCTCCAGGAAGAGCCGCCGCAGCTTTGCGAAGACCGGGTACCCGCTCTGAGCTACGATTCCGGGTTCGGCCCCGTAGAAGACCTCCACCACCTGAAAGATTTCCCGCTCCGACTCCGGATCAAGTCCCGACCCGTGCAGGACGCGGATGAGCTCTTCGGGAAGCGGCGGCACGTCCCCCTCCCCACTCCCCGGTGTTTGCCCATTGGCCGCGGGCGCCGTCTCAATCCGCAAGGTCCGCGCGTTGCCGGTCAGCATCTGGCGCGCCTTGGCCGTCAGGGAATAGGCGTGAACGTCCTGGCGCGAGATCGCCTCGGCATCGCTATGGGTGCCGCAATCCATGCAAATAAAGCCCACGGCCGGCTCGGAATTCCACGCCCCGCAGGAGCCGCAGACGAACACCTTGCCCGGCCGGTCGTAGTCGTGACCGTAATGGCGCAGCGCGCTCTTGCATTTCGGGCAGACCAGCTGCGCCCCGGAGCGGAACGCCTCTTCCGGCGCCTGGTAAGCGCAGCGGAAGTGATGGATCAGCTCGCTTTCCTCGATATCGGCGGAGCGGCATCCAGGGCATTCCTCCCGCACCGACAGCCGCTTCGACTGGCAGGCGCCGCAGACATAGAAACGGTCGGCGAAGCGGCTGGAGAGCAGCCCCTGGATCACCAGGTCCTCCGCCGCCGCCACCGCGGTCTGCGGAAATCCGCCGGGATAACTGATGCAAGCCGGATGGGACGGATCGTAGTCGGGCGCGAAATCCCGTTCCGACACGTAGAGATAGGCGAGAAGCTGGTCCTTGAGGTTTTCTGCGCGTTTGAAGCGGTCCTCCAGCCGGAAACGGTTGCGGGCGAACTTCGCCACCGCATCGGCGGTCTCCGCCCAGTCCTCAGGTGCCGCGGCATTCAGGGCCACATCGGAGACCAGCCGCACCTTGCCCGTGAGATCCACCACGGGAAGCACGTGATTTCCGTCGTGCAAGCGCAGCCGCTCCAGCTCGGAAACGCCGCTTTCCTTGGTGAGTACGATGCAATCGGCCTCACCGTCTTCCGCCGGCTGGAAAAACAGGCTGAGCGCCGTGGACTGGTCGCGGGTCGGCACCGGCACCGTGATGGCCCGCGGCGCCGTCTTGAAACCTCGCTGCTCCCAGAGGCTGCGCGCCAGGTTGGCAAGCCGCCCGCGATCCGTCTCGCCAAGCGTCCGCTGCACGTAGCGCACGATGTCCGCTGGCGAGATCGGCTTCTCCAGCACGTCGTAGAAGGCGTCTTCGGCGCCCTTCTGGGCTCTGAGCTTTTCGATATTGCCGGTAAGGGCGACAAGCCGCGGGACATGGGTCTCCGCGGTCAGGGACTGCAGCAGCCGGGCCGAGGTCAGCCCGTCAATATCGGGCATCTGATAATCGATCAGCGCCAGCTCGTAATCGTTCTTCTTGATGAGATCGATGGCCGACAGGCAGCTCTCGGCCTGGTCGACCGAGAAGCCCTTCGCACTAAGCGCAGCACTGGCGACATCCGTCATCAACGGATCGTCGTCGATCACCAAAATCCGGGCGGACACAAGACTTCTCCGAACCTTCCCTGCATTTTCGAGAAAGTTAGGACGACAACCTTGCTATTCCGCTAAACGGTTGCGTGTAATTGATCGGGATAAATACGCTGAAAAGTCTTTGTTTTCAGCCTCACGTCGCCCCTATCGGTTGCAATTTCAGGCTTAAACGCAGGCATTGAGATCGGTCTCCGGCGGCCCCCGGAACTCCCGCCTCGACCCGTTAGTTATGCCCACCGAACCGACAGAAAGGCGACGTTAATGACCAGTCTCATGCACAAGCTGACAGGTATCACCGCGGCCACAGCCCTTTTCACCGCCAGTTTCGCGGTGCTCCCCATGGCGTCGACGGCATCGGCCGCCGATGTGGAGATCGGCCGCGACGGCGTTGAGGTCGATGCGGGCGAGGATCGTCATCATCACGATCGCTACGACGAGCACGGCGAATATCACGACCACGACCGGTACGATCACAGCGACCACCACGACCGGGACGAGGACGTGAATATCCGTGTCCCGGGCGCCAACATCAACATCGACTGATCGCCGCCGGTCCTAGAATAGAATCGCGGAAGCGAAAGGCCTGGCGCCCAATGGGTGCCGGGCCTTTTCCATATGTCCTGTCCTTTATGTGCTGTTCCTGCGGGCCGCTATCGCGTGGCGTCGATGATGGCTCTGTCGTCGCCGGAGAGAACGACAGCGGAGAGCCGGCCGTAGATGAAACCGCCCGTATCGACCCCGATGCGGTTCGGAAGGCTTTCGACCGATCTCACCGGCGTATGCCCATGCACGACCACCTTCCCGAAATCCCCGTCATAGGTGAGGAACGGCTCGCGGATCCAGACGAGATCGAACCGGTCCTGCCGGTCGAGAGCCACGCCTGGACGCACGCCGGCATGGCAGAAGAAATAGCCGCCGCGCACGATAGAGAGCTGAAGTGCCTTGTAAAATTGCAGATGGCTCTCGGGCATCAGCTTGAGAAACCGGTCCCGGGCCGCTTCCGGATGACGGGGCAGCTCGCCGGGCGGAATGCCGTAGGAGGCTAGCGTCTCCTCCCCGCCATTCACCGCCCATTGGCGCGCTTCGCCGGGCCGCTCGAGGAAGGTGAGCAGCATCTCCTCGTGATTGCCCATGAGGAAGGTCGCGGGTGCCGGGAGTTCGCCTGAGGTCAGCCGGTCGATCACGCCCCGGGAGTCGGGCCCGCGGTCGATATAGTCGCCGAGGAAGATCAGCTCCGCGTCGGCCTCCGGGTGCTCGGCAATGTCGTCGGCGATCTTCGCAAGCAGCCCGTCGAGCAGATCCAGACAGCCATGCACGTCCCCGATGGCGTAGATTCGTTTCCCGTCCGGCAGCTTCATATTCGACATGAAATCTATGCAGCTATTTTATTGAATGTCGGCGGCCCCTAGGCATCCGGCGCATCTCCTTATAGAGAAACGGATGGAGACCGGGTGCACAACCCGCCCGGCCAGCCTGAAGGCCGGCGAGAGGAAACGCGAAAGAGGAGAGTCCGATGAAGTTTGTGCCTGCTGCACTTCTGACCCTTTTGATTGCCCTTGGCGGCGTGTTCGCCATGCCCATGGGCGCCTCCGCTCAGGAGAGCGATCCCGCCGCGCCGGCCGGCGAGCCGGCAGCCGATGAGGCTGCGAAGCTGAGCATGGAGCTCAACAAGGTCGAGACCCAGGGCAGCGCCTGCCGCACCTATCTCGTCTTCAAGAACGAGACCGACAGCAGCTTCAAGACCCTGAAGCTCGATCTCGTGGTCTTCGACACCGACGGCATCGTGGCCAAGCGCCTCGCCGTGGAAGCCGCTCCCCTCGCCGCCGACAAGACCAGCCTCAAGGTGTTCGATATCGGCGACGTAACCTGCGACAAGGTCGGTCAGCTTCTGCTCAACGACGTGACGGCCTGCGCCGATCAGGACGGCGAGATCGACGAGTGCATCGCCAAGCTCGATCTGAAATCCCGCGGCGACGTCGACTTCACCAAGTAGCGTAGGCGCGAAAGGACTTTTCAGGCGCCCGGCCCCGCCGGTGCGCCTTCTCCTTTCCGTCTCCTGTGTCGCGCGATGCCCTTCCAAACGAAGGGCGCCGCGATGATGCAGGCGAGCGTGCCCAGCGCGATGGCGATCTGGCCGGGGTCCATCTCCATGAGCCCGTCGCCGAAATAGGCGAGCAGCAAGGTGTAGGGCAGCAAGCCACCGAGGCTGCCCAGCAGGAAGCGCCACATGGTCAGCGGCGTGACACCCGCCACATAGCTCACGCCATCCAGATTGAGACCCGGCAGGAGCCGGCAATAGAGCACCGCCAACGTCAGCCGGTTCTGGCTCGCATCGGACGCCAACAGCCAGGAGCCGACCTTCGTGCGCTCAAGCGCCGAGATCCAGCCGCGCTCCTCGACGAAATCGCGGCCCAGCGCCCGGCCGATCAGAAACCCGATGGCGGCGCCGAGCTCCGCCCCAATCAGGATATAGAGCGTACCCAGCAGGGGTCCGAAGGCGGCACCCGCCGCGATCACGACCACCGAGCTCGGCACCACGGCAAGCACCGCCGCCAAACAGCGGAACCCGATAATGGCGATCGGCCCCCAGATGCCGATGCTGTCGAGGAGCGACTTGATCTCGTCTTCCGTCGGCAAGGTGATGTCGCCCCGGAAGACATAGGCTCCCGCGACCAGCAGAACGAAGACCCCAGCACCCAGGGCGAGCTTGAAGCGCGAAAGGGTCTGGCGGGACGGTCCACCGGCCTCCTCGGACGGCTGATCGGGCTCCGTCATGCGCCCTTCCCGTCAGCGCAGTCGATACCCGGCGCGCCCTCGGCGAACACCGTCTCGCCGCGCATACGCGCCCGCGCGCTCTCCACGAGCGCTCGGAACAGCCGCTGCTGCGCCTTGGCATAGAAGAGAAGCTCCGGGTGCCACTGGACGCCCACCAGGAAACGGTCGGCCTCCCCCTCGACAGCCTGGACGATGCCGACCTGATCGCGGCCCACCACCTTCAGCCCTTCTCCGAGCTTGTCGATCGATTGATGGTGCAAGGCGTTCACCTTGCAGGGCGAGCAATCGAGGATCTCGTGCAGCCGGCTCCCTTCCAGGATGATCACCCGTTTACGGGGCAGCACGGTGCGCATCTTCGGCGCCTCCTCGTACACCTCGTGTATGTCGGTATAAAGCGTGCCGCCCAGCGCGATATTGATCGCCTGCGCACCGCGGCAGATTCCTAAGATAGGCAGATCCGTCGGCAACGTCTTCTCCAGGAGCTCGAATTCGAGCTCGTCCCGCTCTGGGTCTATACGCACGTCGGGCAGCATCGCGCCGCCATAGAACTCCGCGCCGATATCGTCGCCGCCGCCAATGATGACGCCGTCGAGGTCGTCCGTGGGGGTGCCGCGCCCCGCGACCAGACGCACGGCCTTGGCGCCGGCCCGCCACAGAGCCAGACGATGCATCATGAAGCTGCGCCAGCCGCCGCGGGCTGAGCTTGTGACTCCGATTCTGGGTTTCATATCTCCGGGTTCTTATGTCCGGGGTTCACATGTTTGGCGGTCATGAGCCGATGAACTCGGCGACCTCTTCCGCCCAGCTCTCCTCATCGTGCGCTCGGGCGAGATAGGCACGCCCCGCCGCCGCCAGCCGGTCGGCATCGGCGGCGAACCTCTCCACCGCCACCCAGCGGTTCCATTCTTTGGCGAAGCTCCAGGACGGATCCCCCAGCTTCGCATCGGGCAACCGGTAGTGAAAGGTCGGGCGGCCATTGATCTTCTCGTTCGGAAGTCTGGCGCGCACTCGGGCCTCGTCGAGATAGGCGAACAGCGGAAGCATATCGAGATCGTGGTTCCGGCTCGGATTGTGGGCCAGATAATCGTCGATCATCTGCGCCGTATCCGGATGATAGTCGGGATCGGCGATCAGACGCACATAGGTCGGATCGTAGGGATCTGCAAAACGCAACAGCCGCCGGGTCGGATCGGGATCGATGCTGCGCCACAGCCAGGGGCTGAGCAGCGCGAAGGCCTTCACGATGGGCATGATGCCCTCGGCCTTCCGCGACGGGGTCTCCGGATTGAGATGCAGGCCGAAGGCGAAGAACACGCTCTTCTCCGTGCCGCTCGCCCCGCTTTCCGCCATGCGCCGCAACAGCCGAGCGACCTCCGCCAGCCGGTCCATGGGCACGGGCGGCGTCACGATCTCGTACGGCACCACCAACTCCGCCGCGGCTCCGACCAGATTGGCCAGCCTCGATCCCACCTCGTCGAGAAGCTTATGAGACTTGCTCTGATAGTGGGCGTAGCTCGTATCGAGGGTCACCTCAAAATCGCCGAGCGGCGTGCCCGTCACCTCATAGGCATACGGGTCCGTCTGGCGGTACGTGCCGCCGAGCTCGTCTGCGAGAAACACGGCCGTCCGCCGGCCGTCCAGCCCCCCGAATTCGATCTCGACGCCCACACATCGCATTTCGCCCGCGTCGTTCTCGGGATGCGGCGGTGTTTCGAAGCTCTCTTGTGTTGTCATAAACGAGTGAAGTGCCGGAAATATTGGCTGTTGCCCTCAGGCTTACAAACAACGGCTTGCAAGGAGAGTTCCTAAAGCTCGTACGAACCCACGGTGATCGGGACCAGCCGAGCGGCCTGTGATAAAGATGAGAATCAAACGAAGCGCAATGAGGGACAGAATGCGGATTGTCGTTGTGGCGCTCGCCAGTCTGGCGATTGGCGGCCTAGGGCTTTGTGCGCCAGCCGGAACCCAGTTGAAGCCGTTAAACTGGATTTCAGACACCGCCTGGGCCCAGGATCCCCCGCAAGATCCTTCGAGTGACGAGGCGAACGCCGATCCGGATGCAGAGGTCGACGAAGGCCCGGTCATCCCTCCGCTGCCGACCAAGAAGGACGAACAGGCCGCCAGAGAGGCCCTCAAGCGCCGCTGGACCGAAGACGGCTGGGTCGTCTTCAAGGCGCCGGAACAGCTCTTTTCCGTCGCCCTGCCCGGACAGCCCAAGATCACCGCCAAGCCCGTTGCCGGCCACACGCCGCTGATCCAACACGACTACCAGGTCGATCCGGGTGACGGCACCGCCTACCACGCCATCGTCTTCGAATACCCCGAAGGCCGCGCGCCGGATGCCAATGTCGATTACTACCGCCGCCTGGTGGAGGCCTACGCCAAGGGCTCAGGCTCCAGCGTCTCCAAGCAGGGGCCGGCGAGGATCGCCCGCAAGCACGGCTACGAAGCCACCACAATCGACAAGTCCAACAACCTGATCCATCTGATCGATCTGCTCCCGTCCGGCGACCGGATCTACATGCTGGTGACAGCCGGCCCGCCCGGCCATGCGCGCAGCGACGAAGCCATGCGCTTCCGCCAGTCCTTCCACCTGATCGATCCGAACGCCACGGAAGACGAGATCGCCGAAGAGGCGCTTGAGCAGGAACCGCCGACGCCGGAAGCGCCCGCCACCGAAGAGACCGCGCCGGAGAGGCCTCTCGCCTCCGAAGACGATCTCATGGGTGAAGAGAGCGCGGACGAAGCCGCCGAAGAGTCCGTCGAGGATCTCACGCCGGCAGACGAGGACGTCGAGCAGCCAGAGGTCGACGGCCCGCTCTATGGCGGCGAGCCACCTGAGACGAGCGAGACGGACGAAGCAGAGACCGAAGCCGAAGAGGCCCCAGCCCCGCCGGCCGATGTCGAAGCGGAGATGGAGCCTGCCGAGCCGGAAGACGCGAGCCCAGAGGCGGCTGAGGAAGAGGCCGCAACAGAAGAGACTGGACCGGCTGACGAAGACGTCACCGAGCCCGGCCCGCCCCCGGCACCGACCTTCGAGGGAGAAGACGAGACGTCGTCCGAAGACAAGGCGCCAGTCCCGCCCCTGCCCGACGAAGACGCCGAGACGGCGCCGGAACCGGACGCCGATGCGCTCGAGGAAATGCCGCCCGTCGAGGAGAAGGCACCGGAGACCGAAGAGGCGCCGTCCGCGGAAGAGCCGGAAGGTGAGGCCACCGAGGCGCCTGAGGCTGAGGAGCCCGAGGCGCAACCCGACACTGAGGAAGCCGCACCTGAGGCGGGAGAATCGGATGAGGGAGAGACCGAGGAAAGGGCCCCGGAAGCTGAGGAGGAGCCGGATACCCTGCCGTCTCACCCTTACGATGAAGACGTGGATCCAGACGAGCAGATCTCGATCTAGAGCGTGAGCCTGATCAGGCCCACGCTCCGAGAGAGCTTTAGGGCGCCGCAGTAAGCCTCTGATTCGTCAACAAAAAGGTCTCTGGAGGCATCTGCTCTTCGTCCCGACGGCATTGCGCGGGTCGCCAGACAATCCGCCGGATTGTTGGAATTTCTTCATCTTCGCGTTTTCTCGTGTTCATGACGCAAACCCGCGGATTCGGTTATGATCTGCTGCAAGAATAAACTTGCAGGAGACGCGGGTGCGGATCGGTCCCGCCCGGGCCATGCAAGAGAAGACCGAGGAAACACCGTGACCAAGATTCTAAGCCCAGATGAGCTGGAGGCGGAGCTGCGCGCCATCGGTGCGGAGCGCTATCACGACAAGCATCCGTTCCATAAGCTGCTCCATGGGGGCAAGCTGAACAAGGGCCAGGTCCAAGCCTGGGCCCTGAACCGCTATTGCTATCAGTCGGCGGTGCCGCGCAAGGACGCCGCCCTGATGAGCCGCTGCTACGACCGGGAGCTGCGCCAGGAATGGGCCCACCGCGTCACCGATCACGACGGCGCGCCGGGTGAGGAAGGCGGCATCGAGCGCTGGCTGGCGCTGACCACCGGCCTGGGTCTCGACGAGGACTACGTGAAGTCCATGAAAGGCGCCCTGCCCGCTACGCGCTTTGCCGTGGAGGCCTATGTCAATTTCGTCCGCGAGAAGACGCTTGTTGAGGCGGTTGCCTCCTCGCTGACCGAGCTCTTCGCCCCGAAGATCCACGAGGAGCGCATCTCCGGCATGCTGGAGCATTACGACTTCATCGACGATAGCGTGATGCAGTATTTCCGCCGCCGGCTGACTCAGGCGCCCCGCGATGCGGACTTTGCGCTCGAATATGTGAAGCAGCACGCGCGCACGCCGGAAGCCCAAGCCGGCGTTCTTGATGCGCTCCGCTTCAAGACCAATGTTCTTTGGGTACAGCTCGATGCGCTCTACTTGGCGTATTACGATCCGGGAATGATTCCCCCAGGCGCATTCGTACCGGCGGAGCAAGATGGCTGAAACGAACCGGCCTGGCCGCCTGATCGTTGAATCAGGCACCAAGCCCTATTTGCCCCCTTATCTGAAGCTCCGTCACGATAAGGGGCGCGACAGATGGATTCTTCTGGCGCCGGAAAGGATTCTGACGCCGGATAAGATCGCCGTTGAAGTGCTTCAGCTCTGCGACGGCGCCAGCAGCGTGGAGGACATATCCAAGACCCTGGCCGAGCAATATTCGGCACCGGTCGACGTCATTCGAAAAGACGTGATCGAGCTGCTGCAGGACTTGGCCGACAAAGGATTTCTGAAGTCCTTCTAACGCTTAGGTGAGCAATATGACGACTGAGCTTAAGGACCACGTAGGCGACGAGAACGAGCATCTGGAGTCCGTCACGGTGGACGACGAGCCGACCAGCGGCGTCACCGGCGATTCGGACCCGCTTGGCGGCCTGTGCGCACGCGCGCCCATCGGTCTCCTGGCCGAGCTCACCCATCGCTGCCCCTTGCAATGCGGCTATTGCTCCAACCCCATCGAGCTGGAGCGGGTGAACAAGGAGCTCACCACCGAGCAATGGGTTTCGGTGATGGAGCAGGCCGGCGAGATGGGCATCCTCCAGGTGCATCTGTCCGGCGGCGAGCCCACGGCCCGCAAGGATCTGGAAGAGATCGTCGCCGCGGCCGCCCGCTCAGGCCTCTACAGCAATCTCATCACCGCCGCGGTCACCTTGAAGCGCGAGCGTCTTGAGAAGCTGAAGGAGCTTGGCCTCGATCACGTGCAGATCTCCTTCCAGGACGTGGATGCGGAGAACGCAGAGCGCATCGGCGGCTATCCCGGCGCCACGGCGAAGAAGCTGGAGGCGGCCAACTGGGTCACCGATATGGGTCTGCCGCTCACCATCAACGCGCCGATCCATCGCCAGAACATCCACAATGTCGGCCGCTATATCGACCTCGCCATCGAGCTGGGCGCCCAGCGTCTGGAGATCGCCCATGTGCAGTATTACGGCTGGGCCTATCTCAACCGCGCGATGCTGATGCCGACCTATGAGCAGACCATGCAGACCGTCGATGTGGTGGAAGCGGCACGCGAGCGCCTGAAAGGCATCCTGACGATCGACATGGTCGTGCCCGACTATTACGCGAAGCGCCCGAAGCCCTGCATGGGCGGCTGGGCCAAGGGCTTCATGAACGTGACGCCCGCAGGCCTCGCCCTGCCCTGCCACGCGGCGGAGAGCATTCCGCAGCTCGAGTTCGATAGCGTCGCCGACCGGCCGCTGCTCGACATCTGGCTGCACGGCGAGGCGTTCAACGCCTTCCGCGGCACCGACTGGATGAAAGAGCCCTGCCGCTCCTGCGCCTTCAAGGAAGTCGATTGGGGCGGCTGCCGCTGCCAGGCCATGGCCATCACCGGCGATCCGACCAATACGGACCCCGCATGCGCCCTGTCGCCCTATCACGGCGAGATGACCGCGATGGCCCGCGAGGAGTCCCGCCGGCCCCTGAAGCCTTACGTGTATCGCAATCCGAAAAATGCGGCCGAGGCACTGAAGCCGAAGAAGGAGGAGCCTGAGCTCACCCCTGCGGAATAGCGCGCCTCATCCCAAGACTTCGCTTCTTAAGAGTTCTCTCCTCACGCCGGGCTCCCCATGGACCCGGCGTTTTCTTTGCCTGAGAGAGGCCGGTGGAGAGAGGCGTGCCTAGGCGACAAAAAAGAGCCGGCCGCCAGAGGCGACCGGCTCCAATCAATGAGCTCTCAAGCTACAGCGTGGCATCCGCGGGCCGCGCAACGGCTCCGCCGCCCAGCAGCCGGTAGACATGCACGATCGCCAGCGTTGTGACCGGGATGGTCACGACCAGACCGATGAACAGTGCAAGCACACCCAGGATGTTGATGCCAATAATGGCGAGCACCAGGAAGAACAGCTGCCAGCGGTGGCCCTTCGTGATCTCCATGCTCGCCTTGAGTGCCTCGATGGGGCCCATGGCCCGATCGATCACAATGAAGGGCGAGAAGAAGAAGACCACCAGCGCGATCACACCCGGCACGATCAGCAGCAGCATGCCTAGGCCGATCATCAGGCCGAACAGGATCGAGACCGCCAGATACGGCAGGTAGGATTGCGGGTGCCACAGATCGCCGTAGGACACGTCGGAAAGGCTGTCATACGCCTTCAGGAAGAAGGCGATGGCGCCCATGTTGATCAGCGTCGACAGCAGGAAGTTGACGAGGTTGCCGATCAAGGTGCCGCTGCTCGGGACCTCCGGATCGACCGGCGCGTCTCCCATCAGCACGGAATCGATGCCTTCGGTGACCATTCCGACCACGACGGACGCAATGAACAGGATCACGCACGCGCCGACGAAGAACCACGGGCGGGACTTGAAGATCTCCCAGCCCTGCTTGATTGCATCTCCAACAGACAATTCCATTTAAAAGCCCCCCATAAAAGAATTGCCGAAAACTAACATAAGCCAGCGCTTAAAACCCTCTGAACAGCGCGCTTATCCTCACTTTTGCGCGAGCTGTGGCCGCACCACCCGCGAGCCTGCCTGCGACAAATTGCCATGAATTCCCGGAGGTGATACCAAATCTTCCTGATCTTTTGCCTGAAGGCGAAAGCCGTAAACGGTTGTGAAGGAGTTGGCGATGGCCTCTACCCGCGTGGCGCGCCCGGCCCCGCATGTGCTGCTGGCCGGTGCTATCCTGTTTCTCGGAGCCGTCCTGCTGGCGCTTCCCGCCCCGGCCGCGGACGCCTTCAACCCCGCCCAGACGAGCGGGAAGAAGGTGAACGAGGTGGAGATCGGCTACCTCAAGAAGGTGACCCGACCGACCACCCTGCCCGCCTCCCGTCTCGACAAGGAGCCTGAGGATATCGGCCTCGCCGGCGCCGACACCGCCTTGCGGGAGAACAACTCCGCCGGCCAATTCCTGGGCGATCACTACTCCGTCAAGGAGAAGCGGGTTGGTCCTGACGACGACGCGGTCGCCGGTCTGCAGGAGCTTCTGGATCAGGGCATCCGCTACGTGATCGTCGATGCGCCGGCCGATGACCTCCTGGCGCTCGCCGATGCAACCAAGGACAAGGAGGTGCTCCTCTTCAATGTCCGCGCGCCGGAGACGGAGCTCCGCCAGGAGCAGTGCCGGGACAACGTGCTCCACGTCGCGCCCGACCGGTTCATGCTGGCCGACGCTCTGGCCCAATATCTGATCGCCGAGGAATGGACGGACTGGCTTCTCGTGGCCGGCCCCACCAAGGGCGATCAGGCCTATGCAGCCGCCATCGAACGCGCCGCGGAGCGCTTCGGCGGCAATATCGTCGACCGACGCAATTACAAGGATATCCCAGGCCGCGACCGCGACGACATCGGCACCATTCCCGGCCCGAGCCAGGGTGCCGCCGAAGGCGACGATGTCGCGTCATACGACGTCATCGTCGTTGCGGACGAAGGCCGCGCCTGGTCCCCCTACGCCCCCTATCGGGGCGATGCACTGCGTCCCGTGGTCGGCACGGCGGGGTTGATGCCCGAAAGCTGGCACGGTGCCCATTCCAAATGGGGCGCACGCCAGCTCAACAACCATTTCGAGGAAGAGCACAGCCGCATCATGCTGCCGGTTGATTATCACGCCTATATCGCCGCCCGGTCTGTGGGCGAAGCGATCACGCGCAACCGCAATGCGGATTTCGACACCATCCGCGACTTCATCCACTCGGACAAATTCCAGCTCAACGGCTTCAAGGGCATCAAGCACACCTATCGCGCCTGGGACGGCCAGTTCCGTCAGCCGATCCTGCTGGTCACCGACAATGTGGTGGTGTCCGTTTCGCCCCAGCCGGGCTTCCCTCACCCAAGCGCACCGGACGTTCTGGTCGATACGTTGGGGATCGATCAGGACGAGACCCGCTGCGAGATCTACGAGACCGCCAAGCAGTAGCGCCTAGCGCTCTGCGGACTTGATCTGCTCCCCATCCGGGGCCAGCAGCGGCACGTTATAGCTCAGCAGGATCGCGTTTATCTCGTCCTGGTTCTCGGCGATGATCTTGTTCAGCTGATGCTTCCATTGGGGATCGTTGGGCGGCAAACCCATGGTGATCCCGTAGATCAGCGCAGGACCGGCCGTCTCGTTGACCAGCGGCACCACCCGGATCGGAACGTGGGAGTTCTGCGCGAAATACCCGCCGATCGGCCCCCACAGAATTGCAGCATCGAGATCGCCTTCGGCGAGCGCATGGATCATCTCCAGCGCCGGCCGCGGCGCGCCATCGTCGGATTCGCTCTCGAACGGCACCGCGCTCGAGGTCAGCCCGTTGGTCGCCAGAAGCGCCGCCGGCGGCGTCCGCGCCACGATCCCAACCCGCTTGTTCTTGAGCCTCGGATCGGAGAGCCTCTTCACGCCCGCCAGGCTGTCGTCGTCCCGCCGGTAGAGCAGCACATAGGAGGTGTAATAATAGGGGTTGGTGTCCTCGATCAGCTCCGTTCCTTGCGCATACCCCATGACGATCGCGCAATCCCGGTTGCTGAAGGGGGTGGGCATGCCGCCGCGCGCCTCCGGATACCAGCTATAGGTCAGCCGGCGGCCCAGACGGTCGGCGATCAGTTCGGCGAGCCGGTTCTCGAACCCATGCCCTGCCTCGTTGGAAAACGGCATGTTGTCGGGATCGGCACAGACCCGGAGCGGGCCCGCATTCTCCGTTTCGCTCGTTTGGGCATATGCGCCGTCTACCGCTCCGAACCCGATGAGGGCGAGCAGGCCGACGGCCAAATACCGACCCGCAAAAACACCCACGCTGCCGAGACGTCCAAACACTCTTGCTTCCTCCGACTCCGACGTCGGCAAACTTCACATCGGCTACCTGCCGACAGTCTATATCAAAGCGCCCGACTATGCCCTTGCCGTGACAGGGCGCCACGGATGATTCGAGCAGGCTGATCGTCGTCCCAGGAGATACGTGCGAGCGAAGGTGACGGATTTCGGTACCAGCCCGAAAGGAAATGATTCGAGCCTGGAAACCTCGAGAGCGCCTCGCGCCTAGCAGCCGCGACTCACTCGACCCCGGCACACGCCGCGATATTGGCCGCACGCTCCGATCCGGTCGGATAATGGGCGCCCGTCGGCTCGTCGCCAAATGCGCTCATCGCATCTTCTCCGGCGATGATGCTGTCATCCTCGTGGCTCGCCTTGAGAAGCTTCACCGCGCAGCAATCGGCTTCCAGCTCCATCTTGCGCAAGGCCGGCTTGATGTAGAAGAAGGGCTGCGGGCCAAGCTGGCCCAACCCCTTTTTCAGCATTTTCACGTGGCCCAAAGTATGATGGCAGCACTCGTGAGCGAGAAGAAAATGGCTGTAGGCCGGGGCCTTGGTCATGGTCGAACCGCTGACCACGATAATCCCCTCGCCGTCATCGTCGGTTAGGGAGGCCGCTTGCTCGGGAATGCTGGGAAGCGCGAAGGTCGCCACCTTGCAGTAAGGGTTCTCGACCTGTGGCAGCCACATGGGCCGAGCGTCAGCACTACCCAACCGGAACACGCCTAGGGTCAGAGCCGTTGCCGTAAGCAAAAACAGAAGACGCATCTTTCGTCCGCCGTTCATGAAAAGGTTCCCAGTTGTTTGACTCTACCGTGACACTCAGACCCCGCAACAGTGTCTTTTGTGCACCTGCGAACAAAATCCACTTCTAGTGAGCTTAGATCGAATTCTTTTTGTGCACCTGCGAACAATCGACACTGCGACCGACATGACAGTGCTGTTGGGCCAATTCTCGCCCTTTCACTGTGTTGATGCTGAGGACGAAACGTAAATTATAGGTATGAGCGTCCGCCAAGCTTAAGTAAAAACAATGTGATAGCTGGAATCGCGGACCGCTTTGAAGAGGAGGCAAGGGCGTCATGGACGTCAGCGGGAAGACCGACAAGTTCGTCATCATCGGCGCCGGCCCATCGGGCCTGGCAGCCGCGAAGGTGTTCAAGGAGCGTGGCATCCCCTTCGACTGCCTGGAGCGCGAAGGGGATATCGGCGGGTTGTGGAATCCCGCCACGAATACCGGTGTCGTGTATGACACCACCTTCTTGGTTTCTTCACGCAAGTTCACGGCCTTCGAGGACTTTCCCTTCCCGGACGACTATCCGACCTACCCGTCTCACAAGCAGGTTCTGAGCTATCTCAGGGATTACGCCCGCGAGTTCGGCATAGATCAGTCGATCGAGCTGAACGCCGATGTGGAGGAAGCCACCCGAATCGACGGTGGCTGGCGGGTGAAGGTGAAAGGCGAGAGCCATCCCCGCTTCTATCGCGGGCTGATCATGGCCAACGGCCATCACCACATCCCGCGCCGGCCTGACATTCCCGGCGAGTTTACCGGCGAGACCATGCACTCCCGCGACTACCGCTCCGTGAGCCAGCTCGCCGGCAAGCGCGTCGTGGTGCTCGGAGCCGGCAACTCGGCCTGCGATATCGTGGTCGACGCCACCAGCGTCGCCAAATCGGTGCATCAGAGCATGCGGCGCGGCTACTACTTCGTGCCGAAATTCATGCTCGGAAAGCCCATGGACGGGCTGATCCACTTCTTCGAGAAGTTCCCGGTCCCCCGCTCCATCCGCAACCGGCTCTACACCCGCTGGCACCGCATCTTCGTCGGCAAGAACGAGAATTTCGGCCTGCCCGCACCCGACTATCTCATCATGGACACCCACCCGACCATGAACACGGTGCTGCCCCAGCTCGTGGCCCATGGCCGGATCGACATCAAGCCGGACGTCACCGAGTTCGACGGCAAGATCGTGCGCTTCTCCGACGGCAGCGAGGTGGAGGCGGATCTGGTGGTCTTCGCCACCGGCTTCGAGATCAGCCTGCCCTTCATCGACAACAGCCTGGTCTTCGATAAGGACGGAAAGCCGATCCTGTTCATGAATGTCTTCCACCCGGAATACGACGACTTCTTCGCCGTCGGGTTGATCCAGGCCAATGGCAGCATCTGGCGCCTCGCCGACGACCAGTCCCGGCTCATCGCCGCCTATCTGATCGCCAAGGACAAAGGCGACCCGAAAGCCGAGTGGTTCGCCGATCTGAAGCGCGAAGGCTCCGACCACAAATCCTACAAGGGCTACGTCCAAAGCGAGCGCCACCGGCTGGAGGCCAACTATTTCTCCTATCGCCGTCTGGCCAAGCGTCTGCTGAAGAAGTTCGGCCGCTTCGCGACAGAGACCATGAGTGGCGAGAAGCTCCCCTCCCCGGAAGACCGTGCCGCGGCGGTCGAGCATCGCCGCGAGATGGCGTCTCACGCGCAAGGCGAGACCGTCTCCAGCGGCCGGGGCTGACACCGGCCTCCCATTCGCGCTTGAGACGGCTGGAGCAAAAGCGCCCCTTGCACTAGGCTTCGCGCGCCGGTTACCCGGCTCTTCGTCGACGCCTTGCGCTGGGGCCGCATCATGAGACCCGCCTTAAGCTATGCCCTGATCCTCGGATTGGTGATCCTCGGCGTCCTGGCCCTGCGCCTTTGGGACCCCGCTCCCGTGGCGCGCCTCCGCGCGCTCGCCTTCGACAGCTTCCAGCGCATCGCCCCGGAAGAGTTCAATCCGGAGCTCCCGGTCCGCATCGTCGATATCGACGAGGAGTCCCTCGCCAAGCTCGGCCAATGGCCCTGGCCTCGCACCCTGCTCGCCGAGCTTACCGACACGCTCCTGGAAAACGGTGCCGCGGCCATCGGTTTCGACATGGTATTCCCGGAAGAAGACCGCATGTCGCCGTCGAATCTCGCCCGCTACTGGGACGGCGCCGACAAAGGCCCTCTCGGCGAGGCCCTGCGCAACATGCCGGCCAATGACGCGCTCTTTGCTAGGTCCATCGCCGATGCCCCGGTGATCCTGGGCTTCATCGCGCTCAGCAATGGCGGCGCGCTGCCGGCGAACAAGGCGGGCTTCGCTCATGGCGGGGACGATCCGCGGCTCTTCGCACCACATTTCCCGGGCGCCGCGGTGAGCCTTCCCCAGCTTCAGGAGGCCGCCCAAGGCTCCGGCGCCCTGAATTGGATCCCCGAGCACGATCAGGTGATCCGCCGCATGCCCATGCTGGTGACCATCGACGACAAGCTTCTGCCCGCCTTCGCCGGCGAGATGCTCCGGGTCGCTCAGGGCGCATCCACCTACATGATCAAGTCGTCGGGAGCGAGCGGCGTTGAATCCTTTGGTGAGCAGACCGGCATAACCCGCGTCCGTGTCGGCGATTTCGAGGTGCCGACCGATCCGAACGGTCAGATGTGGATGAAGTTCTCCAAGAGCGCGCCCGGCCGGTACCTGCCCGCCTGGAAACTGCTCGAAGGCGACATCCCCGCAGCCGAGATCGCCGGACGCATCGTGATCATCGGCACCAGCGCCGCCGGCCTGCTCGACCTGCGCGCCACACCCCTGGAGCCCTCCGTGCCCGGCGTCGAGCTCCACGCCCAGGCGGTGGAGCAGATCATCGCCGGCAACTTCCTGCTCCGGCCTGACCTCGCGCTCCCGGGTGAACTCCTCTACATCCTCGTGCTGGGCATTCTGATCGCCGCCCTGATCTATTGGACGGGCGCCGCATCCAGCGCGCTTATCGCGATCGCGGCCATCGCCGGCGTGATCGGCTTCTCCTGGTACGCCTATTCGAGCCTCGGCTGGCTGGTCGATCCCGTCTTCCCGGCCCTGTCGCTGCTGGCCATCTACCTAACCGGCAGCCTCTTGATGTTCCTGCGCACCGAGCATGAGCGGAACCGGGTCCGCAACGCCTTCAGCCACTACATGGCGCCGGCCCTTGTCGAGCGCCTGGCCGCCGACCCCACCCGCCTGAAGCTCGGCGGCGAGATGCGCAACATGACGCTGCTCTTCAGCGACGTGCGCGGATTTACGACGATTTCGGAAGGACTTGATGCGGAAGAGCTGACTCGATTTCTGAACGAGCTTTTCACGCCCCTCAGCAACATCATCCTCGCCCAGGACGGCACCATCGACAAATATATGGGCGATGCTCTCATGGCCTTCTGGAACGCGCCCCTCGACGATCCGGACCATGCGGAGCATGCCTGCCGCGCCGCCCTCCTCATGATGGAAGAGATGCGCCGCCTGAACGACAAATGGCGGGACCACGCCAAGGAAACCGGCCGCGACTACCGCCCCGTCTCCCTTGGCATCGGCATCAACACAGGCGAATGCTGCGTCGGCAATCTGGGTTCGGAGATTCGCTTCGACTATTCGGTGATCGGCGACAACGTGAACGTCGCCTCGCGCATCGAGGGTCAGTCCAAGACCTATGGCGTTGGTGCGGTGATCGGCGAATCCACCGTGGAGCGTGCGCCCGGCTACGCCTTCTTGGAGCTCGATCTCCTGAAGGTGAAAGGCAAGACCCAGGCGGTTCGCATCTTCGCCCTGCTCGGAGATCAGGCGCTTCTAGAGGATGAGGAGTTCAAGGCCTTCCGAGACAGGCACAACGGCTTCCTCGACGCCTTCCGCTCCCGGGATTGGAAGGCGGCGGAGGAGACAGCGAAGGCCCTCTCAGAAGAGCAGCCCCACGGTCTGGAAACCCTCTACGGGCTCTATCTGGAGCGCATCGCCATCTACAAGAAGACCCCGCCCCCGCCCGATTGGGACGGCAGCGCCGAAGCCCTCAGCAAATAGCCGTATAGAGGATCGTCAGAGAAGCAGCGCGGAGATCTCGCGGTTCGCGAAATCCAGCCGGTCCGCCAGCAGCCGCACGATGAGCTGATGGAAGGCGGCGGCGGCCGCCGGGTCCTTCTCCCGCATCTTTTCGAACGACTCTCGCGAGAGCCGGAATACCAACGTCGGCTGCTCGGCCACGACGTCGGCGGTGCGCGGCAGATCGCGATAGAAGCCCATCTCGCCCACCACCGTCTGGCCGACCATGCGGCGCAGGCGGATCGTCCGGCCCATCTCGTCGGTCACCGTCACGGCTACGCAGCCTTCCGCGATCATGTCGACGGAATCCGAGGGCTCCCCCTGGCGGAAAAGCACGTCGCCCGGCTGAAACTCGCAGCGATCGAGATAAGGCTCGATGCGGCCGAGATCCGCCAGCTCGCCAAACTCAGCCTTGATCCAGCTCTCAAAGGTCTCATGAGACACGGTGGGCGCCGCATGCTCACGCAGCAACTCCTCCTCGCACCATTCGATCGCCTCGTTGCGGCTCCGGAAGCTGCGGTGGCGATGGCCGTCCTCGAAGAAACCGGCCCGCGCGAGATTGCCGCGCATCGTGTCGTCGAGCCCGGAGAAGACCAATGTCACGCCCGTCTCGTCGCAATAATTCCGCAACTTGATCAGGCTGAGCACGGCGGAGGTATCGAACCCCGAGACGGAGCCGAAATCGAGCACCACGAAACCGACTGGCATCTCCGCTTCGCCGTCGATCAGGGCTGCCTGCCCGTCGATGGTGCGCCGGACGCGCTCGAACAGCCCGTTGGAGGAGCCGAAGAAGATGAAGCCGGAGAGCCAGAAGATGTGGATCCGGCCGCCCTCCTCCCGGAGGATGCGCGCCTGATCCGGCGCCCGCTCCACATTGCCGGCGAATTCCTGACGGGTCAGGTGCCGCCGGATGACGCCGATGCGGCTGTAGCTGAGGGCGAACATCAGGCAGGCGCCGATGACACCGAGCACCACGCCGAGCAGATAGCCGAAATAGCAGATGACGATGGTGATCGCCAAAGCCAGCGCAAAGTCCGCATAGGACCGCTTGGCCGGCGCATGGAACAGCGCCTCCACCAGGATCACCACGCCGAGATAAGCCAGCATCCCGCCGAGCACCGCCTTGGGAACGAACATCCCCACATCCAGCCCGACGAACAGCACCAGCCCGCAGGTGAGCGCCACGAACACGCCGCTCAACCGGCTGACGGCGCCCGCCTCGTTGATCAGGATGCTGCCGTTGAGGGACAGATTGCCCGCCACGCCGCCGAACACGGATGCGAGCAGGTTAGCGAGTCCGTTCACCCGCAGTTCGCGATCGAGATTGGCCGTCTTCTGGCGCGCCACCTCTAGGCTGGAGACGTCGAGCAGCATGGAGATGGCGGTCACGCCGCAAACCGCCCCGATCTCGGCGCTGCTGGTCAGCATGGCGGTCCAATCGATATCGGTGCGCATGGCCGCCTTGATCGGCGACCAAGGCGTCAGCTCGCCGACGCTCGCTAGGAACCAGCCGCTCGAATGGGACGTGTCGAGCAGCACGAACAGGATGAAATCCATCACGATCATGAAGGTCACGAACGCGATGGGCAGCGCGAGGAAGCTGTGCACCCAGCGGCGCAGGAACACGATGGTGAGCGCGAACAGCCCAGCCACTCCGAGCTGAGCGGCATTCTCCGCCGAGAAGGTCTCAAACCAGCTCGACGGCTGGATGGTCAGACTTGTCCCGGTGATCACCTCGATGCCACCGGTCATGAGCAGCCAGCCCGACGCCGCCAGGAAGCCGCCGATCACCGGATACGGTACAAAGCGCAGGAACTGCCCGGCCCGGAAGGCGCCGAGGCCGAACAGCAGCAAGCCCGTGAAAAAGGTGCTGACCACCAGGGCCAGCAGCACATTGATAATGATGGTTTCTTGGCTTGCCCCTTGGGAGGCGAGCGTCGCGGCAATGGTCGTCGCCAGCACGCTCATCACCGCGACCGCCGGCGTATCGGGACCGGCATCGGACGGCACCAGGCTCGTCGTCAGCGAGACGATGACGCCGGTAACGATGGTACCCATCAGGAGCGAGGCCAGCCCCAACGGGAAGCCGGCCGCCAGCGAGCCCTGGAAAATCAGCGCACTGAAGGAGATGCAGTAGGCGATCTGCACCACGCCCGCGATCCCGCCCGCAAGGACATCGCGGCCGAGCGAGGCGGCCTGCGGTCCATCGGGACGCTTGAGTATGGGAATGCGGAGCGGAGACAAGAGCGCTTCTGGTTCAGGAGCGTTTGGGCCATCGCCGGCCATGGTCCGCAAACGTGCAGGTTACGGTTACCCATGCCGCAAAATGCGGAATGCAACACCGGCCAAAGCCAGACTTATACAGGTTTTGGGGGCAGTGCCTAGGGGGAAAGCCGAGGCCCGTCGCGCGGCAAAGGCGCGACCGGAATGCCGCTTACGCCGCTCCGAAAGAAGCGGCCGTCTGCGGCGCACGTTCCGCGGCACCAGCACCGTCGGCAAGCCGCCAGGACCCGAGCGCTGCAGGCCCGGCGCAGGCCTTCTCCAAGAACCGGTTGAACGAGCCCCGCGGCACCAGACAAAAGCCCTGCTGACAGAGCGTTCCGGAGAGATGCTTGGCATCGTTGGCAAGAAAGCCCCGCGCCTGGAGATGACAGTTTAGAGCCGCCAAACCCATGCGGCCTGCATCGGGACGCATCGAGAACTGCGCTTCGGTGAAGAACACCTTGCCCACGGCAAGCCCGTAGGCGCCGCCCACCAGATTGCCTTCGAAATCGCGCACCTCGACGGAATGAGCGACACCCGCATCGTGAGCCTCGCGGAAGGCAGCCGACAGATCGGCACGGATCCAGCGGCGCTTACCCTGGCGGCCGTTGGGGCGCGCGCAGGCCTCGACCACCTCGCCGAAACTCTCGTCGAAGCCGATGCGATAGAAACCGCCGGCAAGCTTCCGGGCGATCCGGCTGCCGAGTTGGAACTGTTCCAGGAAAAGCACCATGCGCTCTTCCGGCGCCCACCATTTCTGCGGCCCGAAGGTCGAGCGCGGATAGAACCCTTTGGCATAGGCGGAAAGCAGCGTGGAAACGTCGAGATCGCCGCACAGCCCGGCGAGCCCCTCTGAGCCCTCGTTGATCCGGTTCGGATCAGGCAGCACCCGCCCTTCGGCGGTCTGACCGAGAACCTGGCGGGCCATCAGACCCAGCGTGGCGGGAACTTCGCCAAAAACCATCATACGCTCCTACAAGTGACTCAGGTGGAAGCCGATTTCGGCTTCGTGCTCGCCTCCCGGTCCGGGTGCCAGGCGGCCACCGTCTCGGGATCGATCTCGACCTTCCAGCGCCCCTTCCGGCCGGGGGCCGACATCGCCTTCTCGTTCATGGAAAGGAATTGCTCGCGGGGGACCTCGTGGAAGCCGAAGCTCTCCATGAGCGGGTTCATCAGCTTCGTATCGACGAAGGAGAAGCCCCACTCCACGAGGTGGCGGATCAGCACCGCGACCGCGATCTTCGAGGTGTCCCGCTCCCGGGAGAACAGGGATTCACCGATGAAGACATTGCCGATGGCGACGCCGTAGCCGCCGCCCTTGAGATTGCCGTCATCGTCCCAGACCTCGATGGAATGGGCGTAGCCCGCATCGAACAGCCGCGCATAGGCGTGCATCATCGCCGGCGTGATCCAGTTCACATGCCAATGTCCGGGCCTTGGCTCCGAGCATGCAACGATCACCTCGTCGAAGGCTTGATCGAAGGTGACCCGGTAATGGCCCTTGCGCATGGCGCGCCGCGCGCTCTTGGAAATATGGAAATCTTCGAAGAAGAGGACCGCGCGGGTCTCCGGCGAGCACCATTTCGGGTGGCCCACATGACCCAGCGGATAGATGCCCCGCTTGGCGGCGGCGATGAGCGTCGGCACGGAAAGATCGCGGGCGATACCGACCACGATGCCCGCATGCGCTTTCGACCGCGGATTAGGAATGCGGGGCAGCTGCCCCAGCTGATCCTTCAGCCAGAGCTTCGTGAGCCCCGGCATATCGCCGATATTGCCGGGCTTCAGCGACCAGGCGGTGCCCAGCACCACCCGCTTCGCCCAGTCATACGGCGTCTCGCGGAAAAGGTCGTCTCGGGTGGGATGAATGTTGGCCGCGACCCCATCTCGTTCCATGGGCTCAGATTCGGCGATATCCGCTTGAATCAATCGATTGAGCGAAGACACGCGCAACTCCAGACTTGCTCGAAACTGTGGGCCCGCAGGCGAAACACGCCGCGAGCCGTCATCCCTCGAACAATCAGGTTACACGCCGAAGATTAAGATAGGTTTTCGCTGGCCGTGCGATTACGGCCTATCTGGAGGGCCGTAGGGCCGCAGCAACGCGCCTCACGACACTGATTTCGTCTGCTCCAAAATCCAGTCGCGATAGCCGTCTCCCGCCGCTTCCGTCGGCAGAACGAGGAGCGCCGGCACCTCGTAGGGGTGAAGCTCCGTGGTTTCGGCAAGCACGGCTTCGGCCAGCCCCCGGCGGGTCTTGATGATCATGGCGATCTCCGCGTCCTCGTCGAGCTCGCCCTGCCATTCGAAGATGGAGATCATCCCGGGGAAAATGTTCACGCAGGCCGCAAGCCGCTTCTCCACCAGCGCGCCGCCCACCCGCTTGGCATCGTCGAGCGACCCGAAAGTCGTATAGATCAGCACAGGTTGTTCGCTGGCTTGCATCCTTCCCCCTTTTCGGTTGCCCTCTGAATGGCTTGAAAACAAATGCTCGGAAACATGTGAGCGGGCTTGCGTTGGCCGCAAAGCCTCGTCTTTATGATGGCCGCTTCCATCATGCCCGCTTCGCCACCGGTTTTATATGTCACGCTTCCAGAAAATTGCTTTCGTCGCCAGCGAGTACGAGGAGGCCCAGGCGGCCTTAGAGCGGCTGACCGATCGCTACGGCAATGCACCTGTCGGCGAGGCCGATGCCATCGTGGCGCTCGGCGGCGACGGGCTGATGCTCCAGACCATGCACCGGCACATGACGGACCGTATCCCGATCTACGGGATGAACCGCGGCTCCGTCGGCTTCCTCCTCAACGAGTACCGGGAAGAAGGTCTGCTGGAGCGGTTGGAGACGGCGGAGATCAACATCATCCATCCCTTGCGGATGACCGCCTTCGATTGCAGCGGCACCGAGCATCAAGGGCTCGCCATCAACGAGGTCTCTCTTTTCCGCCAGACCTACCAGGCGGCCAAGCTCAAGATCTCCGTGGACGGCACCGTCCGCCTGAACGAGCTGATCTGCGATGGCGTGCTGGTCTCAACGCCGGCCGGCAGCACGGCCTATAACCTTTCCGCCCACGGGCCGATCCTCCCCATCAGCGCCGAACTGCTCGCGCTCACGCCCATAAGCCCGTTCCGGCCGCGCCGCTGGCGGGGCGCGCTTTTGCCAAACGAGGCGACCGTCCGGGTGGAGGTGATGGAAGCGGAGAAACGGCCAGTCAGCGCCGTGGCCGACCACACGGAGTTCCGGGACATCGCCACCGTCGACGTGAAGCAGGAAGGCAAGATAGACATCTTTATGATGTTCGATTCCGGCCACAGCCTCACCGAGCGCATCCTGTCGGAGCAGTTCGAATACTGAGCCGGATCGGCCGTGGATGGACGGCCCCGGTCGATTCAACGAACCTTAAACTTCGTGTAGCATCGTCGCGCTTTCCCGCCTTTCGGGAGCAGCTTCCAGTCACGGGGAACAGCGACGCATATCACGGGGACCGGCCACGCTTCCGCGCCCCGGAGCGGCCACGATGTCGTCCGACATGCCATCGCGATATTTGAGTAAATTCATTTTCGAGAGTTCAGTTTTATGCCTTCGCCATCGGATTCCATACGCAGAGCCGAAGCCGCCGTCCAAGCCCTGTCGCCCTCCTTCCGCTCCTGGCTGGGGGAAGAGGTACAGGCCCTGGTCGAGGCCTGCCGCGCCGCCGAAGCGGAAGACTTTTCCGTTCAATCCCGCCAGGGCATCTATCTCTCCGCCCACACCCTGAAAGGTCAGGCCGGCACGCTGGGCCAGCCTCAGATCGCCAAGCTCGCCGGGTCTCTTTGCAAGCTGCTCAGCCATTGGGTGCCGAACGAGGCCCATATCGAGCTCGCCGCGGAGCATGTCGCGGCCATCGACGGCGTCTATCGGCGTCACGATCCGGACATCGCCGACCGGGTGGCCTATGCGCTGGTGGATGAGATGACCCGCAGGACCGATACCCTGCTGGACGGGCTGGTCGCCGCCGAATAGCGGAAGACGCCAAGCGCGTTTCGCTCTAACGGCTACTTCTTGTCGCCCACCGAAAACACCGAATCGACGACCGCGTAATCGCGATAACCGAGCCGCGCGATTGGTTTGAGCTTGGTCACGTCGACGGTCTGATCCGGCTCGATCATTTCGTCGTCGATATGGATGCCGACGACCTGACCTAAGATGATCGCGTTGTCGCCCGGCTCCCCGTCGAGCCCCGGCAGGGTGATCGTCTTGTAGTACTTGCACTCGAACGCCACGGGAGATTCCTTCACCCGCGGCGGCGACACGAGATGAGAGGCTGCCGGCGTCAGACCGACAAGGGCCATCTCGTCCACATCCGGAGAGACGGCCATTGAGGTCTTCCCCACCGCTTCACGCAAGGGATAGGTCGCCAGCGAACAGACGAACTCGCCGGTCTCCTCCGCATTGATCTGGCTGTCCTTCCGGCCGCCGGAGCCGAACATCAGATAATGCGGGTTCTCCGACACGGCGTTGAAGAAGCTGTAGGGCGCGAGATTGACGACCCCGTTCTTGCCGAGCGTCGAGATCCAGCCGATGGGCCGCGGTGCGACCAGCGCCTTGAACGGGTCGTATTGCAGCCCGTGACTATTGGCGACGGCGTCGTAGAACATGAGCTTCCCTCAATCGGGCCTGAAACGTCAGCCCGGAAAATCCGTAACGATGTCACCGAGTTGCGGCCGGTCCCGCTCCTCCGGCTTGACGGTCGCCGTGCCGATATAGACGAAGCCGGCGACCCGCTCATTGGCGGCCAGCCCGAGGACCTTCGCCACCTCCGCATCGAACGCGCACCACTCGGTGATCCATTGCGCCCCGAAGCCGAGCGCGCTTGCGGCATGCAGCAGGTTCAAGCAAGCCGCCCCCGCAGAAAGCTCCTGTTCCCATGCGGGTGCGGCGGCATTTTCGACCACCCGCGAGATGACCGCAATCACCAAGGGCGCGCGCAAGAACCGGTTGCGCTCGAAGTCGATCCGCGCCGGCGTCGCGTCGTCTTGCTGCGCTTCGAAAATCCGCGCAAGCTCCTCCCCGAACGCTGCACGAGCCTCGCCGCGAAACAGGATGAAGCGCCACGGCGCGAGCTTCTTGTGATCCGGGACCCGCGCCGCTGCGGTGAGAATCTGCGTGAGCTGCTCGGGCGTCGGCCCCGGCTCGCCCAGCTGGGCGGCGGAGACGGAGCGGCGGGTCAGGAGATGATCGACGATCGGATTGGTGAGGATTGGCTTGGTGGTGTTTGGATTGATCATGGGCGATAAGCGGTTGCGCTGCCTTCCTACGCCGAAACGGCGCAGTCCACAATTGCGCCACCCCTTGCTTTTGTTTTGAATTCAGGCCTTAACACTGCCTAAATCTACTACTCTTGTAGGTGCTGTGGTCGGGCCTGTGCGTCGATCTTTCGCCGCAATGAGGGACTGACCTGCTTACGATGGCACGCGGGACGGAATGCTGAGCATGAGGGGGACCAGCCGGGCCCGGCTAAAGCAATTGCTTTTGGCCGCCGCTCTGATCGCTTTGACGCCGCAAGTTGCGAGCGCACAAAGCATCTTGGGCGGAGGCTCGAACTCGTCTGCCATCGATGCCCCGCTTGGTCTGCAGAGCGGCGCCACGACGGCGACGCCTCCCAGCAGGCCGCCATCCACCAACACGCTGTTCGGATCGCCGCCCCGCGCTGATTCGTATCGCGCGGACGATTCGTCCTCCAGCCGACGCGCCAACGCCGATCCAGCCGAGGACGGCGACGATAGCGGCAAGCCCGTTCCTGTCAGCTTCCGCGCCATGCTCACCGAGCAAGGCCCGCCCCTCAAAGGTGGCGTGATCTGGCGCATCTTCACCCCCGGCACCCCCGCCGGCGGTCAGGAGCTGGTCAGCACCCATCGCGAGGCCCAGCCCACGGCCGCCCTGGCTCCCGGCGAGTATCTGGTCAATGCCGCTTACGGCCTCTCCAACCTGACCCGCAAGATTCAGGTCTCCCGCGGAAAGTCCGTGGAGGAGAGCTTCGTTCTGAACACTGGGGGGCTGAAGCTCTCCGCGGAGCTTTCCGACGAGACTGAGATCGGCTCGAACCTCCGCTTCGACATCCTGTCAGACGAGCAGGATCAGTTCGGCCGCCGCCGGGTCATCCTGGCCGATGTGGAGCCCAGCCGCGTGATCCGGCTCAACGCCGGCGGCTATCACGTCGTCTCCACCTATGGCGATTGCAACGCGACCGTCCGCGCCGACGTCACCGTCGAGCCCGGCAAGCTGACCGTGGCGACAGTCAAACACGCAGCGGCGACCGTCACCTTCAAGCTTGTCATGGAATCAGGCGGCGAGGCGCTGGCCGACACGCGCTGGACCATCATCACGCCCACCGGCGACATCGTGAAGGAAGGGGCCGGCGCCTTGCCGACCCATATCCTCGCCGCCGGCGATTACGCCGTTGTGGCCCGCCATAACGGCCTCAGCTACACTCGGAAGTTCACCGTCGCGGCGGGGAATGCCGACCAGGTGGAAGTGGCCGTCGCCGACGGCCCCTCCTCCCCGGAGGCGCTGCGCAAGATCATGACCCCGGAATTCCCGACCGGCGGCGACGGAGAGGCGTTCGGCTTTGCCGGCGAGTCCTCTACGCCGCCTGCTTCGATTGGCGGGTTCGCAAATCCGGGGGCACTGCTTCACGACACAGTGCCGTAATCGCCTCGTCGAGCGGCAGGACCTCCTGGTCCCGGCTGCCCAGACGGCGCACCGACACGGTGCCCTCTTCCGCTTCCCGTTTTCCGACCACGAACAGCACCGGCACCTTGGTGACCGAGTGCTCGCGCACCTTGTAGTTGATCTTCTCATTGCGAAGATCTGCCTCGGCGCGCACGCCCGCCTGGTTCAGCTTGGCGGCTACTTCCTGCGCATACTCGTCGGCATCGGAGACGATGGTCGCGACCACCGCCTGAATCGGCGCCAGCCACAGGGGCAGATGGCCCGCGTGATGCTCGATCAGGATGCCCGTGAAGCGCTCAAGCGAGCCGAACATGGCCCGGTGGATCATCACCGGCACCGTCTTCTCGCCATCCGTCCCGATATAGAATGCGCCGAGCCGTCCGGGCAGATTGAGATCCACCTGGATGGTGCCGCACTGCCAGTCGCGGCCGATGGCATCGCGAAGCACGTATTCCAGCTTCGGGCCGTAGAACGCGCCCTCACCCGGATTGACCTCGTATTCGAGACCGGCCGCCTCGACCGCCCGCTTCAGAGCGGCTTCCGCATTGTCCCAGACCGCATCGTCGCCGACCCGCTTCTCGGGCCGGTCGGAGAATTTGATCCGCACGTCTTCGAAGCCGAAGTCGCGATAGATGGCGAGCATCTGCTCGTTCAGCTTCACGCATTCATCGGTGATCTGATCCTCGGTGCAGAAGATATGCGCATCGTCCTGGGTGAAGTGACGCACGCGCAAAAGCCCGTGCAACGCGCCTGACGGCTCGTAGCGGTGCACCTTGCCGAACTCCGAAATCTTCAGCGGCAACTCGCGATAGCTCTTCAGCCCGTGCTTGAAGATCTGCACATGGCCGGGACAGTTCATGGGCTTGCAGGCATAGATGTGCTCGTCGGGCGTCTCGGAGACGAACATGTTCTCTCCGAACTTCTCCCAATGGCCCGACTGCTCCCAGAGCGCCCGGTCCATCATGTCCGGCGAGTTCACCTCCCGGTAGCCCCACGCCTGCTGCTTCCGGCGCATATAGCCGATCAGGGATTGGAACAGCGTCCAGCCCTTGGCGTGCCAGAACACGGCACCCGGCGCCTCTTCCTGGAAGTGGAACAGGTCCATCTCGCGGCCGAGCCGGCGATGGTCGCGCTTCTCCGCCTCCTCCAGCTGCTCGAGATAGGCCTTGAGCTCGTCCTCGTTCGACCAGGCGGTTCCGTAGATCCGCTGCAGCATCGGGTTGTTTGAATCGCCCCGCCAATAGGCGCCGGCGATCTTCAGGAGCTTGAAGCCCTTCCCGATCCGGCCCGTGGAATCCATGTGGGGGCCGCGGCAGAGATCGAACCAGTCGCCCTGGTGATAGATCTTGACGCTCTCCCCTTCCGGGATCGCATCCACCAGCTCGACCTTGAACATCTCACCCTTGTCGGCGAACACTTGTCTCGCCTTCTCGCGGTCCCACACCTCCACGGTGAAGGGATGATCGCGGGCGATGATCTCCGCCATCTTGTTTTCGATGAGGGGCAGATCGTCCGGCGTGAAGGGCTCCTCCCGGGCGAAATCGTAATAGAAGCCGTTCTCGATCACGGGGCCGATCGTGACTTGCGTGCCCGGATAGAGCTCCTGCACCGCTTCGGCCATCACATGGGCCGCGTCGTGGCGGATGAGCTGTAGGGCTTCCGGATCCGACCGGGTGATAATGCGGATCTTGGCGTCGTCCTCGATGGGCTGGCCGAGATCCTTCAACTCGCCGTCGAGTTCGACCGCAACAGCTTTCTTTTCTAAGGATTTCGCGATCGAGGAGGCAACCGCCTTGCCCGTGATGCCGGGCTCGAATTCGCGTGCAGAACCGTCTGGAAACGTCAGTGAAATCATATCTCTCTCCTCTCACTCCTGCGAACCACCGCAGGTAAGAGCTGGTCTTTGAAAATCAGGCCGGAGCCGCTAAGCGCGCCGCTCCGCCTTCCCGCCGTCTGCCGGCGAGCGCTCGGAACATAGTCGCCAACGCCCGTAGCGCCAAGGGGCGAAAGGATGGTTTTCGCCCCGAATATCGGGCACGGGGTCGAAGCCATGGGTTCCCCACGGGGAGCAGCGCCAGAGCCGGGCGAGCGTCAGCCATCCGCCGCGCCACGCCCCGTTCACCGCGACCGCTTCGCGGGCGTAGTCGGAGCAGGTCGGCAGATGCCGGCAATGCCCACCGACGAGCCCGGAGAACGTGTAGCGATAGGCCAGGATCGGGGCGGTGACGACCGCTCGCGCGATCTTCTGTCCGATGGAGGTTGATTGTCTCGTGGCGGGGCGGCTCATGGGGGAGACCTGCCGGTTCTTAGGACGCTGGCTCAGAGGCAGGTTCCGCCCCTGCCGCTGCGCCTCGATTTGAGAGATCGCGTCTTCCACCGCATCGAAGACGAGCAGCGTCGAGGGCTGCCGCGCCTTGTAGTCCCTCACCGGCTCCAAGGCCGCGAGATCGGCCCATTTCCCGGTCGGCACGGGCCCGTCTTCTTTGAGCATCTTGCGCATGATCTCGGCAATGCCGCGCAGCTCCTCCGCCGTGGAGCCGATGATCTCCCGCCCCATCACAGAAGCCGAGGATTGGCCGAGCAGGCAGGCTTTCACCTCCTGCCCGTAATCGGTCACCACATCGCCATCCATGGCGAGATCGACGCTCACCGTGCTGCCGCAGAGCTTGGAATGGGCCGTCGCGCTGGCCTGCGGGGAGGCCAGCCGCTCGCAGCGCGGAATGTCTCCCGCCAGCCTCAAGATGCGCTGACTGTAGATGTTATCCTGCAAAGTCATTGAACCGTTCGTATGAACCCCAACTTGAACGTCAGCCTACCGCATTATATATGCTCTGTTGATTTGGTTTGCAGGCGGCCCCGGCGACGGAGGCCGCGCATGGGGCGTGCAGGCGGGGTATTTCGACTGGAAACTTCGACCTCAGCCTAAAGGTATAACCCCGATTCTCTAAATCGGTATTGGGAGCTAGAGTTTCAGGCGTGCATTATCCCCCTTACCAACTTCACGCGAATAACGACCTGGGTGTCGGGACTGACAAGGATAGTTTGATGGATGCGTTCGTAGAGAAGCCAAAGCGCCGCGAAGCCGAGCAGCAGTCGGATATCGTCCGGCCGGACCGCCAGAAAGCCGAAGAGGCCGTGCGTACGCTGATCGCTTACGCAGGCGACGACCCGAACCGCGAAGGCCTTCTCGATACGCCCAAGCGCGTGGTCGATTCCTACGAGGAGTTCTTCTCCGGCTATCACGAGTCCGCCCATGACGTCCTGTCGCGCACCTTCGACGAGGTCGGCGGCTATGACGACATCGTGATGCTGCGCGACATCGAGGTGAACTCCCACTGCGAGCACCACATGATCCCGTTTATCGGGAAGGCCCATGTCGCCTATTTCCCGACCGATCGCGTGGTCGGCATCTCCAAGCTTGCGCGCGTGGTCGATGTGTTCGCCCATCGCCTGCAGACCCAGGAGACGATGACCGCGCAGATCACCGAGACGATCGACGATGTGCTCAAGCCGAAAGGCGTGGCGGTCATGATCGAGGCGGTGCACCAGTGCATGTCCCTGCGGGGCGTGAAGAAGCCTGACGTGGCGACCATCACGACCCAGTTCACCGGCATCTTCAAAGAGGATCCGGCCCAGCAGGCGCGCTTCATGACCCTCGTCTCATCCGGGAAGTAGCCCATGCCCTCCCCGACCAAGGAGGGCACTGAGACCAGCGCCACGATCGAGGAAACCAGGCGGTTTTCACCGAAATTCGGACCCGACGGCACTTTGCCGGCGGTGGCGGTTTGCGCCACCACCGGCGAGGTCCTCATGCTCGCCTACATGAACCAGGAAGCTCTCGACCGGACGCTTGAGACGGGCGAGGCCCACTACTTCAGCCGCTCCCGCGGCAAGCTCTGGAAGAAGGGCGAGACCAGCGGCAACGTCCAGAAGGTTCTCGAGCTCCGGACTGACTGCGACCAGGATGCCGTCCTGATGAAGGTGGAGATGGTAGGCTCGCCCGCCGCCTGTCACACCGGCCGCCGCTCCTGCTTTTACCGGGTCGCCCCCATCGGGGAGACGAACGGCGAATTGCGCTTCGCCGATGCGGAACGCCTCTTCGATCCCAAGAAGGTCTACGGCAAATAAAAAGCTCTGCGACTTCTTAGCGCCCCAACCAAACCTTAAAGACTCCACAATATTCTGGTGTAGCCGCAAAGAGCACAACGATGCCGCGGCGACGTCTTGAGGTCGTCTCCGCGCTCCGCGCGCGGAAAAGACAAGAGGTCGCGAAGAATGAGCTACATGGCGAGACCGAAAATCGGCATCGCGCTTGGCGGCGGGTCTGCCCGCGGCTGGGCCCATCTGGGTGTCTTGCGGGTGCTCGCCGAAGCAGGCCTCGAGATCGACGTCATCGCCGGCACCTCGATTGGTGCGGTTGCCGGCGCCTGCTTCGTCACCGGCCGGCTCGACGGACTTCATGAATTTGCCACCGGCCTGACCCGGCGCAGCGTCTTCGGCTTCATGGATCTGAATTTCGGCGGCTCCGGACTGATCACCGGTCAGAAGCTCAGCGCCCGTCTCGAGACCCATCTCGCCAAGTACAAGATCGAAGATCTGCCCCGCAGCTTCGTCGCCGTGGCGACCGAGCTCGGCACGGGTCACGAGGTCTGGCTGAGCAAAGGCAATCTGGTGGATGCGCTGAGAGCCTCCTACGCCCTGCCCGGCATCTTCAAGCCCGTGAAGATCGAAGGCCGCTGGCTCATCGACGGCGCCCTGGTCAATCCCGTGCCTGTGTCCGTCTGCCGGGCGCTCGGCGCGCGCTTCGTCATCGCCGTCAATCTGTCGTCCGATGTCTACTCCCGCGGCACCGTCATTCCCGACCAGGCGGCGATTACCCAGAACGGGGACTTCCCCGACGATGCGATGCAGCCGGAAAGGGGCAGCTCGGCCGTGCGGCTCCTGCAGCGGCAGTTGCTGGGCCGCCGCGACGGGGCGCCCGGAATCTCATCTGTCATGATGGATGCGATTAACATCACCCAGGACCGCATCTCGCGCTCCCGGCTGGCGGGCGATCCGCCCGATGTCACGATCAATCCGCGGGTCGGCTCGATCCGCCCCTTCGACTTTCACAGGGCCGAAGAGGCCATACAGGAAGGCGCCGAGGCGACCCATCGCCACCTCGACGACATCCTGAACACTGTTCGGAGCCTGGCGGTCTAGCCCGTCGCGATATACTCGCGCATGGCCGCCGCTTCCATCTCGGCCTCGGCAATCCGCATCTTCACAACGTCGCCGATCGAAACCAGCCCGTTGAGCTTGCCCTTCTCCACCACCGGCATATGCCGGAAGCGATGAGCGGTCATCTCGCTCATGAGCTGCTCGATGGTGTCCGCCTCCTGGCAGCTCACCACGTCCGACGTCATGCAGGTCGTGATCGGCTGCTCGAGCACTCCGATCCCTTCCGTCCCGATGGCACGCACGATGTCGCGCTCCGAGGCAATGCCGACAACCTTGCCGGCCTCATCGGCCACGACCACGCAGCCGACCCGATGAGTACTCAACAGCTTCGCTACCTCAAGTAGCGACGCGTCGGGAAGCGCGGTGAGCACCTCCCTCCCCTTATCCTTAAGGATAGTCGCCACATTCATTTCTTCCTCCCTTGCCGAACTTGGCGCCCGGTCTAAACGCGTATTCTTGCGTGTAGGACAACGCATGACAAGCCAATTAGGCTCGGCGAGATGCCGAAAATCCGTGCGATTATCGGAAAATCTGGGAGATCAAGCCGTCCCGTCCCGCTCCGGCATGGGCTCTGCCGGGCGGTCGAAATAGCCGAAGAAGAAGAGACCGAACAGGAAGCCGCCGATATGAGCTTCCCACGCCACCCCGCTGCCCGACGGCACGCCCGCCATGGGAAGCGCGCTCAACCCGAAGGCGCCATTGAGAAGCAGCCAGATCGCCAGAAAGAGCAGAATCCGCGGATCGCTGAGGGTCTCGCCGAGAGTGGCCAAAGGTGCTGCGGCCAAATCCCGCCCCATACCAGGGCCATAGGCGCCCGGCCTCGCCCGAAACACGAAGCGCAGGGCACCGGCCATCTGGCCCGAGATCGCGGCTGACGCCCCGATCATCGGCGCCTGCTCGCCGAAATGCAGCATCAGGTGCACAAGGGCCCCTGCAACGCCTGCACAGGCTGAAAAAATCAGGAAGCGCTGGCCCCCGATTCGGCGCGCCACTGCGCTTCCGAATGCAAGCATCCACAAGAGATTTACCGCCAGGTGCAGCCAACCGCCGTGAACGATCGTATAAGTGACGAACGAGGTGATGCAGGCCAGATAGCCTCCCGGCAGCAGCATCGCCTCGCCCGCGTAGCGGGAGGGAATGAACGCCAACAATAGAAGAACCGTGATGTCCGTCTCGTCGGGTAGCGAGATGCGGATAGCGTGAACCGCGATCATCAGCACCATCAGTGCCAGAACGCTCCGCGGAACGTTAAAGATTGGTTCATTCTGAGACATTGGCCGTTCGCTATTTCCTTAAATCGAACACAACCATCGGCTGTGCCCGGAGAAATTTACCCTTCCGGCGCAAATTCCCGTTTCTGTTAACCAACGGAACAGTCTGTGCCCCGCCAATCTCGCCAAAAATTCCATATCTGTCAGAGAGTTCACCCCCTGGCACGACCACTGCAACACCCCTGTGAAATGAGCCGGCGCTGTTAACGAATTGTGCCAAATCGGGACGTTTACCTTGGTTTGGACCTGAGATGGGCGGCGCCTCAGTGAAGATGTAGCGTAAGCCTGGGGTGGGTAAATGCAGAGTTCAACAGACAAGCAGCTTTACGATTATTGGGACCGCGTGCGCAACGGACGTATCGCCCCTAACCGGGCGGAAATCGAGCCTGCGGCGATCGCGCCCCTGCTCGCGGAAACGTTCATTGTGGAATATGCGGGACCCGGCCAGTTCCGGTTCCGGCTCGCCGGTACGCGGATCTGCGATCAATTCGGCCGCGAGCTGCGGGGCACCGAGTTCCTCGCGCTCTGGGACGGCGCCGACCGCCACGCCATGACCTCTCTCCTTGCCAATCTGTTTGGCGAAGGTGCGGTTGGCCATGTGCGCTTTCAAGGTCTCTCCCTGGAGGGCCGGCACTGCAATTTCTCCATGCTGCTCCTGCCCCTGACGGCGACCTCCCATAGCGTGAACCGCTGCCTGGGCTCGATCACCGCCCTGGAGCCCCACTATTGGCTGGGCGCCGATCCGATCGTCCATCTGGATCTGACCGACGTCGCCCTCGACTGGCCGATGAGCAAACCCGCCGCAGCCGCGCCGGCCATGCCGGCACCCGGCAACGATCCGGGCTTCGCCGGGAGCCTCAACGGCCGGCCGCGCTTCAAGGTCTATGATGGCGGGCTGTCTCAGCCGAAAGGCTGAGGCGCCCCACCCCACGCCGAAGCGACGATTTTTTATTTCTTACAGGCGTTTATTCCTTCGTTAACGAAGAAGGCCTAGGTTGGGCACGCTGGACAGAGGCTCCTCATGAATACCGCCGCCATGGGAACCGCGGCGAGGGTCCAAAAATGATAAGCGCGCCCAACACCGAGGAAGCACCGGTCAGACACAAGCCAAGGTCGCACAACGATGTTGAGCCGACCGCTAGTGCCGACCGCAAATCTCCCAAGATCGTTGAAGATCGCCGGCAGTACCGTCGTGTGAACGTGCGGATCTTCGGCCGCTTCATGCGCGAAGATAAGCAGGAATTCCCCTGCCGCATCATCAACATGTCTGCTGGCGGCATGGCCATGCTGGCCCCGGTCGCCTGTGAGAAGGGCGAGCGCATCGTCGCCTATCTCGATAATTTCGGCCGCATCGAAGGCACCGTCGTTCGCTGCTTCGAAGGCGGCTTCGCCATAGAGATCACCGCCACCCCGGTGCGCCGGGAGAAGATCGCGAACCTCCTGACCTGGGCGGTCAACGAGGAAAATCTCGGCCTCTCCTCAGACACCCGCGCCCATGAGCGCAAAGTGCCGGCCCAGCCGCAATCCAAGCTCATTCTTCCCAATGGCGAGACCCTGGACTGCAGGGTGATCGACGTATCCTTGAGCGGCGCATCCATTGCCGTCGACCGCAAGCCACCCATCGGCACCGTTGTCGTGCTGGGCCGCATGCGTGGTTTCATCGTGCGCCAGCACGAGAAGGGCGTGGCCATCCAGTTCGCCAGCGTCCAGAACCCGGACAGTATCGAGCAGTCCTTCGGGTAAGTATTCGTCCCCGGCGCACCGCCGGGGCTTCTAGCTCTCTCGACCTCTTAGAATCCGCTTCTTTTCGCCGGCGCTCTGCCCCGGCGGCGCTCGATGCTGCGATTTTCCCGTTTGGTTTATGCTTTGTACCAAATTCGATAAAATTTTATCGAACGGCCAGACTGTCTAAAATTTTAGACAAATTTATCTCGACTTCGCGTTGAAACGAATTTTCCGACTTATTCGGATGTAAAAATCTTTGTGAGACAGTCCCCATCAAGAATAAACGGGGGCTGAAATGAGGCACTTTGCTTTAGGACTTGCACTTTTGATGTCTGCATCATCCTTTTCTGCCGAGGCGACCAATGAACGGGTCATTTCCTTGGAGCCTGGACAGGCGGTCGAAAAGGTTACGCAGATGCAAACCTTTTCCGAGACTTTACCGCCAATCGGTTATGTGAATTTTTGCCGTCTGCATCGCGCCGACTGCGCACCGGTGCGCCGCTTCGCCGGACGCATCGCCTTGACCGAGGACCGCGCGGCCGAGCTGGTCAGCATCAACCGCATGGTCAACGAGGCCGTGGCGCCGAAAACCGATCTCGAGCTCTACGGCGAGACCGAGCGCTGGACCTATCCGGCCGGCAGCGGCGATTGCGAAGATTACGTTCTTTTGAAGCGGAAGATGCTTCTGCAGCGCGGCTGGCCGACCTCCGCCCTGCTCATCACCGTGGTGCGCGACGAGAACAATGAGGGCCACGCCGTCCTCACCGTCCGCACCGATCAGGGCGATCTCGTCCTCGACAATAAGCAGAAGGCGATCATGCCCTGGCGCGATACGCCCTACAGCTTCGTCAAGCGGCAGTCCGAGCGCAATCCGCTGATCTGGATCTCGCTGGTGCCGCCGGAGCAGGAAGGCCAGACACCGGTCTCCGCGTCCCAGAGCAACTAAGGAGAAACGCCCGAGAGGCCGCAGTGACGGCCGCACAGAACATGGCAGCCCCCCCCGAAGCCCGGCGATCATCCCACCCATCCCCGACCCAGCCGGGCTGGACTGAGCCGGTCTCTCAAGCAGAGACCGGCTCTTTTCTTATCCGGAGTCTGTCAGGCGCGTGCTTCGGCTAGACGTTGATCAGGACGACGAGAACGATGGCGCCGGAGAAAAGGCTCCACACGCCGGCGATCATCAGCGAAAGCACGAACCAGAAGGGTGGCCTCGCCTCGATCCGCATGCCGCGCCAGGCATTGCGCATCAGGATGGCGGGTCCTGCGGTCAGCCCGAGCATCACGCCGCCGATCGATCCCACCAGGGTTTCAGGCGCCAGCTCGAAGCGCGCAGGCTTGCCGGACACAAGCTGAACGAAGCTTGAGATGATCCCCGCCGTCACGAATCCAACGGCCATGATGTAAAGATTGACGCCAAGGGTGGACATCAACGCCCCCTAGAATTTTCCCTGAATTTTAGGAAGTTTATCCAGGAGAGCGGCGACGGTGGATATTATCTTTACCCTTGGTTAACCATCGAAAGCCGGACACGAAAAAGCCGCTCCAAAAGAACGGCTTAGACGCGTTCGATAAGATTTTGGTCAGAGCCTGTGAGGCCCTCCGAAAGCCCCTAGCCTCCGGCCAGATCGAAGTCGAGGATCGCCATCTGGAACTGGTAAGCCAGATCGTCGTCATCGTCGTCGCGGAACAGCACGCCGATAAACTCGTCGCCGATATAAACCTCGGAGGAGTCGTCCTTTTGGGGCCGCTGCCGAACCTCCAGGGAGGGAAGCTGGAACTTCTTCTGGAGATACTGTTCGAGCTTGATGATTTCTTCCCGGGTCACGAAAACTCCTTCATGCGCCCAAGCGGGCGCTTTGATTTAAGCGGTAGGAAGCAGCCGGACGGTCCGGCCGCTCACTCAGAATCGGCATCGTCGACGATGCCGGCCACGAACTGGTCCATGGCGATGGCCGGCTCCTCGCAGCCCGCAAAACCGATCTCGCGGGCCGGAACGCCCGCCACGGTACGGCGGGCCGGAACGTCCTTCAGCACAACGCTGCCGGCCGCCACGCGGACGCAATCGCCGATTTTAATATTGCCGAGAACCTTGGCTCCGGCCCCCAGCATTACGCCGGTGCCGATCTTGGGATGGCGGTCGCCGCTCTCATTGCCCGTGCCGCCAAGCGTCACGCCGTGCAGAAGCGAGCAATTGTCGCCGACCACGGCCGTCTCGCCGATCACGATGCCGGTCGCATGGTCGATCATGATGCCCTTGCCGATCTGCGCCGCGGGATGGATATCCACGGCAAACACCCGGCTGGCCTGGCTCTGGAGATAGAGCGCCAGATCCCGGCGGCCCATATGCCAAAGGATATGGGACAGACGGTAGGTCTCCAGCGCATGGAAGCCCTTGAAATAGAGCAGCGGCTCGATCACCCGCTCGCAGGCCGGATCGCGGGTCGCCCACGCGGCAAGATCCGCCCGCACATCCTCGCCGACCTCCGGCGCCGCCTCGATCACCTCAAGAAAGGTGCGATTCAGCAGGCCAGCGTCGCCGACGGTATGCTGCAGGCGCTGGGACAGGCGGTGGCAGAGCGCATCCTCCAGGCTCGCATGGCTGAGGATGGTCGCGTAGACGAATCCGGCGAGCGCCGGCTCGTTGGCGCGAACCTGCTCCGCTTCGTCCTGCAGCCGGCTCCAGATGGGATCGACCCTCTTGAGCTCCGGCCGCCGTGCCGCTGCAGTCTTGTGCATGGCTAAACCTCTTAGCCGCTTTCAAACTGGCCGCTTCTCCAATAGCCACGGCCATCAGGGGTGGCTAGGGGCTGGCTTAACGCCGCTCTCTTAAAAAGTCGAGTACGGCCCGTTTGAATTCCTTATCTCCAACCGCCTTCATGTGATCGCGGCCTTTCAATTCAAGATATTGGGAATTCGGGATGAGAGCTGCAAGCTCTCCCGGGGATCCGCCGATCACATCTTCGCTGCCCACCACGACGAAGACGGGTACGGAAATCTCCGCCAGCGCCTCCGGTTTCACCTTTTCGCGCGGTCCGCGCATGCAGGCGGCGAGCGCGTTGAGGTCGCTCTTGGTGGATTCTGCGAAGCGCCGGAAGGAGCGCGCCGTGGCGTTGGTGACGTCGTCGATGCTGGGCTGCTCCAGGGCATGGGCCAGCGGCCCTGCCCCGATCATGCCGCGCACCATGGTGATCCCGAGACCGCCGAAGACCAGGCTACGCACCCTCTCCGGATGGGCGAAGGTCAGGAAGGCGGCGATGCGCGCGCCCATGGAATAGCCGATGATATCGGCGCGCTCGATGCCGAGACGGTCCATCAGCCGCACAGCATCCTCCGCCATGGCCGGCGCCCCGTAGCGCTCCGGGTCGTAGAGCTTCTCGCTCTTCCCGTGGCCGCGGTTGTCGATCGCGATCACGCGCTTGCCCGCATCGACAAGCGTCCTGACCCAGCCCGTCGCGACCCAGTTCGCCTCGATATTGGAGGCGAAGCCATGGATCAGCAGGACGGGATCGCCCTCGCCGACATCCAGATAGTGGATCGTCACGCCGTCTGAATCGAATTCTGCGAAGTTGGAATCTTCAACCAGCGAGTCTTGCATTCGCCCCTACCATCCGCCCCTTCGGGCCATTATGCTGATCGTCATCGAAAGCGCCGAGTAAACAGGGACGCGAGACATGGCACAAACAGTGGTGCCCCATTACGTCAACGATAAGGGAGTCGATCGCATAAAGATCGGCGTCAAAGAGTTCCAGTGCATGGGCGCCTCGCCGCCCTTCGATCATCCTCATGTCTTCCTCGACATGGGCAGCGGCACCCAGCTCGTGTGCCCCTACTGCTCCACGCTCTACATCTACGATCCGGAGCTCGCGCCGGAAGAAACCGAACCTGAGGCTTGCGTCTATGTGGCGACCGAGCCTGCAGGCGCATAAGACCTTCCCACGTGAGCAGTGACGTCATGCCGCTGACAATCGCCGGGGGCGGTATCGGCGGGCTCACCACGGCGCTTGCGCTCGCACGCCACGGTATACCCTCTCGCGTTCTGGAGCGCGGCGGCTTCGCAGAAGAGCTCGGCGCCGGCATTCAGCTGGGCGCCAATGCGGTGCGCCGTCTGGAGACGCTGGGCATGCGCGAAGCCATCGAGGCCGAGGCCGTCCGCCCCGCGGCCCTGCATATCTTCGACGCTTATTCGGGAAAGCGGCTGAAGCAGCTCCCCTTCGGAAAGGCCTATGAGGAGCGCTACGGGGTGCCTTATCTCGCCATGCGTCGGGCCGACCTGGCACGCGCCCTCTTCGAAGCCAGTGAAGCCTCCGGACGGATCGAGCTGCACGATCGCTTCAATGTCGCTCATGTCGCCGAGCAGAACGACCACGTGGCCCTCAAGGGGCCCTGGGAGATAAAGACGAAGCTGCTGATCGGCGCCGACGGTATCTGGTCGTCGGTCCGCAAATCCATCGCCCCCACCTCCCATCTCGTCTTTACCGGCCATACGGCGGCCCGCAGCATGCTGCCGGCAACGGACCTTCCCGCCCCCTTCGATGCGCCGGTGGTGACCTTGTGGCTCGGCCGGGGCAGCCATCTCGTCACCTACCCCGTCGCACGGGGCGAGGCGCTGAATGTGGTGTTCGCCTCCCATGGCGGCCAGCCACAGCAAGGCTGGAACGCCGAAGCCCGCGCCGAGGACGTCACGCGCGCTGCCACCCAGTGGCACGATTCAGCCCGCGACCTGCTCGGCCGTGCGGGCACCTGGCGGCAATGGTCTCTCTATCGGCTGCACGGGCTGCGGCGCTGGACGACCCAGCGCGTCGCGCTTCTCGGCGATGCGGCCCATCCGGTGCTGCCCTTCATGGCCCAGGGCGCGGCCTTGGCCATCGAGGATGCCGTGGCCCTTGCCGACGCACTCGCGGACTCCCGCGACGATCCGGCCAAGGCGATTTCTCATTACGAAGCCATGCGGCGGGTGCGCGCCGCCCGCGTCACGCGTCAGTCGGCCAGGCTGGGACGGATCTACCACCTCGGCCAGCCTTTCGCCGCGGCGCGCAATCTTGCGATTTCCAGGCAATCGGCGGAAAAGGCTCTCGGCCAGTTCGACTGGCTCTACGGCGCCTAGTAGCGCGGCACCCGGCCCTCTTCCGCCTCTTCCTCGGCGAGGGTCTGACGTCCGCCTAAGAGGAAGATCATCGAGCCAAACGCCACCGATAGCAGCGAGCCGACAAGCACGGCGAGCTTGGTGATCTCTTCACGCTCCACATCGGGGAACGCCAGCAAGCCGATGAAAAGACTCATGGTGAAGCCAATGCCGCAGAACACGGCCACGCCGTAGGTCTGCCGCCAGGTCGCCCCGTCGGGCCAGGCCGCCAGGCCGGTTTTGATCGCGATCCAGACCGTCATCATGATGCCGAGCTGCTTGCCGATGAACAGTCCGAGGATGATGCCCAGCGCCAGCGGCTCGATGAGATGACTGATGCCGACGCCGGCGAGCGACACGCCCGCATTGGCAAGGCCGAAGATTGGCACGATCAGGAACGCCACCCATTTTTCAAGGGCATGCTCCATGTCGTGCAGCGGCGAAGGAACGTTGTCCTCGCCGACCGCCTCATGGCCACCGCCGATCGGAATGGAAAGCGCCAGGATCACGCCGGCGAGGGTCGCGTGGATGCCGGAAAACAGCATGGCCGCCCATAGCCCGGCACCCACGATCAGATACGGCCAGATGCGCATCACGCCGAACCAGTTCATCAGGAACAAGATAGCGGCCGCGCCCGCTGCCGCCCCGAGGAAGGGAAGAGACAGATCGCCGGAATAGAACAGCGCGATGATCAGGATCGCCAGAAGATCGTCGATGATGGCGAGCGAGGTCAGAAAGACCTTGAGCGAGTTCACCACCCGGTTGCCGAAGAGAGACAGCACGCCGAGCGCGAACGCGATGTCGGTCGCGGTCGGAATCGCCCAGCCCCGCCAATCCTCCGGCACGTCGTAATTGACGATCATGAAGATGACCGCCGGTACGATCATGCCACCGACCGCCGCGACGCAAGGCAGGATGCGCTTCGACCAGGTGTTCAGCTGGCCTTCGATCATCTCGCGCTTGATTTCGAGACCGACCAGCAGGAAGAACAGCGCCATCAGACCGTCATTGATCCAATGCAGCACATCGAGACCGCCGACCTTGGTGTGGAGGACGTGCGTGTAGTCCTCCGACCAGGCAGAGTTTGCGATGATGAAGCCGACAGCGGCGGCGCCGATAAGCACCAACCCGCCCGCCGACTCCGCATGCACGAAATCCCGGAAGGCAGTCTTCGAGCGCGCGACGATCGACATTAATTTGCTACCCATGGCGGTGGAGACAGTAAGAGATGCGAGCAATCGTATAACAACGGGCGAGGCTTGATGCCAACGGAACCGGGCAGCACTGCGACAGAAAGCCGAATGCCGCTGAAAAGCTGCGCAGGTTCCTCCGTATACGACGCCAAACCCGGATGAATATCTCGGTCACCGGGAAATTCACGATTCGGAAGTGTGTTCCCACCTAAGGTCCCGGCCAAAGGCTGAGGGAATATGACGGCACAACGCTTTACCATCACAGCCCTGCTTTCCGGGCTGACGCTTCTCTTTCTTGCGGTCCTCGTCATGGCCGTGTTCCGGGAGGAGCCGGGCAGCAACTCCTATGTCGCCCTCGCCGACGCCTTCCTCCACGGCCAGCTCCACGTGAATGGCTGCTTCGACGAGGACTGCGCCATCTACAACGGCAAGGCCTATGTCGTCTTCCCGCCACTGCCAGCGATCATCGCCATGCCCTTCGTGGCGATCTTCGGCATGGACTTCCACTACTTCATGCCGATCACCCTGTTCGCCTTCGCCGCCACGGCCATGCTCTGGTGGCGCATCGGCGGCACGCTTACCGAGGACCGTGATCTTCGGATGCTGTTCCTGCTCCTGGTCCTCTTCGCCACGCCCCTGATCTTCGTCACCCTCCGCGGCGACCACATCTGGTTCTTCGCCCAGGTCTGGGCTTTCCTGTTCACGACCGCCGCGCTTTACGCGACCCTCATCAGCCGCAGCGCGCTGCTCGCCGGGCTGTTCATCGCGCTGGCGTTCCTGTGCCGGCAGATGTCGATCCTCTATCTACCGTTCCTCTACGTGCTGCTGATGGAGGAGGAGCGTCCCCTCTGGCATATCGACCGGGCGGCCTTTGCCCGGGGCTTGCGGTTGATCGCCTTCCCCGTGGCCGCCGTGGCAGCCTATCTCGCCTATAACTGGGTGCGCTTCGGCTCGCCGCTGGAGACCGGCTACGCCTATCTCTTTCCGATCTCGATGGACACGCCCGGCGAGGATCCCGGCTTCATCAAACATCGCCTGCGCGAGCTCGGCCCCTTCGCGTTGGAGTATTTCCCCTTCAACGCCTTCTACATGTTCTTCCAGGGACCCCATGTGGAGTTCACCGGGCGCTACCTGACCCAGTTGAAGGAGTTCGACAACAACGGCGCGGCCCTCTTCCTTGTGACGCCCGCCCTGCTCTTCGCCTTCCTGGCCCGCTGGACGCGCGCCTTCTGGATCGGGCTGATCACCTGCGCCTTCATTCTGGGCGTCACCCTGTTCTATCACTCGAACGGGTTCTCCCAGTACAGCACCCAACGCTATGCGCTTGACTGGCTGCCCATCATGCTGGTGTTCGTCGCTCTCGGGCTGAAACGCGAATACGCCCCGCCGCTTTCCATCCTCACCGCCTATTCCATGGGAATAACCCTGGCGATGATCGCCATCGGCGGCCTGCTCGCAGCCTAGCTTGTAAGACTTGGAAGTTCAGACCTGGGAGCCCGCGGGCCCGTTCTGGGGCGGCGGCACCCGGAAGGTGATCTTCTTGTGGCCGAAGAAATTGGCCAGCGCTCCGACCCCGATAGCGATCCCGTGGGCCAGGCCCTGCTTCACGATCAACGGATAAGAGAATCCCGACTGGGCCAGGAGCAGAACGTAGGAGACCGCCACGACCACCGCCGCGCCAACCAAATTCACCACGACGAAGATGACGATCTGCTGGGAGACCGGGCGGTCGGAGCCCGGGAAGACGAAGCGCGGATAGAGCGAGAAGCCGACGGACATGCCGATGGCGTAGGCCAGCAGCACCGCCGCCTCGAAGGGCATGATCAGAGAGAGCGGAAACCGGACCAGCCAGTTCACCGCGGCCGCAAAGCCGCCCAGGGCGAGAAACCGCACACCCTGGTGTTGCGAGAGCCGCTTGGAGACGTGGATCAGGCGTTTCACGAGAGCCAGCCTGCCAGGAACGCCGCTCCCATCAAACCGGCAAGTGCGATGCTCATCCGGTCCCGAAGCGCGAAGGCCACCGGATCGTCGTTCAGCTCGCCCCGATGGCAGAGCATCCAGATGCGCGAGATCCACATGAAGAGCACCGCCGGGAACGCCCAAAGGAAGAGCGGCTGGCTGTAGAACTCGGCGTTGAACGCATCGTTGATGATGTAGAGCACCATGATGGTGACCGCCGTCATGCCGGTCGCCACCCCCATGGCGAGCACGAAGCCCGCATCGCCGCCGCGATAGCCCCTGCCCTTCAGCATCTCCTCGCCCACGATGCCGCTGCGCTGCAGCTCGGTCTGCCGCTTGGCGAAGGAGAGCGAGATGAACAGGAACATGGAGAAGACCAGCAGCCAGGCGGAGGGCTCCGCGCTGACAGCGACGATGCCGAGTCCCAACCGCAGGGTGAAAAGCAGCGCCAGGGTGAAGACGTCGGCGATTGGCTGGCGCTTCAGATAGACCGAATAGGCGAGCGTCGTGGCCATATAGGCAAACAGGATCGCCGTGACGCCCCAGCCGAGATAAAGCCCGATCCCATAAGCGCCGAGCACAAGCGCCGGCGAAATCACCATGGCGTCTGACACCCGCATGGAGCCCGCCGCGAGCGGCCGCTCCTTCTTGCTCCAATGCCGCCGGTCGTCGGCGAGATCGAACAGATCGTTCATGAGATAGGTGCCGGACGCCATCATGGAGAGCGCGACGAAGGCCGCAAACGCCCGAGCCACTGCCATGGGATCGGCAGCCATGCCGGCCAGTACCAAAGGCACGAAGACCAAGAGGTTCTTGGCCCATTGATGGGCCCGGACGGCCTTGAGCCAGCCTTTCGGCCCTAGCCGCTCCCGAGGAAATACCGCCTCGATGGGCTTATCCAGCCGTTCCGCCGCGCGGGTCGTGGACGGCGAGGCCCCGGCCAGGATGATCGCATCGGCCTCTTTCCAGACCGCCAGATCGGAGCGGCTGTCGCCGGCATAGGCAAAGCCATGGGGGAAGCGTTCGGCCAGCATTTCCGCTTTGGCGCGGCCTTTGAGGTTGCTGTTGCCGTCGCTGGCCACCACGAAATCGATGAAGTCGAAGCGCTTGGCCAATCGATGGGCCAAAAGCTCGTCGCTGGCCGAGGCGATTCCGACTTTCCGCCCGGCCCGCTTCGCCCGGCGCGCATAGGCGACCAGCGCCTCGTTCACCGGCAGGCTGTCGACATCGAGCAGCACCCTCTCGCCAAGCTGACGCTTCAGGACCGCCTTGCCCTGGAACAGCCAGAGAATGAGCTGGAAGACCCGCAAGGGATTGACGCTGAGATAGGCGGCCGCCGTCTCGAACAGCAGATCGGTCTTCAGAAGCGCATGGTCGAGATCGAGCGCGAGCGGTTCGCGCCCGGCTGCCTCCCGCGTCCCTTTGGGAGAAGACTCCGCCCTGCCCAACATCCTGGTCCCACATTTCTTATAGAAGAACCAAGACGGTAGAGAAGAAGACGGCGTTTGGCGAGAAATTGAACCTTTTAGCGTGAACGCCCCGTAACCTTATTGGCCCGGTAAAACCGGCGAAAATCTCTTCCGAAAGAAGGACTTCCGAAGCGCAATACCACCCGGACATAAAGAAAGGGCCGCCATCCCGGCAGCCCCTTCGCTCTAGCTTCTTTGCCTCGATCTACTGCATGGAGTCGCCGGCCGGCGGCGCCTGATCGCCCCCTTCCTTGCTCTCCTCCATCTCGTCAGCGCGATCCTGAAGCTGCTTGGCCTCTTCGAGATGCTCCTCGATATGCGGCAGGGTCTCGCCGGCGAAGTCCTTCAGCGCACCGTCTTCGCCATCCTCGGAGTAATCCTCGAAGATGTCGGCCGCCGCCTGATGGGCGTCGACCTGCTGCTCGGCATATTCCTCGTCGAACTCAGCCGCCTCAGCCTCTTCCAGCTCCTCGATCATGTCCCGATGGGACGCGTCGAGATTGTTTGGAAGATCAACTTCGATATCTTCCGATTCGACGATCTGCTTGAGTTTGCCCGAGGTTTCGCTGTGGGCATCGATCATCTTCTGACCGAAGGACCGGATGGCTTCCGATTGCCCCCTCTCCACCGCGATACGTCCGGACTCGATCTCGTAGAGGTCCGACATGGCAGCGCTCTCAGCGAATTCAGGCGCGGCCTGATCGCTACAGCCCGACAACGCGACCCCGGCGATGGCCAGGCTCGCAAGTCCAATAATCGTGTTTCGCATTCTCACTTCCTCCCAAAAGTCACGGCATCTTGACCGTGCAATTGCGAGTGAAAGCTTTACACGCAGGTTGAAGTTCCACGTCTTGCGCCACGACGGAAGGCTGGACGGCCCGGTCTTGGGTACCGGATGGGCTTCGGCTTCGCCTATGCGCCCACGTAAGGCAGCACGAAAGGCACCCCGTCCGCCGGCACCGTGTTGGTGCGCACGGGGCAGCCATAGACATCCGTCAGGAGATCATCGAGCAGCACCTCTTCGGCCGGTCCGCGCGCCATCACCCGCCCGCGATGCATCAGGACGATCTCGTCCGCATAGGCCGCGGCGAGATTGAGGTCGTGCAGGATCACCAGCACTGCCCGGCCGAGCCTCGCCTGACGGCGCGCCTCCCCCAGCACGATGCTCTGATGGGAAAAGTCGAGGCTCGCGGTGGGCTCGTCGAGGAGGAACGCGGCCGTCTCGCCGGGGGGCCGTTCGGGCGCCTCAAGCTGGCAGAGAGCGCGCGCGATATGCACCCGCTGGCGCTCGCCGCCGGAAAGCTCCGTATAGAGCCGCTCTTCGAACCCTTTCAGACCGACCGCCTCGATGGAGTCCATGGCCAGGGCCACCATCTGCTCATCGCGCATGCCGAACCCGGGAACGCTCGCGCCCAGCAGCGCGACCTCGAGCACCGTGAAGGGGAAGGAGAGGACGGTGGACTGAGAGACCACCGCCCGGCGCCGGGCAAGCTCGCCTGCCGGGACCTCCTCCAGATCCCGCCCCTCCAGCAGGATCGTCCCCTCCGTCGGATGGATCTCCCCGCAGAGCAGCTTCAGCAACGTGGATTTGCCGGCGCCGTTGGGGCCCACGATGGAGACCACCTTGCCCGGCGGAACGACGAGATCCGCCTCGTCCACCAGCCGCTTGGCCCCAACCGCGAAAGTAACGTCTTGAGCTTCCAGCATGGCCTAGCCGAACCCTCCCACGCCGCGCTTCAGAACGAGATGCAGGAAGACCGGCGCGCCGATCGCAGCCATGACGATGCCGATGGGAAGCTCCGCCGGGCGGACTACGATGCGCGCGAAGATGTCTGCCATGAGGACCAACGTCGCTCCGAGCAACGCGCTGCCCGGCAGCACCACGCGGTGATCGGGGCCTGCAATGATGCGCACCACATGGGGCACCACGATGCCCACGAAGCCGATCACGCCGGCGACTGCCACCGCAGCACCGACGGAGGCCGCCGTCGCCAGGATCGCGAGCCGCTTGGTCTTCTCCACGTTGACGCCGAGATGGAAGGCCTGGGCCTCCCCCAGCAGGAAGCCGTTCAGCGCCCGGATCAGCCGCGGCGCGACCAGCAGCACCAGCAGAACGAAGGGGATCACCGCGAAGACCTTGGGCCAGCTCGCCCCGCCCAGGCTGCCCATGGACCAGAGGGTGAGATCGCGCAGCTCCCGGTCGTCGCTGCCATAGGCCAGCAAACCGGTCAGCGCACCGGCGAGCGCACCGAGCGCAATGCCCGCCAGCAGCAGTGTGCCGATGGCGAGCTGCCCGTGCCGGCCGGCGATGGCGACAAGGATGGTGGTCGAGACCGCCCCGCCGATGAACGCCGCGCACGGCAGCGCATAGATGCCGAAGGGCTCGATGAAGGGCCCGAGCACCGTATTGCCGAGCACGATGGTGGCGACCGCGGCGAGCGCCGCACCGGCCGAGACACCGATCAAACCGGGATCGGCCAAGGGATTACGGAATAGCCCCTGCATCATGGCCCCGGCCACGGCGAGCCCAGCGCCCACGAACATGCCGAGCAAGGTGCGTGGCAGGCGGATATCGAGCAGCACCAGCCGCTCCCGCGCCGTCGCCGCATCGCCCGCCCCGAACCACGCGGCATCGAGCGCCCGCGGCAGGGAGGTGAGCGTAATTCCCGTCGGCCCCAGGGATAGGGACAGAAGCGCCGTCACCAGCAGGATCACGGCGGATGCGGCCAGGAATCGAGGCACCAGCCGGGCCCGCCCCGTCATGGGGAGCGCCCGGGGCCTATCAGCGCTTTCGACGCTCATTGCGCGGCGTCTGCGTCTTGTGCTTCGGCCTTGTGGTGAGCGGTCTCATGGCCTTCCGACGGCGGGATATCCAGCTCCGGATAGAGCTTCGCCATGAGATCGCGGGCAGCCTTGGAGGCGCGCGGTCCGAACCCCAGAAGATAGAGCCCGTCCATGCTGATGACGCGGTTGTTCTTCACCGCAGGCGTCATCTCCATCCCCTTGACGGCCTTGATCTTTTCCAGGCTGTTCGAGCTGGGTCCGCCATGCTGCATGGTGATGATGGCATCGGGGGCAAGCTCAATCGCCGACTCATTCACCACCGGCTTGTAGCCCGTAAGCATCTCGGCCGCGTTCTCAGCGCCCGCAAGCTTGATGATGGCATCGGCGCCGGTGCCCGTGCCCGCGACGCTCGCCTTGCCGTCGCCCACCGAGAGAATGAACAGCGCGCGCTGGGGCGTTTCGATCTTCTCCCGCAGCTCGGCGAGAAGCGCGAAATCATCCTCGACGCTCTTGGCGATCTTCTCGCCGGCTTCCTGCTCGCCCACGACCTCGGCCACGAAGCGGACCTTGTCGGCGACCGCTTCCGGCGAGGTCTCGTCCGGCACCTCCACGTAAGGCACGGAAGACGACTTCAGGAGCTTCACGACCTCCGGCGGACCGGAGCCGGCGGATGCGATGATCACGCTGGGATTCATCGACAGCACGCCTTCTGCGGAGAGCGCGCGCATGTAGCCGACATCGTCCTTCTCATCGAGCACCTTCGCCGGATACTGGCTCGTGGTGTCGACGGCGATGATCTGATCCTGCTTGTCGAGCGCATAGAGGATCTCGGTGACGTCACCCCCGATGGAGATGATTCGGGAAAGATCCTCCACCTCGACCGTATCTCCCGCCGCATCGGTGACGGTCACCGCCAGGGACGGTGCGGGCTGCACCCACCAGGCGCCGACCGCGAGGGTAAGGAGAAGCAGCGCGGCCCGGGCGGACACGCGCAAGGATGCTGCTGTCATGATCGATAGCCTCTATTTCGTAAGGATGAGCTTGTCGTTCGCGGTGAGCCTGAGTCGGTATTCCTCACCGGCATGTTCGATGATGGCGACCCGGCCGCCCTTCAAGATCTCGGCGATCGGCCAGCGGACCGGCGCGGCGCTTCCCTGCACCACCTCTTGAGCGGTCACCTCTCCTTCAGATGACGCCCCGTCATTCCTGGATTGCGCGCACTCCATGAACCCCACCTTTGTGTAACTGCCGCCAGAGAGGCAAAAATCCACCCTCTCGAGACGGCCTGTGGCAAAAAAGATACGCCATTCGGCTAAGCCGATTTCCCTCGCCAATACGAGGATTTAGCGCGATGCATTTTGTTGACTTTGATAGTCATGATTTATAGCTTGCGCAAGCCTGACCTGAGATCAGGCTGTTCCGGCTGACGTTTTTGCAAAGACGTGCCGGACGAGTGAGGCGAGCCCGCTAGCGCGTAGAGTCGCGGACAGCCAGCCAGCCCGAAAACAAAAATATTTGGGGATCAACGGGGGTTGGCATGATGTCACCACACCATGGATCGCGCCTGGGCGCGGCCATCTCCTCGTCCGTCCAGCCGGACGGCGAGGCACCACAGAACTTCTTGAGAGATCCACGCAGGCCCGCAGAAGCGTGCGGTACGTCCCGCGTGCCCTGGGGGCCTCTCGTTCTTATCGCGACCGCATCCGCCCTGGCCCTGGGACTGTCCAGCCAGGCCTTCGGTCAGGAAGCGACCCTGCCGGAAATCACCGTCGAAGCCGGTCAACCGGCCCGCACCGTGACGCGCCGCGCGACACCGCGACCTGCCATCACGCCTCAGCCGGTCGAGCCGGTGGCCGCCGACACCTCCGATACGATCGAGACCGAGGTAATCAGCGAAGCCGAACTGCCGTACTACACGCCCGCCAGCGTGAGCACGGCCGGACGCGGTGAAATCGAAACCTTTGGCACGGATCGTCTGGACAACGTCATCCGTTCCATGCCCGGCACTTTCACGCGGGAGAGCACCAGCAATCCAGGCATCGCGGTGAATATTCGCGGATTCGAAGGCCAGGGCCGCGTGAACACCATGATCGACGGTGTCCGGCAGAACTTCCGCTTTACCGGCCACGAGGCCGGCGGCTTCACCTATGTCGATCCCCTGCTCATCGCCGGAATCGATATCCAACGCGGTGCGGTCACCACCACCGGTGGCGGTGCCCTGGCGGGTACCGCGAACTTCCGCACCCTGGATGTGCAGGACATCATCAGGGACGGGCAGAATTCCGGTGCCCTGACCTCGCTCAACTGGGGCAGCAACGGTGTCGGCTGGGCCGAGATGGGCGCCGCCGCAGCCAAGGCCGGCAAGATCAGCGTCGCCGGTGCGATCAGCAAGCACGACGAGAAGGACTACAAGAACGGCAACGGGGTCACGATCCCCTATACCGGCGAAGACCTGATCTCCGGCCTGGGCAAGGTGCATATCGACATTACCCCAGAGCAGCGTCTTTCGTTCGGGACCGTTCTCTACAACAACGAGTTCGTCGCCAACTCCTACGATCAGAAGCTGCAGTCGAACATCTATACGGCCAACTACTCCTATGCGCCGGCAGCCAACGACCTGATCGATTTCCGGGCGCAGCTTTCCTACACCGACGTCGAGATGGACTATGGCGACTATTTCACAGGGGTCGCCCCCATCGTTGCTGACGGCACGGATCGCGTAATCCAGGACAAGGGATGGGGCTTCAACACCTCGAATATCTCTCGTTTCAAACTCGGTGAGATCGCGGTGGCGAGCGAGTTCGGTGTCGAATATTTCCGCGATGACGTCAGCACCGAGAATGGCGGCGTGAACCCCGCGGGCGAGTCCGATCTCCTTGGTGCCTACAATCAGACCACCTTCTCCTACGGGATCTGGGATCTGACCGCTGGCCTCCGCTACAATGAGTATAGCCTCAACGGGAACACCTTCCTGGCGGCGACCAACCCGTATGGTCTGCCGGCGGGCGACTACGACATCGACAACGAGTATTCGAGCTGGGATCCCAAGGTCACCTTGGCGGCTCAGGTCACTCCATGGCTCCAGCCTTACGTGACCTATTCCGAATCGATGCGCGCACCGACGGTTCAGGAGACCTTGATGACCGGCCTGCATCCGATCCCAATCGGTGGCCCGACCCTCAACTTGACCTTCCTCCCGAACCCGTTCCTTGAGCCCGAATATCAGAAGGGCTGGGAGTTCGGCTTCAACGTTGCGAAGGAAAGCGTCTTCCGTTCCGGGGACAAGCTGCTCTTGAAGGCCGACTACTACACTCAGCAGGTCGAGAACTACATCACCGAGTGTGCGGGCCCGTCGGATGTGAATGTGAGCTTCCCGAACGGCTTCTTCGGACCGCCCAGCATCGACATCATCCAGACCGCATATTTCTGTAACAACTTCGGCGTTTCCGATGTCGATGGCGTCGAAATGGAAGGCCTCTACGATACCGGGACCGCATTCGGTGGCTTCTCGTACACCTATACCCACACCGATCTCCCCCACCAGGGAAGCGGTTTGGGTGCGGAGAGCTACCTGCCGGAGCATTACGCGACCGTCACCGGCGGTATCCGCCTGATGGATCAGCGCTGGACGATCGGCATGCGGGGGACCTTCGTCTCCTCCACCGACCTCGGCGACGGCCAGGATCTCGCGGGCTATGAGCTGGCCGACTTCTTCACCAACTATCAGGTGCGGGAGTGGTTGAACCTCGGCCTCACCGTGGAGAACCTATTCGACCGGGCGTACACGCCGGCGCTTAGCACGATCGCGACCGGACTCGACGACACGGACATCGACCTCGGTCGTGGCCGGACGTTCTACCTCTCTGCCCGCGCGCAGTTCTAGGAAGGACGAAATATGGGACCGGTCCGGTGGCAGTGCCGGCCGGGACTCATGTGAGCTGAGTGGACGCACCGGTGGGATTCGCCCCTGCCGGTGCGTTCGCTATATTGGAGAAGAGGAAAGGCCGCTGCCGGCCGCGAGACGTTGAGGAGGATAGCAATCCATGTTTATCGCCATGAACCGCTTTAAGGTGAACAAGGGCTCGGAGAAGGATTTCGAGAATGTGTGGCTGAGCCGCGAGACCCATCTCGAGGAGCTTCCGGGCTTCGTCGAGTTCCATCTGCTCAAAGGCCCGGAGCACGAGGACTACACCCTCTACGCCTCCCACACGGTCTGGGAGTCCTACGAGGCGTTCGATGCCTGGACCAAGTCCGAGGCCTTCCGCAAGGCCCATGCGGGCGCCGGCAACAACAAGCCGCTCTATCAGGGCCATCCCGAGTTCGAAGGCTTCACCAGCCTCCAGGAGGTCAAGGCCGGCCCAAAAACCGTGGCTGCCGAATAACAAGGCCCCTGCCCGGCTCTGATCGGACCGGACGCTTAAGACGCGACTTCTAAGACGCAACTTGCCGACGCCGCTCATCCCGTGAGCGGCGTCGTTGCGTTTAGGGCCCTTCTGACCGGCCTTCCTCCCAAAGAGATGATCTGAGGCGCCGTGGGCACCATCCGTGCCCGCTCACGCCCCACCTGGGCGGCCTGAGCAGGTCCCCACCGTCAACGCGGACCCGCGTTTCGCGCCTGATAGACGGCGACTGGCCACTGAGGCCAGCAGAGCCACGAGCGACCGCCTAAGCGTCTTTCACGCCAGCTCACCACCTAGGCTTCACAGGGTCGAAGGCGCAAAGAGAGACCCCAGACGCAAAACGGCCCGCACTCCGTGAAGAGTCCGGGCCGTTTGGAATAGGTATGAGACAGGGCTACGCAGATACTAAAACCGAGCGGGTCAGGGAGCCGTTAGGCACCCTGACCAAGCTCGTATAACCCTGCTGAGCTCGCAGCTTACTTAAGCGGCGGAGCTGCCGGCGGCAGCGGCTCGGTGACCACAGCCTGCTGGTGATGATGGAAGCAACCACCAAGCGTCAGGCCAGCGGCCATGATCGCGAGGGCCGCGATGACTTTAACGGGATTTTTCATATCCGTTCCCCCTTGGACTAAACAACGAACCTCACATGAGGTCCGCATCTCCTGCAATGGTCCGTCGGGCACGCCGGCCCAAACGGCAACTGGAAAACAAACGCATAACAGATTGGTTCCGTCATTGCAGCGCGAAAATGACACTAAAACAGAGAAGTTACCAGCGCGTTGATTTTGTGCACCAGGTCAGCCGGTTGGCCTTAGTGGCTGGCCAGGATCACGTTGCGCACGGTCGGATACACCTGATTTTCCCAGCGTCTGCCGCTGAAAACACCGTAATGGCCGACGCCGGGCTGCATGTGATGCATCTTCCGATGGGGTTTCAGGCCCGTGCAGAGGTCCTGAGCCGCGGCAGTTTGCCCTAATGCGCAAATGTCGTCCCGCTCGCCTTCCACAGTCAGAAGCGTGGTCTTCCGAATCGCCCCCAGATCCACGGGCTCTCCCTTGTAGGTGAGCTCGCCCTTGGCGAGTCGCGCTTCCTGGAACACCCATTGAACGGTCTCCAGGTAGAATTCCGCCGGCATGTCCATGACCGCGAAATACTCGTCGTAGAAGGTCTTGATGCGCTCAGCTTCCGCCGTTTCGCCCTTGGCCAGGTGGCCGTAGAGATCCCGATGGGTCTTCATGTGGCGCTCCATGTTCATGGACATGAACGCCGTCAGCTGCATGAAGCCCGGATAGACCTGGCGGCCAGCGCCTTCGAAGTCCGACGGCACGGTCGCGATCAGATTGCGCTCGAACCACTCGATCGGGTGGTCCATGGCAAGCTCGTTGACCTTGGTCGGGTTGATCCGCGTATCGACCGGCCCCGCCATCAGCGTCATGCTGCGCGGGGTAGCCGGGTTTTCGTCCTTCGCCATGACGGCGACAGCCACCAGCGCCTGAACGCAAGGCTGGCAGACCGAGACGATGTGGGACCCGGGCCCCATCTCCTCTAGGAAGCGGATCAGATATTCCACGAAATCGTCGAAGCCGAAGCCGCCGTCCTCCAGGCTCACATCCCGGGCGTTGTGCCAATCGGTGATGTAGACGTCGTTCTCCGGCAGCATGGTGCGCACCGTATTGCGCAGCAGCGTGGCGAAATGGCCCGAAAGCGGCGCCACGATCAGCACCTTGGGCTGCTTCGCCTCGATATCCTTTTTGAAATGGAGCAGCGTCCCGAAGGGCAGCGTCAGCGCCGACTCCTCGGTCACCTGAGCCTGGCGGTTGCCCACCGTCACATGGTCGATTCCGTAATCGGGCCGCTTATGGGTCAGCTCGGCGCGCGCGATCAGCTCGAAGCCGGCAGCGAACGCATCGATCCACGGAAACGGGGTGGCGTTGCGCCACGCATCCATCCAGGCCAGCGAAGTCCGGGCCATCGTCTTGGCAGGTTCGAAGAGCTGATTCTGGGCTTGGTAAGCGCGATACAGCATACGTTCCTTATCAGACAGGTCGCCGCACCCGCGATGATTCGGGACGGCGGCCATTGCGCAGCCGGCAAACGCTAGTGCATCCTTTGCGTGGCAGCGAGCACTTTTTTGACACACGCGTGTCAAGAAGCCGCCCCTATGTGAACAACCTCCAGCGAAGGAACCGGCGACCATGACCGAGGCCGTCCTCACAATAAGCAGCAAGAACTATTCCTCCTGGTCGCTGCGCGGCTGGCTGCTCTGCAAGATGGCGGGGCTGGAGTTCGAGGAAGAGCAGCTTCCCTCCGACGACCCGTCGACCCGGGCCGAATTGCTTCTGCTTTCGCCCTCGTTTCTAGTCCCCTGCCTGACCCACGAGCAGGTCCGGGTCTGGGACACCCTGGCGATCGCCGAATATCTGGCGGAGCGGTTTCCCGATGCCGGCCTCCTGCCGGAGGATATCTCGGCAAGGTGCCATTGCCGGTCGATTGCCGGCGAGATGCATTCCGGCTTTCAGAACCTGCGCTCGGCGCTGCCGATGAACTTGAAAGCCCGGCTACCCGCCTTCGGCACCTGGACCGGCGTAAAGACCGATATCGACCGGGTACTGACCATCTGGCAGGAATGCCTCCAGACCTATGGCGGCCCGTTCCTGTTCGGCGAAAAGCCGAATCTTGCGGACGCCATGTACGCGCCGGTCTGCACCCGTTTCCAGACCTACGACGTGAAGCTGGACCCGGCGAGCGCGAGCTACAGCGCGACGATCCTCAACTGGCCTTTGATGTCGGAATGGATCGAGGAGGCGAAGGCCGAGCCCGACGAGTTGGAAGAGCTCGACGTCGAGTTCTAACCGGGGAAGCCGCTCTCCAGCGCTCTGATTTCACCCCATCCGCAGGAAGCTTTCCTGCGGCATCTCGGCTCGTCCTGCCCGCATGGCGAGGGCGCCAGGCTGTAACTATATCTCCATATATTCGGGCCATTCAGAGCCTGCGGATTCATCGACTGCCATCCAGAATATAAAGGAGACGCCATGAGCACCGAAGACGCAGCCAAGCGCCGTACCGCTCCTCTGCAGACCCGCTCTAATTTCGGCTCCAACGAGATCAAGGACATTCAGGGCTCGCTCAATGCGCTGCTGGCGGACATGTTCGCCCTCTACATGAAGACGAAGAACTACCATTGGCACATGTCGGGCCCCCATTTCCGCGACTATCACCTGCTGCTCGACGAGCAGGCGGCCCAGATCTTCGCCACCACCGATCCGATTGCAGAACGCGTCCGCAAGCTTGGCGGCATCACGCTTCATTCCATCGGCGAGGTGAGCCGGCTCCAGCGCATCGAGGACAACGATGCGGAGTTCGTGACGCCTGAGGACATGCTCGCCGAGCTGCGCGAGGACAACCTTCAGCTTGCCGCCAGCATGCGCGAGGCCCACGGCCTTTGCGACGAGCTTGGCGATGTTGCGACCGTCAGCATCCTGGAGCCCTATATCGACGAGGCAGAGCGGCGGGTCTGGTTCCTCTACGAAGCCGGACAGACGCGTTAGCCGACTTGTTCGATCGCGCAGTTGCGCCATAGGCGAACTTTTGAGCGAGACCATTCAGTGGTTGCGCGCCCCTGTCGCTTGTGGGACGGGGCGCGCATTCGCATAGTGCCGCGCAAACCTATTCAATGAGCCTTTGCGCCGCCTAAACCCTGGAGTCTCCTCGTGACCGCTTCCGTCCACCTCGACGATTGCAAATACGTCCATCTCGGCATCTTCGACTTTCTCACCTTCCGCGAGAAGAGGCTCGATGCGGAAGCCTTCGAGAAGGCCCTGAAGAACGGCTGGCACTTCATCGATTGCCTCCCCTACTGGATGCCGGACGAGACCTGCTTCGAGGACAAGGGCTATGTCGACGAGGCGGTGACCGTCGATCCCGACAGCCTCCGCCCCTATCCCTTCGAGGCCGATGCCTGCCTCGCCATCGCCGATTACAGCGGCGACAGCGCGGCCATCTCTCCCCGCGCCACCCTGAAGCGCCTGGTCGAGAAGGCCGGCGAGATGGGGCTGGAACCGTTCGGCGGCTTCGAGTTCGAGGTCATCTACCTGGAAGAGGACGGCGAGACCCTGCGCGCCAAGGGCTGGGACGATGTCGAGCCCGCCATGCTCCACAATCGCTGCTGGTCGGCCGTGGCGCCCGCCACCGACGCCGATTTCCTGGCCCATGTGCAGGATCAGATCCGCGCCGCCGGCATCAGTCTCGACCATCACTGCATGGAGCTCGGGCCGGGCTGCGTGGAATACACCCTCGGTACCGACCCGCTGGTGAAAGCGGCCGACGATGCCGCCCTCTTCAAGGACTTCACCAAGGCTCTGGCTCGCCAGGAGAACATGACGGCCAGCTTCGTGGCCCAGCTCGACGACGGATTCCCCGGACAGTGCGGCCACGTGATCCTTTCTCTGAAGAACAAGAACGGCGAGCCGGCCCTCGCCGATCCCAACGGACCTCACGGCCTGAGCGAGACGGGCCGCGCCTTCCTCGGCGGCATCGTGGCGTTGACGCCCGAGCTCATGAGCATGTTCGCCCCCACCGTGAACGCCTATCGGCGCCTGCGGCCGGGCAACTGGGCGCCTCGCGCCGCCAATTGGGGCATCGGCAACTACACCTGCGGCGTCCGGGTCGTGACCCATACGCCGGAAGAAACCCGCTTCGAGTTCCGCCTTCCCGGTGCGGATATCGAGCCTCATGTGGCTGCTGCCATGATGCTGGGCGCAGGGCTCTGGGGCATCGAGAATAAGGCCGATCCGGGCGAGCCCGTGACGGGCAATGGCCGCCTGGTGGACGTGCCCGAAGACCGTGCCCTGCCCCTGTCGCTTGAGACCGCGGCCCGGCGCTTTGCTCAGTCCGATGCGGCCAAGGCGCTGTTCGGCGAGGCCTTCGTGAAGCACTACGCGGCCCGCTGCGCCGCCGAGGCTGCGGCCTTCCACGCCCATGTCTCCGGCTTCGAACGTGCCCGCTATCTGGAAACGAGCTGATCCGGTATAGGGTTGGGGCTCATTTCGATTGCCCCAGCCCCGGATCCCCCATGCAGCGCTTCGGCCCCCTCCTCGCGATCCTCGCCTTTCTGGCAGCTTCCCTCGCCGTGCCGGCGCACGCCGCGACCGCCGACGCTTGCGCCATCCAAACGCCCTCCAAGAGGGTGGTGAATGTGCGGGACACCGGCGCCAAAGGCGACGGCCGGACTGACGACACGCGCGCGATCCAGAAGGCCATCGACGCCGTGGCCGGCACAGGCGGCACGGTTCACGTGCCCAACGGCACCTATATGGTCCGCGCGACGGGCAAGAAGTCCCTGGCGCTCAAGAGCAAGATGACCCTGAAGCTCGCCGACCGCGCCGTGCTAAAGCTCATCCCCAACGACTCCAAGAGCTATGCCGCCCTCACGGTCGAGAACGCATCGGACGTCAACATCGTCGGCGGGACGATCCTTGGCGACCGTAGACACCACAAGGGTAAAGATGGCGGGCGCGGCATGGGGATCGAGATCGGCCCCAAGGCTCGGCGCGTCACCATCGCAGGCGTGACCGCGACCGAGATGTGGGGCGACGGCTTCTACCTAAAAGAATCCGCCGATATCGCCTTTTGCGCCGTGCGGGCGCTTGGCAACCGCCGCCAGGGCCTCTCCATCATCAGCGGCAACCGGATTCTCGTCACCCGCTCCGAATTCCGCGACACCCAAGGGACGGCGCCTGGCGCCGGCATCGATATCGAGCCCAACAAGAACCATGAGGTAGTGCGCGAGGTGGATATCGAGCACTCCAAATTCGCCAACAATGTCGGCGGCGGCGTTAGCATCAATGGCTGGAAGGGCAAGATCGCCAAGGTCCGCATCATGCGCAACGTGTTCGAAGGCCCGAATCCGATCCGCATCAAGCGCGCGCCGAACATCCGCTCCACGGAGATCTGCTACAACCGCTTCGTCAATGTGCAGGTAGCCGATTCCGGCGGACTAAACTCCTATGCCGAGCCGGTGCAGTCCGTTTTCCTGCAGACCGACTGCAGCAACGGCCTCGACATGCGCTTCGGCAAGAATCGCAAGAAGTAGAGCGCAAGAAGCAGGGCTTCGCCTCAGCCGATTGAGTCTTAGTCGCTCTGATTGTGGATGAGGTCGTTGCGGGCAAGCGTCAGGTGCTCGCGGATGAGACCTTTCGCAGTCTCCGCGTCCCGTTCGCATAGCGCATTGAAGATCTCGCGGTGCTGATCGTTATAGGTGGCGATCCGCGCCGGGTGCAGGGTCTTCTCCTTCTGCATATCCCATTGAGCATGCAGCCGCACTTCGTTGATCTGCTTATAGAAAAAGACGATCAGCGGATTGCGGGAGGCCTCCGCCAGAGACAGGTGGAATTCCGCATCCCATTTGGAGAAGGCATCCTTGTCATGCTCCAGGGCCTCCAGCCGGTCGAGCAGCTCTTCCATGGCCTTGAGCTCCTGGCGCGTCGCGTGCTGGACGGCGAGCTCGGTCATATAGGGCTCGATGGCGAACCGCATCTCAACGAGCTGCAGAGGGCTCACCGCGTCGGAGATATCCTCCAGCGCATCCAGCCCCGCCGACCAATTGACGAAGGTACCGCTACCCACCTTGCGGGAGATGAAGCCGGCCCGCTCCAGCCGGTCCAGCGCCCGCCGCACGGTGCTGCGTGCCGCCCCGAAGCTCTCGGCCAGATCCCGCTCCGGCGGAAGCTGTGACCCCTTCTTGTAAACGCCCGATTCAATGGCGTTTTTTAGCTGATCGGTGATCGAGGACGCGTTCCGCCCCGAACGTTTCTTCCCCTCGCCATGATCGGCCAGGTCATTGAGCGCGCGAAGCGGATCGTCTTGCGACAGCTCGGCGTCGCGCTCCGGCTCCAGGGTCTCTGCATTCAGCCCCGCGCGCATGGCGGAAATCGGTGAGGTTACAGCGGTCATAGCGGCTTGCCTGCTGAATTGGTCTCTGATTGGTTTCGCTCTTTATACGACCTCCTGAACCAAAACACAATCCTCTGAACCACTGCCCTCAGCTTACGAACCTGCTTCGCCCTGCTGGGCGCAAATCTGGCGTTCCGATCCATATTCATAACATATTGTTTTTATTGCCATAACAGGACCAATAGCAGGTTGCGGACACCCGATTTCAGGCCATGACCTGTTTTTCATCACTTCAACTGCCGCCCGATATTTAGGCAAAAGCCCAAAAATTGGTCCGCGATTGGCCTTGCCAAAGGTCTCCCTCTGAGCAACGTTACGCTCAGACTGAAGCTTGGGAATGGAATGGCCTTATGAGCACGGACATTGAGAATTTTGTAGACGCCCCCGGCCGCGCTGAGCTGGTGAAAGAGGTTCGCCGGCAGATCGACGAGCTTGGGATCGAGTATCTCTATCTGCAGTTCCCGTCGATCACGGGCCGGATCTGCGGCAAGGGCATCCCGGCCGACCATTGGGAGTCCATCGCCAAGAAGGGCTTCCAGCTCGTCTATGGCGCCACGGTCAATCTGTTCACGAACCGCAACGGCGACTATTTCGGCTACGGCCCCGAGGCCGCCGAGCTGGTCGGCATCCCCGAGCCCGACACCTTCTGCCAGCTCCCCTGGGACAAGCGCGTCGGCCGCTTTTACTGCACGCTGTTCCGCAACCGCGAGGAGCGTGAGGATCCGGGTGCCTTCCTCACCGCCGATTCACGCGGCAATCTCCGCCGCCTCCACGAGACCTTCCAGGAGAAGCACGGCCTGCATCTGCGCTGCGGCACCGAGCCGGAGATGATGTGGCTGAAGAAGGACGAGAACGGCCAGCCCAACGGCGGCTACTCCAACCCCTACTGCTATCACATCGACCAGTTCGAGAGCCTGCGCCCGGTCTACATGAAGGTGATCGAGTACTCCCGCGCCATGGGCCTCGACATCATCCAGGGCGACCACGAGGACGCGCCGGGCCAGCTGGAGCTCAACTGGACCTATGACGACGTCGTGCGCAACGCGGACCGCCTGACCACCTACCGTCAGATCTGCGCCCAGGTCGCCCGCGAGTTCAACCTCATCGCCTGCTTCATGACCAAGCCCTTCATGGGCGTGTCCGCCTCGGGCTGCCACCACAACATCTCTCTGTGGAAGGGCGGCGAGGACGGCGTCAAGCCGCTCGGCCAGAAGGTCCGCGCCGGCCAGGACGAGGTCTTCACCTATCGCTCCGGCGGCGACAACACCTTCATGCCCGAAGGCGACGACAGCCAGATGCCCGGCCAGATCGGCCAGTACGCCATCGGCGGCATCACCAAGCATCTCGATGCGCTCACCGCCATCGGCTGCTCCACCGTGAACTCCTACCGGCGTCTGTGGGACACCGGCTTCTGGGCGCCGGTCTTCAAGGACTGGGGCTTCCAGAACCGCACCACGGGTCTGCGCATCTCCGCGCCCGGCCGCTTCGAGTTCCGCTCCGTGGACTCCATGGTGAACCCGTATCTGATGGGCGCCGGTCTCCTGCAGGCCATGGATGACGGCCTGGACAACGAGATCCCCTGCGGCAAGCCGGAGGAGCGCAACATCTACGCCGCCATCGAGGAAGGCAAGAAGGTGGAGAAGCTCCCCATGTCCCTCGGCGACGCCCTCGAGGCGCTGGCCAAGGACGACGTCGTCAAATCCGCCATGCCCGGCGAGATGTACCGCCTCTACGACGAGTACAAGCGCGACGAGTGGGAACGCTTCATGCACACCACAACAAACTGGGACCTCGAGACCTATCTCGACTACCTGCCGTAACGCGAAGGAGCGGGCTCGGCCCGCCACGACAAAACACTCTATCGAAGGAGGAAAAACCAAAATGTGTGGAATCGCCGGCCTCATGCACCGAGGCAAGGTCGCGAATGTCGGCAAGGAGATGACCTCCATGCTGCAGGCGCTGAAACACCGGGGACCGGACTCGACCGGGTTCGCGGTCTACGGTCCGCCCCATCCGGGCGAGTACATCATGCGCCTGAAGCTCGATGAGCGCTCCGACGACATGGACGCCCATGTGGACTTCCAGAACGAGAAGATCGTCGAGGAGCGTCTCCAGGAAGTCGAGCGGCGGATGCAGGAAAAGGGGGTGGATGTTCGCGACCGCCAGGAAGCGACGCCTTACGCCCAGCGCTTCATCATCCGCTATGACGGCGACATGGAGAACCTGGCCCGCTACATCGAGGATGTCGACAAGGTCGAGATCCTGAGCCTGGGCAACTCCCTGGAGCTCATCAAGGACCTGGGCGACGCGACCACCGTCTCCGAACAGTACGAGCTCGGCCACTTCGATGGCTCCCACGGGATCGGGCATACCCGGATGGCGACGGAATCCGATGTCGATATCCGCTCCGCCCATCCCTACTGGGCCTTCCCCTACAACGACGTTTCCGTCGTCCATAACGGCCAGATCACCAATTACTGGATCATGCGCCGCAAGATGGAGCGCGCGGGCCACCGGTTCATGTCCCATTGCGACAGCGAACTGCTGGCGGTCTACACCGCGCACAATCTCGCCGAGGGCGCGAGCCTCGAGGACTCCTTGCGCGAGTCCATCGACGAGATCGATGGCGTCTTCACCTATCTGGTCGCCACCAAGGACCAGCTGGGCATGGCCAAGGACACCATGGCCGCCAAGCCTCTCGTTCTCTACGAAAGCGACGACCTGATCGCCATGGCCTCCGAGGAGGTCGCGATCCGCGCCATCCTTCCGCAAGAGATCGACACTTACGACCCTTACGATGAGGAGGTGCGGGTATGGCAGGCGTAAGCGATACCGAACTCCGGGAGATGACCCAGGAGGACCGGGTCAAGGCTCTCGGCATGACCACGGAAGAGCTCACCGGACGCTCGATGTTCATCGAGTTCAAGCCGGAGGAGGAAGAGCGCTTCACCTATCCGTGGCTTCCCGATGTCGACTTCAACAAACGAGCGGAGATCGACAGCGACAAGCTGATGACCACCGAGGTCAACGAGCGGATTCGCGAATTGATGAAGGAGGGCTACGGCACCATCGTCATCAAGAATCCGCGCGGCAAGCACTCCGTTGGCGTCGGCATCCTGAGCCGCCTCAACCTGATCGTCGAAGGCTCCCTCGGCTATTTCGGCGTGGGCCTCATCGACGGTCCCATGGTCCGCATCCAGGGCCGCGTGGGCTGGTCCTGCGGCGAAAACATGATGTCGGGCGTGATCGTCGTGGAGAAGAACGCCGGCAGCACCTTCGGCGCCGCAATGCGTGGCGGCGATCTGGTCTGCCGCGGCTCCGTCGGTTCCCGGACCGGCATCGACATGAAGGGCGGCAGCATCATCGTCGGTGGCGACACCGGCGCCCTGTCGGGCTTCATGATGCAGCGCGGCCGAATGGTCTTCTGCGGCAACGCGGGCAAGAACCTCGGCGACTCCATGTACGACGGCACCATCTATGTCGGCGGTGACATTCAGTCCCTCGGCGTGGACGCCGTTCCCACCGAGCTCACGGACCTCGACCGTGCCTGGCTGACCCGGAAGCTCACGCAGTACGAGATGCTTCCCGAAAAAGGCGTCGACCACTTCACCAAGATCGTCGCCGGCAAGCAGCTCTGGAACTACGACAACCTCGAGCCGTCCGAAAAGAAGCTCATCCTCTAGTCAGGGAAAGGATCAAGAAATGGAGAACGGTAAGGTGCCGTCGAAGCACAAGACGGATCGCGATGTCTACCGGTTGGGAGACTCCTTTATCTTTCCGCCCCGTGTCATCGACGACATTCACATCAAGGCTGAGCTCGGCCGGTATCGCATGCGGGGCTTCTCGCTCTTCAAGAAGATACCCCATTGGGACGACCTCACCTTCCTGCCGGGCACGCTGACCCGCTTCGTCATCGAGGGCTATCGCGAGAAATGCGATACCAAGACGGTGATCGGCCCGCGGGCCAAGCGGCCGCTCGAGCTCGACATCCCGATCTACATCACGGGCATGAGCTTCGGTGCGCTGAGCTACGAGGCAAAGACGGCGCTGGCCCGCGGTGCCACCATGGCCGGCACGGCGACCTGCTCGGGCGAGGGCGGAATGATCCCGGACGAGCGGCGTTATTCGTCCAAGTGGTTCTATCAGTGCATTCAGTCCCGCTACGGCTTCAACCCGCACCACCTGGTGCTGGCGGATGGCTGCGAGTTCTTCATCGGGCAGGGCTGTAAGGTCGGCCTCGGCGGACATCTGATGGGCCAGAAGGTGACCGACCAGGTCGCCGAGATGCGCTCGCTGCCGGCCGGTATCGACCAGCGGTCCCCCGCCCGTCACCCTGACTGGCTCGGCCCGGACGATCTGGCGCTGAAGATCAACGAGATCCGCGAAGTCACCGACTGGCAGATCCCGATCCAGCTCAAGCTGGGTGCGGCGCGCGTCTACGACGACGTCCGCATGGCGGTGAAGTGTAATCCTGACTCCATCTATATCGATGGCATGGAAGGCTCCACCGGCGCGGGTCCGCATCTTGCGACCGAGGACACCGGCGTTCCCGGCATGGCGGCGATCCGCCAGGCCCGGCGGGCGATCGACGATCTCGGCCGTCGCGGCGAGATCAGCCTGGTCTATGCCGGCGGTATCCGGAACGGGGCCGACGTGGCCAAGGCGATCGCGCTCGGCGCTGACGCCATCGCCATCGGTCACTCCGCCATGATGGCCTTGAATTGCAACAAGGACATCCCGGAAGCCGACTTCCCCGAGGAAATGGGTGTGGAAGCTGGGCACTGCTATCACTGCCATACCGGGCGCTGCCCGGTCGGCGTGGCGACCCAGGATCCCAAGCTGCGCGCGCGCCTCGATCCCGATGCGGCCGCCGAGCGGGTCTACAACTTCCTGCACTCGCTCACCATCGAGGCACAGCTCTTCGCCCGCGCTTGCGGCAAGACCAACATCCACAGCCTCGAGCCCGAAGATCTCGCCGCGCTGACCATGGAAGCTTCGGCCATTGCGGGCGTTCCGCTCGCCGGCACGGACTACACGGTCGGCGTCGAAGACTATCACCATCTCTAGGAGGACCCGATGGCGGGAACACAATACAGAGGTTCGGACATCAAGGACGTCGATCAGTTTCTGAAAGACTCCTCGGGCCTCGAATCGGAACGCGAGAAGGAAATCGGCCAGCACATCGGCTACCGGTACGACGTCAACCTCGTGCCCGACTACGACCGGCTCACCCCCTTCCTCAAGGAGTATATCGAGGTGATGGGGTGGGAAGACCTCAACTGGCTCGAAGACATCCATATGGGCTACGAGGAAGGCAAACCCGCGGTGTTCGACAGGAACATCAACGGTTGGGTCCGGGTGCCGGATTCCATCGATCTTCCTGACAACCAGCAGGACCGGGACATGATCGCACGCGAGCTGCTGATCAAGTTCCAGATGTCCGACCGGCATCCGCTGGTCACCCTGCGCAAGGCGTACATGAAGTTCTAGCCATGCACTCCCGGACCGGACATCGCCGCCCGCTACGCACCCCCCGGCAAGCCCTCCATCTTCCGGAGCGTAGCGGGCTGCGCGATGCCGGGATTGGGGATTCGGCCGGCGCAATATTTCTGCGCCGGCCTTTCTTTTTTTCTCGCCCAAAAAATCAATCGGCAAAAGCCAGGCGAGAGATCGTCGTGATCCCGCACGTCTTCTTCCATGCGAACGGCGGAAGAGGTGCGCAGATCGCGGCTACAGAGGGATAGGCGGCGTAAGGAAAGGAGCACCCGCAGCGCTTGCCGCCGAAAATCTAGCAACAGTAGCGATTGCTTCCCAGGGGAGGGAATGATGACAACAGAGGTAGCAGGCTCCGCAGCGGGGCCAGTGGAGAGCGAGTCTCTCCATAGAGCGATTGATTGGAAGGGTGCGTTTTGGCTCGCCAGTGGCGTGCCCGCGCTCGTTCTCTTTTCGATTGGTGGTATTGCCGGAACGGTCGGAACGCCGTCCTGGGTCGTCTGGATTCTGTCGGTCAGCATCGGCTTTATTCAATCATTCGTCTACGCCGAGATCGCCGGGCTTTTCCCGAGCAAGAGCGGCGGCGCATCCGTCTACGGCGCAGCCGCCTGGGTGCGCTACGGTAAGTCGCTCGCACCGATCTCGGTCTGGTGTAACTGGCTCGCCTGGACGCCGGTTCTCGCGATCGGCGCAGGTCTGGCCGCGGGCTATATTCTGAACGTCTTCTTCGACCCGGAATCGGCATTGCGGACCTGGAAGATCACCCTCTTCAGCCTCGACGCGCTGAAGGAGGGGCTCACGGTCCGGATCGACTCCACCTTCGTCATCGGTGCTCTGATCCTGCTCTGCGTCTTCGCCGTCCAGCACGGCGGCGTTCTGCGGGCTGCCCGTTTCCAGATGGTCGTCGGTCTCGCGGTGGTGATTCCGCTCCTCATTGTCGGCATCGTGCCGCTGCTGACGGGCGACGTGCTTGCGAGCAACCTGTTCCCTCTGAAGCCGCTCGCCTTCACGGCTGACGGCGCGGTGACGGAAGGAACCTGGGACATCTCCGGTTGGACGCTGTTCCTCGGCGGGTTGTTCATCGCGGCCTGGTCGGCCTACGCCTTCGAGACCGCGATTTGCTACACGTCGGAGTTCCGCAATCCCGGCTCGGACACCAGCAAGGCCATCCTATCGGCCGGTCTGCTCTGCATTCTGGTCTACACGCTGGTTCCGCTGACCTTCCAGGGCGTGCTCGGCGTTGAGGGCATGCTGGAACCGGGCATCGTCGACGGCTCTGCCGTCGCGGGCGCCATGGCGCACATGGTCGGCGGCGGTTCCGTGGTCTTCTCGCTCATGGTGGTCATGCTGATCATGGCATTGCTGCTGGCGGTGATGACGTCCATGGCCGGCTCCTCCCGGACTCTCTATCAGGGCTCGGTGGACGGCTGGCTGCCGCGCTATCTGAACCATGTGAACCATCACGGCGCGCCGACCCATGCGATGTGGACGGATCTAGGCTTCAACCTCTGTCTGCTGATGATGTCGGACTATCTGTTCGTCCTGGCCGTCTCCAACTGCTGCTATCTGATCTTCAACTTCCTGAACCTGCATGCAGGCTGGATCCATCGGATCGATAGCGCCGAGACGCCCCGGCCGTGGAGGTGCCCGACCCCGATCATGGTCGCCGCCGTGTTCTTCAGCTTCGTCAATGCGGTGCTGCTGGGCGCGGGTGCCAATGTGTGGGGCGAGGGCACGCTGATGTCCGGCGTGATCGCCGCGGCGCTCATCGTGCCGATCTTCGCATACCGCCATTACATTCAGGATGGCGGTCATTTCCCGAAGGAAATGCTCGACGATCTGCATATGAGTTCTCGCGACCTGACCGTCCGTCGCGCGGGCATTTGGCCTTACGTCGCTCTGGCCACGGGTATCGGGTTGGTGATCGCCGCCAACCAGATATTCCATCTCTAGGCCGAAAAGGCCGATTCAAGACGGCGCTCCTCCGCGATTTGCGGGGGAGCGCACCCTTCGTTCGAGGGAGATGTGAAAAAGGGAGTTTGAGTGTGTCGGCACAAGCCCAATCAGAGCTGTTCGAGAATCCGCTCAAGAATGCCTTCCAGCGCTGGCAATGCCGGGTCCGGCAGATTGTCATGCGGGAGAACGGCGGCCGCCCCGACGACGCCATCATGCCGCTGGTCACCCCGGCGGGCGCGGATGAGCCGCTCGGTCACGTCATCACAGTCATGCCACGCAAGCCCGAAGCATCTGTCACGCCGGAGCTGATGCATATGGCGCGCAAGACCATGGACCCGGCCCAGCGCCGCGAGCAGGCGCTGACCTTCTTCTCCGCAAATTATTATCAGAAGCCCGAAGAGTTCGCAGGCCTCCTCACGGCGACCTTCCAGCCGGATTCGCCCGGCTTGGCGCGGTTGCGTGAAGCGCGCCAATGCGTGCTCACGTTCCAGGCCTATTCGCGGCGCTTCGATCTCAGCTGCAACGTCCGCAAGCTCGATCGGTCCGATCCGCTGCGCGAAGCCACCTGGTGGCACAACTTTCTCTTCAACCCCAATCTGGATGCCGACACCGAGATCGTCGGCTTCGAGCCGGTCTGGTCAGAAAGCCGGGCTCATCCGCCCCTCTAGCCAGTGACCCCGGCACTGTTGATGCGAATGATTCAATGCTATTCCTGCAAAGATCAGTAGACTGAGCCAATGCCCGCTCGCGTTTCTGGTATTGAGATAAACCTCTACGGGACCACGGCTTTTCCGGATGTGACTTTCGCTGCGGCGACCGGAATTGCAGGTGGGAGGTGTTCGGTTATGAGGGAGAGGCTCAAATGACCGCCGACCGTGGCGCCAGGCTGGCGACGCGGGCCGACCGGTCCAGGGTCGACCCGCCGGAACGGCAATCTCCGGCGCCGGAGGCCGCCCCGCCACGGCCGGCCGCACATGGCGAGATTCGCCTCCTCAATCAGGTTCTGACCCAGCTCCTCGCCGATCCGGATTCGGCTGAGCCGTTCAATCTCGTTCTCGACCACATCCTTCAGCTATCCGGCGCGGAAGCCGGCGCAATCTTCGTCGGCACCGAAAGCGGCCGCCAGCTTGTCCTTCTCGCCTCGACCACGCCGGAGGACCGCGACCGCTGGATCCGGTTGGTTCACGATCAGCGCGATCTGTCTCTCAGGGAGCGCGCGGGGCCGGCCCCGATCACCCGCGCAGATCCTGAGGACGATGACGCGACCATCCTCATCCAGGGGTTCGAGCAGGGCAGAAGCGGCCGAGGCATTCTCCTGCTGAGGCTGCCGGGCCAAGCCGGCCATGTTTCCCCTGCCATGATCGACGCGGCCCGCGAATATGGCGACTATCTGGCCGGCGTGCTCTACAGCGCCCGCTCCGCCCGCATGAAGCTGCGCAACGCCCAAAGCGAGGAGCGGGCGGCAATCGCCCGGGAGCTGCACGATTCCCTCGCCCAGTCCCTGGCCTACATGAAGATCCAGGTGAGCATGCTCCAAGCCGCTTTGGCTAAGGAAGGCGCGTTGGATAAGGCCCAAGCGCAGCCGGGCGAGGCCGGCGAGGCCATGGAGAGGCTGCGCAGCACGCTGACCACCGCATCGGTCCAGCTCCGCGAGCTCATCACGACCTTCCGGCTGACCATGCACGGCCGGACATTTGCTCAGGCCCTGGAGGATTCCATCGAGGAGTTCGAAGGGCGCAGCTCCATCGCCTTCGATCTCGACAACCGGCTCTCCGCCGGCAAGCTTTCCGTCGCCGATGAAATGCAGCTGCTGCTCATCCTTCGCGAAGCACTCTGCAATGTCGTGCGCCATTCCCATGCCAGCTATTGCTGGGTCTCGCTGCGCCTGAAGGACGACGGTGCCGTGCATCTCACGGTGGACGATAACGGCATCGGCACGAAGCCAGCGACCGGCGACGCCCAGTCCCATCATGGCCTGTCCATCATGCAGGAACGGGCCCGCAGCCTCGACGGGAGCTTCTCGATCGAGGACCGAGCCGGCGGGGGCACGCGCCTGACCGTCAGCCTGCCCGGTGGAGGCGCGGCCTCGAAGACGGTCAATGTGGAGCTGCCCGTATGAGCGAGCCATCCTGCCGCGTCCTTCTTGTCGACGACCACCCGCTGTTCCGCCGCGGCGTCGCCGAGCTGATCGGGGGCGAGCCCGATATCGAAGTCGTCGGTGAGGCGGCCAGCGCCGACGAAGGCACTGCCCTCGCCGGAGCGCTCGATCCGGACCTCATCCTCATGGATCTCAACATGGGGGAGGGCAGCGGCCTTGAGGCTTTGAAGGCCATCAAGCAATCGGGCCTGAAGGCGCGGGTCATCATGCTCACCGTCTCAGAGAACCAGAACGATTTTCTGGGCGCGGTCCGCGCGGGCGCCGACGGGTATCTCTTAAAAGGTGCCGAGCCGGAGGAGATCCTGGAGAAGGTCCGCCAGGCGGTCCGCGGCGAAACCGTCTTCGTGGAGCCTCTCATGAGCCTGCTCGTTGGCGCGCTTCGGGAGGGCACCGCGCCGTCACCGCCCCCCAGCGAGGAGTGCCTGACCGCCCGGGAGCGGGAGATCCTCCACCTCATCTGCGCCGGCAAGAGCAACAAGCACATCGCCCGCGAGCTCAATATCAGCGACGGCACGGTCAAGGTTCACGTCAAGAACCTGCTCCGCAAGCTGAACCTGCAATCCCGCCTTGAAGCCGCCGTCTGGGCTCTGACTGCAAGCTGAGCTGCCCGCCCGCTACCCCCCAGGGGGTACTCCGCATTTGTTCCCGCACCGTCTCCTGCTAGCGTTGGTCAAGCGCTAAGCTAGCGAAACACCCATGCGCGCGTGCGCGGCATCGGGGCCAATAGCCGGGTAAGAACCGGGGGACCAGGACTGACTGAGAGCCGACTGCCTGTGGACATGACCGCCCATATCGAGAGCTTGACCCAGTTCCTGGTCAAGGAAGGCGAGTTTCCGGCGCCCACGGCGTCCGGTCCGCGTGCGGCCTCCATGCCGCTGCTTGCGTCGCTCCTGGATGCCATCGACACGGTGGTCTTCGTGGCCGATCCCAACGGCACGCTCTGCTTCGTCAATGCGGCCTGGTCGCGGCTCACCGGTTTTTCTCTGAAGGAGACGCGATCGCTTCTGCGCTCCGCCTATCTGCATCCACAGGATCAGGCACGCTGGCTCGATTTTCTGGAGGCACGGCGCGGCGAACCGCAATCTGCAGAATCGGCGGAGACAATCGTCCTGCGTTTCCTGACCCGGTCCGGCGAGACGATGCATCTGGAGGCGGGCGCCCAGGCCGTCATCGCCGAGAACGACCGCTGCATCGGCTTCGTCGGCACGCTCACCGATGTGGGCACCCGGGTGCGGGCGGAAAGCATGCGTGCCGCCAGCCATCGCACCGTCGAGACTCTGATCAACAACCTTCCCGGCTTTGTCTATCGCTGCCGCAACAACCGGCAATGGACGATGGAATATATGAGCAAGGGCTGCGAACGCCTGACCGGCTATCCCACCGAGGCCCTCATCAACAGCCAGCAGCTGACCTATGCCGATCTGATCGTTCCGGAGGACCGCGAGCAGGTCTGGAACGGCGTGCAGATCTCCTTGTGCCAGAACGTACCCTTCGAGCTGGAATACCGGATCAGGACCGCCCAGGGCATCGAGAAATGGGTGCACGAATACGGAAAGGGTAATTTCTCCATCAGCGGCGAGCTCCTCGGCGTCGAAGGCTTCGTGACGGATCTCGCGCGCCAGCGGCGCGAGCCGCCCCGCGCGAAGGCGCCGCGCGATCCCGGCACCAGGCTGCCGGACCGCGCCGTCTTCCTGGACCGGCTGGAGATGGCCCTTCGGCGGAAGCGGGCGGGTCTGGCGGCACCTGCGAGCCTGGCCGTCGTCCGCCTTGCCGGCATGCCCCCCGAGACTGCGGGGCGAAACGAATTCTCCGAAAGCCGGTCCATGGACAATGTGGCCGGCCGGATCGACCATGTCCTCGAAGCGGCCGACTCTCTCTGCGCCTGGCGTGAAGGCGAGTTCGTCGTCCTGCACGAGGCGGGGAAGGCGGATGCCGACGCGGCCGATCTCGCCGCGCGCATCAAGCGGCAGTTCGATGCGCCCATCATCCACGATGCCAGGGAGATCTATCTCATCCCGAGCATCGGCATTCTCACCAACATGACCGGCAACGAGCACGCCGAGGATATCGTGACCCTGGCCTCCAAAGCCGCGCGGGAGGCCAGCAATGTCGGCGGCGTGAACCTCGCCGTGATCGACATGCGCTCTCATCTGGAGCGCCTCCGCATGCCCGAGGACCGGGGCTAAGGACTGCTCTTCTCCGGTGCTCGAGCCCCGTCATACTGAGGTGCGAGCGTAGCGAGCCTCGAAGGAGGCGTGGCCCCGGCGTGTGTCCCATCCTTCGGTGCTCGGCGTTGCACGCCGAGCACCTCAGTATGACGCTTAAGTATGGGGGCGGGGCGCAGCCCTTACCGCGAATTCAGTGTCGTTGCCCGGCTTGACCGGGCAATCCAGTAACCCCTGTCTTGATACGTCCTGTGGGCCAACCAAGGCAGGTCGGTGATTGCTGGATCCCCGGGTCGCGCTTCGCGCGCCCGAGGATGACAGCGGAGTGTGTTCCGCCCCTG
>NZ_JBHTJO010000001.1:770000-1573745 GCF_042676065.1 Methyloligella solikamskensis | reverse complement strand
CCTCGACATCATCCAGGGCGACCACGAGGACGCGCCGGGCCAGCTGGAGCTCAACTGGACCTATGACGACGTCGTGCGCAACGCGGACCGCCTGACCACCTACCGTCAGATCTGCGCCCAGGTCGCTCGCGAGTTCAACCTCATCGCCTGCTTCATGACGAAGCCCTTCATGGGTGTCTCCGCCTCGGGCTGCCACCACAACATCTCTCTGTGGAAGGGCGGCGAGGACGGCGTCAAGCCGCTCGGCCAGAAGGTCCGCGCCGGCCAGGACGAGGTCTTCACCTATCGCTCCGGCGGCGACAACACCTTCATGCCCGAAGGCGACGACAGCCAGATGCCCGGCCAGATCGGCCAGTACGCCATCGGCGGCATCACCAAGCATCTCGATGCGCTGACGGCCATCGGCTGCTCCACCGTGAACTCATACCGGCGTCTGTGGGACACCGGCTTCTGGGCGCCGGTCTTCAAGGACTGGGGCTTCCAGAACCGCACCACGGGTCTGCGCATCTCCGCACCCGGCCGGTTCGAGTTCCGCTCCGTGGACTCCATGGTGAACCCGTATCTGATGGGCGCCGGTCTCCTGCAGGCCATGGATGACGGCCTGGACGACGAGATCCCCTGCGGCAAGCCGGAGGAGCGCAACATCTACGCCGCCATCGAGGAAGGCAAGAAGGTGGAGAAGCTCCCCATGTCCCTCGGCGACGCCCTCGAGGCGCTGGCCAAGGACGACGTCGTCAAATCCGCCATGCCCGGCGAGATGTACCGCCTCTACGACGAGTACAAGCGCGACGAGTGGGAACGCTTCATGCACACCACAACAAACTGGGACCTCGAGACCTATCTCGACTACCTGCCATAGCAACGCGGAGAAGCAACAATGGAAAATGCGGTACGGCTAGAAGACGCTCCGTTCGTAGACATCGCCGACCCCACCATCTCCATCCGTGGGAGTCAGGTAAAGGAGGCGCGCGACCAAAGCTGGTTCGCGCGCACCCCCTACGGCATCGCGGTGCTGAAATATAACCACGTGCGCAAGCTGCTCCTCCACAAGGGCTTGCGCCAGGGCAGCCACGCCTGGCCCGGCCACAATGAGGTAGAAGGCATCTTCGCCGACTGGTGGTCGCGCAGCATCCTCGCCCTGGAAGGCGAGGATCACTCCCGCCTGCGCAAGCTGGTGAACCCCGCATTCTCACCGCGGGTGATCCAGGGCTTGCTTCCGAAGTTCCACGAGATCGCGGACGAGCTGACCAAGGAGTTCATCGATAAGGGCGAATGTGACTTCATGGCGGACTTCGCCAATCCGTACGCCTCTCAAGTGCTCTGCCACGTGCTTGGCCTGCCAAGGGAAGAGGCCGAGCACGTGCTGAACCTTTCGGCCGATATGGGTCTGGCCCTCGGTGTGGACTTCAAGAAGCATGAGGATCGCATCAACAAGGCCACGGAGGGCATGTACGCCTATGCCGACGAGATCGTGGCACGCCGCCGCCAGCAGAAGGGCGGCGACGATTTCATGTCGAACCTCGTGGCAGCGACCGAGGACAACGACCGTCTGACCGACGACGAGCTGCGGGACATGATCCTCATGCTGGTCTTCGCCGGAATCGATACCACCCGGAACCAGCTCGGACTCGGCATCTCCATGTTCCTGGATCACCCTGACCAATGGGCGCTTCTGGGCGACAACCCCGATCTCGCCCCCAATGCGGTCGAGGAATGCCTCCGGATCCGCCCGACCATCACCTGGGTCACTCGCGAAGCCTGGGACGATTTCGAGTACGAAGGCCTCACGATCAAGAAGGGCACCACCCTTCACATGATCTCCGAGTCCGCCGGCACCGATCCGGAGATCTTCGATCCCGTCGGTTTCGACATCACCAACGAGGATCGGGCGCGCAATTTCGGCTTCGGCGGTGGCGTTCACCACTGCCTGGGCCACGCCATCGCGCGGTCCGACATGACGGTGGCCTTCAAGAAGCTGCCCCAGCAGATGCGCAACATCCGCAAGAACGGCGAAGGGCATTTCCTGCCCGATAGCGGCAACACGGGACCGATCTCCCTGCCCATCGCCTTCGATCCGGAGAAGATTGCAGCCGCTGCCTAAGGCCTTTCCGGCCCCTTTCGGGCATCAAGATCGACCGCTCGACGCCTCCCTGCCCTGACCGGCTGCAGAGGCGTCGTCGTTTTCACCGGTCTTGAGGCTCGTGTTCCTTGATCTTGAGCTTGCCGACCGTCAGTTCGTCCACCTCCAAGGACCGGAAATGGGCCCGCCCGACGGCAAGCCGCCCGATAGCCAGCGCCCCGATCGCTAAGGCGCCGACAGCGAGCGCGCCCACGGCAAGCGCACCGACCGAAACGGGACCGGCCGGGCCGGAGCGCACAACGACATCCCTCTCTGGAGAGGGGCGGACAGAACGCTTGCTGGACATCTCTTCGGGGACCTTTCACGCCGAGCGGCGAACCAATGGAAGACCGGAAGGAGCATAGGCCAGTCCGTGGCCACCCGCACGCGACGGGAGTCGTGATGGCCGGCCATCCATGGCAAGATTGGCGGAACGAAAGTGACCCCCTGCAACCGATGAGGTGACATGGCCAGCAGCTCCCTTCCCGGCGTCATCGCGGAAAGCGACAACGGTCTCGTCTTCGCCTGCGTGCTGGACGGCAAGGGCGGCGCCAAGCGCATCGGCTGGGAGGCCCTGGACAGTTGGAGCGCCGAAGACGGCCCTCTTTGGGTTCATCTCGACAGCGCCGCCGAAGCCACCCATCGCTGGTTGGAGGAAACGGCGGGTTTGAGCGAGCTCAGCCGCCGTGTGCTCCTGGAAGAGGAGACGAGGCCCCGCGTGCTCACGACCGACGACGGGTTGCTTGCGATCCTGCGCGCCGTGAACCTCAACGCCGGCGCTGACCCCGACGACATGGTGGCCCTGCGCATGTGCGTCACGGCAAAGCGCCTCATCACCATCCGCTACCGCCCGGTAATGACGCCACGGGACATGCTCTCCGATCTCGTCGACAAGCGGATGGGCGCCGAGAGCGTGCCTGAGCTCTTCGTACGCCTCACCGAACGGCTGACGGAGCGCATGAACACCGTGGTCGTGGAGCTCGACGAAACCCTGGATGAGGTTGAGGAGCATCTGGAGGAGCGCGACTATGGCGCTCTCCGCGGCCAGATCACCGAAGCCCGGCAGACCGCCGTGGGCATGCGCCGCTATATCGGCCCCCAGCGCGATGCGCTGGCCCGAATTCACATCGAACGGCCGGGTTGGCTGAACCAGCATCTGGAGATCCTGCTCCGGGAATCCGCCGACAAGCTGCAGCGCTATATCGAAGATCTCGATGCTGCCCGCGACCGGGCCATCGTGATCCGCGACGAGATCTCCAACCGCCTCGCCGAAGGCATGAACCACCGCATGTACGCACTATCCTTGATCGCCGGGATCTTCCTGCCGCTCGGATTCGTGACGGGGCTCCTGGGTGTCAATGTGGGCGGCATCCCCGGCGTGCAGAACACCATGGGGTTCTGGATCACCTGCGCGCTTCTGGTGATCGTCCTGATCGGCGAGGTCTATCTGTTCAGAAAACTCAAATGGTTTTGATCGCCGGACCAGCGCCGCAAAACCATCTCGACTTTGCGTGGATCGATTTTGAGCTAGAATGATGCGCATGGACAACCAAGCGAAAAGGCTCTGCTAAGTGAGCCGCTTGCTTCTCGCCGAACTTCTTCTTGCCCAAGGGTCCACCCCCGGCCCGCGGACCGAAGGCGCTATCGGCACTGCTCCGTCTCCCCCTCCGGCGGCTCCTTCGCCACCCCCCGAGCCATCGGGTCCGTCCGAGCTGGAATCCGTCTCCGAAAGCCTCGACGAAACCGTCGATGCGGCCATGTCATGGACCGAGCGGGCCATCGATTTCGTCCGAACCCACGTCCTGACCTGGGGCGTCGTCATGGAGCTTCTGGTCGTGGCGCTGGCCGCAAGCGCGGCCTATGGGCTGGCGCACCCCGCCAAGCGGCTCCTGGCCAGGCTTTGGCCCGAGCCGGATGCATCGAGCTACCAGACCCTGATCGAGCTTCGAAAGGTCATCTTCAATCTGGTGGTGCCGCTGATCGCCGTCATACTGCTCTGGTTCGGTGCATCGGTGCTCGGCCAGTTCGGCTTCGAACGGGTGATCCTGACTGCCGTGGCGAGCCTGCTGAACGCCTGGATCCTGATCCGCCTGTTCTCCACCCTGGTGCCCGACCCGTTCTGGTCGAAGACGTTCGCCACCGTGGCGTGGATCATCGCCGCCCTCAATATCCTGCAGCTGCTCGACCCGACCGTCGCTTTCCTGGACAGCGTGGCCCTGCGCATGGGCGCCATGCGCCTTTCGCTCTATCTCGTGCTGAAAGGGGTCCTGTTCGCAGCCCTGCTGATCTGGATCGCCAGCGTCGTGGCCGGCGTGCTCAACACCCGCATCCGCAGGACCAGCGCCTTCACGCCGTCGGTGCGCACCCTGATCGGTCAGAGCATCCGCCTGGCGCTGCTGTTCGGCGCCATCATGATCGCGCTGAGCGCCGTGGGCGTCGACCTCACCGCCCTCACCGTCCTGTTCGGCGGCATCGGCGTGGGCATCGGCTTCGGCCTGCAATCGGTCTTCAGCAACCTTGTCGCAGGCATCATTCTGCTCTCAGAACGGAGCATCAAGGTCGGCGACTTCATCGAGCTCTCCGACACGGTGCGTGGCAGCGTCCGCGAGATCACCATCCGCAGCACCCTGGTCACCACCAACGACAATATCGACATCCTGGTCCCGAACTCCGAGTTCATCTCGAAGCAGATGGTGAACTGGACCCACCGGGACGCTTTCCGCCGCATGCGCATCCCCTTCGGCGTCGCCTACGGCACCGACAAGGAGCTGGTGCGTAAGGCGGGGCTCGAAGCGGCCGAAGAGGTCCACCACACTCTGCTCGGCGTGAAGGGACGCGAGCCCCAGGTCTGGCTCGTGGGCTTCGGCGACAGTGCCCTCGATTTCGAGCTTGTTGTCTGGCTCGATCCGGAATCGGTGCAGCGCCCGGCGGCCGTCAACGCCGCCTATTGCTGGGCTATCGAGACCTCGCTCTCCAAATACAATATCGAGATTCCCTTCCCGCAGCGCGACCTGCATATCCGCTCCGGCCACCTCCCCATCGTTCAGGAGACGGGCGAGCCGGACGCCAGCTAGTCCAGTGTTCGAAAAGCGTCACGGAACACTGGCATAGGCCCGGTGTTTGGGTTGCATGGCCGAAGGCGCGATGAATCAAGAGAACAAAGGGTCTGACCCGTTGGGTCCTGTTGCATCCATCCTCGATCAGCTCGAGGAGCGCGCCAGCGCCTGCGAGAACGTCACCATCGGCGACATGATGGATGCACTCGGCAATCGCAGCTACGGGCCGTTCCTGATGATCCCGGCCCTGCTCGGCATCACGCCCGTCGGCGGCATCCCGGGCGTTCCGACCTTCCTGGCTATCATCATCATCCTCTTCGCCGTCCAGATCATGTTAGGCCTCGACCATCTCTGGATCCCGCAGTTCCTGCAGAAGCGGAAGGTGCCGGCCGATAAGATGAAACAATCCCTGGACAAGATGCGCCCCTGGGCGGAACGCCTGGACCGCTGGTTCCGCGGCCGTCTGGACAGGCTGACCGACGAGCCCTTCGTCCAGATCGCCGCCGGCGCCTGCGTGCTGCTGGCCCTTGCCATCCCGCCACTGGAGCTTCTGCCCTTCGCTGTCGCCCTCCCCGCCCTGGCCATTGCCATGTTCGGATTGGCCCTGCTCGTGAGCGACGGAATCCTGATGCTGGTGGCAAGCGCTGTCACCGGGCTGGCGGTCGCCGGCGGTCTCGGCTTTGTCGGGCCAAACTGGATCTGGTGACAACCAACTGAAAACGCTTGTAAATAGGCCCCCGCAAGAGGCCTCGAAAGCCTGAACCCCGCCTGAACACCCCATTCAAAACCGGTTCAAGCCCGAACCTCTAAAACTCCTCCTCACAAGCGGCGATGACCCCGCCGCGGAAAATCTGGAGGACGAGAGATGAAAATTCGCACCCTTTTGATCGCAGGCACCGCCGCAGTTTCCATGACGCTCGGCGCAGGCCTCACCCCCGCACAGGCCGGCGGTTCGTCGTTCTTCGTCGAGCAGCGCGGCGGCTTCAACGAGTTCGGCGGCAGCCAGTACGGCCACCGCAACCGCATGACCCTGCACCAGAACGGCTGGGGCAACACGTCCCTGCACAATCAGCAGGGCCGGAAGAACCGCGCCGTCGTCGGCCAGCAGGGCCGTGGCCACTTCGCCGACAGCTACCAGCGCGGCAGCCGCAACATCACCGGCATCGCCCAGTTCGGCGCTCACCAGCGCGCCACCACCACTCAGCGCGGCCGTGGCAATGCGCTTGCCGTCATCCAGGGCGGACGCGGCAATCACGCCAATGTCGTCCAGTCGGGTCGGGGCAACGTCACCGTCATCGTTCAGGACTGACCCCAGACCCGACCGTTCCACTCTAAAGAAGGAGACATCATCATGATCCGCATCCTGGCCCCCCTCTCCGTGGCGCTCATTCCCCTGAGCATGGTGTGGGCGGCGAGCGGCTCTGCCGCTCCCGCCGGCGCCCCGACCATGGAGCTTCCCCTGCAAAAGCCGGCGATGCCCGTCGGCTATGCCCCCAGCCACAGCTGCGAGATTCGCGTGAACGAAAGCTGGGGCACCGTGAACCTGGAAGGCTTCGCCTATGCCGACCATCATGCCAACGGCTCCTACGAGCTGAAGGTCCGCCAAGGCAGCGGCTCCCAGATCATCCAGGGCGGCGAGTTCAGCGCCTATCCGGGTGGGAGCGAGCCCCTGAGCACCGTGGCGATCGGCGGATCCGGCGACTACAGCGCCGTCCTCACCGTCCGCTGGGCGGATGGCAGCGAGCCCTGCACCAAGAGCATCGGCACCGGCGGCTGGCTGCCGAGCTTCCTCTAAGCGAACCGTTTCAGGGAGAAGACCAATGACACGCAAGACACGCATCAAGACCTTCAAGACCACCATGGCCGCCCTGGTGATCGGTGCCTGCAGCCTAGGCGTCCCGGCCACGGCATCGGCCGGCGGGACTATCAGCTTCGGCATCACACCCAGCGGCGACACGGCCCGCATGATCTCAACCGGCCTGCAGATCTATTCCATGGTGGAGGATCACAAGAATGGCTCCAAGGGCCGCAAGAAGAACAACGCCCATGTCGACCAGAAGGGCAAGCGCAACGCGGCCGCCATCGGCCAGAGCGGACGCCGCAATAACGGCTTCGTCGTCCAGCGTGGCGACGACCACAGCGCCACCCTCGATCAGCGGGGCCGCAACAACACCCTCGGCGTCTTTCAGTTCGGCCGCGGCGCGACCTTCGACGGCCGCCAGAACGGCTATGGCCGGAACGCCATCGTCTTTCAGGGCGGCTGGTAAGGATGTCCGGCCTGACAAAACCTCCTGGAGACGCGATCAAGCGCTCCAGGAGGTTTCAACAGATTGTTTTTAAATAGATTTCCCCAATTGTCCCATTTGGCGGGATGAACCGGTAACGTTTGCGAGCCATACTGCGGGCAACCCTGACACTAACCGTAAGAGCCTTGCAGGCGCTGCCTCGGCCGAACTCTGATCCTTGGATCGGCACGCAGGGCGACCGGATACGATGGCTGAATTTCTGGAATCCCAGCTCGACTTCATCTTCTTTTTCTACGGGCTCGCCTTCATTCTGCTGGGCGCGGTGTCCTTTGCCATTCGCCGAACCGACGATCATCTCGCCTGGGTGATGCTCGGCACATTCGGTCTCGTCCACGGCGCGTCCGAATGGCTGGATCTCACAGCTCTGATCCTGGGGGATTCCCCCAACTTCGCCTGGTTCCGAACCGCGGTGATGGTTGGGTCCTACATTTTCCTCGGCGAGTTCGCCCGGCTGGTGGCGGCCGAAACCGGCTTCAAGGTCCCGGGACGCTGGATCTATCCTGTTCTCCTCGTCCCCGTCGTCCTCGGCGGATGGGCCGAAGGCAATCCCGAGGCCAATGCCTTGGGCCGCTACTTTATTGGCTTCCCGTCCGCCATGGCGACCGCCTTCGTATTCGCCTATCACGCCCATCGCCTGGGCGGGCGGGACTCCAGGCTCGCCATCGGCGCCGCGATCGGCTTTGCGCTTTACGCCATCGCCGCTGGTTTGATCGTGCCTGAGGCCCCCATATGGCCCGCGACCATTCTGCACTATGGCTGGTTCATTGATCTCACCGGCATGCCCATCCAGCTGATCCGGGGCCTTTTGGCGTGCTGGATGTCCTTCGCCATCTGGTCGATATGGGGCCAGAAACTGATCGAGCAGATGGCCTCAAGCGGCTACACCAAGCATCTTTATCGGCTCTACGTCGTCACCCTGGTCTCGATGGCCGCCATCCTCGTCTCGGGTTGGGTCCTAACCCAATACCTCGGCGGCATCTACAAGCAGAACATCGAAACGGAATCCGAAGGCCACGTCGCACTGGTCAAGAGCCACCTTGCACGCGAGCTGGAAATGCTGGACGCCATGACAGTCTCGCTTGCCGGCTCCCCAACCATCGAAAGCCTGCTTTCCAAAGACGGGCGAACAGGCCTGGAAGAGGCCAACGAGGTTCTGAAGCTGGATGTCAAGGCAGCCGGCGCCATCTTCGGCCTGGTGATGGACTCTACCGGGCGCGTCATCGCGAGCGCGACGGGAATTGCCAGCAATGACACAGCGCCCGAGATCATGGTCTCGCCCATGGTCAGCCGCGCCCTGCTCGGCCAGCCTGTTCACCAGCTGATCTATAGCGGGGACCGGGACGAAACTCGCTACAGCGTCAGCAGTCCGGTTCGGAACGATACGGGCGAGATCCTGGGGACCGTCGTCATGGAGAAATCCCTGGATCGGTTTTCCAGGGACCTGGCCGGCATTGAGATGCCCTTCGTGCTGACCGATCAGAACGGCATCGTCACCCTCTCCAATCGCTCCGAACTGCTCCTGAAGCCTCTCTGGCCCGTGACGCCTAGAGCCGAAGATGCGGCGCGCGCCCGCTACGGATCTCTTAGCCTGCCGCCCATATTGAAGACTGAGATCACGGATGACAGATGGCAGGATCTCCTTGGAGCGCGGACCTTTGTCCAGATCGAACCGGCGGGCCATAGCGGCTGGTCGATCGTCACCCTGACAACCGCACGCGGCATCTTTGCTAGCCGCGTTCTGGGCATCGTGATCACGCTGATGACCACCGCCACCGCCCTCGTTTATCTGGCCGGCCGCGAGCGCCGCATCCACGACCGGCTGCAGATGGACCGGCAGATGGAGCTCGAAGCCCTGGCCAAGGATCTCTCCCAGCAGGCGAGCACCGATGCTCTGACCGGGCTCAGCAACCGCCTCAGCTTCGACCGGCGGCTGCTGCTGGAGATCGCCCGCGCCGACCGCTACGACACGCCGCTTTCGCTCATCTTATTCGATATCGACCGCTTCAAGCGGGTCAACGACCAGTATGGCCATCAGGTAGGCGACGAGGTTCTGATCGAACTCGCCGAGGTCATCTCCGACCGGCTGCGCAAGACTGACTTCCTGGCCCGCTGGGGCGGCGAGGAGTTCGCCGTTATCGTCCCCCATGGGGAGACGACGTCCGCGGCCAACCTGGCCGAGACGCTCCGCCAGGCGGTGAAGAGTCAGCCCTTCTCGACTGTCGACGAGGTTACCTGCAGCTTCGGCATCGCCGAACTCGAGATGGGCGACAAGCCTGCAGATCTTCTCGCCCGCGCCGATGCAGCCCTTTATGAGGCTAAGCTGAACGGGCGCGACCGCGTGGAAACGGCGCCGAAGAAGCACAACGGCTCCGGGCTTCATCGGGTCGCGTAAGTCCTAGGGAAAGGCTCGCCGGGAGGGGCTACGCCGCCTTCTTCTTCACCGGCGTGACATTCTCTTCGCGCGGCGCTTCCTCAGGCTCGTCGAGCTGATAGCCCACCAGCCGCATGACGCCGAGCGTGAGCGCCGGCAGGAAGGTGAGCGTGACGACTGCCGTTCCCAAGATGCCGAACAGCACGATGGCGCCGACCCCCCGATAAAGCTCCGTGCCGGCACCTGGAATGAACACCAACGGTGCCAGACCGCAGATCGTAGTAACCGTGGACATGGCGATCGGGCGCAGCCGCGACGACACCGCTTCCATCACCGCCTCCTTCGCGCCGAAGCCTTCCTCACGCACGTTGTAAAGCGCCCGGTCCACGATCAGGATCGGGTTGTTCACCACCGTGCCCATGAGGATCAGGAAGCCCAGCATCGTGATCATGTCGAACGGCTGGATAAGCGGCTCCATACCGAGCATGGGCAAGAGGCCGCCCACCCAGTTCATCAGGGCAAGCCCTACGATGCCGCCGGCCACGCCCAGCGGAATGGTCGTCATGATCAGGAGCGGATAGCCCCAATGGGTGAAGATCGCCACGAGCAGCAGATAGATGATGGCAATGGCGACGACGTAGTTGCCGAGCAGCGCCTCCCGGGTTGCGTTCAGCTCGTCGCTGGCGCCCGAGATCGTCATGGTGACCCCCTGGGGCACCTCGCCACTGGTCTTCAGATAATCGACGAGCTCGGAGCGCACCCGCGCCACGCCCGTCTCCAGCGCGACGTTATCCGGCGGGATGATATTGAGGGTCACGGTCCGCCGCCCATCGATGCGCCGGATGGTGCTGGTGTCCACCGTCTCGCGGATGTCGGCGACCGCCGAAAGCGGCACGGCGGTCCCTTGGGGCGTGTAGACCGGCATCATGCCGACATTGTCCAAATTCGTCTCGACCCCGTTCCGGCTGTAGAAATAGATGTCGATTTTCTCATCGTCCCGGAAGAACTCGCCCACATAGGCGCCATCGGTGAAGGCGGCGACCGTGAAGCCCAGATCGTCGGCCGTCATACCAAGCTCCGCCGCCCGCTCCCATTTCGGCCGCACCTCGATCAAGGGCTGGGAGAGGGTGAGCGTCGGCGGATCGGCCTGGATGCGCGGCCCGTCGAAAATCTCGTTCGCCCGGGCGTAAGCGGCGGATGCCGTCGCGTAGACCTCCTGCAGGCGGCGGCCCGAGATATCGAGACTGACGCTCCGTGTGCCGCCGTCATTGCTGGTGATGATCGAGCCCCGGGAGACGAAGGCCCGCATGCCCGCGTAGCTTTGGTATTTCTCCGTCGTGATATCCATGAGCGCGCCGATATCGCCAGGATCCACCGTTTCGGCGATGATCCGCAAACCATCCGCCTCGATCATCAGGAAGAAGTATTTGAGCGCCGGCACCGGCGCGGCGCCCTCCTGGAAGTTTGCCGGATCCGCATCGACGAACGGCAGAAGCCAGTCCTGCAGCTCCGTGCCGATCTCGCTCATGGTCTCCAGATTGTAGCCCGGCGGCGCGTTCATCCGGGCGAACATCTTCGGTTCCTCGCCCTCGGGCAGATATTCCGCCGGCGGCGTGAGAAACACGATGACGGCCGCGCTCGCCCCGGCCACGCCGACAATGCAGATGAAGCGGCGCAAGGTCGTTGCCGTCAGCCACCCGACCGCTCGCACGATCGAGCCGTTGCTCATGGCGACCTCGGCCGAAAGCTCCGCGCCCTTGGGCTTTAGATCGAGATAGGCCGCCGCCGTCGGCACCACCAGGATGGCGACCAGCATGGAAGCGAGGATCGAGGCGGAGACCGCAACAGCGATGTCCGAATAGAGCTGCCCCGCCTCTTCCTGAATGAAGACGATGGGGATGAAGACCAGCACCGTCGTCAGGGTCGAGGCGAGCACCGCCGGCCAGACCTGGCGCACGCCGGTCACGGCAGCCTTCAGCCGATCGAGCCCGCGCCGCCTGGCAAGATCGATGCTCTCCAGAACGACGATCGAATTGTCCAGCGTCATGCCGATGGCGAAGGCCACGCCGGCAAGCGAGATAACGTTGATGGTGCGCCCCGCCACCAGCAGGCCCAAGAAGGCCGCGATGGTACAGATGGGAATGCCGATCACGCCCACCACGGTCGCCTTGGCCGAGCGCAGAAAGAGATACATCACCAGGGTCGCCAACACCGCACCGATGGCGAGGTTGGTCCAGACATTGGCGATGGAGGCTTCCACGTAAGTGACGTCGTCCGCCGTCTTCTCCAGGATCATACCCGCGGGCTCTAGGATCTCCCGGTTGATCGGGCCCACCTCCGCCATCACGGCGTCCTTGATGGCGATCACGTTGGAGCCGGCCTCCCGCCGCACGGACAGGAAGATGATCGGCCGCTCGTTCACGTAACCTTGCTGGTAGATCTCGAAATGATCGAGCTTCACCTCGGCCACGTCGCTCAGCCGCGTGATGGTCCCGCCACGCCGCGCGATGATGAGTTCTTCCAGCGCTTGCGGATCGTCGAACCGGCCGATGGTGCGCAGCAGATAACGCCGCTTGCCGCTCTCAATCTCACCGCCCGAGGTGTCCCGGTTCCGGTTGCGGACGGACTCGCGCACCTCGGCCATGGTAAGCCCGCGCTCGGCAAGCGCTGCGGAATCGAACAGGATCTGGATCTGTTTCTCCGCCCCGCCGCCGACGCTGACCCGGCTGACATCCTTCACGCTCTCAAGCCGCGGGCGGACATTGTCGTCCACGAAGTCCCGCATCATGTCCATGTCGAGCTCGCGCGGATTGCCCGGCAGAGGCGAGACCCGGAAATACATGAAGGAGTTCGCGCTAAAGGAACTGGCGAAGATGCGCGGCTGGTCCACATTCTCCGGATAGGAGGGGACCTGGCTCAGAGCATTGTTGATGCGGATCATCGTCTCGTTGAGATCGATGTTGAACGGAAACTCCAGCTCGATCTCGGCGCTGCCGCTAGAGGACCGCGAGATCAGCCGCTCCAAGCTGGGGATCGAGCGCAGATACTCCTCCTGCTCGATCAGGATCTCTTTTTCGATGTCCTGAGGCGTGGCGCCCGGCCAGCGGGTCTGCACCGTGATGGTACGGACCTCCAGATCCGGGATCATCTGAATGGGAATCTTGAACGCGCCGACGATGCCCAGCACGCAGACGATCAGCGTGGCGACGGCGACCAGGGTGCCGTGCCTGGCGACGCTTGCGAAGAAGCCGGCCGGCCCGTCGTCTTTCATGATTAGCTCGCGAGCCGGACGGATTGTCCGTCGCGCAGGGATTCATTGCCGCGCACGACCACCCGCTGCCCAGCCTTCAGGCCGGACCGGATCTGCACCAGATTATCGAAGGCGAGCCCGATCTCCACGCGCTGCTCCTTCACCTTGGTCTCCCCGTCTTTCTCCTCGAGCACCCAGACGGTTACGCGCCCATCCGGGTAACGGATCAGCGCGTCCCGGCTGACGACTACATCTTCCTGACCGGTGTTGAGACGCACGATGACCTGGGCGGACATGCCCGGCGCGATGGGCAGGCTCTTGCGCAAGGGCAGCACCCGCAAGGTGAAGGTCCGCGCATCGGGATCGCTCACCGGGATCAGAGCGCCGATCTCAGCGGGGACCGTCTCGCCCGGCAGCGCATCGAATTTCAGGGCGACATCGGTCCCCTTCTGAAGCTGCGCGAAATAATCCTGAGGCACGGGCAGGTCGATGCGGAATTTGTCCATGGCGACCAGCTCGAAGGCGGCCGTGCCCGGTTCCACCCATTGACCGACTTCGGCCATGCGCTCCGAGATCACCCCGTCGAACGGCGCGTGCAGTTCGTGGCGTTCCAGAATGGCCGCGCGGCGTTTCTGCTCGGCCTTGGCAGCCTCCAGCGCGGCCTGGTCGATATCGACCTCCGCCTCGCGGGCCTCCTTCTCGTTCTTCGGCCCGTAGTTCCGCTCGGCCAGAGTCTCTGCGATCTTCAACCGGCGCTTAGCGTCCTTCACTTCTGCCGCGGCCCGCTTGGTCTGGGCTTCTGCCTGGGCGTAAGCCGCTTCTTGCAGCTCCGCATCCAGCTTGAGCAGCACATCGCCCTGCTTCACCCGAGCGCCGCTGTCGTAGTGGATCTCGCTGACCAGCCCTTCCACCGAGGTGGAAATCTGGGAAGCCTGGGGCGTCGAGACCGTCCCGGAAATCTCCAGCTGCTTGACCACAGGGGCCATCCGCGCCGTCTCCGTCTCCACCGGCGGAGCGGAGGATTGCGCGACGGCGGGCGAAGCAAGCGAAAGGGGACCCATAGCAAGGACAACCAGCGCCAGGACAACCGTGGCGAAGAGGCCGGAAAGGAAAACTCTGTGCATGGTGCTGTGCAGCGCGGCAGACTTGTTGGTTCTCATGAACTCTCAGCTCGAACTCTCGGCCAAGCGAGACCGATCTTCCGGGCTCGCACCCAGACGGGCGGGCTCGAGCGCTTTTCTTGTAACTTCCTGCGGCGGCTCTAAAGCCTAGAACCAGAAGCCTTCTGGTCAAGCGCTAAGTCTAGCAGATGGAGGGCGGCCCTGACGTGACAGTCCGGTAAGGTTTTGAAGGACTTCGCTTGCATGGCGCGCTGCGCGGGCCCTACCCTTCGCCGGCTCGGATTCGCTTTGTCTTTGCGTGGAATAATCGAGCGCGATTCGTGTGATGGGGGGGGACACGGCGCGCCATGTTGGGACGCGGATTTTTCGCGCAAAATGGGGGCGGATGGACCGCCCTTCTCTTGGCATTTGCGTGCCTCGCAGCGCCGCTTCACGCCATGGCAGCGGATCCTGCTGGGCTTGCGCCGATTCAGCTGGACGACGATCCCGACAGGGTTCCGAGCGCGGTCGGCGATATCAACACGCCATTCTCCAGATCCGACGATCAGCCCGAAGCCCTTCCGAGCGGTCCTCGCCAGCCCGATTCTCCTACACCCGCCGACGACACGGTGTGGCCGCCGGAATTGAAGGAGAGCCTGCAGTCGACCAATCCCTTCTTCCGCGACACGACCTTGAAGCTCTACATGCGGAGCTTCTACTTCGATGGCGAGGAGAACGGCGACATTCCCCAGAAGGCGTGGGCCGCCGGCGGCGCACTCTGGTACCAGTCGGGCTATCTCAACGACCGATTCCAGGTCGGCGCTGCCGTCGCTACATCTCAGCCCCTCTACGCCCCCGCCGGCGAAGGCGGCACGGGCGTCCTCACCAACGATCAGGGTGAAATCACCACGCCGCTGCTCGCCTATGGCCGCGTTCGAGGCCTCGGCCAAGAGGTCACGATCGGCCGCCAGGCGCTGCATCTTCCTTACGTGAACATGCAGGACAACCGCATGATCCCCATCACTTTCGAAGGGGTGACGGTGACGCGCTCAGGTGTCAGCGATACGGCGCCCAACTACATCAGCGGGTATCTGTGGCGCTACAAGACCCAATCGAGCCGGACATTCGATCCGATGTCCGAGGGGCTGGGCGTCGCTGAGGATCGAGGCATGGCCCTGAACGGCGTACTGATCACGCCGCGGGACGGTCTCACCATGGGCGTTCTGAACTATTACGTGCCCGATACCCTGACGACCACCTATGGCGAGGTCGACTGGCTTTTCCCGGAGATGCAGACCGGTCTCCAGTACCGCACCAGCGTGAACTACACCGATCAGCGCAGCGTCGGTGCCGATCTCATTCCGGGTGGCCCCTATGACACCAACCAGGTCTCGTTTCGCGCCGCCGCCAGTTTGAACGGCTTCACTCTCACGGCCGCCGCATCCTTCAATGGCGACGGCGCCCCGATCCAGAGCCCGTATGGCAGCTTCACGGTCTACACGGATTTCGACCAATCCGACTGGGAACGGGCTGGCGAGCAGGCTTGGGCAATCTTCGCGGCCTACGATTTCTCGAAGCGCGTTCCGGGTTTGAAGATGCAGGTCAGCTACGGCCAGGGCCGCGAGGCGATCGATCCCCTCAATGGCGCACCTCTGCCCGATATCGACGAGATCGACTTCAACATCGACTATCAGCCCCAATCGGGACCGCTTCAGAACCTGCGCTTCCAGCTCCTCTACTCCGTGGAGGACATCCTGCTGGACGGGCCCGCGGACGCCGAAGCCCCGCAGCTTCGCACCGTCGTTACCTATGTGGTGCCGCTGCTCTAGGTCTTCCGGGATCGCTCAGTCGGCGGCGTGGAGCGCGGGCGCGTCCTGCTTCGCGCCGTCCCCGGCGCCATCGCCGGCGCGCTCCCCGAACCCGTTCGATCCCTCCCGGCGCCTCGCCTCGCCTCGGTCGAGCTCGGCACGGGTCCGAGGCAAGGATTGCGGATATTTCTCCTGCAGCCAGGCGATCATCGCCTCGCGCACATCGCAGCGCAGATCGAAGGTCCTGGGCGCATCCCTGGAGCTCACCAGGAAGCGCAGCTCCATGGTGTTCTCGCGGAAATCCGTGACCTGGAGATTGACCACCTTGCCGTCCCAGATCGGCGAGTTGCGGGCCACCTCTTCCAGCTTGGCGCGCACCTCGTCCACCGGCACCGTGAAGTCCGTATAGAGATAGACCGTGCCGATCAGCGAAGCGTTCTCCCGGGTCCAGTTCTGGAACGGCGTCTCGATGAAATAGGAGAGCGGCACGATCATCCGCCGCCAGTCCCACAGCCGCACCACGACGTAGGACGAGGTGATCTCCTCCACATTGCCCCACTCCCCTTCCACCAGCAGCGCATCGTCGATGCGGATGGGCTGGGTAATGGCGAGTTGGAACCCGGCGATCAGGTTCTTCAACATAGGCTGAAAGGCGAGGCCGACCACCAGCGACGCCGCACCGGCCGAGGCCAGCAAGCTGACGCCGTATTGCCGGATGCCATCGAAGGTCATCATCGCAGCGCCGATGGTGACGATGACGATGAGGATATTGGCGATGCGCTGCAGGATGTGGAACTGGGTCACATGCTTGCGCGCCAGAAGATTGTCTTCCGAATCGAGCTTGAAGCGGCGGAGATAGAGGACGATCCAGATATGCAGCGCCGTGCTGACGAACCACCCGGCGAGGCAGATGAGCCCCACCACCATCAGCTGCCAGATGAAGTCGCTTTGCTTCCAGTTCAACGGCGCGATGCCGACCACGACGCCGATGCCCATCATGATGAAGGCGAGACGCGAGGGTGCCTTGGTCCGAGAGACCAGAGACCGTCTGAAGAGATCCTGTCCCTGCACCAGCCGCTCCACGAAGTTGAAGACGACCTTGTGCAGCCATATGGCGGCGGTGACCGCGAAGGTGAGAAGCAAGAGGCTCGTGGCCCAGTCCGGCCACCAGTTCATCTTGGAGTCGATATAGGACAGAAAGGTCTTCAGGCTCTCCAAAGGCATCTCCAGTCTGTCGTTGACGGACAAGCGATGATGCAAAGCATAACGCTATTTCGCATATGCGAACACATTTCGCAGATGCGAAGTGTAAATCTGTCGCAAGTGCAAAATCGCGGAGCTCTGCGCTTTTTGGAAACTCCAGACTCGAAATCTTAAGCGCCACGGGGTTTTCTGGAAGCAATCGACCTCGAATTGCACCCAAAGACCGGCGAGCGGCCCATGAAGACGATTCTCTGCTTCGGCGATTCCATCACCTGGGGCTACAACCCGAAGGACGCCACCAGGCTGCCGCCCGAGCATCGCTGGCCCAACATCCTGAGCGAGGCGTTGGGGCCGGATGTTGAGGTCATCGCCGAAGGGCTAAACGGCCGGACCCTGGCCGTGGAGGATCCGCTCCGCCCCGACCGCGGCGGGCTCGCCAAGCTCCCCTTCCTGCTGGAATCCCACGCGCCGCTCGATACCGTGATCATCATGCTGGGCACCAACGATTGCGCGCCTTGTTACAAGCTCACCATCGGTGAGATCGCGCTCGCCTGTGCGCGGCTGATCATGACCGTGAAGCAAAGCCTGGCCGGGCCCGGCGGAACCGCACCGGCGACCTTGCTCATCTCGCCGCCCCATATGGGCGAGCTGGAGCCGACCATCGGCCTCTTCTACAATGGCGGGCAGACGCTCTGCACGGAACTCGCCGAGGCCTATCGTATGGTCGCGACTTCTCTCGGCACCGCCTATCTGGACGCGGCGCCGGTCGCCAGTCCGGACGAGCCCGACGGCGTCCATCTCGGCCCCGACGGTCAGCGCAAGCTGGCGCTCGCCGTGAAGGACGTCATCGCGCCCCTGCTCTAGCCGGCCCGGAACCTACCGCGCCCGCGCCCGCAAGGCCTGGATCAGGGTCTGCAGCTCCTGATTGTCCGGCTCGATCTGGGAGAGCGCTTCCGCATAGGCCAGCGCCTTGTCCATCTGACCCGTTTCGCTTGCGAAGTTGAGCAGCATCATCAGCGTCTCCCGATCATGGGGATGCCGCTCCAGGCTTTCTTCCAGAACCTGCATGGCCTCCCGGGGCCGGCCCATGGAGTTCAGTCCAACCGCATAGACATAGGCAAAGCGCGGCCGGTCCGGAGAAAGCTCGGCCGCCTTCTTCAGAGCCTCCAGCGCCTCCCCCTGCTGCTTCAAACGCACCAGGGTCAAGCCGAGCGCATGATAGAGCGCGCCCTCCTCCGGCGCCGCCGCGATGGCTTCGCGCAGAACTTCCGCGCCCTTCTCATCCTGCCCTTTTCGGCGATAGAGATCGGCGAGATTGACCGCCGCCGTGCCGTAAGCCGGGTTCAGCTTGAGCGCGGCCCTGTAGCCTTGCTCTGCCTCGTCGAGCTTGCCCTGGCGTAGATAGAAATCCGCCAGGCGCCCGCGGGACTCCGGCCGGTCCGCATTGAGCTTCTGCACGGCGACGAACTCGTCTTGCGCGCTCTTCAGCGTCTCCTTCTGGCGCCGGGACAGCGCGTCGAGCGGCGCGCCGGTCAGAAGCTCCCCGGCCCGCATGCGCACGCTGCGGACAGGATCATCGAGCAGCGGCGAGAGAACGGGCCAGGCCTGATCGGGCGGCAGAGTGCTCAAACTCTCCAGCGCCCCCAGCCGCACGATGGGATCGGGATCGGTGAGGGCGCCCTGCGCGGCCTGGAACGTCTCCTCGGTCAGCGGCGGCGGCAGCGCGGCAAGCGCGCTGCCCCGCACGAAGGCAGGCAAGCTGCCGTCCTTCGCGATCCCGGCGAGCGCGTCCTTTGCGCCCGGCTTGCCCTGCCACACATCGTGGAAGGCCGCACCGTAGCTCCAGCCTTTGCGTTCCGGACCGAACCACTCTTCGATCGGCGACGCGCCCCATTTCGGCGACTTGTCCTGATGGCAATCGTTGCAGGCATTGGTGGTGCCGAGCGCCTCGGATAGATCCGGGCGCGGAATGCGGAAGCTGTGATCGTGGCGCTCGTCGATCACCATGAAGGTATGGGCCGGCATGTGGCAGGAGATGCAATCCGGCCGCTCCGAGGCCGCCACCTCTTGATGATGGGTATGGCTGTTGCTGGCGAGGTCCGCCGAATGGCATTGCAGGCAGACGGCCTCACCCTTTGCCCGAAGGCGACCGCTATGAGGCTCGTGGCAATCGCTGCAGGTCACGCCCGCGGCGAACATCTTGCTCTGCTTGAACGAGCCGTGATTGAACACCTCGCCTTCCATCTGCCCGTCCGCCTGGAAGACGCCCTCGGAGATAAGGTTCACCAGATGGGTGTCGGAGAGCGGTTGGCCAGGCTCCCAATCCTCGGAGATCTGGGAGCGCAAAGCGTGGCAGCGACCGCAGGTCTCCACCTCCACTCGCAAGGGCTTCGGCGGCTTGCTCCGTACCGGTAGCCCGGTCTCCGGATCCTGATGCCAACTCACGCCGTCCCGCTCATCAAAGAGCGCCATCAATCCCTTCTTGGGATCGTCCTGATCGCCGTCTCCTTCCGCCCAAGCGACATGGGCCGAGCCCTTGCCGTGGCAAGCCTCGCAGCCAACGCTGATCTCTTTCCAGCTCGTGGCGAAGCGGTCGGTCTTCGGGTCATAATTCTTCTTCACGCCGGTCGAGTGGCACTCGGCGCACATGAAATTCCAGTTCTGCTCCAGATTCGTCCAATGGAGCTGATCGCCGTGGTCGATCTCCTCGTCCGGATAGAGATGAAACCAGCGCTGGCCGCCTTGGTCCTCAGGCCGGCTGTCCCAGGCGAGCGGCAGGGCCTGGATGCGCCCGTCGGGAAATGCCACGAGATATTGCTGCAAAGGCTCAAGCCCGAATGTGTATTTCACCTCGAACGTGTCGAGCTTGCCGTCCCGACCGTCGGTCTCGACGAAAAACTTGCCGTCCTTTTTGAAGAACCGGGATGTCGTGCCGAAATAGTCCAACGTCGCGCCGTCGAAATCGCCAAGCACCGTCGCATCCGTCGCGTGGTCCATGGCATGGGCATGCTGGGACGGTCCCCAGGCGGTCCCTGCCGCTTCATGACACCCGGCGCAGGTTTCCGTGCCGACGAAATGCAATGCTTCCGAAGCATGCTCAGGAGAGTTTGGCGGGCTGGCGAAGACCGCCGCCTGCCAGCTCGACAGCGACCCAATGATCAGAAGGAAGAGGCCGAGAGCGGCCAGGGCGAGCGGATGGAGAAAAAGCTTCGCCGGCCGGCCGGGCTTCCGCGATCCCGCATCCTCGCTACGGCCTGGCAGAGGCAGGCGCATCACAAATCACCTGCGCAAAGGCCGCCAGCGCAAGGGTCACCAGCGGAAAGCGATCTCCGCAATCGGCCCGTGCAGCACCACGTCCACGCCCCGGCTACCGCCGAAATCCGTATCGTCGTAAAGCAGTCCCAAAGCGCGATAGCCGAAGGAGCTCGTGGTGTCGAAGCCAAACAGGGTCCCTTCCCGGTCATATGTAAGCTGCACCTGCCAGCTTAGATTACGATCGGCATTGAAGCCGCCGATATCGCCCATGAAGGTGACCGCTTCGCCTTCCTTGAACTCGTGGGTTACCCGAGTCGCGATCACCGGATCGACCCATTGCATCACATCAGTCGTTGCGAATGCGTAATTCCCGTTCGCACCGCCGCCATTAGCCAGAACCAATTGGCGTTGAAGCAGCGCAAGGCGGAAATCCTGCACCGCTTCGATGGCCGCCAGCGCTTGGCCGCGCCGGTCGACGCGATTCAGCCGCTTTTCCAGCCGTGACGCACGGCGCTGCGCATCCTCCGAGGACGCCCGCGAAATCCGCCGGTCCAACAGCTTGTCCCGCAAGGCGTTCAGCTGGGCCAGAGCCTGGGTCCGCTCCTGCCGGTTCTCGATCCGGTTGATCGTGGTTTCGATCCTGTCGAGCCGGTTTGCCAGGTTGCTGCGCGCCGAAATATCGAACGATAGCCCTATCTGCGCCTCTTGGCGGACCCAGCGCGCACCGGCACCGACGGAGATCGACGTGTCGCCGTAGGCGGACGGCAGATCGTAAAGCTCGTAGAGGGCGCCACCCTGATAGATGCCAAGCCGGTAATCGAGGGAGGCGGCCGCATCGGCGCGAACGGTGACGTCGTAAGGCAGATCGATATCCCGCACCACGTCGCCATCGAAACCGAAATCCGCATAGAGGATATCGCCGTAGAAGGTGAAGCGGTCCTTGCGGGCCTCGAACGTCGTGGTCAGGCCGAATTTGGCCGCATCGATCAGGTCCACCGGCGTGATGTAGAGATCGGCCTTAAGATCGTTCGCCGTCACGTCGCCCTGGACCCAAAGCGCCCACGCATACGAGCCGATCTCATACTCCCAGCCTTGAGCGCCTTCGATCGTGGCGCTTTCGGCGCGCACGCTGCCAGCAGATAGAAACGGCAAAAGCGCCAGGCAAAACGAGAGTGCGCAAACTCTCCAAATCATCCGAATCCCCCCGGTCGATCCACATCCGGATCAATTGCTGCAAAGCATAAAGGGAGCGCGTGGTTTCGCGCTCCCTTTACCGCCTGCCCTGAGCAGGAATTCAGACTGTCTGTGTTCGCGACGCCACAGTTCGCAAGCGCCGCTACACGCGAGACGCGCGAACCTCGCGCGCCGCGCCGAGAGAAGAACCGGCTACTTGGTCTTCAGCTTCCGCTCCTCGTTCTCCTTCCACTCCTCCAGGGTCATCTTCGCGTCTTCCTTGACCTCCGGAATCATGTCGTACATGGGCGGATTGTTGGACAGGAAGCTGGTGGAGAATTTCGGCGGATATTTCTCAAGCTCCAGCATGTAGTCGCCCAGCGCATAGCCCACCGGCACCGTCAGCGGCAGATGCCGCACGCCGATGCTCACATCCTCTTTGGGGTTGGTGTAGAGGTTCACCATCACGGCGCCGCCCGTGTCGGTCGTGACCGGTCCGGAGAAGCCGCCCGTATAGCCGCGCTTGAAGAACCCGTCCTCGAGCTCCGCGGTGATCGTGACCTTGAACTCGTCCACCCGCACCGCCGAGAGATACTGGTTCAGCGTGTAGATGCGAGCCTTCCGCGCCGACTGACCGTCCTTAGCCAGCAGGAACCCGGTCTGGTCCACGCCGTCCACATAGCGCTTGCTAGGAACGTATTTCGCCAGCTCCTTGCCAGGCGCGCCGGCGATGCCGATCAGCGTATTGAAGATATCCGCCTGATCGAACAGACCTTCTGAACGCCGCGGCGCGATCATGTCCTTCCAATAGACGAACATGGGCGCACGCACGCCGCCTTCCCAGCTCGACCCCTTGCAGCCGCGGAACGGCGTCTGACCGTGCGGCGGGATCTCACATTCCGGTCCATTATCCGAGGTCAGCATGATGATCGTATTCTCAAGCTGTCCGGTCTCTTCCAGCTTGCCGATGATGCGCTTGAACACGTCGTCCATGTGGACCATGCAGTCGCTATAGACGGTGCGCGCACGGCTCGCGCCAGCCCACTTCTTGTTCGGATAGTTGTCGAAATGGCAGCCCCGGGTCGCGTGATAGAGGAAGAACGGCTTGTCGCTGTCCTTCTGCTCCTCGATGAAATCGGTGCTGACCTTGGTCCAGACCTCGTCGAGCTCCTTGATGTAATCGAGATCGATGAGCTTTACGTCTTCGCACTTGTCCTTGTCCGACGGGCTGCAATTCACATCGTAGTGGCTGAAGCCCTTTTCCTGCATCATCTTGAAGCGGTCCGGGCTCAGCGCGATTTCCGGATTGAAATACATATCGCGCCACTCGGTGTACATGTCCGACACGCCGAGGAAGCCGCGGTAGTTGTCGTAGCCGACATTCTGAGGCAGCGAGCCCTTGTTCTCGCCCATATGCCACTTGCCGACACCTTGGGTGGTGTAGCCGAGCTTCTTCAGGACCTCCGGCAGGGTGACGGCGCCATCGAGACCGCCGGGCTCGCCATACATCGGCGGCCGCAGCAGACCGTGATGCAACGGGATCTGACCGGTGTGGATCGTCGCCCGGCTCGGCGAGCACGACGGCGTCGAATAGGCCGACGTCAGCACCAGCCCTTCGGCGGCCATCGCATCCATGTTCGGCGTGGGGTGGCCGACGGCGATGCCGCCGCCATTGAAGCCCGGATCCATCCAGCCGACATCGTCCAGCAGGAAGACCAGGAAGTTCGGCTTCTTGCCGCCGTTCTTCTCGATGAACTTTGAGAGCTTGTCCGCCGCCTCCTTGTCCTGCTCCGTATGCTCGATCACGCCGTACATGTTCGGCGCCGGCTTCACGGTGTTCAGGTGGATGTACTGGTCGGGGTGATTGTAGCCCGGCGCATCGGTCGGGCCCGTGGTGGCGCCGCGAATATTGGTGCCGGATTCCTCGAGAGTATCCGCGGCAGCGGTTTCACTCACCTGCGCCAGCGCGCTGATGCTGCCCGCACAGAGCAGCGAAACGGCTGTCGCAGCAGCCAGGTAAAATCTCGTCATGAGCCTCCCTCCGAAGCAAAAGGGCAATATCGAAGAGAGGCTGAACAGCTTGATGACGAAGACGCCGCCCTATCGAATCGCGTTCGAATATCGGCGGCATTATTGCAGGCTGCATATTGACTTCAACTGAGACGCGAAGCGCATTGGAAACGAGGCGTTAAAATAAAGAAGCGGCCGCCCCAGTAAGCGAGGACGGCCGCTGGCGAACACGCTCAAAGGGACGGCGGACCGGCTATCGGCCGCTGGCCGCGTTTTCGATCTGCTTCTGCACCTTCTCCAGGTTGAACGAACCCGGCGTCTGGCTGGGCGGATAGTCCTCCATCGTCTGGATAAACCGGGTGGCTATGGCTTGGAGCGGTACGACCACGAACGCTCTCTGCAGGAACCAGTCGTGGTAGGTGTTCGAATTGTGCTGCGCTCTCTCGAACGGATCGCGCCGCAAATTGAACAGCAGCGGAACCCGCAGCTCCACGAAGGGCTCCCGCCATAGCTGCAACGTCTGAGCGCGCTGCTCCTGGAAGACCGCCTTCCAGTCGTCGTAGCGCATGGCAACCACCGCACCGTCGTCATTCACGTAGACCATCTCGTGCCGGGGCGATTCCTCCACCGCGCCGGTGAAGTAGTCCAGCATGTTGGCGCCGTCGATGTAGTTCCGGTAGGTGCGCCCCTCTAGCTCGACGCCTTCGAGAAGCTTCGACCTCATCTCGGGGTCGCCCGCGATTGCGGCGAAGGTCGGCAGCATATCCTCGTGGCCGACGATGCCGTTGAGGGTCTTGTCCGCCGGGAAGTGCCCGGGCCAGCGGAAGAAGGTCGGGACACGATAGGCGCCTTCCCAGTTGGAGTTTTTCTCCGAGCGGAACATCGTGGTGCCGCCATCCGGCCAGCCATTGTAATGGGGGCCATTGTCGGTGGAGTACATGACCACCGTATTGTCGGCGACACCGAGCTCATCGAGCAGATCGAGCAACTCGCCGACATGCATGTCATGCTCCACCATGCCGTCGTGATACTCGTTGCCGCTCGGCCCCGAGATTCCCGTGTGCTCGTCCTTGACGTGGGTATAGAGATGCATGCGGGTGCCGTTCCACCAGACGAAGAAAGGCTCGCCGTCGCTGACGGCCTGCTTGATGAAATCCCTCGCCGCGGCGACGGTCTCATCGTCGATGGTCTCCATCCGCTTTCGCGTCAGCGCCCCGGTATCTTCGCATTCCTGCTTGCCCCAGGCGCCGAAACGGGGATCGTCCTCTCTCGTCGAGACCTCTTCGGTCGCGACGCATTTCAGCACGCCGCGGGGACCGAACTTCGCTCTAAACTTGGGATCCTTGGGATAGTCGCGGTGCTCGGGCTCTTCTTCCGCATTCAGGTGGTAGAGATTGCCGAAGAAGACATCGAAGCCGTGCACCGTCGGCAGATGCTCGTTGCGGTCGCCCTGATGGTTCTTGCCAAACTGGCCGGTCGAATAGCCGAGGCTTTTCATGACCGTCGCGATCGTGACGTCGGAGTCCTGCCAGCCCTCCTTGGCGCCCGGCAGCCCCACCTTCGTCATGCCGGTGCGCACGGGCACGTTGCCGCCGAGGAAGGCAGCCCGCCCCGCGGTGCAGGATTGCTGAGCGTAATAGTCGGTGAAGGACAGGCCTTCCGCGGCGATGCGATCGATATTGGGCGTCTGATAGCCCATCATGCCGCGATTGTTGTGGCTGACGTTCCAGGTACCGATATCGTCGCCCCAGATGACGAGGACATTCGGCTTTTCCGTATTCTCCGAGGTCTCCGTCTCCTCCGGGCTCTGAGACCACGCTGGGCTGGAGACGACGAGAGCGGCCGATAGAAAGACGGCCGAGAAGGCTGCTACTTTCATTTTTTCCTCCTTAGATCACAACGGCCTCCGTCCCCATCTGCGCAGTCTTTGACTGCGGACGTTTTGTGTTGGCGCCAGCTTCAATCGCCCGTGGCCCGATGGCGCGCAGTGATGTTCGGGTTTCGAGCGGCCAGACCCATTGCAATAACGGCTTTCGCGACACTCGGTCTGCCGGTCCGGGCAAAGGTCAGACTTGCAACCAGGCTATCACCCTGGGTCGTCGGATGCGCCTAAATTCGAACCTTGTACGAATTCTGGTCCATGGCTGGCGCAGGGGCACGCCCCCGTCGCACGCCGGGCGCTCCATAAAAAAACGGCCGCCCTCGAATAAGAGGACGGCCGCAGGGAGACTGAAAAAGTCAGAACGCTCAAAAAGTCGGGAGGCTCAATGTTTTGGTTTTGCCGGACCGGCTATTTGCACTTGGTCATGCCTTCCATGGCCATGTGCGCATCCTTCTCGGTCCGGTAGGAGCCCATCATCGCGAACTTGTCGGTATCGCTCGGCACCTTCTGGGCCATCGAGCAGGTGCCCGTGTCCTTGTCGAACATGATGTAGAACGGGCCCATGGCGAAAGCCGGAACCGTGAAAGCGCCGATCAGGGTGGCGGCGAGGAGAAGCTGTTTCATCTGTTTTTCCTTCGTTGAGGCTGGGGGGTGATCAACGGAAGGAAAGCTAGCAGCGGCATCGAAGGCGTGGGGTCACACATCCATCGAGCGGAATCACAAGCGCTTGCGAATACGCTGACGCGCGATCACGGCCGCGTGTCGTAAACGTCAGCTTACTGTCATACCGGAACGATCTGAGCGGACTCAGAAGGCATAACGCTCCCGGCACGCCCCTTTCACGTTCCCCTCTGCACAACCGTGAGGTAGCATCGCGCCAAAAGAGGCACGGGAGAAGCGCGGGGAGAGCTGTCCATGACAGAGGCAGGCATCTTTGCTTGGGAGTGGACGAGCCGGGCCATGCGCCTTGCGCTCGTCGTGACCGCCCTTCCCTTCTTCCTTTCCGGCTGCTCCGACGAGAGCGGCACGGCGGACACCGAACAGGCGCCGCTTCCCAGCGTCGTGGTCGAGGCGGTGACCGCCCAGGACGTCGCCGACCAGGCCGATTTCGTCGGCCGCACCGAAGCCTCCCAGCGCGTCGATATCCGGGCACGCGTTGCCGGCACGCTTCTGGAGCGGCCCTTCGAAGAAGGCGAGGAGATCGAAAAGGGCGCGATTCTCTACAAGATCGACCCGGCCGAGTTTCAGGCGAACGTGCTCGCGGCCGAAGCCAAGCTCACCAAGGCGCAAGCGAGCCTTGAAGAGAACGAGCGCAATCGGAAGCGCTACGAAACCTTGCTGGAGCGCGAGACCGCGAGCCAGGCTCAATACGACATTGCCAAGTCCCAGGCCGATCAGTCCAAGGCCGATGTGGAAGCCGCGAAGGCGGATCTGGAACGCGCCGAGCTCGACCTGGGCTATGCCACCATCACCTCACCCATCGCCGGACGCAGCGGCATCTCCAGCGTCGATGTCGGAAACCTCATCGGCCCCGATAGCGGCGTGCTCGTCACGGTGCTCGATCTCGATCCCATCTACGTGATCTTCTCCGTCGGGGAGCGCGACTATCTGAATTTCAAGGAAGCCGACAAGGCCGGCGATGCTCCCGCAATCAAGCCGCAGATCCGCCTCGCCAACAACGAGCTCTATGGGCAGGAAGGCAAGATCGACCTCATCGACAACAAGGTCGACCCCGCGACGGGCACCATCGCCGTCCGCTTGCAGTTCCCAAATCCCGACCGCCTGCTGGTGCCGGGACAATATGTGAGCGTGCTGCTCTCCCGCGCCACCCCCGAAGAGCGCATCGTGATCCCGCAGGTCGCCGTCCAGGAGAACCAGGCCGGACCCTTCGTGCTGATCGTCAACGGCGCGGGCCGCGTCGAGTCCCGCCCCGTGAAGACGGGCGACCGGATCGAAGACGGCATCGTCGTGCTGGAAGGGCTCGCCGAGGGCGAGACCCTGGTCGTGGAAGGCATCCAGAAAGTCCGGCCCGGGGCAGAGGTCGAGACGGATTTCCGCGACCCCGCCGAGACGCCCGAGATCGTCGACGAGGAAGCCAGTCCCGAGGCGGAAGCCGGCCAATCCGACCCCACTCCGGGCACGGAGCCGGACGCCGGACCGCAGGCGGGACCGTAGGCCATGCTGAGCGCGTTCTTCATCACCCGTCCGAAATTCGCGTTCGTCATCGCCATCGTCACGGTCATCGCCGGCCTGCTCGCCCTGAGCGTCTTGCCGATTGCCGAATACCCCGAGCTCACCCCGCCCCAGGTCCAGGTCTCCGCCAGCTATCCTGGCGCCAATGCGAACGTCGTGGCGGAGACCGTGGCCGCGGTGATCGAGTCGGAGGTGAACGGCGTGGAGGGCATGACCTACATGTCGTCCAAGAGCGCCAATGACGGCAGCTACCGCTTGACCGTCACCTTCTCCATCGAGACCGACCCCGACACCGCCCAGGTCAATGTGCAGAACCGGGTCTCCCAGGCGATGCCCAAATTGCCTGAGGAGGTGAAGCGCCAGGGCGTGAACACCGAGAAGAAGTCCACCAGCATGCTCATGGTGGTCTCGGTCTTCTCGCCCGAGGACAGCTACGACGACATCTTCCTCTCCAACTATTCCGGCATCAATCTGCGGGACTCCCTCTCCCGTGTGCCCGGCGTCGCCTCCGTCGATGTGCTGGGCGCACGCGATTACGGCATGCGCATCTGGCTCGATCCGGACCGGCTGACGGCGCTGGGTCTCTCCGCCAAGGACGTGATCGCCGCGATCCGCGACCAGAACATTCAGGCCTCGCCCGGCGCCATCGGCCAGGAGCCGGCGCCCGCTTCTCAGCAGTTTCAGTACACCCTGACCGCCCAGGGGCGCCTCACCGACGTCTCCCAGTTCGAGGACATCATCCTGGTCGCGAACGAGGACGGCTCCGTGGTGCGGCTGAAGGATGTGGCGGAGGTCGAGCTCGGCGCGGAGAATTACGGCTGGTTCGGCCAGCTCAACGGCCAGCCTGCCTCGCTGCTCGCCGTCTATCAGCTTCCCGACGCCAACGCCCTGGATGTGGCCGACGCGGTGCGCGCCGAGATGGACCGGCTCTCCCAGCGCTTTCCCGACGATCTCGCCTATCAGGTCACCTACGACACGACCCTGTACGTGAAGACCTCGATCCGAGAGGTGCTGATAACCCTGCTCCAGGCCCTCGTCCTCGTCGTGCTGGTGGTCTTCATCTTCCTCCAGGACTGGCGCTCGACCCTGATCCCGGCCATCGCGATCCCCGTCTCCCTGATCGGCACCTTCGCAGCACTGCTCGTGATGGGCTTCACCATCAACACCATCAGCCTGTTCGGCCTGATCCTCGCCATCGGCGTGGTGGTCGACGATGCCATCGTGGTGGTGGAGAACGTGCAGCGCCATATGGCCGAGGGCCTGGCGCCGCCCGAAGCCACCCGGAAGGCCATGGAGGAGGTGACCGCGCCGGTCATCGCCACGACCCTGGTGCTGCTCGCGGTCTTCGTGCCCGTGGCCTTCACGCCGGGGCTGACGGGACGGCTTTTCGAACAGTTCGCCGCCACCATCTCCATCGCCGTTGCGATCTCCTCCATCAACGCGCTGACCCTGAGCCCGGCTCTCTGCGCCACCATCCTGCGCCCGCCCAAGGAGGGACGGGGCGGACTCTTCGCCTGGTTTGAAAGCGCGCTCGACCGCACCCGCAACGGCTATAACCGCGTGGTCGCGTCCCTTATCCGGAGGACAGTGATCGGCATCGCTTTGGTGGCCGTCGTCTTCGCCGGCGCCGCCTGGTTCGGCAACACGCTCCCCACCGGCTTCATCCCGCCGGAGGATCGCGGCGCCTTCTTCGTCGATATCCGCCTGCCCGACGGGGCCGCCCTGCCCCGCACGGCAAGCGTGCTGGCCGAAGTGGAGCAGATCCTCGAAGACACCGACGGCGTGGCCAATGTCATCGCGGTCGGCGGTTACAGCATGCTGCAAGGGACCGTGGTGCCCAACGGCGCCTTCGTTATCGCCGTACTCGACCCCTGGGACGAGCGCGACGCGCCGGGCCTGGGGCTCAAGGCAATCGTCCAGAAGGTGGCGCCGGAGTTCGCCGCCATCTCCCGCGCCGTGATCACGCCCTTCGTGCCGCCGCCGATTCCGGGGCTGGGCAGCACCGGCGGCTTCGAGTTCGTGCTTCAGGATACCGAGAGCCGCTCACCGCAATCCCTGTCGGCGGTGCTCAACGGCTTCATCTTCGCCGCCAACGGACGCCCTGAAGTCTCAGGCGTGTTCAGCACCTTCGGGGCCAACTCTCCGCAGCTCTTCATCGACATCAATCGCCAGCTCGCCAAAACCAAGGGCGTGAGCATCGAGGACATCTTCACGGTTCTGAACGCAAATATCGGCGCCTACTACGTGAACGACTTCAACAAGTTCGGCCGGGTCTACCGGGTCTTCGTCCAGGCGCAGGCCGATTGGCGCTCCAGCCCCGAGGACATCGGTAAGCTCTATGTGAAATCCGCAAGCGGCGACATGGTGCCCTTGCGGACGCTCATCACCGTCTCGTCGATCCTCGGGCCGGAGACCATCGAGCGCTACAACATGTTCCGCTCCGCCACCGTGAACGGCGATGCAGCCGCGGGCTACAGCTCCGGCCAGGCCATCGCCGCCATGCAAGAGACCGCGGCGAAGGAGCTCCCAGACGGCTACACCTACGAATGGACCGGCATGTCCTATGAGGAGATCAAGGCGGGCGAGGCCGGCGCGGCCGTCTTCCTGCTCTCCATCCTCTTCGCCTATCTCTTCCTGGTGGCCCAATACGAAAGCTGGAGCATCCCGCTTTCGGTCATGCTGTCGGTGGTGTTCGCCCTGCTCGGCGCGCTGGCCGCCCTCAAGCTCGCCGGCATCGCACTCAACACCTACGCCCAGGTCGGCCTCGTCCTGCTCATCGGCCTGGCAGCCAAGAACGCCATCCTCATCGTGGAGTTCGCCAAGGAGCGGCGGGAGGCCGGCGAGACCATCGTCGACGCCGCCGAGCAGGCGGCGTCCTTGCGCTTCCGTGCCGTGCTGATGACGGCGCTCTCCTTCGTGCTTGGCGTGTTGCCCCTGGTGCTGGCCACGGGCGCCGGTGCCTCGGCCCGGGCCTCCGTCGGCCTCACCGTGTTCGGCGGCATGCTGCTCGCCACCCTGCTCGGCGTCGTCTTCGTGCCGTTCCTCTACGTGCAGTTCCAGCGCCTGCGGGAGGCCTCCAAGCGCGGCTGGAAAGAGAACGCCCCACCGCCCCAGATCGAAGCGCCCGGCGCCCAGAAGAGCTGAGGCGGCGACCGAGAGGAAGAAGCCGATGTTCACACAGATCCTGCTGGGCGCGGCGATGATCGTGATCACCACCTTCATCCAGGGGCTCTTCACGGTCTACGGGATCGAGCGCCTGCGCGACCATGTCCGCCTGCACCCGACCAAGTCGGTCCCCCGCGCCACACTGCAGCTTGCAGCGCTCGTCCTATGGCTGTTCCTGGCGACGATCACCGAGGTCTGGAGCTGGGCCCTGCTCTATCTGGCGCTCGGCGCCTTCGACACCCTGGAGCACGCCGTCTATTTCTCCACCGTCACCTTCACCACCCTCGGCTTCGGCGACATCACCCTCGACGACCAATGGCGCCTGCTCTCCTCATTCGAGGCGGCGAATGGGCTTCTGCTGTTCGGCTGGTCGACGGCGCTCCTCTTCGTCGCCGTCAAATGGGTTTATCAGAGCGACGTCTGAGGGGACGAGAAAGCGCTGGTGCGGACGGCTCTGCAGCTTCAGCTATTTTCCGCCGTCTTCGAGGAACCGGAGAGCCTTGCTGTGCTCAGGTTTGATGTCGCGGCGATCAGGCCACTCTAAATCCTCAACGACGAATGATGCTTTCGCACGCTCAAGGCATTGGGGGCCTTCGATCGAATAAATCCCCTCTTCCCTACCGACGATCGCCAGAGGGTAGAGTTCGATCTTCCTAAGGTCTTGATCGACAAATCCAATGACGTATTCGGCCTCCATCACGTATCTCTTCGACGGAGTCCGCGTATAGTCTGCGAAGTTCTCTTCAACGAAATCCCCTTTCGGATACTTCATGTCCTGATAGGGCGCGAAATAGCAGACTGCGTCCCACCCCGCATCGGGATGCAGCGCCTTGAAGGATGACACCTTTCCCTCTGTCTTGAGAATCTTAGCGTGAAGCTCAGTAGAATCGTCCGGCCACTCGATGTAACGGATAACAAGAATGAGCGCGGCCAGACAGCCGGCCAAGAACATGGCAAGCAGGATTACGTTCAACAGGAACTTGTAAACCCAGCGCGACATCATCGGCCTGCGAAAGACTGGTGCGGACGGCGGGGATCGAACCCGCACGGGCTTTCGCCCTCAGGATTTTAAGTCCTGTGTGTCTACCAATTCCACCACGTCCGCTTTTGCACCTAAGCATGCCTGCTTCGCGATAAAGCGCAAAGCGCCAGGCCTCGCGAATTCATATTGCGGGACTCGCGTTAGCGCCCGACTGTTGAGAAGCAGGTTTTCGGGATGCGCTCAACCGTTCCGCTTCGTGCCTAAGGTGACGGTCAGCAAGTTGCAGGGCTCGTCATGGGGATTGCGCCAGGCATGACGCGGACCGTTCTGCACCACCGCCTCGCCCGTGCCCACGGCCACCTTCGTGCCGTCGCCAAGTTCAAGCTCGCACGCCCCGCTGGTGACGAAGATCAGATCGATGCTGTCGGTCTGATGCATGCCCGGATTCTTCGGATCCATCTTGGTGATCATCCCCGGCAGCTTGGTTTCGGTCTCCCGCAGCGCCTGCTTCATATCGAGATCCGCATCCGGCTTCGCGCCTGCCGGCGGCAGAACGATCATCTGAAATCGGTAGCCGCCCGCCGGCGGAAACCACTTCGAGAAGTCCGGCTCGCCCCCGGCATTAGGAAGCGTCGGCGGCGCATCGGAACCCCAGAGGCTGAAGAACTGCGCGCCGGGCACCAGCGGCACCTCAATCGCATCCACCACCTCGTCGCTCACCAGAACGGAGGACCCGTCCGGCCGCTCGCCGGTCACGATCCGGCGAATGGAAGAGGATGTCTTAGAGGCGTCAGAGGTCATGTCTCGTTCAACCCATCGATATGCAGTTAGAGGAAGCTGCCGCCATCTTCGTCCCGTGCGGAGATGGGTGCGCGGGGCGCAGCACTGCTCTCCCCCGCCCGGAAGCTCGCCAGAAGCAGCAGGAACAGCGTGACAGCATTCAGTAGATGCCAGACGAAATGGGTGCCGATCTCGTGCCCGTCATAGACGAGGCTGCCGCACAGCGCCATGTCGAGAGAGCGGAAGGTCACCGAAACGGTGAAGACGAGCGCCGCCCACAGGATGAGCTTTCCCGCAGCCATCCCTCGCGCCCAGACCAGCCCGCCGACAATCAGCATCGCGCAGAGCGCCGGCAGATAGCCCACGCTGCCGTTGAGGCATGGCCCGGCGTCAGAGCCCTCGCCAGGAAAGCCGATCCCGCCATCGAAGCAGCGGAGCTGCATGGCGGCGGCACCCACCCCCGCGAAGGCGATCACGAGAAGCGTCGTCCAGCCCGGCGGCACCTGAAGCAATCTGTTCAGGGCGAAGGCGAGATAGATCAGCATGAACAGGCCGATGGGGATGGTATCGGCGAGCCCCGTGGCCTTGGTCGCGAAGAGATGGAAGGCGAGGCTGCCCAGCCCGATGATGAAGACCAGGGCGATCAGGAGATAGTGATCGGCGCTGCGGGAGGCCGCCGGCCGGCGCAGCAGGAGCCCCAGCGCCACGATGGCGGCAAGCAGAAATCCGCCATTTGTGACGGCATTGAGAGGCTCCGCCCACAGCCCCGGATCCTGCCCCCGCTCGCAATAATTATAGACGTGGTCCGAAAGCGCCACGGAACCTTCTCCCTAAGCCCGGCGTCGGGAGATTAGCATTTTCCGAAGGCTCATCGGCTAGTCTCATTCTCCGGCCGGTCCCGGGCGGAGATGAATCGGCATTTCAACCGGGCAACGCAGCATCTTGAACAGACTCGTAAAACGCAGCCCTCGAGGCCCTGAAAAGCCGTCCTTCAACCAGGTGAGGCCACGCCCATGATGAACCGCCTGCTCGCCTTCTGGCGGCAACTCGTCTCCAGCCTCTGGGCCCTGCCCATGGTGATGGTGGTCTTCGCCGTCATCGCCGCCGTGCTTGCCGTGCGTGTCGATTGGCAGCTCGGGGACAACCCGCCCTGGTATCTCTATAGCGGCAGTGCGGAAAGCGCCTCCCACTTCCTGTCCAATCTCGTCGCCGCCATCATCACCATGTCGACGCTGGCCATCTCCATCACCATGGTCGTGCTGACCCTGGCGGCACAGCAGCTCGGCCCTCGGCTGATCCGCGGCTTCATGGGCAACCGGCGCACTCAGTTCTCGCTCGGTCTGATGGTGGCGACCGTCGTCTACCTCATCCTGGTCTTACGGGCCGCCTATATTTCTGGAGATCAGGCACCGAACCTCGCCGTCGCCATCGGCACGGCGCTCATCCTCATCAATGTCGTCGCCCTGCTTATCTTCGTGCACCACCTCGCCCGCTCCATCATCGCCGACAATGTGGTGGTCGAGGTCGGAGCGATTCTCGATGCGGAGATCGAGCGGCTACTGCCGCCCCGCGAAGATCAGGACAAGCCGGAGGAGACAAAGTTTCCGGAAAAGTCGACGCCGATCGCGCTGCCGCACAGCGGCTATATCCAAGGCATCAGTCACAGCAGCTTGGTCCAAGCCGCGGCGGAAGCGGATGCCATCATCATGCTCGATGTCGTATCTGGCGATCATGGTATCGAGGGCGCGACTTTTGCTTCCGTAGCGCCTCAAGAGGCTGTGACCGACGACCTCGTGCACAAGATGCAGGGCGCACTGGTCCAGGGCACCGCTCCCAACTCGGTCCAAAACCTCAGCTACTACATCCACCAGCTGGTGGAGGTGGCGCTGCGCGCGCTGTCGCCTTCCATGGCCGACCCGTTCACGGCCATCGCCGTGGTCAACCGCCTCTCCACGTCGCTTGAACGCATCATGCGCCGGGGCGAGACCAAGAACCGCTGGCCGGACGAGGACGGCGAAGTACGCCTCATCACACCGCGATACGATTTCAAATCCATGGTGGATTCGGCCTTCGTGAAGATCCGCCATTACGCCAAGGGATCACCCTCGGTGCAGCTCCGCCTGATCGAGAACCTGAACCAGCTCGCCCAGGAATCGACGCCGACTCAGCGGGCCGTGCTGCTTCAACACGCCGAAGGCGTGCTCGCCGATATGACCGCGGCATTGGACGATGAAGAGATCGTGGAGAAGGCAAAAGCCTCGGTCGAGGCCATCAAGACCGGAACGCTGCCGTAGAACCTGCCCTGAAGAATCGCCTGAGCCGATCCGGCCAAGCGATTCTCATGACTCGCAGATTTGGATTGGCGCCTTAGGAGTCGGCCTTCTTCGCCACCTTCGGCGGCACGACCTTGATGTTCAGCTCTTTCAGCTGCTCGGGAGACACTTCCGACGGCGCGCCCATGAGCAGGTCTTCCGCCTGCTGGTTCATGGGGAACATCACAACCTCGCGAAGATTCTCCTCGCCGCAAAGCAGCATCACGATGCGGTCGATGCCCGGCGCGATACCGCCATGGGGCGGCGCGCCGTATTGCAGCGCGCGCAGCATGCCGCCGAATTCCTTCTCCAGGTCTTCCTTCGAATAGCCGGCGATCTCGAAGGCCTTCTGCATGATTTCCGGCTTGTGGTTCCGGATCGCCCCCGACGACAGTTCCACACCATTGCAGACGATGTCGTACTGATAGGCCTTAAGCTCCAGTGGGTCGGGCCCCTCCAGCGCTTCCATCCCCCCTTGGGGCATCGAGAAGGGATTGTGGGAGAAGTCGATCTTCCCCTCGTCGTCCAACTCGTACATGGGGAAATCGACGATCCAGCAGAAGTCGAACCGATCCTTGTCGGTCAACTCCAGATCGTTCCCCACCTTCACTCGCGCCTTGGCGGCGAAATCGGCGAACTCGTAAGGCAGACCGGCGATGAAGAAGACGGCATCGCCATCGGCCAGGCCAAGCTGCTCGCGGATCGCGGCGGTGCGCTCCTCGCCGATATTCTTGGCGATGGGACCGGCGCCCTCCCCCTCGCGGAAGAAGATGTAGCCCAGCCCCGGCTGGCCTTCGCTCTGCGCCCAGCTATTCATGCGGTCGCAGAAGGCTCTGGAACCGCCACCCTTGGCCGGGATCGCCCAGACCCGAGTGTTCTCGTCCATCTCGATCATGCCGGCGAAGATCTTGAAGCCCGACCCCCGGAAATGATCGGTCACGTTCTCCATGACAATCGGGTTGCGCAGGTCCGGCTTGTCGGTGCCGTATTTCCGCATCGCTTCCGCATACGGGATCTGCGGGAATTTCTGGGTGACGGGCTTGCCCTCCCCGAATTCCTCGAACAACCCCCGCAACATCGGCTCGACGGCCTCGAAAACGTCCTCCTGGGTGGCGAAGCTCATCTCGATATCGAGCTGATAGAACTCGCCCGGCGAGCGGTCGGCGCGCGCATCCTCGTCCCGGAAGCACGGCGCGATCTGGAAGTAGCGGTCGAACCCGCCCATCATGATCAGCTGCTTGAACTGCTGGGGCGCCTGGGGCAGCGCGTAGAACTTGCCCGGATGGACCCGGCTCGGCACCAGATAGTCCCGCGCACCTTCCGGCGAGGACGCGGTGAGGATGGGCGTCTGAAACTCGAAGAAGCCGGCATCGCGCATGCGGTTGCGGATCGACCAGATGATCGCCTGCCGCTTCATGATGTTGTCGTGCAGGGTCTCCCGGCGAAGATCCAGGAAGCGGTATTTCAGCCGCGTCTCTTCCGGATAATCCGGCTCGCCGAACACGGGAAGCGGCAGCTCCGCCGATTCCGACAGGACCTCGATCGCCTTGATGCGCATCTCAACCTGGCCGGTCGGCAGATTCGGATTCACCGTTTCGGCCTCGCGGGCCACCACCTCGCCGTCGATCTTGACCACCCATTCGGCCTTCAGCTTCTCAGCCTGGGCGAAGGCCGGCGATTCGGGGTCGGCGACGCATTGGGTCAGCCCGTAATGGTCGCGCAGGTCGATGAACAGCAATCCGCCGTGGTCGCGCAGGCGGTGCACCCAGCCCGAAAGACGGACCGTTTCTCCGACATTCTGCTCGCGAAGCGCGCCGCAGGTCGTGGTGCGGTAGGGATGCATGGCAATTCCGTGAGAGTGAGCGTCTGAATCGCGCGTAGAGCGCATGGCGAGCGTCCGGCTGTCAAGCGTCCGCATCGCCTGCGGTGCCGCAGCAGCGCAAAGAGAGGTTCGAGAAAGCTCCGGGAAGCAGTGAACGGGCCAGCGAACCGGCCGAGCTCAACCGGTCGTCACTGGGTGCCGGCCGCCCGCTTGCACTGTCGGTACTGCACCTTGCAGGAGGTCAGGCACTGCCCGCGCCGGCGGTTGTCCCGGCCGAAGCACATGGCCTTGCAGCCGTTGAGCCCGGTGAGGCATTCGGAGTTGGCTTGGGCGGCGATCGCCTGGCTTCCGCCGGAAACCGAGACCGTCAAAAGCCCGCCAGTCAGCCCCAGCACCAGTGCAGACAGGAAAAAGAACTTGCGCATCGCGGCCTCCTCGCCGTGGCGATTGATCATCGGGTTTAAGTGTATCAGAGCGCCCTCTCACGCAAAGAGCGGAACGCAGGACCGCGCGTCAAAGTTTATTTTCGGTCACTCGCAGCAAGGGGCAGACCAATGCGGACGTTCTTCCTGGCGCTCTTCATCACGGCAGGTTTCATCATGGGAAGCCTCGCCAGCTTTGGCCCGGCCTTTGCGGCCGACGACCAGACGGCCCCGGCCGACACGGAGATGACCGGCGAAGACGAGAAAATCCCCGGCGTCGATCCCGACGAGCCCTTGAGCGAACAGCTCCACGAGGACGAAGGGGTGATCGATCCGCCGCCGGTGGGCGATTCGGAGATCGAAGCGCCCGCGCCGGATCCCGATCCCGGCACCACCATCGTCATTCCGCCCCCGGGCAGCCCGCGCGGCGATCCGACCGTGCAGCCGAAATAGGCGTGAGCCGGCAAATTCGCCCTCTGTACGCAGTTTCGATCCGCCTTCAAGCCACGCCGGCAATCTGCTCAAAAGAATCGCAAAATCGCGCGCCGGACGCGCCAGCCGTGACTCCACTGCCACGGCCGGACCACTCCTTCGCATGTCAACCACGCAAGGCCTTTGCGGAAGGCCTAAGGGTGAGATATATCCGGCCTGATCATGCGCCTCATCACCACGACCGAGGAGCTTGCGTCAGCCTGTGCTGAGCTTGCCTCTCATCCCTTCATAGCCGTCGATACGGAGTTCATGCGGGAGACGACGTTCTGGCCCAAGCTCTGCTTGATCCAGATCGCGGCCGGGGACCATGAAATTCTCATCGATACCCTGGCACCGGGGATCGATCTCGCGCCGTTCTTCGAGCTGATGAACGATGAGAACGTGCTGAAGGTCTTCCACTCCGCCCGTCAGGACGTGGAGATCATGCACCATCTCGCCGGCCAGGTGCCCCACCCGATCTTCGATACTCAGGTCGCCGCCATGGTGTGCGGCTTCGGCGAATCCGTCGGCTACGGCATGCTGGTGAAGCGGCTTCTGAACCGCAATCTCGACAAGACCTCCCGCTTCACCGATTGGAGCCGGCGCCCGCTGTCCGAAAAGCAGCTTACCTATGCCATCGGCGACGTCACCCATCTGCGGGACCTCTTCCCGAAGCTGAAGTCTCAGCTCGACGATTCGGGCCGGGAGAGCTGGCTAAACGAGGAGATGGCGGTGCTCACCGATCCGGAGACCTACGAGCAGCCGCCGGAGAATGCCTGGAAGCGCCTCAAGATGCGCACCAAGACGCCGAAGGCGCTTGCCGTGCTGATGGAAGTCGCCGCCTGGCGGGAGCGCGAGGCGCAAAGTCAGGACGTGCCCCGCTCGCGCATCCTCAAAGACGACGCGCTGCACGATATCGCCAACCAGGCGCCACGCAGCCTCGACGATCTCGGCGCCCTGCGCAGCATCCATAACGGCTTCGTGCGCTCACCCCGGGGCAAGACCGTGCTGGAGGCCGTCGAGCGCGGACTGGAGCGCGATCCCAATACCGTGCCGCGAATTCAGCGCAACGACCCCATGACGCCGGAAGCCGCGGCCGTGTTCGATCTCCTGCGCGTGCTGCTGAAGGCGACCGCTGGCCATCATGGTGTGGCGCCCAAGCTGATCGCCACCTCCGACGAGCTGGAGCAGATCGCCCGCCAGGACGACCCGGATCTTCCGACCATGAAGGGATGGCGGCGCAAGCTCTTCGGGGAGCAAGCCCTGAAGCTGAAGCGCGGCGAGCTTTCGCTTGCCGTGCAGAACGGCGAGGTCTCCGTGCTGCCGGTCGGCGGCAACGGCACGGCCGACTGATCTTCACATCAGGCTGATTTCAGTAAGACCGCCCGGCGGGACCTAGCGGATCGGCTTGCTGCGCCGAAGCGAGATTCGCTCTTTGAGCTCGGTGCGGCCTTCTTCGGAAAGCTCGTTGATCGCCTCCACAAGCACCCGCAGCTCACTCCGAAGCCCGTGGATCTGGTCGATCAGGCTCAGGATCACCGGCACTTCTTCCTCGTTCACGCCGAGCTCGTCGACGAGATCGCGGATCAGAGCTGCCCGCGCCAGATCGGCCTCGCTGAACTTCTTCGTCTCATCCTCGACAGGCCGGATCCAGCCCTCGCTGACCCACACCCGAAGGCGGGTGACGGTCAGTTGCTCCACTCTGGAGACGAGATCCCGCTCATCCAGCATCACGCCTGCTCTCTTAGCTTCTTCCGCGGATCGTAGCTGTGAGTCTCACGCCACTTTTCCGCAAATTCCTTAAGATCGCTATCGATCGTCTCCGGCAGCATGACCTGCAGCTTAATCAGCTGGTCGCCCGTGCCGGCCTTGGCCTTGATGCCCCTGCCCTTCATGCGGAGCGTCTGGCCCGTATTGGCGCCCGCCGGAATGGTCATGGAGACCGCGCCATGGATGGTCGGCACCTCGACCTTGCCGCCCAGCACCGCCTCGTCGAAGGTGATGGGGAGATCGACGATGATGTCCCGCCCGTCCCGCTTGAAGATCGGATGAGAGCCCACCGTGATCTCAACCAGCGCATCGCCCGCTTCCGCGCCACCTGAGCCCGGCATGCCCTTGCCCTTCAGCCGGAGCACCTGGCCATCCCGGACGCCTGCGGGGATCGTCACGTCGAGCGTGCCGCCATCGGGCAGCGTGATGCGCTTCTTGGTGCCGTTGGCCGCTTCCAGGAAGGCGATCTCCAGGCGGTAATTGGCGTCCTGGCCGCGCATGGCGAAGCCGTGCCCGCCAGCACCGCCAAAGCCTCTGGCACCGCCGAAGCCGCCGCCCGCCGAGCGCCGCTGACCGAAAAGGTCGGAGAAGATGTCGCCCATATCCTCGAAGCCGGCGCTGGAATAGTACTGCGTCCCTTCGTTGCCGCCCGCATATTCACGATAGTAGCGCTGCTGGGGCTTCTCCTGGCCGGAGGCATCGATCTCGCCGCGGTCGTATTGGCCGCGCTTCTCCTGGTCGTTCAGGATCGCGTAGGCCGCCGAGGCCTCCTTGAACTTGGATTCCGCCGAGTCGTCGCCGGGATTGAGATCCGGGTGATACTTCTTGGCGAGCTTTCGGTAGGCCTTGCTAATCTCATCGGCGCTGGCGGTCTTGGATACGCCGAGCACGGAATAGAGGTCGTCTGCCATTTACGACTGGGCTTTCGGTTCTACGCTCTGGGTTGGATTGGGATAAGACACCATCATCCCTGATGTCACAATCATTTGGGAAAATATGACGCTTCGCGCAAGACCGCCTGCCCGCATCACGCCGCGAAGCCTCAGACTGCCGCCTGCTGCACCGAGATGCCGGTGCGGACCTCGCCATCGAGATCCAGAAGCCCGGCGAGCTTCTTGAAGCGCCGCTCGACCCGCTCGCCCTCCAGATTGCAGAAAGGATCCGGAAGCGTCCAGACGAGCCTGTCATCCTCGTAAGTGATCGGTGTATGGGGCAGCACGCCCGGCAGGGACGCGGACACCATGTTCGCCGCGCGCATGGCCGTGCCCAGGATGCGGGCGCGCAAGACCATGTCCTCGTCGATAAGCTCACGAAGAGATTCGGTCAGCTCGTCCTTCACATAGCCTTCCGCCCGGAAATAGACGGTAAGCGCCAGGAAGGCGCGGCCCGGGTGATCGAGATCGACGAAATTCCCCTGGGCCACGAGATTGAGGCTCTGGGTGCCGCGATAATCGGGATGGGCCCGCCAGCCGATATCGGACAGGAGGCACGCCGCATGGCGAAGCCTGCGCTGTTCGGGCGTCTCCTCAAGCTTCTCGCCCTGGAATAGAGCATCGGTCCAATCACACAGCTCGTAGGCGTTCTCGATGGAGCGGGACCGCCGCCTTGCGAGGTCGTCGCACGCGGCAAGCAGCGGGTCCTGGTTCTTCTCCTCCTCGTCGAGCAGCGAATAGAGCAGCCCCTCGCGGATGCCGAAGGCGGAGATCACGATGGTCTTCGGCTTCACCCGGCGGATCAGGCGCTCCAGCACCAGCGCACCATAAGGCACGGTCTCGCGCCGGGCGCTCGAGATCTCGCTGATTCCGGCGAGCGAATTAGGAGATTGCAGATCGAGGGCGGAGGCGAATTTCAGCGCGTCCTCCGTCTTGATCCGGAAATCCTGCATGACGCTCAAGGGATATTCGATCTGGGCCATGTAGAGCCGGGCGAAGGCACGCCAGGTGCCGCCGATCAGATAGAAATCCCGGCCCTTGCCCTTCTCCAGCCAGTCCACCGTGTCGAGCTCTTCATCGACGATCTCGCGCGCCTTCTTGAGGCTGCCGCCGGAGACGTCGATCAGGCGCAAGCCGCCCAGCGGAAGGGTCACCGCATCGCCGGTCGTCCCGTCGAAGATATCCACTAGCTCCAGGCTGCCGCCGCCGAGATCGCCCGCCAGCCCGTCTGCGCCCCGATGGCCGGCGAGCACACCGCGTGCGGCAAGCTCCGCCTCCTTGGTGCCGGTCAGGAGCTGCACGGGAGCACCGAGAATGGCTTCCGCCCGGGTCACGAAATCGGGCCCGTTCTCGGCATCGCGCGCCGCGGCCGTGGCGATCACCTCGACCGTCTTCGCGCCGATCTGATCGATCAACTCACGGAAACGCCGGAGCGCCCGCAAGGCACGCTCCACAGATTTCGGATCGAGCTTGCCCGTCGACGCGACGGAGCGGCCGAGTCCGCAGAGGACCTTCTCATTGAATAAAGGTGTCGGCGCCGACGTGGCGCCTTCATAGACCACGAGCCGTACCGAGTTGGACCCGACATCGACGACCGCGACTGGGCTGAGATCGCTGCGACGAGCCATGGAATGGGGCGTGGGCACCCGCAAAAGATTCAGGAGATCCAAGGCTTACCCGGTCTGTACGAGATGAGCAAATCGCGGCGGCATGTTTTCCTTCAGCGCCTGGCCACGCCCCGAAAGGCTGGGATTGGTCATGAAATAGCTCTGGGCGCTGAAAGGTTCCTGGCCTTCCGGCGGCCGGATGCGCTCCGAGCTTCCATCGGGCAGCACCCGCCAGCTCTGCATGTTGTCCTTCAGATTGGCGATCATGATCTGATCGAGAATCTGCTCATGCACCGTCGGGTTCGAGATCGGCGTCATGGCCTCGACGCGCCGGTCGAGATTGCGCGGCATCATATCGGCCGACGAGATATAGATCGCCGCCTTCCGGTGCGGCAGGCCGTGGCCCGCGCCGAAGCAATAGATGCGCGAATGCTCCAGGAAGCGGCCGACGATGCTCTTCACGTGGATGCGTTCCGAAAGCCCGGCAAGTCCCGGCCGCAGGCAGCAGATGCCGCGCACCACGAGATCGATCTCCACGCCCGCCTGGCTCGCCTCGTACAACGCATCGATGATCTCCTTGTCGACCAGGGAGTTCATCTTCATCCAGATAGCGGCGGGCCGCCCTTCCTTGGCGTGATACATCTCCTCGCGGATGTGATCGAGGATGCGCGCCCGGATGCCGTGGGGCGACAAGGATAGCGCTTCCAGGTCAGCGGGCTCCGCATAGCCGGTGACGAAATTGAACACCCGCGATAGATCCGTGCCGATGGACCGGTCCGCGGTGAAGAAGGAGAGATCGGTGTAAATCTTCGCCGTCACCGTGTGGTAGTTGCCCGTGCCTACATGGCAGTAGGTGACGAGCTCGCCCCGCTCCCGGCGAACGATCAGGCTGAGCTTGGCGTGGGTCTTCAGCTCCAGGAAGCCGTACACCACCTGAACGCCCGCGCTTTCCAGGTCGCGCGCCCATTTGATGTTCGCCTCTTCGTCGAAGCGCGCTTTCAGCTCCACGACAGCGGTGACGGACTTGCCGTTCTCCGCCGCCTCCTTCAGCACGTCGATGATCGGCGAGGCCTTGCCCGTGCGGTAGAGCGTCCATTTGATCGCCACCACATCCGGGTCCGCGGCGGCCTGCTTCAGGAACTGAAGCACAACGTCGAAGGACTCGTAGGGGTGATGGACGACGATGTCCTTCTCCTTGATCGCCGCGAAGCAATCGCCCTGATGCTCGCGGATGCGCTCCGGGAATCGGCTGTTGAAGGGCTCGAACTTGAGGTCCGGCCGATCCGAGACGATGAGCTGCTCCGTGTCGGAAAGCCCGATCAACCCCTTCTGCACGAAACTCTCGTCCTCCGTGACGTTCAGCTCCTGCATGACGAAGCGCTGCAGCCGCGGCGGCATGGTGTTCTCGATCTCCAGCCGGATGACCGAGCCGCGCCGGCGCCGCTTCAGCGCCGATTCGAAGAGACGCACCAGATCTTCCGCCTCTTCCTGCACCTCCAGATCGCTGTCGCGCAGGACCCGGAAGGCGCCCTGGCTGCGCACCCGGTAGCCGGGAAACAGCCGGTCGACGAAGATCGCAACCACCGTCTCCAGCCGGATGAAGCGGATCGCTTGGCCCTCCCCTTCGCTTTTCGGCAGCCGGATGAAGCGGTCGAGCATGGGCGGGATCGGCATCAGCGCGTGCATGGAGCGGAGCGAGCCCTCCCGCACCAGCTCAAGCCCGAGGGTGAAGCCGAAATTCGGAATGAACGGGAACGGGTGCGCCGGATCGACGGCGATCGGCGTCAGCACCGGAAAGATGTGGTCGAGGAAATGCTGGTCGAGCCAGCTCTTCTCTTCCTCGGTCAGCTCGTCCGCCCCGAGGATGTCGACGCCGGCCTCGTCCATCAGCGCCTTCAGCTTCACCCAGATCTCCTGCTGATCGGCGGTAAGCTCGGCGACGAATTCGTTGATGCGATCGAGCTGCTCCGCCGGCGTCAGCCCATCCTGGCTCGGCGTCTCGATGCCGGCCAGCACCTGGCCCCGCAGGCCCGCCACACGGACCATGTAGAACTCGTCGAGGTTCGAGGCGGAGATGGACAGGAAGCGCAGCCGCTCCAGCAGCGGATGCCGCTCGTTCTCCGCCTCTTCCAGGACGCGCTGATTGAAATAGAGCCAGGACAGCTCGCGATTGAAGAAGCGGGAAGGCCCGAACGAGGAAGGTTCGGGAGAGGAACTCATAGCTTGAACAGTATCCGTCGACGTCATTACCGCCTCGATTCAAATGTCGGTATGGCCGCCAGGCTCAGAAAGGGTGGCGCAGGATCGACCCCAAGCTATGCCCATCAACCATTGCAATGCTGTTACAGTATGGCGCTTAGGGTGAATTTTCACCTGTCTCCCGCAATCGGGGTAGACGGCAAAAGCGCCTACTCCGTCGGCTGGGTGTGGCGCAAGGCTTCCGCCGCCAATTGACGGCTGATCTTCCGCCCCGAGCCCAGCGCTGCTTGATCCACCGCCTCCACCGCCCGCGCGGCCGCCTCCAGGGAGCGATCCACATGGAGCGCGAGATACTCCAGTACCTTCGGCTCGATATTGAGCTGCCGGTCGGCGAAATGCTTCAGAAGCACCGTCTTCAGAAGCGGCGCGTCCGGCGTACCGATATCGGCCAGCGGCAGCGCGTTGAGCCGCGAGAGCAAATCCGGCAGATCGATCCCCCAGCGCGGAGGCGGCTGACGCGCCGTGATCAGCAGCGAATGCCCGCCCTCCTTCACCAGGTTCATAAGGTGAAACAGCGCCTGCTCGCCGAAGCTGGCCCGGTCGGCATCTTCCAGGACGAAGGCCGAGCCGCGCGGCGCGGCCTCAACCGCCGCAAGCTCGCCCTCGTCCCCAGTCAGCGCCATGGCGTCGGAACGGACCTGCCACACCCGCACCAGATGGGTCTTGCCGCTCGCCGGCGGCCCGACCAGAAGCTGCGCCGGCGCGCTCCATTCGGGCCACGCATCGATCAGCTCCACGGCCAGGCGGTTGCAGTCGCTCACCAGGAAATCGTCCGCGCCGAGCGCGGCACGGTGCGGCAGGTCCAGAACGAGCTGCTCCCGCATCATCGCGCCGAGACCCCGGATCCTTGCGCGCCACGCACGCCTTTCGCACGGCGTGCAGGCCGATGGGGCACGGGCTCGTAGCGGGCCATATAGACAAGCCAGCCCCAGAAATAGGCGCCCGCCGAAGTGATGGTCAGTATGCCGGTGATCCAGGCCAGCACCTGCACCACCCCGCCCAACCCGAACCCGACACCGAGCTCCGCGAGCACGACGCCTGCCAGAACGATTTGGAAGAAGGTGTTGAACTTGCTGATCAAAATCGGCTGCACCGCCACCGGGCGGCCGAGCATGGACGACAACATGAAGGCGCCGACGATCAGCACGTCCCGGCTCACCACCGCAATCACCAGCCAGACGGGAAGATGGCCCGAGAAGCCCAGCGTCACATAGATGCTGACCAGCAACGCCTTGTCGGCGATCGGATCGAGATAGGCACCAAGCTCCGTGTTCCAGCCGAAGCGCTTAGCCAGGAACCCGTCGGCTGCGTCCGATGCGCCGGCGAGCAGGAACAGGATGAACGCCAGGGTCATCTCGTTGGAGATGATCAGCCAGACGACGAAAGGCACCGCGATGATGCGGGCCAGCGTCAGGCTATTTGGGATATTCACGATCACGGTTCAGCATCCGCCGAATAAATCGAACTCAACACAAAAAGATCGGCAATCGCGCAAAACGCGCCGGACGGCCCGGGTTTAATAAGCCCGCAGCACATATTCGCCCTGGCCCGGCTCGAAGGAAAATCCGTTCTGGGCCAGATCCTGCTGCAGCCGGTTCAGCGACCCTGCGTAATCGAAGGTGATCGAGGCGCCTTGCGGCGACAAGGAATTCACCTCCAGGCGCTGGATTCCCGGAACGTTGGAGAGCCGGCTGCGCGCTTCCTGCCAGCCCATCAGCCCCTGAAACTCGACCCGGGCAACGATGTATTCCGCGGGCGGCTGAGGCGTTGCTTGCTCTCGGCTGCCGAAATTGAACCAGCCGCCTCCATTATTGCGCGGCTCGGGCTGATAATCCTGCTGATAGTCTTGCCCGTAATCTTGCTGGTAGCCCTGCTGCGGCGGCGGCTGCTGTTGTTGCTGCTGACGGCCGCCGAAGTTGAACCAGCCGCCGCCACCGGAATTCGGCGGCTGGCTGCCTTCCGGCATGGCCGTGGCCGCGCCCGACTGCATGGATTTCCAGCGGTCCTGCAAGGCTGCGAACCCCTGCTCCGCCGCCGTCATGGCGGCCGCATCAACATCGCCGCCGATCGGCACGTCCTGCATCAGATCGACTTCGCTGACCGCATCAGCCCCAAATAGCCGCGTGGACAGCGTCTCGCCCTTCTGCTCGGCGATAGCGATCACGAGTGGCCCGCCGACCTCGTTCTGCAGGAACTCGTAGGCGTCGATATTGCCGTTCAAGATCTCAGACAGGCGCTGCTGATCGAGCACGCCGCGCCGCTTCACCAGATCGGCCGGCGCCACCGCATGAGCGAGGTCGACATTCTCCCAGCCCTCAAGCCAGGCCTTCGCCATCTCGCCCTGCTCTTGCGTCGCGCCGGTCTGATCGACCACCACAGGCAGAAGCTTAATCTCGGCGGCGCGGGAAGTCTCGACCGGCAGACCATAGCTGGCGAGCAGCTGCTGCACGCCCGGCTCGCTATAGCTCACGCCGAGCGAGGCGATATAGCGGGTCGTGGAATAGCGCTCCTGGCCGATAGAGACGCCGGTGACCAGGGATTCTACCTCCGCCTGGCTGAGCTGCGGCAGCCGGTCATAAGCCTCCGGCGACACCAGCCGGCGAAACAGAACCTGCGCACCCTTCGCCTGGGCTTCGGCCATGGCCTTCTTCTGGGCGGCAACGGCGTTGGCGGCCGTCACATCCACATTGATCTTTTCGACGTCGTAGAGACTTCCAGCCGCCTGGGCCGCCCCCGTCGAAACGCCAAGTGGTGCCGCGGCGAGAATCGCCAAGCAGATGAAATGAAAGAAGGACCGCACGTTCGTCACCCGAAAGAATTGAAATTCCGACGGAAAGAAAGGCCATCCGGCGCGCCGTGACAAGTGGTGCGCTGCATTTCCCCCGATACCCCCAAAAGACCTCACATTTTTTCCGCCAAATTGTGACCGGATGCTGTCTAACATGCTCCGCGAACGACGCCACGATGACGCCGTTCGCGACAGAATCGCTTCCCTCGACCCGCCCGGTGCCGAAAGGCGCCTTAACGGCAAGGCAGAGGACATGACAAACGATCTGGAAAACGCGCTGCAACAGCTCGAAGCGGGGCTGTCTCCGCCCGATTACGATGCACTCGTCACCGCATTCCAGGGTTTGGAGATCCCCGGCGATGTGGATAGCAAGAGCCTGAAGCGCATCTATGATCTCTGCTTTCGGATTCTCGGGATTGCACCTGACAGCCCGCCGCTGGATTTTCAAGGCAATATGGAGGTCTGGCAGGCAGGCCACCTCCAGGCCTGTGCGGCGAGCACCATTGAAGAGAGCCTCTACGACCGGAACGCCCATACGCGGCAATGGATTCGCGAGATGGAGGAGCGCTACGAGGCCCGGGGCAAACCGGTTCCTGGCGACCTGAACGACGACCAGCTGCCTCCGGAGCTGCATGTGCCGTGGGATGTCGAGACGGCAAAGCGGGAGATCGCTCCCTTTCTCGCCGCCTACGAACGCAACCTGACAATCGACCCCGGCGCCCATTTCAAGCTTTGCTACGACGTGGCCACCCACGGCTATCCGGTCTTCCGAAAAGTCTTCGACGACTGGATGGACAATCTGGAGGCCCGCGGTCTCGGCCAGCCCGGCATGCGGGTAGCCGTGGAAAAGGCGGAAGAACTCGAGATACTCGCCGACAAGGCCGACCCGGTCTCATGGGAGCAGTGCGCCGCCGAGATTCTGCCCCTGATCGACGATCCCCACCCCATGGTGGCGGCCGGCGCGGCGCGCTATCTCGGCGCGCTCTTCGCCGACGAATCGTTTCCGGAGGACGAGGCAGCGCCGAGCCTCGCGGCGTTCATCACCAGCCTCAGCCGCCGCCCGGCGCTCCGCCGCGCTCTTTGCGGCGGCTTCGTGCGCGGATTCGATACCGGATCCTACGGCCTTGGGAGTCTGGCCGCTGACGAGCGGCTCAAAGAGTTCGACCTCGACGAATGGGTAATCGAAGTTTTGAGCCTCGACGAGGACGAGCTCTACCTCCCCAACGTCCAGGCCTTCTGGTTCCACGTCCACGAATTCTACGACGGCGATCCCGGCTTCATCACCCGGCTGATCGATATGGACCGGTCATGGATTGCCATGATGTGCGCGACCGAGCGCCCGGAGCGTGTGGAAGGGATGGAGCCCGTGCTGCACCGTCTGGCTGAAAACCCGGACCCCGAGATTGCCGCCCACGCCGAATCTCATCTCGCCCGCTTCTATCAGCACTAGGTGAGGTCAGCTTCTCCTTGACGGGGCGCGGCTTGGCCGCTTGTTATGCGCCCCTGTCGCGGCGCCATCCTTAGGTACGATCTTTGGCCTCAGACTCCGATTCCCAACGAGACGACGGCTCCCTCACCTATAAGGATGCGGGCGTCGACATCGAAGCCGGCAACGCCCTGGTGAAGGCCATAGGTCCGATTGCCGCCAAGACCAAGCGGTCTGGCGTCATGGGGTCGCTCGGCGGGTTCGGCGGGCTGTTCGACCTGAAGGAAGCCGGCTTCAAGGACCCGATCCTGGTGGCCGCCACCGACGGCGTCGGCACCAAGCTCAAGATCGCCATCGAGACCGGCCATCACGAACGCATCGGCATCGATCTCGTGGCCATGTGCGTCAACGACCTCGTGGTCCAGGGCGCCGAGCCCCTCTTCTTCCTCGACTATTTCGCCTGCGGAAAGCTGGAGACCGACAAGGCCGAGACCATCGTCGCCGGCATCGCCGAAGGCTGCAAGCAGGCCGGCGCCGCCCTGATCGGCGGCGAGACGGCGGAGATGCCGGGTCTCTATGCGGGCGAGGATTACGATCTCGCCGGCTTCGCCATCGGCGCCGTGGAGCGGGATGGGATCCTGCCGAGCGACGATCTCGCTGCGGGCGATGTGATCCTCGGCCTTCCCTCATCCGGCATCCATTCCAATGGGTTCTCCTTGGTGCGGAAGGTGGTGGAGAAGGCGGGCCTCGCCTGGGACGACCCCGCCCCCTTCGATAAGGACAAATCCCTCGGCGAAGCGCTGCTGGAGCCGACAAGCATCTATGTGAAGCCCCTGCTTGAGGTTCACCGCCAGCTCGGCGTGATCAAGGCGCTGGCCCACATCACCGGCGGCGGGCTCACCGAGAACCTTCCCCGGGTGCTGCCCGACACACTCGTCGCCAAGATCGATCTCGACGCTCTCGAGCCGGCCCCGGTCTTCGGCTGGCTGAAGGAAACGGCGAATATCGCCGAGGACGAGATGCTCCGCACCTTCAATTGCGGTGTGGGCATGGTCGTGGTGATCCCAGAGGAAGCGGAAGACTCTGTCATCCACGCGTTGGAAGCAGCCGGTGCTGCGCCCTTCCCCCTCGGACGCCTTGCGGCGCGAAAAGACGGCGAGCCGGTGCGCTATAGCGGTTCCCTCGACTTCGGGGGATCTTGAGGGCCATGGAGAAGAAGCGCGTCGGCGTTCTCATTTCCGGCCGCGGGAGCAATCTCCACGCGCTGATCGAAGCCTGCCAATACGAGCCGGATTACCCGGCCGAGATCGTCCTCGTCGCCTCGAATAATCCGGACGCCGCCGGCCTCCAGAAAGCGGCCGATTCCGGCATTCCAACTCTCGCCCTCGATCACCGGACCTTCGACAGCCGGGAGGCTTTCGACGAGGCGCTCGACCGCAACCTCAAGAAGGCCGAGCTCGATATCCTCTGCAATGCGGGCTTCATGCGGCTGCACACGGAAGGCTTTGTGAAAAGCTGGTGGAACCGCCATCTCAACATCCATCCCTCGCTCCTGCCCGCCTTCAAGGGGCTGCACACTCATGAGCGGGTGATCGAGGCCGGAATGACGGTTTCCGGCTGTACCGTCCATGCGGTGCGCTTGGAGATGGATTCGGGCCCGATCGTCGATCAGGCGGTCGTACCGGTGCTAAATAATGACACGCCTGACACATTAGCCGCACGGGTCCTGGATGCGGAGCACCTGCTGTACCCCCATGCCCTGAAGCTGGTGGCCTCCGGCGCGGTCACCATCGAAGACGATAAAATCGTCGTAAACCATTCAGAAAAAATAGAGTCTGCCCCTTACGACCGGGCCTGATAGGTCATTTGCATCAACTTTCAACCCCGATCGGCGCAAGCGTGGCAGCCATGCCGCACCGCAGCAAATTGCGGCCATCCGCCCGAGCGGCAACATGGACAATCTGGCGTCCAGAGTGCTACAGGACATACAATATCTCAGTAACAGGCCGCCTTTTTTCAACGCTTCGGCAGATGAGTCGGCCGAACAAGAACTTGTCCTATTCCCGCATGCCCTGTGAGGCCGCTTTGCCACCGACAACGGGGCCCCGGGAAAAGAGCTCACCCGCGAGCTTCATGATAAGGGGAAAGGCGTAAATGGTGGATATGACAGTCACCTACGCTCCGTCACATGGATTGGGTGAAGAGCAGAGCGTCTGGTTCAAGCTCACGCCGCTTCTGGCGCAAGAGAACCCGATGCAGATGCTTCTGCGCCTGACCGACAAATACAACGGCGTGATGCCGGTCAATCTCAAGAACCAGCGCATCGTGATCCTGGCGAAGCCGGAGCACGCACAGCGGGTTCTGGTCGAGAACGCCGATAACTACACCAAGTATTTCGACGGGCTGCGGCCGATTTTCGGCAAGAGCATGATCACCATCGACGGTGCGCTCTGGCAGAAGATTCGCATGCCTCAGCAGGCCGCCTTCCACCCCGGCATGTTCGAGGAGTACTTCCCCTACCTGATGAACTCCATCAATTCGAAGATGGAGCGCTGGGACGAGCTCGCCGAGTCGGGCGAGACCATCGAGATGGTCGAGGAGACCTGGACGCTGGCCGCCGACATGGTCTGCCGCGCCCTCTTCGACCGCGAGATGCCGTTCAATCCCCACTTCATCTTCAAGCAGGTGAAGACCTACACCGACGTGGGCGCCCATAAGTCGATCCGCATGCGCCGGGTCAACGGCGAGCTGGAGGAAATCAGCCAGGACGACGTGGCCAAGGCCATGGAGATCTGGGATTCGGTCCCCGACTCGGTGATGAACGCCGCGATCATCGACAATCGCGAGAAAACCCTGCTGCGCATGTTGCAGGACGCGGCCGAAAATCCGGACTTCCCGGAATTCGACCACCGTCAGGCGGTCGACGAGATGAAGCAGTATCTCTGGGCCGGCACGGAGACCACCGCGCTCACCCTCGCCTGGTCGCTCTATCTGCTCTCGACCCATCCGGAAGCCATGCAGCGCATCCGGGAAGAGGCTCACGCCGTCTGCGGCGACCGCGATCCGGAGTGGAACGAGGTTCAGCAGCTCACCTACACCCGTATGGTGATCCAGGAGACCATGCGCCTCTACCCGCCGGTCTGGGCCCTCATCCGCATCGCCCAGGAAGAGGACGAGATCGACGGCCACAAGATCAATCCGGGCGACAAGGTCGTGGTCTGCACCTATGTGCTGCACCACTCCGACAAGCTCTGGAACAACCCGGAAGAATTCGATCCGGAGCGGTTCTCCCGCGAGCGCATGAAGAAGCGGGTGAAATACAGCTACCTGCCCTTCGCGGCCGGCAAGCGCTCCTGCATCGGCGGCGCGCTCTCCCAGATCGAGAACACGCTGGCCCTGGTGCAGCTGCTGCGCCGCTTCACGCCGGAATATGTCGGCGAGGAGGATCCCAAGATCCACGCGACCGTGACGCTCACGCCGAAGGGCGGCCTGCCCTTCCGCATCCGCCGGATCGAGGACACGGCCTAAGCGGGTCTCAAGACAGTCTCAGAATCGAAAACGCCGGGCCCTTCGACCCGGCGTTTTTTGTTTCCGACCGTACACCTCTCACCCCTGGGGAGAGGAAGTCCGGCTCGCGCAGCTTGCAGCTAGCCGACGATCTCTTTCTTGGAGAAGCACATATCGATCTCCTTCTTGGCGTTCTCGACGCTGTCGGAGCCGTGCACGGAGTTGCGCTCGATATTGACGCCGAACTCCTTCCGGATGGTGCCGTCCTCGGCATCCACCGGGCTGGTAGCGCCCATCACCTGACGGTTCTTGGCAACCGCGTCCTCGCCTTCCAGCACCTGAATAACGATCGGGCCGGAGGTCATGTAGGCGACAAGGTCCTTGAAGAAGGGACGCTCCTTATGGACCTCGTAGAAGTCCTTCGCGTCCTTCTTTTTCCACCACACGCGCTTCTGCGCGATCACCCGCAGGCCCGCATCTTCGAGCTTGCTGATGATCTTGCCGGTAATGTTCCGCTCCGTGGCGTCCGGCTTGATGATGGAAAGCGTACGTTCGTTGGCCATGGCCAAAACCCCTCAAAAATCCCTAAACTCATTTGGCGGCGCTTATACCGGTCGCATTTGCCCCCGGCAAGCGAAGCCTTTGCCGCGCCTTGCGAAACCGAAAAATCGAAGAGGCCACCCTTGCTCTACGCCACTTTGAAGCTCGTGATCACCGCCGTGCTGATCGTGATCATCTCCGAGATCGGCAAGCGCAGCTCCGTGATGGCGGCGATCCTGGCGTCTATCCCTCTGGTCTCGGTGCTGGCCATGATCTGGCTCTATATCGACACCAAGGACGTGGCGAAGATCGAGAGCTTCGCCACCAGCGTCTTCTGGCTGGTGCTGCCCTCGCTCATCCTTTTCATCACCCTGCCCCTTATGCTGCAGCGGGGCATGGGCTTCTATCTGAGCTTGGGCATCTCGGTTGGGCTCACCGTGCTCGGCTATCTTGCCATGCTTCAGGTGCTGAAGCGCTACGGCATCGCCATTTGAGGGCAGCTAGTGGCAGCGCTTGATATAGGCGCTCGAAGGCCCGCCCGCGTAGGCTTCGGCCTCGACCTTGTCGTGAGGGCCGGCGGTGGCGATCCAAAGCCCTTTGGTGAAGTTCGGGCAGCGATCGGTCTTCATCACAAACCAGCCTGAGCCCAGCCGGTTCGCCTTGGCCTGCGCCTCCGCCCTATTCCGGCTCGCCGCGGCGATGGCGTACCAGTCGCCGTTCCCAGACCCTGCTCCGGCAGGCGGCTCCTGCACCTCCGCGCCTTTCCAAGCGAAGGCGAGCTCGTCTTCCCGATAGCGCTTCACCTTGCAATCGGCCCCACGAACCGGCGCAGCCCCATTCAAGATCAGCGCATCGCCGACCGCCTCGCCGGCAACGGGATAGGTCAGCGCTCCACATTTCCGGTCGAAGATGGTCGCCTTGCCGCTCACCTTGCCGTCGCCAGCCTGCGATCCCTTGAAGAGCACCGTGCCGCTCTCCACGCCAGCCTTCTGCAGTCCGGGTCGCGGCTCGACATATTCGATCACGACGCTGCCCCCGTCGCAGAACTCGATCTCCATCAGAGAGCCGTTGTGGTCGTAGAGATCGCGGGCGCAATCGCTCGCCAGCGCACCGCCGGCGCCAAGACTCCAGCCCCACAACGCCGCCGCAAAACATGACCATAAACGCATCGCCGAACCGCTCCCAACCCATCGCTTTACAAGAGCGTAGAGCATCTTCGTGGCGCGCTCTACGCCTTCTGCTGCCAGCGGCCCGTCTCGTCCTGCTGCCAGTAGCTGACTGGAATATCCTGGTCCCGCGCGGCCTTCCATTCCTGCCGAGCCTGAGCCGTCGCCTCGTCGTCGCGCCCGTCGAACAGGATCACGACCCGCTCGTAGCCTTCCATCTCCGACAGCGGCGCACCGTCCACCAGGAAGCGGATCGCGGCCCCGTTGGGGTTCTCGTCCTCAAGGGTTAGGAAGATCGGTTGCTCCGCCGGCGGGCCGTCCTCCGCCGTGCCGTGGGGCAGGAAGCTCGCCTGGGAATAGGTCCAAAGATGGGAGTTGAGCTGCTCCAGCCGCTCCGCGCTGCCCGCCTGCACGACCGCCCGCCAGCCCCGCTCCAGGGAGCGCTCCAGAAGCACCGGCAGCACGTCTTCGAGGCTCCGCTGCTCCAGATGATAAAAATAGAGCTCTGGCGCCGCCTCGCTCATCGCCGCGCCCTCGCCTTCCCCGCGTAAGGGTTCTCCCCTTTGCGCAGATTGAAGCGGATCGGCACGCCAGGCATCTTGAAGTCCTCGCGCAAGCCGTTGACCAGATAGCGGATATAGGACTCCGGCAGATCTTTCGGCTTGGAGCAGAAGGCGACGAAAGTCGGCGGCCGGGCATTCACCTGAGTCATGTAGCGGAGCTTGAGCCGGCGCCCGCCGACATGGGGTGGCGGATGAGCCTCGACCATATCGATGAGCCAGTCGTTCAGCTTCGCCGTCGGCAACCGCTTGTTCCAAAGCCGCGCCATCTCGAATACGCCCGCCATGAGCGCATCGAGCCCCTTGCTCTTGAGGCCGGAGATGGGCAACAGCGGCACGCCCTTGGCCTGGGGCAGCAACCGCTCGCACATCTCGCGAAGCTCCTTCACCCGGCCCTGCTTGTCCCTCACCAGATCCCACTTGTTGAGCGCGATGACGATACCGCGGCCCTCGCGGATAATCAGATCGGCGATGGTGAGATCCTGCTTCTCGAAAGGCCGCTCCGCATCGATCACGAGCACGACGACTTCGGCAAACCGGATGGCCCGCAAGGCGTCGCCCACGGAGAGCGTCTCCGCCTTGCCCTCGACCCGCATCTTCCGGCGCAGGCCCGCCGTGTCGAAAAGCTCGATTGGCCGACCGGCCCATTCCAGATCGTTTGCGATAGCGTCCCGGGTGATGCCGGCCTCGGAGCCTGTGATCATGCGCTCCTCGCCCAAAAGCGCGTTCACGAGCGTAGACTTGCCCGCATTGGGCCGGCCCACGATGGCGAGCTTGAGGGGCCGCTCATCGCCTTCTTCCACCTCGCTGCCCTCGCCCCGGGCCTCGCACTGCGCCTCGGCAGCCTCGACGATGGCGGCGGACACATCGCCCAACCCGATCGCATGTTCCGCCGAGAGCGCGATGGGCTCGCCGAAGCCCAACGAATAGGCCTCCATCAGCCCCGGCTCAGCGGCGCGGCCCTCGCACTTGTTGCCGGCCACGATCACCGGCTTGCCGGAATCCCGCACCATGCCGGCGAACATCTGGTCGGCGGGAATCACCCCCTCCCGCGCATCGATCAGGAACAGCACCAGATCGGCTTGCCCGATGGCGGCCATGGTCTGCCGGCGCATATTGCTCAGAAGCTCGTTGCCGCTGTCCTCCAGCCCCGCCGTATCGATCAGCCTGATGCGCATATCGCCGAGCTCGGCGTCGGCCACACGGCGATCGCGGGTCAGCCCCGGCTGATCGTCGACGAGCGCAAGGCGGCGCCCGACCAGCTTGTTGAACAGAGAGGACTTGCCTACATTGGGCCGTCCGACGATGGCGACGGTAAAGGTCATGAATGAACCGGATGAGGGCGGCCCTTAAGCATCGGGACCGCAAGCTGCTAGCCGAGCGCGATCAGCTCGGCCTCGTCGGTGAGGATATACATCCGGCCCGAGACGACAATGGGCGCGATGAGGACGGCTTGGCCGAGATTTATCTCGGTGGCGATCTGGCCGGTGCGGGCATCGGCGCCAATCAGCAGCCCTGCGCTGGACACCAGCCACAGCCGCCCGCCGGCAAGCACCGGGCCGCTCCAGCGGGACGCCTTGGGCAGCTCGCTCACCCAGTTGATCGCACCGTTGCTGCGCGACAGGGCCAGCAGCTTGCCGTGCACATCCACCACGAAGACCGTGCCGCCCGCCAGCCAAGGCATCTGAGTGCTGGCGATGGGCTTGCTCCAGCTCCGCGAGCCCGAGGAGAGCGAAGTGGCCGCCATGCGCCCGCCATGGCTGACGCCGAAGACGATGCCCCGATCGATCACCGGCCGGGCCGGATCTGCAAGCACGCCAGACGCCGTGTTGGCCGCTCGGCTGGTCAGGGACTCCGTCCATTTCTGCTTGCCGTTCGAGGCTTGATACGCTCCCAGATCGCCGGACGGGAACGGCGCGACCACGACGCCGCTGCTCACCGCCGGGCTGACATTGGAGAGCAGCGAGGCCGGCTCCGGGAGCCCTCGCTTTTTCCAGATCTCCGCGCCCGTATTGGCGTTCAGGCAATGGATGACACTGTCGGTGGAGACGAAGAAGATCTTGCCGTCTGAGACGGTCGGCGAGGAGCGGATCGGCTTACCCGTCCGCGTGGTCCACACCACCGCGCCGCTACCCGCGTCAAAGGCGACGACAGTGCCAAAGCCAGTCGTCGCATAGATCCGGCCGCTATCCATCGCAAGCCCGCCGCCGAAGCCTTCCGAGCCGCTTTCATTGGGCGGTGTCGTGGTGGCGGCCCAGATCTTGGCCCCGCTGGAGGCAGAGAACGCCGAGACATTGCCTTCGGCATCCAGGGTGAAGATCCGGTCGCCAGAGGCGATGGGCACGGCGCTGAGCCGGCCCCGCTTGGAGGACCCTTCGCCGACGCTGACCTGCCAACGTTTGGTGAGATTGCCGCTCAGGGCCAGATTGCCGAGGGAATTGCTGGCCGACCCGCCAGGCTGCGGCCAGGCGCTGTTGGTGCGCGCCCCAGGGATCGAGACGGAACGGGAGGTCTCGGGCTGGTAGTCCTTATCCGGGATAACCGCAATGCGCTCGCCCGGAAGCTTCGCCTCTTCCTTCTCGAAGGGGTTCAGAGAGCTGGCGCCACAGGCGGCAAGGCCGATCACGAAGCTGGAGGCGAGAGCGAGCTTGAGGGCGGACTTTCCGTGTGCGCCAATCTTGCGTCTCAAACCTTCCACAGCCACGCGTGCCACCCCTGAAAAAATGCGCCGTTAGTTGGACCCCGCCGGAGGCGTCTCCTCTTCAGAAGACGTGTCGTCCGCAGATCCGGTGTCGTCCGGTTCGCTCGCGCCCTCATCCGAAGACCCGGCCTCGGACGAACTGTCTTGCGCAGGCGAGCTTTCTTCCGCAGGCGCTGTCCCCTGCTCCGGTGTGCTGTCGTGCATCGCGGGTGCATCGTTCGCAGGCGGCGCAGTCTCCGCCGGCGCAGCGGCATCGTCCGCAGCCGGTGTCTCAGCGTCCGGTGCCTCGGCGGAAGGCGTCTCTTCGGCCGGTGCGGTCTCGGAAGCAGACGGCGCAGTTTCCGCAGGCGAAGTCTCCGCAGGAGCAGAAGCGCCTTCGGCCGGGGCATCCCCAGCGTCAGGCGCAGCTTCGGTGCCGCCCGGCGCCTCGCCGGAGGACATCGCGCCCGAGATCACCGCCAACATCACCGTCGTCCGCTCCCGCAGATTGGCCGGCGTGCCGCTATCGGCGAGCAGCGTGTTGAAGTGCTCCTGGGCGGTTTCCATGTCGCCGGTCCGGTAGGCCGACAGGCCGAGGAGATCGCGGGCGGAATAGCGCCACGGGCTGTTCTCCTCGATCAAGGGCTCCAGCCGGCGCTCCATCTCGGCATAGTCAGCATCCGGCAGCCGCAGGGTCGCGGCCTGGATCACCGCATTGCCGCGCAGGATGGAATCGACGCTGCCGTCCTGAGCAATGGCATCGTATTTGGCGATCGCCTCTTTGGTGTTCCCGAGATTGGCTTCGGCCGCCGCGACCTGGAAGCGCGACAGGGTCTCGTAGCCCTGGGGGGCCTTCTCGGCGAGATCCTGGAAGGCCTCTTCGGCCTTCTCGGTGTTCTCCGCCTGAACCAGCTCCATAGCCGAGACGAACTCCGCGCCCGTCTCCTGGGCCTGTTTCTCCTGCCAGTAGACCCAGCCGCGATAGCCGGCCACAACCAGCACGATCAGCGCGGCAGCCCCAAGGATGTAGAAGCCATAGCGGTCCCAAAGGAGCCGATACCGCTCATGGCGGATCGCTTGGTCCACCTCGCGAAAAAGATCACCGTCACTCATGGCCCTACCTTAAAGGCGTTTCCTGCAGCAGATTCTTCTGGTCGTCAGCCGCTTATATCCACTCGGGGCGTATAGTGAAGCCGCCGGTCCGAAGCAAGCCGAGAAGCGCGAAATTCCGCTTCGGGCTCCACCGCCGCCTCCAGACATGCGCCTCTAGCGGGAGGCTGTCTTCGGCTCCGGCTGCGCCTCGGACTCCTCGTCGTCCAGCATGGGATAGGTATTCTCGTCGCCGGGAAACTGGCGTGACCGCACGTCGTCCGCATAGGCCGAGACCGCATTGCGGATGGCATCGCCCAACTGCGCATATTCCTTCACGAATTTCGGCACCCGCGGCGACAGGCCGAGCAGATCCTCCAGCACGAGGATCTGTCCGTCGCATTCGGCGGAAGCGCCGATGCCGATGGTCGGAATCGGGATTTGCCGGGTGATCCGCGCCGCCAGAAGCTCGGCCAGCGCCTCCACGACGACGGCGAAAGCGCCAGCGTCGGAGATCGCGCGGGCGTCCTCTTCGAACTTCGCCCATTCGGAACGACGGCGCCCTTGCGCCTTGAAGCTGCCGAACACGTTCACCGATTGGGGCGTCATGCCGATATGGGCCATCACCGGAATGCCCCGGTCGGTTAGATACTGGATGGTCTCGGCCATATGGGTGCCGCCTTCCAGCTTCACCGCCCCGGCGCCAGTCTCTTTCAGCACGCGCGCGGCATTGCGGAACGCGACCTGGGGGCTCTCCTCATAGGAGCCGAAGGGCATGTCGACGACCACGAGCCCCTTCTCGGAGCCCCGCACCACGGCCTGGGCATGGCGGATCATGAGGTCGAGGGGCACCGGCACCGTCGTCTCGTAGCCATGCATCACCATGCCGAGGGAATCGCCCACGAGCAGCAGATCGACGAACGGATCGACGATCTTCGCCGTGTGGGCGTGATAGGCGGTGAGGGCCACAACGGGCTCTCCCCCCTTCTTACGGGCAATGTCGGGCGCCGTGAGGCGTTTGGTATGGCTTTGGACAGACACCGATCCGCTCCAATCCTCTGCAAGAGACTAGCTTATGCCAGATATGGGGTCTGGAACGCGAGGGGAAACCCAAACAAACCGAAGCGCTTAATGAAAACGGCTACCGCAGCAGCAGGACCGGCACGTGAACTGTGCGGACCATGGCGGTGGTCGTGCTGCCGACGATGAACGCCCGGAAGGGCGAATGGCCGTACGCGCCCATGATGAGCAGCGCGTCGTCGACCGTGCCGAGATACTCGGCGATCACCGCCTCGGCGGGGCCGTCGGCGAGATGAGTCACGGTCGCCGGCTTGCGGCCCGAAAGCTGGGAAGAGGCCTCTTCCAACAAGTCGCAATTCTTCGGGCTGTTCGACCCCGCAACGACAACATGGACCGCCAGCCCTTCGAACAGGTTCGAATTGGCCACGTAGTGCAGCGCACGGCGGGCTGCGGGGCTGCCGTCATAGGCGAGCACGGCAGATTTGGGCTCAAGCACGTGGCGTGAGGCGATCAGCACCGGCTTGGAGCTGCTGCGCACGACCCGTTCCAGGTTGGAGCCGATATGCTCGGAAGCGAAGTCACTGGAGGCGCCGCGCTTGCCGATCACCACGAGATCGGCGGTCTCTTCCTGCTCGACGATGGTGTCGATGATCCCGCCATGGCGATGGACCTGATGGATGTCCGAGACGCCCGCCTCGTTCAGCGATTTCTCCGCCGCGTTCAGCAAGGCCCGCCCCTGCTCGATGGCGGCCTTGCCCGCCGCCTCGTCGATCCGGGTCAGCTCTTCCAGAAGCTCGCTCTTCACGCCGAGCCCGATGGCCCCGCTGAGATCGTTGCGGGCGCTCGCCGAATCCTTCCGCTGGATGACGTGCAGGAGCTCCACCGCCGCATCGAGCCGCTTGGCCGCCCAGGCGGTCAGCGCGCAGACGCTGTTCGCATAGGTCGAAGCATCGATGCAGGCCAGAAGTCGCGTCATCTCATTCCTCCCCTAAAGCTCAGTGCCCAGCCGGTTGATCGGCCGCGCCCGGCTTGTCGTGGGTGGCATAGCGCCCGACGAGCGTCGCGCTTGCCGCGTTCAGCCCAACCACTTCGACACTCGCACCCTCGCGCCGGAATTTCAGCACCGCCTCGTCCAGGGTGCCGACCGCAGAGATATCCCAGAAATGGGCCTGAGACACGTCGATCACGACCTTATCGAGCACTTCCTTGAAATCGAACGCGTCCACGAAGCGCTCGGTGGAAGCGAAGAACACTTGGCCGATGATGCGATAGGTACGACAGGTCTCGTCCGACGATAGGTCCGAGGTGACCGTGAACATGCCGCGCACCTTGCCGGCGAAGAACAGTCCGGACAGAAGCACCCCCACCAGCACGCCTTGCGCCAGATCGTGGGTCCACACGACCATGACGACGGTCGCCAGCATCACGACGGAAGACTGCCAGGGATGGATCTTGAGGTCTTTGATGGAGCGCCAGCTGAACGTGCCGATAGAGACCATGATCATGACGGCCACGAGGGACGGCATGGGGATCTGGCTCACCAGTGGTCCCAGCACCACGATCAGGAAGAGCAGGAACGCGCCCGCCACGAAGGTCGAGAGCCGACCCCGGCCGCCGGACTTAATGTTGATGACCGACTGGCCGATCATGGCGCAGCCGCCCATTCCGCCGAAGAAACCGGTCACGAAATTGGCAATGCCCTGCCCTTTGCATTCGCGGCGCTTGTCGCTCGGCGTATCGGTCAGATCGTCGACGATCTGCGCCGTCATCATGGATTCCAGCAGGCCCACGGCCGCCATGGTCAGCGAGAACGGAAAGATGATCTGCAGCGTCTCGAAGGTGAGCGGCACTGCGGGAATGGCGAAGTACGGCAGCGTTGACGGAAGCTGGCCCATCTCGCCCACCGTGTTCACATCGAGCCCGCCATAGATGGCGACCACCGTCAGCACAACGATGGCGATGAGCGGCGACGGCACGATCTTCGTCAGATACGGGAACAGGTAGATGATCGCGAGCCCGGCAGCGACCATGGCGTAGGTGATCCAGGTCACGCCCGTGAGCTGCGGCACCTGGGCGATGAAGATCAGGATGGCGAGCGCATTCACGAAGCCCGTCACCACCGAGCGCGACACGTATTGCATCAGGAGATCGAGGCGCAGAAAGCCCGCGATCACCTGCAGGATCCCCATCAGGATCGTGGCCGCGAAGAGATATTCGACGCCGTGATTCTGGATCAGCGGCGCAACAAGCACCGCCACCGCTGCGGTCGCAGCCGAGATCATGCCCGGGCGACCGCCGACGAAGGCCGCGATCACCGCGATGGAGAAGGACGCGTAGAGACCAACCTTGGGATCGACGCCCGCGATTACCGAGAAGCCGATGGCCTCCGGGATCAGCGCGAGCGCAACGACGATACCGGCGAGGATATCGCCGCGCAGGTTGGAGAACCAATCACGGCGCAGCGCGGCGAGGGAAAACATCTGCAAGAACAGCCAAATCTAAAACTACGCACCCCCGGCACATAGATGCCGCGATCCGCAACGCGAAATAGGCGCGGAATTGAAGCGCGTGACAATTTGAGAAGACGCCCAGCCGGGCCACCCGGAAACCCCGAGTCCGTGCGAAAACGCTACCTACCGGAGATTGCGGCAAGGGTGCATGTGCCACGGCGTCGCGTCACTCAGGACACGCGCCATGGCACATGAAGGCGGAACGCGCCTTTATTCTGCTGGGACCAGCTCAGGCCCCTGCCCTTCGACGACAGTCTCTGGTGCCGCACCAGGCGTCATGGCGACGACCTTCACGGGCACGGATTTTGAGGCCGGCGTGTTGCTGCGCTCGTCACGATGGGACAGCGCGAGCAGCGGGTTCGTCTCCGGATAATACGCACCACAGCAGCCCTGGGGCATGTCGTATTTCACGACCTTGAAGCCACTGACAATCCGCTCGATGCCGTCGTCGGCCGCCGCCTCGAAGGTGATCATGTCGCCTTCGGAAAGCCCGCGCTCTTCCATGTCGCGCTCGTTCATGAACACCACCATGCGGTCCTCCTTGATGCCGCGATAGCGGTCGTTCAGGGAATAGACGGTCGTGTTGAACTGGTCGTGGCTGCGCAGCGTCATGAGCTGCAGATGGCCGGAATCGGGCACCGCATCGTCGGAATCCTTGAGCGCCGGATTGAACAGGAAGTTCGCCTTGCCCGTGGGCGTGTTCCAGACGCGCTCCGATGCGCCGTTTGGCAGGCGGAAGCCGCCCGGCACCATAAGCCGCTCGTTGAAGTTCTCGAACAGGTCGGGGAAGACCTCTTCCATCTTGTCCCGGATGCGGTCGTAGTTGGCGACCAGCCCGTCCCAATCGATCTCGGCACGATCGGCGACCGTCTCCTTGGCAAGGCCGGCGATGATCCAGGGCTCCGAGCGCAGGTGCTCGCTCGCCGGCTTCAGCATGCCGGTGGAGCCGTGCACCATGGAGAAGCTGTCTTCGACCGTAATGGTCTGCTTGCCGCATTCCTGCTCGTCCAGCTCGGTGCGGCCCAGGGCGGGAAGGATATAGGCGCGCTTGCCGTGGAGCAGATGGCTGCGGTTGAGCTTCGTGCCGACATGCATGGTCAGGCCGATATCCTTCACCTTGGCCGTCACCCGCTCCAGGTCCGGAATGGCGCGGAAGAAATTGCCGCCCATGCCGAGGAAGACGTCCACGTCGCCGCGCAGAATCGCCTCGCAGCACTGGGCCGTGTCGTGACCCCACTCCCGCGGATTTTCGAAGCCGAACACCTCGTCCATCTTCTTCAGGAACGGCTCCTTCGGCTTCTGGTAGATGCCGACCGTCCGGTCGCCCTGGACGTTGGAATGACCGCGGATGGGACAAGCGCCCGCGCCCGGCCGCCCCATGTTCCCGCGCAGGAGCAGCATGTTGATGATCTGCTGCATGGCGTCGCCGCCGCGGCGGTGCTGGGTGATGCCCATGCCCCAGCAGCAGATAACATTCTTGGCCTTCATGTAGATCTCGGCGGCCTGCTCGATCTGCTCGCGGGTGAGCGCCGTGTAGAGCTCGATATCCGCCCAGCTAAGCTCGCGGACGTAATCGGCGAAAGCCTCAAACCCGTGGGTGTGCTCCTCGATGAAGTCGACATCGAGGATGCGCTCGCGGCCCGCAGCTTTGGCGGCATCGTCCGCCTCGACCACGACCTTGCAGATGCCCTGCATGGCGAGAATGTCGCCGCCGGTCCGCACCTGGAAATAGTTGGAGCTGATCCGCTGGGCCTTGCCGGTCAGCATCTCCCGCGGGCTCTGGGGATCGGTGAAGCGGACAAGCCCCCGCTCCTTCAGCGGATTGAAACTGACGATCGGCACGCCCTTCATCGCCATCTCGTGGAGATAGGACAGCATGCGCGGGCTATTGGTTCCGGGGTTCTGGCCGATGATGAAGAGCGCGTCGCAATGCTCCCAATCTTCGAGCGTCACCGTACCCTTGCCGATGCCGATGCTCTCGGGCAGCGCCACGGTGGTCGTCTCGTGGCACATGTTGGAGCAGTCGGGGAAGTTGTTGGTGCCGATCAGCCGGCCGTAGAGCTGCCAGAGGAAGGCGGCTTCGTTGGAGGTGCGGCCCGAGGTGTAAAGCTCGACGCGGCTCGGATCCTGCTCGCGCACGTATGAGCCAATTTCGGTGAGCGCCGTATTCCAGTCGACCGCCTCGTATTTGTCGGTCTCCGGGTTGTAGCGCATGGGATGGGTGAGCCGGCCCTGATCCTCAAGCTCGAAATCGCTCCAGGTCAGAAGCTCGGTCACCGTATGCTCTGCAAAGAACTCCGGCGTCGTGCGCTTCTTGGTGGCCTCCCAGGCCACGGCCTTCGCGCCATTCTCACAATACTCGGCGATCTTCGGCTTCTTGGGATCGGGCCACGCACAGCTCGGACAGTCAAAGCCGCCGGGCTTGTTCATGGAGAGCAGGAGCTTGTTGCCCTTCACCAGGATCTTCTGCCGGCTCAGCTGCTTTTCGGCGGCGTTCACCGCACCCCAGCCACCCGCGGCATGATCGTCGTGGTCGGATTTCCGATCTTTGTCAGAAGCCATATTCTTTTTCCCTATTGGGTTCTTCGTTCGGACGAGCGGCGCGCCCGTTCCTTCAGGGGGCTGCCGCTCGGAAGCGCTGCCCTTGCGAACCGAAAACGAGTTTCCGCGACAGGCCGCGCTCGCGCGCCTCATTACCGGTCACGTAAGAGCGATCGCCTAGCGCACCAAGTGCCGCGCGTCAAAAAATATCATTGATTTCAATATCTTATCAGGCGATAGGAAACGCCGATGCTTAGCGCTAAGGGCAGCAAAAGATAAGAGAAACGGGCCTTAGACGTCCGTCCAGCGGGCGAAGGTCGCCGCCTGGCCGCAGAATGTGCCGGCGTCGTCGATGAGCTGCCAGATCACCCCGTCTTCGATGAAGAACCGCCTGCCCGACTTCGCGATACGGATTCCGCGATAGCCCCGCCCGAAGCCGTCGCGCGCTACAGCTTCGAGCAGACGCTGACGCTCGCCCCGCTCCGGCGCTTCCGCCGAATAGCGCGAGGGGAGGCCCACGATCTCGTCCCAGCCCATCTCGAAGCAGCTTTGGGCCGTGCGATTGCCGTAGACGAAACGGGGATCGTCGTCGGTGTTGTGGGCCAGCACGGCGAAGGGCGCGTCTTCATAAAGCCAGCGCGCGTCCCGACCCGGCACGACCAGATCCGTACCCACCAGACGGCGATAGCTTCCGGTCAGGAGGTCGAAGAATGCGGAATCGAGCGGATCGGCCATAACCGCGAGCATTGCCCCAGAACCGCCCGCGAGCAACCACCCCGGAGCAACTGCCCTTACGACTTCTGCCCTTACGCTTTCGGCCCTTCGGGAAGCGTCGGCCAGTCTTCGGCGAGCGCCGTTTCGAGCCAGGCGGCCAGGTCGGAGACAATGGTCTCCACCATCATCGCGCCGTCCTCTTCGGTGGATTCGCTCGGGCTCCCCACAACGCCTGTCGGTGTCGTGGCCGGCATTGCGTAGGAGAAGTGCGTGCCCGGCGTCACGTCCGCTACATCGAAGCTCTCCTCCATGCGGACCATTTCGGGCCTCAGATGAAGCAGGACCGATGTCTCGCCCCGATTGGCATGGATGTCGGCGCCATCCCGGAAATAGAGCTGGCCGACCCGGGGCGAGATATCCCACAGCCCCATGGTGGCGAACCGGGCCTCCGGAAATTCGTAGCGAAGCTGCAGGATCGCGCTCTTCAACGGTGCATCGTTGGTGCCGTGACCGGAGAGGAACAGCAGCTTGGTGATGCCGTTCGCGACGGCCCAGCGGCCGAGCTCCACGATGACGTCGATCATGGTCCCCGGATGCAGCGAGAACGTGCCGGTCCACTTTTCCGTGTGACCGAGGGAGCAGCCATAGGCCAAGGCGGGCAGCGCCAGGACGTTCGCCCGCTCGCATGCCAGCTGCGCAAGGGTCTCCGCGGAGATCGTATCGCAGCCGCAGGCGAGATGGGGCCCATGCTGCTCCGTCGCGCCCACCGGCAGCACGGCCAGATCGCGCCCGTCGGCGATCATCGCTTCAATCTCGTTGCTCGTCAGAAGATCCCATCGCGCCATTGTCGCCTCGTCTGTTGCTCTGCTCCGGATCGGCCTCTGCCGGACCGTGAAGCTGCAACCACCATGCCACGCGGATCGGCCTCAGAACGATGAAAACGCGAGGAAACGTTGAAGTGCGGGCTGTTAATTGTTCAATTAATAAGCAGCGGACGCACAATCCTTGCGCCCTTGCCGTGGGCAAACGGCCGCGTCCCAGCCAGCTGAGAGAAGCAAGCACACTGAAACACGGGCTACCCGCGTCCTTCGCGGCGCTGGCCTCCGACTTGCAACCCGGATCCCCGGATGGAAATGGCGGAGTTGAGCGACCCATCGCTCAAGGTCACCGCAAAGCAAGGGGGATTGCCCGTGAACGATCCGGAACGCGTCAAAGCACTTCATCGAGAGCTCGTCGAGACAGGCGTACAATACTGCTTCGCCACCTATGTCGACGTGCACGGCGTGCCGAAGGCCAAGGCCGTGCCGATCGCAAGCTTCGAGAAGATGTGCGCCGGCTCCGAACTCTTCACGGTCGGCGCCATGGACGGCATGGGGTTGATCGGCCCGGAGAAGGACGAGTGCGCCGCCGTCCCGGATCTCGACAGCTGCACGATCTTTCCCTGGGACAAGCGCTATGCGTGGTTCGCTTCCGACCTCTGGTATCACGACTCGCCTTATAAGAATTGCAGTCGGGTGATCCTCAAGAAGGCGCTGGCGAAGACGAAAGAGGCCGGGTTCGGCATGAATCTCGGCGTCGAGACCGAGTTCTATGTCCTGCGGGCGACGGAGGACGGCACCGCGCCGCTCGCCGAACGGCCCCATAAGGGCCCCTGCCCGGCCTATGACGTGCACCAGACCGTGCAGTCCATGAGCTATCTGGAGCGCATCGTCGAGGCGATGAATACGCTCGGCTGGAACGTCTATTCCTTTGACGCCGAGGGCGGCCAAAGCCAGTACGAGCTGGACTTCGCCTATGCCGACGTCCTGACCATGTGCGACCGGCTCGTCTTCTTCCGCTTCATGGCGAAGACCCTGGCGCAACAGATGGGGCTCGTGGCGAGCTTCATGCCGAAACCCTTCGCAGGCGATTTCCGCTCCGGCGCTCACTTCAACATGTCGCTCTACGACCAGGCGAGCGGCGAGAACCTCTTCGCCGGAAACGGCGGGGACTTAGCCGCCAAACACGGCATCCCCTTCCCCGATCTCGGCTACCATTTCGTGTCCGGCATCCTCGACCATGCCAGCGCCATCACGGCCGTGACCTGCCCCAGCTTCAACTCCTACAAGGGTTTGCTGGCCCAAGGCGAGATGGCCGATATGAGCTGGGCGCCGGTGCTGCGCGCCTACGGCAAGAACAACCGCTCGGCCATGATCCGCCTGCCCATGAACCGCCCTTGCGTGGAGAACCGGGCGCCGGACATCTCCTGCAACTTCCATCTCGGCGCGGCGATCACCCTGATGGCGGGGCTGGAGGGGATCGAGAAATCCGGCGACCCCGGCGATCCCATGAACGACAATCTCTATCTCCGCCTCGGCAAGCCGACCGCGTCCGACACGTTCGAGACCGAGACAGGCACCGTGCGCCGCCTGCCTCGCACCCTGTTGGAAGCGCTGCAGGCGTTCGAAACCGATCCGATCGCCGTGGAAACCTTCGGCGAAGAGATGCGCGATATCTATCTGGGCTGGAAGCTCAGCGAATGGGAGCGCGACTATTACCGGGTCGAGGAGCCGGAGCGCCAACGCTTGCTGGAAGCCATCTGAGCTGAGCACACACTAGCGCTTGGTCAGCGCGTCGGGCTTGTGGACCGCCTCTTCGCCGGTCTTGTCGCTCCTCACGACATATTGGGGATCGTCCGGGCTGGGCTTTGCCACGTGACCTTTGATCTTCGTCTTCGAGGTGACCTTCTCGATCACCTCGCCGGTCGTGGTGCCTTGCGCGGTTTCCCAGCTCACCTTGTCGCCGGGTTTGAATTCGTCAGACATGGATCCTTCACGACAAGCGGTCGTGTCTCAGTTTGAAGTTTAGAAGGTCGCCCGTGGACGCGTTGACCACGCTCCTCATGGTATTCTGACTGAAGATTTTCCTCTGTTGGCTGTTATTCTCTTAGGATCTGTGGAAGGTTGCTGAGGAATACCAGGTAAAAGATCGCGCGGAACGAGGCCCTACCTTACGACGTTGGGCAATTTTGCTGGTTAAGCGGCGCGCGATATCTTTCGGGTGGGAATTAGCTTGATCCACAGATAGGAAGCACCTGCGTTTAGGAGGTGCCCGCGTTCCAAATCACCCCGCCCGTCTGCGGAGTGATAACGGCTGCTATCGAGCATAGACGGACGCGCCTTCACCCGCGTCTTCAGGAGGTTAAGATTGCCGCGGCCATATATCTGACGCTTCTGAAGATAGTGCCCTGATGAGTGTGCATTAGCGGCGGGGCACGGGCTCAAGATCACTTGCAAGGGGGGCAGCCAAGCGGACCACGTCAGTGGGAACGATCAACGCCAAGAACGGAAACGCAAACAAAGTACCGCGAATTTTTCGCGTGTAAGGAGGACATCATATGTCGAAAGAATCAGCGGCTCCGATCACCAAGGATGTTTCGGGCTGGACCGATCCGACGCTGGACTCAGTGCGGGGAACGGAAACACCCAAGGATCCGGACAAGGGGTACATCGCCTTGCTGGGCTGGAGCGTGAATGCAATCAAGGCCGCCCAGAAGTTTGATCGCCGTTACGTGGTCGTTGCGCCCGAGTGGGCCGCAGACTATTGCGCAGCGAATAATGTTCCGTTCATTCCGTGGGACTTTGCGCGCCTGAACGATCGATCATTGGAGATTGCTCAGCGGCTCAAAGACCAGGGCGTCGACGTGGCGATCCCCCTGTTTGAAGAAACTGTCGAATGGTCGGGTGCGATCAACTCAGTCCTCATGGACAAGCCGCGCATGTATAGTCAATCCATCCTGTTTCGGGACAAAGCATTGATGAAGCGCCGTGCCCAGTTGGGCGGTATACGCGTGGGGATTTTCGAGGAAGCGCACGAGAAGGACGACGTCGTCCGCTTCATGAAGCGCGTCAACCAGACGCTGCTCAAACTTGAAGGCGATCCCGATGACCCGATTCACGTCAAGGCCTTCGACAAGGCCGGCTGCCTCGGTCACCGCATGATCCGAGATATCGAAGATATCGATAAGATCCCGGACGAAGAATATCCGCTACTGATGGAAAGCCACCTCGATGGTTGGGAATTCGCGGTCGAGGCTTGGATTCATGACGGTGAGATCAAGTTTCTGAACATCTCCGAGTATGTGACGCTGGGTTATTCGGTCTTTGTGCCCGCCACCAGTGAACTGGAAAGCTGGCGCAATGCGATCACCAAGCAGATCGAGAAGCTGATCAAAACCTTCGACATCAAGTTCGGACTGATTCACCCGGAATATTTCGTCACCTCCGATGGTGAAATGTACTTTGGTGAGATCGCCTATCGCCCGCCCGGATTTAAGGCGTTCGAGCTGATTGAGCGCGCATACGGCTTCAACGCCTACCAGGCGTCCATGCTTGTGTTCGACCCCAAGAGCACTAAAGAAGAGGTCGATAGCTTTTTCCCCAGGGAAGTCGAAGATGCCAAGGGCTACGCTGGATGCTTCGGCGTCTACCCGCGCCGTCGTGTGATCAGCAAGCTGGAAATGCCGAAAGAAACCACTGAGCATCCGTATTTCGAGTCTCACGAGCTCGTCGAACCCACGGAGGAAATGGTGCCGGATCGCCAGGCCTTCGGCACGCATTGGGGTTTGGTGTTCTTCTTTGGCGACGATCCTATCAAGATGCGGGATCTGCTAAAGGAGCAGGAAGAGCTGGACTTCTACGTTTGATCACATCTCCAACCACACGGCATCCGATGGGCGCCGGAACAATATGACCAGAACCGTCATTGGGAGCCAGGGTGCCTCCGGTGACGGTTGGGGGTATTGTCGAGCTGTTGGTGACCGATTGTGATCCACCGGCAAACGCCAACTCAAACCCTGTCAACAACTCGGCATAACCCTTTCCAATCTGATTGGATTGAGCCGGACTAAAACTCTTCGGAAGCTTGTCTTGCATGCGCGTTTTTTCTAATCCGGTCGGGCCCGCCTCGCTGTGGTTCAACAACCTTTCCACTGCGGACGGGACCCCGGTCGCATATGATCCCCAGGCGCGCGCGTTCATTACGACGCCGCCCTACTGCCGGAACCGCGATATCATCGGGTGCAACTGGATCGCACCAGAAGAGGGTGCTTTCTGCCGATCCTGCGCCATGACTGCCTTGGCACCGGATCCTGAGATTCCCAATGTCATGCCCAACTGGGCGAAGGCCGAGGCCGCGAAGCGGTGGGTCCTCGACAATCTCGGCCGCTGGAACTGGTTCCGCCCGGAAGATCCGGGCGCGCCTCCGGTGTTTCACATGCTGGGCGATGGCCCTACCCCCGTCGCCATGGGGCATGTGGATGGCGTGGTCACCATTGCTGTGGCCGAGGCCGACGAGATCTTGCGGACAACCCGCCGCGAAGCGCTGGATGAGCCTTATCGCACCATGATCGGTCATTTTCGCCACGAGATTGCGCACATGCTTTGGTGGCGGCTCAGCCAGCGCTCTGACTTTCTCGATGCGTTCCGGTCGGTGTTCGGAGACGAACGGGAAGACTACACCGCCGCGCTAGAGCGTCATTACGCCGATGGACCTCCAGCGGATTGGGGGTCGAACTATCTGTCCATCTACGCTTCTACACATCCCCATGAAGACTGGGCCGAGACCGCCGCCCATGTGCTGCACCTGACCGACATAACCGACAGCTTGGTCTCTGCGGGCTTTTCATCGCCGGAACTGCCACCCCCCGGCTGGGATCCCTACGCGGAACCGAATGCAGAGCGCCTGATCCGCGCCGCAGTCTCGATCATCATGGGGATTAACCACGTCAATCGCTCCATGGAATTGCCCGACATTTACCCCTTCGTGCTTTCGGATGCCACTCAGCGCAAGCTTAGCTTCGTGCATGAGTGGCTCCGCAGGGGGGCTCAGGGACGGTAACGCTGCGATGTCGGATTACGACCAACCGTGGTGAAGCTTTCCGGCGCCGCCCGTGAAATAATGAAGGGCCGGCAGAGCCCCGCCGAGTGCATTGGCGTACGCAAGGTGCAGCGAGGACTATCTCGACCCCCGCGTGCCGTCAGCCCTAAGCCTCGTCGGGCTGGACCAGCTTTCCTTCCTCCGCCTTGTGGTAGTACTGGCTCGCCACGAGCCAGGCCTTCAAAGGTCGAAGCGGCGGGATGCAGGTGAGCAGCAGAAACGGCACCGACGTCACGAGATGGACCCAGTAAGGCGCCTGGAAGGCGATCTCGATCCAGACGGCCAGCATCACCGCCGGCACACAGCCGAAACACATCACGAAGAATGCCGGGCCGTCGGCCGGATCGGCGAAGGAAAAGTCGAGCCCGCAAACGTCGCATTCCTTCCGAAGCGTCAAAAAGCCTTTGAAAAGGTGCCCTTTTCCGCAGCGGGGACAGCAGCCGCGAAGCCCCACCCAGATCGGTGATAACGGCGGATAGTCCTTGGTTTCCGGCATTTGCTGCCCCTTCCCGCGTTTCCCTTTGCGCCTTATGCGACTCGGCGCTGCCTAATATCCGGGCAGCCAAGCAACCCAGACGCCACCGGTCAAGCGGCTGCAATGTCGCTTCTCGGGCAAGCTCGCGGGGAAAGAGAGGCCTCAGATCTTGATCTCGCCGTTCTCCTCACCGTCCCAGTAGTGGACGCGAGCGGCATGGACCTTGATGAGCACCAGGCCCGGCGTGTCGATCCCATCCTCGAACCAGTCGTCGACGCTGGGCGCCCAATGGGCCTTGAACGTCTCCTTGTCGCGGATCAGCTCCGCCTCGCCGGCGACCGCGACGAAAAACCTGTCATCGCCGTGGAAGGTCAGGCCGACATTGGGGTTGTCGGCGATCTCGCTCACCATGTCCGTCTCGTCGCTGGTGAAGTAGTAGCTGTCGCCGTCATACTCCACGTCCTTGTTGTTGCTCATGGGACGGGAGGCGATGCCGCCATCTGGCGCCACCGTGGTGAGCATGGCGAAATCGATCTCTTTCATGCGCTTGGAGAGTTCGGCGAGGGATTTGGTCGACATATGGGACTCCTTTGAATTCAGGAGCCCGTTGAACGCAAAGCGGGGCGCGATTGTTCACGCCCCACCTTACGCAATGTTGCCTGGATCGGGCGCCGGGCCCAGACCCTGCGCGCTAGTTGAAGATATGCAGCCGCGCGAGATAGTTGCCGTTCTCCTGAAGCTTGAAGACATGGGTCAGGAGACCGTTCACCTCCGTGGGCTCGCCATCCTCGCCAGGCGCCATGACATGCCACCGGCCCGCGGCGATAATCGTGCCGTCGCGTGCTTCGACGATCTCGATCAGCTCGATCTTGTGATCGGTAAGCCCCGCCTCGAACAGCCCGTCGAAGAACTTGGCGATACCGTCCTGCTCGATCACCTCATGAGATGAGGGCAGGAACATCGCGTCGTTCGTGTACATCTTGGCGATCGCCTCGCCATTCTGCGCGTTGAACGCCTTGTCGAACGCGGCGTACTGCCCCTCGACAATCTGCTTGAAGTCTTCCGCGTGGGCCGGGACGCTCACCATCGCCAGCATGGCGAAGGCGGCAAAAATCCGAAATGTATTCAGCATCCAGTCTCCTTTAGAAAAAATGGCTTCGCTTCTCCAAGCGGTAACATACGACCCCGCCGCCGAGTTCAACCAGCCTCGAGGAAAGTCGGATCACTATTAAGAGTCCGGCCCCTCAAGCCGCCCGGGCAGCGAGGAACTCAGCGGTGAATTGGGATGCCGGCATCGGGCGTCCGAAGAGATAGCCCTGGGCTTCCTGACAGCCGGCCGCATCGAGGGCCACGCGCTGCGCTTCCGTCTCGACACCTTCGGCAATCACGTCCAGCCCGAAGCTCTTGCCCAGATAGATCACCGCCTTCACCACGGCCGCATCTTCCTCGTCCACCGTGAGGTCGTGTACGAAGGAGCGGTCGATCTTCAGCCGGGTGACGGGATAGCGCTTCAAAAGGCTCAGCGAGGCATAGCCGGTTCCGTAATCGTCGAAGGCGAGCCCGACGCCTATGCGCCGCAGCTCCCGCAGCAGCGCAAGGGTCCGGTCGTCGTTTCGAAGCAGAATATTCTCGACAAGCTCCAGCTCGAGGGCTTCGGGGGGAAGACCGCTTTCGGCCAGGGCGTTCTGGACGCTCGTCAGAAGACGTCCCGATCGGAATTGGGCGGCGAACAGATTGACGCCCATGCGGAACCCCGGCGACTGCCTCCGCCATTTGACCGCCTGCATACATGCCTGGCGCAGGATCCATTCGCCGACATCGGCAGCAGTCGGCTTCTCACTCAACACCTCCAAAAAGGCGGAGGGCGGGAGAAGCCCCCGCTCGGGATGGTTCCAGCGCAACAGCGCCTCGGCGCCCGTGAGCTGCTTTGTCCTGGTCGCGACCTGGGGCTGATAGAAAAGCTCGAATTCGTTTTGCTGAAATGCCCGCCGAAGCTCCCGCTTGAAGATGCGCCGCACCACGGCGGCCACGCGGAAGGCAGGCTGGAAGAATTCGTAGCGGTGCCGTCCGGCGCTCTTCGCCCGATAAAGCGCAAGGTCGGCGGCGCTCATCAGTTCGTCCGCCTCCTCGCCGTGCAGCGGCGCAAGCGCAATGCCGATGCTCGCGCCAAGCTCCACTTCCTTCCTGGCGACAACGTAGGTGCCGCAGAGGGCCTGCAGCAATTCGTCGGCCAAGGCCCTGATCTCACCGATGCAATTGCCCGGCATCTGAACGGCGAACTCGTCGCTGCCGAGGCGCGCGACGAGCTTCGCGCCTTTGGCCACCGCCTGCACCCTTCCCGCCACTTGGCGCAGCACGAGATCGCCGCCCGACCGGCCGAGGGAATCGTTCGTCTCTTTGAAGCCGTCGAGATCGATCAGCAGCAGCGTGGCGGGCTGCCCGGCGCCCAGCGTCTCGCTCAAGAGGTCCATGAAAGCGCTTCGATTCGGTAGATCCGTAAGCTGATCCACCATGGCCAGCTCGAACAGCTTCTCTTCATGAGTCCGCCGCTCGGTGATATCGCGCACGATGGCGCCCACGCTGGTCCGGCCGCTCTCCTGCCAGGTGGACAATGAGACCTCCGTGGGGAACACGGTCCCGTCCTTTCGCAGGCCCGAGAGCTCTATAGTACGGTCGGCAAGGGTCATGGGGACGCCCGTCTGCAGACGGCGAACCTCGTCTTCGTAAAGCTCGCGCCAGCTATCGGGGATGAGAATGTCCGCGGTCTGCCCGACCATTTCCTGTGCCGTGTAACCGAACAGTCTCTCGGCGGCGTCGTTCCAGAAGGTCACCCGTCCGTCTTCATCATTGCAGATGATCGCATCCGGGGACGTGGCTGCGATATTGGCGAACCGCGTCGCGTTCACCTCCTCCGCAGCCTCAAGCCGCCGCATCTCCATCTTGTCCATCGCAAGCTTCGCAAGCGCCGTCAGGTTCTTCCGGTCCTCTTTCGTGAAGCACTCGCGCGGGGCCGTATCGATGATGCAGAACGTGCCGATCTTCTCGCCGTTCGGGGCGCGCAGCGGCTTGCCGGCATAGAAGCGGATGTAAGGCTGTCCCGTGACCAGCGGATTCGCCGCGAAACGCTCGTCCTTCTTCGCGTCCGCCACGAACAGAATGTCGTCCTGCATGATCGCATGGGCGCAGAAGGAGACGGTCCGGTCGGTCTCGCACACATCCAGGCCAAGCCGCGCCTTGAAGAACTGCCGGTCCTGTTCCAGAAGAGAAATCAGAACGATAGGCACGCGGAAGATCCGCGCAGCAAGCGCCACCAGCCGGTCGAACTCCTCTTCCGGCGGCGTATCCATCAGATGATACTCGGCGAGCGCCTGGAGGCGGGCTTCCTCGCTCTCGGGCATCGGGTAAGGCATCGTCGTCATGCCCAACCGGGTATCCGCCAATCGTTAAAAATCGGCAATCTGAACGGGAAAAATACGCATCATTGCGGGCGTGCAGGGCGCGCCTGCGACACGTCCTGCATCGCCCTCATCGCCGCAGGAGAATCGCGAGAGCTGCAGCCGAAAAAGGAAGACGGCGGCCGGCCCTCTGCAATTCTGCTGTATTTGTCGAAAACCATAGGCCTGCCTCCTGCGTATAGAACAGGAGGTGCACGCGTTTTGCGGACGATCGAACACAGCGGAAGGAGCGATTTCCATGCAGTCCCGCCGAGAGTTTCTGACCGCCGCGAGCCTTGCTGCCGGCGGCCTTCTCCTCTCCCCCAAGGCCCGTCTCTCGGCCTACGCGGCCGAGGTGGTGAAGCCGACCGAGCCCCCGACGGAGCCGCTGCGCAAGCGTGCCATCCCCGCGACCGGCCAGGAGGTTCCCGTCATCGGCGCCGGCACCTCGGGCAGCTACAACGTCGAGATCGGCTCGCCCCAGTTCGAAGCCCTGAAGGAGACCATCAAGGTGTTCTTTGACGGCGGCGGCACGGTCTTCGACACCTCCCCCAACTACGGCAATGCCGATGCGGCCCTGGGCGCCCTGCTGGAGGACGGCGGGTATCGCGACCGCTGCTTCCTCGCCACCAAGATCGCCGCCGACAGCCGCGAGGAGGCAGAAGCCCAATGGACCGGTTCCCTGAAGAAGCTGCGCACCGATCACGTCGAGCTGCTCCAGGTTCATAATTTGCGCGACTGGAGGACCCAGCTCGCCTATGCCCGCGAGCTGAAGGAGCAAGGCGCCACCAAATATGTGGGCATCACCCACTATCTCGATTACGGCCTGCCCGTGATGGAAGACATCATGCGCGAAGAGCCGCTCGACTTTATCCAGATCCACTATTCGGTGAATGCGCCCAAGGCCGCCGAGACGGTCCTGCCGCTTGCGAAGGAAAAGGGCGTCGCCGTCCTCATCAACCGCGCCTACGACGACGGGCGGCTGTTCGGTCAGGTGAAAGGCAAGCCCCTGCCCGACTGGGCCTCCGAGGTCGAAGCCACCTCATGGGCCCAGATCTTTCTGAAATTCGCCATCAGCAATCCGGCGGTCACCGCCGTCATCCCGGCGACGAGCAAGCCGACCCATCAGGCGGACAACCTCCATGCGGGCGTCGGACCGCTTCTGAGCGAGGCCCAGCAGAAAGAGCTGCTCGAGACCTTCGCTTAAGCACGCATTCCGGGGGACGTCATGGGCCATTTGGCCGAAAGCGCTGCCGGCCACCGGATCGCGCGGTTGCTCAACCTCGAACCTGGCGAGATCCCGGCCGTCGCCGGCGGCCTCGCCATGTTCTTCCTGGTCTTCACCGGCTACTTCATGCTGCGCCCGGTGCGCGAGACCATGGGCATCGCCGGCGGCGTTGAGAACCTTCAGTGGCTCTTCACCGGCACCTTCCTGGCGACCCTGGCCGCAATGCCGCTTTTCGGCTGGCTCGCCTCCAAAGCCTCGCGGCGGCGTATCCTCCCCTGGGCCTACGGCTTCTTCGTCCTGAACCTCGTGGGTTTCGCCGCGGCCCTGGCCATGCGCCCCGACGATATCTGGACCGCGCGCGCCTTCTATATCTGGCTCTCGGTCTTCAACCTGATCGCCATCTCGCTGGCCTGGAGCGTCCTGGCCGACATCTTTGTCACCGCCGAAGCCAAGCGGCTCTTCGCCATGATCGCCGGCGGGGCCAGCCTCGGTGGGCTCACCGGGCCGATCCTCGGAACCCTCCTCGTCGCACCCATCGGCCATTCCGGGCTGCTCGCCCTATCGGCGGTCTTGCTCGCCGGCAGCGCCATCGCAGCCATGCTGCTCTATCGCTGGCGCGACCGTCACCCGGTCGAGCATGCCGACGCGGTCAAGAACGACAGCCGCAAGCCTCTGGGCGGCAACCCGTTCGCCGGCGCCACGGAGGTCTTCAAGTCCGGCTATCTCGCGGGCATCGCCGTCTTCGTGGTGTTTTTGGCGAGCGTCAGCACGTTCCTCTATTTCGAGCAGGCGCGGCTGGTGGCGGAGAACTTCCCCGACCCCACGCGCCAGACCCAGGTCTTCGGCCTGATCGACACGGTCGTGCAGACCCTCTCCATCGTCACCCAGATCTTCTTCACCGGCCACATCGCCAAGCGGCTCGGTATCGGCGTGCTGCTGGTGGCCGTGCCGGTGCTCATCGCAGGCGGCTTCCTGTGGCTCGCCTTCTCGCCGGTCTTCGGCGTCCTCGCAGTCGTGATGATTGCGCGGCGCGCAGGGGAATACGCCCTCGTCCGCCCGGGCCGCGAGATGCTCTACACGGTCGTCTCGCCGGAGGAAAAATATAAGGCCAAGAACTTCATCGACACCGTCGTCTATCGCGGTGGCGATGCGGTGAGCGGCTGGGTGAAGCGCGGCCTCGATATCGTCGGCGACCCGTCCTTCGCCATGGTCATCGGCGCTGGCGTCGCCCTTGTCTGGGCCGGCATCGGCTTCGGCCTCGGCCGCGCGGAGAAGCGGCGTGAGCGAGATGTAGAAGGAAGCGCGGCAGCCTAATGCGGCTCAGGCGGCGCTTCGGACTGGACTCGCCACTCGCCCAACGGACATCGAATACTCTTCTGCATCCAGAGGGTCGCCCCAGAAGGCACCGAGGGTCGGCCCGTCTTTTGTCCGTCGCCGCAGGAAGAAATTGACGATCTCATAGGGCCAGACCCGGCGCCCCATTTGACTGTACCACCGCATGGCGTGGCGCAATCCAGGGTCGGGATGACAGTAGGTGCGCCACAGCGCCTTTGGCCGGCCCTGGAGCACCAGCTCGGTGAACTTCACCCATAAGAGCGTGCGCCATGCCGGCATGGTGCCGGTCGCTAGCACCTGATGCTTGTAGTCCCACCGCCGCCGGTCGGTCTGGATTACGCGCCGTTCCTCCGCAATCCTGAAGAAGGGCGTCCAGCGATGGGGCGTCACGTAGAGTAGCTGGATCTGGTCAGGATCGTAGGAGAGCAGCTGTCTCAACCCCCGCCAAAGATCCACGTCGGTCTCTTCCTCGAATCCGACCACCCAGGTCGCCATCGAAAGAATGCCGTGCTCACGCATCAGGCGTATGGCCTCACGGTCGGTCGAAGTCGCGGCGCCTTTACGGATGAGTTCGATCGTCTTGGCATCAGTCGTCTCCAACCCGAGCAGGAAACGCTGCCAACCTGCCTTCTTGTAGAGATGGAGGATATCGGCATCGCGCACGATATCGTCGGCCCGCGTCGAGCCCACGAGGATCACATCAACGTTCTCCGAGATCAGCGCTTCCAGGAAAATCTTCCAGGCCTTCTTGGACACCGTTGGATTCTCGTCCGCAAAATTAAAAACCTTGACCCCATGCTCCCGATGCAGTCGGGCGATCTCCTTGGCGAATAGAACAGGATCGCGATGGCGCCATCGCGTCCAGAACCCCCGCTGGCCGCAGTAATTGCACAGATGCGGACAGCCGCGGGAAAACTGCACCACGACGGCGCGCAGGCGCCCCCAGTAGCTGTAGCGCGCATGGTCGATCAGCTCCCACCCGACACGGTAGGAATCGAGATCCCGGATCACGGGTGCGGGGACGGTAGCGCACGGACCGAGAGGACCGCGATAGGCAATGCCTGCGATCCCGGCCAGGGACTCTCCGGCCTCTAGAGCACCGATGAGCTGGCGCGCCGTCTCCTCCCCCTCACCCCGCACGATCGCGGTAACCCAAGGTTCGGTGTGCAGGATCTCGTGCCAATGATAGGTCGGGAAGACCCCGCCATAGATGATGGCCGCATGGGGCAGGCGGTCGGCGACCCGGGCGGCAACGGCCGCGATGATCGGGTGTCCCGAGGTCGAGCCGGAATGGCCGAACAGAACCGCTTCTGGCTCGAAATCGACGATCCGATCCACCAGCTTTTCCAACGGCAGAGGTCCGAACTCGCCGTCGATCAGGCGGACATCGTGACCGTCGTCTATCAGAGGCCCGCCGATTGAGAGCAAACCAAGCGGCGGCAGGTGGTCGTCAGGGATCCGGCTGCCGATGGAGGGATGGGGAACGTTGACGAGAAGCACGCGCATGGAAATCGTCCTAGCAAATCGAGTTTCAGAAGAAGATGAACCGGGAACGCTTGCTCTCAGGCAGCTTGTGACTCCTGCGCCAGACCGCCGAAGCGCCGCTGCCGCCTGCCGAACTCGGCGAGCGCGGCGTTCAGCTCGTCGGACCCGAAATCCGGCCACATGCAGTCGGTGAAGAAGAGCTCCGCATAGGCACACTCCCAGAGAAGGAAGTCGCTCAGCCGCTTCTCGCCGCCGGTGCGGATCAAGAGATCCACATCCGGCGCGCCGTCGCCCGTCACGAGCCGACCGAAGGCCGCCCGCGACATGACGGTATCGGCCTGGCGCGCCGCCATCTGGATCGCGTCCCGCCCCGAATAATCGACCGCCACCCGCAGATGCATCCGCTCACACTCGGCGGTCGCCCCTTCGGCCCAGGTGATCCGGTCCAGCAGACTACGGGCGAGCCGCTCACGCCGCCCGATGAAGGAGAGCCGAATCCCCTGCCCTTTGAGATTGCCGACCTCTCGGTCGAGATAGCTCTGCAGGAGGCGCATCAGGACGGCGACCTCCGCATTCGGCCGGCGCCAGTTGTCGCTGGAGAACGCATAGAGAGTCAGCGTGCCAATCCCCGCTGCCTGCGCAGCATCGACCACCGACCGCACCGCCCGGACCCCGGCCTGATGACCGTGGCTGCGCGGCAGCCCCTGCTCTTTGGCCCAGCGTCCATTGCCATCCATGATCAATCCAACATGAAGTCTGCTCTGCAGTGCACTTTGCATTGTAAAGTCTCCTGGCAAAAAAAGAGGCGACTAAGCGCCTCGGGGTTTCAACATCGGATCGTTGTCCACGCGAGCGCTCACATCCGCGGCGTCGCGCACCACGCGCTCCAGCTCGGCGACATAGTCGAGAAAGCGCTCACGGCCAGCGGGCGTGAGACGGCATGTGGTGAGCGGCCGCTTGCCCTCGAAACGCTTGTCGATCTGAACGAGCCCGGTCTCCTCCAGCACCTGAAGATGACGGGACAGATTGCCGTCGGTCAGGCCGCAAAGCCGCTTCAGGTCGCCGAAGCTGAGCCCTTTCGGGTGACCGATCAGGGAGGTCAGGATTCCGAGCCGGGCCTTCTCGTGGATGACCCGGTCCAGCCCCTCATAGGCGTAAGGCGCGGAACGTTCACGAGACATCGCTCTCTCCATAGCTCTGATAGATGATCGCGGCGAGCAGCAGCTGGCCGATGGCAAAGGGGATCCCCATCATCAGGGGCGACAGCGACTGGTCGTCTGCACCCCACATGAGGACGGCGCACCCGCTGACGAAGTACCACGCCCCGGCGAGCGCAACGGTGCGCGGCAGAGACGGCAGCGCGGCAAACAGGCCGAGGCTGACCAGCAGCTCCCAAAGACCGGGCAGCATCCAGACATTGTCGGGAGCGAACCGCAGGAAGATGGCGCCGAGTGCCGCGCCCGCAGCGCCTGCCGGCAGGAACTGGTGCACGGCATTGAGGATCATGGAGTCGGCAAGCCCGCCATGCTCACGCCGGGAGCGGACCACCATCTCCATGCCAATCAGCGCCACGCTGATCACGGCAATGACGACCCAACCGCCGAAGAAGATGAGCGGGACATCGAGCGGATCGGTGAGGAACAGGCTTTGGCCGATCCCCATGGCCAGCGCCATTAGACCGGTGATGCCGAGCGCCGCGGGCCCGAGCCCCTTGAACGTGGTGCTCGCCGCAACCTTGCTCCGAATGTCGGCAATGTCCGACAGGGCTTTATCGTAATCGCGCATTGCGTCCCTCCCCAAACTTTGTAACGCAAAGTAAGCACGTCGACAAAGCCAGCGCAAGGGATTTCTGCAACCGAAGGTTAGAGACTCCGGACGATCGGCGTTTGGGCGAAGCGGAACGGAAGGCAGAACCGCCCCTACCCGCCTCGCCGCCCTTGTGACCTAGCTTGTGAAGAAGTCCAGCAGGTCGGCGTTGATCACGTCGGCCTGGGTAGTGATCATCCCGTGAGGGTAGTCCTTGTAGGTCTTAAGCGTGCCATTGGGCAGAAGCTCGGCGGATTTCGGACCCGAAGCGACGTAAGGCACGATCTGGTCGGCCTCGCTGTGCATCACCAGCACCGGCACCTCGACCGCCTTCAGGTCCTCGGTGAAGTCGGTCTGGGAGAAGGCAACGATGCCGTCGTAATGGGCCTTGGCGCCGCCCATCATACCCTGCCGCCACCAGTTCCAGACATTGCCCGGGATGGTCTCCACGCCGTCCTTATTGAAGCCGTAGAACGGCCCCGCCGGCACGTCGTAGAAGAACTTCGCCCGGTTTTCCGCGAGCTGCTTCTGGAAATCGTCGAACACCTCCTTCGGTGTGCCTTCCGGGTTTGCGTCGGTCTTCACCATCAGCGGCGGCACCGCAGAGATGATCGCCGCCTTGGCCACCCGGGAATCGCCGTGACGGGCGATGTAGTGGATCACCTCGCCGCCGCCGGTGGAGTGGCCCACATGGATCGCATCTTTCAGATCGAGCGCCTCGGTGACCGCCGCCAGGTCGTCGGCGTAATGGTCCATGTCGTGACCGCTATCGACCTGGGATGAGCGTCCGTGGCCCCGCCGGTCATGGGCGATGACGCGATAGCCCTTCTCAAGGAAGAACATCATCTGCGGATCCCAATCGTCCGCCGAAAGCGGCCAGCCATGGCTGAACACGATGGGCTGTCCATCACCCCAATCCTTGTAGAAGATCTCGACGCCGTCTTTTGTGGTGACAAATGGCATGGGAATTCTCCTCTTATGCAGGGAATTCCGCTTGGCCGAACGCTTGCGCCGGTCGAGCGGGTCAACAGCAATTGGGAGAGATCAAGCGAGTTACAAGACGCCCGTGTGACGCAATATTGTGCAGCTGCAAAGACGAAATGGCGCAGCTCAATCGGGCTTAGAACTTCAGAACGGACGCACCACCCCTGGCCGCCCGATCTCGCATTCCAGGGCCCGACGGTCCCAGCCGCCGCCATCGGCCGCAGCGGCGTAGGTGGCTTGCAGAAACTGGAGCAGCGCAGCGTCCGGATCGGCCGCCGTTCGAACCGCCTCGTAGGACATCACGTATTCACCCATGCCCTCATGGAAGCTGGCGCCCTCCGGCAGGCCCTTGGCGTCCCGAAATCCGGGCGGCTCTGGATAGGCGTAAGAATAGAAGAGCGGGAACGGCGCATCGGGTCCGCCAGACCAGAATCCGGCGCTGGAGACCTCATGGGAATAAGCTTCCTGCGCCACGTCGTCCGGCAGGTTCGGCACGCCGCCGGGATGCAGCGGTGCTGGCCGGCCCGAGAACCGCGTAACCGCAAGGTCGAAGCTGCCCCAGAAGAAATGCACCGGGCTTACCTTGCCGAGAAAGGCCGACCGGAATCGCGTGAAGACCTCATCGGTTCTGAGCCACGCCCGCCACAAACGGTAGGCCGCATCAGGATCGTAGCGGCGCGGCCGGTCGTCCCGTGCAAACGGCACCGCATCCGGCACCTCGTTCGGCTTCCCATCGAAAGCGACATCGATCCCGGCCTTGCCGAGCATTTCCACCACAGCGGCATGGAAGTCGGCAATCGATGGTGCACCAAGCGGGATCTCATCACGATGGCCGGCGCTGGTCCGGAGCGTCAGACGATGCCGGATCAGATCGAACTCAAGATCGAACGCGCCACCACCATAAGGGATCGCGCCGGTGCTGAGCCCCACGGCGCTGAGATAGAGCGTCACCTGCCAGCTGTGGTTGATCCACGGCGTCAGCGCGAGCCGCACCTTGCCGACGATCTGGGTCATCAGATGGAGCGCCTCGAACGTCTCGTGTTCGGCTTGGTATGAGAGAAGCGGCCAATCGGATTGATCGTCGGAAACCATGCTCTGTCCTCCGGGGCGTCGAACTCCGGCTCAGCGATCGAGCCGGTTTCCCGTAGATGGGGGCGGAAGGCGCAAAAGGAAGCGGGTGCTGGCGCCTGTCCTACGGCCGCCTGGGCCCGGGCACGACGCTCAAGCCGGAATGACCGCCATGGCTTCGACTTCGATCAGATAGTCGGGCTGGGCCAGCGCATCCACGCCGATCCAGGAGGACGCGGGAGGATTGTTGCGCCCGAACGTCTCGATGAGCACCTTCGCGATCACGTCGGCATCCGGACCGGAATGGAAATCGCGGATATAGAACCTGAGGATCTGGAGATCGTCCGGCGTTCCGCCTGCGGCCTCCACGGCGATAAACACCTGCTTCAGAACCTGGCGGAACTGCGCCTCGAGCCCGTCCGCGTTCGGCTTGCCCTCGGCATCCCACGGCACCTGCCCCGCGATATTGACGATCCGGCCGGGCTCGCTGATCACGACTTGAGAAAAACCCCACGCCCTGCTGTCGAAGAGCTCCGGGGGCTGGAGAGTCTTTCGAGGCATGGGCGCAGAGCTACTCCGCAGTCGCAGCCTGGGCGGGCGTGAACGGGTTGGGGAGCCTGCCGGCGAGATCGTTGAAAACGAACGTACCGGCCGAACGCGAGGTGCTGGCTTGCGCCTGATTGCGAACGCTCGGGTAGAGCGCGACGAACTCCACGTAGCGGTCGTGGTTCATGCCGCTGGTCGCCTCCAGGCTGGAGATATCGACCACCTGAACATGGCCCTTCGCGGCGGCCTCCTGCACCAGCGGGCTGTTGACGTCGATGGCGCCGAGCCGCTGGCGGTCTCCAGCGATACGGCTGGAGAAGCTGAGCGCCTTGTCGTCCCGGGAGACCAGCACCGTGAGCGGCGGCTTCAGGGGACCGATCACCTCGAGCTGCGAGATGAAGACCGCGACATCGATATCGGGCGCGGCCAGGATCACGTTCAGCTTGGCGATCACATCGTTGCGGCGCATGAGCCGAAGCTGACGCACCGATTCCACCGTCAGCCATCCACCCATGCTGTGGCCGAACAGGGTCACTTCTTTCGTGCCCGGCTGCCGGGCCAGAAGGGTCAGCGTGTCGACCAGCCCGTCCCGCGAATAGGTGGCGTTGTCCTTGTCGGTCACATAGCCCGAGACCTTCGCGGCGGAAGGCCAGTCGAACAGGACGGTCGTGCCGCGATGGCCGGAATCGTTCGCCATCTGGGCAACCCGGAAGAGCGCCTCTTGGAAATTGTTGTTGTAGCCATGCACGAAGACGCCGTAGCGACCCGTGCGCCGCTCTCGGGTCTCCGCCAGGGTCAGACGCCGGAAGCTTTCCCGGTCGAGACGCTGCTGCTCGACCACCACGAAGTCGCGGGACGGATCCCCCGCCCCCTTGGGCCATTCGATGGCGCCGGGCTGATGCCCGGGAGGAATGGAAATGGTGAAGGCGGCGTAGTTCAGCCCCCGCGCCGGCTGATCGGTGAAGACATTGCTGTCGGCCGCGGCCCGCGCCCGAGTGGTCGCCACATAGACCGTGACCGTTTGGGTCTCCGGCACGCTTGCGGAAACCGGGGCCAGCACCTCCGGCCCAGGACGGCCGGCGCAGCCGGTGAGCAGGAAAAGAGCGAGCGCAAAGGCAACCCAAGAGGCGCCCCCCTCTGGCGCAACGCGAAGCGCGCGCCTACATGCACTTTGCTGATCCACCCCCGGCTCCTACGCGATACAAGCCGTCACGCCATCTGACGGTTCGTACAATATACGCATTCAAATATCGGCGAAGTCTACGACGAAAGGACGGCTCATGCAGGCAAAAAGCGGTGCTCAAGAAGGCCGCCCCATCAAAGCCCCTTCGCGCGATGGACAGGACGGCCCCAACCGTGAGAAGAGGTGGACCGCGAAAGGCGCCTGAGGGCGAAAGACTGCGCAAATGAGCTGCGCGCCGAGGGACAAGCATTTAGGGTGCGGCGCGCATCCAACGGGGCGGTCTTGAAGGCCAGTCTTGAAGGGACGGCCGGCTTCGCCCACCTCCATCACTCCTCTCCCGTTCGGGAGCATTGAAGCGAAAGCATATCAATGGAATCGAGCATCTGGCTCTGGATCGCCTTCAACATCTTCGTTCTGGCGCTGCTAGCGTTCGATCTCGGCGTTCTCCACCGCAAGGAGCGCGAGATCAAAGTCGCCGAGGCGATGAAGCTGAGCCTGATGTATATCGTGCTGGCGCTCATCTTCGGCGCCGGACTTTTCTGGCTCAGAGGCCATCAGGACGGCATCGACTTCCTCACCGGCTACTTCATCGAGAAGTCGCTGAGCGTCGACAACATCTTCGTCATCGTCCTGATCTTCAGCTATTTCCAGGTGCCCCCCCAGCATCAGCACCGGGTGCTCTTCTGGGGCATTCTTGGCGCCCTCGTCATGCGCGGCATTCTCATCTTCGCCGGCGTGAAGCTGATCCACGAATTCGCCTGGATGGCGCTGATCTTCGGCGCGTTCCTGATTGTGACGGGCGTGAAGATGCTGGTGGTGGCCGACGAGAAACCGGACCTGGAGGACAATATCATCGTGAAGGCGGTCCGAAGCCGCTTCCGGCTAACCGACCGCTTCCACGGTAAGCATTTCTTCGTCCGCCAGGAGGGCGCGCTCTACGTCACGCCCCTCTTCCTCGTGCTTGTGCTGATCGAGGTCACCGATCTCATCTTCGCCGTGGATTCGATCCCGGCGATCATTGCCATCACCACCGATCCCTTCATCGTCTACACGTCCAACGTCTTCGCGATTTTGGGCCTCCGTGCGCTCTACTTCGCGCTTGCCGGCATCGTCCCGCGCTTCGTCTATCTGAAATACGGCCTGTCGCTCGTGCTGCTGGTGATCGGCTTCAAGATGATCGCCAACTACCTCTATGGCGGGAAGTTCATTCCCACCGAGTGGGCCCTGCTCATGACCGTCATCCTGATCGGCGGCTCCATCATCCTCTCGCTCATTAAGACCCGCGGCCAGCTCAGCGAGGGCGAGACTTTGCCCACGGGCTGGATCCCCGGCAGCGGCGTGAAGGAAGAGGACGAGGCTGAATCCGCAAAGCAGAAGCAGCCGGACGAGAAATAGCGTCCGGTCTGCCTGAAGCGGCCTCAAGCGTAGGCCACCCAGCCCCGCCAGGTGAACGCCGCGTAGAACAGCGCGACATCTGAGAAGCCGGCAGCTTCGAGAATTGCGGCATTCTTCTCCGGGCTGAACATCAAGTTCCGGTTGGCAGCAGTTACGGAGCGCCACTTATCTGCGCGCTCAGGCTCCTCCCCCGCGGCAACCGCAAACGCCGCGTACCGGGAGAGCCAGATATCCTGTTCGTCCTCCCCTTGAGGGCAGCTCACATGAGCCGCAACGAACGGCGCACCCGGCTTGAGCCGACGCCGGATCTCGCCTGCGGTGCGGGTCCGCTCCGGCGCATCGAGGAAATGGAGGGTCAGCAAGCAAACCGCCCCATCGAACGGCCCCTCCGGCGCGTCATCGATATAGCCGTGAACAAACTCAACGCGCTCCGCTGAAGGTCCTAGCTTCCGCTCCGCCAGATCGAGCATGGGCCGGGCCGGGTCGACACCGACGAAGGTCCAGCCGGGATGAGCTTCAGCCAGAGCCTTCAGTTCCATTCCTCCGCCCGCCCCGAGCACCAGGATGCGCCCATTGTCAGGAGCACGTTCGGCCAAAAGAACACCCGCCATGCGGTGAAGATCGGCAAGGCCGGGGACATAACGCACCGGACCGTCCGAATAGCCGGCCACTGCTTCCGGATCGGAGAACCGGGCAACGATCTCCTCCATGCTCACCTCACCAGGCATGATCTCCTTATGCGCCTTCTCGTCATGCGCCATCTCATCATGCGCCATGTCTGTCCTTTCCATGTGCGGCCTCCAGACCGCAGCTCCCGCAATGAGCCACGACCCGTGCATGAAAATCTTCGCTCAGCGCCGCCAGCGTCACTTCCCCGAAGCGGGAAAGCAGCAGCGCCTCAGCATCGTCGAATGCGTCGTTGAGCGCGGCATTCACCGCCTGCTCGACGGCACAGCCGGGCGACTCCGTCCGGTTGCCCATGGCGAGCAGCGCTGGCGACCCCAGCGCGCGGTAGATATCCAGCAAGGTGATCTCGGTCAGCGGCCGATCGATGGACCAGCCGCCCCCGTGGCCCTTTTCGGACCGCACATAGCCTGCCTCCCGAAGTCCTCCGAGCACGCGGCGGACGACCACAGGGTTCGTGCACATCGCCTTGGCAAGCATCTCGGATCGCACCGGGCCGTCCTCTTCCGCCATGTGCAGAAGCACGTGAAGGACGCCAGACAGTTTGCTGTCGCGTTTCATGTAACTTTAGTTATTACATGATGCAATGCAGCGCAAGTCGGACCTCTCAGGCTGCGGTGATGAGGCGAGACCGCGGCCGGCCATCTCTGCTATCAAGGCAAACCGGCCCACCGTCGGCCTTCTCGATTTCTTCCGCCTGCCCTTCCGCCAGATGCATTTCAAAGTCCGTCACCTCACAGAATACCGCTATTCGGCGCCCGTCGGCTTCGCGCCCCATACGCTTCGGTTGACGCCGCGGAGCGACAAGATCAGCCATCTGAAGCACGAGCTTCTCGTCGATCCTGAACCGGTCAGCCTGCAGGTGCTGACGGACGCCTACGGCAATCCGGTCACCCACGTCGCCTTCGAGGAAATGTCGGATTGCCTGGCAATTGAGAGCCGCTTCGAACTCCAGACCGCCCCTGCCCCGTCACTCGACGGGATCGATCTTCTCTCCCTGCCCTGGCCCGATGGTGCGAGCGAGCAAGGCGCCGAGGGGATGACACCCTATCTCTCGGCCGAACCGGAGGACGAGACGGTCCAGGCCTTCGCCAGAGAGCTGGCGGCGGAGTGCAACAATGCGGCGCTCGGCTTTCTCCAGCATCTCAACACGACGCTCTACACCCGCACAGACCGGAAGATCCGAGACGAAGGGGCTGCCCAGACGGCGGCCCATACACTGGCCATCGGCCGGGGCGCCTGCCGCGACCTGGCGGTGCTCTTCATCGCCGCCTGCCGGAGCCTAAACGTCCCGGCTCGCTTCGTGAGCGGCTACCAAGCCTATGCCGAGACCGCGGATGGGCGGCGCTATCTCCACGCTTGGCCGGAGGCCCATCTTCCCGGCGTCGGCTGGATCGGCTTCGACCCCACCCACGGCGTCATGGTCTCCGACGGCCACGTCGCCATCTGCGCAGCACCCGAGCAGGCCGACACCATGCCGGTCTCCGGCGGCTTCTACGGTCAGGGCATCACCTCGACGCTCCATTTCGAGGTCGAGATCGAGACGAGCCAGTAACCGTTCGACGAACGGAGCCGGCGCGCTGCTGCCACCTCAGGTCGAGAGGCGCTGCTCGTAATCTTTCCGCAAGCTGAGGAAGTGATCCCAGAACGGGTCCGGCTCCTCCCCGGCCAGCCGCGCGGCAAGGACATCGAGATGGGCATGCCAGCCCGTGCTGACCCCAAGCAGGGATTTACGGTCGGTCACCCGATGATGGGTCACGGTCAACAGAACCTGATCGCCATGCGGCTCTAACGCAAAGGTGACGCCACCCGTCTCGCCCCAGGTGAAGGACAGCTTATGGGGCGGGTCGACCTCGGTAATCTCGCTCTCCAGGCTGTGCTCGGAGCCGAAGCCCTCCGGCTTGCTGCCCGGCGGGTCCGTCAGTTCGTCGTTGCGCCAGGTGAATTCGAACGGGGCTCCGACCGACAATTCCATATCGCCAGCGGCGAGCCACTTCCGTCGCAAGTCGCTTTCGGTCAGATACGCCCAAACACGGTCGATGGGGCCCGGCAAAAGCCGCTCGATCCTCAGAGTCGTATTCTCGATCAGCACGCCGTACCCATTGGTGGAAAACTCGTTCATCGCTTTTCTCCTGTACTGAGGGACTTCGAGTTAACGGTGGATTTGGGTTCACTGGACGACTTGGAGTGCTGCGCATTCTCCTCGCGCAGAACCTTTTCCAGCGCATCGAGACGGCCGGTCCAGAAGCGCCGGTAGAAGCCGAGCCATTCGTCGGCGCTCGCCAGCGGACCGGGCTCGAGACGGCACATATGGGTTCGACCCTGCACCTCGCGGCGGACCAGCCCCGCTTTCTCCAAAACCTTGATGTGCTTGGAAGCTGCTGCGAGCGACATATCGAAAGGCTCTGCAAGCTGGCCGACGCTACGCTCTCCGTTGGCAAGCTCGCCCAGCATATGGCGGCGCGTGGCATCCCCGAGAGCGTGAAAGACGGCATTGAGTTCAGGAGCATGAAGTTCAACCATGTAGTTGAACATAAAGGTCTCACGCAGACATTCAACCGTTTTGTTGAATATTCGCGCAACGTTCCCTGCCCCGTTGACCTCGTGGGCTAGGACTGCCGTTGAATTGGAATGAGTGCTCGGCCGTCTACGCCACGAGCGGAATGGTCAACGCGTCCAGCACGGTCACCGCATCCTGCGGGTTCATGCGGATCTGCAAGCCCCGCTGACCGCCATTGATGAAGACATGGGGTTCGGCGAGCGCCGTTTCCTCCATGGCCACCGGCACTTTGCGCATCTGACCGAAGGGCGAGATCCCGCCGACCTTGTAGCCCGTCAGCCGTTCGGCATCCGCCGGCGGCATCATCTTCGCCTTCCGCCCCACGAAGGCGGCAGCGAGCTTCTTCATGGCGACCTGAGCGTCGGACGGGAGAATCGCGATGACGGGCTCGCCATCCACCAGCGCCATGAGGGTCTTCAGAATCCGAGCCGGGTCCTCGCCCAAGGCGTCGGCCGCCTGTAGCCCGATACGCTCGGCGGAGGCATCGTAATCGTAAGTATGGAGGGTGAAGGCGACGCCGGCCGCCTCGAGAGCCTTCGTCGCGCGGGTGGATTGAGACATGGAGAAAGGTCGGCTGATGGAAATGTGGATGAAAACAGGGGGAGAGAGACGGACGAGAGAATAACCCGATTACGAGCCGGCTTTCGACGTTCTTGCCTCGATCGCCTTCACCACCGCGGCCATGTCCTCCGCTCCGAAGCCGAGTGCAACGGTTTCCTCATAGAGCGTACGGCTTGCATCGAGGAGCGGCGAAGCAGTCTCCGACGTTCTGGCTGCCTCTGCCGTTAGGTCGGCGTTCTTGAGGACATCGGTGATCGCCGCCTGAACCTCGAAATCCTCCTCCAGCAGCTTCTGCAACTTCACCTTGGAAACCGCGCTCGCCATCGGCCCGGCATTCAACACCTCCGCGAAGCGCTCCAGGTCCACCCCCAACCGTCCGGCCAGATGAAAAGATTCCGCCAGCGCGGTCACCATGGTGATGAGGAACAGATTGACCGAAAGCTTGGTCGCGAGGGCGGAGGGCACCGCGCCGCAGTCCAAGACCTCGGAGCACATCGGCGCGAGACACGGGCGGACCTCGTCCACCGCATCCGGCTCGCCTGCGACCATGGCGATCAACTCACCGGCCTCGGCGGGCTTGCGCGAGCCGGACACAGGCGCCTCGACAAAGCGTCCGCCCGCGTTTCGGATCTCCGACTCCAGCGCGCGCGAATAGGCGGCGGAGTGGGTCCCCATATTGACCACGATGCGATTGCGGACGTTTTCTGCAAAGCTGGACGTACCCCGCTCCAGCACGATATCGGCCGCACCATCATCCACCATCATGAGGATCACGATCCGCGCCGCGTCGAAAACCGCCTCGGCGCTCGGTGCCACCTCCGCGCCGGCAGCCCGAAGAGGCTCGCATTTCGAGGGCGTGCGATTCCAGACGATCAGCGCTTCTCCCGCTGAGGGCAGAGAAGACGCCAAGTTCAACGCCATGGGCTGGCCCATGAGGCCGAGTCCGATAAATCCGATGGTCAAGGAAACGTCTCTTCGAATACGGCTCCGGACGAAGCCCTGGGAGTTTACCGGCAGATCGGCAGCGGCTTGGGCGGCGGCCCCTTGGGCAGCGAGGCCTTCCAGCGCTTGATAACCGGCTCCAGCTGCTCCTTCGGCCAGAACTTCGGCTTGCCGATCGCCCGCAAACAGGCGGCATTCCAATAAGCACCCTGCGCGCCGCTGGCGACCGCCGCGATGTCACGGGATTCGGGGTAGATATAGAGCGTGGTCGGGTTGTTGCGCACCATCTCCTTGATGTCCTGAGTGTCCGACCAGGACCAGCTCGTGCAGCCATTGCTGCGCCCGCCCGTGTAGTTCACGTACGTGCCGTATGGCGCGAAGCCATTCTCGTCTGCGTATTGCCTGTCCGGCGCCTTCATGCGGCATTGCCAGCGCAGCATCACCGCCGCGTGGCCGCCGATTTCCCGCGGCCGTGCGTTGGCCGCCTCCCCCATCCCCTCGAACTGGATGAAGGTGCGCACCAGGGGCTGAGACTTGCCGCTCGCCGTGTAATAGCCCTTGAAGGAATCCTTCAGCTCCGCCGTCAGATAAGGCCCGCCGGCGGTCAGCTTGGAATCCAGCGCGTTGGAGAAGTTCTTCGCGCATTGCCGCCCGTTGGCGAAATTGCCGAGCCGGCCGAGATTGCGTCCGTTGCCATGGCCGGAGGACATGACTTTGTAGATCTTCTCCCGCTCGCAAATGATGTAGAAGCGCCCGTTCTTGCCGACGCCGGAAGGCCGGGTCGCATCCATGGCAAAATAGCAGCGATTGCGGATCCGTCCGGCTTGGAGCTGCTGGAAATAGAGCTGGCGCGCCCGGTAGAGTACGACCGGCGCGATCTGCCCCTCGCCCGTCCCCACATGGCGCATGAGCCAGTCCGGGGCGTTGAGCTGCGCGCGCGCATCCGGAACGCCCGCTCCAAACGCAAGCGCGGCAAAGCCGATCAGAGCTGGAAGAAGCGATCTCAAAAGCATTGGATTTCGATCCCCCTCAGCCGAATCTGACAGGCCAGGGTTAGGCTTTCGTTTACGCTACGCCACGCTGGGCACGCACGGTAGAAGAATTGCTGCAATTCGCATCCCCGGCACATCGAGGCGGCAGCTCAGCGGCAGATCGGCAAGGGCCGCGGCGGGGGCGCCGGATACTTCTTCTTGTACCGGTCGATGGCAGGCTCCAGGCTCGCTCTCGGCCAGAACTTCGGCCGGCCGATGGCGCGCAGGCATGCCGCGTTCCAATAGGCCCCGCGCACCCCACGCCCAACGGCCACGATGTCCCGCGATTCCGGATAGATATAGAGGCTGGTGGGATTGTTCTGCACCATCCGGGTGATCTCGTTCGCGTCCGCCCAGGACCAGTTGGTGCAGCCGTTGCTCCGCTTGCCCGTATAGTTGATGAACTCGCCGTAGGGCACATAGCCCTGCTCGTCGGCATATTGGGCGTAGGCAGGGTCCGGCGGCTTTATCCGGCATTGCGCACGGATCACCACGGACGGGTGTCCGCCGATCTGACGTTCGACCGCGTTCGCCGTCTCCCCCTCCCCTTCGAACTGGATGAAGGTTCGCATCAGTGGCACGTATTTCCCGTCCGCCTTGTAGTAGCCCTTGAAGGAGGTCTTGTGCTCGCCGGTCATATAGGCCCCGCCCATGGTGAGGAGCGAGCCTTCCGCGTTGGAGAAATGCTCCGAGCAATCCGGCCCGTTGGCGAAGTTCCCCACCGTCTGAAGGTTCATCCCATTGCCGTGACCGGATGACATGACTTTGAAGACCTGGTCGCGCTCGCAGATGACGTAGAACCGCCCCTGCTGGCCGACGCCGTTGGGGCGCGTCGCATCCATGGCGAAATAGCAGGGGTTTCGGGTCTGGCCGGCCTGGAGCTTCTGGTAATAGAGCGCCCGGGCTCGTGCGATCACGACAGGTGCGATCTGCCCGTCGCCGGTGCCGATATAGGGCAGCAGCCATTGCGGCCAAGTCGCCTGCTGCGCCTGCGCCTTGGGCGCAGCACCGCCAAGGGCAAGCGCGAAGGCGAGGCCTGCGCAAGTGACGCCGATCAGAGCGAAAAGAAGCGATCTGCCCACCGAATCATCCCTCGCGACAGAAGCTATCGTCAGGCCGAAACGATGCGACGATGGCATGGCGACTTCAAGACCGACAACGCACGGACCAGGACCGTCCTCAGCCGCGATAATCCTCGTCGGACACCTTCTCCATCCAGGTTACCACCTCGCCGTCTTTTGCTTCCTGGACCGCGATATGGGTCATGGCGACCTCGGGAGAGGCACCGTGCCAGTGCTTCTCGCCGGCCGGGAACCAGACCACGTCGCCGGGGCGGATCACCTCGACGGGTCCGCCTTCCCGCTGCACGCGCCCCACGCCCTGGGTAACGATCAGGGTCTGGCCCAGCGGATGGGTATGCCAGGCGGTACGCGCGCCGGGCTCGAAGGTGACGGAGGCGCCGGCGACCCGGCCGGGCTCCTCCGCCTTGAACAGCGGATCGATCCGCACCCTGCCGGTGAAATAGTCGTCCGGACCTGGATTGGAGGCTCGCTCGTCAACGCGCGTGATCTTCATGAGCAGACCTTTCTCTATTCGCTACGGGGTACACGCCCTGGCGGAAAGATGGTTCAGCCTGGCGGTCGTTAAAGCCTCGGCGAGAAAAGAAGCTTCACGTAGGAGCGCAAGAGCATGACTTGCTGGGACGTGACGGAAGGATCCCCGATCGCCCGCGCCATGACGAGGCCTCCCTCGATGACGGAACTCACCATGTCGGCGAGATGGTCCAGATCGACCTCGTCGTGGGGCCGATAGACCGCGGTGATATCGTCGAACATGGCCCTGAAACGCTGGCGCCAGCCAAGCACCGCGCGGCGGTTCGCTTCGCGGACCTCACGGTTGAACAGCCTGTCCTGATAGACAGCCGTCGCCACAACGCAGCCCGGGTGCCCGTTGGGCATATCCTCGATCAGCTCCGCCAGCAGCTTGAAGGCGATCAACGCTTTCTGCAGAGGGTCGTCGGAGAGCTCCCCCGCCCGGCCGATCAGATCGTCGAAGAGCTCGTCCTCCACCGCGATGTGACGCTCGATCAGCGCGCGGGCGAGAGCGTTCTTGTCCCTGAAGTGATAGAAGAAGCCGCTCTTTGTAATCTCGACATTGGCGACGATCTCGTCGATCGACGTCGCGTCGAAGCCTTTCGCCAAGACAGCATCCTGAGCGAAGTCGAGAATCTTTCGCCGTGTTTCTTCCCCACGGGCCACGTCGATTTCCTCCACGCATTCATACCGACGGTACAGTACCACCAGTGCGGTTTTCCTGCCCCACTATGGTCTCGGAACGATGTTCGAAACTTAAGGGATTGATCTCGTTATCGGATTTTCGTCTGCCAAACCGTACCGCAAGTCGCCTTCCTTGACCGGCGGGATCGACTAGATACCGGTCTGACGATTTTGCATCCCAGAAAGGTGTCAGATGACGAACGTTAAGACATTAATGAAGACCGGCCGTCCCTTCCTGACCGACGGCGGATTCGAGACATGGCTGTTCTTCCAGAGAGGCTTCGAAGCGCCCAATTTCGCAGCCATTCTTCTCATGGACGATGAAGCCGCCCGCGAAGCGATGCGCAGCTATTTCGACGGCTTCCTGGCCATGGCCGAGGAAGCCCAAACCGGGTTCGTCCTCGATACCAACACCTGGCGCGGCTGCACCGCCTGGGGCCCGGCGCTCGAGAAATCCGAAGCGCAGATGCTGCGCCTGAGCGAGGCGGCCGTATCCTTTGCCAAAGAGATCCGGGCCGATTGGCAGTCCCGTGTCTCGCCGATACTGCTGAACGGCGTCATCGGCCCTGCGGGTGATGGCTACGTGGCGAGTGAGGCGCCCGACGCTGGCGAAGCCCGTAAGATGCATCAGCCGCAGATCGACTGCCTGGCCCGCGCCGGCGTCGACATGATCTCGGCACTCACCATGACCAATACCGAAGAGGCCATCGGGATCGCCCAGGCCGCGGCGCAGGCGGACTTGCCGGTTGTCCTGTCGTTCACCGTCGAAACCGACGGACGGCTCCCGACGGGAGAGACGCTGGAGCAAGCGATCGCGCGGACCGATGAGAAGACCGCAGGCGCGCCGCTCTACTACATGGTCAACTGCGCCCACCCGGACCATTTCGCCGAGACGCTCAAGACCGGCGCGGACTGGGTGGAGCGCATCGGTGGCGTTCGGGCCAACGCATCGCGCCTCAGCCACGCGGAGCTGGACGCCTCGGAAACCCTCGACGATGGCGATCCGGAAGAATTCGGCACGCTGCACGCCGAACTTGGCGGCCTCCTGCCGAACCTTCGCGTGTTCGGCGGCTGCTGCGGCACCGACCATCGTCATGTCGGCTCCGCTTCGAAAGGACTGTTGTCGCAGGAGGCGGCCTAGGACGATCACCAGCAGAAGCCCCTAGGTGGAACGGTGGATGGAGCCGGACCGCACCGACGAAATCGTCTTCTGACTACCCCGGCGCGGCGAAACGACCCTCCTGAGGAAGGCTTCAGGCCGCGGCGCGCTCCACCATGGGCCGGCGGCGCATCGAGATTTGTGCGATCGACGGCGGCACGTAAGCGGCGGCCTCGAGCGGCGCCACGTCGACGCCCGGCGGCACGATCTCGTCGATCCGATCAAGAATCTCGTCGTCCAGCGCCACCTCAGCTCCGGCGAGCAGCCCATCCAGCTGTTCCATGGTGCGCGGGCCGATGATCGCCGAGGTCACCGCAGGATGCGCCGCCACGAAGGCGAGTCCCATATGCATCAGCGACATGCCGGCGCTCTCCGCCAGGGGGATTCAGCTGCTCGACCGCGTCGAGACTGGCCTCATCCGACATCGCCTTCGGGAAATATTGGGCCCGCAGCGAGTCAGGCTGGGGCTGCCCCTTGCGATATTTGCCGGTCAGCATCCCCTTTGCCAGCGGACTCCAGGTCATCACGCCCATGCCGTAGTGCTGGCAAGCAGGGAGCACCTCGCGCTCGATGGACCTGTTGAGGATCGAATAGGGCGGTTGCTCTGTACGGAACCGGGCCAAGCCCCGCCGCTCGGCGACCCATTGCGCCTCGACGATATTTGACGCGGGGAAGGTCGAGGAGCCGATCGCGCGCACTTTGCCCGCCCGCATGAGATCGCTGAGCGCCGAAAGGGTCTCTTCGATATCGGTGTCAGGCGTCGGCCGGTGAAGCTGATAGACATCGATATAATCCGTCTGCAGCCGGTGCAGAGAATCGTCGACGGCCTTCGTGATCCAGCGGCGCGAGGCGCCCTGCTGGTTCGGATCGTCGCCCATCGGGCCATAGAACTTGGTGGCGAGCACGACGTTCTCCCGCCTGCCCTTCAGGGCTTCTCCAACGATGATCTCCGATTCGCCCTGGCTGTACCTGTCGGCGGTGTCGATGAAGTTGATGCCGAAATCGAGAGCCTTGTGGATAATGCGGACGCACTCCTCATGATCGGAATTGGCGAGTTCGCCGAACATCATCGCGCCCAGGCACCAGGGGCTGACTTGAATGCCGGTTCGGCCGAGCGGACGGTAATGCATGGCGGTCTCCTCAAGAGGCTGGCGCAGCGCTGGAAAACGGGCTACACACGAAACGGAACGATCTTCCGTTTATACGGAACACCGTTCCGTTTAGCAAGAGGATGACGCAAACGTGGGACGGGACGCCGCACGACCGGACATACAGGAGGACGAGAGCAGGCCGATGCGCGCCGATGCGCGGCGCAATCTCGATGCCGTGCTGCGGGCCGCAATGACCGTCTTTACGGAGAAGGGTGTGGACGCGCCGATGCGCACGATCGCGGCGGAAGCCCGCGTTGGCATCGGCACCCTCTATCGGCACTTCCCCCAGCGCTCGGACCTGATCAAAGCGATCCTCCGCCGTGAGGTGGACGCAAGGGTGGAACACGGCGCCGCGCTGGCCGGCGAGAAGCCGCCGAGCGAAGCGCTTGCTTTATGGCTTGAAAGTCTCGTGGATCTGGTGGCGACCAAGCGCGGCCTAGGCCCTGCCCTGCACTCGGGCGATCCGGCCTACCAAGCGCTACCCGAGTACGTCTTTGGACGGCTCACCCCTGTCCTGAAGGGGCTGCTCGATGCGGCACAAGCGGCCGGAGAAATCCGCACCGATATCGACGCAAACGAGCTTCTGCTGGCGGCGCTGCGGCTAGCGACTCCGGCGAGCGACGGCAGGCCCGAAGAGGCCCGCCGCATGATGGCCTTGCTTTTCGATGGTTTGCGCTTTGGAGCGGGCGCGACGCAGTAGCTGGAGCGCACCGCTTGAGGCTCCCGGCAATCCTATTGCGGCACAGGCGCGTCCGGCAGGTCGTGCCAGCGCTTGATCTTCCACCCTTCAGGCCCCTTCACCAGCCAGCCCTCGTAGTTGAGGCTGGTGACGGCGCTGAAGGTCTTGCCGTCCTTCGCGCTTGTTAGAAGCCCCACGACGCTGACATGGGCCGTGTCCTTGGTCTGGTCGAGGAACAGGATGTTGGACATCAGATGCCGGCGCCGTTTGCCGGAACTCGCGAAGGTCTTCATCCGCGCCGTCCAGAAGTTGCGGAACCCTTCGCCGGTGAAAGAGACCGACGGCTGCCCCGGCGTGCCGGCGACGAACACGGCATCGTCGGTGAACAGGTCGAGCCAGGCCTCAGCCTCGTAATTGTCGTAGGCGAAGGAATAGGCATAGAGCAGGTTCTCGATCGCCAGCCGGTCCTCCGGGTCGAAATCTGTCGCCCCCGGATTCTCCTTCGGCGCATAGGACGTGAGAGGCTTCACATCCGGCGCAAGGCTGGCGCCTTTGGGAAGTTCGGCTGCGACGGAGGCGGACTCAGCAGAGGCGGATTCAGCCCAGGCGGGGACGCTAAAGACGGGCGCGGCAAGAACGAAAATCAGAGCCGCGAGGGCGGCGGGAATGGGGGGAGTCATGAATTGGATAGTCCTGAAGTAAGGCGTGTATCGATATCGGTCCCGGCGCATTGCGGAAGACGCCGAACCTCTCATAACACAGCACCTTCGCGGCATTTTCTTTGCAAGTCGTTTAAGGATGGCCCCCCCGACCGACCTCACCCCTTACCCCGCGGCGGGTACCACGCGTCCGGCTCCGGATAGGTCCAGTCGGCGTCGAAGGCGATCGTCTCCAGGCAGGTCGTCGTCTTCGACTCGGTTTCGAAGAAGGCGAAGTGGCATTTGCCTTCCCAGCTTCCGCCTTGGGCGAATTCAAACCCGCGCCGCTCGAATTCCGCGATGCGCTCTTTGAATGGGATATCGTTGCAGTCATAAGCGACGTGATGGATGCCGTCCCCATGGGCGTCGATAAACTCCTGGAAGATAGTGGGCCCAGAGACCGGCTCGATCACCTCCCAGACCGGACTGCCGTCCTCGGCATCGGCGAAACACACCTTCAGCGTGAATTCGGCGGGCTTCCCCCGGTAGGTCTGGTTCGCGACATTGTCCGGGCTGAAGGTATAGATGCGCCACGGGCCGATGCCCAATTTGGACAAGCCCTCGATCGCCTTGCGATGATCGGAGGTGATGATCGCAACCTCGATCATCCTGCCGAGGAAACCGTCGTCACTTGCGTCGGTCATAAATTCCATCCCTCCTGAATGCCGCCTCAACCCCAGGACCTTAGCAATCTCCTCGGCGCGGGTCTCCGGGTCGACGTGGCCGGAGTCGTAAGGCGCGATCCTGTTTGCGGGATCGTGCGCTTTCGTCAGCAACCAGGATTAGCCCCCGCCCCGCCGACCTGCTAATCCCCACCCATGCCGGACCCGATCCTGATCCTCGTCGATGCCGATGCCTGTCCCGTGAAGGACGAGGTGTTCAAGGTCGCGCTGCGCTATGGGATCAAGACGATCGTCGTCTCGAATGCCTTCATGATGCTGCCGAAGCATCCTTCGATCGAGCGCGTGATCGTCGATCAGGGGCTGGACGTGGCCGACGACTGGATCGCCGAGCGGGCGCGGCCCGGGATCATCGTGGTGACCAACGACGTGCCGCTCGCCCATCGCGCGGTCACGGCCGGGGCCGAGGCTCTGGCTCCCAACGGCAAGCCGTTCGATGCTGGATCCATGGGCATGGCGCTCGCGACCCGGGACCTGATGACCGATCTCCGCTCGGCGGGCGCCATAACCGGCGGCCCCCGCCCCTTCTCCAAGGCCGATCGCTCGGCCTTCTTGCAGGCGCTGGACGCGGCCATCGTCCGCCTCAAGCGGGCCGGTCACCCCATCGAGCCGCCCGACGCCTAGGCCAGAAAGTCTCTGATCTCGCCCGCGATCTCTTCCGCGTGGGTTTCCAGCGCGAAGTGGCCCGTGTCGTAGAGCACGATCTTGGCTTCGGGAATATCGCGCTTATAGGCCTCCGCGCCGGGCGGAAGGAAGAACGGGTCGTGCTTGCCCCAGACAGCCAGCAGACGAGGCTTATGGGTCCGGAAATACTCCTGGAATTGCGGGTACATCGCGACGTTGTTTTGATAGTCGCCGAACAGATCGAGCTGGATATCGGTGGCGCCGGGACGGCCGAGGTAATGCCAGTCCAGCGTATAGCCATCCGGCGAGACCTCCTCCGGATCGGCCACCCCATGGGTGTACTGCCAATAGGTGGTCTCAAGCGTCAGCACGGGGCGGATCGCATCGCGGTTCTCCTGGGTCGGGTTCTCCCAATAGGCACGGATCGGCGCCCATGCATCGCCCAGCCCCTCCTCATAGGCGTTGCCGTTCTGGGTGATGATCGCCGACACGCGCTCCGGATGATTGAGCGCCAGCCGCAGGCCCGTCGGTGCACCGTAGTCGAAGACATAGACGGCGAAGCGGTCGAACCCGACCTCCTCGGTGAAGCGGGCGGTCGTCTCGGCGAGAGACTCGAATGTGTTCGCCTTCGGATCGTCCGACTGGCCGAAGCCCGGCAGATCCGGCGCGACGATGTGGAATTTGTCGGCGAGCAGCGGGATGAGATCCCGGAACATGTGGCTGGAGCTCGGAAAGCCGTGCAGGAGCAGAAGCTTCTCGGCGCCCGGCGTCCCCGCCTCCCGATAGAAGATCTTCAAGCCGTCGACGTCGGTGCTGCGATAGCGAATGTCGGTCATTGTCATCCTCCCAAACTGTAACCACCTAATATGCATTTAGGTGGTTATGCTTGATTGGCTGAAACCTGTCAAATATGATTTTAGAGGTTACACCTTTGGAGAAGCCCGTTTTGACCGAACCCGAAGCTCCGATGCTGATCGCCGACGACCGCGGTCTCGATTTTTTGAATTCCCTGGCGACGCCCCATGGGGAGCCCGTCGACTGGCTCGCCGATGGTGAAGGCCTGGTGGAATGGCTGCGTGAAGCGGAGCTGGTACCGGCAGACGCGCTCGATGAGATCGCCAAGCACGCAAAGCCGGCCGAGCTGGACCGCGTGGCCGGCGAGGCGCGGGAGCTGCGCGACTGGTTTCGCAGCTTCGTGACCGCCCATATGGGCCGCCCGCTGACCGAAAAGAGCCTGCGGGAGCTGGCGCCCCTCAACACACTGTTAGAGCGGGACGAGATTTATGGCCAGGTCACCCGGAGCGACGAAGCGGGCCAGCCCCGGCTGAGCTTCGTGACCCTGCGGCGCTGGCGCTCACCCGACACCCTGCTCTTCCCCATCGCCGAGGCCATGGCGCACACCATCACCGAAGAGGACTTTGCTCATGTGAAGGCCTGCGAGGGGCATGACTGCATCCTGCTCTTCGCCGATCACACCCGAGCCCACGCCAGGCGCTGGTGCAGCATGAGCGTCTGCGGCAACCGGGCGAAGGTGGCCGCTCACCGCAAGCGTAAGAAGGCGCAATAAGCCCCTGACACGACTCGGGTTTCGCCCTGGCTAGGACGGCAATCTTTCCGGAGCTGGATGCAGCGTAAGACGCAGCGCAAGGAGCACACCCTCAAACGTCCTGGTGGATCTCCCGCAGACAGGCGAGCCAGGCTTGGGCGCTCTTGGAAAGGTAGCCGTTCCGACGCCACGTGACGGCGAGGTTCCAATCGGTCTCGTGGCCCTTCAGCGGCACGTAATCCACGGCGGCCCGGCGCCGCTCATCGGCGATCATGCGGGGCAGAAAGGCAACCCCCAGCCCCGCCGCGGCCAGCTCCACCACGAAATCGAGCTGGCTGCTGCGCGCCACGATCTGCGGCTCGAACCCTTGCGCCCGGCAGGCCTCGATGATGATGCGGTTCAGGGCAAACCCGCTTTCGAACAGGATGAAGGGCACGTCCTTCAGATCCTTCAAGGTGACCGGGCCCGCATCCTTGAGCGGATGGCCGCGCGCCAGCAGCGCCACCAGTGGCTCGCAGCGAACCGTCTGCCAGTCATACTCCTGTTCCGGTATCGGCAGCAGCGAGCCGGCGAGATCGATCTCGCCCGCCTGGAGCAGCTCGTCCAGCCGGTCGCCGCCATGCTCCACAAGACTGACGTCGATGCCGGGATAGCGCTTGCGGTAAAGGGTGAAGACCGGCGCGAACAGCACGCTGGAGCCGATGGGCGGCAGGCCGAGCCGCAAGGTCCCCCGCCGCAAGCCCCGGATATCGTCGAGCTCGGCGATCAGATCCTCCCGGTCGGCCAGAAGCTGCTGTGCCCGGCGGAACACCACTTCGCCCGCCTCCGTCATGGTGATCCGATGGCCGATCCGGTTCAGGAGCGGCATGCCGATCTCGTCCTCGAGCTGGCGCACCGACTTGCTGACCGTCGATTGAGTCGCGAACAGGGTCTCGGCCGCAGCGGAAAAGCCCCCCTGGCGCACCACCTCGACGAAAACGCGAAGTTTCCTGAGCTCCATACTTATTCCATATCCGAATGGACTTAAGTCAGACAAGTCATTTTAGGAATTATGCTGCACCGCATATAGTCCGGGCCAATGTTTCTTCGAAAGCCACCAGTCCCAGGACTCCCCATAGGACCCCTCATGACCCTCCGCGCCGCCCGCATCCAGCTTCGCCGCTTTCTGCGCAACAGCAGCGCCGCGCAAATCGGCCTGATCATGCTGGTCTGGCTCGCCGGCCAGCTCGCCGTCTGGCTCACAGGCATTCCCCTGTCAGGCGGTGTTGTCGGACTGGCCTTCCTGCTCGCCTTGCTGGCCAGCGGCCGGGTCAGCCGCTTCAGTCTGCGCCGGGGCTCGAGCTGGTTCCTGGCCGAGATGATCCTGTTCTTCATGCCCGCGACCCTGGCGGTACTCAATCATCCGGAGATGCTCGGCCTGCTCGGGGTGAAGATCATGATCGTCATCCTCGCCGGCACCGCCGCGGTGATGATCTCCAGCGCGCTCACCGTGGAGCTCTGCTTCCGCTGGCGCACGCACCACGCGGCTTGCACGAACGCCGACCGTTTCGACGCATGCGGGATGAGCTCCGATAGCGTGGCATGAATTCCCTTTGGCAAGAGCCCTATGTCCAGATGCTGTTCTGGTCCGCGTTGACCATCGCGGCCTACTGGATCGCCAGGCGTCTCCATGCGCGCTTCGGTCAGTGGTGGCTCGCGCCTATCGCCCTCACCCCGGCCTTGCTGCTCGCCGTCGCGCTACCGCTCCATGTCAGCTATCGCGACTATCTCGACAGCACCGGCTGGCTCCTGGCCATGCTGGGCCCAACCACCGTCGCCTTTGCCGTGCCGATCTACGAGCACCGCGCCCTGCTACGCCGCCATTGGCCCGTGCTGATGGTCGGCATGGTCATCGGCACCGCGACCGCCCTGGGCACGGCTTGGCTTTTCGCAAGCCTGTTGGGGCTGGACGATGAGATGCGCCTGAGCCTGCTGCCGCGCTCCATCAGCACGCCCTTCGCCATGCAGATGTCGGAAAATATCGGCGGCATCCCCAACCTCACCGCGATCTTCGTGGTGCTGACGGGCGTGTTCGGCGCGCTGGTCGGCGAGATCCTGCTGAAGTGGTTGCCGCTGCGTACGTCCCTGGCCCGCGGTGCATTGCTGGGGCTGGGCGCCCATGGCGCCGGCACAGCCCAAGCTTATCAGTTGGGCGAAGAGGAAGGCTCCGTGGCCGGGCTTCTTATGATCCTGGTGGGCTTGCTGAACGTACTGGTCGCCGCCGGATTATTGATGGTCCAGTGAGGGCGGAAGAGCCCCGGCGGCCTCCGGCGAGAGAATAAGCTCCGCCAGGCCGAGCCAATCGGCCATCAGGCGAAGCTCCGCCATCAGCCTCTCGCCCGTCTCCGCCGGCGCACCCTCCTCAAGATGGGTCCGCAACGCCACAAGCGCACAGGCCTTCCGGTCGGCCTTAAGATCGACCCGGGCCACCAGCGCCCCGTCCATCAGGAAGGGCAGCACATAATAGCCATGCTCACGCTTATGGGCTGGCGTGTAGATCTCCAGACGGTAGCGAAAGTCGAACAATCGCTCGGTCCGCGGCCGGTGCCAGATTAGCGGATCGAAGGGCGAGAGCAGCGCCGCGCCGTCGAGCTTGCGACCGGCCCGGGCCTTCGCGTGCAGATAGGCCGGCTGGCGCCAGCCCCGCACCCGCGCAGGGATCAGCGTGCCCTCCTCGACGAGCTGATCGATGGGCAGCCGGGCGTCGGCGGCGGGGATGCGGTAATAGTCCCGTAGATCCTGCGCCGTGGCGGCACCGAGCACGGCGGCCGAGCGCGCCAGAAGCTCTCGCCGCGCATCGTTGCCCGAGGGCGTCGGGGTCTCCAGGATCGCCCGCGGCAGCACCCGCTCCGGGATATCGTAGACTCGCTCGAAGCTGGAGCGCCGATGGGTGGCCGCGACCAGCCCGGCCCAGAACAACCATTCCAGGGCCTGCTTCACGGAGCTCCAGCGCCACATGCCCTTCGTCGCGGGGCCTTCCGTTAGATCGGACGCCGCAAGCGGCCCCTCCTGTTCGATACGGGCGAGCAGCGCATCGGCCTCTTCCCGCCGTTCGCCTGCGAAAGGTTCGAAAGCGCGCCACACACCCTGACCTTGACGCGCGCGCGCCATGCGCCAGCGCAGGAGGGGATGCAGATCGATGGGAAGAAGCGAGGCCTCATGCCCCCAATACTCGAAGAATCGCTTCGGTCGGGCCTCCGCCACCCTGTCCAGCAGCGTCCGGTCGTAAGCCCCGAGGCGGGAGAAGAGCGGCAGATAATGGGCGCGCACGAGCACGTTCACGCTGTCGATCTGCAGCAGGCCAAGCCGGCGGATCGCTCTGCGCAAGGCGCCAGCACCGGCCGCCCCGTCGCGCTGCAATCCGTTGAAGCCCTGGGCCGTGAGCGCGATCCGGCGCGCCTCAGACGCGGAGAGTTCCGTCTTCAGCTCCGAACCTCCGATCCGGCCCCTACTCCCACTCGATAGTTCCGGGCGGCTTCGACGTGATGTCGTAGACCACCCGGTTGATGCCGCGCACCTCGTTGATGATGCGGCGGGCGGCGCGCCCCAGAAATTCGTGGGAGAAGTCGTAGTAGTCGGCCGTCATGCCGTCGGTGGAGGTGACGGCGCGCAGCGCGCAGACGAAATCGTAGGTGCGCGCATCGCCCATCACGCCGACGGTGCGCACCGGCAGCAGCACGGCGAAGGCCTGCCAGATCGTGTCGTAGAGCCCCGCGGCGCGAATCTCTTCCAGATAGATCGCATCGGCCTGGCGCAATATGGCGAGCTTGTCTTCGGAGACAGCGCCGGGAATGCGGATGGCAAGCCCCGGTCCCGGGAAGGGATGGCGATTGACGAAGGCTTCCGGCAGGCCGAGCTCCCGGCCCAGCGCGCGGACCTCGTCCTTGAACAGCTCGCGCAGGGGCTCCACCAGCTTCATGCGCATGCGTTCGGGCAAGCCCCCCACATTGTGGTGGGATTTGATGGTGACCGACGGACCGCCCGAGAACGAGACGCTCTCGATCACGTCCGGATAGAGCGTACCTTGGGCGAGGAAGTCGACGTCCCCGAGCTTCTTGGCCTCCTCGTCGAACACGTCGATGAAGAGCTTGCCGATGATCTTCCGCTTCTGCTCAGGATCGTCGATGTCCTTCAGCGCGGCGAGGAAACGCTCGGACGCATCCACCACCACCAGCGGAATGTTGTAGGTCTCGCGGAACAGGCTCTCGACCTGAGCCCGCTCGTCCTGACGCAGCAGCCCATGATCGACGAAGATGCAGGTGAGCTGATCGCCAATGGCCTCATGAATCAGGATCGCAGCGACGGACGAATCTACCCCGCCCGACAGCCCGCAGATCACCTTGCCCGAGCCCACCTGGTCGCGGATCTTGGCGATCTCCGTGTCCTTGAAATGGGCCATGGTCCAATCGCCCTTCAGCCCGGCGATATTGCGGACGAAATTGGCGATGAGCTCGGCGCCCCGGGGCGTGTGCACCACCTCTGGGTGGAACTGCACGCCGTACATCTTGCGCTCTTCATTGGCGATCGCCGCAAACGGCGCGCCTTGGGAAATAGCGATGGTCTTGAAACCGTCCGGCAGCTTGGTCACCCGGTCGCCATGGCTCATCCAGACCGGGTGGATTTCGCCCTTAGGCCAGACCCCGTCGAAGAGCGGCGTGGATTCGACCACTTCCAGATCCGCCCGGCCGAACTCCTTGGAATTATGAGGCTCCACCGTGCCGCCGAGCTGGGCCACCATGGCTTGCTCGCCATAGCAGATGCCGAGCACGGGAAGACCCGCTTCGAACACGGCTTGCGGCGCCCGGGGCGTGTCGCTTTCGGCAACGCTCGCCGGCCCGCCGGACAGGATGATAGCGGCGGGCGGATTCGCCTTCAGATCGGCTTCCGCCTTGTCGAAGGGAACGATCTCGGAATAGACGCCCGCCTCGCGCACCCGCCGCGCGATCAGCTGGGTCACCTGGCTTCCGAAATCGACGATCAACACCCGCTCTGTCATTGAACGGTGGTTAGCCGAAACGTCGGCAATCGGCAATGGGAAGCGGCCAATCGCGACCTTTGATCCCCGTGATCCTGAGGTCTCGGTTCTTAATCTCCCTGAGGCGCCTGCTCCACGTCATCCTGAGGCGCGAGCGAAGCAAGTCTCGAAGGACCACGTGGCCGATGCTTCGAGGCACGCCTTCGGCGTGCACCTCAGCATGACGTCGACAAGCTAGCTCACGCTGCCCGCCGCAGCAGAGCCACGAAGAACCCATCCGTCCCGAAGGTGCGAGGTGTCATGATGAGGTGGTTGTCGTGCGCCGAAGCCTCCGGCGGAGCGACGGGCATGGCCGCCTCCCAGGCCGGCCGCCAGGGCTCTGGAGCGAAATCGGAATGGCGCTCAAGGAAAGTGGTGACCTGGTCCTCGTTCTCTGATGGCAGCACTGAGCAGGTGATGTAGCAAAGCAGCCCGCCGGACTTCACGAGTGGCGCACCCTCCTCCAGCACCGCCTGCTGCTCCGCCTGGCGGGTCTCTAGATTGGCCTCCGACAGCCGCCATTTGGCGTCCGGCCGCCGCCGCCACGTGCCCGAGCCCGTGCAGGGCGCATCGATGAGCACGAGATCCATCCTGCCCTCGAGCGGGGCGAGCACGGCCGGATCGCCACCATCCAGCACCTGGACGTTGCGGGCGCCGGCCCGCTTCAGCCGCTCGAAGATGGGCCGCAGCCGCATCTTGTCGGAATCGTAGGCGTAGAGCTGACCTGTGTTCTCCATGGAAGCCGCCAACGCCAGGGTTTTGCCGCCGGCACCGGCGCACAGATCGATCGCTTGCGCTTTCCGTGTGGCGCCGGCGATCAGGCTCGCGATCTGCGAGCCCTCGTCCTGCACCTCGAACCAGCCTTTGCCGTGGCCTGCCTCCGCCTCCACATGGGGGCTGCGTGAGGGGCCGGTCCCCGCTGCGATTCGGATACCGTTCGGCGAGAATGGCGTCGCGTCCGGATGATGGCGGGAAAGCGCCTTCAGCACCTTCTCCCGATCGGCCTTCAGGGTGTTCACCCGGAGATCCACCGGCGCCCGGGTGGCGAGCGCCTCCCCCTCCTCCGCCGCCATCTCGCCGAAGGCCCGCGCGAAATCCGCATGCAGCCAGTCCGGATAGTTGCCTTTGATGGGATCCGGCGCATCCGATGGCAGAGTGTTGTTTAGCCCTGCACTCTCCGCCTCGCTCAGGCGCTCAGGCGCGAACCGGCTGCCGTCGCAAAGCCCGGCGACCTCGTCCGGCGTCATGCCCCAGAGATCGACTAACGCGCGGAGCGCCAAGGCCCGCGGGGACTCCTCCCCCATGAGATAGGCGGAGGACGCCCGTATCCGCAGCGCATCGAAGACCAGATTGCCGATTGCCGCCCGGTCGCCGGACCCGGCGAAGCGGTGGGCGGAGCCCCAATCCTTCAGCGCCTCGGCCGCCGGCCGCTTGCGCGTCTCCATGTCCGCCAGCACCTCGATGGCGGCACTCACACGTCCCGGAGCCTGCATTACAGGCTCGCGAAGATGATGACGCGGCCGATCACGATGATCCAGATCAACAGCACGGCGATCGCCCCGATCAGGAAGACCGGCGTGCGGTGCTCCAGCTGGTTGCTGGTAACGTGGATCCAGGCATGGACGATGCGCGAGATCACGAACATCCAGGCGAGCACCAGGATGAACAGGTCCAGCGTCTGGGTCTCGAGCGCCAGCAGCATCACCACATAGAAGAGAACGGGCACTTCCAGCTGATTGTGGAAGGCATTGCCGATCTGGATGACCCGCGGCGGCCATTTCGATTCCCTGAGCGCAATGGATTCGGCGCGCACCTGCCCGCGGCGCAGCGCCTGGAGCCGCAACGCGATCATCCAGAACAGGAGGATGAAGGTCAGCAGCACCTGCACGAACAGGGGCAGGAGAATGGATTGAATGGACATCGGTCCTCCCTCGGGTCTTTGTCCCCGCGCGCCAGTGTGCCGGACCGGCGCCGCATCTGAAAGCGCTGCTTATAGACCCTAAAGCCGCGCCATGTTGAGAGCTGCAGAAGACGGGGCGCAATTTAACCACGCCGGAAGAGATCCGCAGCGAACTCACGCGCAGGCGTCAGATTACGCCCCGTTAAGTTGACGCCGAAGCGTCGCGCCCTCTAAAGCTGGAACAAAAGAGAAAGATACGAGGATCCAAGGAGACCCCGCGTCATGTTCGCCTACCGTCGTAACGTCGTTTCCGGCGCGCAATTCGCGCGCCATCTGCTATTCGGCGCCAGCCTCGCCGTGCTGCTCGCCGTGCCCGCCACCGCCCTCCACGCCGCCGATGAGGCAAAGGACGAAGCCGAGAAAGAGACCCAAAGCGCTACCGAAGCCATGCAGGCGGAGAGTGTCGACAAGACCAATCCCTGCTTCAATGGCGAAGGCTCCATCGAAGAGGTGCTACGCGCCTGCAAGGTCTATATCGATGCCGACGAAGGCACCGATGAAGAGCACGTCATCATCGCCCACGGCAACCGAGCCTATGCGCTTTCCGCAATGGGCGATGTGGATGGCGCTATCAAGGAGCTCAACGACGCCATCGCCATCGATGACGAGCGCGCCGTGCTCTATCTGAGCCGCGCCCGCGCCTACGGCGTGCAGAAGAAGTACGACGAGGCCCTGGACGATCTCGAAAAGACGGTCGAGCTCCAGCCGGACTCTGCAGCTCCTCATATCCTGCGCGGCAAGATCTACGAGCTGCAGGACAAGCAAGACGAGGCCCTGGACGAATACACCGCCGGCCTGGAGAAGAACGCCGAATACGTCCCCGGCTATCAGAACCGCGGCACGCTCCATCGGACCATGAAGGATTTCGGCAAGGCCGAGGACGACTTCACCAAGGTCGTCGAGCTGGAGCCCTCCAACGCCCAGAGCTATGTCGACCGCGGCTGGGTCTATGTGCTTGAGGACAAGCTGGACGAAGCCAAAGACGATTTCGAGAAGGCCCTGACGCTCCAGGACAACAATGCCTTCGCCATCGCCGGCATCGGCGTGGTGAAGAGCCGCCAGGGCGAGCCCACCGACGGCAGCGCCGATCTCAGCATGGCCCGCAAGCTCGAGCCAGACATCTTCGACAAGATCCGCGCCCTCGGCGTCGAGTAGTCATCCATCCAAAAAAATGCCCTCCCCCTTATGCAAGGGAGAGGGCGTTTTATTGATCGTCATGCTCCTAAGCCGAGCCGCAGGCCTGAACCTCAGGCTTGTTGCGGCTCAGCCATCGACGCTACTGGTTCCGGCCGAGACCGCGTTCGTCGAGGATCTTCTCCATCGCCTCACGCGCCTGAGGTGCGAGATCGTAGGCCGGGGGGTTGTTGCCCGCAAAACCGATCTTGAACTGCGGCGGATACTTCATCAGCACCGACATATACTCGCCGGACGCAGCGATCAGCGGGACCTCCATGGGCAGATGGCGGACGCCGATATTCACGTCCTCCTGCGGATTCGTATAGAGGTTGAACATGATCGAACCGCCGCTATCGGTGAACATAGTGCCGCTGAAGCCGCCCCAGTTCCCCTTCTGAACGACGCCATTCTCGATCTCACCAGTCCAGACGTATTTGAACTCGTCTACGCGAATTGCGCTGAAATACTGGTTGATCGTGTAGGGACGGCTGCGCCGGCGCGACAGGCCATCGTCGGCGACCAGGAACGAAAGCTGGTCGACGCCATCGATATAGGTCTTGTCCGAGAACTTGGTGGCCAGATCTCCGCCCGCCACGCCGTTCATCGACATGAGGGTCGGCAGGATGTCGGCGAAGTCGAACAGACCGTCCGAACGACGCGGCGAGATCATGCCTTTCCAGTAAGCGAAGGTCGGGACGCGAACGCCGCCTTCCCAGCTGGTTCCCTTGCAGCCGCGGAACGGTGTGCGGCCATGGGGCGGGATCTCGCATTCCGGACCATTGTCGGACGTCAGCAGGATCAGCGTGTTCTCAAGCTCTCCGATTTCGTCGAGCTTCTTCACGAGAGCACCGAGCGTGTCGTCCATCTGGACCATGCAGTCGCTATAGACCGTGTGGGCCGCCGACTTCCCGGCATACTCATCGTTCGGATAGTTGTCGAAATGACAGCCGCGGGTCGCGTGGTACAGGAAGAACGGCTTGTCGCTTCCCTTCATCTTCTCGAGGAACTTTACGCTGACCTCCGTCCAATGGGTGTCGAGATCCTTGATGTAGTCGAGATCGATCAGCTGGCCGTTCTCGCACTTCTCGGTGTCGTCGGGCGTGCAATGTACCTCGTAGTGATTGAACGCGTCTTCCTGCATCATCTTGAAGCGCGCAGGCTCTAGAGCGACCTCGGGATTGAAATAGACGTCGCGCCACTCAGTATACATATCGGACACACCGAGGAATCCGAGGTAGTCGTCATAGCCGACATTCTGCGGCAGCGAGCCCTTGTTCTCGCCCATGTGCCACTTGCCGACACCCTGGGTCACATAGCCCTGTTCCTTGAGCAGTTGCGGCAAGGTGATGGCACCGTCGAGACCACCCGCTTCACCGTACATTGGCGGCCGCAGGATGCCGTGATGCAGCGGGTTCTGACCGGTATGGATCGTCGCCCGGCTCGGTGAGCAGGACGGCGTCGAATAGGCCGACGTCAGCAGCAGACCTTCACTCGCCAGTTCGTCCATATTCGGGGTGGCGTTGCCGACGGCCACGCCGCCGCCATTAAAGCCCGGGTCCATCCAGCCCACATCGTCGAGCAGGAAGATCAGAACGTTGGGCTTCTTGCCGGTCTTCTTCTCCAGCTCGGCAAGCTTCTCGCGCGCCTGCTTCTCCTGCTCGGGGTGTGCGATCACCGGATACATATTGGGGGCCGGCTTCACGCCTTTCAGATGCATAAAGTGGCCGGGGATGTCGTATCCGGGAGCGGAGGTTGGACCGGTCGTCGAGCCGCGGATGTTTCCAGATTTCGCCGAAGAATCGAGTTCCGGGTCTTGAGCGCTGGCAGCGAAGGGAAGCGCAACGCTGAGGGCGAGCGCCAGAGCAAGTTGCATGGACCATCGCCCAGCGAGCGAACGGCCTCGCCTGTCCGCTAGCTGCGGATATCGATGTGACTGTTTATTCATTCCTTGGGTATTCTCCTCTTCCTGCCCGCGCGGGAGCAGTTGCCACTGCCGGTTTGCGGCCTCCATAGAGGCCGGAATCCAAATGGGGGTATGCGGACTTCTTTGTCGTTAAATCGGTCTCTCCAATTGCGACGACACAGATTTCCATGTTCAAAGGTAGTCGAGCTCCATAGGCGCAACCTTTTCATTTCACGTCACGCTCGGCACGTCGGATGGCAAATTTCGGATCGGTTCCTTTATCGCGAGCACGGGGCATCGGCTCGCTGCCGGATTTGCTCGAAGAGCGGGAGGGAGAGAAGGCGCTCATCCGAGCTTTCCGGTTCGCAGAAATTCCCCTTGCGATCAGAGACAACCTCGAAATGCCGATCCCGATCGCCGCCATTTCGCAGCTCTTTGCTCACGGGGCGCGGCAGGTCGGATGCCGCTCGTTCGGCCTGGATGTCGGCGAACGTATGGGATACCGGTCCTTCGGCAGTTGGGCGGACTACGGCGCCGCCGCGGAGACCCTCGGAGACGCGCTGAAGCGTCTCGGCGCGACCACCCAAGCCCAAATCACCGGGAGCCGGTTCGCACTGCAGCCGTCGGGAGTCCATTGTGTTTGGCGGCTGATCAGCCCAGTGGTCGGGGGCGATGCCATCCAGTACTCCGACCACATCATCTTTCCGATGCTCGGCTTGGCGCGTGTCTATCTCGGTCCGGACTGGCGCCCCGACTGGATCGAGGTGAACTATCCACGCGACCAGTCCGCAAATCTGATCGAGGAACGTCTCCAGGTCCCGATGAAATTCGCTTGTCCCTGCATTGGCATCCCCTTCACGCCTGCCGACTTGCGGCGGCGGCGGCCGGGCAGTGCCGGCACTGCGACGAGAGAAGCTCTGCGCAGCGTTCTCGCCGACGTCGCGATGAACGAATGCGCCGAACCCGCGCGCTCGTTCTCCGCGATCGTGGCAATGCGTCTTCTGGACGGGCAGAGCGACATCGATGGCGCCGCCCGCCTCGCCGGGCTGAGCGTCCAGGGGCTGCAGCGGCGCCTTCGGCAGAAGGGCTACTTCTATCGCGAGATTCTGGATGCCACGCGGCAATCGAGTGCGGCCACGCTTCTCCTGGAAACGAGCTTACCGATTGTCGAGATCGCATACCGGCTCGGCTATGAGGAGCACGCCAATTTTACGCGTGCCTTCAAGCGGTGGACCGGCTGTTCACCCCAAGAGTACCGGACGCTCATTCGGCGGAACCGAGAAGAACCGTCTCCCGATTAGAGGACGCTAGATATCCCGCGGATAATTCGGCGATTCCCGCGTGATGGTCACGTCGTGAGCGTGGCTTTCCCGCAAGGACGCATTGGTGATCTGCAGGAACTCGACCTTGTCGTGGTAGCTCTGAATATCCGGCGCGCCCACATAGCCCATGGACGCACGCAAGCCGCCGATCAGCTGATGCAGCACGCTGCCCGCCGGTCCCTTATAGGGCACCTGACCTTCGATTCCTTCGGGCACCAGCTTCAGGGTGTCCTTGATATCTTGCTGGAAATAGCGGTCGGCCGAACCGCGCGCCATGGCGCCCAGCGAGCCCATACCGCGATAGGCCTTATAGGAGCGGCCCTGATAGAGGAACACCTCGCCGGGGCTCTCGTCGGTGCCCGCCAGCAGCGAGCCGATCATGGCGCAGTCGGCACCGGCGGCGATAGCCTTCGCCAGATCGCCTGAATATTTGATGCCGCCATCGGCGATCACGGGCACGCCTTGCGCCTTCGCCACATCGGAACATTCCAGAATGGCCGAAAGCTGAGGCACACCGACGCCCGCCACGATGCGGGTGGTGCAGATGGAGCCCGGGCCGATGCCGACCTTGATGGCATCGGCGCCTGCATCGATCAGCGCTTTCGCCCCTTCGGCTGTCGCGACATTGCCGGCCATCACCTGGACGTCGTTGGACTGGCGCTTGATGCGGTCGATGGACTCCAGCACCCGGGCCGAATGGCCGTGGGCGGTATCGACGACGATGAGATCGCAGCCCGCCGCCACCAACCGCTCGCCGCGCTCGAGGCCTTCTTCGCCGACGGTCGTGGCGGCCGCGACCCTCAAGCGCCCCTGCTCGTCCTTGCAGGCCAGCGGATGGAGGCGCGCCTTCTCGATATCTTTCACGGTGATCAGGCCGATGCAGTGGTAATCGTCGTCCACCACAAGCAGCTTCTCGATCCGGTGCTGGTGGAGCAGCCGCTTGGCCTCGTCCTTGTCGACCGTCTCGTTGACCGTGATCAGGTTCTCGTGGGTCATCAGCTCGCGCACGGGCTGATCGTCGTTGGTGGCGAAGCGCACATCACGGTTGGTGACGATGCCGACCAGCTTGCCGCCGCCGGGGCCGGCCTCGACCACCGGAATGCCTGAGATCTGATGCATCGCCATCAGATCCAGCGCGTCCTTAAGGGTCGCCTCGGGCCCGATGGTGACCGGATTGACCACCATGCCGGATTCGAACTTCTTCACCTGGGAGACCTGATCGGCCTGCTCTTCCGGGTTGAAGTTCCGGTGGATGACGCCGATGCCGCCGGCCTGGGCCATGGCGATGGCGAGCTTGGCCTCAGTGACGGTGTCCATGGCCGAGGACAGCACCGGGATATGAACGTCGATCGTCTTGGTGACCTTGGAGGAGGTGTCCACCTGTCCCGGCATCACCGAAGAGGCGGCGGGACGGATCAGGACGTCGTCGAAGGTGAGAGCGATCGGATTGTCAGGAAAGTGCCGCGACGGCATAGGCCAACCTCATGGAAATGAAGGGGGAGCAGAGGCATCGGGAACGAGCCCGCTCCAACCAGTTGGCAGCCTCCTTTAGCAGCTTGTTTCCGGCTTGGGAAGGTGGGCGAACGCGCCATCAACGGCCGATTTGCCGCGGGACTGTAGCAGTGAGGCGCGCACGTCATCACGGCCGCCTCCTTCGAGGCATGGACGCCATCCAAATGGTACGGCGGTGCAATGCATGGGCGTCATCCTGAGGTGCACGCCGAAGGCGTGCCTCGAAGGGCGCCCATGCGCCTCAGGATGACGGCCTCAGCAGCAACCGGGCTCGTCGCCGCCCGCACTCACCCCACCGGAACTGAAAGGAATCCCTGAGCCGCACCCCTCGAAGAGTCCGTAATGATTCGAGAAATCACCGATGAATTCGAAGACCGGCGCGAAGCGAGTCTCTTTCAGCATGTGCCAGGTGTTTCCGCAGACCGGGAAGACCTTGCCGCGCTCGATTGCATGGTGATCGTCCAGCACGAACACATCCGGCTCCTCAGGCACACCGCCCCGATAGATCACCGCCTGGCCGTAATCCTCACATGACGCCTCGAGCTGGGGGAGCTTGAACAGCCTGTAGGTCGCCGAATAGAACCGCGCCGAACCCAGCTTCTCGGCCATGGCCGCATCTTCGACGTCGAGCGGCCGGCTCGCCACGAGCCGCGGATCGCGAAACCCCGCCCGCTTCGCCATCTCCAGAAAGTCGCCCCAATAGAGCGCGCCGCCCAGGCACTCGCCGTAGAGCAGCGGATCCTTGCGGACATCGTCGGGCAACCGACGGTCGCAATAGACATCGGCGAAATAGAGCTCGCCGCCCTCCTTCAGGAGGTCGTGGGCGCCCTTAAGCACCGCCGGCTTGTCGACAGAGAGATTGATCACGCAGTTGGAGACGATGACGTCGAAGCTGCCCGGCTCCAGGGGCAGCTCACCGAGCGTCTCGATATAGCCCTTGAGGAAGCGGACATTGGGCTCGGCATAGCCGAACCTCTCCATATGCCAGTCGAGATGCTCGGTCGCCGTGGCGAGCTGGGCATCGGTCATGTCCACGCCGACCACGCGGCCGTCCGCACCCACGAGCTGGCTGATCATGTAGCTGTCGCGGCCCGAGCCCGAGCCGAGATCCAGCACCGAGGCGCCGGAAAGCGCCGTCGGCACGGCGACCCCGCAGCCGTAATATTTGGCGATCACATCCGGGTGTAGCTTGGCGAGCAGCGGCCGGTACGCCGTCGGCACCCCGCCCCCGTCGCAGCAGGCAGAGGTCTTCAGATCTGCCGACGATTGCAGGATCTCGCCGTAATACTCCTGCACCAGCTCGCGATTCATGGGTGCGACTCCTCAAGTCCGGGATGTCTCAAGCGAACCTATCAGCCACCGCCTCACCCCGCCCACACATCTGCGTGAGACCTAGCCCGCCTCCCGCCCGCGGAAGCCCGTCGCCAGCACATAGGTCTCCGGAGAATCAGAGCGGCTGGCTTGGGGCTTCACATGGCGCACTTTGTCGAAGTCGCGGTTCAGCTCTGCCATGAGGTCCTGCCCCGCACCGCCCTGAAAGACCTTGGCGAGGAAGGCGCCACCCGGCGCCAAAACGCGCTTGGTGAGCTCGTAGGCAGCCTCCACCAGATTGATGATGCGCAGGTGATCCGTCTGCTTGTGCCCGGTCGCGGGTGCGGCCATGTCCGACATCACGACATCGACCAGGCGATGCCCCAGCAGACCGAGGATCGCATCGTCCGCCGCCGGGTCCTCCATATCGAGCTGCAGTATCTCGACCCCTGGGATCTCCTCGAACTCGTTGATATCGGCGGCGATGACCCGCCCGTCTCCTTCCACCGCATGGACCCGCGCCGTCGCCACCTGGCTCCAGCCGCCCGGCGCCGCCCCCAGATCCAGCACCGCCATACCGGGCTTCAGGAGCTCGTGCTTGTCGTCGATCTCGATCAGCTTGAAGGCCGCCCGCGACCGGAAGCCCATGCGCTTGGCCTCGGCCACGTAAGGGTCGTTGAGCTGCCGCTGGAGCCAGCGGGTGGAGGCAACTTTCCGCCCCTTGGCGGATTTAACCTTCACCTTGAGCCGCCGGCTGGCGCCGCCCGAAATCCCGTTCTTTTTCTTCGATTTCGCCTTCGATTTCGTCATGGATTTCCGCCGCTTGGGACAGGGGCCGCTTGACCCGGAGGGCACTCAAGCCCCATCTGCGCCTAGGAATAGGTCCGTAACCCTGCCATATGCCTCGATATTTCGTCACCCTCATCGTCGCGGTCGCCCTGTTCATGGAGACCATGGACTCCACCGTGATCGCGACATCCCTGCCGGCCATCGCCGCGGATCTCAATGAAGATCCCATCGCGCTGAAGCTGGCGCTCACCTCTTATCTCTTGTCGCTCGCGGTATTCATCCCCTTGAGCGGCTGGATGGCGGACAAATTCGGCGCGCGCACGGTGTTCCGCTGGGCCATCGTAGTCTTCACCTTTGGCTCGGCGCTTTGCGGCTTTGCGGACAATCTCGGCCAGTTCGTCGCCTTCCGTGTGCTTCAAGGGCTCGGCGGCGCCATGATGGTGCCGGTCGGCCGCCTCGTCATCCTGCGCAGCGTACCCAAGGCGGAGCTGATTTCGGCGCTCGCCTGGCTCACCATCCCCGCGCTGATGGGCCCGGTGATCGGCCCGCCGCTGGGCGGCTTCATCTCCACCTATCTGTCCTGGCGATGGATCTTCTGGATCAACATACCCATCGGGGTCATCGGCTTTCTGCTCGCCACCCGCTATATCGGCAATATCCGCGAAGAGCAGGTGCCGCCATTGGATATCCGCGGCTTCGTACTGTCGGGCATCGGGCTCTCCGGCCTCGCCTTCGGCTTCACCACCATCGGTCAGGAGCTGATCCCCACCTGGGCCGCGGCCACCCTCATCGTGTTCGGCGCGTTCACCTGCTGGCTCTATGTCCGCCATGCGCGGGCGGTCGAACACCCGATCCTCGATCTCGACCTTTTCAAGGTGAAGACCTTCTATGCCTCTGTGGTCGGCGGCTTCGTCTACCGGATCGGCATCGGCGCAGGGCCGTTCCTGCTGCCCCTGCTCTTCCAGCTCGGCTTCGGCATGAGCGCCTTCCAGTCCGGCCTGCTGACCTTCGCCGGTGCGGTCGGCGCCATCACCATGAAGACCGCCGCAAGCCCGATCATCCACCGTTTCGGGTTCCGGAAAATCCTGCTCGTGAACGCGGTGATCTCGAGCTGCTTCATCGCAGCCACCGCGCTCTTTACCGAACAGACGCCCTATTTCGTGGTCATTGCCGTGCTGCTGGCCGGCGGCTTCTTCCGCTCGCTCCAGTTCACCAGCATCAACTCCCTGGCCTATGCGGATCTGAGCTCCAAGGAGATGAGCCGGGCAACCAGCTTCGCCAGCGTGGTTCAGCATCTGTCTTTGTCGGCGGGCGTGGCCGTCGCCGCCCTGGCCCTGGAGGTGCAGCGCTTCGGCCGCGGCGACACGGCCGTACAGGCGGAGGATTTCGTCCTGCCATTCCTGGTGGTGGCCGCGATCTCGGTCAGCTCCATGCTGATCTTCCGGACGCTCCCCGATCATGCGGGCGAGAGCCTCTCGCGCCGGACCCGCGAGGTCGGTGTGCCGCCGGAGCAGCCCCAGACAAGCTAGAACAGCGAAGCGCCCTAGCCGGCGGAGGATTTGGGCGAGGATCCGTTGCCACGCCGGCGCCGGCGACGCCGCCGGCGGAGCTTGCCCTCATGACCGTCTTCGGCCATCAGCGTGGCGAGGATCCCCTCGCGCAAGCCCCGGTCGGCCACACGAACCCGTTCGCAGGGCCACATGCGGAACAAAGCTTCCAGGATCGCGCAGCCGGCCAGCACCAGGTCGGCCCGCTCCTGCCCGATGCAGGGCTGGGCCACCCGGTCGGCATAGCTCATGGTGCTCAGATCCATGGAGACGGCCCGCGCTTCGTCGGCGCTGAGCCAGCACCCATCGACCCGGGAGCGCTCGTAAAAGGGCAGCTTCAGATGCACACCGGCGATGGTCGTCACCGTGCCCGACGTGCCGAGGAAATGGGCCCCGCCATTGGTGATCCGGTCCCTGAACTTGTGTTTGGCTTCAAAGGCTTCGACCGCCGCGGTGACCTCCTGGACCATGGCTTCGTAGCCCTCGCCCGTGAGGTCGCGGCCGCCGTGGCGCTCCGCCAGGTTCACCACCCCGATGGGGAGCGACGTCCAGGCGGCGATGCAATCCTGCACGTCCAGCCGGTCGGTGAGCGAGCCGCGCCAGCGCCGCTTGAACTGAGCAAGATCCAGCCAGATCAACTCCGAGCTTCCGCCGCCGATATCGAAGATCAACGCCCAGTCGGAATTCGGATCGATCAGGGACGAGCAGCCGGAAACGGCGAGCTTGGCTTCAGTCTCCTGGCTGACGATCTCGATATTGAGCCCGGTCTCCCGCCGGATGCGGTCCAGGAATTCTTCGCGGTTGTCAGCGATCCGGCAGGCTTCCGTCGCGATCAGCCTGGAGCGGGAGACACCGCGCCGGCTCATCTTCTCCGCGCAGACTTTCAGCGCCTCGATCGTGCGGTCGATCGCCTGGTCGGACAGCCGCCCAGTACCGAGCAGCCCCTCGCCCAGGCGGATGATTCGCGAAAATGCGTCGATGACGAAGAAGCCGCGGCGGGACGGACGCGCGACGAGAAGCCGGCAGTTGTTCGTGCCGAGATCGAGGGCGCCATAGATAGCCTCGTCAGAGCGCTCCGGTTTGGCGCCCTTCCTGGCCCTGCCCTTGTCGTTTCTGCCCTTGGCTGCCTGCGGACGGCCGTCCACGGTCGCCGAATCGCGCGAGCAAGGCGCATTGCCTTGCCGCTCCGACCTTCGGGTGTAGCCGTCGGCTTCGCCTTGCGCGCCCCTCAGGTCGCGCTGCGTTATGGCAGCCGTGCGGGCATCGCCGCTCGGCCGTGTCACGGTTTTCTAACCTCAAGCCCACTAGGCCGCCCAATAAACCCAGCCCTTGGCCAGCCTGCTACGGGTATCCAATAAGGATAATCTAGCAAGCCACGGCAGGAGGTAAAGCGGCTTTTGGCGAAGGCTTCCCGTTTTGCGTGCAGTCTGTGCAAAGCGGGTCCCGGCAGACGCAGAACCGATGAGGGATCGCGTTGCGGGTCTTAAGCGGACTTCTTCCGGCGCCGGTCCCAGGGGTTGCTGTCCAGCACGACCTTGATGCGCTCCCCGGCCGGAATCTCGTCCAGCTCTTTGGTGAAGTCCTCGTATTCGGTCTTGGCCTCCAGCGAGGCGAGACCGTGCAAGAGGTTGGAGCGCCACTCCAAAAGCCGTCGCCAGCCGCGCGCATCGCCACCCTTCGGCGGGGGCTGCACACCGACCGCGAAAAGCCGGCGCATCATGGTTTGGGCCGCCTCGCTCTCTTCGTAGCCGGCCTTCACCAGAAGATCGATGATGGCGCTGACACGGGCGAGCAGCGCATCGCTGGGCGGATAGTTCTTGCGCCGGTTCTTCTCCGGGCTAGTGCCCCCGCCTTCGACAAGGGTCTTCAACTCGCTCAGCGGCTGAAGCGCCTCATCTGAGATGCCGTCCTCGCGCAGATGGTCGATCACGATGCCCAGGCACTTGGCGCCGAGGGTCATCGGCGGCACGTCGGAGGCGAGCGCTTTCTGCACGGCCTCCAGGGCCGCTTCCAGCCGTTCCGTATCGATCGCTGTGCTCTGCACCGCTTGACCCGTATGCTCTACAGCAGAGCCCGAACCGGCGTCCTGCCGCAATTTGCGAAGAATTTCAGCGTGCAGTCTCGCAGACCAGGGTAAACGTTTGGTGGAGGGCCACGCCAAGAGGCCATGCACCAGAGACCTTGCACGAGAGGCCTTGCAATCCGCCCGGACCTTTGGGTAGAAGGGCGGTTCGAAGGGGTGCAAGGCGAAGGCCTTGCCTCATCGGCTATGGATCCCATCTCTAATGGATCGTGATGGGGGATCGTCTAATGGTAGGACAGCGGACTCTGACTCCGCCAGTCTAGGTTCGAATCCTAGTCCCCCAGCCACTCCTTCGCAGACCGCGCAAGCTTGAGCGCCATCACATCAGGCTTTTCAGGCAGGACTACCGGGTAAGGACATAAGAGGCGGTGCCATGCTTCTGACCACGCGTCGCCGGATGATGGGCCTTGCCGCAGCCGCGTTCGGCGCCCGCTTGCTTCCGCCCCTGCCCGCCTCCGCGCAGGACGACCCTTCTTCCGATTCGGCTCTCGACGAGAATTTCGACGCGCCCGAAGATGCGGCCGCAGGCGACGAGACGCCTCAATGCTTCGCCACCAAGGAATTCGCGCCTTGGATGGGCAAGGCCAGCAACGAGCGCGCCGGCGCTGGTATCGGCGAGGTCGAGATGACCACGCCCTGCGACTTCTTCTGGACCAGCATCGACGTCTCGGAGAACTTCGAGGCCAAGATCTCCATCGTCGCAGGCGATGCCGAAGGCGCCTCCCTGGAAAAGGCGATCCTGCTGAAGGAAGACCACCGGCTGGTCGTGCGCGATGCCAACGACAAGGTCCTGGGGGACGTCCCGCTTTGCGGCGTGTGCACCGATCTGCAGCAGGATGAGTTCAGCATCGTCCTCCCCCTCGAATTCGCACCCTATCTGCGGGAGGAGAAGAGCCTCTCCTTCGGCATCAAGATGGGGGATGAGGAGGATTGCCGCTTCACGGTGCCGCTCGACCCCATGCGCCAGGCTCTGACCTGGGCGTCGGAGCAGCGCGATAAGCTCCAGACCGATCTCGACGAGGGAAAATGCGAGCAGCCCCAAGGCTGCTTCCTCACCACCGCCTGCTGCGGTGCCCTCGGCCTGCCCGACGACTGCTTCGAGCTCACCACCCTCCGCCGCTATCGCGACCAAATCCTCAGCCGGACGCCCGAAGGGCGCCGCGCCATCGCCGCGTACTACGACATAGCGCCGGCGGTCCTGCAGCGCTTGGACGGAGCGGACGAAAAACGCAGGCTCGTCCGCCTCTATTGGCGCTATGTTCTGCCCAGCGCGATTGCTGCGAAACTTAAACTGAATGGCCTAACATTCAGGATTTATTCGGACATGATGGCCAAGTTGGCGCGGGATCTTCTCCCAGCCTCCTCGCGGTAAAAGGAACGCCTGTCGCGCCTTTGCCCAAATGAGGACGAGATGGTGCCCCAGTCCGCGTTTACCGTGGCTGAAATCAAAGAAAACCTGAAAATCGCTCCCGCTATTTGCTGAGGCCAGAGATGTCCAATAAGGGCCCCTCACCGTTCGTGCTGCACTCCGAAACTTCCGGCCGCTTCGCTGCCGATGAGGTCCATGGCGCACCGCTCAATGTGCTGGATCCGAACGTGTTGGAGTTTGGCCCCCGCGGAGCCCAGCTCGGGCCGCGCTACAAGGCCTCGGAGTCCGGCTACGCCGCACCCCAGTCGTCCTACGCCACGGCGCAGGCCTGGGCAGCCCAGCCGGCACAGCAGCCCTTTTCGGACCCCATGCTAGACGAGTTGCAGGAAGAACTGTCGGAGAACTTTTCGGAAGACGCGTTCGAGACCGCCTGGACCGATGCGGAGGACGCCTTTCCGCAAGGCGACCTGCACTATCATCCGCATCTCGATCAGCCCCTGGAGCCACTCTCCAACAGGCTCGACCGGATCGGCACGCCCTCTGGGCTGGAGTTGATCCATTCGGAAATGCTCGACCGCTACGCCGAGGCGGAAGCCGAGCAGACCGAGGAAGCGGAGACCGACTGGTATGCCAGCCGGATCGCAGGCGCCCGCTCCTGGGCCAGCATGGAAAAAAGCCTCGACCACCTGATCACGGATTATGAGAAGCGCCACCACCAGGCCAATCTCTACGTGGCAGGCGGCATTGGAGGCGCGGTCGTGCTGACGCTGATCGCGCTGTCAGCCTTCTTGAGCCTGTCCAGCTAAGCCCGGCAAAAGACTCTCGATAATCGCCTTTAGATAATTCCGCGGCGCCGCAGCTCCGTGAGCAGACGCTCAGAAAGCTCTTCCGGCGTGGAATTGGCCGTCGGCAGATCGAATTCCGGAGATTCCGGCTTCTCGTAGTCGGAATCGATACCCGTGAAATTGGTGATCTGTCCGGCCCGCGCCTTCTTGTAGAGGCCCTTCGGATCCCGCTTCTCGCAAAGCTCCAGCGGCGTATCGACGAACACCTCCAGGAATTCGCCTTCGTCGAACAGCTCCCGCGCCATGCGCCGCTCCGAGCGGAACGGCGAGATGAAGGACACCATGACAATCAGGCCGGCATCGGCGAACAGGCGAGCCGATTCCGCGACCCGGCGGATATTCTCCACCCGGTCCGCGTCGGAGAAGCCGAGATCCTTGTTGAGCCCGTGCCGAACATTGTCGCCATCGAGCACGTAGGTGTGACGGCCCATGGCGTGGAGCCGCTTCTCCATCATATTCGCGATGGTCGACTTGCCGGAGCCTGAAAGCCCGGTGAACCACAGAACGCAAGGCTTTTGGCCCTTCAGACTGGACCGCGCGACCTTGTCGATCGCAAGCTCCTGCCATTTCAAGTTGGTCGCCCGGCGCAGGCCGAACTCGATCATGCCCGCCGCGACCGTAAGATTGCTCAGCCGGTCGATGAGCAGGAAGCTTCCCGTCTCGGGGCTCTGGGAGTAGGAATCGAAGGTGAGCGGCCGGCTGGTGCTCAGGTTGCAGGCGCCGACCTCATTGAGATCCAGGGTCTTGCCGGCAACGTGGTCCAGATTGTCGACATTCAATTTGTGTTTGAGTGTGCTGACCGTGGCCGTGGTCTCCTGAGCCCCGCATTTGATGGCATAGGAGCGGCCCGGAAGCATTGGCTCCTCATCGAACCAGATAAGCTTGGCCGCGATCTGATCGGCATTGGAGGGGTCCTCGTCGGGCTTGGCGATGATGTCGCCCCGGCTCGCATCCACCTCTTCGGCGAAGACCAGCGTCACCGCATCCCCCGCCTCGGCATGCTCCAGATCCCCGTCCTGGGTCACGATCCGGCCCACATGGACGCTCTTGCCCGACGGGTGGATGACCACCTCGTCGCCAACCGAGATCGCGCCGCTCGAGACCGTGCCCGAATAGCCGCGAAAATCGAGATGGGGCCGGTTGATCCACTGCACCGTGAAGCGGAAGGGCTGGGCCTTGGGCGCCCGGTCAACCTTGACGGTCTCCAGATGCCCCATGAGGGTCGGCCCGTGATACCACTGCATATGAGCGCTGGGGTTGATGACATTGTCGCCCTTCAGCGCCGAAAGCGGGATGAAAGCCACGTCCTCAAAGCCGAGCGGCGCGACGAAATTGTTGAAGTCGTCGGCGATCTCGTCGAAGCGCTCCTCGTCGTAGCCGATGAGGTCCATCTTGTTCACGGCCACGGCGATCTTCTTGATGCCGAGCAGCGAGACGATGCAGGCATGGCGGCGGGTCTGGCTCAGAACACCGTTCCGCGCATCCACTAGCAGCACCGCGAAATCGCAGGTCGAGGCGCCCGTCGCCATGTTGCGGGTGTACTGCACATGGCCCGGCGTATCGGCCACGATGAACTTTCGCCGCGGCGTGGAAAAATAGCGATAGGCCACATCGATGGTGATGCCCTGTTCGCGTTCCGCCTGGAGCCCGTCCACCAGAAGCGAGAAGTCGATATCCTCAGAGCCGGCGCGGCCATCCCTGCGCGCACCCTTCAGCTGGTCGTCGTAAACCTGCTGGGCATCGACCAGCAGCCGGCCGATCAGCGTGCTCTTTCCGTCATCGACGCTGCCGCAGGTCAGGAAGCGCAGCAGGCCCCGGCCCTCTTCGGCCGCAAGCCGCGACAGGAGGCGCGCCTCGGCGTCGCTATCGCTCTCGTCTCCGACAACTTTCAACTGGGTCATCAGAAATAGCCTTCCTGCTTCTTCTTCTCCATGGAGCCGGCCTGGTCGTGGTCGATGACCCGACCCTGGCGCTCCGAGGACCGCGACTGAACGATCTCTTCGATGATTTCAGGGACCGTGGTGGCGGTCGATTCCACCGCGCCGGTCAGCGGGTAGCAGCCCAGCGTCCGGAAACGCACCATGCGCATTTCGGGCGTCTCGCCCTCGTTCAGCGGCAGCCGGTCGTCATCCACCATGATGAGCGCGCCGTCCCGCTCCACGATGGGGCGCTCCTTGGCGAAATAGAGCGGCACCACGGGAATGTCTTCCAGATAGATGTAGGTCCAGACATCCAGCTCGGTCCAGTTGGAGAGCGGGAACACCCGCATGCTCTCGCCGGGCGACATGTGAGAGTTCACCAGCCGCCACAGCTCCGGCCGCTGACGCTTGGGATCCCAGTTATGGGAGCTGTTCCGGAAGGAATAGATGCGCTCCTTGGCCCGCGACTTCTCCTCGTCGCGCCGCGCCCCGCCGAAGGCCGAATCGTAGCCGCCCTCGCCCAGCGCCTGCTTCAGGGCCTGGGTCTTCATGATGTCCGTATGGAGCGCGCTGCCATGGGTGATCGGCGAGATCTGATCGCGCAGCCCTTGCGGGTTCGTGTGGACGCGCAAATCGAGCTCCAGCCGCTCTGCCTCGCTGTCCCGGAATTCGATCATCTCCCGGAATTTCCACATCGTGTCGATATGGAGGAGCGGAAACGGCGGCTTGCTCGGATAGAAGGCCTTTAGCGCCAGATGCAGTAGAACCGAAGAGTCCTTGCCGATGGAGTAGAGCAGAACCGGCTTGTCGAACTCCGCCGCTGCCTCCCGCATGATGTGGATGCTCTCCGCCTCCAGCTGGCGCAAATATGTGGAAAGCGATTTCTTCAAAAGACCCTCACACGACATTCAAAAACAGCCATTATAGCGCAACGCGCGCCGGTTTACGCAGGGATTGGGGCAACAGCAAGCCCTCGCGAGGCCCGCTTAACTGGCCGGTTTCTCCCCGGCATCCTCGTCTTTTGCACCTCGAGAGCCGCCATTGAGACTGGGCGCGTCTTCCGCGTCCCCATCGGCGTTCTTTGCCTCATCGGTGGACGGACCGGCACCCTCGGCCGCATCCGGCACAGTCTCAGCCGTCGCAAGCTCCGCCCGCGCCCGGGTCCGGTAGCGGTGAAAGCTCAAGGGGATCACGGCCAGATAGGTTAGCGAGCCCACCGACAGGGTGAGACTCGGATAGGTTAGAAGCAGCGCCACGAAGAGCGCGCCCAGCACGAAAATCGGCAGCACGTATTCCCGGGAGATCCGCTTGCCGATCAGCTTGCCGGAGAACGTCGGCACCCGGCTCACCATAAGCAGGCCGATGGCGATCGTGTAGATCAGGACCAGCGGCGTGAGGCTCGGCAGGTGTAGCCCGAGATCCTGCAGATAGAGCGGCAGCAGCAGGATGATCGCGCCCGCAGGCGCCGGAACCCCGACGAAAAATGCGCTCTTCCAGGCGGGCTGGTTCGGATCGTCCAGGGCCGCGTTGAACCGGGCGAGCCGGAGCGCGGCGCAGACCGCGAAGACCAGCACGGCGATCCAGCCCATGCCGCGGAGGTCTTCCAGCGCCCAGCTGAACATGATGATGGCCGGCGCCACGCCGAAATTGACGAAATCTGCCAGGCTGTCGAGCTCCGCCCCAAACCGGGTGGAGGCCTTCAGAAGCCGCGCAAGGCGGCCGTCGATCCCGTCGAGGAAGGCGGCGAAGACAAGCGCTGCAACGGCCACATCCCAACGGCTTTCAATCGCCATGCGGATGGCGGTCAGACCGGCGCAAAGCCCCAGAAGGGTGAAGAAATTCGGCAGCAGAACCCGGATGGGCACCTGCCCGCGCGGAAAGACGCGCGGCCGCGGCTTGCGGTCTTCTCGTTGAGGATCGAAAGGCGGAAATAGTGACACACGCAAAACCTGAAAACGAGCGTTTGCTAGCTGACCCGGACGCGGCGAGGGCTTTCGCCACTCTTCAAATCCGCCAGCACCGTTTCGCCGCCGATGGCCCGCTGGCCCGGCGCCACAAGCGCCAGCCCCTGGCTCGGCATATAGACGTCGATGCGGCTGCCAAACCGGATCAGCCCAATCCGGTCGCCCGCCTGGAGGGTATCCCCCTCCTCTACGAAAGTCACGATCCGCCGGGCGACGAGGCCGGCGATGAGAACAACGCCGATCCGCTGCCCCTCCGGCGTTTCGATCACCAGGATGCGGCGCTCATTCTCCTCGCTCGCCTTGTCCAGCTCCGCGTTGAAGAAGGCGCCCGGCACATACACGCTGCGTACAATCCGGCCCGAGACGGGGCTGCGCGCGATGTGGACGTCGAAGATGGAGAGGAAAATAGATATGCGGGCCCAGCTTCCAGCGGGCAAGCCAAGCTCGCCGGGCGGCGTGGCCTCATCGGCAAACACGACCCGGCCGTCGCCGGCGCTCACGACAAGCCCGTCCCGCTGGGGCGTCACCCGGTCCGGATCCCGGAAGAAATAGGCGCACCACGCGGTGGCGATAACGCCGAGCCAGCCCAAGGGCGCCGCCAGGAAAAACAGGATCAGGGTGACAACCGCGAAGGCAAAAACGAATTTATGCCCGTCCCGGTGAATGGGGACGAACACATTGGCGATTGTCTCGAGAATGCTGTGCCGGTCGTTCATGGCGCCCGTTGTTTCTCAGACTTCACGAAGACGCAAGCACTTCGTCCTCGAAGCGGCTTTCTCTGTCGGCCTCTTCCGGACCGCCCTCATCCGACTCGGCCAGCTTCTCGCGCTCCCGGTCGGCCTTCTGCTGCTGGGTCCACAGGCTGTGATAGAGGCCGCGCGCCTTCATAAGCCCCATATGGGTGCCGCGCTCCACGATGCGTCCTTGCTCCATGACGATGATCTCGTCGGCATGGACGACGGTGGAGAGGCGATGGGCGATCACCAGGGTCGTGCGGTTGCGGGAGACCCGCTCCAGCGCATCCTGGATCTCCTTCTCCGTATGGCTGTCCAGCGCAGATGTCGCCTCGTCCAGCATCAGGATGGGCGGCGCCTTCAGGATCGTCCTCGCGATGGCCACGCGCTGCTTCTCCCCACCGGAAAGCTTCAGACCACGCTCGCCGACCATGGAGTCGTAGCCCTCGGGTAGCGCCATGATGAAATCGTGGATCTGGGCGAGCTTGGCGGCGCGCCGCACATCATCCTCACTCGCATCGGGCCGCCCGTAGCGGATGTTGTATTCGATGGTGTCGTTGAACAGCACCGTGTCCTGGGGAACCATGCCGATGGCCTGGCGCAGGCTTTCTTGCGTGACGTCGGCGATGTTCTGCCCGTCGATCCGGATCGCGCCGCCCGTCACGTCGAAGAAACGGAACAGCAGCCGGGAAAGGGTCGACTTGCCCGCGCCAGACGGTCCGACGATGGCGATCATCTTGCCCGCCGGTACCTCGAAATCGAGGTCCTTCAGGATCGGACGTTCGGGGTCGTAGGCGAACGCCACATGGTCGAAGGTGACCTTGCCCTCGGGCACCTCGAGCGGCTTCGCGCCCGGCTTGTCTTTGACCTCAGCCGGCTCTTCCAGCAGCGCGAACATGGTCTCGATGTCGATGAGACCCTGCTTGATCTCCCGGTAGACCATGCCCATGAAGTTCAGCGGCACGTAGAGCTGCAGCAGGATGGCGTTGATCATCACGAAATCGCCGACGGTCAGCACGCCGGCGGAGATATCCAGCGCCGCCATCACCATGCACACGACCATGCCTGCAGTGAAGATCACTGCCTGGCCGCTGTTGAGCAGGCCAAGGGTGGTGAAGGTGCGGACCGCAGCGTGTTCGTAGCGCTCCATGGAGCGGTCGTAGCGCCGCGCCTCGAGGCCCTCGTTGCCGAAATACTTGACCGTCTCGTAGTTCAGCAGGCTGTCGACGGCCTTGGAGTTGGCCTCGGAGTCGTGCTCGTTCATGTCGCGGCGGATCAGAAGCCGCCGCTCGGTCGCCCAGAAGGTGAACCAGACATAGAACGCGATGGTGACGAAGATGACCACCACATAGGTCCAGCCGAAATAATAGGAGACGAGCCCGGCGATCATCAGAAGCTCGACCGCCGTGGGGATCGAGTTCAGCATCGCCATGCGCACGATGGTGTCGATGCCCCGCACGCCGCGCTCGATCACCCGGCTCAGGCCGCCGGTGCGGCGCTCCAGATGGAAGCGCAAGGAGAGCCGGTGGAGATGCTGGAAAGTGCGGTTGGCGAGATTGCGCACCGCGTTCTGCGCCACGGCGGTAAACAGAACGTCGCGCAGCTGGGCGAAGACCACCATGAAGACACGGGCCATGCCGTAGGCCACCACCAGCATGACGGGGACCATCACCAGATCGAAGCTCGAGAAGACCGCGAGCTCATCCGGCGTCGTCTCGCCGGACAGCATGTCAACAATGGTCTTGTAGGCGATGGGCGCCGATAGGGTGACGACCTTGGCAGCAATCAGCGCCAGGAACGCGAGCACCACACGCCGCTTTAGGTCCGGCCGGTCCGACGGCCAGACATAAGGCGCGAGGTCGCGCAGCACGGCGAAATGCCCAAAGCGGGCATTCATCAGCGCATCACTTCTGGTTTGCGGCAGACGGTCTGACATCAAGCTCGGCGTTTGGTCTGCGGGGCGTCCGGTCTTGCCGGATGAGGCAAAAAGGGGCAGCGCCCAGCGCCGCCCCTCTTCAGGTCGCTCAGTTGTTCTTTATATAGGGCGCTAGCCCGCCAGCGCCAAATTCGGGACCCTATTGCTTGCGGATCTCGAACTCCTGATCCGGATAGATCCAGTGGGGATTGCGGATCTTCCCGCGGTTATCCTTGAAGATCATTGTGTAGCGCCAGCCGCCGCCGAAATACTCCTCGGCGATGGCCCACAGCGTGTCACCGCGGCGCACCGTGTAGACCTTCGGGCTTTCAGAATCGGTGGATTCCGGCTGGCTTTCCGCCTCCACGCTCGCCATGTCGCCCGGCGCACGGTCGGGATCGGGCATCTCCTCGCCCGGCGCGCGATCCGGATCCGGAACGTCGCCGGCATCGGCGGTCGACTGCTCTTCAGAAGACGCCGACATATCGGAACCGCCTGCCGTCGACTGATCCTCCGCAGGTGCCGAGAAATCGGAAGCATCGGCCGTCGACTCCTCCTCAGGTGGTGCAGACATGTCCGATGCGCCGGACGTCGCCCGGTCGCCGGCAACCCGATCGGTCTCCGCCGTCTTCTCCTGATTGGAGCTTGCGGCGGAACCGGCATCGCTTGATCCGGAGTCTGCTTCGCTTGGCTTGCCCGAGGTCTCGGAGTCGGCTTCAGCCACTTCCTGCGCGACAGGCGGCGGGGTCTGGCGGCGCATGCCCACGGCAGCGCGGCCCAGGATCACATCATCGGAGCGATTCACCAGATCCACCTGCAAGGCCCGGTTGCCCGGCGCCAGATACTTGGTCGCTTCGATCTTCCAGCGTCCGTCGGAGTCTGTGCGGCTCTCGCCGATCAGCTCGCCGTCGAGATAAAGCAGGATGTCGGTCGAGGGCTTGGTGCTGGTGCCGGTCACGATGATCTTCCCGGAATCCTCTCCGCGATCCTCGTAATCGACCGTCTTGATGCGAACGGGCGGCTCGGGCAGCCCGGACGAATCTTCCCCCGCCTTCTTGGCCTCGACCGTGTCGGAGGAGGCCGCCTCATCGCCGGCCCCGTCCGATGCGGTATCGCCGGCCGGCGCGGACGCATCCTCGCTCTCATCCGACGCTGCAGAAGCGTCGTCATCCGAAGATGCGGCGTCCTCGCCTGCGCTCGACCCGGACTTATCCGTGTCGGCGGCAGCCATCTGCTGACCGGACTCCGACTCGCCGCCCGTCTCGTCCTCAGAGGTATCGCTCGCAGCAGCGTCGCTGCCCTCCCCGGCCGCCTGCTCCTGAAGGATCTGGGTCGCCTTGCCCGGCTCGCGCAAGGCGACGACTGTCTTCTCGCCTTCCTCGTCCCCCATGGAGACGAGCACCTTCTGCTGGGAGGTCAGGCTCTTCTCGCCATCTGGCGAGGTGGCAACGATCGAGAGGCTGTGCTCGCCCTCGCCCAGCGGCTCATCGAGCACCAGGCTCCACTGGCCAGCCGGGTCCGCCTTGGTGTCGGCAATGCCGGTGCCGTTGCTCTGGATCTCGACGCCCCAGCCGGGTTCAGCCCGTCCCGCGATCACGCCCTCGCCTGAGGGCTCGATGCGCACGACGTCGAAGCTCGGAATGTCGGCCGGTTCGCCGGCAGTTTTTTCGCCCTCGTCGGCGAGAGGCTCTTCGCCGGCGGTCTTATCCTCGCCAGCCGTCCCGCCCTCGGAAGAAGACTTCGCGGTTTCGTCTTGGCCCGACGCGTCTTCTTCTTGTGCGGCGTCAGTATCGGCGGCGGTCTCCTCGCCGGTCTTATCTTCCGGCTCGGGCGCCTTCGCCTGCTCGCCCTGTTCCGTGGCGGGCGGCGCAGCGGCCTCCTGCGACTCTGACTGTTCGTGGTAGAGGCGGTAGCCTACCAGCGCCACCAGCACGAAAAATGCGACGGTGACGATTATGCCGACGACCTTATTGCCCATTGTCTGCCCCTCCGGCGTGACTCCCTGAGTTTTTTGTGGAACTGCAAGTCCAATTGCTCAGCCCTAGTATGAGGGCCGTATCGAAGACTTATGCTTCGACTTTACAGTTCGCCGCAAGTCTAGCGGATCGCTTCAAATAACACCATTGGGACGTGTTTCATAATGGCACGCGCCCATGTTGACGGCAGTGCGGCTCCAGTGCCAGATGGCGCCCGAGATGAGCGACCCTTCCTTGCAGAAAATTTGCGTCTATTGCGGCTCAGGCGCGGGCGGAAATCCGGCTTATGCCGAAGGCGCACGGCGGCTCGGCCAGATCTTCGCCGAGGCCGGTATCGGGCTGGTCTATGGCGGCGGCTGCATCGGCCTGATGGGTGAGATCGCCCGGTCGGTGCTGGAGCATGGCGGCCATGTCACCGGCATCATCCCGACCTTCCTCACCGAGCGGGAGGTCATGCTGAAGGATGTGCAGGAACTCATCGTCGTCGACGATATGCATCAGCGGAAGCACCTGATGTTCGACAAGTCGGACGCCTTCGTGGCCCTACCCGGCGGGCTCGGCACCTTGGAGGAGCTGGTGGAGCAACTCACCTGGTCCCAGCTCGGCCGCCACGAGAAGCCTATCGTCCTCGCCGATATCGAGAACTTCTGGAGCCCTCTGCTCGCCCTGTTCAAGCACATGCAGGAGGACGGCTTTATCCGTCAGGGGCTGGAGCTGAAGGTCGAGGTCGTGGACGATGTGGAGCGGATTTTGCCCACCATCCGGGCCAATCTGAAGCCGCGGCCGGAACGGGCCGAAGAAGCCGCCATCGACATCAAGTTTTGAACTGATTCCAGTCGGTTAGCCGCTCATCACGACACGACTAGTGGACCGTGGCGCCGTCCCGCAACAGCTTGTAATTGATGGAATCGAGCAGCGCCTCGAAAGACGCATCCACGATATTGGGCGACACGCCGACCGTGAACCAGCGGCGGCCCTGCCCGTCCCGGCTTTCGATCAGAACCCGGGTCACCGCATCGGTGCCACCGGTCAGGATACGCACCTTGTAGTCCACCAGGGTCAGATCCTCGATCAGGTTTTGGTAGGGCCCAAGATCCTTCCGCAGCGCATTGTCCAGCGCATGGACCGGACCGGTCCCCTCGCCCACCGAGGCGATCGTCTCGCCATCGACCCGCACTTTTACGGTGGCTTCGGACACCGTCACCAGCTGGCCCAGCGCATTGTGCCGGCGCTCGACCATCACGCGGAAGCTCTCCACGTCGAAGAAGTGGGGCACGTTGCCCAGATGGCGCCGAGCGAGCAGCTCGAACGAGGCGTCGGCCGCCTCGTAGGCGTAGCCCTTCGCCTCCTTCGTCTTCACCTCTTCCAGGAGACCGGCGACCCGCGGATCGTCCTTGGGCGTCTTGAAGCCGATGCGCTCCAGCTCCGCCAGGATGTTCGACCGGCCACCCTGATTGGAGACCAGGAGGCGGCGCTGGTTGCCGACGGATTCGGGCGGCACGTGTTCGTAGGTGCGCGGGTCCTTCTGGACCGCCGAGACGTGAATCCCGCCCTTATGGGCGAAGGCTGATTCGCCCACATAAGGCGCATGACGGTTGGGCGCTCGATTCAGAAGCTCGTCCAGCACACGCGACGTGTGGGTGAGATTGCGCAGATGCTCCGCCGTCAGCCCCGTCTCGAAGCTCTCCGCATAAGGCTGCTTAAGCATCAGGGTCGGGATGATGGAGACGAGATCAGCATTGCCGCAGCGCTCGCCGAGACCGTTCAGGGTGCCCTGGATCTGGCGCGCACCGGCCCGCACCGCGGCCAGGGAGTTCGCCACCCCATGGCCCGTATCGTCATGGGCATGGATGCCGACGTGATCGCCCGGGATGTGCTTCACCACCTCGGCCACGATCTCCTCGATCTCGCCAGGCAGCGTGCCGCCATTGGTGTCGCACAGCACGACCCAGCGGGCGCCGGCGTCGTAAGCCGCCTGGATGCAGGCCAGCGCGTAGTCCTTGTTGGCCTTGAAGCCGTCGAAGAAATGCTCCGCATCGAACAGCGCCTCCTTGCCGGAGGCCACCACCGCCTCGACGGACTCAGCGATGCCTTGCACGTTCTCTTCGCGGGGGATGCCGAGTGCCACATCCACATGGAAGTCCCACGCCTTGCCGACCAGGCAGACGCAATCGGCCTTGGCCTGGAGCAGCGCCTGGAAGCCCGGATCGTTGGAGAGCGAGCGGCCGGAGCGCTTGGTCATGCCGAAGGCGGCGCGCTTGGCATTGGGCAGCACCTCACCCGTCTCGAAATATTCCGTATCCGTCGGATTGGCGCCCGGATAGCCCGCTTCGACATAGTCGATGCCCAGAGCATCCAGCGCGCCCGCCATCAGCGCCTTGTCCTCGAGCGAGAAGTCGACACCTTGGGTCTGCGCGCCATCGCGCAACGTCGTGTCGTAGAGATAGAGCCGTTCTTTCGTCATCGTCACACCAAGCCGAAGAAGACGTGCCAGGCCACCAGCACGATGAACACAAGGATGAGCAGCTTGATGGCCAGATAGACCTTCCGGCTTCCCTTGAAAGGCACGTCTTTCAGAAACGGCTTCATCGAATCACTTTCTCAATTCACTCGCCCAACCACCTGAAATGACTCAGTGTACGCCTTCGTAGGCCGGAAGCTCCTTGCGCATCGTGGTAGTGGCGAGCCACTCGTCGGCGCGCTGCACCTGATTGCGCTGCTGAGCCTCATAGCCGCGCTTGGCGAAGAACCCGTAGGCCGTATCGCTAGCATCGACGCTAAGCGCCCCGGCTTTCCGCGATGATGCAAGCTTCTCCAGCGCATCCGCCAGCATCATGCCGGCGCCATATCCGGCCGCCGAGGGGTGCACGTAGAGGAAGCCGATCTTGTCGTCGGATTCCAGCGAGGCGAACCCGACCGGCGCGCCATTCAGCGTGGCAACGATGGTCACATGCCGGCTCAACAAAGTGGCAAATGCGGCTTCGTCCTCGGCCGACTTGATCCAAGCCTCCTGCTGCGCCTCGCTATAGTCGTCGCCCGTCAGCTCCATCACGCTCTCGCGGAAGATAGTGGCAAGCACCGCCACATCGCTGGGCAGCATTGGACGCAGGGCCAGCTCTCGGTTGACTTGAGCGCTCATCGGGCGAGCTCCCAATCGGTTTTGACCTCTCCGGTCTCCGGATCCTTGCGGTCCATGAGCACCACGCCCATTGCGACGAGCTCGTCGCGGATGCGGTCGGCTTCGGCAAAGTCCTTGGCCTGACGCGCGGCGGCGCGGCCAGCGACGAGAAGCTCTATCGCAGCCGCATCAACCTCCCCCGAAGCACTATCTGTGGCCTTGCGTTCCAACTGCAGTCGATCGCCAGAGAAGCCCATGAACTGAAGGGCCGCGAGCAGCGCCCCGCCCTGCTTCGCGTTGGCGAGCTTGTGCAGCTCGGCGATCGCCTTCGGCGTGTTGAGATCGTCGGACAGCGCATCGATTACCGCAGCCGGCGGCGTCTCATCAGCCGTCGCGCCTTCGACGACGCCGTACCAGTCCCAGAGGATCTTGTGAGACTCGTCCAGCCCCTTCAGGGTCCAGTCGAGCGGCTGGCGGTAATGGGTGCGCAGCATGTTGAAGCGCAGCGCTTCGCCCGGCCACGCATAGCCCTGCCAGCCTTCCAGCAGATCATGCACGGTGATGAAGTTGCCGAGGGACTTCGACATCTTCTCCCCCTCCACCTGGAGGTAGCCGTTATGGACCCAGTAGCGGGCCATGACGTCGTTGCCGTGGGCGCAGGTCGACTGGGCAATCTCGTTCTCGTGATGCGGGAAGCAGAGATCGATGCCACCGCCATGGATGTCGAACGTATCGCCGAGATGAGCCTCCGCCATAGCCGAGCACTCGATATGCCAGCCTGGCCGCCCGCGGCCCCACGGGCTGTCCCAACCGGGATCCTTCGCCTCGCTCGGCTTCCAGAGCACGAAATCCATCGGGTCTTTCTTGTAGGGCGCGACCTCGACCCGGGCGCCCGCCATCATCTCGTCGGTGGACCGGCCTGAGAGCTTCCCGTAATCGGCGTCCTTCGGCACGTTGAACAGCACATGGCCTTCCGCCTCGTAGGCGAAGCCTTGCGCGACCAAACGCTCGATCATGGAGATCATCCGATCGATATGCTCCGTCGCCCGCGGCTCCACCGTGGGCGGAAGCGCGCCGAGCGCCGCCATGTCGGCGTGATACTGGTCAGCCGTGCGCTTGGTGAGATCGTCGATCTCGACACCCTCTTCCGCGGCGCGGGCCATGATCTTGTCGTCCACATCGGTGATGTTGCGGACATATTTCACGTGGCTCTCGCCGTAGAGATGGCGCAGCAGCCGGTAGAGCACATCGAAGACGATCACGGGCCGCGCATTGCCGATATGGGCATAGTCATAGACCGTCGGCCCGCAGACATACATGCGCACATCGGACGGATCCAATGGCTCAAATGTCTGCTTCTTCCGCGTCAGCGTATTGGTCAGCGAAAGCGTCAAAGCGATAGCCCTTCCATAGCCGTTTTAGCCCGGCGGGCGTTCGCTACTACGATTTTCTGGAGTGAAGGCGTGAACGACCGCGGGCTGGATGTTTAGCCCGTAATAATGCAGCAGCAATCAATAAGGATCGGTTGCGTTCCGGTGTTCATGAGAGGTTTATGGTCCTTCGGCCGCCCAGCGTCAAGGCGCGCTGCTCCCGCGCCGCTGCGCCTCGTACTCGGAAGCCAGGATACTCATGAGGATGTCGTCGGTGCGTTCCCCGTCCACGAAGACCGCTTCCCGCAAGCGCCCCTCTTCTTTGAATCCGCAGGCCCGGTAGCAGCGCATCGCACGCTCGTTATAGGCGATCACCCGCAAGCCGACGCGGTGGAGACGGAGCTGCTCGAAGCAATAGGCGAGCACGAGAGCGACGACACGCCGGCCTAGCCCCTTCCCCAGCTTCTCATAATCGTAAAAGCCGCACGCGAGCCGCGCATCGCCATCGGTCAGGTCGACATTGTTGAGGAAGGCCTCGCCCAGGAACTGGTCCTCATGTTCGACGACCCACCCGTAGGGGTTGGCCGCCAGGCGCTCGGCCCAGCGCCGCGCTTCCGCCTCCGTCAGCGGTTTCTGCGCGTCCTCACTCTGTACGGCGAACATCCGCGCGATCTCGGGCACCCGGCCGAGTTCGAGCCGGCGGCGCCAGTCCCCCTCTTCGGCGGGGCGAAGCAGGAGGTCGTTATCCTGCAGGCGCGGGGCGGGATTCGGCGTGGGGACAGACATCACTGCGCTCCGTATAACCGCCTCCCCCTGGAAAACGTAGGCGTCCCAATCCTTATTCGTGCCGCATTGACCCCGAAAGCTACGCCTGCTTAATGTTCGCATGCCCAAAGCGCCCGAAGAAGCGTTAGAATACGGGCGCTTGGCTGCTTCGACATGTGGAATTCCGTGAGCGCTTCTCGCTTTTTTCATCGTGGCCTGGCCGCGGGACGTAAGGTTTTTTCCAGCCTGAACGGTCCCCGCGCCGCCCTGCTCGCCTTCACCGGCGTCACCCTCGCCGGTGCGGGGGTGGTCGCGGTTGCCCAGCCCATGAACGATCATGAGCTTCGCTGCATGCAGCTTCAGCAGGAGCTGCAAAGCGCCAGGACCGGCGGCGGCGGCCGCGGAGAGCTGCCGCGCCTCGACCAGGAAATCGCCAGCCTCCAGCGCGTCTATCGCGGCACCGAATCGGCCATGGAGAATTCCGGCTGCTTCGAGAACTTCTTCATTTTCGGCCGCGGCGTGGTGCGTTCGCCCCGCTGCCTGAGCATGAACGACCGGCTGGAGGATTCCCGCCGCCGCCTGAAACAGCTTCAGGACCGCCGCAAGGCCATCGCGTCCGGCCGCGGCGATCAGCGCCTTATCCGCGATCTGGAAGATGCGCTGGCCCGCAACGGCTGCGGTGGCCAGCAAGCCGACCGCCGCGGCGGATTGTTCGACTGGTTCGGCGGACGCGACCGCGACGATTACGGCGGACCGCCCATCTCGCGCCAGATCCTGTCCAACGTCCCCTACCGGACGGTCTGCGTCAGGCTCTGTGACGGGTTCTATTATCCGATCAACTACTCGGTCTATTCGAGCAGCTTCAGCCACGACGCCAATCAGTGCCAGCAGAACTGCGCAGCACCGGCCGAGCTCTATGTCTATCAGAACCCCGGCCAGGAGATTGAGCAGGCGATCTCCCTGAACGGCCAGCCCTATGTCGATCTACCCGTCGCGTTCAAATACCGGCAGGAATACGTGAAGGGCTGCTCCTGCAAGGAAGCGGAATACAATCCAACGGATATCGAGGCGGCGAACCAGAAGGCCGAAGGCGAGGCGGTCGATGGCGACACCACGACCGTGGCCGCGCCCGCGGGCGGCGCGCCTTCAGATGGCGCACCAGCCAACGGAGCGCCTGCCGACGTCCAGCCGTTCGGCGACGAGAACGCGCCGAACGCCGAGGAGCTAAACTTCGAGTTCGACGACGGCATGGGCGGCAATGCCATGGAGCCCAGCCTGCCGCCGGAGAACGGCGGACAGAACGCCGGCGGTGAGAACCTTTCGCCCGGCGCCGAAGAGGCCGAAGCGATCCTGAACGAAGGTGGCAATTGGGATCCCGTGGGGCCGCAGGAGCTGCAGCCGCAAAGCAACGAGCCGCAGCAGATCCAGCCCCAGCTGCAACCGCAAGGCCAGCCTCAGGGCCAAAGCTCGACAATCAACAAAACGCAGTAGGTCTGTGCGCCGAGGCGCTTGAGACAGAGGCTCGCTTCCTAAGAGGCTGTCTTTAGGCGCGCTCGCCGTTCAGCCGCGCCGTCGCCCGCGTCTTCCCGATCAGCACCAGAAGCGGCTTCAACTCCGGCCCGTGATCGCGCCCCGTGAGCGCCAGACGGATGGGCAGGAACAGCGCCTTGCCCTTGGCGCCGGTCTCGTTCTTCACGGCACTCAGCCATTCGCCGAGCGCCTCTTCGTCCCAGGGCTCGTCCGGCAGAAGCTTCGCCGCCGTCTGGCAGAGCGCGGCATCGGCCATCTCCGGATCGATCGGCTCGCTCACCATCCGCCACCAATCGGCAGCGTCGGGCAGCACTTCGAGATTGCCGCGAATGGTCGTCCAGAACGCTTCACCGCCCGAAACGCCAAGCGCGTCTAGCCGGTCAGCCACAGTTTCGTAAGGAAGCTCGTGAAGCAGCGCGGCGTTGAGATTGCGCAGCTCCGCCGGATCGAACCGCGCTGGCGCCCGCGAGATCTTCTCAAGCGAAAAGACGTCAGCCAACGATGTCAGATCCGAATAAACGGCAACGGATTCCGCCGTGCCGATCAGCGTCGCGTAGCTGGTAACGGAAGCGGGTTCCAGCCCGTCCTCCCGCAGGCCCTGGATGGATAGCGAGCCCAGCCGCTTGGAGAGCGCCTCCCCTTCCGCGCCGACCAGAAGATTGTGATGGCCAAAGCGCGGCGGTGCCTCGCCGAGTGCCTCGAAGATCTGGATCTGGGCTGCGGTATTGGCGACGTGATCCTCGCCGCGAATCACATGGGTCACGCCGAAATCGACGTCATCGACGACGCTGGGCAGCGTGTAGAGATAGCTGCCGTCTTCCCGCACCAGGACCGGATCGGACAGGGAGGCCGCATCGATCTCCTGGGTCCCGCGCACCAGATCGTCCCAGGAGACGACCCGCTCCTCCAGCTTGAAACGCCAATGGGGCTTGCGGCCTTCTGCTTCCAGCGCGGCCTTGTCCTCATCCGTCAGCTTCAGCGCCGTGCGGTCGTAGACCGGGGGCTTCCCTTGGGCGCGCTGACGCTTGCGCTTGAGCTCCAGCTCTTCCGGCGTGTCGTAGGCGGGATAGAGCCGGCCCGAAGCCTTCAGCTCTTCGACCACCCGGTCGTAATGCTCCAGCCGGTCCGACTGGCGGGCGAACTCGTCCCATTCCAGGCCGAGCCAGCGAAGATCCTCCTCGATCCCTGTCGCGAACTCCGCCGTGGAGCGGGCGAGATCCGTATCGTCCAGCCGCAGCAAAAACCGGCCGTCCTGCTTCTTGGCGAACAGCCAATTGAACAGGGCCGTGCGGATATTGCCGACATGCAGCCGCCCCGTGGGGCTCGGCGCGAAACGGACGGTGACAGTCATGGGGTCACGTATAACGAAAAGATGTGATGGTTTCTCACAGCTCCTCGCGGAACTTGTTGGTGATCGGGTAGCGGCGGTCGCGGCCGAAATTCTTCGCCGTCAGCTTAACGCCGGGCGCCGCCTGCCGCCGCTTATACTCTGCCAGATGGAGCATCCGCTCCACCTTCTTCACCAGGGCCGGCTCGTGGCCCCGCGCGACGATCTCCTTCAGCGGCATCTCCTGCTCCACGAGACACTCTAGGATATCGTCCAGCACCTCGTAATCGGGCAGCGTATCCTGATCGCGCTGATCGGCCTTCAGCTCCGCCGTCGGCGGCTTGGTGATGATCCGTTCCGGAATCACCTCACCTTCCGGCCCGAGGCAACCCTTTGGCCGCTCACGATTGCGGTAGCGGGCGAGCGCGAAGACCTCCGTCTTGTAGAGATCCTTGATCGGGTTGAAGCCGCCATTCATGTCGCCGTAAAGAGTGGCGTAGCCCACCGAGACTTCCGACTTGTTGCCCGTGGTCACCACCATCGGGCCGAACTTGTTGGAGATCGCCATGAGTAGCGTACCCCGCGCCCGGCTCTGGAGATTCTCTTCCGTGATATCCGGCTCGGTATCCTTGAAGAGCGGCTCCAGCGCTTTCGTCATCCCGTCGACCGCGTCATGGATCGGCAGAATGTCGTAGCGAAGCCCCAGCGCATCGGCGCAGGCCTTGGCGTCCTCCAGGCTTTCGGAGCTGGTGTAGGTATAGGGCAGCATCACGCAATGGACCTTGTCGGCGCCCAGCGCATCGACCGCCATGGCCGCCGAGATCGCCGAGTCGATACCGCCCGAAAGACCGAGAACGACGCCGGGAAAGCCGTTCTTCCCAACGTAATCCCGCAGGCCCGTGACGCAGGCGATGTATTTGGCCGTCTCGCCTTCGGCGAGAACCGCCCGCTCCCCCTGCTCGCAAACCCAGGCCTCGCCGTCGCGTTTCCAGCGCGTGACCGTGCAGGCTTCTTCCCAATCGGGCATCTGCACCGCAAGGCTGCTATCGGCGTTGAGTACGAAGGAGGCGCCGTCGAAGACCAGCTCGTCCTGGCCGCCCACCTGATTGAGATAGGCCAGTGGCAGGCCGTTCTCTGCGATCCGCGCCGCGGCCACCTGGATGCGCTGATCGTGCTTGCCGGCCCAATAGGGCGAGCCGTTCGGCACGATGAAGAGCTCCGCGCCGGTCTCCGCAAGCGTCTCGCAGACATCTTCGCTCCAGATGTCCTCGCAGATCGGAACGCCGAGGCGAAGGCCGCGGAAATTGATCGGTCCCGGCAGCGGGCCTTCGGCAAAGACGCGCTTCTCGTCGAACACGCCGTAATTGGGGAGATTGCACTTGAAGCGGACCGTCTCGACCTTGCCGTTATCGAGCAAGGCCATGGCGTTGTAGACGAGGCCCTTCTCTTCCCACGGTAAGCCGATCAGCAGCGCAGGCCCGTCATCCTCGGTCTCCTTGGCCAGCGCCTCACAGGCGACCCGTGCCGCTTCCTGCAGCGCAGGCTTCAGCACGAGATCTTCCAGCGGATAGCCGGTCAGGAACAGCTCGGAGAACACGACCAGATCGGCGCCCTGCTCCGCCGCATCTGCGCGGAACTCCCGGATCTTGGCGAGATTGCCTGGGATGTCGCCGAGCACGGGATTTCCCTGTGCCAGCGCCAGAGCAAAGCTGTCCTTGATGGCCTCGGGCATTCGAACTCAGCCGCGTGTCAGATGTGCGATCGAAGAGGCAGGATACCTACTCGCCGGCCGCAAGCGAAACCTCCGGGGGCTCCGGCTTCACGCCACGCTCTTCCAGCTCCCGCTTCAGCCGCTCCGCCACGATGAAGGCGAGCTCCAGCGACTGATCGGCATTGAGCCGCGGATCGCAATGGGTGTGATACCGGTCCGACAGGTCCGCATCGGTGATCGCCTTGCGGCCGCCGACGCATTCGGTGACGTTCCGCCCGGTCATCTCCACATGGATGCCGCCCGCGTGCGTGCCTTCGGCGCGGTGGATATCGAAGAAGCTCTCCACCTCGCTCAGGATGCGGTCGAAGGGCCGGGTCTTGTAGCCGCTGCCCGCCTTGATCGTGTTGCCGTGCATCGGATCGCAGACCCAGGCCACGGTGCGGCCTTCGCGCTCCACCGCGCGGATCAGCTCCGGCAGATGCTTCTCCACCTCGTCGGCACCGAAGCGGCAGATCAGGGTCAGCCGGCCCGCCTCGTCCGTCGGGTTCAGCTGATCGATCAGGCCGAGCAGCTGATCCGGCGTCAGGGTCGGTCCACATTTCAGGCCGATCGGATTCCGGATGCCGCGCATGTATTCGATATGCGCATTGTCCGGCTGGCGCGTGCGGTCGCCGATCCACAGGAAGTGGCCCGACGTCGCGTACCATTCGCCGGAGGTGGAATCGATCCGGGTCAGCGCCTCCTCGTAGCCGAGCAGCAGCGCTTCGTGGCTCGTATAGAGATTGGTCCGCCGCAGCTGCGGCGTGTTCTCAGGCGTGAGCCCCGTCGCCCGCATGAAGCGCAAGCTACCGGTGATCTGCTCGGCCAGCTCGTGATAGCGGTGCCCGGCAGGGCTGCCTTCCACGAAGCCGAGATTCCAGCGATGCACATGCTCCAGATTTGCGTAACCGCCCTGGGCAAAAGCACGCAGCAGGTTCAGCGTCGCTGCCGACTGGCGGTAGGCCATGAGCTGCCGCATCGGGTCGGGCGTGCGCGCCTCTTCGGTGAACTCGGTCGCGTTGATGATGTCGCCGCGATAGGACGGCAGCGTCACGCCGTTCTGCGTCTCGGTGTCGGACGAGCGCGGCTTGGCGAACTGGCCTGCAATCCGGCCGAGCTTCACCACCGGGCAACCGCCCGCGTAAGTGAGCACCACCGCCATCTGCAGGAAGACGCGGAAGAAGTCGCGGATCGTGTCGGCGCCATGCTCGGCGAAGCTTTCGGCGCAATCGCCGCCCTGCATGAGGAAGGCCTCACCCTTGGCCACACGCGCAAGCTCGGCCTTCAGCTCCCGCGCCTCGCCTGCAAAAACCAGCGGCGGAAAGCTCGCAAGCTGCTGCTCCACATCCTGGAGTGCTGCAAGGTCTGGATAGACCGGCACCTGCTCGATTTCCTTCGAGCGCCAGCTCTCGGGGCTCCAACGCGACTGCATCTTCGAAAACTCCTTCTTAAGTCCCCGCTATATAGGGGATTGTGAAGGCCAAGGCTAGGCGAAGCGCAATTGCGCTGCCAAGTTCGACCGTGCACAAGGAAAGCCTAAGAAGCCCCTAGGATTCCTTCAATGATTGCCGAAAAGCTCGAGCACAGCCACGACCCCAAAGCCATCGCGGCCAGGCTGAAGCGGGGGCCCCGGGCCAGCTACCTCCGCGACCTGGTCTATGGCGGCATCGACGGGGCGGTCACCACCTTCGCCATCATGGCCGGCGTGGTCGGAGCGGAGCTCTCCGCCGGCGTCGTCCTGGTGCTGGGCATCGCCAACCTCTTGGCCGACGGTTTCTCCATGGCGGCCGGCAACTATTCCAGCACCCAGACCGAGATCGACGAATACCGCTTCACCCGCCAAATGGAGGAGCGCCATGTCCGCGTGGCCCCTGAAGGCGAGCGCGAGGAACTGCGTCAGATCCTGAGCAATATGGGTTTTCAAGACGAAGAGCTTCACCATGCCGTGGAGACCATCGCCAATCAGCGTGAGCGCTGGATCGACATCATGATGACCGAAGAGCACGGCCTGCCGCCCATCACCCGCTCTCCCATCAAGGCGGCGGCCTTCACCTTTCTCGCCTTCGTGGTCTGCGGCAGCGTGCCGATCATTCCCTTTGCGCTTCCCGGTGGCGCACAGACCCTCGTCGCAACCATAATGACCGGGGTTGTGTTCTTCTCCATCGGCTCGCTGCGCAGCCGCTGGTCGCCGACGCCCTGGTGGCGTGCCGGCCTGGAGACCTTCGCCGTCGGCATGCTGGCCGCCAGTGTGGCCTTCGTTGTCGGCTATCTGCTGCGGGGCCTCGCCTAAAGCCTGGTCGGAAGGGAAAGAACGAGGAGGAGAGAAACGCTTTGCAGAAACCGAGCTTCACCATCGGCATCGAAGAGGAATATCTCCTCGTCAATCCCGAAACCCGCGACCTGGAACCCTCTCCGCCGCCTGAGCTTCTCGAAAAATGCGAAGAGGCGCTGGGCAATCATGTGAGCCCGGAGCTGCTGCGGGCTCAGATCGAGGTCGCGACCCCCGTCTGCAGTTCCATGCAGGAAGCGCGAGACGAAGTGGCCCGGCTCCGCCGCACCGTGGCGGGGATCGCCGACGAATTCGGCCTGGGCCTCATCGCGGCCTCCACCCATCCCTTCGCCGAGTGGGAACAGCAGAAAACCACCGAGAAGGAACGCTATCTCAGCCTCGCCGACGATCTGCAGCAGATCGCCCATCGCATGCTCACCTGCGGCATGCATGTCCATATCGGCATGGAGGACGAGGAGCTTCGCGTCGACCTGATGAATCAGGCGGCCTATTTCCTGCCCCACCTCCTGGCGCTCTCCACCTCGTCGCCCTTCTGGGAAGGTCGCTCCACCGGCCTCAAATCCTATCGGCTTTCAGTGATGGACGAGCTGCCACGCACCGGCGTGCCTCAACAGTTCTCAAGCTGGGGCGAATACAAGCGCACCGTGGATGTGCTGGTGAATGCCGGCCTGATCGAGGACGCCAGCAAGATCTGGTGGGACCTCCGCCCAAGCGCCCGCTTTCCGACTCTGGAGATGCGCATCACCGATATCTGCCCTCTTGCTGAGGACTCTATCTGCATCGCCGCGATCTTCGCCTGCGTCTGCCGCATGCTCTACCGCCTGCGCCGCCAGAATCAGCGCTGGCGCAGCTATCCGCCCGTGCTGATCCGCGAGAACCGCTGGCGCGCCCAGCGTTACGGCACTGAAGAAGGCCTGGTCGATTTCGGCAAGGGGTGCCTGGTCCCCTTCGCCGAGCTAATCGAAGAGCTGCTGGAGCTGATTCGGGAAGACGCCGAGGAGCTTGGCTGCGCTTCCGAGATCAAGCATGTCCGCACGATCATGGAGCGCGGCACGGGCGCGGACCGTCAGCTTGAGCGCTTCATTGCTTTGAAAGAGGCCGGCGCCGGCGAAAGAGAAGCCCTGCAAGGGGTCGTCGATCTGATCAGGGATGAGACGGTGTCGTTCCCAGAAAGCTGGGGCTAGAGCGTCACCGCCATGCCGCCGTCGACGGAAAGCCCGGCGCCGGTGATATAGGCCGCCTCGTCGGAGGCCAGGAACAGCGCCGCATTCGCCACATCCTGAGCCGCGCCGAAGCGCTTCAGCGGCGTCTGGCCGAGCAGCAGCTTGGAGATCAGCGGGTTGCCGGTGAACCGGCCGATCATCTCCGTGTCGATATAGCCCGGCGCCAAGTGGTTCACCCGGATGCCGTAGGGCGCGTACTCCACCGCAAGGCTGCGGGTAAGCGCGGAGATCGCCCCCTTGCTCGCCGAATAGGCCGACATCTGCCGCGTATGTTTGTTGGCCATGAGCGACGAGATGTTGATCACCGAGGCCTTGCCCGACTTGCGCAGGAGATCGAAGGCCTCGCGGGCGCAGCGCACCGTGCCGTCAACATTCACCTGCCACACCCGGTCCCAGGCCTCGTCGTCCAGATGGCGAAAATCGGAGCGCTCGCCGATGCCAGCATTGTTGACCAGAATATCGAGACGCCCATAGACCTCGGCGACCTTGTCCATCAGCGCCTTCACCTGGGCGATGTCGGCCACGTCGGTCGGCTGCGCCAGCGCAGCACCATTCTTGGTGACGATGGCCGCCGCCGCCGCCTCGCCCTCCTCGGCATTGCGGTCGGCGATGACGACTTCGGCGCCCTCGCGCGCGAAGGTCTCCGCAATCGCCTTGCCGATGCCCGCCGCGCCCCCGGTGATGAGGGCGACCTTGTCCTCAAGCCGCCGCATCGGAGCCAGCCACCTCTCGCGGAGGCTCGTATTTTTGACGGAGCGTCACGAGCTCTTCAGCCGCCGTCGGATGAAGCGCCATGGTGAGATCGAAATCGGCCTTGGTGAGCCCCTTCGTGACGGCGATGGCGGCGGTCTGGACGATCTCCGCCGCGTCGGGCCCCAGCACATGGCAACCCACGACCTTGTCGGATTCCGCATCCACGATCAGCTTCACCACCATCTTCTCGTCGCCCTTCGGCAGGGAATATTTCATCGGCCGGAACGACGTCTTGAACACATCGATCTGGCAGCGTTCCCGCGCATCTTCCTCGGTGCATCCAACCATCGCCGCTTCCGGCGTGGTGAACACCGCGGTTGGGACGTTCAAGTAATCCACGGCCGTGGGATTGTCGCAATAGACCGTATCCACGAAGGCTGTGGCCTCGCGAATGGCGACAGGCGTGAGGTTGACCCGGTCCGTGACATCGCCCACAGCATAGATGCTGTCGACGGAGGTCTTGGAATATTCGTCGACCACCACATGGCCGTTCCAGCCGAGCTCGACGCCGGCTTTCTGAAGCCCCAGCCCTTCCGTATTGGGCGCGCGGCCCGTCGCGGCCATGACCGTCTCTACCTTCATGCTGTCGCCGGTGGTGAGCTGCAGGCGGACGCCGCCGTCCTCTTTCTCGATTTCCGTGATGTTGGTCTCCACCCGGATGTCGATCCCCTGCTTACGCAGGGACTCCGCCAGGATATCGCGCAGCTCGTTATCGAACCCGCGCAGGATCTGATCGCCGCGATAGATCACCGTCACCTTGACGCCCAACGCACTGAAGATGGCGGCAAACTCCAGCCCGATATACCCGGCCCCCAGGATCGCCATGCTCTCAGGCAGCGCCTCCAGCTTGAAGCAATCGTCGGAGCTGATGAAATGCTCCTTGCCCGGAATATCGGGAAACACGGGATGGCCGCCAGTGGCGACCAGAATGCGCTCCGCCGTCACCGGCTCATCCCGGTCCGCGAGCTTGACCGTGTGGGGATCTTCGACCGTGGCGCGGGTGAGCATGGTGGTCACGCCAGCCTGCTCCAGGATGCGGGTATAGACGCCGTTCAGTCGGTCCACTTCCGCCGCGACATTGCCGATCAGCGTTGGCCAGTCGAAGGAAATGTCGCCGATGGTCCAGCCGAAGGCCGGCGCATCTTCCAGCTCTTTCGTGTAGCGGGACCCGTAGACCAGAAGCTTTTTCGGCACACAACCGCGGATCACGCAGGTGCCGCCGGCGCGGTACTCCTCGGAAATCGCGACCTTCGCGCCGTAGGCGGAGGCCATGCGCGCAGCACGCACGCCGCCGGACCCTGCCCCGATGACAAACAGGTCGTAATCGTACTCCGCCAAACTAATCCTCCTCGCTCGAATCCTGACCGGGTTCGGCGACCAGATGCACGACGTCGGCGGGGCTCATGACCCAGAAACCGCGGAAGTCCTTGGGCAGCGGCTCGATATTGTCGCAGCGGGTCACCCCCGCCGCTTCCAGCGCTGCGTCGGCCTTCTCCGCATCCTTGGCCACGATCTCCATCCAGAGCTCCGAGCGCGACACCGTCTCCGACCGATCCAGCCAAAGCCGGATCGGCCCGTATTCCACGACCGGCACGCCGTCGGCCATCATCTTGACCGGAAGCCCTAGCGTATCGCGATAGAACTGCAAGGTCGCCTCGAACTGATGGGCAGGCAGTTTGAGCGCCATGTTGCGCCCACCCTTGAAGAGATCGGGATCGCCGTCGCCGCCCTCCCGGGGCATGGATTTGGCGCGCTTCCGCCCGCCCAGGATTCCGAAGAAGCTTCGCTTCGCAGCGCTCATTCAGGGCTCTCCACCGGTTGTTCCCGTGCGCTCAGCTCGTCCACCAGCGCGCGGTAGATTTCGCCGCCGATCACCACGCCGCGCAGGCGGCTGATCTCAGCCATCTCCCTGCCGATCTCCTCGTTCTGCGCCTGCAGCTTCTGGCCGGCGGGCGAGGCGTTGAACTCCTTGTGGAAGTCCACCATGGTCTGGAGTTCGTCGGCCGTGAAGCGCTTCGTGTAGACCGCCACGACCTGGTCGTTCATCTCGTCGACCTCGTCTTCGAATTTCGGCGCCACGGCCTCGGCCGCATCCTCCACATCGAGCTTGCTCTCCGGACGCTGCCGGATGATCTGAGAGCCGACCGCCATGGCGATGGCCTCGGCGCTGGCAAGCTGATGGGTGAGCTCCAGATATTCCCGCGCCAGAGCGGCTTTCTCGTCGCTTGCGCCGTCGCCGGCATCTTGCGCGAACGCAGGAGAGCCGCCGACCGAGAGCATCCCCAGGGCAAGCATGAGGACCAGGATTTTTCGGGTCATATTGATCATAGTTTTTCCTCCCAAGTGGCTGAACGCAAAACCTTTAGCCCCTCCTGCCCCGCAACGATCGCGGCATCCGCTATTCCCAGAAACAACCCGACCTCCACGACGCCCGGCAAACGCTTGATCGCGAAATGCAGGACCTCGGGTTCGGGGATGCTGCCGAAATGGCAGTCGAGAATGAGATTGTTCTGATCGGTGTAGAACGGCTCGCCGCCCTTGCCGATCCGCAGCTTGATCTCGCCTTCGCACCCAGCCTCGCTGGCCATGCCCTGGATCAGCGCCTGGGTGGCGCGCAAGCCCACCGGCACGACCTCGACCGGCAACGGAAAGGCGCCGAGCTGCTCGACTTCCTTGGTATCGTCGGCGATCACCACCATGGATTTTGAGGCGGTCGCGACGATCTTCTCGATCAGCAGCGCGCCGCCGCCGCCCTTGATGAGGCGGAGCTGGTCGTCCAGCTCGTCGGCGCCGTCGACGGTCAGATCGAGTTGTGGAATTTCATCCAGGGTGGAGAGCGGGATACCCAGGCTCTCGGCGAGCTCGCGGGTCTCTTCGGAGGTCGGCACGCAGAGCACGTTGAGGCCCTCAGCGACACGTGCGCCAAGCCCTTTGACGAAATGCGCCGCCGTGGAGCCGGTGCCGAGCCCGAGCCGCATGCCGTCGCGCACCAGCTCAAGCGCCCGAAGAGCCGCCTTTTCCTTCAGTTGGTCCGCCGTCAGCACCGCATTCCCCGTGGCTGGGTCTTCGATATCTGCGTCGGCAGACTAGCCGCCGACTCTTAGCTCTCCAACCCGCCCATAAGGATGTATTTCATCTCGACGAACTCGTCGATCCCATGATGCGAGCCTTCCCGGCCGATCCCCGATTCCTTGACGCCGCCGAAGGGCACCGTCTCGCTGGAGGTCAGCCCTTCGTTGACGCCCACGATGCCGGCCTCCAGCGCTTCGGAGACCCGGAAGGCGCGGGCCAGATCGCGGGTGAAGAAATATGAGGCCAAGCCATAGGGCGTGTCATTGGCGATTCGGATTGCTTCTTCTTCCTCGGTGAAGCGGAAGAGCGCGGCAACGGGGCCGAAGGTCTCCTCGTTGGCGAGCAGCATCTCCGTGGTCGCCCCCGTCAGCACCGTCGGCTCGAAGAACGTGCCGCCGAGCTGACTGCGCTTGCCGCCGGTCTTGATCTCCGCGCCCTTCTCAACCGCATCGGCCACATGGGTCTCGACCTTCTTGAGCCCGGCTTCGTTGATCAGCGGGCCCTGGTCGACACCGTCTTGCGTTCCCTCGCCCAGTTTGAATTTCTCGACCTCTTCGGCGAGCCGCTCGGCGAAGCGGTCGTAGATGCCGTCCTGCACGAGGAGGCGATTGGCGCAGACGCAAGTCTGGCCCATGTTGCGGAACTTCGAGGCGAGCGCGCCGGCCACGGCCCGCTCCAGATCGGCATCGTCGAACACGATCAAGGGTGCGTTGCCGCCGAGCTCCAGGCTCATCTTCTTCACCGTCCGGGCGGACTGCTCCATGAGCAGCTTTCCCACCTCGGTGGAGCCGGTGAAGGTGATCATCCGCACGGTCGGGTTCGAGGTCAGCTCCCCGCCGATTGCCTTCGGATCACCCGTCACGATGTTGAGCACGCCAGGCGGCACGCCGGCGCGGATCGCAAGCTCCATCAATGCAAGCGCCGAAAGCGGCGTATCTTCAGCAGGCTTGCAGACCACCGTGCAGCCGGCAGCCAGCGCCGGCGAAACCTTCCGGGTGATCATGGCGAGCGGGAAATTCCACGGCGTGATGGCGCCGACCACCCCGATGGGCTGGCGCTCCACCAGAACCCGCGCGCCCTGCTTGGGCGTAGGGATGATCTCGCCATAGACCCGCTTCGCCTCCTCGGCGAACAGCTCGGTGAAGGAGGCGGCGTAGCCGACCTCGCCCCTGGCTTCGGAGAGGGGCTTGCCCTGCTCCGCCGTCATGATCGCCGCCAGGTCTTCCTGGTGGGTCATCTGCAGATCGAACCAGCGCCGCAGGATCTGCGCCCGTTCCTTGGCGAGCATGCCCCGCCAGGCCGGCAAGGCCGCATCCGCCGCCTCGATGGCCTGCTTGGTTTCCGCCGCGCCGAGTTTGGGGACCTTGGCGATCACCGCCCCGTTAGCCGGGTTGGTGACTTCCATGGTGGGGGTTCCGCACCAGGAGTCCCCGATGCGGCACTGCTCCTTGAGCAGCTCGTGATCTTGCAGCTTCATAACGTCTCGATCCTAGTGGTGCTTCACATCAACCGTATGCGCCGAAATGGTGGGTCACGCCCACGCCGATCTCCAGCACGACCCGATAGGTCTCGACAATCGGATCAATCAGCGCACGGTTGATCTCCGCATAGTCGCTGCCTTCGTAGCCGGTATATGTGGCAGGCTCGTCGAGCGTATACTCCGTCACCTCCGGCACGTCTTTCGGAAACGCTTCGCGCAGCAGCTGCACCGCTTCTTCCACCCGGAGCGACAGGATAAGGCCGATGATCTGATCGCGGGCGATGTCGTTTCGCGTGGAGAAGCGCGGGACCCGCGCCGCCAGCAGGAAGATGTGCTGGATCAGCGCCAGCCGGACCGCCTGCAGCACGTCGAGCTCCAGCCGTCCGTCTTCCCAGTTCGGCCGGGACTCGAGATTCACGTCGTCGAACGTGTCGTCGAGATAGATGGCGTCCTTCCGCAGGAAGCTCGCCAGATGCATCATCGCGTCGTGACGCCGGTCGTCGCGCAGGAGATCCGCCAGATAGAGGCAGGCCTCCTTCACATGCAGCTCCTGGTGACCGTAAGGCCGCGTCACCCAGAAGGCATCGTCGAACACCGACGAATAGGCCACCAGGGTCTTGATGCTGGAAAGCTTCTTGGCGTGGCCGACCATGGCGATCAGCTGCTGCATGCGCGGCGACTGTCGATAGATCTGCACGAAGCGGTCGGGCTCGTGACGCATGGCGGTCGCAACACCGTTGACCACGTTGAGCGCCATGCCAAACTGCTGCAGCAGCGAGTTGTGGGGAATCGCCCGGACCTCGGAGGCCGGATTACGCGCACCCTTCGCCGCATCGTATTGCCGCTTCGTCTTCCGCGAGCCCGGCTTCACCAGGAAGTTGGTGCCGAAGGCCGCCAGCGAATGGCGGTAGTTCTCGTCGTCATAGACGCGGATCTGATACTGCCGCACGCCCTCGTAGAAATCCCGGATGAAATCGGAATCCGAATAGAACTTGTCGTCGGCAACCGGCGCCGCCTCGCTCGGCGCGATCATGGCATGGGCCAGCACCCGGAAAGCGAGATCCGGCGTGCCGAACAGCACGAAGCCGTCGCCGCCCTGGAAGCTCGATTCGTGGTGCAGGCCGAGCCCGTGGGACTCCACCTTCTGCTGCGCCCAGGGCGACAGCGTGTAGAGGAAGCGATCGGTCAGGCTGCGCGGATGACCGCCACGGCCCATGGATTCGCCATGAGTGTCGAAGATCAGGAACTCGATCTTGCCGAGTCCCGCATTGGCGACCACGTCGGCGACCTGGCCTTGCAGGCGCTCGATGGCGATGCCGGCCGGAATCTGCCCCATGAAGCGGCCTGAATCTGAGAAGCCGTTCTGCACGGCGAGCCGCCCCCGGGTCTTGATCTCCTGGCGGTAGCTATCGGTCTCAAGCAGGGACTCGATGATGCGCGCCCCGTGCTCGAACGCATCCACCGTCTCGAAGAGCGGTGAGATGTCGAGCATGCCGTCGACGCCGAACAGCTTGGCGAAATAGAGCGCTGCCAGAACGGTAAAGGGCGATTCCGTCTCCGCGATCAGCAGACGGATCGGCGCATCCGGATCCACATGCTTGAGGATCTGGGCCGCCACGATGAACTGGCGCACAGCGGTCGCCCGCTCAACGAACAGCGTGCCGAAATTGACCTGCTCCTCCTCCGCATCCTGAACCATCCGATCCAGCCGGCCGAGCAGCACATGGCTCGTCACATCGACATTGCCTTCAAGCCCCATGGGCTTACGGATGGCGTTGTGAAGCTGCTGGGCGTTGAGGCGCAGATGGATGCGCGCCGTGCCGAGACCGCACCCCACGATCTGCGCCCGCAGGCGGACCAGCTTCTGCTGGATATCGTCGTCGGTCTCCTTGTCGATGGCACGGGTCAGCCAGCGGTCAGCCCGCGCAATGACGCTCTTGCGGGAGCGCGCCGAACGCTTGGTCAGCTCGTTCGCCGCCTTGGTCAGCTGCGCCGGATCGTCGAGATCGCGATTGAACAGCTCCACCTGACGGTCGACCGCCTTTAGCTCCTTCTCGAATACGCGGAGGAGCTTCATGAGCTCCTTGCAGGCTTCTGATTCCGCATCGAGCTCCGATCCGATCGCCTTGATCCAGTCGATATCGCGGCCGATCTGGATGCGCTTCTCGTCGAGACGGATGCGCAAGCAGTCGTACCACTGGATGTCGGTCCGCCCGTCGAGGTCGTAGCCGACCCAGCTGTTCAGCTGGATGGGCCGCGGCCGCATCTTGTGCCACTCGTTCGGATAGAGCTCCCGCGCCACGGACAGGATGATGTCGATCAGGCGGCCAGAGGCTTCCTGGGCGTTTTCCAGCACCTTCTGAACCTGCTCGTGCTCCATGCTCAGGCTGATGTCCGGCTCCGGCGCGTGCCGGAACGGCTTCATCGCCTCGCGCAAGCCCGGATCGTCGAACGACTCCGTGTCGATCATCTGCACCAGGATCTCGCGCAAGCCGTAGGGGATGGCGAAGGTGGGGTGCGCGGTGAAGACGATTCCGTCCCGCGGCGTCTCCCACCGGTTCCGGAACTTGGCGAAGGAAATCTGCTCGCCCTTCTTGAAGGCGGACTCGTAGATCTGCTTGCGCAGAATCTCCGAGAGCTGGTCGACCTTCTTGTCGCCCAGATAGCGGACCGTGTTCTTCGCACGGCCCACAAGTGCCCGGTCGCTCAGCTCCTTTGCGACCGCTTCCATGTCTTCGCGGGTCAGGTCGCCGCTTTCCAGCGCACGGGACAGATCCAGCGCAAGCTGTTTGACGGGATTGGATTGCGGCTCGAACGGCACCCGGTCGCGGTACTCCCGCATCCGGTCGCTCCAGCGCCCAATCAGAGAATCTCGGTCTTCGGTTTCCGACGCGACGGCCGCTACGCTTGTCATCAGATGATACTACCTCTCGCGGTCTTAGAGCCGCACACGCACCCCAAGACGCAAAGACGCCCCCAGGAAGTTTTGAAGAAACGGATGGGTCGTGCGAATAAACGCCATTGGCCGCAATCTCTAGACTGACCCCTGAAGCCCTGCAAGGGTGGGAAAAAGCCCGGACCAGGCCTGCCTTCTATTTGAGCAAGCAGGCGCGATCGGCGCCACGGGCCAGAAACAACAGTTTTTCGTTAGAAGATGAGGCCCTCTTGAGTTCCTCCCCCCTCGCCGGAACCACCATCGTTTTCGACCTCGACGGCACCCTGGTCGACACCGCGCCCGATCTCACCAACGCCCTGAACCGGGCGCTTCAGGCCTGCGGCTTCCCTGCCGTCCAGGGCGAGGCGGTACGGGCGTCGGTCGCTTTTGGGGCGCGCGCCATGATCGCCGAAGGGCTGCACCAGGTGGATGCGCCGAACGAGCACCGCACTGAAGACCGGATCGACGCGATGCTGGCGGATTTCCTCGACCACTACGAAACGAATATCGCTGTGGAGAGCGTCCCCTTCCCCGGCATGCTTGAGACTTTGGACGAGCTGCAGACCGCCGGCGCGATCCTTGCCGTCTGCACCAACAAGCGAGAGCAGCTGGCGCTGCAGCTTCTGCGCAGCCTGGAGATGGCGGACCGGTTCGCGAGCATTGCCGGTCGGGACACCTTCGCCGCATCGAAGCCCGATCCGCTGCATCTGACCGAAACCATCGCCGCGGCAGGCGGCGATCCGCAGCGCGCCGTGATGATCGGCGACAGCGACGTGGACATCCGCACCGCGAAAGCCGCCGGCATCCCGGCCATCGGCGTGCGGTTCGGCTATGGACCGGCGGACTCCCTGGCCGCCACGGCCCCGGAAGCGCTGATCGACGGCTATGCCGATCTGCTGCCCGTTCTGCACCAGCTCCTGACCTCCGAAGACCCGGTCAATCCGCCCTTCGGCACTCCGTCATGAAGCCGTAAATTTGCCGCAGTTGAAATCAACCTCACCGCTGCTGCGGAATAACCAATCGGTCCTGGCCGGAAGACGCGCCGGACCGCTGCTTTGGAGTATCGAGGGATGACACGGTTTTCGCTGACCATGGTTGGTCTTGTGCTTTTGCTCGCCGGCGCCGCCCAGGCTCAGGACAGCATGGAGATGCCCGGCATGACGATGCCTGGGGAGTCCGGCGACATGCCCCAGGGCGAGATGATGGACGACGGGTCCATGGAGGACGGGTCGACGGACGGCGGCATGATGGAAGACGGCATGAACGGTGAGATGGGGATGGAGCAGCTGGAAGATCCCTGCACCCAGCAGGTCACCGAGACGGAGAACGCCCTCGCCGACGTCATGCAGAGCGGCACTTTGAGCGAAGCGACCACCGACCGGGTCTATGAGCTTCTCGATCGTGCCGATGCCGAATGCGCCGATGGCGATACGGCCGCCGCCGACGCTACCCTTGCGGAAGCCCGCGCTGCGGTCCAATAGCGGAAGCTCAATAGCGAAAAAAGCAGGCCTGGCGGAGAAAGCCTCAGCAATTCTCTCAGCCCCTGCTTGACTTGGGTGAGCCTCGCTCGCTAAATCCGCACATCCAAGACCCGAGGGCGGTTAGCTCAGCTGGTAGAGCACTGTGTTCACATCGCAGGGGTCACTGGTTCAAGTCCAGTACCGCCCACCATTCCACCCACAATCCGATTAAGCCCGAACCGTGTCCCCTACCTGATAGGTGGCCGGCTCGTGCTGCGCGATCGCCAATTAGCTTTTATCTAAAATTTTCAGCAGCTTAACTGAAAAGCTAAATCAAACTGGATGAAAGCAACGATCCCTTAACGAGTTAGGCAGACCCTAGCTTCGCACCGAGGGGTTGAAATAAGCGCAAGGCCACACGCCACACAAGAACTGCGCGACCACGCCCGTGCCAATAGAGCGCGATTGGGAGGCACCACGAAGTGCACGCATCTGCGTATTCGGATGCGATTGAGTAGGGCGTAAGAGGGATGAGTAATAATGTGTTCCGTCGGCACGGTATGCCGGCGGCTTTTGTTTATGGTGTTTCCGGCGGCCTCGGACTTCTTTTTAGTCCCGACCCGGCGGCATCCGCCACTTTCACGGTCGACAGCCAAACCAGCTTCTATAACGCGATGCAGGCCATCGCGCTTGACCGCTCCAGCAGCCACACCATCAATATCACCAGCTCCTTCACCATGTCCGGCAACGTGGCGCCGGTCGTGCTGGATGACGGGCGAAGCCTGACCATCAACGGCAACGGCTTCACGATCGACGGCAACGATCAGTATCGGCCGTTCTTCGTGTCGTCCTCCTCCCCCACCACGGGCGGCGGCCCCACGGTCACCATCAGCGAACTCAATATCGCGAACGGTGCCGGCATCGGCGGCAACGGCTCCGGCGGCGGCATGGGTGCGGGCGGCGGCCTGTTGGTCGATCAGAACACGACCGTCATCCTGGATATGGTCAATTTTTCAAGCAATTCCGCGACCGGCGGCGCAGGTAGTACCGCGCCCGGCATCGGCGGCGGCGGCCTCGGCGGTAATGCCGGCGCCAACACCGAAAGCGGCGGCGGCGGCCTTTATGGCGACGGCGGCAACGGCGGCGGCGATGCCGGCGGCGGTGGCGGCGGTGCCCTCGGCGACGGCGGCAACGCGCTCCTGTCCGAAGGCGGCGGCGGCGGAGGCGGCTTCTTCGGCGACGGCGGCGACGCGGCCCAAGGCGGCGGCGAAGGCGGCGGTCTCACTGTGAACGGCAATAGCGGCAGCGGCACCGACGGTGGTGCAGGCGCCAGCGCAGAAGGCGGCGACGGCGGCGATACAGGCCAAGACGGCCAGACGAGCCAAGGCTTCGGCGGCGGCGGCGGCGGCGGCGGCACCGGCGGAAGCGGCGGCAATGGCGGCTCGGCCGCAGGCATCGTCGGTGGCGGCGGTGGCGGTGGCGGCGACGACGCTGCCGGCGGCATCGGTGGCTATTTTGGCGGCGGCGGCGGCGGTGACGTCCTCAGCGCAGCCGGCAATGGCGGCGACTTCGGCGGCGGCGGCGGCCAGGAAGAGAATCCTGCCGGCGACGGCGGCTTTGGCGGCGGCGGCGGCGGTGCGTCCTCCGGCCGAGGCGGCGATGGCGGCTTCGGCGGCGGCGGCGGCTCCTCCGAGACCGGTTCGGCGTCCGGTGCCGGCGGCTTCGGTGGCGGCGACGGCTCCACAACGGGCGGCGGTGGCGGCGCGGCCTTCGGCGGCGCGGTCTTCGTGCGCGAAGGCGGCACCCTGATCGTCCGTGGTAGCGGCACCATGAGCGGCGGCCAGGTCACCGGCGGCTCCGGCACTGGCGGAGGCGAAGACGGCCTGGCGCTGGCAACCGGCATTTTCCTCCAGAATTCAACGGTCGAGTTCGCGCCCGGCAGCGGTGACACCCAGACCATCAACGACGGTATCGGCGACGACACGGGTAACGGCTCCAACCGCGGCTCCCTCGTCAAGTCCGGCGCGGGTGAAACGATTCTGAGCGGAACCAACACCTATACCGGCGACACGACCGTCGATGACGGCACCCTGACGGTGAACGGCTCGATCACGTCCGATGTTCGCGTGAACAGCGGCGGCACCCTTTCCGGCATCGGTTCGGTTGGCGCGGTCTCCGTGCTCGGCGGCACCATCGCGCCGGGCGGCTCGTCCATCGGCACCATGCGGGTAAACGGCAACTTCCTGCTGGATTCGAACTCAACCTATAACGTCAACGTCGATTCCGCCGGCAACAGCGACATGATCGTGGTCGTCGGCACCGTGGATCTGACCGGTTCGACCATGAATGTCCTGGCACAGGGCTCGGGCTACACCGGCAGCACGACCTACAAGGTCATCGACAACGATGGAAGCGACGCCATTGTCGGCAAGTTCGGCACGGTGAAGACCAACTACGCCTTCCTGACGCCGAGCGTGAATTACAATGGCGGCACCGGCAACGATGTCGAGCTGACGCTCGAGCGCACCACCTCGACCACGCCTGCCGGCGGCGGCGGCGGCGGCGGCGGTGGTGGCGGCACTGGTGGCCTGCCTCCTGGTGGCGGTGGCTCCGGTGGTGGCGGCGGCGGCGGCGGCGGCACCACCTATGTGAGCTTCTGCTCGGTCGCCAAAACCTCCAACCAGTGCAACGTGGCGCAGACCCTGGATGGCTTCCCGACCGACAACGAGCTCTTCCTGAACGTGCTGTTCCAGACGGCGGAAGGCGCCCGCATGGCGTTCGACAACCTGTCCGGCGAGATCCACGCCAGCACTGTCGGCGTGATCGCCAACGACGCCCGCTTCGTGCGCGATGCGATCATGGGACGTCTGATGCAGGCGGGCTACTACACCCGCAATGGCGGCATCGGACCGCTGGGCATCGGCGGGCCGCGCATTGCCACCATGTCGGGACCAGCCGCTCAGCCGACCTACGATTACGGCTATAACGGCTACAGCGCTCCGCAATACCTCGCGCCGGCCAACCAGCCCCAGCCGGTCACCTTCTGGACCCAAGGCTACGGTTCCTGGGGCGACTTCTCAGGCAACCGGAACGCGGCTTCTATCGATCGCAATCTCGGCGGCTTCGTCTCCGGCTTCGATGCGGATATCGGCGGCGGATGGCGGGCCGGTATCGCGACGGGCGCCTCCTTCTCGGATCTGAGCGCAAGCGCGCGCTACAGCACCGCGGAGGTCGAGAGCTACAATCTCGGCGGCTATCTCGGTGGCATGATGGGCAGCTTCGCCCTGCGCAGTGGCGCCATGTATGCCTGGCACGGCATCGAGACCACCCGTCTGGCGGCCTTCCCCGGCTTCTACGAGAAGGAGAAGGCGGACTATAACGGCCACAGCTCGCAGGTCTTCGGCGAGGTTGCCTACCCGGTCTATCAGAACGACATCGCCTTCGAGCCTTTCGCAGGCCTGGCTTATGTCTCGGTGGATACGGACGGCTTCCGCGAAAGCGGCGCGCTCGCCGGGCTGCGCAGCAACGGCAACAGCCAGGACACCGGCTACTCCACCTTGGGCATGCGCGCTGCCGTGACCATGGATTGGGATGGCTGGCTGGTGACGCCGCGGGCCTCGATCGCCTGGCAGCACGCCTTCAGCGATCTCGATACCAACGCCAATCTGGTCTTCCAGAGCACGGGCCTCGGCTTCGGCGTGAACGGCGTGGTCCTGGCGGAGGATACCGCCCTGCTCGATCTCGGAATGGATTTCGCCCTGGGCGAAAACACGGAAGCCGGTGTCTCGTATATCGGCCAATTCGGCGACGGGGTCACGGATAACGGTGTGAAGGGCCAGTTCACCTGGCGCTTCTGATCGTTTCCCGATCCCCACCCTGCAAACTTAAGGGCCGCTCAATCGAGCGGCCCCTTTTTTTGCGCGACCGCTCTTGGACTCCCTGCCCTTTCGGCCGTCAGGCTCGGACATCGTCTACGTACCGAACGTCCCGCCGCCTCCGGAGGACGGTCCAGGACTGCGCTGCTATAGTTCGCCGCCCGAAGGACCGAAACTGGACCAGCAGCGTGAGCGGCAACTCAGCACAAACGAAGACCAAGCCCGCGAAGCCCTTCCCGCGCCTGCGCATCCCCATGGGCGACGGGTTGGTCCTCGGGCCGGGCAAGGTTGAGCTGCTGGAAGCCATCGACCGGACCGGATCGATCTCCGCCGGCGGCCGCGAAATGGGCATGTCCTACCGCCGCGCCTGGCTTCTGGTGGACGCCCTGAATCACATGTTCGCCAAGCCGCTCATCCTGACCGCGACCGGCGGGTCGCGGGGCGGCGGCGCGCAGGTGACCGAAGAAGGCCGCGCAGTGGTTCAGGCGTATCGCCGGGCCGAAGAGCGCGCCAATGTGGTCGTCAAGGAAGAGCTCGCCGCCCTGCCCCTGAAGGCACGGCTGAAATAGCGAGACGCCTTTTGGCTCACTCCGCCTTGGCGCTGACCCAGCGCTGGCCGCACGCGCCCTGCAACGCGGCCTGGGCCCGCAGGCTCGTAAGAGCGTCGGACTGAGGCAGGCCGCGCGCCTTAGCGAAGCGTCCATAGGCCGCCGAAGTGGCCTTGCCCCCTTCCCCGTCGATGGCCCCTTCGTAGAGACCGAGGGACGACAGGCAGTCTTGCGCTCGTGCGATCTTCTCCATGCCGGCGGCCGGATCCTCTGGCGCTTGCACAGCCTGCGCTGGGGCCTTCTTCTCCGGAAGCGCGCCGGTCGTCTCCGGCGGCAACGCGGAGGTCACAGCGGGGCTGTCGTCCTTGGATGTCTCCGCCAACTGGCCCGCCTCCATGGGCAGGCACTGCCCCCATTGCTTGCTGTAGCCGGCCTTGATGCAGATGCATTTGTCGAGGCCGCGGGAATAGGTCCACGGATCGGCGCAGGCCGTTTCCCCGGCCCGGGCCAGCCGGGTCATCCGCTCCATGAGGCTGTCGGCTTGGCCGCTGGCCGGCGCGATAACGGCGGCAAGCAGCAGACAGGCGACCCCGGCAGCGCCTGCACCAAGCAGGCGCGAGACGGATGCGCGCAAAGAGAAGCAGGACATGAATCACCCCCGGAAAGACGCGTTAACGCTTTGTTAACCGTCAGCTTAGGGGCAAAATTGCAGAAATGCCAAGGGGTTCGCAGCGAACTAGGGACCGCCTACTCCGCCGGCGACGAAGCGCCGGGCCCCGTATAGATCGGCAGGATGCCCACTTGGGCCTTGGCCTCCGGCGGCAGAGCGTCCTGAATCGCAGCGCGCAGATTTTCCGTCTTTCCCGACGCCTCCATGCCCTTCAGAGAATCGTGAAGCCCGGTGAGCGGCGTATCGGAGAAGATCACGATGCGGTGGAGCGCACCGTCCGGCCCATCGCTCACCTGAAACATCTGGTGGATATGGCGCCGGTTCTGGGGCTTATCGGCCAGCTCTGCATTGGCGGGCATGATCGGCGCGACATTCCCTTTGGGTCCGAGATCGAAGACCGTGAGCATAGGATAGCGACCGGGCAAGATCTCGATCTGCGCCCGCGCCCCTGACTGCAACCGCGCTGGCCCGCTCACCAGATCCGTATGCACCGGGCCCCGCGCGGTCCGCGCTACCAGCCAGTCGAGCGTCGACCATTTGGCGAGCGCATTACCAAGGGCGTCCGCATCGACGCCGCTCGCCACCACACCGCCGATGCGGTGGGTGAGGATCTCGTCGGCCACCGACCAGATCAGCTCCGCGTCTTTCGGATCCTCGACGATCTCCACATCGGGAAAGTCGCCGATCACCGCCGCCTCGCCGCCGACCACGGCAAGACGCAAGGGGGTCTCCGCCAGCGCTTCATTGGATCCGCCTGCGCCGGTTGGAAAAAGCGTCATGGGCCGAGAGCGGCGCGGCAGAACCTGAACCTGCTGCTGTCCCTCGGTGAGCGCACCGACGGCGAGCGGCAGATAGACGGCGAGTTCGTGATCGCTGAGGAGCCCGTCGGAATCCTCCTCCGCCGCACCGGAGAGCGCCTGGACGAAAGCCCAGCTCAAACCGCCGCGGGTCCCGTCACCGATCCGAAGCTCGGGCACGGCTTTGCCGGCGGGCGCGCCGTAGGCAAACGTGGCTTTGGAGAAGTCGTTTTCCGGCTGAACACCACTTTGAGCGGATTCGCCCGACGTCTCGCCGGATTGGCGCAAGCCCACGAGATCTTTGGGATAAGGCCGTTCAAGCCCGCCGGCGAAACTGGCATCGCCGATGAAGAGCAGCTTCACGCCCTTCTCTTCCGCCGCGCGCGCCCAATCGAGAACAGTCTTGCGCGGAAGCGCCCCGCCATCGCCGAAGAGATAGACGGGCCCGTTCTCTCCAAGATCGCCCTTGCCGGCGAAAGAGAGCACGATGACGTCGCCATAGTCGGCGCCATCCAAGAGCGCCGTCCACGCGCTTTTCACGGAATCTACGCTGGCCTTTTTGCCCGTGAGGAGATCGACCTTCGCAGCCCCCGCATCGTCCAGCCCGGCAGCGATGGCCTTCGCATCGGCCACCGCGCCGTGGAGGTCTCCGCGGTCATAGTCGTCGACCCCGATCGCCAGCCCATAGGTGGCCGCGCGCGCCGCTGTCCCACTCACCAAGAAGGCGGCGAGCAGAACAGCGGCGAAGGCGAAAGGTCGGAAGGACATGATGTTGGCGAGGCGCCGGTCTCGGCTAGCCGCCGCGGGAATACATGTGATCCAGCAGCGACGGCGACGGCCGTCCGGTCACGGGCAGCCCATAGGCGTATTGATAGTTCCGGATCGCGCTGCTGGTGCCCGGCCCCATCACGCCGTCGATGGGACCCGGCCGATAGCCGAGACGGGTCAGCGCCGCCTGAGTGTCCGCCACGAGCTGACCGCCATAGGCCGGCGGGGGCGGAGGCGGCGCGGCATAGGCCCGGCGGCGGTTGCTCTCCCGCTCCAGAGCGCCCACCGCGAGACCGGCACCGGCACCGATGGCGGCACCCTTGCCGATGCCATCGCTACCGCCCGCGATACCGCCGATCACGGCGCCGGCGACACCGCCTTGCACGCCGCGTTTCAGAATTTGAGCCGAGGCCGGGTTGGGCGCCAGCAGTCCGGCGAGCGCGAAGGCGACAGCCACCACGGACGCCAGCTTCGCAATGCCAGCAAAGCCGGGGAAACATGAAGCAGCAGGATCAATCGCCGCTCTTTTCATATCTGCACTCCTTCTAAGCGTTGCGGAGCGCCCGCGCGTAAGATGCGCAAACCGCTCCTTCATCCTCGGCATCGGATACCTACAGTTGTCTTTTGCCCATGCTACAGCATCGTGAAGCGCCAATGAAGCGGCCCCCAGCTTACGGCATGGGGATCCCCTCCTCGCGCTCGGGCACGAACCAGCCGCGCTGCACCGCAGGGCGCTCCGCGATCTCCCGGTACCAACGCACGACATTGGGATAGTTTTGTGGCTCGATGGCCTGGCTCTCGTAGCGGGTCGCCCAGGGCCATATAGAGATGTCCGCCACCGAATAGTCGCCGGCAACATAGGGACGATCGGCGAGCCGCTTATCGAGGACGCCCCACAGCCGCGCCGCCTCGCCTGCGTAACGCTCCTCGGCGTAATCGGATTTGCCCTTGTTGTAATAGAGGAAATGGTGAGCCTGGCCGAGCATCGGCCCGAAGCCGCCCATCTGCCACATCAGCCACTGCATCACCTCCCATTTCGCGGGGCTCTCCTGGGGCCACAGCTTGCCGGTCTTCTCGGCGAGATAGAGCAGAATGGCACCCGACTCCATCAGCGCCAGATCGTTCTCCGTATCCAGGATGGCCGGGATCTTGTTGTTGGGCGAGATGGCGAGGAATTCAGGGTCGAACTGCTCATCCTTCAGGATGTTGACCGTGTGCACATTGTAGGGGAGTCCGACCTCCTCCAGCATGATCGAGACCTTCTGCCCGTTGGGCGTGCTCCACGTATAAAATTCGATCATTCGGTCTCCTTTCTCACCTGTTCTTTCTTGCCCGTTCTTAGGCGCACCGATACCGCCGCCGGCCCTTGTCTGGCGCCGGCGCCAGAGCCTCCTTCATCAAGCCTTCACCCATCGGCCCCGATCTCGCCCAGAACCTGTCGCCGCCTTGCCATAGCCGCGCGGTATGAAGGGAAGGAGGCCAGCGATTTGGGGAAACCAAAATCGCGAAAACGAGGAAGGAAGCGTCATGTTGAACCATGCGGCGGTCGAATACGACCCACAAGATGCCCCACTGCCGCGGCAGGCATGCGCCCGCTACGGCATCTCTTTCACCCCCAAGCCAAACACCGCGCTGGCAGCCTTCAGCCGATCCTGGTTCGGCTATGCCGGCGGCGGCTCCACACTGCATGCGTTTTCCGGCGCAGGGCTCAGCACCCATGGCGGCGCCAAGGTGCCCGCCATGCCGGGCAGCTATCCCGGTCTGCACGCCATGCTCAAGGCGCCCTTCGCGCTCCGGCCAGGCAAGGGACCGGATGCGCTGCGCAGCCGGCTGAAGAGCTTCGCCAAGCGCCGCAAGCCCGTGGCGACAGGGCCGCTCACCCTCACTCGCGAGGGGCGCTATCTGGTGCTCCGGGCCGAGCAGGTCGACCCAGCGCTCGACTGGCTCGCGGCCCAATGCGTCAGCGGCTTCGATGGCTTTGCCGACGACCGTCAGCCGGTCCAGCCGAACGAGCGGGACGTCCGCACGCTCAACCCCTATCAGCGGCTCTTGCTGGAAAGCTTCGGCGACGCGAACGTCATGAGCGAATTCCGCTTCTGCCTGCGGCTAACCGGCCCCATGGAGCCGGCGCAAATCGAGCAAGTCGCGGAGGCTCTCGCGCCCGTGCTGGAGCACATCTGCTCCGAGGGCATCGAGATCGACGCCCTGTCCCTGCTCGGCGATCCCGGCGGCCGCTCGCCGCTGCGGCTTCTGAAGCGCTACCCGCTCGGCGGCTGACCACAGTTCTGACACAGCTCTGCCCGATGCTTTGAGTCGGCTGGGGTCAAGGACGGGGGTCCGAAAATGCCGGATTACGGAGAAATATTGGCTTTCCTGGCGGCGAATCCGCCCTGCCTCGAGGCCGAACGCGAACTGCACGCCTCCCTGCTCGAGCTGCTCGCCCAATGTCTGCGGTCGGAGCAAGGCGTCTGCGATGAGGCGTCGACCGAGTTCGGTGCGACAGAGGCAGAGTTCGGCGAGGACGGCAACACCGACATGCTCGACGCCCTCGCGGGCCAGCACATGCGCTCCGGCAAAATCCACTAGACGACGCTTCGGCCTGCGGGGCCCTGCCCCGCGGCTTTGTTATCTGATCAAGAGCCCGGCTTCGGCTCCTTGGTGAGCTCGTGATAGGCCTTACGCGCCTTCCGGATATTCCGCTGCGGCCAATCCTTGAAATAGACCAGGGACGTGCCGCTGGAGAAGCAGTAGAGCTTACCGTTCTCGTCGCGCCAGTTGAGCGAGCAATCCGCCTTAATCAGATCGCCGGCCATCAGCCCGACCGGATCGTAGCTGTCGAACTCGCCCTTCACGCCGTGGGGAACGACGGCCTTCCAAATGCCGGTATCCGTGGAGCGCACTTTCGGCGGCTTCGGATAATCGGTCTTGTTGTCCAGGATCTCATACTCACGTTGCGCGGGCGTAGCCTGCTCTTCGACAGGATCACCAGCCAGCGCAACCGGCCCGGCGAAGCCGATCAAAAGACAAGCGGTCCCTGCGCACAGGGCGGTCCGTTTCCATCTCTGGAGCGTCATATCCATCTCCCATTTCCTCCCCTTATAGGAGGAGAATGCGGGAGCGGATTACAAGGTTGCTCCTGATCTTAGCGCAGCCGCCAGTGCTTAGGACTGGGGAGGTACGTTCTCCGACAGGGTCGTCCAGGCCTTGCGCGCCTTCTCCACATTGGTGTGCGGCCAGTCCTGGAAATGCCCCAGGGACGCGGTGCTGGCGAAGCAGTAGAGCTTGCCATCCTCATCCTGCCAGCTGATCGAGCAGTCGGTCTTGATGAGGCTTCCGGCAATCAGCCCGATCGGATCGTAGCTCTCGAACTCGCCGTTCACATCCTCAGGGACGTAGTGGGTCCACATTCCACCTTCGAAGCCGGAATGCATGGCGAAACGCTCAAGGGCGGCCGATTCGACGCGTTTCAGCTCGTCGGCCGCGGCCCTTCCCGTTGTGGCACCGAAGGCGATGCCCAGAAGAGCCAGACTCAAAACCCAACTCGTGCGGTTTTTCATAGCAGCCTCTCTTTCGTGCGCGGCCTCCGTGATCGGAAAACCCGCCAAGAATGTTGCACTGCAAAAGAAATGATGCGCCTTTTTTGGCGTTGCGCAAGAGGGGGCGATGCGTCAAAACATTCGCAAAAACAATTCTATAGATCGATAGGTCAGGCTTATTGACCTAAAAACCCAAGCATATTAGGTGCATAGCAGCATGATCTTCATGCGCATTGGCCACAGCCCATGTGACCTCGCGGCAACAGGTCGCGGTGCTTGGAAAGCGGAAAATGTCGGGGCAGAGTGGCGCCCATGACCAAAACCACTCCGAAAATCGCCTGGATCGGCCTCGGCGTCATGGGCTTTCCCATGGCCGGCCACATCAAGAATGCTGGCCACGAGGTCACCGTCTATAACCGCACTGGTGCGACCGCAGAGCGCTGGGAAAAGCAGTATGGCGGCCGCTCAGCCCCCACGCCCAAGGCTGCCGCGGAAGGCGCCGATATCGTGCTCGCCTGCGTCGGCAACGACGACGATCTCCGCCAGGTCACCCTTGGCGAGGACGGCGCTTTTCACGGCCTCGGCAAAGGCGCGATCTTCGTCGACCACACCACGGCTTCGGCCGAGATCGCCCGGGAGCTTGCCGAAGCAGCCAAGGAAAAAGGCGCGGGCTTCCTGGATGCGCCGGTCTCAGGCGGTCAGGCGGGCGCGGAGAACGGCGCGCTGACCGTGATGATCGGTGGCGAGGAAGCGGATTTCGACCGCGCCAAGCCCGTCATCGACACCTACGCCAAGCAGGCGACCCTGATCGGGCCCGCCGGCGCCGGCCAGCTTACCAAGATGGTCAATCAGATCTGCATCGCAGGCCTCGTCCAAAGCCTGTCCGAAGCGCTCCATTTCGCCGAGCGCGCCGAGCTCGATATCCCCAAGGTCATCGAGACGATCTCCAAGGGCGCCGCCCAATCCTGGCAGATGGACAATCGCTGGGAGACCATGAGCAAGGGCGAATTTGAATTCGGCTTCGCCGTCGACTGGATGCGCAAGGACTTCGCCATCCTGCTCGACGAGGCCCGGCGCAACGGCGCCCAGCTCCCCGTGGCCGCTCTGGTCGATCAGTTCTACGCCGATGTGCAGAAGATGGGCGGCGGCCGCTGGGACACATCCAGCCTCATCGCCCGGCTATCGCGGGATAGCGACTAAGCCGGCTCGGGCACCGCATAGGCGAGCGGCAGCGACGTGGTGAACTTGATCTGCTCCATGGCAAAGGCCGAACTCACCTCGGTCAGCTCGATCTGAGAGATCAGCTTTTTGTAGAACGCGTCGTAATGCTCGATATCGGGCACCACGACCCGCAGCAGGTAATCCACCTCGCCGCTCATGCGGTAGAACTCGACGATCTCCGGGAACGCGCTCAGCACGCCGTGGAACTGGTCCAGCCAGTCCTGGGCGTGATGGCTGGTGGTGATCGAGACGAACACCGTGACCCCGACATTGACCTTCTTGGGATCGAGCACCGCGACCCGCCGTTGGATCACGCCGTTCTCTTCCAGCTTCTGAATGCGCCGCCAGCACGGCGTGGTGGACAAGCCGATCCGCTTGCCGATTTCGGCGACGGGAATGGTGGCGTCCTCCTGCAGGATCTCCAGGATCTTGCGGTCCATTCGGTCGAGGGTCATCAGGGGCCCGATAAAAAATTTCTCAATCCTGAGGGGAATAGCGCGCCTACGCGCAAATGAAAAGGCGCAACAGCCAATCCATTAGATTATTTTTCTAACCGCACGGCGCGCTACAGCAACGCCCGCACCTCGCGGCGAAGTACCGGCAGCAGCTCATCCTCGAACCACGGGTTCCGCTTCAGCCAGGCATTGTTGCGCCAGGAGGGATGCGGCAGGGGCAGGATACGCGGGCCTTCAGGCCGGTTCAGGTGATCCCGCCAGGCGAGCATGGTCTCCTGCAGGGTCTTTCCGGCCCGCTCCTCCAGATGCCAGTGCTGGGCATAGGAGCCGACCGCGAGGATCAGCTCCAGCCCGGGCAGCGCATCGAACACGCGCTCATGCCAGAGGGCGGCGCATTCCCGGCGCGGCGGCAGATCCCCACCCTTGGCATCCTGTCCGGGAAAGCAGAACCCCATGGGCACGATGGCCACCCGGCGCTCGTCGTAGAACTCCTCCGGCGTGACGCCCATCCACTCGCGCAGTCGATTTCCAGACGGGTCCGTGAAGGGCTTGCCGGACGCATGCACACGGGTGCCCGGCGCCTGGCTGCAGACGCCCAGCCGCGCCGTGGCGCTCGCCCGCAGGACGGGCCGCGGCTCATGGGGGAGCGGACGCCGCGCCGGCGTCTCGACGCAATAGCGGCACTGCCTGATTTCGGCCAGCAGCCGCTCCAGCTTCGCGCTTTCCGGTGTCATCTCGGCTGTCGTGTCCTCCCGCATCCAGGAGATCAACGCGTGACTTTAAAGATCGATCACCATGCCGTCCTCGGCGGCAGCATAGCGCTTTCCGTCCACCGAGCCTGCATGGTCCATCATGTCCTGGCTCATATGGGTCAGCAGGATCTTCTTTGCACCCAAAGCCTCGAAATTCCCATCGATCGTCTTGAAGTCGAGATGCACCGGATTGGGCTGATCGAATTGATATGATTCGCAAATGAAGAGGTCTGCGCCTTCCGACGCTTTCGGAAGATTATCGCTCCACGTCGTGTCCCCGCTGAAGGCTAGAATCTTGCCGTTTGTCTCGAAGCGCAGCGCATAAGGCGGCGCGCCGGAAGGGTGCTCCACCTCGTAGCCGGTGACCGTGACGCCATTCGTGGTGAGGGGTTTCCCCTCCTCGATCTCGACGAATTTCAGATCGAAGGCGCGTTCCCGCTTCGTGGCACCGGGATAGAGCGCTTCCGCCGCCGTGACGAACCGCTCCTCCAGCCCCTTGGGTCCGATGATGGTAAGCGGCGCCGTCCGCCCGCTGCGATGATTGGCGTCGATCAGGAGCCAGGGCAGCCCACCGAAATGATCGCCGTGAAGATGGGTGACGTAGACGGTGTCGATCTCGTTGGGGGCGAGCCCGAGGCGCTGCAGGCCAATAAGACTCGACGCGCCGCAATCGATCAGGAAGCAGCTTTCCGGCGTGCGAACGTGAAAACAGGTGTTCAAGCGCCCGCCCGACCCGAAGGCGTCGCCACAGCCGACAATCGTCAAATGCATGGTCCTCTCCAATATAGAGCCCTGCCCGGACCTGAAATAGCCGGCCCGGCGATAAGCGTCGCCTCCCTTGAACGGTATGGCACGCTTGAAGGGCGAAGACGAGGCGTGCCAGCCCGGCGCGAAAGTAAACGCCGCGTTAGGGATTTTCACCCCATAGTTCGCAACTGATTTGCGGCAACCCCTGACCAGGCCGCTGGTCGGGGGCTCTTGGGGTGCTTTTTCGTGTCAGTTTCATTCCGTCCGGTAAAGGCGTAGCGGCCATGAGTGTTACCGCGTCAGCCGAAAACCGCGCAGCCGCCACAGCTGCGGCCAACGCCAAGCGACGGTCCTCGCGCAGCGTCCAGGAAGCGCGCGAGAAGCTCACCTATAAGAGCGGCTTCAAGCCCGAGTTCGATTACGACCTGCTGCTGATGTTCGTGAAGAACGAGCTCGCAGCCGCGCTCACCACGCCCCTGCTGGCCATCATCGTGGCCATGGGCATGATGTTCTGGGCGCCGGTCACACCGCTCATCTACTGGCTCGGCATGGTCTTCGTGTCGAAGGCCATTCTGCTCATCCTCTGCCGCCAGTTCGCCAAAACGGTGAAGGGTGAGGTCGACACCGCCCGGTGGCGGGCGAAGATCACCGCGGCAGAATTCTTCTACGGCGTCTGCTGGGCGAGCGTGGTGTTCATCAACGCAGACACCCAGAGCGAATCCGCCCACACCTTCATCTTCGCTTCCGTGCTGGTGGTCATCTCGATGCGCATGCTGTTCGCATCGACCAACATGTCCATCGTCTACGCAGGCACGCTTCCCATGACGGCGGCGCTCGTCGTGCGCTTCGTGCTGCTCGACAACCCGTTCTACTGGGCCATGGCGGCCATGGCGGTGGGCGTGCACATCTATTTCATCTGGCTGATGAACGGCGTGAACAGCACCGTCCTCGCCATGCTGGAGTTCCGGGCGGAGAAGGACGCCCTGATCGCCGAGCTGGAGCAATCCAAGGCGATTTCCGACGATGCCCGCTTCCGGGCCGAGGAGGCCAATGTCGCCAAGTCCCGCTTCCTGGCGACCATGAGCCACGAGCTGCGCACGCCGCTGAATGCGATCCTCGGCTTTTCGGAAATCATGCGGGCGGAGATTCTCGGGCCGCATTCGAATCCGTCGTACAAGGAATACGCCAACGACATCCATCACAGCGGCCAGCACCTCCTCAATCTCATCAACGAGGTGCTGGATATCAGCCGCATCGAGTCCGGCCGCTATCAGCTTCACGAATCCGCCGTCGCCCTCACCGACATCGTGGAGGACTGCCACCGGCTGGTGCGCGTGCGCGCGGAGAACAAGGGGCTAAAGATCAAGGAGATCTTCGAGCCCGACCTGCCCGAGCTTTGGGCCGACGAGCGCGCTATCCGCCAGATCTGCCTCAACCTGTTGTCCAACGCCATCAAGTTCACGCCGCCAAACGGCACCATCACCCTGACCATCTCGGAGACCGAGAGCGGTGGGCAGTTCCTGAGCGTGCGCGATACCGGGCCCGGCATCCCGGAACACGAGATCCCGCGGGTGCTGCAGAGCTTCGGCCAGGGCTCCCTTGCCCACGAGACGGCCGAAGGCGGCACCGGGCTCGGCCTGCCCATCACCAAGGCGCTGACCGAGCTTCACGACGGTACGTTCGAGCTGAAGAGCAAGCTGCGCTACGGCACCGAGGTGACCATCGCTTTCCCGCGCAAGCGCCTCGCAGAGGCCCTGCCCCGCATCGAGGAGCCGGGCGAGAAGCGGCGCCAGGAAGAAGAGGAAGCCGCGGCCGCCCAAGCCGACAAGCAGGAGCGGAAACGTCCCTGGCTCTGGCAACAGCACGCCCGCCGTTCCGCCTAGCAGCGGCGCAGGCGCGGCAATGCACGGCCGCGTTGTGCTCGGCTATTTCAGCCCCTACATACGTGATCGGTCGAGCGTCGTGACACCGGTATAGCGGCGCGGAGACTGCCGCTGCGTGGCCACCCTGCTTCAATGAAAGAGTGACCTCCTTGTCCACCTGGATCGCCCTCTTCGTTCTCGCCTTCGGCGCCATACTCCTGCTGAGCGATTCCACCAAGGACGTCGCCAACCTGGATGCGGAATCCTTCGGCTATGTGGTGATGAGCCTGGCCCTGCTGATCTTTCTCGGCGGCGGCATGTTCGCCCGCTATGGCGGCAAGGCGGGCGCCATGGTCCGGGATCTGATCACCTGGGCGGCGCTGGGCCTCGCGCTCGTGACCATCTACACCTACCGCACCGACCTCCTGCCCATGGCCGACCGGGTCATGGGGGAGCTGATGCCGGGCCGCGGCGTGGTCGTCGAGGAGACCGAAAGCGGCCGGCCCGAGGTAAAGCTGCGCAAGCGCCTTGGCGGTCATTTCACCGCCATGGTCGATGTGGAAGGCACGCCCACCTCCATGATCGTCGACACTGGCGCCACCACCGTGGTGCTGCGCGCCGAGGACGCCGAGGAGATCGGCATCGATACCGGCGAGCTGCGCTACAACATCCCCGTGCTGACCGCCAACGGCAAGACATTGGCCGCACGCGTCCGCCTCGGCGAGGTCGCCATCGGCCCGCTCAAGCTTGAGAATGTCGCCGCTCTCGTTGCACGCGAAGGGAGCTTGTCCGAGAGCCTGCTCGGTATGAGTTTCTTAAGCCGCCTTCGGTCTTATGAATTTTCCGGAAACTACCTGACCTTGCGCGGCTAGCGCTCCTCACGAAGCCCGCCGCGCCAACCTCGCGGAGACGGCTTTGACCTCCGGCACCAGGCACCTAATTCGCGAAGCCCTCGGCTGGACCTTCGGGCTCCTCGTCGTCTTCCTCGCCGTCTATTTCTACGACGATATCCAGCGCAAGGTGCTGGATGTCCGCGGCGACGTGATGGCCGAGTTCAGCCCCGAGGAGCTCGGCGAACGGCCCCAGGACGTCGCGAGCAGCGGCGGCATCGTCCGCATCCGGCAGGACGGCTATGGCCACTATTCGACCGATGCGGTGGTCAACGGGCACATCCTGCCTTTCATGGTCGATACGGGCGCGACCTTGGTCGTCCTCACCTATGAGGACGCCCAAAGGTCTGGCCTGTTTCCCAACACCCTGAACTTTTCCGGCAAGGTCCAGACGGCCAACGGCATCGCCCAGGTGGCGCCCGTCCGGCTGAGCCGGGTCCGGGTCGGCGGCATCCTCCTGCGCGACATTCCCGCCGTTGTGGCCGAGCGCGGCGTCCTGGCCCAGAACCTCCTGGGCATGAGCTTCCTGAGCAAGCTGAAGCGCTTCGAGATCGAGAACGGGCAGCTCGTCCTCACCCGCTGACGTTGGACCCGCCTATTCACGCGCGTAGCAGACGGCGTTGAGCTTGTTGCCGTCCGGGTCCCGGACGTACCCCGCATAGAAATTCGGCCCATAATGGGGCCTCAGGCCGGGCCGCCCTTCGTCCGTGCCCCCATTCGCCATGGCCGCCGCATAGAAGCGGTCGACGGTCTCCCGGTCCGTCGCAAGAAACGAGATCATCATGCCGTTGCCGACCGTCGCCGGCCTGCCGTCGAGCGGCTCTGCGACCATGATATGCGGCCCTGGATCGGGCACGCCCCAGGCAGCACCTGTAGGATCGTCCTCGGCGAAGCGGGAGTGTCCCAGCGCGGCCATGACCGGCTCGTAGAAACGAATGGCGCGAGCCAGATCGTTGGTGCCGATCATCATGTAGCTGAACATACGGATGGGCTCCTCTCGTCGGTTCACAGCGGTGCACTGCCTGTCCGGCCGGCCGGCCAGTTTAGCGCTGAACGGCCATAACAGCCTTTGTTTTGCCCGCACGGCCCGCTATGAGACGGCGGAACTCAATGTCGGGCCCATTCATTCGTCGAACGGGCCGGGCCAACGCCGGTCGAAAAGATCAGCCAATCAAGGGGGCAGGATGTTCGCCAAACCACGCCAAGACCTCGAACCCAACACCGTCGAATTCGAACGGCTTCCGCTGGTGAAGCGCACGGGCTTCCGCGAATACGACGCCCGCTGGCTCTACCCCCAGGAGATCAATCTCATGGGCATCCAAGCGGTGGGGCTCGGCATCGCGGCGCTTGCGAAGCAGCAGGGCGTTCCGCCCCGCTTCGTGGTCGGTCACGACTATCGCTCCTATTCCTCCGCCATCAAGGCGGCGCTGATCGAAGGGCTGCTCGCGGGCGGCGCCGAGGTGCACGATATCGGCTTGGCGCTGTCGCCCATGGCTTATTTCGCCCAGTTCGCCCTCGATGTGGAAGGCGTGACCATGGTCACCGCCAGCCATAACGACAATGGCTGGACCGGCATCAAGATGGGCATCGAGCGCCCGCTCACCTTCGCGCCGGAAGACATGACGGCCCTGAAGGAGCTGGTGCTCTCCGGCGATCTCCCCACGCCTGGTGGCGGCAAATACATCTATGTGGACGATCTGCCCGAGCGCTACATGGCAGACCTGACCGACCGCCCGAAGTTCAAGCGCAAGATCAAGGCGGTCGTCTCCTGCGGCAACGGCACCGCCGGCGCCTTCGCCCCCCACGTGCTGGAGATGCTGGGCATCGAGGTAATCCCGCTCAATTGCAAGCTGGACTACACCTTCCCCGCCCATAACCCGAACCCGGAAGACATGGACATGCTCCACGCCACCCGCGATGCGGTGCTGGAGAACAAGGCCGATCTCGGCCTCGCCTTCGACGGCGACGGCGATCGCTGCGGTGTGGTGGACAATGAAGGCCGCGAGATCTTCGCCGACAAGGTGGGGGTGATGCTGGCCCGGGACATTTCCAAGCTGCACAAGAACGCCCATTTCGTCGTGGACGTGAAGTCGACGGGCCTGTTCCAGACCGACCCCGTTCTCATCGAGAACGGCGCCAGGACCGACTATTGGAAGACCGGTCACTCCTACATCAAGCGCTACAGTCACAAGACCGGCGCGCTGGTCGGCTTCGAGAAGTCCGGCCACTTCTTCTTCAACCCGCCCTTGGGCCGTGGCTACGACGACGGTCTGGTCTCGGCCATCGCCGTGCTCGAAATGCTCGACCGCAATCCGGACAAGACCCTGGCCGAGCTGCGCGATGCCCTGCCCCAGACCTGGCAGTCGCCGACCATGTCGCCCCATTGCGACGACGAGCAGAAATACGATGTCGTCGAGCGCGTTGTGGAGCATTTCCAGGATCTGGAGAAGAAGGGCGAGACCCTGGCCGGCCAGAAGGTCCGCGAGCTGATCACCGTGAACGGCGTCCGCATCGTGCTGGAGGACGGCACCTGGGGTCTGGTCCGCGCATCCTCCAACAAGCCGGAGCTTGTGGTGGTGGTCGAGAGCCCGACTTCTGAAGCGAACATGCGCTCCATCTTCGAGGAGATCGACGCGGTGCTCTCCAAGCAGCCGGAGGTTGGGGAATACAATCAAAAGATCTGAGCTGCGGATATCGAAAGGGGCAGGCTTCTGATACAGTGTCGCAAATCTGCAAAATGAATCTGTTTGGTTCGCGCCAACATGACAGAGATCGTTTTCGCAATCGGCCTGTTGATGGGCCTCACCCTGAACGCGTTGCTCCTTGCCACGCTGTTCTTCCCCCCGTTTCGGATTTGGCCCACCCCTAAGCCAGGCACCTGGCAGAGCATCACCTTCTGGACGCTCTTCCGCGGCGGAATGCTCTTCGCCTTCATCTTAGGGCTTCTCGATTGGAACGCCGTGCCGCTGCTCGATGCGACGCGCTTCATCTTCGGCGTGCCGCTCTTCGTGATCGGCTTCGGCATCACCGTGCTGGGCTATTTCAATCTCGGCCTCGGCAACACTTATTGCGGCTCCGACGGGCTGGTGACTGGCGGCCTCTATCACATCAGCCGCAATCCTCAGTACACCTTCTCGATCATGGGACTGATCGGCCTTTCGATCTTCGCCAACTCCTACCTCACCATTGCCCAGAGCTTCGTGATGGCTTGCGTCTACGTGCTTATGGCGCTGACTGAGGAGGCTTGGCTGGAGCGTGAATACGGCGACACCTACAAGGCCTATTGCCGGGCCACCGCGCGCTTCCTGGATATCCCTGCTCTATTCGGCATGAAGCAGAAGCCCCGGGTCGAAGACGCCGGGTAAGTCGAGGCTTCTCCTCACCTATCGACGTCATCCTGAGGTGCGCGGCGCAGAATGCGCCGGGCCTCGAAGGATGCGGCCCCATGCTTCGAGGCCCGCCAAAGCGGGCACCTCAGCATGACGGGAGGAGTGTGCGGCGGATTGTGCGGAGCGCTCGCTCGGACTTTGCCGCCACAAGACCACTGTCATCACCCGGCTTGACCGGGTGATCCAGTAACCCCTGTCATTGCGATTCTCGGAATCCGGCGGCTACTGGATCCCTGCGTTCGCAGGGATGACATCCCGAGCAAGCCGAAGGCTACTCCGCTGCCACAGCCGCCGTAGCGTCCGCATCGCGCATCATGGCGATGGCATCTTCCAGAACCTCGAGTCCCGCGCCATCGAGATGGGCCCGCTCGGCGATCAGCCGCCGATAGGCCCGCGCCTTGGGCCGGCCGTGGAACAGGCCGAGGAGATGCCGGGTGAGCTGCTGCAGCCGGATGCCCTTCGAAAGCTGCGATTCGGCATAAGGCAGGAACCGCTCCAGGATCTCCACCCGGGAGGGCTGCTCCCCGGCGGGGTCGAACAACGCCTGCTCGGCTTCCGCGAGAACATAAGGATCGTGATAGGCCGCGCGGCCCAGCATGACACCGTCCACATGGCCGAGATGGGATTGCGCGTCCGCCACGGTCGCGATGCCGCCATTGATGACGATCTCAAGTTCCGGGCGCCGCGCCTTCAGGCGATAGACCCGCTCGTAATCGAGGGGTGGAATGTCCCGGTTCTCTTTCGGGCTCAAACCCTCAAGCCAGGCCTTGCGGGCATGAACGAAGAAGCTCTCGCAGCCGGCGTCCGCCACCGTATCGATGAAGCGGTCGAGGCTCTCTTCCGTATCCTGGTCGTCGATGCCGATCCGGCACTTCACTGTCACCGGCACGGAGACAGCCTTACCCATCGCCGAAACGCAGTCCGCGACCAGCAGGGGCTCCGCCATGAGGCAGGCGCCGAAGCGGCCCGACTGCACCCTGTCCGACGGGCAGCCGATATTGAGATTGATCTCTTCGTAGCCGAAGCCTTCGCCGATCCTGGCGGCCTCGCTCAAGCGTTCCGGATCGCTGCCGCCGAGCTGCAGCGCCACCGGATGCTCGGATTGATCGAAGCCGAGCAACCGTTCGCGGTCGCCATGGATCACCGCATCCGCCGTCACCATCTCCGTGTAGAGATAGGTGCGTGGCGAGATCAGCCGCAGAAAGAAGCGGCAGTGGCGATCCGTCCACTCCATCATCGGCGCGACGGCAAGGCGATGTCGGTCCAGGCTCATGCCGGAGAGATAGGCCCTTCCGACTGCCGGCCACAACCCCTTTGGCGCTTGGCGGTTTACGCGCTTGAGCCGTCCAGGGTGAGGAGCGTGCCGTAATGTTCGGGGCGCCGGTCGCGGAACACGCACCAATAGTCCCGGTCCCGGGCAATCGCATCGAGGTCGAAGCCATGGACGAGGACGGTCTCCTCCTCGCGGTCGGCTTCCTCCACCTTCTCCCCGAAGTGATCGGCGATGAAGGAGGAACCGTAGAAGGTCATCTCGGTCCCGTTCTTGCCCTTCTCCGTGCCGACCCGGTTCGAAGCGACGAGCGGCATCAGGTTGGCGCCTGCATGGCCTTGCTGAACCCGCTGCCAGTGGGGTGCCGAGTTCCACTGCTCGCTCCCGACCTCGGACCCGATCGCCGTCGGAAAAAACAGAATCTCCGCACCCATGAGCGCCATGGAGCGCGCGGTTTCGGGGAACCACTGATCCCAACAGATGCCCACGCCGATGCGTCCGAACGCGGTATCCCAGACCCGAAATCCCGTGTCGCCCGGTGAGAAGTAGAACTTCTCCTGATAGCCGAACCCGTGCGGAATATGGGTCTTGCGGTAAACACCGAGATTGCGCCCGTCCGCATCGATAATGGCGATGGAGTTGAACCGAGCGTTGCCGGCCTTCTCATAGAACGAGATGGGCAGTACGACGCCCAGCTCCTTCGCAAGTTTTTGGAAGTGCTTGATCGTCGGGCTGTCATCGGCCGGCTTGGCGCGAGCGAAGTCTTCCGGGTCCTCGTCCTGGCAGAAATAGGGCCCTTCGAAGAGCTCCTGCAGCAGCACGATATTGGCGCCCTTCTCCGCCGCCTTGCGGATGAACGCTTCACCTTTGGCAACGTTCTCGTCGACCGAGTCGCTGCAGGCCATCTGGGTCGCCGCGACAGTTACATTTCGCATGAGATCACGCGCCTTTCGTCTTGCTCGCCGGAACCTGCTGGGTGACGCATCCGATGCCGCCGCCGCCCAAAGCCTGCCATTCGCTTCGGCACGTCACGAGCTCCCGGCCGGGATACGCCTCTTCGAGGATCTTGAACCCGCGCTCGTCGAGCTCCGGATCGACCTCCGGCGCAATCACTGCGCCGTTCAGCACATAGGCGTTCGTATAGGGGATCGCCATCCGCTTGTCCCAGTCTCTGGGGTACGGCAGGACATCCATCTCGATAATGTCGAGCTGCCGGCCCTTAGCATCGCGCGCGGATTTCAGGATTTCCAGGTTTTCCTTCAGACGCTCGTAATTCGGGTTGGCCTTGTCCGGCATGGTCTGAACCAGGACTTTGCCCGGCGCGACGAACTCCGCGACGTTGTCGACGTGACCGTCCGTGGCTTCGTCCTCATACAGGCCCAGAGGAAGCCAGATCACCGTCTCGATGCCGAGATAGTCGTGCAAATGGCGCTCGACCTCGTCGCGGCTGATACCGGCATATCGATTGTCGTTGCGCATGTTCTGCTCGGTGGTGATCAAGGTGCCGAGCCCGTCCACGGTCATGCCGCCGCCCTCCCCGATGAACGGGGTCGAGAAGCGCTTGATGCCCAACAGATCGAGAAGCTTTGCCGGCATCGCCTTCGTCTTCTCGCAGACGAACCGTTCGCCCCAGCCGTTGAAGCCGAAATGGACGCCGGCGACCTCGCCCGCCTCGTTGCGCACGAAGATCGGTCCGTTATCCCGGATCCAGCAGAGATCGACCGGGATCTCCACCACTTCGGCAACATCCCCAACCCGATCGGTCGCCTGGGCAAAGTCCGCCGGATCGGCGATCACGGTGACGGGCTCGAACCGGGCGACCCCGCGCACGATAGCTTCGATCTCATCGCGGAAGCCGCCAACGTCCGTGGCGACGCCTTCTTCGATGGGCGGCCAGGTGATCAGGGTCCGCTCATGTTCATCGAACCGGGCGGGCATCCGGTACCCCAAAGCAAAGGGTGTGCTGTTGATCTGATCCACGGGAGTTTCCTTTTCAGCATGTAGAGGTGACGTCGCGCCGGTCTTTTGCCGTCGGCTCCGTCTCGTTTGTTTGGGAATGCGGGGCGGCGCCGCGCCCCACATCCCGCCGGCTTCAGTTGCCGGTCTTGAACCGGGTCCAGCTCCTGGTGATCATCCGCACGGTCTGCGGGTCTCGAGGAAGATTGGGGAAGAGCTTCGCCATCATCTCTTCGGACGGGTAGACGTTCGGATCGTTCTTGACGTCATCCAGCACGTATTCCAGCGAGGCCGCATTGCCGTTCGGATAGAAATAGGCGTTCGTGACCTTTGCCATTACCTCCGGCTCCATCAGGAAATTGAGGAAGGCGTAGGCGTTGTCCAGATGCGCCGCCGTTTTGGGAATGGAAAGGAAGTCGAAGAAGATCTCGGTGCCCTCTTTCGGCACTGAGTAATACACCTCCACCCCGTTGCCGGCTTCCTGGGCCCGAGCATAAGCAACGCCCGCATCGCCACTCCAACCGAGCGCCAGGCACAGGTCGCCCCGCGCCATGTCGTTGATGATGGCGCTTGTCTTGAAATTGCGAATGTATTGCGAGACGGGCGCAAGAAGCTCGTCGACCTTCTTGAAGTCCTCTGGGTCCGTCGTGAACGGATCCAGTCCAAGATAGTTGAGGGCGATGGCGACGATCTCTTCCGGAGAGTCGATGATGGCGACTCCGCAATCGGAGAATTTCGACACGATTTCCGGATCGAAGATCATGGCGAGACTGTCGACGGGCGCGTCTTCCATGCGCTCCGAGATCAGCGCCGGATTATACATGATCCCCGTGGTTCCCCAGAGATAGGGCACGCCGTAGCGATTGCCCTCGTCGTGCCGGGCGAGGAACTCCATGATTTTCGGATCGAGATTGTCGAGTTTGGTGAGCTTCTCCTTATCGAGAGGCGCCAGGACCCCGGCCTTGATCAGACGTCCGGCAATGAGGGCGGACGGGAAAACAACATCGTAGCCGCTATCGCCTGTGAGCAGCTTCGTCTCGAGGGTCTCCAGGGACTCAAAAGCGCTGTAGTTAACCTCGATCCCGGTCTTCTCCGTGAACTCCTCCAGCACCTCGACAGGCACATAATCGGCCCAGGCGGCAATGGTCACGGTCTCCTCGGCCTCGGCGGGCTGCGGGGCGGCCGACAGCATCAGCGCCATCGCGGCGGCGGCGCAGGCGGTGGCAAGTCTGCGGATCGTGGTCTGGAATCGGTTCGGCATGGCGCTCTCGTTCTGGGCGGTTTCGTTGGGCTCGGCTCGGGCGTTCCGAGGAACCGGACATGGACGAATGCTCGCCCGTACCGCTGCGCCGCACAAAAGATGTTTTTCGATCCATTCGGATCGACTAGATTCAAGCGACGCCATGAAGAAGAACCTGCCTCAACTGGTCGCCCTTCGCGCTTTCGAAGCCGCCGCGCGTCACGCAAGCTTCAAACGCGCCGCAGATGAGCTCTGCGTCACGCCCTCCTCAGTCAGCCATCAGATCAAGAAGCTGGAGGATTGGCTGGGCGTCCCTCTGTTCCGGCGGTTCAACCGCAAGGTCATCCTGACCGACGCGGGACGCACCTATTTCTTCACCCTCTCCAAGGCCTTCGACGAGATTGCCGAGGTAACCGCGCTTGTCAGCCGGCACGCCGCCAAGGCGCCGGACCGCAAGGAGAAGCTGAAGATCTTCGCCAATGCCGGCTTCCTGGAATGCTGGCTGGGCCCGCGGCTGGACATCGTTCAATCGGTTATGCCCGACGTCCAGCTCGAGCTGGTTCCCGGTCTCGATATCGACGACTATCTGAGGGGCGGTGCCGAGATCGCCATTCATTACGGGCGCGGGTCCTGGCCCGAATACGATTCCATTCTCCTGCACACGGCTTACGAATTCCCAGTGTGCAGTCCGCGGCTTCCACTGAGCGGCCCACCCCTGAAGGAGCCCAAAGACCTAGCGGCCTTCAAACTGCTGCACGAGGGGGAAGTGACGCCCTGGCGGAACTGGCTGGCGGAGGCAAATGTGACCCATCCCGGCCTGCTCGACGGCCCGATCTTCCATTCCACCCAGACCATCTTCAACAAGGTGATGTCCTGCGAAGGGGTGGCGCTCGGCGACGACGTGGTGGCCGCCGATTTTCTGCACTCCGGCGCGCTGATCAAGCCGATCGGAAAGGTACGCAAATCCACCCATTCCCTCTACTTCCTGCAGCTCAAGCAGGACGGCGGATCCAAACCCGCAGCGACATTCCGGACCTGGCTCGTGAACGCGCTAAAGGCTCACGAACGCAGCAACGCGATCCTGCAGCGCGACGAGCCATATTTCGCCCACCCTGTTCCGGCTCAGTAGGCCGCCACGAGGGACCAATCCCCACACGCCGTGTTGCCCCCCGGCGCCACCAGCCGAATTCTTACCCGGCAATCCACTCAACTCTAGCGGGCACGGTCGTCTGGGGGTAAGACGCAGAGGCTATATGGCTCTAACGCCAAGCGGAGCGCGGAATCTTGTTCGATAGTTTCACCACCAGGCTCGTGGTCGAGGCTGCCTGCGTTATGGGCTGCCTGACGATCTTCAGCTTCTGGCTGAAGGATCGGCACACCTCTGCCCATCTCTGGTGGATCGGCGGCTTCGCCCTGTTCGGTGTCGGGCTCGCCCTGGGCAGCCTGCGTCAGTATCTTCCGCCGCTTCTGAATTATCCCCTGCCCGGACTGCTCACCCTGCTCGGCGTTTCGGCACTGTGGCTTGGCGTGCGGGTCTTCGACCGTCGCCCCTTGCCGGTTCTGGCGATCCTGCCGCCGGCCATCTGGGCGGTCGGACTACCGTTCGCCATCTCCAGCTATCCGCTCCGCTACGCCCTGTTCAATATCGCCATCGGCACCGCCACCCTGCTCGCCGGTACCGATCTCTGGCGCCACGCGCCAAAGGGCATCAACCCGCGGACCTGCATCGCCTTCGTCTGCCTTCTGGAGACGGCCATCAGCTATAGCCAGGCCGCCGCCCTGATCGCCATGCAGGACGCCATCGGCAACGGACCTCTCTTCGGCTGGCTCACCTTCGCCCCCTTCCAGTCGGCCGTTGCTCTGATCGCGATCGTGCTCTTCGGCACCCAGATGATCAGCGAGCGGTCCCAGCACCGGCTGCACCGGCTCGCCATGAGCGATGAGCTCACGGCCGTGCTCAACCGGCGCGGCTTCTTCGAGCTCGGCCAGGAGGCCCTGCGTGCCCAGTCCGAGACGCCGGGGGAAAGCTCCGTCATCGTCTTCGATATCGACCGCTTCAAATCGATCAACGACACTTACGGCCACGCGGCCGGCGACAAGACGATAGCGAGCTTCGCCCAACGGGCCGCCAACCAGCTTCGGCCCGACGATCTCTTCGGACGGATCGGCGGCGAGGAATTCGCCCTGCTCCTGCCGGGCACGCCTTTGGACGTAGCGGCGAACGTGGCCGAGCGGATCCGCCTGGCCATCGCCGAAACGCCCATCGAGTGCGACGGCCACAGGATCGCCGTCACCACGAGCGCCGGACTCACCAGCGCCCCCAACGATCAGGCGCAGCTCGACCGGCTGATCTCGACGGCGGACGCCGCCCTTTACGAAGCCAAGGGTCGGGGACGCAACCGGATCGAGACCCTGGAATCCGTCCCCTCCGGTCTTCGCCATCTGACGCCCATCGCCCGCGTGCCTCACAAGGCGTAGAACGTTCGGCTTGGGATCCGACCTAGAACACCGCCTTCGCGAAGAGCTTGAAGCTGCGCCCCGGCAACAGCACCTCGTCCGCCTTGAACGAGGCCGCGTTGCGGATCTCGTCGTCCAGCAGATTGTCCGCCGCGATCCCTAAGGTCAGGCTCTCGCCGAACTTGGCGTCGCCGAGCGCGCCGGACCAGCTCAAAGACGCATTCAGAAGATCGTAGGCCGGCGTCTCGTATTCGTTCGCCGCGACCTCGTCCTGCTCGAAGGCGTGCAGCAGGTTCACCCGCGCCAGCCAGTGAGCATCCTGCCAATAAACGCCGCCGCCCAGCCGGTGGGGTGGGATTCGAGGCACATAGGTTCCGTCGGCGAACTTGGCATGGACGAAGTCGTACCGCCCCGTCACGCCGAAGATGCCGCCGGCAATCTCCGTCACGTCATAGGCGCCCTGCAGTTCGGCCCCGGTGAAGGTCGCGTCCTGCTGACCCGTCAGCACCTGGTCGAACTCGCCATCCTCGATACCGCAGCTTTCGAATTCCTCGTTGCAGGTAATGCCCGTCAGCTCCTGAAAGATGAAGCCGTCGAAATCCGTGTGATAAGCGCCCGCATCGAAACGGAACCGGCCGACATCGCGGGCGATTCCGATCTCAACGCTCTTGGCCGTTTCAATACCGAGACCCGGATCGCCGATATCGAACGTTCCGGACGCGTGATGCGGCCCCTTGGAGAAAAGCTCCGCGGCCGTCGGCGCGCGCTCGGAGTATTCGGCATCGGCCCGCAGCACCATGGCTCTCGGCAGATCCCGCTCCAGCCCGATGCTGGCGCTGAATGGTGTGAAGTCGCGGCCGGCAGCCACCGTGGCGATCTCATCCGGCGGCGGCAGCAGATCGGCCGGCACCTCCGGGGCATACCCGTCGATCTGGCGATGCTCGAGGCGCGCAGCCCCCTGCAGCCGCAAGTGGTCCGACAGCTCCAGCTCTTCGAACAGATAGGTCGCCACGTCTTGCGTCGTGTTGGGCGCCAGGAACTCCTCGGCCTCTCCCTCAGTGTGGAGATCGTTGTGGCTCCAGCTGAAGCCGAGCAGGCCGTTCAACGCCCCGACACTCGTCGTCACCGTGCGCTGCTGGAACTCCGCACGCGCCTCCCAGGTCTTCTGGGCGAAGGTGCCGTGGACGACCTCGCCTTCATCCTCGGGGCCGTGATCGTGCTCCTCAGCATGCTCCTCTTCGTGCTCGTGGTCGTCTTCGCCGGCATGCTCTTCCTCATGGTCGTGCTCCTGACCGATCTCGTCGTGATCGTAGTCGGAGTAGCCGAGCCAGAAACGGACCTCCGAGACCGGACCGTTCAGCGGAAGATAGGCGCCGCGATTGGTCCAGCGCACCTGCTCCATATCGATATGGATGCCGAGCTCCGCCTCCTCGCCGCCGGGAATGCCGTAATCGCTGGCGAAGCGGCTCACGGACGTGCCGAAGAAGCCGCGGTCGAAGAACAGTGTCGCGCCGGCGGACTGCCCCTCCGTCTCCACGAAGCTGTTGTCCTGGATGCCGAGCGGTGTGTCGTAGTCTTCCGCATTGCGGCCATAGGCATCGACATGGACGGCAACGTTGCCCGTCCGGTTCTCGAACTGCACAGCTCCGTCAAAGCCGTCGTCCACCGTCGTGCCCGCGCCCTGGACTTCCAGCCGAGTGGTCCCCGGCGCAATGTCTACCGGGATTCGGCCATTGATGGCGTTCACCACACCACCGACGGAGCCCGACGTGTAGCGCAGGCTTTCAGGGCCCCGCACGATCTCTACCCGGTCGGCAGCAAGGGGGTCGATGGGCACGGCGTGGTCGCCACCGAGTGCTGAAACGTCGCCGATGCCAAGACCGTTCTCCTGGATGTCGACCCGATGGCCGTCGAGGCCGCGCAGAACCGGACGGCTCGCCCCGGGCGCGAAGCTGGTGGAGGTGGCCCCCGGCTTGTCGAAGAACAGATCGCCGAAGCTCTGGGCGGGGCTGCGCTCGATCTCAGCCGGCGTCACCGCGTCGATGGGAGGCTGGACGGCACGCTTCTGGGCCGGGCTGGGCGTGAACGGTGCCGCGGGCTCGGCGACCGGAACAGGTTCGGCCTGCACAGCAGCTGCATCGGGCGCGGGCCTGCGCCGCGCTCTCGTCGGTGCGGAACTCTCCGACGGCGCCTCCACCGTGATAGGCGGGAGTTGGACGCCGCCCTCGTCTTCCTGGATCACCTCGACGGGCGGAGCCTCTGCCTCGCCCTCTGTGGCCTCTTGTGCCCAAACGGACGTGACGCTCGAAACACCCATAAGAAGAGCAGCGGCGGAAAGCGCCCGCCTGCCGATCCATCCCCTCATACGAACCCCCAAATACAAAATGTTATATCGTATCGAGTCAGGGAGTAACGTTATATCGTAACATTTGCAAGACGAGTTCTCCCGGTACGCACAAACGGGACTCTGCCGAGCTCGCCGGAGGTGGAGAGCGACGGCGTACAGGAGGCGATGAAGCGAAGGAGAGAGGGCGATGATTTGCGCCCAAAGGAAAAGGCCGGACCCGCGCCTTAAGAGGACACGGGCCCGGCCAGTCTCAGCCGTCTCTCGGAAATTCGATCAGTGATACCGGACGGGCGGCGGAGCGCCCTGCCCGGTTTAAGCGGTGCCGGAGATCAGCTCCACCTTGCCGGTCTCGAGCTTGTAGACGCCGCCCACGACCTTCAGCTTTCCGTCGGAGACGGCCTTGTCGAGGATCGGGCTGGCGGTCTTCAGCTTCTCCACGTTCAGACGGACATTGTCCTCGATGGAGCGCTCCAGAAGATTGTCGTGGCCTTGCGCGGAGGCCTGCTTCACGGCGGGCGTCAACGCTTCGACCAGGGTCGGCAGATGGCCCGGCAGGGTCTCGTCGTCCTCGATCGAGGAAATGGTGGACGCCACCGCGCCGCATGCGTCGTGACCGAGCACCAGGATAAGCGGCGTGTTCAGGACCGCAGTCGAGAACTCGAAGCTCGCCAGATTATCGGGAGTGACGAAGTTGCCGGCCACCCGGCAGACGAAGAGATCGCCGCGGGAGGTATCGAACGCGAGCTCCGGCGCGATACGGGAATCGGCACAGCTCAGGACGCCGGCGAAGGGATTCTGGCCACCCACCAGGGCGGGACGCTCGGCGACGAAATCATGGGACTTGCCATTCCCCTTGATATAGCGGGTGTTGCCCTCCATCAGCCGCTCAAGGGCCGCATCGGGCTCGATCACGTTTTGTGGCCGCGGCGGCTCGGCTTCGTCGTCCTCGGCCTTAGCCGCGAAGGGCATGGCAATGGCGGCCGCCGCGCTAAGCCCGAAGGCCAATGCCGTACGGCGGTCGATATTCACGGAATCGCGGGCCTTCGCGCCGCAGCATTTCTCACACATGTCTTGAGCTCCTCCTCCGGCAATGCGGGCGAGGTAACCATAGCCGCGACAGCCCGCCGCAGGGAGCGGATCGCGCAGGCGCAGTTAAGCGCCGCTTAAGGCGCGCCTGAAATGGGACAGACGAAAAATGCGCTGAGAGGCCGCTCGCTTACTACGCGGCGAGAACCTGACGGTCGTCGGCAGCCAGCAGGCCGATCGTCTGACCGAGCCAGCGGAAGGCCAGCAGACCGGCAAACGCCAGGGCGTTGATCCAGAAGATCTCGCCGATCACCGCCAGGCTGAAGCCGCCGCCGGCCGGTAGCACCATCGTGCTGGCGATCAGCACCAGCTCATAGGCCACGAAGCCGCCGAGGAAGCCCATGGCGCCAGCCACCCGGAGATCGTCGGTCTTCCGCATGGCCGCCGTGGTGACGAAGGTCGCAGCAAAAGCGGCAACGCCGATGGCAGCACCCCAGCCGAAGCTCTCAGCCGTGGTGGGATAGCCGAGCAGCAGAAAGCCGATGGCCTGGTTGATGACGAAGGTCACGCCGACCAGCAGGAAGGCATTGGCCCTGGACAGGGTCAGCGCAGCAATCGCGGCGATCGCCACGAACGGCGCGGCACAGGCCAGCGCCCAGCTGAACAGAACGCTCATCGCGGTGACGAACGCGGTCCAGATCCCGATCTTCCATCCATCCGAAAGCGATGCCATCGCACCATTGTCTTTGATCGACATGATTTCTGCTCTTCCTTCGTGGGCTGGGCCTTCTTGCCCAAGCATGCGAATTCGCGCGCTCATCGCGCGCCCTTTCCCCTCTGATAGCCGATAACCCGCGCTGCGAAAAGGGCCTTGGGCGCTGACTTGGCGGCCCGCTTGGCCTAGCGGAGCGCCTCTGCCTGGTCCGGCGTCAGCACGATAACCCCGTCCTCGTCCGAAACGACGACATCGCCGGGCCTGAAGTCGACACCGGCGAAATTGAGCGGAATGTCGACTGTCCCCTCACCCCGCCGCACCGATTTCCGCGGGATCGAGCCCAGCCCCTTCAACCCGATATCGATCTCGGCCACCGCACAAACATCGCGCACGAAGCCAAACAGCAGGATCCCGGCCCAGCCATTCTTGGCCGCCTCGCCCGCGACCAGATCGCCCATCACCGCGCAGCGATTGCTGCCGCCGGCATCGACCACGAGCACGCGCCCCTCTCCCGGTGTTGCAACCTGCTCCTTGATGCGGGAATTGTCCTCGAAGCATTTCACCGTGGCGATCGGGCCGGAAAAGCGGCGTTTTTGCCCAAAGTCCCGAAAGATCGGCCAGGGCACCCTGACCTCATCGAGGAATCGATCGTAGATATCGCAAGTGGATGGAAAGGGGGTGTCGCTCATGATGCTCCCGTCTTTGGCGGTTTGGTGGTGGCGACTATATAGACCACAAGACGCCATGGCGCGCCGCGCGATGAGATCGTGACGTTCATCGTAACCCTCAGCGAAAGGATAAGCGGATGAAGGTGGACCACGCCGAACCAGCAGCAGCCTCGGATGCTGTAACGCGAGATCCCGTCTGCGGCATGACCGTGGACCCCGGCCAGGACAAACCTTCCTATCGGCACGACGGCCGCACCTTCCACTTCTGCAGCCAGCGGTGCCACGACAAGTTCGCTAAGGAACCTGAGGCATACCTGAAGGCAGAGGATCCGGTTTGCGGCATGAGCGTCGATCGCGCCAGCGCTGCGCACACGGCGAAGCACGAGGGCACCCTGTTCTACTTCTGCTCGCCCTCCTGCAAGGAGCGGTTTGAGGCTGAGCCGGAGAAGTATCTGGATGGCGCGGCCGTGCCTGAGCCGATGCCGAAGGGGACGCTCTATACCTGCCCCATGCATCCGGAGATCGTTCAGGAAGGCCCCGGCTCCTGCCCCATCTGTGGCATGGCCCTTGAACCCATGGGCGTGCCGGATGTGGATGCGCCCAATCCGGAGCTTCAGGATTTCACCCGGCGCCTCATCGTCGCGACACCGCTCTCGATTGCACTGCTCGTGATCGAGATGACCCATCACCTGTTCGGCGTCGACATTCTGCCCATGCTGTCCGCGCGGGCCGAGCAATGGCTGCAGCTCGCCCTGGCCACCCCCGTGGTGCTCTATTCCGGTCTGCCGTTCTTCGAGCGCGGCGTCGCCTCCCTGCGATCGGGCAATCTCAACATGTTCACCCTGATCGCGCTCGGCACCGGCGCGGCCTTCCTCTACAGCGTCGCTGCGACGGTTCTGCCGGGCCTCTTCCCGCCGGGACTGCGCGCCGAGACAGGCTACGTGCCCGTCTATTACGAAGCCGCCGCCGTCATCATTGCGCTTGTGCTGTTGGGCCAGGTGCTGGAGCTGCGGGCCCGGGAACAGACCGGCGGGGCCATCCGCGCCCTTCTCGATCTTGCGCCGAAGACCGCCCTGAAGGTGGAGAAGGACGGCAGCACCAAGACAATCGAGCTCTCCGCCGTGAAGGTTGGCGACATGTTGCGCGTCCGCCCCGGCGACAAGGTCCCCATCGACGGCGTGGTCACGGAAGGCAGCAGCGCGGTAGACGAATCCATGCTGACCGGCGAACCCGTGCCCGTGGAGAAGAAGGCTGGCGACGAAGTGACCGGCGGCACTCTGAACGGCTCGGGAAGCTTCGACATGGAGGTGGAGCGGACCGGCGAGGCCACGACTCTGTCTCAGGTGGTCACCATGGTCGCCAACGCGCAACGCTCCCGCGCCGACATTCAGCGCCTGGCGGACAAGGCGGCGGCCTATTTCGTCCCCGCCGTCATCGCCATCGCCGTGGTCGCCTTTATCGCATGGATCGCGCTCGGCCCCTCGCCTGCGCTCTCCTATGCGGTCATTGCAAGCGTCAGCGTGCTGATCATCGCCTGCCCGTGCGCGCTCGGTCTCGCCACCCCGATCTCCATCATGGTCGCGACGGGCCGCGGCGCTCAAGCCGGCGTCCTGGTCCGCGAGGCGAAAGCCCTGGAACGTCTGGCCACCGTCGACACCTTGGTGATCGATAAGACCGGCACCCTGACCGAAGGCAAGCCCGCGCTGACCGGCATTCAGCCAGCCCAAGGCTTCACCGAGGAGAAGCTGCTTGAAGCAGCAGCGGCTTTGGAAGCCGGTAGCGAGCATCCCCTTGCCAGCGCCATCCTCACCGCCGCCGAGAAGCGCGGCGTGAAGCCGGCCAAGGTCACCGGTTTCGAGGCCATCACCGGGCAAGGCGTGCGCGCGAAGCTCGGCGGCAAGACCCTGTGGCTCGGCAACGCGGCGCTGATGAAGTCCGCCAAGGTCGATTTCTCCGCCCTCGAGAAAGACGCAGAAGCCCGCCGCGGCGATGGCGAGACGGTCATCTATCTCGCCGAAGGCACCAAGCCAGCGGGCTTCCTGGCGCTGTCCGATCCCATCAAGGAGACCAGCGGCGAAGCGGTGGCCAACCTGCATAAGCTCGGCATCAAGATCGTCATGGCGACGGGCGATGCGGAACCGACCGCTCGCGCCGTGGCCAAGACCCTTGGCATCGACGAGATCCGCGCCGGCATGACGCCAGGCGGCAAGCAGGATCTGGTGAAGGAGCTCCGCGACAAGGGCGCGGTGGTGGCCATGGCCGGCGACGGCATCAACGATGCCCCAGCTCTGGCGGAAGCCGATGTCGGCATCGCCATGGGCACAGGCGCCGATATCGCCATGGAGAGCGCCGGGCTGACCCTGCTGCGCGGCGACCTGCGCGGTGTGGTGGCCGGCGTGAAGCTTGCCCGCGCGACCCTGGCGAACATCAAGCAGAACCTGGTCTTCGCCTTCGGCTACAACGCCCTGGGTCTGCCGGTCGCGGCGGGCGTTCTCTACCCCGCCTTCGGCATGCTGCTCTCGCCCATGATCGCGGCCGCGGCCATGAGCCTGTCGTCGGTATCGGTGATCGGGAATGCCCTGCGGCTGCGGAACCTGAAGCTCCGCTAGGACGGCGGAGCCTAGCTTGCCGGCTGCGCCAGGGTCCGGCCGAGCAGCGAACGGCTCCGCTTGCGCCCGCGGCGCTCTTCCGGGATGAGGAAGATGCGCAGCTTGCGCGCCAGCTTACCCGCGCCCTTGGACGAGGTGAGCAGCACGATCGGGATGGTCAGCACCAGACCGAGCCAGACGGGCAGCAGCCACAGGAAGAGCTGCGGCGAGATCCACAGCGTGATCGCCGCCATGACGATGCCGAAACCGGTGTGGAAGCTGTAGCGCTTCAGGACGTCGGCAACGTCGATCTTGCCGTCATCGCGGGATTGCGGGTTCCAACCGGAATCCTGTGCGAACAGGATCTGCCCGATGAAGCCGGTCTGTAGCAGCATCAGGATCGGCGCCAGCAGTGCGGACAACAGCGTCTCCAGCACGAAGCTGACCACCAGCGCGATGGGGCCGCCTGCCCCGCGGCGCATGCGCTTGTTCATCAGCGCGTAGGTGACAGCCAGCACCTTGGGCGCCAGCAGCACCACGGCGGAGAAGCCGAGCAGCGTCCACGCCTTCTGGGCGTCGAATTGCGGCCATGTCGGGAACAGCGCATGGGCGTCCGGGAAATAGTCCGGCTGGTAGAGCGATGCCTGCCAGGCCAGCAGGATGCCGACCACCAGGAACATCAGCCAAAGCGGCGATGCGGCATAACTCATGATGCCTGTCATGAAGTGATACCGGCTCATCCAGTGAAGACCGCGGGCCGGCAGCACCTTGGAATGCTGCAGATTGCCTTGGGCCCAGCGCCGGTCGCGCGCGGCATGATCGGTGAGCGTCGGCGGCGTCTCCTCGTAGCTGCCCGTGATCTCCGGGCGCATATAGACGTCCCAGCCGGCGCGGACCAGAAGCGCCGCCTCGACGAAGTCGTGGCTCATGATGTGGCCGCCGAACGGCTTCTTGCCGGGAAGCTCCGGCAGGCCGCAGGAGCTGGCGAACGCCTTCACGCGGATGATCGCGTTATGGCCCCAGAAATTGCCTTCGCGGCCCTGCAGCATCGCAAGGCCTGCGGAAACCACCGGCCCGTAAGTGCCGGTCGCGAATTGCTGCATGCGGGCGAACAGGGTGTTGCGGTTCACCAGCCGCGGCACGCTCTGAATGAGACCGGCGCTGCTGTCGGCTTCCATGGACTCCGCAAGGGAGATAATGGCCTCCGACGTCATGTAGCTGTCCGCATCCAGCACCAGCATGAAGTCGTAATTGCCACCCCAGTTGCGAACGAAATCGGCGACGTTGCCGGCCTTCTTGCCTTCGTTCTCCGCGCGGCGGCGATAATAGACATTCACCCGGCCCAGCATCTTCTGGCGCAGACGGTTCGCCGCCTCGCGCTCTTCACGGACGATGGAAAGATTGGTGGTGTCGCTCAGGACGAAGAAATCGAAATGCCAGCTCTTGCCGGACGCAGCGATCTCTTCGGCCATCTTCGTCAGGTTCGAGAACACGCTCTCCACGTGCTCGTTATAGACCGGCATGATCACGGCCGTGCGGGACGAGAGTTCGCCCTTCAGCTTGATGCCGCGGGTCCAGTCGATCCGGAGCACGAGAGATAGGAAACCGAGCACGGCCACGCCAAGCGCCTGGGCGATCCAGATGAAGCTCAGGCCGAACAGCCCGACAAGCATGTACTGCAGGGCGGTCGCATCGTTCTGACCGACGACTTCCAGCATGTGCCAGACGCCGTAGCCGGTCACGATCGCGGTGATCATGAAGACGATAATGCGCGAAATGAGCGTGTGCTCGCGCAGGGCCGGCCGCAGCGCCGTCTTAGGCGGCGAGCCGTACCACTGGTCGAACCTTTGCGCCCGCATCTCCAGAGGACTGTCGGGGGGCGTAAGACTGCGGGGCAACGACCCAGACGCTCCTTCGCCGAGCGTCTCCATTACGTCGTTCAAGCTGTCCATCTATAGAGCCAAGTCTCACTAATCTGCTCCCCGTCGTGCGCTAAAACCAAGCGCAGTTCGGAAAGTTCCACATCCGTCGTATCCATCTCAAAACTTACTTGATATCCGCCTGTCATCGGGTTGTGGCGGCCTACCACGTGTTCGATACGTCCCGATGACGCTGTCACCTGCGGTTCAACGTCGGAACCAAGGTAAACGGGCACGCCGTTCTCAATAGGCGGGTCGAAATCGACGATAAATTGTCGACGTTTCCGCAGAACGCTCATCCCCATGCGTGATTCTGCCACACGGGCGATGCGCTGGTTGATGATCGGAGGGCCGAAGGTGAGCCAATAGCCGTAGCTCATCTCCTGGCCGCGCTTCAGCCGCTTCCGCGGATGCCAGAACGCAACGATGTTGTCGTTGGTCTCCAGATCGGTCGGGATCTCGACCAGCTGCACGTGACCCTGCTTCCAAGGCGTCTTCGGCTCGACCCATGCGCTCGGCCGAAGCTCGTAGCGCGCCTCGAGGTCCTTGTAGTCCTCGTATTCCCTTTCGCGCTGCTGAAGGCCGAACCCCAAAGGGTCCTCCTCCACGAAGGCGCTGATCTGCAGCTTCTCCGGATTGGCCAGTGGCCGCATGATCCATTCGCCGTTGTTGCGAGCGATGGAAAGCGTATCGGAGTCGTGCACCGCGGGACGGAAATCGTCGAACCTGTCCCGCTCCCGGGCATCGAACAGATACATACTGGTCAACGGCGCAAGGCCGAGATGGTTCACGTCCGCCCGGCCGAACAGGGCGGCCTCCACATCGAGCACCGTGGAGGCGCCGGGCCGGATGACGAAGGTGAAGGCCCCGGTCACGCTGCGGCTGTCGAGTAGCGCATGCACCGTGATGGTTTTGGAATCGACGGCCGGTCGCTCAATCCAGAAGCTGCGGAAGAAGGGAAACTCCTCCCCCGTAGGCTCGCCCGTGTCGATGGCCAGTCCCCGCGCGGAGATGCCGTACAACTGGTCGGCGCCGACGCCCCGGAAATAGCTCGCCCCCTGAAAGACGACCACCTCGTCGTAATGATGCAGCACGTTGATGGGCGCGTTGATGCGAATACCGGAGAACAGGGGCTGCCCTTCCGGCGGTTTGACGCTGAGATCGCCGAAATCGAAATAGTCCGGCGAATAGGTGATCTGCTCCGCCTTGCCGTCCTCGACCTTGAAGATCTCGACCGGGGACTTCACCACGAAACCGGCATGGAGCAGCTCCACCGCGAAACCGCGGTTCTTGCCAGCCCACAGCGCCCGATCCTTCTTGAAGCGGATCTTCCGGTGATCGTCGTAGCTGAGATTGGTGAAGGTGTCAGGAACAGGCTGCGGCGGATCGTATGGCGTCTTCGCCATCTCCCGCGCCATGTCCACCACCGTTTTCCGGGAGAAGGGCGTCTTCTTATTGTCCTGGGCAAGCCCGCTGCCGGGTCCTGCCGCCGCTCCGAGGGCGAGCGCGCCAAAGGCCACCGAAAACTCGCGGCGGTTCATTCAAATTCTCCCAAAATGTGAAGCAGTGCTCGGATGTGGGCGCGGCGACGCGCGTGACAAAGCTGATAGCCTTCGCTCAAGTCAGAAACCATCCGAATAAGAGCCGATCCGACAACCGTGCGGGTGCATCCGATAGAACGGTGGATCGTCAAACGTCTCGCAGCAGGATCTGCGAACCATCCGACTATAGCCGCTCTGAAAATCGCTGGAAGCGATTCTATCGCGCTAAGCCGCAAAGATTGTGAAGGCTCATTCCCCCGATCATCTGTCCGCCCGACGGGGCCGCCAGGCCGACCAAAAAAATTTAACCCCTTCCTGCTAGCGTCCGAGCATAAGCGGGTTAGTAAGGCGTCAACATGGCAAAGGCGAAGTTCCACAAATCTCAGCGCGTTTTCGTGAAGCCGGTCGGGACCTGGGCCTATATCGAACGGGTCCTGCCGAAGTGGATCAGGGGCGTCGATGAGCCCATCAAGATCACCTACGACTGCGGCATGGGCCGCGAGTTCGTAGAGGAAGAGCTTCAGGAAGAAGCCACCGCGGTCCAGAGCCGGCTGTCCAATAGGCTCGGCGAGTGGCGCTTGCTGCGTGCTCAGAACCGCTGGAAGAATGCCGAGCAATGCCAGCACCACCCCTTCCCCGGGACCCATCCCGTGGTCGTCACCAGCGATCAGGACTGGGGCGGCTGGCGCGTGCCGGGCGCCGAATACGATCTCGACCCCCAGCGCGTCGAGAAGCAGGCACAGCTCATCGTTCGGGCGCCGAGCCTGTTGAAGATCATGCAGCTCTTCGTGAACCAGGCGGAGCAGCAGCCGGAGAATTTCAGCGAGGACCTTTCCAGCCTCGTCGATATGAGCCGCGCGATCCTGGACGAGTTGCCTGACTAGCCTGTCGTCCCCACCTAGAGTCAGGACCCATTAGTTCGGCGGCGGCAACCACTAACGGTTCCGCGTCAAACGAATACGAGTAGATCGTTATGAGCTTAACCGCCGCTGGCTCCTGTTTGTGTGGTGCCGTGAGATTTCAGATCTCAGGTGCGTTTGAGAGCTTTTTTCTCTGCCACTGCAAGCGTTGTCGGAAGGACACGGGCTCCGCATATGCGGCCAATTTGTTTTCATCGACAGCAACGGTAAATTGGATTTCTGGTCGCGATTGCATCCAGACCTACCGGGTTCCCGAGACCCGGCACGAGAAAAGCTTTTGCATCAAATGCGGATCTGCTCTTCCGAATGTTCAATCGAATGGTGATTTGTTGGTGGCACCTGCCGGGAGTATCGATAGCGCGATCGACATCCGGCCAAGTGCCCATATCTGCTTTGCGAGCCGAGCGGAATGGGACGGGCGCGTGGACGACATCCCGAAAGTAGATGGTCTTCCAAGTTAGGTTCGATACCGAGCCTAGGTGGCATTGCCGGCCTTTGAGGCCGGATAACGATCCGTCGTTCAGTCCCGGCGGACCGACACTCCGCAACTGACCCTTGGCATTCACGCTCCCCCGCACTAAGAGCGACGGGAAAGGTAGGACCATGCACGAATCCGATCGCCAGCCGAAACATCTCAGCGACTACGCCGCGCCCGACTATCTGATCGAGACCGTCGATCTCGATTTTCATCTGGAGCCGGAGCGGACCATCGTCCACGCTGATCTCGCCATGCGGCCCAACCCGGAGGCGAAGGCGGCCCGGCCGCTGGTCCTGGACGGCGAAGGCGTCGAGCTCATCTCCATCGCGGTGGACGGCAAGCCGCTCCAGCCGGACGAGTACAGCGCCACCGAGACGGGTCTGACCGTGCCCGACGTGCCCACCGGTCCCTTTACCCTGAGCCTGAAGACCGCCTGCAATCCGGAAGCGAACGAGGCCCTGCTCGGCCTCTACCGCTCCAACGGTGCGTTCTGCACCCAGTGCGAGCCGGAAGGCTTCCGCCGCATCACCTTCTTTCTCGACCGGCCCGACGTGCTCGCCACCTACCGCGTCCGTCTGGAGGCCGACAAGAAGACAAACCCTGTGCTCCTCTCAAACGGCAACCCGGTCGAGCGTGGCGACGTCGAAGGCACAGATCGCCACTACGCCGTCTGGGAAGATCCGCACCCCAAGCCGTCCTATCTGTTCGCCGCCGTGGCCGGCGACCTGGCGAAGATCTCCGACAGCTTCACCACCCAGTCCGGCCGCGAGGTCGCGCTCAACATCTATGTCGAGCACGGCAAGGAGGACCGCTGCGACTGGGCCATGGAGTCCCTCAAGAATGCGATGAAGTGGGATGAGGAGCGCTTCGGCCGGGAATACGATCTCGATGTGTTCAACATCGTGGCCGTCAGCGACTTCAACATGGGCGCCATGGAGAACAAGGGCCTCAACATCTTCAACGACAAGCTGGTGCTGGCCCGCCCCGACACCGCATCCGACGCCGACTACGCGGCGATCGAAGGCGTCATCGCCCACGAGTATTTTCACAACTGGACCGGCAACCGGATCACCTGCCGCGACTGGTTCCAGCTCTGCCTGAAGGAGGGCCTGACCGTCTTTCGCGATCAGGAGTTCTCCGCCGATCTGCGCGCCGGCCCGGTGAAGCGCATCCTCGACGTGCGCAATCTGAAGAGCCGCCAGTTCCCAGAAGACTCCGGCCCCCTCGCCCACCCGGTGCGGCCCGGCTCCTATATCGAGATCAACAACTTCTACACGGCCACGGTCTACGAGAAGGGCGCCGAGCTCTGCCGCATGCTCCAGACCATGCTGGGCCGCGACGATTTCCGCAAAGGCCTGGACCTCTATTTCGAGCGCCATGACGGCCAGGCCGTGACGGTGGAGGATTTCCTCGCCGCCCTTGCCGATGCGTCGGGCAAGGACCTCTCCGAGTTCATGCACTGGTACAACCAGGCCGGCACGCCGGAGCTTGCCTGCTCCCTCGACTACGACCAGCAGAGCAAGACGGCGACCCTCAACGTCAGCCAGATCCTCCCCGCCACGCCCGGTCAGCCCAACAAGGAGCCCATGCCCATCCCGCTTCGGATCGGCCTGCTGGGCCCCAACGGCGACGACCTGCCGCTGACCCTGGAGGATGGAACGGAGCTTTCCGACGGGCTGCTGGAAGTGACCGAGCGCGAGCAGAGCTTCACCTTCACCGGCATCCCCACCCCGCCGACGCCATCCCTGCTGCGGGAGTTCTCCGCACCCGTGCGTCTCACCCAGACCATCGATCTGGAGCAGATCGAGTTTCTGATGATGCACGACTCCGATCCGTTCAATCGGTGGCAGGCGGCCCAGAGCTACGCGGCGAAGCTGCTGACCGACGCCGCCCGCGATCGCTACAATCCGGAGCCGGTCAAAGGCCAGGGAGCCTCGCGCCTGGCGAAGGCGCTTGCGGTGACCGCGAACGAGGAAGAACTGGCCTACGCCTATCGCGGCGAGATGCTGAAACTCCCGAGCGAATCCGACATCGCCCGCGAGCTCGCCCGTAATATCGATACGGATGCGATCCGCGAAGCCCGCGAGACCTTGCGCGAGACCATTGGCAACGCAATCCATGCCGACCTCGCCGGCATCTACGAAGAGCTGGCCGATACGGGACCTTACTCGCCCGATGGCATCAGCGCCGGCAAGCGCTCCATGCGCATCGCTGCCCTCGATCTCCTGGTGGGAAGCGGCAAGGATGACGAGCTGGAACGCGCCGCCGCCCATTACCGCGGTGCCACCAACATGACCGACGCCATCTATTCCCTGCTGATCCTGGCGCCTCACGACGATCCGCGCCGCGACGAGGCCATGGCCGATTTCTACGAGCGCTGGAAGGACGACGCCCTGGTGCTCGACAAATGGTTCGCGGTGCAGGCCCGCTCCGCCCGGCCCGATTCCGTCGAGATCGTCGAGGGCCTGCTGAGCCATCCGAAATTCTCGCTGAAGAATCCGAACCGCGTCCGCGCGCTGATCGGCAGCTTCGCCAACGGAAACCCGACCGGCTTCAACCGGAAGGATGGGGCCGGCTACGAATTCCTCGCCGAATGCGCACTCCGGATCGACAAGTTTAATCCGCACATGGCCGCCCGCCTGCTCGGCGCTTTCGAGAGCTGGCGCTTCCTGGAGCCGAACCGTGAGGCCCATGCCAAGGCGACCCTGGAAGGGCTCGCAAACGCCGAGCTTTCCACCGACAGCTACGAGATCGTCAGCAAGACTCTCGGCGACGAGTAATCCCCTGCCTTTGCAACGAGCTTTAAACGGTTGTCCACAAGTTTTCTCTGGACAGATTCCAGTCGAATACCTTCAATAGAAAGGTGATTCGGAGATGCGGCACTTCTCCGTTTCCATTGTGGAAAGAGAAGATTGGGGGACCGAATGTCGCGGGCGCGATCCGCGCGTGAGGATGCGTACGCGCTCGCGGAGCCGCTACTCAAAGCGATCCGCGATGCTCTTCCGCGTCAACTTCTCTCTGCCGAATTTCTTCGCAGAAGCGCCCCCTATCTCACCGCCATTTTCGTCATTCTCGCCGGCATCGGCGCGGCCTTCCAAATGGGTGACGGCCGCGAAGCCGCGCTCCAATCCGCAAAGCAAACGCTCCAGCTCTATGCCGATCTGACCGCGGAGAACCTAAAGGGCGAGACGCCCAAGACGGACGATGCCTGGCAGGCCTCTCTGGCGAGCGCGCTGCAGACCGGCGCGACCCTGAATGACCGCCACGTGGTGCTCGCCGATGAGACCGGGAAGATTCGCGGCGAGGCGCCGCTGGAGCCGGGCGGTCCGGAAGACATTCTCTCCTATATCGGATCTGGCCAGCCCATCACGACCTTCGGCGCAACCGCCGGCGTCATGGAGCTCACCCTGACGGACGGCACTGAAGCCATCGCCACGATCCGCAATCTCGCTCGGCCCAAAGCCCAGCTCCTGGCCTTTCAGCCCATCGAAACAGCACTTGCCCCTTGGTCCGCGAACCGGAATGTCGAGATCACCATCCTGCTTTGCGGCGGGCTGCTGCTACTGCTTCTCAGCGGCGCGCTTCTTCTGCCCCGCCGCGCGGCCGCTGAGGAAGAGCCGGACGTTCTCGTCGAGGAACTCGGCGCGCGACTGCCGGGCTGCGGCCTGTGGCGCTGGAACCTCGAAAGCGGCGACGTGCATTGGTCGCCCGCAATGTACGAGATGCTCGGCCTGAAACCGTCTTCCCATCCCCTGCCCGCCCAGGTCTTCGCCCACGCGGTGCACCCTGGCGACAACTTCCATCAGCGGATCGGCGCCCTGATGGAGAACGGCGAGACCGCCATCGACGAGACTCTTCGCCTGCGTCATCGCGACGGCAGCTGGGTCGAGGTCGCCCTTCGCGGCCATCTCACCGAAGACCGCGACACCGGGGACGCCCAGCTCACCGCCTTCGCCATGCGGAGCAAGGAAAGCGCCGTGAAAGAGGCGGCCGAAGCCAATGCCCGCCTGCGCGACGCAATCGAGACCATCTCCGAGGCCTTTGTCCTGTGGGACGACCGGAACCGCCTCGTCATGTGCAACAGCAAGTACAAGCAGTTCCATGGCCTGCCCGACGATGTCCTGAACAAGGGCACGCCCTACGAGACCGTCATCGGCGCCGCCTGCGAGCCCGTGGTCCGCAAGCGCATCACCGTGGACCGCCAGCAGAACGGCAGCCGCACCTACGAAGCCCAGCTCGAAGACGGACGCTGGCTGCATATCAACGAAGGCCGCACCCGCGACGGCGGCTATGTCAGCATCGGCACCGACATCACTCAGCTGAAGCGAAATGAGCAGCTACTCGCCGACAAGGAATCGCGCTTACGCTCCAGCGTCGCCGAGCTGCATCTGTCCCGCCGAGAGCTGGAGCAGCAGAAGCAGCGCCTAGTCGATCTCGCGGAGAAATATGCGCTTGAGAAGAACCGCGCCGAAGCCGCCAACCGGGCCAAGTCGGAGTTCCTCGCCAATATCAGCCACGAGCTGCGCACGCCGCTGAATGCGGTGATTGGTTTTTCGGAGGTCATGCAGAGCGAGCTGTTCGGCCCCCTCGGCCACGCCAAATATCATGAGTACGCCCAGGACATTTTTGAGAGCGGCAGCTTCCTCCTGGATGTGATCAACGACATTCTCGACATGTCGAAGATTGAGGCCGGCCGGCTCGTCCTGGAGACGGAACGTGTCGACCTGGTGGATCTCGTCGGCGAGAGCATGAAGGTGGTCTCCAAGGCAGCCGAGGCCCGCGGGCTTACCCTGAACCGCCACGGGCCGGAGACCTTCTTCATCAAGGCCGACCGCCGCGCCGTGAAGCAGGTCTTCCTCAACCTGCTTTCCAATGCGGTGAAGTTCAGCCGCGAGGGCGGGCTTGTCGATGTGCGCCTGGCCCAGCATCGCGGCGAAGCCCGCATCACCATTCAGGACACTGGCATCGGGATCGCCGAAGAAGATATCTCGAAGCTCGGCCGCCCCTTCGAGCAGGTCGAGAACCAGCTCTCCAAGAGCCATCAAGGAAGCGGGCTCGGCCTCGCCATCTCCCGGGCTCTCGTGGAGCTGCATGGCGGCAATCTGGAGATCAAGAGCCGCGCCGGCGAAGGTACTCAGGTGATTTTCACCCTGCCCTTGCGCAGCCAGCAGCCGAGCCTTCCACTCGAAAAACCCGACAGTCGGCAGAACGCCTCAGCCTGACCAGCGCCGTCGGCAGCCTTCAGACCACCAGCCGGTCGAAGGCGCGATGGACTTCGGCCAGCGTCCCCCGCAGCTGCACCTCGACATTTCTGAAATCGCCCAACTCGGCAGCCCGCGCGATCAGCTCTTTCAGGGCTTGCGGCGCCTCGTCGGGACGGAAGCCCTCATCGACGCAAAGCCGGAGCACCTGGGTGAGGTTGTGATAGAGTCGGCAAGCGGGGATCAGGATCTCGGCATCCGCAGCGGAGAGCACGCCCGCCTCCTGCAAGTTCTGCAGCGCCCGCTCGGTCGTCTGATCCAACACTTGCGGATGTTCGTCCGCGCTGACCAGCTGCAGGAACTGGGTGATGAACTCCAGATCGACCAGCCCGCCGCGCACCTGCTTGATGTCCCAGATATCCTCGGTGCCCTTCTGCGCTTCAATCTTCTCGCGCATGGTGCGGACGTCTTCCGCCACGGCAGCTCGGTCCTTGGAGCTTTTCAGCACGTTCTCGATGGCCTCATCGATCTCGCGTGCGAGAGACTCAGGACCCGCCACCACGCGAGCGCGGGTGAGCGCCATGCGCTCCCAGGTCCAGGCCGAGCTGTGCTGATAATCCTTGAAGCTGGAGAGCTTGGTCGCCACCGGCCCCTGATGGCCCGACGGCCGGAGCCGCATGTCGACCTCGTAGAGCGCGCCTTCCGCGGTGGGCGCTGAGAGGGCCGCGATCAGACGCTGGGTCAGCCGGGTATAATACTCGCTGCCCGAGAGACTCTTCGCCCCGTCGGAGCCGCCCGCATCGCTTTCGAAATCGTAGACCACGATGAGATCGAGATCCGACGAGGCGGTCATCTCGCTTCCGCCGAGCTTGCCCATGGCGAGCACATCGGCGCGTCCGCTCGGGATCCGGCCGTATCGCTCGGCAAGCTCGTCCTCCACCCGCTTCAGGAGAGACTCGATCAGCGCCTCCGCCAGCGCGGCGTAGATGCTGCCGGCCTGGGCCGCCGTGATGGTGCCGGACAGAACCCGCACGCCGATTAGGAAGGCCTGCTCCCGGCCGACGATCCGCGCCCGGTCGAGCATGTCGGCGTAATCGGTTGACTGGCCAAGCGCGTTCTCGATCAGCTCCTTGAAGATCGTCTTGGTCGGCATGGCGCCGAAGAAGCCGGGATCGAGCACCGCATCGAGCAGGCGCGGCCGGCGCGCGATGATCCGCGCCAGACGCGGCGCCGTGCCGAGAATATCCGCCATCAACCGCAAGAGACTTGGGTTGCGCGAGAAAGCCGAGAACAGCTGCAGGCCCGCCGGCAGATCCGAGAGGACCTGATCGAAGGTCGCGAGAGCCCGATCCGGCTCGGCAGTACGTCCCAGGGTGCGGAGCAGCAACGGCAGGAACTCGGTCATCCGCTCCTGAGCCTGGCTGCTGCGCGTCGCGACGTAGCGGCCCGAATGCCAGGCCCGCAGCACGGCCACCGCCTCGCGCGGATTCTTGAAGCCGTATTCCTCCAGCGTGGCGAGGGTGTCCGGATCGTCTTCGTCACCTCGGAACACGAAGGCCGGCTCCTCGCCGCCCGTACCCGGCATGGTCTCGAACAGGGCTTCATAGTGGTATTCGACGCGCTTGAAATTCTCCAGAAGCGCCGCGGCGAAGACATCCGGATCGTCGAAGCCGCAAAGGGCCGCGACGTTGCGGAAGGCCCCTTCGTCCTTCGGCAGCTCATGGGTCTGCTGATCGTCGATCATCTGCAGCACGTTCTCCACGCGCCGCAGGAAGTAGTAGACCTCGGTGAGATCGGCCGCGACCTCGGGCCGGATCCATTCCCCATCGGCGAGATGCTTCAACGTGTCGATGGTGCCCCGGCTGCGAAGGTCCGGGTTGCGGCCGCCAGCGATGAGCTGATGGGTCTGGACGAAGAACTCGATATCCCGGATGCCGCCGCGGCCGAGCTTCACGTTGTGGCCCAGCACGGCGACCGTGCCGTGCCCCTTATGGGCATGCACCTTCCGCTTCATGGCGCGGATATCGGCGATCGCCGCATAGTCGAGATAGCGCCGCCAGACGAAAGGCGAGATCTGGCGCAGGAAGTCGGCGCCTGCCTCGAAATCGCCGGCCACGATGCGGGCCTTGATCAGCGCCGCGCGCTCCCAGTTTTGCCCCAGGCTTTCGTAATAGTTCAGCGCTGCTTCGGCCGAGAGCGCGATCTGGGTGGCGCCGGGATCGGGGCGGAGCCGCAGATCCGTGCGGAAGACATAGCCGTCTTCCGTGTATTCCTGGAGCAGCTTCACGAGATCGCGGGTGATCTTCACGAAGAACTTGGACGGCTCGACACCTTCCGTCAGCCCGGACCGGGCCTTGTCGTAGAAAACGATGAGATCGATGTCGCTGGAGTAGTTGAGCTCGAACGAGCCGAGCTTGCCCATGGCGATGACGAAATAGCCGGCGCCGGGCATGGGCGCATCCACCTCGCCCTTCTCGATGGCCCGGCGGAACAGGAAGCGCACCGCCTGCTGCACCACCTCGTCGGCCACCATGCTGAGCTTGCGCAAGACGTCACGGGTCCGCCAGACGCCGCCGAGATCACCCAAGCCGATCAGCAGCGACGTGGCGCGCTTGTAGCAGCGCAAGGCATGCATCGCCGATTTCATGTCGGCGCAGTCGCCGATCTCGGTCACGAGCCGGGTGGAGAATTCGGAGAAGGCATCGTCCGGATCGGAGGTCACGATCTCGGCAAAGGTCTTCGGATCGCGCCGTGCCAGACCCGCGAGATAAGGGGAGCCGGAGAACGCGCCAGCGGCGAGCTTGCGGACAGTGTCGTTCTCCGCAAGTAGCTTCGCTGCCGAGGCGAGCTCTTGGTCGCCGTCCAGCGCCTTTTCCAGGGTCTCGATCTGATCGGCCGCCCGCGCCTCGTCGATGACGATCGGCGTGCGGGTAATCCGGTCGGCGAACGCGCTCACTTCCGCAGAACCGTTCACGAGCCGCCCGTGATCCCAGGAGCCTCGACCGCGCCGTCCATGGGCAGCGTCAGCACAGCCTTCAGACCCGGACCGTTATCGCCAAGCTTGAGATCCCCGCCATGCAGGCGCGCCACCGCCGCGACCAGGCTCAGGCCCAGCCCGCTGCCGGGCGCAGACCGGCTAGCCTCAAGCCGGACAAACCGCTCCAGCACGCGCTCGCGGTCCGCTTCCGGGATACCAGGCCCGCGGTCGCTCACGACGATCTCGGCCATCTCCATTCCTTTTCCTCCGGCGCTATGGGCTGCGCCGTTCGAATTCATCTTCTGCCCGCCGCCTGTCCGATGAGCCTCGATCAGGATATCGGGCGCCTGGTCCGATCCGCCGTTCGCCTCGTCGGGCCGGCCATGCTTGATGGCGTTGTCGACCAGATTGGCAAGCGCCTGACCCAGAAGCTGACGGTCCCCAAGGATCGGCAGCGGATCTTCCGCATCCGCCCTTAGCACGAGGCCACGCTCTTCTGCCACTGGCTCATACAACTCTGCCACATCGGCGATCAGGGCCGCGGCGTCCAGACTCTCCCAGCGTCCGGTGCCTGCACCCGCCTCCATCCGCGCGATGGAAAGCAGCGCATTGAAGGTCTTGATGAGGTCGTCCGCTTCTTCGATCGTCTTCTCCAGCGTCTCCCGGTAGCCGAGATCGTTTTGCGGATCGTGCAGCGCCCGCTCCACCCGATTGCGCAGCCGGGTCAGCGGGGTCTTCAGATCGTGAGCGATATTGTCGGAAACCTCGCGCAGACCCGCCATGAGCTGCTCGATGCGCGCCAGCATCTGGTTGAGGCTTTCCGACAGCCGGTCGAGCTCGTCGCCGGAGCGATTGCGCGGGATGCGCCCCGACAGATCGCCGGCCATGATGCTCCGGCTGGTGTCGGTGATGGCATCGATGCGGGCGAGCAGATTGCGGCTGACCAGCAGACCGCCGCCGATGCCGATCAGCGCCATTAGCCCGAGCCCCCACAGCATCGCCGAGCGCGTGACCCGAGAGAGCACCCGCCGATCCTCGATATCGCGCCCGACCAGGAGCTGCGTGCCGCCGGTAAGGTGAAACACATTGGCGAAGGCGAGCCGCCGCTCCATGCCTCCTTGGGCAGGCCGCTGGTAGGCGAACTCCACCGGTCCTGTCTCTTTCAGGAGGTCCGGCGAGATGGAGCCGAGATTGCCGGCGATCCGATGCCCCTGCCTGTCGGCGACGTAGTAGAGGCTGTTGCCCGGGGTCTCGCTGCGCTTGGCGATGGTGCGCACGAGCTGCCGCAAACCGCCCGAGCGATACTGCGCCGCCAGCCCGCTCAGCTCCGTCTGAATGCTCTCATCCAGCTGGCGGGAGAGCAGGATATTGATGTTCCAGTAGATGTAGCCGATGGCCAGAGACGCAGCGAGGCCGAACACCGCCAGATAAAGCAGCGAGAGGCGGAAGGCGGTCGTCCGGAAAAGTTTACTGGGCGCTGTCACGGATCGTATAGCCGGCGCCGCGGACGGTGTGCAGGAGGGGCTTGTCGAAGCTCTTGTCGATTTTGGAACGCAGCCGCGAGATGTGGACGTCGATCACATTGGTCTGCGGATCGAAGTGATAATCCCAGACATTCTCCAGGAGCATGGTGCGGGTCACCACCTGGCCCGCATGCTTCATGAGATATTCCAGCAGCCGGAACTCCCGCGGCTGGAGGAGGATCGGTTCGCCGGCGCGGGCCACCTTGTGGGTGAGACGGTCCAGGGTAAGATCGCCCACCTGGAGCTTGGTGCTCGCCTCGTCTGGTGAGGTCCGCCTGGCCAACACTTCGATGCGGGCGAGAAGCTCCGAGAATGCGTAGGGCTTGGTGAGATAGTCGTCGCCGCCGGCGCGTAAGCCTTTGACCCGCTCGTCCACGCCGTCCAGCGCGCTCAGGATCAGCGCCGGTGTATGCACGTCGTCGGCCCTCAGCATTCCGATCACGGTGAGCCCATCACATTTGGGCAGCATGCGGTCGACGATGAGGATGTCGTAGGCGTTGGCCTTGGCGAGCTCCAGGCCGGTCTGGCCGTCCGCGGCGTGCTCGGCCATGTGGCCGGATTCTTTCAGCGCCCGCTGAAGGAACGTCGCGGTCTCCTGGTCGTCCTCGATCACCAGAACACGCATCTTAGGAAATCTCCCGGTCTGCTCCTGAACCGACGCTAGCTGCGGTGGAGCCTACGCGGCAAATGAAAGGGGGGCGGCGCGGTTGGGGGGTGGGGGAAGGCCGCGCCGCCCTCCGGCGTCGAGCGTTAGGCCTGGTTCTTAAGTGCCAGGGCCACGAAGCTCATGCGATCGCCGGATTTCACACGGAAGATCACGTTGACCTTCTCCTTGCCCTTGTTCTTGGGCTTGGACATGGTCTCGCGGATACCTTCCGAAATGTCCTTGGCACTGGTGACGTCCTTGCCACCGACCTGGAGGATCACGTCGCCGACCGAGAGACCTTTCTCGGCGGCGTCGCTGTCGGGCGCGATCTCGGTGATCACGACGCCCTCCTCACCGGCACCAGGCACGCTGGCAGCCGGCGCGATCGAAAGACCGAGGTCCTTCATCTCTTCGCCGTTGCTGTCCTCTTCCGGCGTCTCATCGCCGCGAAGCTTCGCGAGCTGCTTGCCGGAGGGGAACTTACCGAGGGTCACGTCGACCTCGCGCTCATCGCCATAGCGGTTGACCGAAAGGGTCACATCCGTGTCGGGCTCGAGCTCGGCGATCTTACGGGCGAGATCGCGGGAATCCTCGACCTCTTCGCCGTTGACCGCGACGATCACGTCACCGGCCTCAATGCCTTCCGCAGCGGCCGGACCGTCCTCGGAAACCTTCGAGACGAGCGCGCCCTTGGCCTCATCCAGGCCAACGCCATCGGCAAGATCGTCCGTGACGTTCTGGATGACGACACCGAGCCAGCCGCGATCGACGGAGCCGGAGGTCTTCAGCTGACCGACGACCTCTTTCACCAGCGCGGCTGGAACGGCGAATGCGATGCCCACATTGCCGCCCGACGGCGAGAAGATCGCCGTGTTCATGCCGACGACCTTGCCGTCGAGGGTAAAGGACGGACCGCCGGAATTGCCGCGGTTCACCGCCGCGTCGATCTGCAGATAGTCGTACGGGCCGGAGCCGATATCGCGGTTATGGGCGGAGATGATGCCCGCCGTCACCGTGCCGCCGAGGCCGAACGGATTGCCGACCGCCAGCACCCACTCGCCGACTTCCGGATCCTTGTCGGAGAACTCGACGTAAGGCAGCTCGTCGCCTTCGACCTTCAGCAGGGCGACATCGGTGCGCGGGTCGTTGCCCACCAGCTCCGCCTTGTACTGCTCGCCGTCTTCCATGGTGACGGTGATCTCGTCGGCTTCCTCGACAACGTGGTTGTTTGTGACGAGATAGCCATCGGGCGAGATGAAGAAGCCGGACCCTTGCGCCTGCATCGGGTGACGGTCCGGCATGCCCTTCGGCCCCTGGCCGAAGCGCTTGAAGAACTCATAGAACGGGCTGTCCTTCGGGATATCGGGCATGCCCGGAATATCGAACTCGCCTTCCCCGCCGTTCGTGTTGCCCTTCACGTTGATGCTGACCACCGCGGGGCTCACCTTCTTCACCAGATCGGAGAAGTTGGGCGCCGATGACGTCACCGGTGGCGAAGTCGGAACGGGCTCAGCGGATGCGAAAGGCACGCTGTCGGCCATGGAGAAGCCGAGCGCGCCGGCGCCGATCAGCGCCACGGCAAACATTGCCGGGCGGCCGAAGAACCGGCTCTTGCGCGGACTCTCCGGCGCAGTTGAGCGAGTGTCGTTGGATTGCATGTGAACCTCTTGTCAGATGTCTGTCAGTGAAGCCTGGCGTTGGGAGGAGCAAGACTACTGGCAGCCGATATAGAGGTTCGCGGCTTACGACGCCGTTTCGGGAGGATTAAATTTACGTAAGGTAGGGAGGAGGCGAGGCCGGGACCGGCCGCCCGAAGGAGAGGTAAAGAGGCAGGAAAAGCAGTGTGCGGACCCGCCTTAAGTCTGGTCCAGCATCTTGTTCAGACGGCGCTTTTCGGCCGCCGAAAGCGGCTTGGCCTCGGGCACCGCGGCGCGCCTGCGGAAGAGCATCACAACGATGATGAGACCGATGATCAGTAGGATCGGCGTGGCCAGCCACAGCAGCAGCGTGTGGGGTGCCCAGACCGGCGTCAGCAGCACGAACTCCCCATAGCGCGCCACCACGTAATCCATGATCTCTTCGTCGGTCTTGCCGGCCTTGAGCTGGTCGCGGACCAGCACCCGCAAGTCCTTGGCGAGCGGGGCGTTGGAATCGTCGATGGACTGATTCTGGCAGACCAGGCAGCGCAGATTCGCCGAAATGTCCCGTGCCCGCTGCTCAAGCGCCGGATCGTCCAGCACCTCGTCGGGCTGCACCGCGAAGGCCGGCGCAACACTCGTCAGGCCGACGAGAAGCGCGAGCAGCGTCGCAAGCAGATGACGATGGAGACCGGCCCTATTTGGCATCGGCGAGCTTTCCTTGCGGCGCGGCAGCACGCTTCGGCGCCCCCACCCGCAAGCGCCGGTCGAAGAGGGAGAGGGCTCCCCCTAGGAACATGACCACGGCGCCGATCCAGATCAGCCGCACCAGCGGATTGAAATAGACGCGAATGCTGTAGGCGCCATCCTCCAGCGGATCGCCAAGCACCGCGTAGAGGTCGCCGCCCCAGGCATTGTAGATCGCCGCTTCCGTGGTGGCCGAGCCTTCGATGGTGAATTGCCGCTTCGTCGGGTGTAGCTCGGTGACCTCGCTGTCGCCCCTGAACACCTGGAAGCTCGCAAGCTGCTCGTCGTAATTCGGGCCCGCCCGTTCCGAGACGCCTTCGAAGACCAGCCGGTAGCCGGCGATCTCCGTGGCCTCTCCGGGCTTCATGGCGGTGATGTCTTCCACGCGCCACGCGGACGTCGCCACGATGCCGATCACCGACAGGCCGACGCCCGCATGAGCCAAGGTAGTGCCGAAGCTGGAGCGCGGCAGATTGATGAAGCGCCGCCAGCTCTCCGCGGCCGAGACCTTGAACAGCTTGGCGCGGAAGGCGAGCTCAGATACGGCACCGGCAATCAGCCAGATGCCAAGCCCAATGCCGAGCGGTGCCAGCCACGGGCCCCTGCCCTGAATGGCAAACACAATGACGACGGTCGCAAGCGCGACGATGGCCGCGACCATCAGCCGTTGGGCAACCGCATAAAGATCGCCCCGCTTCCACGCCAGGAACGGCCCGACGGGCACGGCGATCAGGAGCGGCAGGATAAGCGGCACGAAGGTGTAGTTGAAGAAGGGCGGGCCGACCGAGATTTTCTCGTTGGTCACCGATTCCAACGCCAGCGGATAGAGCGTGCCGACGAACACGGCGGCGCACGCCGTCACCAGGATCAGGTTGTTGAAGACCAGCGCCCCTTCCCGGCTGATAGGCGCGAAGATGCCGCCCTGGCGCAGCAGCGGCGCGCGCCAGGCAAACAGGGCCAGCGCCCCGCCGATGAACACGGCCATGATGCCCAGGATGAAGACGCCTCGGGCCGGGTCGACGGCAAAGGCATGCACCGAGGTGAGCACGCCAGAGCGCACCAGGAAGGTGCCGACCAGGCTCAGGGAGAAGGTGATGATGGCGAGCAGGATGGTCCAGATCTTGAGGGCGTCGCGCTTCTCCATCACCAGCGCCGAATGGAGCAGCGCCGTGCCGGAAAGCCAGGGCATGAATGAGGCGTTCTCCACCGGATCCCAGAACCAAAACCCGCCCCAGCCGAGCTCGTAATAGGCCCACCAGGAGCCGAGCGCGATGCCGATGGTGAGGCACATCCAGGCCGCGAGCGTCCAGGGGCGCACCCAACGCGCCCAGGCCGCATCGATCCGCCCGTCGATCAGCGCGGCGATGGCGAAGGAGAACGCCATGGAGAAGCCGACATAGCCCGCGTAGAGGAAGGGCGGGTGGATGGCGAGCGCGGGATCCTGCAGCACGGGATTGAATCCCTGCCCCTCGAAGGGCGCCGGATCGAGCCGCACGAACGGGTTCGACGTGGTCACGATGAACAGCAGGAAGGCCACGCTGATCGCGCCCTGCACCGAAAGCACATTGGCCTGGAGGCTGCGCGGCAGGTTTCGGCCGTAGGTCGCGACACCTGCCCCGAACAGCGCCAGGATCAGCACCCACAGCACCATGGAGCCTTCATGGTTCCCCCACACGCCGGAGATCTTGTAGAGCAGCGGCTTCGCCGAGCTGGAGTTCTCGTAGACGTTCAGGATGGAGAAGTCAGACGTCACATAGGCGGTCATCAGCGCCATGAAGGCGAGCGCCACCAGAAGGAATTGCGCCTGGGCGGCCGGCACCGCCACCGCCATGAGCTGCGGGTCGTTGCGGCGCGCGCCATAAAGCGGCAGCACCATCTGAATGATGGCGATCGCCAGCGCCAGAATGAGCGCGAAATGGCCGGTCTCGGCAATCATGGGATCAGTTGACCTTGCTGGGCTCTGCTTCTCGGGACGCCTGCTCCGGTCCTTCCCAGAGCCCCTGCTCCTTCAGCTTCGCCGCGACTTCCGGCGGCATGTAGTTCTCGTCATGCTTGGCGAGAACCTTGTCGGCCTGGAACACGCCGTCGGCCCCGAGCATGCCTTCCGCCACAACGCCCTGCCCTTCGCGGAAGAGATCGGGCAGCACGCCCGTATAGGTCACCGGCAGATCCTTGGCCTTGTCGGTTATGACGAAGCGCACGGTCGTTCCGCGATTGCGCACCACGCTGCCATCCTCCACCAGCCCGCCGAGGCGAAAGCGCTGACCCGGCGACAGCTCCTTCGCCATCACTTCGCTCGGGCTATAGAAGAAGACGATGGAATCGCTGAGCGCGAACAGCACCAGCCCGACCGCGACGGCCAGTACGGCCATGCAGCCGCCGATGAGCACACTCCTGCGCTGCTTGCGGGTCATCGAACGTTCAACCCTTGTCCCAGTTTCTCGATCTCAACGCTCAGGAACTTATACCAAGTTCACTGGCCAATGAATTAAGTCGCTGTAATGCGGAAGGTTGGTCGCTGAACTGCGCCTTGGCCTTGGCCAGCGCCGTACGCGCCTCGTCCTTCTTGTCCAAAACCACATAGGACCGGACGAGCTGCAGCCAACCGTCCAAATCGTCGCCGTTCTGCTCCAGCCGGTCGGCGAGCTTGGCGACCATACCCTCGACCATCTGCTTGCGTTGCTCCGGCGACATGTTCCTTGCCGCCGCCATATCGCCCGCATCGGGCCCGCGCTGCCCTTGCGCCATGGGAGACCGAGGCGATGTCTGAGGCGGCGCGGTGCCGTCGCTCTTGGCCTGGGCCGCGGCGATCCTCTGAGCCACCAGCGGCGCCCAGCGCTCGTCGTCCTTCACGAGCTTTTCCAGCTCGCGCCAGCGGGCCAGCGCCGCGGAATAATCGCCGGCCTGCTCTTCGCTATAGGCCAGCAGGATACGCGGCTTCACCAGCGTCGGATCCTCCGCCACCGCACGTTCCAGAATTTCACGGGATTGAGCGTTCACCGTCCCGTCATTGGCGAACACCATCGCCTCGCCATAGCCAGCCAGCAGATCCGGGCGCGGCCCCAACAGACTGATGGCCTTCCGATAGGCATCCATCGCCTGATCGAAACGGCGGACGCTGACATAGACCGGCGCGATCACTGCCCAGCCCTGACCGTCATCGGGATTCGCTTTGAGCCTGGCTTGGACCCGCGCGATCATCTCGCCGACATTGCGCTCGTCCACCGGCTTCTGGAGCCGCACGAGAAGCGGCTGGTCCGGCAGCTCAGGCGAGCCGTAGCTGAGATAGAATCCGAGGACGATAAGAGGCAGGGCAACCGCCACGGCAACGGCGATGAAGATGGGCGCGCCCTTCCGGGGCTCCCCCGCTTCACGCTGCGCTTCGGCCGTGGCCAACAGCCGCCGCTCGATCTCGAGCCGCGCAGCTTTCGCCTCGGATTCGCCGATGAGCCCACGCTCCAGATCGCTGTCGATCTCTTTCAGCTGATCACGATAGACCTGCGCATTGGCAGCATCGCGCCCGGCCTCCTCACCCGCGCCGCTGAACAGCGGACGCAACAGGGCAAGCAGCACCGCTGCCGTCAAACACAGGAAAATAATCCACAACATGAGGAGCTTAGACCTCAGCTCGAAATTTGAGGCCTAGCCATAGGGAAAGCCGCGAGGAAGGGCAAGCGCCGCCGAGCCGCAGGACGGGTGACGGCGCATGCCGATATCGTTGGTCAGGCTGACTTAGCCGACCGTACGCCAAGTGCCGTCGGGCTGGCGGCACGCCGTGCCGCGGGAGACCTCAGGCCGTCCATCGATATAGATGGTGTGGGTGAACGGCCGGCACCGGCTGCCGCCGCGATCGTAGTAGTTCCCCGCCTCAACCTGGCCGCGATAATTGGAATTCGGATTGTCCCAGGCCACGGGCCGTCCCGGCTGGCCGTATTCGAGAGCCCGGTACTCCGCTGCTGCCGCCATCTGGCGGTCGCGCGCGTCCATATTGGCACCGATCGTGTTGCCGATGATGCCGCCGGCCACCGCGCCGACTGCCGTCGCAGCCACACGTCCGCCGCCGCTACCAAACTGATTGCCGATCAGGCCGCCGGCCGCGGCACCGATCAAGGTGCCCGTATCCTGCTTGCTCGCGCACGCGCCGAGCGTCAGCGGCATCGCCAAAACCAAAATGAGCGCCAAAATCCGCATGGATCGCCCCCTTCCCAACCGTTACAGCCCCTCAGGAACACGCCGTCTTGAAGTGCTAATTCATCGTTAACCAGCTGCTTTCCCTTAAAGATCAAAAATTTGTCGGAAATAAGCAGGTTGCGGCCTGTTATCCGGCCGGAAGCGTCAGTTTCGCGCGTAATCCACCGTTCGGCGAAGGCTCCAGCGCGAGCGCTCCCTTATAGAGATGTGCGAGATCGGCCACGATGGAGAGCCCGAGGCCTGAGCCCGGCTTCGTCTCGTCGAGACGCTGGCCGCGCTTCACCGCGCGCTCCCGCTCCGCTTCGTCGAGGCCAGGCCCGTCATCGTCGACGGTCACCACCAGATATTCGTCGCCCTCGGCCTTCGAGACGCTGACCCGGACCGTCTCCCGGCACCACTTGCAGGCATTGTCCATCAGGTTGCCGGCCATCTCCTCGAAATCCTGCCGCTCTCCCTGGAAGAGGATGCCGTCCGGACAATCGATATCGATCTGGACGCCCTTCTCGCTGTAGATGCGGACGAGCGCACGCTTCAGCCCCTCCACAACTTCCGAAACCTCGGTGACGCTGCCCAGCGCCGTGGTCCGCGCCACCATGCGCGCCCTATCCAGATGATGGGTGATCTGGGTGCGCATGATGTCGGTCTGCTCCAGCACCTTCTTGGCGAGCGCCGTCCGCTTGCCGCGGGCCTCGTTGCCGATGACGCTCAAGGGGGTCTTCAGCGCATGGGCCAGATTGCCGACATGGGTGCGCGCCCGCTCCACGATCTCGCGGTTGGATTCGATGAGCGCGTTGAGCTCTTTCTGCAGCGGTTGGATTTCGACAGGGACGTCGCCTTCCAAATACTCCGCCTTGCCCGAGCGGATCGCGGCAAGATCCTCCCGGACGGCCCGCAGCGGCAGGAGCCCGAAGCGCACCTGGAAGAACGTCGCCACTATGAGCCCGAAGCCGAGCAAAGCGAGTGCTGCGATCAACATGGTGGTGAAGTCGGCGAGATCGTCCTCGATCTCCGCCGCATCCCCCGCAACCGCATAGGAATACGGCCGGTGGCTCGGCCCCTCCAGACGGATCTGGCGTTCGAGTACGCGCAGCCGCTGACCTTCCGGCCCTTTCATATAGGCGCGATAGATCAGGTTCTCGTCGGGCTCCGCACCGAGCACGCTCGGAAGCCACAGACGTTGATCGAGGAGGGAGTCGGAGACGAAGAGAGGCGGGGTCCCCTTCTTGAACAGCTTGATCTGCCAGTACCAGCCGGAGAAGGGAATGGTGAAGAGAGGCTCGCCGAGATTGGCGGGCGCGGTGGGCGTCGTGCCGCCATCCGCCGTGCTGGAGGCGACCAGCCCTGTGAGATAGGCGTTGAGGCGGGCGTCGAAATTCCGCTCCACCGATTGACGATAGAACGAGATGAGCAGGATGGCGGCCGCCGGCACCACCACCAGCGTCCAGATCGCGGCCGATACGAACAGCCGGTAGGCGAGAGATTTACGCCTCATCAGCCCTGTCCGACAGGCGATAGCCCAGCCCGCGAACCGTCTTGATCAGATTGCCCGGCAGCTTCTTGCGCAGACGCCCGATGAACACCTCGACCGTGTTGGAGTCCCGGTCGAAATCCTGCTCGTAGAGATGCTCGATGAGCTCGGTCCGCGAGACCACCCGGTCCCGGTGCAGCATCAGATAGGCGAATACGCGGTACTCGTGGCTGGTGAGCTTGATGGGCTGGCCGTCCGCCGTGACCCGCGAGCTCTTGGTGTCGAGACGCACGGGACCGCATTCGATCTCGTTGCTGGCGTGCCCCGCCGACCGGCGCAGCAGCGCCCGGATGCGCGCCAGCACTTCTTCCATATGGAAGGGCTTGGCGACATAGTCGTCGGCGCCGGCATCCATGCCCGCCACCTTGTCGCTCCACCGCTCCCGCGCGGTGAGGATCAGCACCGGCATGTTGCGGGCATCCCGCCGCCACTGCTCCAGCACGCTCAACCCGTCCATCTTCGGCAGGCCGATATCGAGCACCACCGCATCGTACGGCTCGGTGTCGCCGAGGAAGTGGCCTTCTTCGCCGTCGAACGCATGATCCACGGCGTAGCCGGCATCGCTCAGCGCGCTCACCAGCTGGCGGTTCAGATCCGGATCGTCTTCGACAACGAGCAGCCGCAACCTTCCCTCCCTCGCTTGAGACTAGCGCCCCGTCCGGGCATCGACGGACACGGTCTTCACGTCGCCCTTGGCGCCCAGCACCGTGAACTTGTACCGGAAGCTGTTGCCGTTCCGGCAGAGCGTGGCCTTGATGATCTGGCCCTTATGCTTGGACTGGATCTGGTTATAGATCCGCCCGGCCGGAATCAGCCCGTTCTTCTGGATCACCGGCCCGGCCGCGCTCCACGGCAGGCATTCCGCCGCCGCAGGTCCGGCCCAAAGGCTCACCAGCACCCCGAACAGCAGCGGGGCGATGCTATGTCTCAACAAACGCCACATGAATCAGCTCAAATGTTCAACCTTCCCCCCGAAGGTAGGACATCAAGCATGAACCATGGCTGAATAGCGTTCGAGGGTTTTCTTTACTTCTCGGCCGCCCCCTCCTCGGCTCGTGGCCGGCTTATTTCGCCCTGGCGGCCTTGCGCGCCGGCGCCGCCACATCCTTCACGCCGTTCACCTTGGCGCCGAGGGTGGAAAGCCCGAGCCCGCCGACCATGGCCGGCAGATTCTGCAACAGCTCCGTCAGGGTGAGATCGCCGACCAGCCAGTTGGCAACGCCGGTTGCGAACACCAGCCCGCCCAGCACCTGGGTGCGGTAGTCCTTCAGAGGGGCTGCGGTCAGCAGCTTGAAAAGAGCGCTCATGGGTCTCTCCTTCGCTTGGAATGCGGACACAAAAAAAACGCCGCCTCGACCCGAGACGGCGCCCAAAAAGAAAACGGCTCCCGAAGGAGCCGCTCAAAGATCTCAGCGCCTGAAGCGGCGCGGAGCTAGAAAACTATGGCCAGCGATAGGCCACGATGCGCGAACGCGAATAGCGTCCCACGCCGACTTTGCGCGCTCCCGGGCTTCCCGAATGATTGCCGGAAACCAGGGTCACGCTGCTGGCATCGTAAGACTGCACGATCCCGACGTGATGCGGCATCACAGCCACCGCGCCGACCTTCGGACCTTTAAGGCCCTTGCCATAATGGCGCCAATCGATGGCGCGGTTGGACGAGATCGGGTTGGGCATGACCGAACGCATATAGCGTCCGCACCACTGTCGCGACCAACCGGTCGGATTCGTACCGACGTCACGGGCAGCCTTTTTGAGCCAGGGCGCCTGCGCCCCTTTCATGAACCCGCCGACACCGGCGGTCTTCTTGCCGAACGGCATGTCTGCCAAGCTCGGCTGAACCGAGAGCATGAAAAGGCTCAAGGCGAGAAATACGACTCGCATACACACTCCTATTTGTTGTTTTAGGGAGTTACTCGATTCGAGTGAGGCGCGAGATACAGGTCCGATTGGGCAAAAATCAGAATGAAAATGCGGCAGGGTGACGCGATATTAAGCGATTATTGCCCATATCTGCGCAGCCACTGCCTCATTTCGCGTCTTTGTTGAATAATCTTCATTGCAACCACGGCGAGTCCACCCAGCCCGCTCAGCAAACCTATCCCAAGCGTCGTCCAGGCTGGAGATCTGGAAGGCGCCTTCGACCGTGCCGAAATCCGGCACGATCACCTGCCAGTCCCGGATCGTGCCGGCGAAGAAGTATCCTCGCAGGGTCTCGTCGGACTCCGCATCTTTGAAGATGCCGCTCCCTGTGATGCGGGCGGTCTTGATGCCCGCCCCGTCCAGAAGCTCGCGCCATTGTGCCGCCGATTCCTGATCCGTGACGTCCACAGTCGCCGCGTTGAAGGCGAGGCTGCGCGCCCGCAACCCCGCCACGGTCGTAAAATCTCCTGCCCCGTCCGTATCGACCTTGAGCAGCAGGTCCTTGCCCTTTTGCGCTGTCATTCAGAGATCCCTTCTCGCTCGCATCACCCGGAGCGCAGGCAACAAAAAAGGCGGCTCGAAAGCCGCCTTGTCGAAACGTCGATTACCTTAAAGTCTTGAGCTAGGCCGCCACGGCCGCCGCCGGCTCCGTCACCGCGCGATAGCGCACCACCCCATGATAGGTCTCCCCATCCGGGTCCTGACGCGTCTCGGAAAACTGATAGCGGAGATTGATCAACGCATGATCGTTCAGGCTGAACGCCTGATCGTTCAGCAGCTCGCGGATCCTCTCCACCAGGGCATAAGCCTGGCGCTTCCCGCCAGAGCGCGACCAGACATGCAGGGTGACCAGATGCTCCGCACCGTCTTCCGTGCCCGTGCTCCAGTCGAACACCGAGCTCTCACCGATGGTGACGAAGGGATAAGCAGCGCCTTGCGGCGGGTGATCGTAAACCCGCAAGCCGCCGAGCTGTGCGGTCAGCTCCGCCGAACCGGCCAGCGCTTGGTAAATCGCGCTCTGCAATGACCATTCTGCGCTTTCAGCCATATCCGTCTCCTTGCTCCCTTAAGGCTCTATATGGGCCCGGAAGGCGCGTCTGAAAAGCCTCGTTCTCAGCGAACTTTCGACGAATCGCTTCTTAGAAACCGCCCGATAATCCTTTGGGCGGCCCGCTTAACGTCCGGTAAATGCCTGTGCAGGGCGGGGATCAGCCAGGGCTGGGCCCGCATTCGCCGTGTGCCGAATTCGAGGTAACGGCCGACTGGGCTTGCCGTTCCGATTCCGAAACGTGGCGCATCCTCCTCACCCGTCTCCGTCACCGTGACGGAGCGCGCAAGCGCACCGGTCCCGCCCGGATGTTCCTGCTCCAAGGCTTGGCGCGCCTCTTCTGCGATGGCGATCGCCTGGCCGCGCCACGCCGCACGCAGATCGGCAGGCGCAGCACCAATCTCCAGGCGCTTCTTCAATACCTCGAGACCGGAAAGGCCGCCGATGCTCCGCATCCTCTAAAGCCCTCGCTCCTCGCAAGAACAGCGTAGCCAGCATTTCCGCTCGTCGGGATCGATCACGGCGTGGATCTCGAAGAGCCGGTCCCCCTGGCGGAAACGCATCTCCGGCACCACACCCTCGCGATATCGCAAGGTGATGAGATGACTCACATTTCCGGCGAGCCGTCCGGCCACCAGCTGTTCGTCGCCGCGCACCGGACGGATCGCGCCCCACAGAGTCGTCACCGTGTCCCAGCTCTCGCTAAAGCCGCCCCCGCCATCGTCCACCTTCACCCGCTCTTCGAGAGTCAGGCGATGGCGCAGTGCTCCGGCCGATACGCCGCTCACAGCCGCACCTGCCGATAAGGCGCCAGAAGCCCGGCGACCATGGCCGGCACCTCAGGTGGCTCGCCGCCTGCCGGCACCGGCTCGCGCCGCTCGAACCAATGGGCGATGAGCAGCAGCAGCGCCTGGCGGATCGGCGCCGGCACATCGTCCGCCGCATCGCCAAAGCCGCACGTGTAGGCGATCTCGATACCGTTGAGCCGGCGCAAGGACGCCCCACCGCTGACACTCTTGAAGACCAGCCGCGCCGGATTGGAGAGCGCATCGTACGCATAACCGTCCGCGTCGAGCTCTGAGGTGCCGCCATCCCCGGCGTGAAACGTGACGCTCTCAACACTCTGCAGCGGGGCCAGCGGCAGCGCAACCGCGCCTGCATCCGGCACCCGGTCGAGATAGAACGACCAGCCTTGCGTGATCAGCGCCAGCCCATATTGCCGCTCGACCCAGCTCCGCGCGGAAGTGATCAACGCGGAGATCAGGTCATCCTCCGCATCTTCGTCCACGCGCAGGTGAGCCTTGGCCTCGGCCAGGCTGACCGGCTCCACCGCCGGCCCCGATGTCAGGGCAAGTGCCATGCAGATATCCTTAGAAAAGAAGTGGCGGCCGCATCACGTGGGAGGGAGCGCGACACGGCCGCCGGCCCGGCCAGGCTTTCCGTAATAAGAGAGGCCGCGTGCTGAGGCAGCGAAACAGCCCTCGAAGCTTGAGAACAGGTATCGCCTCACACTCATCGTCACCCCCGGGCTTGACCCGGGGGTCCACGCCGTTACGCGTCAGCACGCGCCGGCGTACCCGTGCAAGCTGAAACGAAACGGAATGGATTGCCGGATCAAGTCCGGCAATGACGATTGAGAGACTGGGTCCCGCCTAGCTCGAGCCGAACTTCAGAAGCTTGATCGCGTCGAAATCCTGCACGCCGCCGCCCACACGCTTGGTCGTGTAGAACAACACGTAGGGCTTCGCCGAATAGGGATCGCGCAGCACCCGGATCCCCGCCCGGTCCACCACGAGATAGCCGCGCTTGAAGTCGCCGAAGGCAATGGCGAACTCGTCCGAGCCGATATCCGGCATGTCCTCGCTCTCGGCGATCGGATAGTTCATCAGCGTCGGCCAGGCCCCCGCCTTCTCGCCCGGGTGCCAGAGATAGTTGCCGTCGTCGTCCTTGAACTTGCGGATCACGGCCTGGGTCGCCCGGTTCATCACCCAATGGGCATTGGCGCGATAGCCGGACTTCAGGCTGTAGACGAGGTCGATCAGATCGTCGCTCGGATTGGCCGTGTCGAATGTCCCGTCATTGCCCGTCGCGATATAGCCGATCTTGTCCCAGGCCCAGGACCCGTTCGCCACCGGCGTATAGTCGAGGAAGCCCCGCGGCTTCGCATCGCCGTCGCCGGTCACGAACGCCGTTCCTTCCTGCTCGGCGAAGGCGATCTGGATCTCCTCCGCCAGCCACTCGTCGATATTGACCGCAGAGTCGTCCAGCAGCGTCTGGGTCGCAGACGGCATGGCGTAAAGCTCCATGGTCGGGAAGGCGAGCTCGTCCAAGGTCGGCGAGTTCGTCTCCGGCCGCGTCGCCGTCTCCGCTACCCAGCCCGTCGCCGGGCCGGTGATGGAGAACGGCTTCTTGTAGATGGAAGCGCTCACCGTGCGGTTGCCCGCGATGGCGCGGATCGGCGAGATCTCCTTCACCCCGCGGATCACGGCCGCCTCCGTTTCCGGCGGCACGAGATAGCCGCCATCGGAGCCCCGCATCAGCTCCAGCACCTCACGCGCCCGCGCCACCGCCGGCAACAGGCGCCCATGCACGAGGAGCCCGCGGGCATCCTCGCGGACATCGACCCACACGCCGATCGGCTCGTCCGGATTGTGCTGGAACAGCAGCTTAATGCCCCGCGCGCCCTTGGACCGCAGGCTCTCGGCAAACGCGCCCGGCATCACCAGGTCGCGCCCGAGATCCATCCGCCCGAACAGGCTGGCATAGCCGGAGAAGGTCCCGTCCGCCTGCACATCCCGAAGGCGCGCAGGCGCGACAACACCCTCCCGCGCCGCAAGCGGCACGACAGTGCTTTTCATTTTCTCGAATGATCCTGCTTACGAAGGCTCGGCCAAGTCCGTGGCCGCATGGTTCGAGACGCGAGCTTCGCTCGCCCTTACCAGGAGGCGAAACTCCGTACAGTTTTGCTCCTCACCCTGAGGGGCGCGGAACGCGCCGTCTCGAAGGGTGCAGGCCGAGACGCTCAAACGACGAAGCCCTAAATCCCCTTCATGGTCACCGCGGCAACCAGCGATGCCAACGCTGCCATGGAGATCCAGAAGGCGAAATGGCCGATGAAGCCGAAGCCGCCATCGACGAAGCCCAACACGCCGATTATGTAGAGAAGGATCGCGATAATCCCGAGCGCGATCGCGAAATACAGCATGTTCTTCGTCGGGGGTGTCACCTGCACAGCCATCATAGCCCTCCCATGTTTCAGCCCGTGGGAAAGCTACCACGCCCACGGCCCGTTCCACCGCCTCGCCGCCGTTTTCCACAAGCGGCACACCAGGCCTCGCGCCCACCCTTCGAGGCGCTTCGCGCACCTCAGGATGCCGCTTGCAAGTGAGCCGTCACCCTGGGGTGGGCGCTTTAGCGCCCCTCGAAGGGCGGCGGCTCACCCCTCACAAAACATCGCCGCCCTCGACCGGGCCGTAGCCCACCGCCGCCCGCTTCTCGTTCACGGTCAGAAACTCCGAAACCCGCACCCGCTCCCACAGCGCCTCGCGCTCCACCGAGAGCGCCTCCACCGCATCGAGATCCGGCCGCAGCTCCAGCCCGTCTTCGGAACCGGCACCCAGCCAACCGGAAAGCGCCTTCGCCGTCCGGTTCACCAGGGGCAGCACGGTCTGCCGCCAGAAGGTGCGGTTCGCCTCCTGATAGTTCGAATAGGTGTTGTCCCCGGGAATGCCCAGCAGCATGGGCGGCACCCCCAAGGCTAGCGCGATCTCCCGCGCCGCCAGATGCTTCGCCTGAATGAAGTCCATGTCTTTGGGGCTGAACCCCATGCCCTTCCAGTCGAGCCCGCCTTCCAGCAGCAGCGGCCGTCCGGCATTGCGCGCACCCGAGAAGCTGTCCTCGAGCTCGGTCTTCAGTCGCTCGTATTGCTCGGGCGCCAGCTGCCCATCGGCGGCCGAATAGACCAGTGCGCCGGACGGGCACGCCGCATTGTCCAGCAGCGCCTTGTTCCAGTCCGCGCCCTGGTTGTGGATGTCGACCGCGGCCGCGGCCGGCTCCAGCGGGCTCATCCCGTAATGATCGTTCAGCGGATGAAACAGCGCCAGTTGCAGGATCGGCCGCACGCCGGCCGATACATCCTGCACGAAGCGAACGGTCTCGCCACCCACGCTGTAGTCGTAGGCCTCAGGCCAGCCGTCGGACCCCGGCACGATCTTCATCCGGTCGGGCCGCAGCACATGCAGCTCCCGCGGCTCGCCGCCGACCGACACCGCTTCGAGATACGCATTCCCCGCCACAAGCAGATGGCCGTAAGCCGCCTCCAGAAGTTCCGGCGCGCTCTGCGCCTGGTTGGGCCGCGCGACCAGCGAGATCAGCGGATGGGTGTCCACCTCATCGTCGCCATCATAAAGATAGAGCGGCACCGATGCGGCGGCTTCCGCGATCATCCGAACCGAGCGATAGACGATCGGGTTCTTGGCGAAGCCTTCCCGGGCGAAGCTCGAAGGATCCCGTGGGCTCCACACCGCCTGGCCGAACGCCGACAGCGCGATCAGCCGCGCCGTCCGGCTCGCCTTAGTTTCTTCGGGCGTGGCACTTGCCGCACCGAGGCCTAGCATCCGCGCCAGTCCTGTCCGAATTCGTGATGGCATCTCGATCCTATTCTGCGTCATAGCCAGCACAGTGTGATCCCCTCTCCCCGCCGGGAGAGGGTTAGGGTGAGGGGGCGGACTCTCAAGCATTAATCCCCCTCACCCCAGCGCTAAAGCGCTCGACCTCTCCCATTGGGGAGAGGTAAACCTCACAACCCCCGCACCCGGGGCTCGCCCCCGCCCTGCAGCATCAGCGCCGTCAGTGCCCAGACCAGCGCATCAACCCGGTCGGGGCTGCGCCCGCCGCTCAAACCGTCCGGCCCAAAATCGCTCATCTCGTCTTCCAGCTCGGCCAAGCTGCCGACATGGAAAACGCGGCCCTGCTCGTAGAGCGCCGCCACCGGCTCCGCCCGTAAGAATTTCCCACGCGTCGCCCGCACGCTCCGCACGGGCACCGTCCGGTCGACTTGGCGCAACACAGCCTCCACCAGCTCGCCGCCCTGGTTCACCTCCGCCACGATGCAGTCCGCCTCCACCGCGTGGTAGGCAGCCAAAGCCGCCTTCGCCCAGCCGGCGGGGCTCAAGCCCTGCACGGTACGGTCCTTCAGCACATAGCCGAGACCATCGCCGGACACGCCCGCCACCACGATCCGGCGCAACGCAGGCGCCTCGCCCACACGCAAGCCCTCGATCAGCGCCCGTGGCCACAGCGCATCCGGCCGGTCCTCCAGAAGCTCCGCCATCAGCTCCTGCCGACCCAGCCGCGTGCCGCGATATTTCCCGACGATCGCTTCCAGAAACCTCGGCGCGAGATTGACCGCGTTCGCCGCCGTCGCCACCCGCGTCACCGCCACGCTGGGCTCAGCCAACAGCGCCTTGATCAGCGGCAAAGGCCGGGGCGTCGTCGTCACCACCTGGCGCGGCCGCTCCCCAAGGCGCAATCCGAATTGCAGCATGTCCCAGGTCGCTTCCGGGCGCCGCCACTTGGCGAGCTCGTCCGCCCAGGCCGCGTCGAATTGCGGCCCGCGCAAACTCTCCGGATCCTCCGCCGAGAAGAGCTGCGCCACCGCCCCGTTGGGCCAGGTCACCCGCTGCTTGGACGCCTCGAACAGGGGCCGCGTCTCCGGCGGGTGCACCGCCAGCAGCCCCGACACCCCTTCCACCATCACGCTTCGCGCATCCGCAAACGTCTCACCGATCAGCGCGATGCGCGGCGGCGGCTGAAAAGCACCGCGCGGCGCTTCCGCGATTGACCGCACCCATTCGGCGCCCGCCCGCGTCTTGCCGGCCCCGCGCCCGCCCAGCATCAGCCAGGTCGTCCAGTCCCCGCCCCCTTGGGCGGCCTCCGGCGCGAGCTGATCCTCCCGCGCCCAGAGCGGCCAGTCGTAATGCAGCCGGCGCAGCTCGCCGGCGCTCAAACTCTCCAGAAACCGCTTAAGCGTCCCGCGCCTGATGGAGTCGCTCAAGGCGTCGCGCAAGATCGTCGCGGAATTGGTCCGCATCGCCCGCCGCCTCGCTTTGCCGTTTCGCCGCTCCCTTCGCGTTCGCCCCCTCGTCCAGCTCCACAAGCTTCGCGTAGAGCCCGGCCAGCGCGCTCAGGGCCCGCGCCTCGCGCTCCGAATCCGCCGCACTCTCTTCGCCCGCGCCATCGCCGCCCCGCGCAATCCGCTTCTCCAACTGGGTCATCTTCTCCTCCAGCGCCTTGAACAGCCGCGCCACCATGCGCTTCCGCCGCGCCCCGCTGGCCTCTTCCGCCTTCGCCACATCGCCCGGGTCGATCCCGGCATCGCGCTCATCGAAACCCGGTGCATCGCCCGCCCGCTGCCAGCGCTCCTTCTTCGCCCGCGCCTGGATCTTCTGCCGGCTCACCCCGAAGTCGCTTGCGATCTCCGTCAGCTTGCGCGGGTCGTGCCCATAGGCCCGTTCGATGGCCCCCCAATCGGGCTCGGCCTCCGGGTCGTCTCCATGCGTCAACTTTGCGATCGGTCCAGCCATCCTTCGGCGCTATCGTGGAATCCGGGCGCAGCACGGGGCGCCTGCGCGAAACGGGGAGACCTGTCAATGTCGGAAATCGGTCGGATCGATAGCGTCTGGCGCTATCCGGTAAAGAGCATGCGGGGCGAAAGCCTGCCCCACGCCTTCCTCGGCTTCGCAGGCCTCTATGGCGACCGCATCTACGCGGTGAAGAACGCCAAGGCCGATCCCGGCTTCCCCTATCATACGGGCCGCGAGCAGGAGGAGATGATCCTCTACCAGCCCGGCTTCGTGAATTCGGATGCCGCCGCCGAACCGTCCAACCGCCAAGCCGCCGAGGCCATCGCGCCCGGCGTGAAGCCGCTCTATGCGGACCGCGCCTCTCTTTCGGTCGAGGTCACGACCCCGGACGGCGAGACCTTCCCGATCGCCGATCCGGCCTTCATCGCCCATCTGAAGGAGCGCCTCGGCAAGGATGGCGAAGACCTCTCCGTGCAATATTCGGAGACCGCCTTCACCGATTGCCGGCCGATTTCTCTCTTCTCCATGCAGACCGTCGCGCAGCTTGCCGAGGAGATCGAGGACCCCCTCGACCATCGCCAGTTCCGCGCCAATCTCTATGCGGATCTCTCAGGCGCCCCGTTTAGCGAGATCGACCTCGTCGGCAAAAAGCTCAAGCTCGGCGACAAGGCCGTGATCGCGATTCTGGAGCAAGACCCGCGCTGCAAGATGATCACCCTCGATCCCGAGACCGGCGAAGAGAGGCCGGAGATCCTGCGCCACCTGACGCGGACGCAAGGTCGCTTTGCCGGGCTCTATGCCGCCGTGCTCGTCGAGGGCACGGTGAAGCAAGGCGACGCGATCAAGGTCCTGAGCTAGCCCGCGGCACGCACGTCCGGCGACACAGCACAGACGGCATTGCGGCCCGCAGCGCGCCGACCGCGTTCCACGGCATCCAACGATTTCAGAAAACAAAAAAGGCGAGACCGAAACCGGCTCGCCCGTCTGAGGATCAATCCCCAACCCGCAACTGTCGGGTTATAGCTGAACCCTACCCAACCACCGTCACGCTGTCAAGGAATAAATTCCTAATTACGATTGAAGCCCGATTGCCGCGACAAAACACGTAGCACGCGCTAGATGCGCTGCCCTACGACCAGAATGTTGAGACCAGAGTCGCAAACAATAATCAGCCCAAGCGAAGTTAGCTTGCTGATGTCTGTTACTCCGAGTCAATTTAGGAGGCATGCAGCACGCGCGAGATCGTATTACGCTTGGGCTTGCCCTCTTAATCGCTGTTGTTTCAGCCATGGCAGACTCCTGGCTGATTGCTGGCCCGCTTATGACGTTGGCGATGTTCTTGATCTTTTGGGGGAGAGCTCCGCAACATACCGAGGCGGTCGTATCTCGCCTGCCCTTCGGTGAAGTAGTCCGAAAGGGACTTACTCACCTCGACCAAGTAATCTCGCCATCGGTTAGCGTCCCCGGTGACGCGGAACGACTTCAGCATGTTGACGATGTGTGGCCCGAGCTGACGGAAAGAGAAAAGGGCACGCTGAAGAAGATCTACCTTCATGGCCCGATTGGTTCGGTGCCCACCACCGGCGATACGTTGCAGCGCAAACGCTTGGTCAACCAAGTGACCGGCGGGGTTGTAGTGAGACCGGAAATTAGAGATCGCATCGGCGAAAAGCTAAAGGAAGAAGGCTTGCTCACCTAGCTTTCCACCAGGCGCTTCCCGGCGGTTGGGATCTCTCGAGACTACCGATGATCCGACTCCACATAAGGTCGACCGATAAGCCAGGTCTGCCCGGCCGCCGGGGCGCATGACGTCGCCATGACCACCGCGAGCTGGTTCGGCATGTCGGGGCCGGGATTGTCCAGGCAGCGCGGGAAGATGCGCATATCCTGATTGCGGATGATCACGGCGCTGCCGAAGCGCACCAGATCGTCGTCCGGCTCCTGACCGGGCACGTCAGCATCGCGCTTCTCCGCCTTTTTCTCCAACGCCTCGCTCATCTCAGCCATCTTTTCTTCCATGGCCGCCACCGTCTCGGTGAGACAGGCGATCTTCGCCGCCTCGTCTCCTTCGGCACATAGCTCGGCTGCGTGCGCCGCATTGCTCCCGAGCGCCGTCCAGGCCATCGCGCCCGCCGCGATCAGCGCCAGCGTCCAAGGTCCGGTTTTCCGGATCGTCTTGGTTTTTCCGATCGTCGTTGGTTTTTGAATGATCATTGGGCTTCTCCTCCCGATGGGTATCGGTTGAAGTCTAGCCCCACTTAGCGCAGCTCCCTACTGCGCCGTGCCGCTTTTCCAAGCAATGCGCCCCAAATTCCAGCAGCAAAACATGTGGGCTTCACGCCCCTGTGACTTCCTGGCACGCCTCCGCCCTGAAATAGTCCTCCTGTGGCGTCATAACGCTTGCCCGTCACCGCGTGGCTGGGCTAGCGGATGATCGCGTCCTCGGGGGTAGTTCGCGTGCACTCTGTATCCTGGTCCTTGAGAAGGTCGGACAACGGCCCGATGTCACACGCTATGCGCACCCTCCTCATCGCCCTCCTCCTGGCATTCACCCTTCCGCTCGCCGCCTGCAGCAAGAAGGACCTGCCGACGGAGGAATTCCAGATCTCCACCGAAACGCCGGAAACCCGTGCCCAGGCGCTTGCCGCGGCAAAGACGGCCTGCGAGGAGCAGACGCGCAAGAGCGGCATGAAATCCATGCTCTCGATCTTCTCCCGCCTGCGCCCTGGCTCCGCCGAGCGCGACTTCATCAACTGCATGGAAGACAAGGGCTTCGATCCCGACGCCGAGGAAGAGGCCTTCCCGGAGCGCCCCGACGACACCTCCCTCGCCACCGAGCTTCCGGCCGAGAACTAATCCAGCGCACCGGCGCAAAGCGGACCGTCCCGCCTCGGCAAAAATCCCAACAAACTGCCGCAATCTCGCTATAAGTTGCGCAACTTCGATCGAATATCCCGGGGGCAACTTTGCGGGACCTCTTCAGCGGCAATAAGCGCCGCAAGCTCATCGACTGGCTCGCCATCGACGCCTGGATCGATTCCGGTCTCTACGGCGCGTGGATGCGCATTCGCGATTGGGGCAGCGCCTACTCCACCTTCTTCGGCCGGTTCGAGGTCAAGGGCCCGCTAAAGTTCTTCAACGAGCTCGCCTGCGATGGGCTGACGCTTGCCACCGGCGGGCTCCTCGTCGTCTCCGCCTTCGCCCTGCCCGCCTTCGATATCGCCCGCGGCAAGATCAACCTGTCCGACGAATACAGCGTCACCTTCCTCGACCGCTACGGCACTGAGATCGGTAAGCGCGGCCTGCTGCGCGACGATTCCGTGCCGCTTGAGGAAATCCCGGACACCCTGATCAAGGCGACGCTCGCCACCGAGGACCGGCGCTTCTTCGAGCATTTCGGCATCGACGTCATGGGCACCTTGCGCGCCATGGCGGAGAACGCCCGCGCCAACGCCGTTGTCCAGGGCGGCTCGTCCCTGACCCAGCAGCTCGCCAAGAACATGTTCCTGTCGCCGGAGCGCTCCCTGGAGCGCAAGATCAAGGAGCTCTTCATCTCCTTCTGGCTCGAGGCCCACTACACCAAGAAGGAGCTTCTGAAGCTCTATTTCGACCGCGCCTATCTCGGCGGCGGCTCTTATGGCGTGGAGGCGGCCGCCCAATACTATTTCGACAAGTCCGTGCGCGATCTGAACCTCGCCGAGTCGGCCTTGCTCGCCGGCATGTTCAAGGCGCCGACCCGCTATGCGCCCCACGTGAACCTGGCCCTGTCCCGCGCCCGCACCAATGAGGTGCTGACCAACATGGTCGAGGCCGGCTATCTCACCGAAGGCCAGGTCTATGGCGCGCGCAATCACCCGGCCCAGATCGTGGAGCGCGGCGATTTCTATACGCCGGACTGGTTCTTAGATTACGCCTTCGAAGAGGTCCGCCGTCTGCTTCGGGGCAAGTCCCAGCACATCGTGGTCGCCCGCACCACTGTCGACGTCTCTTTGCAGAAGATGGCCGAGAAGGCGGTGAAAGACACCGTGTCCCGCTATAGCCGGTCCCGCCGCTTCGACGGCGCGGCCATGGTCGCCATGGAGACCGACGGTGCGGTCCGGGCCCTTGTCGGCGGCGACGATTACGGCGAAAGCCAGTTCAACCGCGCCACCCAGGCCTACCGCCAGCCCGGCTCGTCCTTCAAACCATACGTCTATCTGACCGCCCTGGAGCACGGCTACAATCCGAACTCCATCGTCCGCGACGGGTATGTGAGCTGCGGGCGCTGGTCGCCGAAGAACTATGCCGGCGGCTATCGCGGCGCCATGACCCTGCGCACGGCGCTGGCGAAATCCATCAACACCGTGGCGGTGAAGCTCTCCCTGGAAGTCGACCGGGAGACGGTGCTCGACAACATGCGCAAGATTGGCATCACCCACTTGCGCAAGACCTGCTCCATGGCGCTAGGCGATACGGGCATGACCCCGCTTCAGCATACGGGCGGCTATGCGGTCTTCGCCTCCGGTGGCAAGGACATCAAGCCTTACGGCATCGAGGAGATCTCGACCCTCACGGGCGAGCGCGTCTACTCTCACGAGCGCGACGAGCCGCCCCACAAGCAGATCTTTCCGCGCGAGAAGGTGGAGGAGCTCAACAGCATGCTCCACACCGTCGTCCAGGCCGGCACCGGGCGGCGCGCCCAGCTCGACTACACCTATAGCGCCGGCAAGACGGGCACGAGCTCCAACTATCGCGACGCCTGGTTCATGGGCTTCACCGGCCAATACGTGGTCGGCGTCTGGCTCGGCAATGACGACTTCACCCCCATGGCGCGGGTCACCGGCGGCAGCTTCCCGGCGGAGACCTGGAAGAACTTCCTCGTCATGGCCCACGACACCAACAACATCCCGCAGATCCCTGGCGTGCCGCTCCACCCCGTCCAGGCGGCCGAGCGCCAGCGTCTCGCCAGCTCGCCGGATATGGAGCCGAGCGTCATCCCGACCGCCAATCCCGAAAGCCTGAAGGCCATGCCCTCGGCGACCCGGAGTCTGCTGGAAGAGATCGGCAGCATGCTGCAGCGTGCGCCCCGCCTCGCCCCCGGCTCCAACCGCACCGATGCCCCGGGTCTCGTTCCCGCCGGCACCCCGCGGGAAGACCGCCGCCGCGCCGACAACAGCGCGGGCAGCGAACAGCAGACCGCCTCTCCGTGATGGGTGCGCACAGCTTCGCACCTCCGGCCCCATCCTCAGCCTTGACAAGCCACGCGCCAGGCTTTCCGTTTGCGCGATCCTAGAGAGCCTCGAATCGGCTTCGCCTCATGCGCTTCTTGCTTTTCGGCATCGTGGCTTTCGCAGCCGCCCTCGTTCTCGGCCTCGGTTCGGCGCTCCTCGTTCTCCGCCACGGCCTGCCTTACGTCACCGAGCGTGAAGGCCCCTGGGTAAGTTGGCCCCGCGAAGGCCACACCAGCGCCGATCCCTACACGAAAGCCTATCTCGCCGAGAGCGGACGCCTGCCGCTGGCCTCCACCACCGTGCGCTATTTCCTGGCCCGGGAAGACGGCAACGGAAGCGCCCTCACCGCAAATTGCGACTACAAGCTCGAAGGCGGCGCGCTGAATGCCCGCTGGTGGTCGCTCGCTCTTTATGATGTCGACGGCAATCTCATCGAGAACCCGTCCCACCGCCACAGCATCAATAGCGAAGGCATGATCCGCCGCGGCGACGGCACATACGAGCTCGCCGTTTCCCGTCACGCGCGGCCAGGAAACTGGCTCCCCGCCGGCGACGATGCGGAACAGCCCCTGGTCCTCATGCTGCGTATCTATTATCCGGGCGAGACCGACCCCGAAGGCGTCGGCAAGATCGACCTCGACCGCCTTCCCAAGATCGAGCGCCTGTCATGCGGCTAAGACATCTCGGCTATTTTCTGCTGCTGATCGTGGTGCTGAGCGGTCTGCTCCATGTCCTGGGCGTCTTCGCCCTGCCGCACCTGTCCTCTGAGACCGCATGGATGCGCCTAAGCAAGATCGGCGAGCCCAACACCATGGTCCGCCTGGAGAGCACGAAAAGCGGCGAGCAGGTCCTGCCCATGATGGCGCCGGACATCCGCTATGCGGTCTGCCGCTTCGATCTGTCGGATGGTCCGGTCCGGCTGATCACGCCGACCGAGAACGGTTTGTGGGTGGTCGCCCTCTACACGCCGTCGGGCGAGAACTTCTATGCGGTCACCGCCGAGGATCTCGTGCGGCCGCTGTTCAATCTGATCATCGCCACCGAGAACCAGACTGTCATCGAAGAAGGTGTCGATGCCCCGGTCGAGGCAGACCAGGTCGCCGTGGTGCGCTCCCCCACCTTCGAGGGGCTCGCTGTGATCCGCGCGCCGCTCCAGGGTCAGAGCGAAGCCGCCGGCGCGGAAGAGGCTCTCGCCAATGCCTATTGCGGCCCCTACGGCGCGGACGAGCGATAAGCCCTCGCGCACCGCATCCTCAGCTTAGCTTTCTATCTAGCTCTCTTGCGCCTGCTTGCGGGGCGCGTCCACCGGCATCGCGTCCGGCTCTTCGTGGCGTTCGATCCGAACGCCCGGAAAGATCACCACCTCGCCGAGCTGGTCGGTCGCCTCGTTTCGGCGGCGCGGCTTGCTCTCATTCGCCGGCGCAAACTGCAGAATGCTGGCCATCTGGCTTCTCCGTCAGTCCCGTATCATCCCGAAGCACGCTCACCGCGCTTCGAATATGATTCAATTGGAGGGGGTTATAGTTAACGGGACGTTAAGGGGGCGGGGATCAAAACCCGTCCTCGTCGGCCAGCCAGTCGTCGAGGAAGTGCCGCCCGGCGCGGTCCTCAGCCTCCACGACCCAGATGTCTGAGTCGAATTCCGCCTCCCGCATCAGCTTTTCACTCGCATCCATTTCGGGCACGGGCTTCCCGTCAAAATGGGGCACGAAGCGCCGCTCTTCGCCCGCGTCGTCAAGCCCCGCGGGCGCGGGACCGAACATCTGCACCGTACGATCCAGCCGGTTGATGAGGATGTAAATCGCTCCAGCTTCGGTGTTCCCCCGCCGCACGATCACCGACGGAATCCCTTCCGTCTCCAGCCGGCGCATATAGGCGCGCACCCAAAGCTCGCTCTTCAGCCGGGTCACGAAACGCTCTTCAAGCGGGGATTACTGATAGGTGCTGCCACCGGCGAAGCGGCGTCCGCTGACCCGCTCCATCTCCTGGAGCAGAGTGGGCGAAATCTCTCCGGTCTCGGCAAGCTTGCGGTCCTTCTGGAACTGGCGGATGGCGTCGGCCGTGTTCCGCCCCATCATGCCGTCCACCGGACCCGGCGCATAGCCGAGATCCGCAAGGGTCTGCTGCACAGCCTTCACCATGTCGCCGGGCGGCGAGGCATCGCCGCCGCCCTGTCCGCCGGAGGCCGGCGCCATGCCCATATCGCCCAGGCTCTCGCCCAGCACGATATGGCGCAACAACTCGTCGCTCGGCGTGCCGGTTTCCACCAGGCCATGGGAGAGCTCGTATTGGCGAATCGCGTCTTCCGTCTGGGGCGTCATGGTGCCGTCCCCGTCGCCCACATCGTAGCCGCGCACGGAAAGCTCCCGCTGCACCGCGGTCACCAGGGCCGACGATGCCTCCTGCACCGGCGCGCTGGCAGGCGCGGCTCCGGTCACCGTGGAATCGACCTGCGCCTCTGGCGCTTGTGCAGTCTTCGTTGGCTGGGAGGAGGTCTTTTCGGGCTGCTTCGGAGCGCTCTCTTCGTTTTCGGCGCTTACACGTCCGGCGCCGCCCCGCACATCTTGCAGGTAGAGCGCGTTGTACGTGATCAGGCCGCAAAGCCCGATAAACGCAACGAAGACCAAACGTGCCGGAAGCAGACTCATTCTAGACGCACAGAAAAACCCGTTAGGAATCGCCATCAATGGCTGACGCCATTGTGAACAATGATCCTAAAGACTTCTTAAATGAGCTGGCCGTTCCGGGACGATGGCCTTACGCAGCCGAGGCTGTCTGGACCTCTTCGGTCTCGATCGGCTCTCGCGGCAGGCTCGCCTCGCCCTTCGGCAGCGCGATCAGAACCGTCGTGCCCTCGCCGAGCTGGCTGTCGATCTCCAGTCGGCCGCCATGCAGACGGGCCAAACCCTTCACCACCGACAGGCCGAGGCCGGCGCCGTCATAGCTCCGGTCGTAGGAATTGTCGGCCTGCACGAAGGGATTGCCGAGATTGGGCAGATCCTTCTCCGAGATACCGATACCCGTATCCCGGACCATCAGATGAACCTCGTCGTTGGCTTCGCGCGCCGTCATATGCACGCGTCCGCCCTCGTCGGTGAACTTGATGGCGTTGGAGAGCACGTTTAGCAGCATCTGCTTGCAGGCACGCTTGTCCGCCAGAAGCTCCGGCATCGCCACGGGCAGCTCCAGCTCCAGGGACAGCGATTTCTGCTCCGCCGTCGGCCCCACGATCTCCATGCAGGATTTCAGCAGAGACCCGACGTCGAAGGGCTCTTTCAGGATGTTGAACTTGCCCGCCTCGATCTTCGACATGTCGAGAATGTCGTTGACGACATTCAGAAGATGCCCCCCGCTTTCGTGGATCAGCCGCGCGTAATCGCGATAGCGGTCCTCGCCCAACCGGCCGAATAGCTCGCGGGCCAGGATCTCCGAGAAGCCGATGACGGCATTGAGCGGCGTCCGCAGCTCGTGGCTCATATTGGCCAGGAACTGGGTCTTGGCTTGGTTGGCGCTTTCCGCAGCATCGCGTGCACGCAGGAGCTCCGCTTCTTGCGCCTTTTGCTCGGTGACGTCGCGTGTCACCGCCACCACGGACCGGCCCGCCCGATCGCCCTTTGCTTGGCGCACCGGCCGGCAGCGCATCTCCGCCCAGATATAGTCGTCGGCACCCGCATTGCCGTTGCGGCGCAGACGGAATTCCACCGACATGGCCTGATTGTGCAGCTGGGCCCGGGAGAGCGCCGTGAGATAGGCTGGACGGTCGGCGACATGCACCCGCTCGAAGAGACCGTTGCCCGATAGGCGCGTTGCCGGCTCACCAAGCAGCTGCTGCGAAGCGAGCGAGGCGAAGATCACCCGTCCTCTCTCGTCGTGGCGGGTGATCATATCCGTCGCGTTTTCCGCCAGCAGGCGATAGCGCTCCTCGCCGAGCCGCATGGCATCGTCGGACCTGCCGTGCAGGAGCTGAACGCTAAGCGCGATCCCTGCCCCATAAAGAGCGGCCGTCACGAGACCGAATATACCCAGCACCGAGTCCGGCAGCGGGAAGGAATGGGCCGGCGGCACCGCGCCGAGCATGCCGCCCGCAGCCAACACCAGAACGCCCGCGACGCTCGCAATCGTCGACCAGAGAAGAACCTTCCGGTTCGACGCCAGCGCGGCCTCGATCGGCACGACCACGAACCACGGAAGAAGGAAAGAAGAGATGCCGCCCGTCAGCCAGGCCGAGAAGGTGATCAGCCCGGCAAAGTTCACCGCCGAGATCAGATGAGCGGCCTGCAGCTTGCCGGTCCGCGACACGAAGAAAGCGAGCGCAAGCGGCGAGAGGAACCAGAGAAATACCAGCGCGCCCAGCAGCGACGGCTTGCCGGCCAGCACCAGATAGACAGGAAACACGCAAAGCGCGAGCAGACCGCCAAGGATCCGCTGGGCGATGAAGGATTGATGTCGGGCTGCTGTCAGTGGATCGTCACGCACCGTCTCGTGGACGAGCGAAGCAAAATAGGCAGCAAAGCCACGCAGACTCTTGTTACGCATTACATTCATTTCGGAGCGGACCGCCGCTTACCTCCCCGATTCAAGAACCGCAGTATCGAGCCCCGCACTTAAAGAAGCATAAAGCGCCGGTAGGCTGCCAAACCCCCGGAAAACCGCGTCTTTTCGTCTGTGGTTTTACTCTGTTAACCATGATCGACGGTATTCCCGCCGCGCCGGGAACGCCTCTTGGCACCGGCCCGTTATCTGTGCGCGAATCGGGGGTGATCTATCCGCATGTGTGCCTGAGATTTCCAACGCCAGAGATGGGCGTGAACAGGTCGAAAACCGGATAGATAAAATTCGAATCAAAAACGCCCCCTCAAAGTGAAGGCGTCTTAGATCGCATGTTCTATGGTCGCCTTATCTGAGGGAAAGCGGGCCGTGAGAACCGGCCCGTCGAGATAAAGGGCAAGTATCATGTTTCTCATCAGAATGGCGTTCTGGATAATCATCGTCATCCTGCTGCTGCCGACGGATCGGGATCAGCAGACCGAGGTCTTGGGCACCGCTCAGGCGGCCGTAAAGGACATCAGCGGCTTCTGCACCCGCAATCCGGATGTCTGCGTCAAAGGCCAGAACTATTTCGAGATCTTCGTAGCCAAGGCCGAATTCGGCGCCAACATGGTCATGAACTTCGTCAATGACCGCACGAGCGACGAGGTCGAGGTGCCGCCCGTCTACCAGGCGTCCGGCGAGCCTGCCGTCCTCATGACGCCCGAGCCTAAAAACGTGATGGCGCCGGCCATGAAGGAAGAGGTCACCAGCAAGTCTCAGAACACGCTGAAGCCGACCGACCTCGCCCCGGGCTGGCACGCCCCGCAAGGCACTTAAGACCTGACGCGTCCGCGACGGCGCCCCGTGCGCCGTCATGGATAAGACGTCCAACGAACTTATCGGCAGCCCCCGTCTGCCAGGGGCGTATGCCGAACCCGGGTTCTTGCCCTTTTCTCGGGTTCTGGCGTGCGCCCCATTCTTTTCCGCCCCCCGCCTCGCACAGCCGCGCCATTCCTCTTATATTCGCTGCATGACTGATACTTCCGCCGAGACGGGCGCGCCTGCCTCCTTCGACGACATCCTTGCCGATTTCGAGCTGCTCGACGATTGGGAAGACCGGTACCGCTATGTCATCGAGCTGGGCCGCAAGCTGGAGCCCCTGTCCGAGGACGAGCGCACCCAAGAGAACAAGGTACAGGGCTGCGCCAGCCAAGTCTGGCTCGCCACGCACCCTGACGGTGCCGGCACCGAGCGTCCGCGGCTGATCTTCCACGGGGACAGCGACGCCCACATCGTGCGCGGGCTGATCGCGATTCTCTTCTCGCTCTATTCCGGTAAGCCCGCCGACGAGATCCTGAAGATCGACGCCGACGAGATGCTGACCCGGCTGAACCTCACCGAGCATCTGACGCCCCAGCGTTCCAACGGCCTCTCCGCAATGGTGCGCCGCATTCGCGCCGATGCCAGCGAGGCGCTCGAAGGCTCGCCCGCGATCAACTAGCCGGCCCGAAGACTCACTCCCCCTCGCCCACCCACCGTTCGATGCTCGGCCGGTAATCCTCAGTGCCCCAATGGCGCACGCGGCCTCCCCCTTTTCGCTCCTCCGAGATCAGCCCGTAATGACGGGCAAGCCGGGTGAGGGCGATCTGCAGCACCACCTTGCCGGCCCGTTGCGGCCAGCCATGGGCCTTCTCCGCCTCCTCCAGACCTTTCAGCTCGCAGCACACATCGATCAGCACGCCGGCGAGCTCCGGCCCGGCCGCCTCCAGCGCCTTGCCGACCCGGGCCTTCGCCGCCAGCACCTCGTCCCGCAAGCCCGCCACATCCGATGGCGGTCCGCGACGCCCGCCGGCGCTCGGCGCAAACGCCCCCCAATTCGCCGTGGTTCGCGGCGTGAGGTGACCGAACGTGTAGTCGGATCGTAACCGTTCCCCCGCCTCGAACTGGGCGTCTGAAATCAGCGGCCGGCCGTTTCGGTCCCTCCGGTTCTTCAACCAGCCCAGCGGGCTCTCCGCGTCATTGATCAGCGCGGGCCGGCGCACGCCGTCGATCTCGACATCCACCGTTCGCCGGATCTGATGCTGCCGCCGATAGGCATCGTCGCCCGCATCGAGCCGCTTGAGCCAGGCACGCCCCGCATCGGTCAGCAGCAACGTCTTACCCTTCGGCCGAAGCCAGTCCTGCGCGATGCAGTACCGCACGGTGCCGAGATCGGCCTTCTTGCTGTGTTCGCGGCCGGGCATCGTAAGTCGCAAGCCGTCCTCTGCTTGCGCCAGGCGCGCCGTCTCATCGAGAAGCGCGCGCAACAGCTTCGCTGCTTCCGTCTCCTTTCGGAGGGCCGAGGCAGTGTCGGCCGCCTCTCTCATGCCTCCCTCCCGGGCGCGAGGGCCGCAATCAGAGCGGCCACCGCATCTTCAAGATGGGTCAGCATGGAATCGAACTCCGCCTCGTCGCGGCTGTCCTCCACCACACCGCAGGCATGGGCCACCGTGGTCCGGTCCCGGCCGAACACGCGCCCAACCTCGGTCAGGGAAAGTCCGCATCCGACATGCGCCAGATACATCGCCGTCTGCCGGGCGAAGGCCGCCCGCGCCGGCCCCCGCGTCGCCGCCTTCAGCTCTTCCGGCTCCAGCCCGAACGCAGCCGCAACCGCCGCCTCGCTGGCCCGCCGCACCACATGATCGCGAGAAGTTATCCTCGCCGCCCGATATCGGGATTGAAATACACGCTCTACCGACTGCGCCATCGCCATTAGCACCCCTCTCCGGCGGTCTTGGAGACAGAGCCTCCTCAACCCTCACTAGGTATAAATTCACAATATTATACTTGACGTACCCACTCCGAAGGACCATATTTGAAGGGTAAGGAGACGGGAAATGGCAAAATCAGTTCTTTCGGATAAGCACTTCCACGACGAGAAAGCGGCTTACGCTTTCGTGGAAAAGAGGGTTTGGCCGAATGGTCCGGTGTGCCCCCATTGCGGTGGCGTTGACCGCATCAGCCCCATGAAGGGCAAGAGCACCCGCATTGGCACCTACAAGTGTTACCAGTGCCGGAAGCCCTTCACCGTGAAGGTTGGGACCATCTTCGAGTCCAGCCACGTTGCGCTGCATCTGTGGCTGCAAGCCATCTTCCTGATGTCATCTGCTAAGAAGGGCATCAGCTCGAACCAGCTTCACCGCACCTTGGGCGTGACCCTGAAAACCGCTTGGTTCATGGGCCATCGCATCCGTGAGGCAATGCGCGACGGTAACTTGGCTCCCATGGGCGGCAGCGGAAAGATCGTGGAAGCGGATGAAACCTATTACGGTTCGCCGGACGTGAAGCGGACCACCCGCACCAGTGGTGAGCCCTTCAACAAGCGTGGCTCACGCGGTCCAGCGAACAAGCGGGCCATCGTCGCTCTGGTGGAGCGTGGCGGTAGCGTCCGCAGCTTCCACGTCGCGCACGCTAACAAGATCAACATCAACGATCTGGTGAACCGGAACATCAGCCGGGAAACTCAGATCTACACCGACGAAAGCCGCCTTTATGGCGATCTGAAAAACAACTTCGCCGGACACGACACCGTGCGCCACGCCGCTGGCGAATATGCGCGCGGCCCGGTCCACAGCAACACCGTGGAAAACGTGTTCTCGGTCTTTAAGCGTGGGATGCGTGGCACCTACCAGCATTGTCGGGAAAAGCACTTGCACCGCTATCTCGCGGAGTTCGATTTCCGGTACAATGCGCGCACCGCGCTTGGCGTGGATGACGTAGAGCGGGCCGAACGTGCCCTTAAGGGTGTCGTCGGTAAGCGGCTCACCTATCAAACAACTTGTTAGAGGCGGGAAGCCGTATGGCCTCACCAAAGTCGAAGCCAAAGAAGCAAGACGAGAAGCCCGACAAGCCGCAAAGCGAGCGCTTCAAAGAGACCGCTCGAAAGGTCGAGGCCGATGACAGTGGGACGATCTTCGAGCGCGCGCTTGATGTAATTGTGCGGAAAAAAGGTGTGCGTTAGCTATTCAGCGTCGCAGGGAACCCGAACTTTTCGTTGCGTGAACGTCGTGCTTTTCTTTGTATCAGCAACCGGCGTGCGTGCGACAGCTCGAATAACGGGCACCTTTAGATACTTCTCGATCTTCCGGTCAGCGCGAGTTAGCGCGTTCCGTAGAAGCTCTTTCTGCCGTTCGCTATTCATAATACACTCCTATAGGCCTTCCTATTATAGGTAGGCCATCACCTACCTACAACTCATATCCTATGTGACACGTTCGACCTGCCACAGGGTAATCCCCAGATAGGCCTCGCCCTTAGTTACCGTGTAGCCAAACTCCTTAAAGACCCTGAAAATCAGTTCGTACTTAACAAATGATTTATCGGGGACGTCTGGCGTATAGGTAAAAAACTTACCTATTTGGGCTTTCTCAATGAGAACGTCAGTGGCGGTCATAATCATGGAAAGCGCAAGCTCTCGGTCCGCCTTCTCTGGGAGGATGTCCAAAGTGTCAAGACCGTCCAGAAATCGGCTCTCTTCCCCGCTCTCCCAATCAGCTTCGACTACAGCAAAGATGTATTCGTAATCCCCGCCTGGAAGAGGAGACAGAGCCGTGAGCACCGAAATCGTATTGCCGGTGTCTTCGAGATAGCCAAGTACAATTTGCGCGATGAAATCCGAGCCGTTTGTAGCCGACGCGATATCAACCGGGTCGCCGACGGTATCTATGAAAGACATCGTTACACCTTCAACCAAAGCGGGAAGAGGATCACGAGTCGATTTAGGGTTCAAGCGTGGCCTATTCGGCCTGTTCGTTGTTCCTGATCGCCTCTGCTACGAGCCGACTTAAATCACCATAATCGAGCGGAACCTCAGAGGGCTCTCTAAGACGCTTCGACAGATGCCGCATGAAGGCCCTCACCGACTGATAAATTTCTCCGGCTTCCTCGGTGGTGTATTTGACCCGCGCATGAGCGGCGTGGTTACGCCAGGCATTCTTCATAAGCCGAAAGTGTGTAGCCGACTCGGTAAAGAAGGGCTCCTCACGGTCCTTCCAGTCCTGCCCGTGCGTCGCTGCGGTACGAGATCTAATCTCTTTTTCGATGTCGTTTAGGAGCGAGTTCCAGTTCTCGTTTGAGGCGTCGACCTTTAAGGCTGACGCTAAGCATCCCAGTCCCACTTCCGCAGCTCGCATCAGATGCATAACTGCCGCCGTGCCGCGTGAGAGAGCAAGGCACTTGCCAGCCTCTTCGATATCAAAGCGCGCCGAGGGAAAACACTCGTCTACACGTTGCCCAAACGCTGGCTCGTCGCTGTCGAGGAGTCGCGCGTTGTTAGAGACGAAGTAAAGCGCCTTGCCGTCCAGCTCGTGCTCAATCCTCTCCCTAAGCTGCTCACAGTAGCTTTTGGCTAGTAACCCCATTTCGGCGTTGCCGCCCGCCATAAGCATCTTGAGCTGCTGGGCCTTCTTTAGTGAAACGTTCAACCGTAACGCCTGCAACAACGTCTCCAGCTCCGTCAACCTCTCCACTGCGAGCTGTGTGTTGCCCTCAGTTTGGAAAAAGCTTTCCGGGTCGGTCAGCAAGTTCTCAATCAAATTTAGGAGATTGAGTAGGTTGACGAACTTATCCGCGTGAAACCTCAGCATATCCAGCAAGCTCCATAGCCTGCCGGGCCGCCATCTCTCCGCAGCCTCAAACTCTGGGTTGTATCCGGCAGGGTAGTTCATCCTACCCGCCCCGCACTGGGTACGTAAAGTATAACATGCTCTATAAATTCCTATGGCAATCTATGATTGCGGAGCGGGGCGGGGATAAGTTCAGGCAGACGGAGCGCAGATCGGGCGCCTCCATAGGGACGTGAAGATAGAAATCCCCGCACGGCGTCAGCGCCCCATCATGCCGGCCTCACGATGAGGTTGAGATGGGCTGCGATGGACGTGAGGGAGGAAAGTGGAAGCGGGATGACGCCCGGCGCGACCGCCACATCTATCGCCGGATGGCCCGGGCCGGAGCCAAGGCCTATGCGCGGAAACGCGACCTGCCGGGCCTCGTCCCGCTCTGGCCTCATGAGATCGCCGATGCCTCCATCGAGGGAACTCAGCATATCGTCGCCAAGCTCGCCCGCGCTTTGCGGACCGAGCGCCGCCGCGCCCGCGCATCCCATTGGAGCTACGATCTCAATCGTCATCTTGCGCTGATGAGCGCCTATCGCGCCGAGCGAGCGATCCTATTGGCCGGCCTCAAGCGCAAGCGCCTTTCGGAGGAAACCGATACCGAAGCGGCAGCTCGCCCTGAAGATCCGCGAACCCGTCCGCATCCTCCGCGCTTTCGACCGGCGCACGGCCCGAGAAGTCGTAGCCGAGAATGAAGCGAACCTCCGGACCTTCCAGGCGAAGCGGCAGCCGAAGCCAGTACATTACGATGTGCCCGCGGCCCTTCACAGGCCCCCTGACCACGCCGCTCTGCACCGCGCCCTCCTCGATCACCGCACCGTGGACGCGCCGCCAATACTCCGCCTGGCGTCCGCGAAACACGGTCTCCACCCGGCGTCCCGTCAGCTCCGAACCGTAGATGCCGCGCAAAGCGGTGCCGGCCAGCCGGAAGCGCGATTCGGTCAGCCCATCCTTCACGTCGATGAGACAGATATTCGGCAGGAGACGCGGGATCCGCTGCGGATCGAAATCCACTCGATTGGGGATCGGGCCTGATTCTGAGAGGGCCTTCCAATAGTCGAAAAGCTCACGCTGCCCCGAAACGAGCAGCTGGTCTCTGAATCCGGTCTCACTCAAAAAATCGGCCCCCCTGCAGCGCGCCGATCTCGAATCAGACCGGCTCCTCGACTATCTGCAGTTCGGGCGACACTCTCAAGACCATTGATGGGATTCTACGAAGAATCACAACGGCTTGTGTCAGCCTTAAATTGGGCTACTGAATCTGGAGGCAGGATGGCCCGGCCGTCTCTTTGCCGCTAGGACCGTGCGAGGCGCGCGAAGTCCCGGCGATGATTCACCGGGACCCCGAGAGGCGTAGACTAGCGCCGGCGCTGACCCAGCCCCATGCGCTTGGCGAGCGCGGAGCGAGCCGCCGCGTAGTTCGGCGCGACCATGGGATAGTCGTGAGGCAGGCCCCACTTCTCGCGATACTCTTCCGGCGAAAGATCGTAATGGGTCCGGAGGTGCCGCTTGAGGGATTTGAACTTCTTCCCGTCCTCCAGGCAGATGATGTAGTCGGGCGTCACCGACTTCTTCACCGGAACCGCCGGCTTCAGCTCCTCGCGAGGCGGCTGGGTGGAGTTGGAAGCAGCCTGATTCAGCGCATCGAACACGCTGCCGATGACATTCGGCAGCTCCGCAGCCACGACCGTGTTGTTGCTCACGTAGGCGGACACGATCTCTGCCGCCAGCTCGACGAGCTCGGTCTTCTCTAGATTATCTTCCATCGGCCGCTGTTGACCTCCCCTTGCTTCCACAACATGCTCCTAAATCGTTGAACTACCAAAATCGCAAATCAACTCACGAATGACGACTTACATATACTAGAATATGCCGTTTTTAAGGCGCAGCGACAGTATAACTCTGCAACTATAGCCTGCAAAAAACTCAAAACTAACACTCCGGCAGCGCGCGTATAGCACAGTTCAACCAGTGCCCATAGTATCTTTACCCTGGAAACTTTCCCCGAACGTAGTGCCCTAGACGTCAGAGCTGCATTTTCCGATGAGCCGAAGTTCTTCCTAAAGTCTGGCAGGCCGCGGCAAGCCAAGGAAAAAACGTTGCCGCGCCCTCCAATTAACGCCGCTTGGGGACTATGTTTCCTCCCACATCATCCTTGAGGTCGAGCCATGCAGAAAAAAACCGAGAACGCCGAGACGGACCGGCGCAAGACGCTGAGCCCTGAGGCCTATCACGTCACCCAGGAACAAGGCACCGAGCCGGCCTTTAGCCATCCCTATTACCAGGAGAAGCGCGACGGCATGTATCGCTGTGTCTGCTGCGATGCGCCGCTGTTCAGCTCCGACGCCAAATTCGAATCGGGCACCGGCTGGCCGAGCTTCACCGATCCGGCGGTGAAGGCAAACGTCACCACCCACGAAGACCTGTCCCACGGCATGCGCCGGATCGAGGTGCGCTGTGCCAATTGCGATGCCCATCTCGGCCACGTCTTCCCCGACGGCCCTGGACCGGAAGGCCTGCGCTATTGCATCAATGGCTGCGCCCTGGACTTCGATCCGGCCGCCGACGAAGCCAAATAACCGACAGTAATTGTAATGGATATCCCTTCGCGACCGCTGCCGCCCGAGGCGGCCAAGCGCCTGACCGTGGCCGAATACCACGGCGAAAAGCTGCAAGACGAATACGCCTGGCTGCGCGCGCCCAACTGGCAACAGGTGATGCGCGACCCCAGCGTGCTCGATCCGGAGATCGAGGCGTATCTGACGGCGGAGAACAAATACACCGAGGCCGTGCTCGCCGAGACCGAGGCGCTCCAGAAGACCCTGTTCGAGGAGATGAAGGCGCGCATCAAGCAGGACGATTCGTCCGTCCCCTCCCCCGACGGCCGTTATGTCTATTACACCCGCTTCGTCACCGGCGGGCAGCATCCGCTGTTCTGCCGGCGCCCCATCCAGCCGGACGCGACCCTCGGCGAGGAACGCGTTCTCCTCGACGGCAATGCGCTAGCCGCTGAGCACGCCTATTTCAATATCGGCGGGGTCGACCACAGCCCCGATCACAGCCTGATCGCCTACGCCGCCGATACCAGCGGGTCCGAATTCTTCGACATCAAGATCATCGAGGCGGAGAGCGGCGGCCAGGTCGGCGAGACGATTCCCGACAGCAATGGCGGCATGAGCTGGGGCGCCGACAGCAACGCCCTCTATTACGTCTGGGTCGACGAGGAGCATCGCCCCCGAGAGATCCGCCGCCATGTCCTCGGTCAGGACCAAGCGGATGCCGTCATCTTCGAGCAACACGACCCGGCCTTCTTTTTAGGTCTCGGCCAGACCCAGAGCCGCCGTTTTCTCACGCTCTCTACCCACGACCACGAGACGTCCGAAGTGCACCTGCTCGATATGACCGAGGCTGCCCCCGAGCCGCGTCTCGTCGCGCGCCGCGAGCCCGAGCACGACTATTCCGTCGAGCATCACGAGGATCGCCTGATCATCCTCACCAATTCCGGCGGCGCGGAGGATTACCGCATCGTCGAGGCGCCCATCGGAAATCCCGGCATGGAGCATTGGCAGGAGATCGAGCCCCACCGGCCAGGCCGGCTGATCCTCGACATCGTCGCCTTCAAGGATCACCTGGTGCGCCTGGAGCGCGAGGACGGCCTGCCGCGCATCGTCATCCGGCGCTTCGCAGACGGTGAGGAGCACGCCATCGAGTTCCCCGAGGAGGCGTATGGACTTGGGATTGCGCCGGGCTACGAATACGACACTCATACGCTCCGCTTCACCTACGCCTCCATGACGACCCCATCCCAGGTGTTCGATTACGACATGGAGACCCGCGAGCGGCATTTGCGGAAATCGCAAGAAGTTCCGAGCGGCCACAAGCCGGAGAACTACGTCGCCCGCCGCATCTTCGCGCCGGCGCCCGACGGCGAGATGATCCCCGTCTCCATCCTCCACCACAAGGACACGCCCATCGACGGCACCGCGCCGCTCCTTCTCTACGGCTACGGCGCCTACGGCATCTCCATGCCGGCCCATTTCTCAATCACCGCGCTCAGCTTGGTCGACCGTGGCTTCGTCTACGCCGTCGCCCACATCCGCGGCGGCAAGGACAAAGGCTATCGCTGGTACAAAGAGGGCAAGCGGGCGAAGAAGGTGAACACCTTCACCGACTTCATCGCGGCCGGGGAATATCTCGCCGAGCAGAACTTCACCTCCCGCGGCCGCATCGTCGCCCATGGCGGCAGCGCCGGCGGCATGCTCATGGGCGCCATCGCCAACATGGCGCCGGATCTCTTCTTGGGCATCATCGCCGAGGTGCCCTTCGTCGATGTGCTCAACACCATGCTCGACGAGACCCTGCCGCTCACCCCGCCCGAATGGCTCGAATGGGGCAACCCGATCAAGGATCCGGAGGCCTACCGCGCCATCGCGGCCTATTCGCCCTACGACAATGTGAGCGCCCAGGACTACCCTCACATCCTGGCCCTGGCCGGCCTTGCCGATCCCCGCGTCACCTATTGGGAACCGGCCAAATGGGTCGCGCGCCTGCGCAACCACAAGACCGACGACAACCTGCTTCTGCTCCGCACCAATATGGAGGCGGGCCATGGTGGTGCCTCAGGCCGTTTCGACCGGCTGAAAGAGGTCGCCCTGTCCTACGCCTTCGCCCTGCTGGTCGCCGGCAAGGCCGACACCCCGCCCGCCCCGAGAGACTGAGACGAGAGGACCGCATCCATGCTGATGGACAAGGAGAGATCGCAGCTTCTGATCGTCGACATGCAGGAGCGCCTGCTTCCGGCCATGTCTGACGCTGACGACATTACGAAAGCCTGCGAACGCCTGGTGCGCGGAGCCCAGACCCTGGACCTCCCCATCACGGTCTCGGAGCAGTACCCGAAAGGCTTAGGGCCCACTGTCGAGCCTCTGCGCCAGACCCTCGGCAACAGCGCCACCGTCATGGAGAAGGTCGAGTTCTCCTGCTTCCAGAACAAAGAGATCCGCGACCGTCTCGAGGAGCTCCGCCGCAAGGGCCGGCCCCAGGTCGTCGTCGGCGGCATCGAGGCCCATGTCTGCGTGCTTCAGACCGCCCTCGATCTCGCCGCCCAGGGCTTCGAGACCTTCGTCGCGGCGGATGCCATCGGCTCCCGTCTGAAGGAGAGCCGCAAGCTCGCCATGGGCCGCATGCTCCACGCCAACGTGTCGGTCGTGAACTCGGAGATGGCCCTGTTCGAATGGGTCGGCAAAGCAGGCTCTCCGGAGTTCAAAGAGATCCAGGCCCTGGTGAAGTAGCCCCTGCACCAACCCTCTCCCGACCTGAACCAACCCTGCAGCTTCGGTTCATGCTGGGTTCAGGTGGGTTTTGCCATTCTCCAATCGTCAGCCCTGCACTGGCATGGTTAGCAACCTTCCTCGGCACCGGGGGCGGAGCTCAGGGGCTCCGTCCCCACCCCTTATTCCTCAGGCGATAAAGCGGTCTTCCTCAGAAGGCCCCGGCACGTAGCATTGCTCGCGCCCGCCGAAGAGGCGGATGCGGTTCTGCGCGACCAGGTCGTAGAGGCGGTCCCCGATGACCGGCGGCACCAGCCAGCCCATCATCGCCAATCCCGACCACGGGAAACCGAGCCGCCACCCTACGCGCACCGCGCTTCCCCATTTCAGATAGGCCCGGCCCCCATCCAGCAGGATGTTGCTCTCGTAGTTGCGCGTATCGAGGCCGAAATGCCGGTAGAGCGCCTGGCCGAGCGCCGTCTGGGCCGCCAGAAAGCGAAACTGCTTCTTCGGATCGTGCCGTATGACGAACTGGGCGAACCGCGAGCAAAGGACGCACTTCCCGTCGAAGACCAGAATTGGCCGGTCGTCGGGGAAAGACGGCACCGACGGGTCGATCCGGTAGCTGTATGGCTGCATTTGCAGGCTCTGGAGCATGGCTTCCCTCGGAAATAGTGCGGAGGAACTCAACGCATAAGACACCAATAAGATGCCATTCCCCATGCTCGGAACGGTCGCTTGTGCCCCTATCTTGGAACCTTTAGCGTGCCCACGCTTTTCCCTCCTTTAACAGCGGGGATTCCCCCCTCAATCATTTAGCTGCTGGAGAAAAAATCGTGTCTTTTACACTTCCTGATCTTCCATACGCATACGACGCCCTTCAGCCCTATATGTCGGCTGAGACCCTCGAATATCACCACGACAAGCATCACCAGAAATACGTCGACACCCTGAACGAGCTGATCAAAGGCACTCCGTACGAGAATATGGAGCTGGAGCAGATCGTGAAGGAGAGCTTCGGCAAGGATCAGAAGCTCTTCAATCAGGCCGGCCAGCACTTCAACCACACCCATTTCTGGCCGTGGATGAAGAAGGATGGCGGCGGCACCAAGGTGCCGGGAAAGCTTCAGGGCATGATCGATTCCGATCTCGGCGGCTTCGACAAGTTCCGTGAGGACTTCCTCGCCGCCGGCGCAGGCCAGTTCGGTTCGGGCTGGGCCTGGCTCGCCGTCAAGGACGGCAAGCTGGAAATCTCGGGCACGCCCAACGGCGAGAACCCGCTCGTCCACGGCGCTTGGCCGCTGCTCGGCGTCGATGTGTGGGAGCACTCCTATTACATCGACTACCGCAACGCGCGTCCGAAATACCTTGAGGCCTTCTTCGACAATCTCGTGAACTGGGAGCATGTCGAGGAGATGCTCGAGAAGGCGTAAGGCGCACCGAGCGTTTCGCGAAATGCATTACCGAAGGGCGGCTCATCGAGCCGCCCTTTTTGCATCTCAACCAAACTCGTCATTGCCGGGCTTGCCCCGGCAATCCAGAGCAAAACGCTAGAGCTGCCGCTATGGCACGCCGGCAATCAGCGAAGCAGATTGCCCATCAGCCCGCGCGCCACCGACCGGCCGACCTGCGCGCCCGAAGTGCCGCCGATACTCCGTCCCACCGCCTCGCCGGCATCCACGACCGTCTCGCGGGCAAAGCCACGCACCGTCTTCTGCCAGCCGGTGAGCCGCTTGCCCTTCCGGTCCAGACCGAACAGCCAATACGCCCAGCTAATGAAGACGCCCGGCTCTTCGTCTTTCTTCTCCGCGGGCTCGGCTTTCGCCTCCTCGCTGCCGCGACCCTTGCTGTTCTGCGCCGCCTCTTCCTTGGTGGAAGGGCGTTCCTCCATGCGCTCGGCCAGGATCTCCGACGCCGACCGCCGGTCGACCGTCTCCTTGTATTTCGCCGTCATCGGGCTGTCGGCGATGATGTCGGCCCGCTCCTTCTTGGTGACGGGACCGACCCGTGACCGCGGCGGCCGCACCAGCGTCCGCTCCACCATGGTGGGCTGGCCCTTCTCGTCCAAGGTCGAGACCAGTGCCTCGCCCACGCCGAGCTGGGTGATCGCTTCTTCCGTGTCGAAATCCGGGTTGGGTCGGAAGGTCGAGGCCGCCGCCTTCACCGCTTTCTGCTCCCGGGGCGTGTAAGCCCGCAGCGCATGCTGCACGCGGTTGCCGAGCTGACTGGAAACCGTGTCCGGAACGTCCAGCGGGTTCTGGGTCACGAAATAGACGCCCACGCCCTTCGACCGGATCAGCCGGACCACCTGCTCCACCTTGTCCAGCAGGGCCTTCGGCGCATCGTCGAACAGGAGATGCGCCTCGTCGAAGAAGAAGACGAGATTCGGCTTGTCCGGATCGCCCACCTCGGGCAGCTCCTCGAACAGCTCAGACAAAAGGAACAGCAGGAAGGTCCCGTAGAGCCGCGGGCTCTGCATCAGCTTGTCGGCGGCGAGAATATTCACATAGCCGCGGCCGTCCTTGGCCGTGCGCATCAGGTCTTCGATATTGAGTGCCGGCTCGCCGAAGAAGTTCTCTCCGCCCTGCTGCTCCAGCACCAGCAAGCTCCGCTGGATGGCGCCGATGGACGCTTTCGACACGTTGCCGTAGCTCGTTTTGATTTCGCTGCCCCGATTGCCGAGATTGACGAGGAGGTCGCGCAGATCCTCCAGGTTCAGGATCGGCAACCCCTCGTCGTCGGCGATCCGGAAGGCGATGTTGAGCACGCCTTCCTGCGCGTCGCTCAGGTCCATCAGCCGCGACAGGAGCAGCGGCCCGAGTTCGGTGATGGTGGAGCGGATCGGTATTCCCTGCTCGCCGAAAAGATCCCAGAAGACCGCCGGGAAGGCCTCGTAATCGAGCTCGTAGCCGATCTCTTCCGCCCGCTTCTCGAAACCCTTCTTCGGCTCGCCCTTCATGGCGATGCCCGAGAGGTCGCCCTTAACGTCGGCGCAGAAGACCGGCACGCCTGCCGACGAGAATCCTTCCGCTAGATCCTGCAGGGTCACCGTCTTGCCGGTACCGGTGGCGCCGGTGATCAGCCCATGGCGGTTCGCCAGCCTCAGATAGATGAACTCCGGCTTCACGCTCTGGCCGATATAGACCGAGCCCTCCGGCAGCGTCTGATCCACTGCCGCGTCGTCCTGCTTGCTTTTCGTGCTCGCCACCCCAGCCTCCCAGCGTTTCGGCGGCAGAGTTTAGCCGCGCCCCCGCACCCCGCAAAGATGGCACAGGCGGAAAGCGGTCGTTTTCTCCGCTTTGTTGCCGCTTCGCCTTCATGCTAGGAGGTCCGCTCGCGGATTGAGGTAACATCCTGGTGACAATGGCTGACTTGAGCTTAGCGGGCGATTTTCCGGAAACCACCGAGGCCGAATGGCTGGCGCTGGTCGAAAAATTCCTGAAGGGCATGCCCTTCGAGAAGCTGAAGACGCGCACCTATGACGGCAACCTTATCGAGCCGCTCTATCAGCCGGCCGAAGGCAAGGAGCCGATCCCCGGGCGCGCGCCCCGCACCCCTTGGGGCATTATGCAGCGCATCGATTTGCCCGATGCGGAGGCCGCCCACAAACAGCTCATGGACGATCTGTTCAACGGCGCGCCGGGGCTCCAGCTCGTCCTGAAAGGCGCGGTAGGCGATTACGGCTATGCGCTCGATCCGTCCAAGCTCGAAACCGTCCTAAAAGAGGTGCTCTTCGACAAGGGCGTCGAGGTCGAGCTCGATTGCGGCGAAGATGCCGATGCCGCAGCCGAGGCTCTCGCCAGCCTCGTTGAGGCGTCCGGCGTCTCCCCTGCCAATGCGGTCATCCGCTTCGGTCTCGATCCTCTGGGCGCGCTCGCCGCCACCGGCAAGCTTTCCAAATCCTGGGCCGATCTGGCGCCCGACTTTGCCGCGCGCATCAAGGCCCTCTCCGAGAAGGGCTTTAAGGGCCCCTTCGCCGTCGCCGACGGACGCCCGGTTCATGCTTCGGGTGGTTCCGAAGGCCAGGAGCTGGCCTTCGTCCTAGCCACTTCCGTCGCCTATCTTCGCGCGCTCGAAGACGCCGGCATCGATCTCGGCCAGGCGCGGAAGATGATCTCCTTCCGCCTTGCCGCGGATCAGAACCAGTTCCTGACGCTCGCCAAGTTCCGCGCCCTGCGACGCCTTTGGGCCCGTATCGAGGAGGCCTGCGGTCTCGATCCGGAGCCGGCCCATGTCAGCGCCGAGACCGCCTGGCGCATGATGACCCGCCCCGATCCTTACGGAAACATCGTGCGTGCCACCATCGCCTGCGCCGGTGCGGCCATCGGCGGCGCCAACGCCATGTCCGTGCTGCCCTATACGGCCGCCATGGGCATTCCCCGCGAGCACGCCCGCCGCGTGGCCCGGAACACCCAGCTCATCCTGACGGAAGAATCGAACCTCCATCAGGTCGCCGACCCGGCCGCCGGCTCCGGCGCGCTCGAAGCCTTCACCGACGATCTGTGTCGGTCGGCTTGGGTCCTCTTCCAGGAGATTGAGAAGGCGGGCGGTGCTTACGAGGCGCTCAAGGCCAGGCTCGTCCAGAAGCATGTCGCCGAGACCCGCGCCGAGCGGGATAAGAACGTCGCCAAGCGCAAAGAGGCGATGATAGGCACCAGCGATTTCCCCGATCTCGACGAGGATAAGGTGGAGGTCGACCCCGCACGGGAGATCGAGCCGGTCCAGTCCCCGGAGATCGCGCCCCTCACCCGCTATCGTCTGGCGGAGCCCTATGAGGCCCTGCGCGACGCGTCCGACGAAGCGCTAGAGAAGACCGGCAAGCGTCCGGCGATCTTCCTGGCCACAATCGGCAAGCCCGCCGATTTCGTGGCGCGCGTCACCTTCGCCCGCTCCTTCTTCTCCGCCGGCGGCATCGCCCCGATCCTGCCGGAGAAGCCCATCACCACCGAGACCGGCGAACCCCAGACCTTCACCATCGAAGACACCGTGAAGGACTTCAAGGACTCCGGTCTCAAGCTGATCTGCCTCTGCTCGTCCGACAAGGTCTATGCGGAGAAAGCGGTCGAAGCGGCGAAGGCCCTGAAGGAGGCCGGCCCGAGCTTTATCTATCTCGCCGGCAAGCCCAAGGAAGGCCGAGAGGAGCTGCAATCCGCCGGCGTCGACGACTTCATCTTCGCCGGATGTGATACCTTGTCGGTGCTGCAGGACGCGCAACAGAAACTCATGGAGGACTAGACGGGGAGCTGAAGGCGTCGCCGGATGTACGAGACGGAACGACAGGCAGAGATCGAGGAGATCGAGCGCGAGCTGCAAATCTTGCGGAGGCGCTATGCAAATCTGGATCGTGCCGGAAAGCGCATGCGGATCATGACCTATCTGTTCGCTCTCGGATTTGGCGGCATTGTCATCGCGTCACTGCTTTCAATAGATCTGCTAGGTGGCGGCATCGTTCTGATTGTCATCCTTCCGATCGCTTTTGCTCTTTGGATTTTCTGGCGCCGCTTGGAGCCACCCCAGCGATGGATTGATGTGGCTTGCACAGCCTGGGGAGTAGGAGCGTGGGGAGAAGGGCCGGGCCGCACCGAAGCCATGGCTATCGAAGATATGGTTGCCGAGAGGATGGAACGGCTCGCCAGGTTGAGAGGTAATTATTAGATGACCGGGATCCCGAATTTCACCGAGATCGAGTTTGCCGACGCAGGCCACGCAGCCAGCGCGCAAGCCACAGAAGCCTGGACCACACCGGAAGGCATCGACGTCGCCCCCGTCTATACGGATGAGGCGCGCGAAGGCCTCGACTTCCTGCATACCTATCCGGGCATCAAGCCTTACTTACGCGGTCCCTACCCGACCATGTATGTCCAGCGCCCCTGGACCGTCCGCCAATATGCCGGCTACTCGACGGCCGAAGAATCCAACGCCTTCTACCGGCGCAACCTCGCCGGCGGCCAGCAGGGCGTCTCCGTCGCCTTCGATCTCGCCACCCATCGCGGCTATGATTCCGATCACCCCCGCGTGCCCGGCGATGTCGGCATGGCGGGCGTGGCTATCGACTCCATCTACGACATGCGCGTCCTGTTCGACCGCATCCCGCTGGATCAGGTCTCCGTCTCCATGACCATGAACGGCGCGGTGCTGCCTGTGCTCGCCCTCTTCATCGTCGCGGGCGAGGAGCAAGGGGTGTCCCACGAGAAACTCTCGGGCACCATCCAGAACGACATCCTGAAGGAGTTCATGGTCCGGAACACCTATATCTACCCGCCCGGACCGAGCATGCGCATCGTGGCTGACATCTTCGCCTATACCAGCCAGAACATGCCGAAATTTAACTCCATCTCGATCTCCGGCTATCACATGCAGGAGGCCGGCGCGACGGCCGACCTGGAGCTCGGCTACACCCTCGCCGACGGCATCGAATATGTCCGCACGGGCATCGAAACCGGGCTGGACGTCGACGCGTTCGCCCCGCGGCTCTCCTTCTTCTGGGCCATCGGCATGAACTACTTCATGGAGATCGCCAAGATGCGCGCAGGCCGCATTCTCTGGGCGAAGCTCATGAGCCAGTTCAATCCGAAGAACGAGAAGTCCCTGGCGCTCCGCACCCACTGCCAGACCTCTGGCTGGAGCCTGGCGGCGCAAGACGTCTACAACAACGTCATCCGCACCTGCATCGAGGCCATGGCCGCCACCCAAGGCCATACCCAGTCGCTCCACACCAACGGCCTGGACGAAGCCCTGGCCCTGCCGACGGACTTTTCCGCCCGCATCGCCCGCAATACCCAGCTCATGCTGCAGCAGGAATCCGGCACCATCGACGTGATCGATCCCTGGGGCGGCAGCTATTATGTCGAGCGCCTGACACACGATCTCGCCGCAAAGGCCATGGCCCATATCGAGGAGATCGAGGAGATGGGCGGCATGGCCAAGGCTATCGAGGCGGGGCTGCCGAAGCGCCGCATCGAACAGGCCGCGACCGCCACCCAAGGCCGCATCGATTCCCGCCGCCAGACCATCGTCGGCGTGAACAAATACAAACCGTCCCGCGAGGAGGACCTTCGTCTGCTCAAGATCGACAACCGGTCGGTCCGCGAGCAGCAGCTCGAAAAGCTCAAGAAGCTTCGCGCAGAGCGCGACGAGGAGAAGGTGCAATCGGCCCTCGACCAGCTCACGAAATACGCCGAAACTGGCAAGGGCAATCTTCTCGAAGGCGCCGTCGAGGCCGCCCGCGCCATGGCGACGGTGGGCGAGATCTCCGAGGCACTGGAGAAGGTCTATGGCCGTCACCGCGCGGAGATCACCGCCGTGACCGGCGTCTACAAGGCGGAAGTTGGCACCATGGATGGAAACGCCGAAAAGCTTGCGGAGCTGATGGACGAGTTCGAGGCCGAGCAGGGTCGCCGGCCTCGCATCCTCGTCGCCAAGATGGGCCAGGACGGCCATGACCGCGGCCAGAAGGTCATCGCATCCGCCTTTGCCGATCTGGGCTTTGACGTGGATATCGGCCCCCTCTTCCAGACCCCGGAAGAGGCCGCCCGTCAGGCGGTGGAGAACGACGTCCACATCATCGGTGTCTCGTCGCTGACCGCTGGCCATCTGACCCTGGTGCCGGCCTTGCGCGAGGCCCTGGAAGAGCTCGGCCGCGACGACATCATGATCGTCGTCGGCGGCGTCATCCCGCCTCAGGATTACGACGAGCTCTACGAGGCGGGCGCCAAGGCCATCTTCGGTCCCGGCACCCCCATCGCCGAGGCGGCCATGGACCTCGTCGCCAAGCTGAAGGACGGCGAGGCCGAGCCCCAGCAGGCCGCCGAATAGAGGCTCTTCAATAGATCGCCTAAGGCGCATCGACCGCTTGCCGTCCGCCGTTTGGCCGGTAGGGTAGCCATGCGCCAGCCAGGGATGGATTCGTGACTGCTCAGAAGAAAAGGCCCGCCCCCACCGTCGACGAGCTCGCCGAGAAGGTGACGAGCGGCGACCGGGTCGGCCTCGCCCGCGCCATCACCCTGATCGAGAGCGTGAAGCCCGACGACCAGCTCCGCTCCCAAGAGCTTCTCGAAAAGCTCCTGCCCAAGACGGGCCGCGCCTTTCGCATCGGCATCTCCGGCGTGCCGGGCGCCGGCAAATCCACCCTCATCGACCAGTTCGGCGTGAACCTCATCGAGGCCGGCCACAAGGTCGCGGTCCTCGCCGTCGACCCTACCTCGACACGCAGCGGCGGCTCGATCCTCGGCGACAAGACCCGCATGGGTCGGCTAGCGTCCGAGGAGAACGCCTATATCCGCCCTTCGCCGACCGGCGGCAGTCTCGGCGGCGTCACCAAGACGACCCGGGAGACCATGGCCGTGGCCGAAGCCGCCGGCTTCGACGTGGTGATCGTGGAGACCGTCGGCGTCGGCCAGTCCGAGACCACCGTCTCCAAGATGGTCGATGTCTTCGTCGTCGTTGCCATTCCCGGCGCGGGCGATGAGCTGCAGGGCATCAAGCGCGGCCTGCTGGAGCTCGCCGACATCATAGCCGTCAACAAGGCCGACGGCCCCAATGTCGAGCACGCCGAGAAGGCGGCCCAGGAATACCGCGCCGGGCTGCACATCCTGGCCGCCGGCAATCCCGGCTGGTCGCCGTCCGTGCTCACCCTCTCCGCCCAGGAGAACAAGGGGCTCGACAAGCTCTGGGTGAAGATCCAGGAGCGTCACGCCAAGCTGAAAGAGACGGGCGAACTCGCCAAGCGGCGCGGCGAGCAGGCCGTCACCTGGATGCGCGAGCTATTCGAGCAGCGCCTGCTGGCCGCCTTCAAGGGCGGTCGAAAAGCCGCCCGCCAATGGAGCGAGATGGAGGACAAGGTCCGCGCCGGCGAGATGAGCGCTGTCTCCGCCGCCACCCAGCTTAGCGAATTGGCCAGCGCGGGCGATGAGGTGAAGAGCGATCAGCCCAAAAGCTGAGACGCGCCAAAACCGCTTCTCGCGCCCCTCGCCTTTGGCCTATTCTGCGCCCATGGCGGAAACCGATGCACAACGATCTCTGCTGCTGACAGGCTTCGGCCCGTTCCCCGGGACTCCGGAGAACCCCTCCATTGCGCTCGTCGAGACGCTTGCGGAAGGCTTCGCCGACACCCCCGGGCTTGCCCTGCACAAGCACATTCTCCCCACCGAGTGGGCTCATGTGCATCATCAGGCCCCGGCCCTCCTGGACACTGTGCAGCCCGACATCGTGGTCCATTTTGGCCTCTGCCGCGGCGCCAACGGATTCCGCATCGAACGCTCCGCCTATAACCAGGCGAGCCGGCTGGAAGATGCCGCCGACGCCCTGCCCCACAGCCCTGCGATCCTGACCGTCGGCACGCCGCGTCTCGACACGCGGCTTTCGACGACCCACCTCGCCCGCGAGCTGCGCCAGGCGGGCATTCCGGCTCTGCCGTCCTTGAGCGCCGGCCGATATCTCTGCAACACCCTCTACTATCTGTCGCTCAATTGGGCGGCGAAGCAGGCCCACAGGCCGTTAGTGCTGTTCGTTCATATTCCGCCCGCCTCAGGCGATGGCGGTTATCTTGACGACGCTGAGATCGCACGCGGCGCGGATACGCTGTTGCGCGAGGTGCTCCATCGGCCCCGTCTCGCCGCGCACCATGCGGTGCCCGCAAGCCACGCCGCCTAGAAGGACAGGACCATGCCACTTGATCGCCGCGACCTGATGCTGGGAGGCTTCGGCGCCGGGCTTGCCTTGAGCGCAAGCGCCGCCACTGCGGCGGATACCTCCGACGCACCGGCACCCCAGAGCACCTTCGATATCGTCCCTGCCGGCGGCGAGCTGGACCAAAGCGCCACCCTTCAGGTCGCCATCCAGAACGCCGCTTCCAGCGGTACCGTGCTCACCCTGCCCGCCGGCATCTATGCCGTCGGCGGTCTCGACCTTCCCTCGGGCATCGCCATCCAGGGTGTGCCCGGCCGCACCGTGCTCAAGCTCTCGGGCGCCGACTTCATCCTGAAAGCGAACGGCGCCGACGGGGTGAGCCTCAACGGGCTGATCCTCGACGGCGACGACCAGCCGCTTCCCCAGGACGCAGCCCTGTTCGAGGCCAAAGAGACCCGTCATCTCGAAATCGCCAATTGCCGCGTCTTCAACAGCGCCGAGAACGGCATCGCCCTCCAGGCTTGCGGCGGCCGCATCGCCTTCTGCGAAATCGGCAAGATCGCCAAGACAGGCCTCTTCTCCAACGATGCGGTTGGACTCGAGATCGCTCACAACACCGTCCGAGATTGCGGCGATAACGGCATCCAGGTCTGGCGGTCGGAGCCCGGCGACGATGGCACTCTCATTCACGCCAACCGAATACAGCGAATCGAGGCGAAGAGCGGCGGCAGCGGCCAATACGGCAATGGTATCAATATCTTCCGAGCCGGCGCTGTGGTCGTCAGCAACAACAGAATCGCCGACTGTGCCTATTCCGCCGTGCGCGACAACACCGGCAAGAACTGCCAGATCCTCGGCAATTCCTGCTCGCGCCTCGGGGAGACCGCCATCTTCGTGGAGTTCGCCTTCGACGGCGCGGTGATCGCAAACAACGTTATCGATACCGCCTCTTCCGGCATCTCGGTCACCAACTTCAACAAGGGCGGCCACCTCGCCGTGGTCCAGGGCAACCTCGTCCGCAACCTCTTCTTCCGTAAGGGCACCGGCTCCGGCGGCATCGGCATCGCGGCCGAGGCCGATTGCTCCGTCACCGGGAATGTCGTGGAGCGGTCCCCCGGCTACGGCCTCTTCTTCGGCTGGTACAGCTATCTGCGCGACATCGCCGCGACCGGCAATCTCATCCGCAACTGCCATATCGGCATCGGCGTCTCGGCCGACGGCGAGGCCGGCTTCGCGCTTATCACCGACAACATGATTTCGGGCAGCAAGGACGGCGCCATCCGCGCCATGAACGGGCCGAAGCCCATCGGCCCGGACCTTGCCGCCTCGAGCGCGGAATCGTTCCGCAATCTCGCCGTCTATTCCAATGTCGGAATCTGAAGCGCGGGCTCACGCCTCTTTCGCAGCAAGCTGCAAGGGCAGCCCCGTGGCTTCCTTCGCCGTACGGATCACCAAGGAGGTCTTCACGCTCTCCACATTGGGCGCGGCCGTCAGGTCGTGGATGATGAAGGACTGAAAGCTCGTGAGGTCCGGCGCCACGCAGCGCAGCAGGAAATCGATCTCCCCCGACAGCATCGAACACTCCTGCACGACGGGCGATTGCAGCGCGCGCTCTTCGAAGGCGATGAGGTCGGCCTCCGCCTGGCTGTGCAGCTTCACCATGGCGAACGCCGTTACGTCGAAGCCGAGCTTGCTGCCATCGAGCACCGCCATATAGCGCTCGATGATGCCCGCCTCCTCCAGCGCGCGGACCCGGCGCAGGCATGGCGGTGCTGTAATGCCCACCTTGCGGGCGAGTTCGATATTGGTGATCCGGCCGTCTTCTTGAAGAACCTGGAGGATCCGCCAATCGGTCTGATCGAGGCGGGCAGCGCGCATGAAAGCTTGGGACGACTCCCTGGAAATACCCCGTAAGCCCGGCTAGAAGCCAAATAGGCTAGGATGCCGGTCAGCGAGGCGAAATAATCGATCTCAAAACGATAATAAACGAAAAGCTGCCGTCGATGAACCATTCCGGAAATTTCAGCGAAGATCCCGCCGGCAGCGCACCCGCCGCGACATGGGTGATCACGGACGGCGCCGCCGGGACCCGCGCCCAGGGCCTGGCTCTCGCCGAAGCGGTCGGCCTGCCCTACCGCCTTCATGAGCTCCGCCAGGTTCGCCTGCCCCTTCCGCCGTCGTTACAGCGCTTTCTGCCTGCCCCGCTGCTCCTGCGCGAAGCGGAGCTGGACCCGCCCTTGAGCGGCGCCTGGCCCCGCCTCGTCATCTCGGTGGGCAAGCGCAGCGCGCCAATAGCGCTTGCCGTGAAGCGCGCCTCCGGCGCCACTTTCGCCGTCCACATCCACGATCCGAAGCTACCCTTGCGCCTCTTCGATCTGGTGGCCATCCCAGAGCATGACGGGGTGACGGGCCAGAACGTCATTCCGACCCATGGCTCCCTCCACGCCGTCACGGAAGAAAAGCTCGCCGACGCCGCCAAACGCTTCGCCCAAAAGCTCGATTCCCTGCCCCAGCCGAGGATCGCCGTGCTGCTCGGCGGCAAGAGCAACGCCTTCGACTTCCCCGTCAAAACAGGCCAGACTTTGGGGCGCAAGCTGTCGGGCCTCGCCAAGGAATTCGGCGGCTCTCTTCTCGTGACGCCCTCCTACCGCACACCGCCGGATGCCTTCGCCGCGCTGAAGGACGAGATCGATCAGGTCCCGGCCTTCGTCTATGACGGCGAGGGCGAAAACCCCTATCTCGCCTTCCTCGCCGCGGCCGACGCCATCGTCGTCACGGAGGACTCCGTCAACATGGTCACCGAGGCCGCGGGCACCGGAAAGCCGGTCTATGTCGAGGCCCTGCCGGGAAAGTCGAAGCGCCTCGGCCGGTTTCACCTCAAGATGCGCGAAGATGGGATCACCCGGATCTTCGAGGGGACGCTGGAAACGTGGAGCTATCCGCCCGTCCGCGACACCGACAAGGTCGCTGCCAGGGTCCGCGAGGCTCTGGGCGTGTGAACCCGGGAGGCTGAGGACAACCCCGTCAGGCCCTTGCGCCCAAGGGCTTCGGCGATTACCTGTTGCCTCCAATCCCAAGCGCCTGAGACGCGAGTTATTCGAGAGGCATTCCATGAGCGCTCGCCACGCCAAGGTGATCATCATCGGGTCCGGCCCCGCCGGCTATACCGCCGCCATCTACGCCTCCCGCGCCATGCTGGAGCCGCTCCTGATCCAAGGCATCCAGCCCGGCGGCCAGATGACCATCACCACCGATGTCGAGAACTATCCCGGCTTCGCCGATGTCATCCAGGGCCCCTGGCTCATGGAGCAGATGGAGGAGCAGGCGAAGCATGTCGGCACGGAGATCATCAATGATCACATCTCCGAGGTGGACCTGAAGCAGCGCCCCTTCCGCCTGAAAGGCGATGGCGGTGAGGAATACACCTGCGATTCCCTGATCATCGCCACTGGCGCCCAGGCCCGTTGGCTCGGCCTGCCGTCCGAAAGTCATTTCAAGGGCTTCGGCGTGTCGGCTTGCGCCACTTGCGACGGCTTCTTCTACCGCGACAAGACTGTCATCGTGGTCGGTGGCGGCAACACCGCCGTCGAGGAAGCGCTGTTCCTCACCAACTTCGCCAAGCAGGTGATCCTGGTCCATCGCCGGGGCGAGCTGCGCGCGGAGAAGATCCTCCAGCAGCGTCTGTTCGATCATCCGAATGTCGATGTCATTTGGGACACGGTGCTCGACGAAGTGCTGGGCGAGGAGGATCCGCGCGGCGTCACCGGCGTGCGCCTGAAGAACGTCATCACCGACGAGACCATCCTTCAGCCCGTCGACGGTGTCTTCATCGCCATCGGCCACAAGCCGGCCACCGAACTCTTCGAGGGCCAGCTGAAGATGCGCACGAGCGGCTATATCGAAACGGCGCCGGATTCCACGGCGACCAACATCCCGGGCGTCTTCGCCGCCGGCGACGTCACCGACGAGACCTACCGCCAAGCGGTTACTGCCGCCGGCATGGGCTGCATGGCCGCCCTGGAGGCGGAGCGCTATCTCGCCGGCATCGAGCATGTGAGCGAGGCGGCGGAGTAGCACCGCCCGCTCCATTGGGCTCCCCAGACTCAGCTGTCATCCCTGCGAAAGCAGGGATCCAGTAGTCCCTATCTGAGCGCATAGCGTGGAGGCGGTGGTTACTGGATTGCCCGGTCGAGCCGGGCAATGACAGCCTTCATTAGAGCCGGCATCTCGGCAGAAAAATATCTGAGTCCGCCTACTCCTCGGCCCCCGGCCCCAGCGGCTGGCCGTAGCTGAACTCGATCACGTAACCGGTTGGGTCCGTCACCGCGCAGAGATAGCCGGTGGGCGGCTTGAACTCCTTGGGCGCCCAGTGGAGACAGCCTTCCTGTTCGGCCCGCTTCGCGATCGCATCGATATCCTCGCGGGCCGAGACGGCAAAGCCGTAATGGGTCATGTCGCTACTGTCGGGCTCCCGGCGCGCGCCGCCGCCCATCATCACCAGCACGAAATCGTCCTCAGAGCCCGGGCTCGCCATCCAGACCGTTCGGCCAGGACCGTCCCCGTGCTCGAGCACAAATTTCAGCCCGCAATAATCCTCGTAGAACGCGATCGATTCATCAAGATCGCAAACATGCAGGGCGCAATGGGTGAATCCGGCAGCACTCATCCCTCAAAGGTCGTCATCGGATCCGTCATACGCAACCCCGGCACCGGCTTTCAACGATGCCTCGATGGCATCCAGCACCTCACCGATATGATCGAACACCCAGTAATGTCCGGCGCTCGGCATCACATCCAGCCGGCAATTCGGCAGCAGATCGGCCAGATATTCCGCCGCCGCCGGGGGCACCTTCCGGTCTTCCATGCCTTGCCAGAGAACCGCCGGCGCGATGACGTTGGTAAAGTCGACGCCCCAATCCGTTCCGAAGAAACGCACGTCCTGAACGGCCCCGCGCACATCGGCCCGCAAGCCTTCGTGATGCGCGGCAATTAGGCATTCCCGTACATCATCTTGCTCCAGAATACGGCGATCCTCATGCCCCACGCTTCTCTTCAAGCTGCGATAGGCGAGCCCCGGGGCAAGCCGGACCATGCTGCGCATGGACCAGAAGATGGCCGCGGAGATTTTAGGCCGGAAAGGCAGATCTCTGAAAACGCGCCGGTGTGCAGCCCCCAAGCGGAGCCGATCCCCCATCGCGTAGACCGGCCCCACCGGACTGACCAGCGCCAGGAACGCCGTCCGCTTCCGCATGCCCGCCGCGGCCGCCACCGCATATGGCCCGCCGCCCGACACGCCCATCACGGCAAATCCCTTCAGATCGAGCGCATCGGCGAGCGCCCGCAGATCGGGCACCCAATCCATCACGCTCGCAAATTTCTTGAAGTCCGACAGCCCATAGCCCGGCCGGTCGGGCGCGATCAGGCGCAAACCCCGGGCCTTCGCTTCGTCATCGGTGATGGTGAAGGTGAGCCGGGAACCCGGCGTGCCGTGCAGGGCAAGGACGGGAAGACCGTCCGCGTCGCCGAACTCGGCATACCCCATCCGCCGCCCGTCGCTCAGCGTCAGGCTTTGAGCTTGGCTGGAGGCGGAGGGCGCGATCTGGTCCATCGGGAGATCCCGATCAGTGATACCGGCAGCGTCGCTATTCGCAGCCGATGATCACGTCGCCCGGATTGATGATCAGCACGACATCCTTGCCTTCATAGAGGCCGAGCTTCTCTAGCGACGCCACCGTGACGCTGGTCTCGACATTCAGCTCGCCAGCAATCTCCACATAGACGATGGCCGTCACCGCACCTTTGCGGATCTCCATGACCTTGCCGGCGATCTGGTTGGGAGTGGTGAGTTTCATTGAACGAGCCTCTCTTCGAAAATGTGAAAGCGAAAGATCCGCGGCGCCCTATGGCAGCGGCAGCCGCCGCGCCGGAGCGTTAGCGGAGATTAGCGCAGAATCGCTGGATACGGCGGCAAGCCTCTTCAAGATCGTCTTTGCCCGTAGCGTATGAAATGCGGAAGAAGGGCGACAGCCCGAACGCCGCGCCATGCACCACGGCGACCCCCTGCTCTCCCAGCAGCGCGCTCACGAAATCCTCGTCGGTCTCGATAAGCTTGCCGCCTTCGGTCGTCTTGCCGATCGTCTCCGCGCAAGACGGATAGACGTAGAAGGCGCCCTCCGGCGTGGGGCATTCCAGCCCATCGCATTGATTGAGCATGGAGACTACGAGGTCCCGCCGGTCCCGGAAGGATTCGACCCAGTCCTTCAGGAAATCCTGCGGCCCGTTCAAAGCTTCCACCGCGGCCCACTGGCTGATCGAACAAGGGTTGGAGGTCGACTGGGACTGCAAGGTCGCCATGGCCTTGATGAGCTTTTTCGGTCCGCCGCCGAAGCCGATGCGCCATCCCGTCATGGAATAGGCCTTGGAGACGCCGTTCATGGTCAGCGTCCGTTCTTTCAGCTTCGGCTCTACCTGGGCCGGCGTAAAGAATTCGAAATCGTCGTAGACGAGATGCTCGTAGATGTCGTCCGACAGCACCCAGACATCCGGGTGCTTCATCAGCACGTCGGTCAGCGCCTTGATCTCGTCCTTGGTGTAGGCCGCGCCCGTCGGGTTCGAAGGCGAGTTAAAAATCATCCACCGGGTCTTCGGCGTGATGGCCTTTTCCAGCTCTTCCGGCGTCAGCTTGAACTTGTCTTCAAGCTTCGTCTCCACGATCACCGGCGTCGCGCCCGCCAGCATCACGATATCCGGATAGCTCACCCAATAGGGCGCCGGGATGATCACCTCATCCCCCTCGTTCAGGGTCGCCAGCAAGGCGTTGTAGAGCACCTGCTTGCCGCCCGACGCCACGGTGATTTCGTCGGTTGCGTAGCTCAGCCCGTTGTCGCGCTCGAACTTCGCCGCCACCGCCCTTTTCAATTCAGGAATGCCGTCGACGGCGGTGTATTTCGTCTCGCCGCGGTTGATGGCGTCGATCGCGGCGCGCTTCACATTCTCCGGCGTATCGAAATCCGGCTCGCCGGCACCGAGGCCGATAACGTCCTCGCCCGCCGCTTTGAGTTCGCGCGCTTTGGCCGTGATGGCCATGGTTGGCGAAGGTTTGACCCGTGCGAGAGCGTCGGCGAGGAGTTCCATTTGACCAATTTGCCCGACAAGGCTCATCCCCTGCCCGGCCCCTATTGAAAGCCACAAGAGTTCGGCGTCCTGAGATGCCGGCCAAGAACACGCAGAACAAGTACACCCGGAACGAGGACGAGCGATCCGCATCGCGGAGATCGACAGATAGGGATAGCCAGCTTGTCTCTAAAGAACGTTGATGGGCTTTAGATAAACCAACGGCGCGGACAAAGCCATGTCCGCGCCGTCGCATATTGGCCTAATGCCAGAGTTTTTACGCCGCCTGCTGGTTCAGCTTGGTCTCGGCCAGCTGGCTCAGGCTGGAGTCGGCATTGTACTCCTGGTCCAGTGTCTGCTTCAGGAGGCTGGCGACCTCGGCCGGCAGACCGAGCTGGTCGGCCCAGGCGATCAGCGTACCGTAGCGCGAGATCTCGTAATGCTCCACGGCCTGGGCGTTGGCGATCATCGCCGCGTCCAGCGCATCGGCATCCTCGATCTCCGAAGCGATTTCCTTGTGCTCCTTAATGATGCCGTCGATGGCCGGGCAGGTCTCACCCTCAGGCTTGGCATCCAGCAGCTTGAAGACTTCCTCGAGCCGGTCCTTCTGGCCCTTGGTCTCCTCCAGATGATCCTCGAAAGCCTTCCGGAGCTGATCGGAATCGGCCTTGCTGGCCATCTCCGGCAGCGCCTTCAGAATCTGCTTCTCGGCGTAATAGACGTCTCGAAGCTGATGCATGAATAGATCTTTGAGCGTTTTCATGGGTCCTTCCTCTCCTGAATTAATTGGGCCCGGCGGAAAGCGTCTGAGTGGGGGGCGCCGGGCGCCTGTTTTCACGGGAGCCTAACGACGGCCTGCCACCGCTTGTTCCCCCCCACATCTGCGGGATTGCCGGACCGGCGAAGGACCAGGACGATTCGAAATCGCTGAAGTGTTTCAGAGATTTGCAGCGATCTCGGTTAGGACTTCGCAAGCCTCTTTTGCGATGTCATGCCCCGCCGTCTGAGCGTCAAATTCCTGCTCACCCATCGCCCAATTGCTGTGATGATTCTTGCCCGACTTGAGCTTTGGGGGCCAAGCAAAATGTTCAAAAACCGCTTACCAGCTTGCGCACTAGCCGCTGCCGCACTCACCGCCGGACCGGTGGTTTTCCCGGTTTCGATTGCCGCATCGGAGCCGCAGATCGTGCCGGCCAGCCATCCACGCCCGGTCAAGGTCGAGCCCATCATCTTCTCCGATGGCGAGCTCACCGCCGCCGAGGTCCCGACCCTGCAACCCGCCAGGCCCAAAGCGGCCCAGGGCGCAGCCTCGCCGAAAGGCAATCTCCCAAGACAGCTGGCGATCCTCGTGATACTTCTTTCCACACTCGGTGTGGCGACACGCCTGCTTTGGCGCCGCCATCTTCGCGCCCTTTCCTTCGTGCAAGATGCGGATGTCGACGAAGAAATGAGGAGCAATTAATGCGATCCCCACAGGGCCTCTTCAAATTCGGCACGGCTGTTACGGGGCTTGGCCTCGCTGGCGGCTGCGCTGCTCTTTTTGGTTTTGCGTTGATTGGTTCTTTCGATGCGCTCGATTGGCGCACACCCGTGTCGAAGACTTCGGACTTCGACCAGATTTCCTATTTCGATGACGAGCCGGCCGACGGTCAGCGGAGCGAAGCGTCGGTCCGCCGACTGGGCATGAGCGCCATCCTTGAAGAGACCGCCGCGGACGAAGTCGCCATTTCCGCGCTTTCCGGCAAGCTAGGCAAAGAGTCGGACACACCTGCCGAAACCGGCAGCCTTCCGCGCCAGGCCTCTCTCGATCCGGCTCGGGATCCCCATCTCCAGCCCGACCCGAATGCTCTTCTTCGGCCTGAGAAGGTCGCGGTGGGCGACCGCATCACCGTCGTGACGCCCGATGGCCTGTCCTATGTCTACCGGGTGACCGCCCGCGACGCCGCCGATGAGGGCGAGGATGCCACGCTCGATCGCACGAAGCTGGGCCAGCCCGCACCCATCGATGCGAACTGCACGGCCCTGAACAACCTCGTGGCCGGTGCATATCGGTTGGTGATCGAATCCGTGCAGGCCAACAACAGCGGCCATCGCACCCCGGGCGAGCAGAAGCTTTAGAAGCTCTGGGAGCAAGCCTCCTCGGAGAAAGTCTCCCGCAGCCCAACCAGCCTTATTGCTTTTGGACGTCCTGGGCAGCGGGCGCTGCCTCGGCAGGCGTCGCCTGGGCGGGCGCGACTTCGACGGGAGCCGCCTGTGTGGCCGCGCCTGGCGTCATCGATTCCTCCGGCGCCCGCTCTTTTTCCACAACACTCTTCAGCTTCGAAAGGCCGAGCTGATAATCGGTACCCACCAGCCGGTCGAGCATCAGCCCTTTCCAGCGTTTGAAGAGATTGGTGCCCGTATCGTAGCCAAAGCCCCAGGTCACCTTGCTGCCCGAGCCGGAGGGCGAGACGAGCAGGTAGCTCGTGCCTTCGAGCCCCCCGAAATCCACGTCGTACTCCACCTTCCTAGGAGCCTCGCTTTCGGTGATATCGATGCTGCCGGCGCCGACAGACGGCACGTCGCTAAACCATTCCAAATGCGCGCCCTCGCCTCCCGCTGCACCCGAATAGTCGAATCGCATATCGGGGTCCCGCTGCCGCCAGGGCAGCCAGACGGCCACTTTGCGAGGATCGTTCAAATGCGAGAAAACCGCCCCTTCCGGAGCGTTGATGACGATCGTCCGCGCCACATGCACATGATCGGGCAATGTTATCGCGACGCCGGCAAGAATTGCGAACAGCGCCACCACCCCCAGCACCAGTCGTAATACCGGCCGCACACTAGCCTCCCCCGTTGCCCCGCGGTTGATGATCCCCACAGGCTTGAACCTAGGCGCGAGATCACCGCTTCGTATTTTCACACAAACCCATTACCCTCCGACCGTCAACTAAGGGAGGGCAACATGCATCTTAGTGCACCGACTCAAATCGTATTCTTCATTTCTCTGATTTTGGCGATTCTGGCCGTTCTTGGTCTCTTCGTCGCCATTCCATTCGTCACTGCAAATGCGTTCTGGGTGGCCATCGCCGCTTATGTGATCCTGGCCCTCGGCAACCTGCTGGCCGGGATGTAATCTTTTGGGCTCCGGCCGGCGTCATGCCGGTCGGGGCTCTCTTGCGGGCCCAGCAGTCACCCGTTGAACACAAACGCCGCACCTGCCGCGATCAGCGCGAATCCGATCACCTGCATCCAGCTCAACGGCTCCTGGAAGTAGAACGCCGTAAAGCCCGCGAAGACGATCAGCGTGATCACCTCCTGAATGCTCTTTAGCTCTGCGGGCGAATAGACCGCGCTCCCCAGCCGGTTGGCCGGCACGGCGAAGCAATATTCCACCAGCGCAATCCCCCAGCTCACCAGAATGACCAGCGCCAGCGGCACGGCCTTGAACTTCAGGTGGCCATACCATGCGAAGGTCATGAACACGTTCGAGCAGAACAGCAGCAGGATCGGGAGGAGATAGGCGAAGAGACCTGCGGGGGCGGAAGCAAGCGCCATATCATTCAAGCCTTCATATTGATTTCCGAAAGTGCCGCTCGAAACTTGCGGCGGGGAGATGCGGAACCGGGCGTGACAATCGGCTCGCCTTCCCATACTCAGCCCATTAGGCTCGAACCGGCAAAACAAATGGGGGCATTCCATGGCGCGCGGCTACTGGCTTTCACCACCGACCTATCCGATCTTCCTGATCTCGCTGATCCTGGTCATCCTCGTTCTGCTTGAGACCTACACGCCGTTCCATATTCCCTTCATCGCCGAATACCGCTTCGAGACCCTGCTGGTCGCCTATTTCGTGCTGCTCGCCGGTAACGTCTTCCGCGGCGTTTGACCGGCGCCAGCCCACCTTCACGCGAGATTGGAACGGGCCGGGACCCTCTGCGTTGCTAGGGCCAAACGGAGGCGTCATTGACGCTTCGGCAGAGCTTGCAGGCAGATCCAGGAAATCCCGAATGACCGAAATTTCCATCGACCCCGATTATGTGAAGTCTCTCGCGGTCAAGGTCCGGGCCATCATGGTCGAAGAGGCCAATGAGATGCCCGATGTCGGCTCCAACCCGACCGACGACGAAACCCCACCAAATGAATTTCAGGATGATGAGGGAGATCTCCGGCGCGAGGAGATCGTGGAAGAAATTCAGGGTTTGAACGAGCAGGAGCAGGCCGAGCTGGTCGCTCTCCTATGGCTCGGGCGTGGCGATGGCGAGCCGGCCGAATGGTCCGATCTCGTGGATCAGGCCAAGGACCGCCAGGAGATCCCCACCGCGGACTACCTCCTCGACCATCCCCATGTCGCCGACCATTGGCTGGAAGCCTTGAGCCAGCTTGGCCTGGGCGGCCTCGTCGACGGCGTCGACTAGCCCCTATTCGTTTCGCCAGGCGGTCCCGCCCTCGGCACCGCGCTGGAGCTCGCCGGTTTCTTCGCCACCATCCTGACGCGCAGGCGACAGAGATCCGGGCGCCGGCGTCGACTTCCCAACGATGCGGGTGATCGGAGCAGTCTGCACGCGGTCATACCCGCCGCTGCTGCCGAAGGTCGAGAAGGCCGGCTTCGAAGGATTGGTCTCCGGCGTTTTCGGCCGGGGGCTCGCGCTGGAGCCCGTCTTCCGCTTCGGCGTCGGCTTGGCCGCCCGGGTCTGGGTCGGCGCCTTCGTCGCCTTGCTCGGTGCTTTGGCTGCCGCGCTCTTGGTTGAAGGCTTCTTCGCTGACGATGTCTTCGCCGAGGATTTTTTGGCCGAGGATTTTTTGGCCGATGGCTTTTTGGCCGGCTTGGCCGCGCTCACCTTGGCGCTCTTCTTGGTCGGTGTGGATGCTGTCTTCGCCGCGGTCTTCTTTGCCGGAGCGGCCTTCCGTGCCGCAGGCTTCTTCGCCGCGGTCTTCTTTGCGGCAGTCTTCTTGGCGGGAGTCTTGTTGGCGCTCGCGGTTTTGGCCGAAGCCGCCTGCGCCGGGGCCTTCTTCGCCCCAGTCTTCTTAGCTGCACTCGTCTTGGCCGCGCTCGGCTTCGCGGCCGCCGTCTTCGGTGCCGGCTTTTTCGCAGTTGTCTTGGCCCCGCTAGTCTTAGCTGCGCTGGTCTTGGCCGACATGCTCTTCGCCGCCGTGGTCTTGGTGGTTTTAGCCTTCGCTGCGCTCTTTTCCTTGGAACCGGCTCCCGAACGAGCGCCTTGCTTGGCCGCCTGAGGTTTGGCCATGGTCTCCTGCTCCGTTTCCTTCCCGCCCAGCAGTCTACAACGCCATTATAGCCCAGAAGTTACCGATCTCCCGCAATATCAGAGCGAAATGCACCGAGAAGTCTTCCTTTTCCTATGGATTTTGGGGATTTTCGCCGGTTTCCCCGGGAGTACAGCTCCCATTGATCTTGAGGGCCTTAACGCGAGCGCTACGCTTTGCCTTGCAGTCTACCCGCCGAATCCGTCTAAGATCGCCGGTTAACCGGGGCGCCACGCTGGCGCACCCCCTTTCCCGGTGAACCATGAGCGCGTTCAATCGTTAGCCAGCGCTATGACCGGGCCCATCGGAGCCGGGTTTCCAGCAAGATTTCCGGCGAAAAGAAGATTTCCGGCGAGGTAGAATGGCGAAACCTGCAGAAGACAACGGCCCCACCAAGCAGGAGGGGCTGAGCCGAGAAGAAGCGCGTTCTGTCCAGAAACGCCGCCGGCTCCGCGCCGCGGTTGTCTACGAGATCATCCGAACCGAGGGTGAAGGCGAACTCGCCCGCTCCTGGACGGCCCTATGGTGGTCCGGCCTCGCCGCCGGTATCTCCATCGGCTTCTCGGTCCTCTCCCAGGCCATGCTGGCAGCCTTCATGGGCGACCGGCCCGGCGCCGACATCATCGCCGATATGGGCTATGCGGTAGGCTTCCTCATCGTCATTCTGTCCCGCCAGCAGCTCTTCACCGAGAATACCCTCACCGCCGTTCTGCCCGTCATATCGCGCCGGCGTCTCATGTGGGTCGGAGTGCTCCTGCGCCTCTGGGGCATCGTGCTCGCCGCCAACCTGGTAGGCTGCTTCCTCGTCGCCCTGTTCCTGGCCTTTTCTGGCGCCCTCACGCCGGACATCGTGAAGGCCGTCGTGAAGATCTCCGAGCATCTGATGGAGAACTCCGTCGGCGAGATGTTCGTCAAAGGCATCGTCTCAGGCTGGCTGATCGCAGCCCTGGTCTGGATGCTGCCCTCCGCGGAAGGCACCGAGATCTTCGTGATCTCGCTCATCACCTATCTCATCGCGCTCGGCGGCTTTACCCACGTCATCGCCGGCTCGGTCGAGGCCTTCTACATGTTCCTCACCGGCCACGAGAGCCTGCTCCGCGTGGTCTTCGTCTTCTTCATCCCCACCCTGCTCGGCAACGTCGCCGGCGGCACCATCCTCTTCGCCGTCCTGAGCTATGCCCAGGTGAGAGAAGAGCTGGACGAGCGGTAGGCGGGAGAGATCGAGATCATGACCACGCCCCTTTACGTCCTCGTCCTCTATGCGCTTTGGACCATCGCCGTGCTGTTTGCGGGGGTGGCGACGGCCCGGGCCCGGCGCGTCATGAAGGGGGAGAAGTTCTCCGACTTTCCCGGCGGCGTGGCGGAAGGGCCGTCTTATCACCAGCGAGCCATGCGGGCGCATCTGAACTGCGTGGAAAATCTGCCGGTCTATGCCGCGGTCGCGATCACCGCGGCTATCGCCGGCGTCACCGGACCGGTGATAAGCGCCCTCGCCATCACCGTGCTGGTCTTCCGCATCGCCCAGTCGAGCCTGCATCTCTCCTTCGAGCAGACCGAGAAGGTCGTCCGCATCCGCGGCTCGCTCTTCGGTATCCAGATTCTCGCGATCATCTGGATGGCCCTCATCGTGCTGATCTACGCCTGACACCGAAGCGTATCGCTCCTAGACCTGCGGCTTTAAGCGCAACGCCGCAGACCCTCTAGGCAAACGGGCCGCCTGGCCTCATATTCGCCCCATGCCACCCCGCACAGCCAGAACCTTCGGCTCCCGCGCCGAACCCCGCGCCGTCACCGGCGAGGAGGCCGGCCTTCCGACAGGCGAAAACCGCACCGGCATGTCCGAGGCGCCCCAGCCGTTGATGCAGGACCATCCCCTGGCCGGCGGCGTGAACATGCCGACCTTCATGCCCCATCGCCCGCCCCGGCCGGAGAAATCCGAAGGCGGCGTGCCGATCACCCTGAAATCGGAGATGGAGCCCAAGGGCGACCAGCCCACCGCCATCGCCGAACTCGTCTCCCAGGTGAATGCGGCGGAGCGCGACCAGGTGCTGCTCGGCGTCACCGGCTCGGGCAAGACCTTCACCATGGCCAAGGTGATCGAAGAGACCCAGCGCCCCGCCCTTATCCTGGCGCCCAACAAGACCCTGGCCGCCCAGCTCTACGGGGAGTTCAAGAGCTTCTTCCCGGACAACGCGGTCGAGTATTTCGTCTCCTATTACGACTACTACCAGCCAGAGGCTTACGTCCCGCGGACCGACACCTATATCGAGAAGGATTCGTCGATCAACGAGCAGATCGACCGCATGCGCCACGCCGCCACCCGCGCCCTACTGGAGCGCGACGACGTCATCCTCGTTGCCTCCGTCTCCTGCATCTACGGTATCGGCTCGGTCGAGACCTACACGGCCATGACCCTGAGCCTGAAGCGGGGCGAGCGCATCGAGCAGCGCCAGCTCATGGCCGATCTGGTGAGCCTGCAATACCGGCGCTCCGACGTGAACTTCGTGCGCGGTTCCTTCCGGGTGCGCGGCGACACCATCGAGCTCTGGCCGGCCCATCTGGACGACAGCGCCTGGCGCATTTCCCTGTTCGGCGACGAGATCGAATCCATCACCGAGTTCGATCCCCTGACCGGCGCCAAGACCGACCAGTTCGCCATGGTCAAGATCTACGCGAACTCCCACTACGTCACGCCGAAGCCGACCCTCAAGCAGGCCGTGAAGGGCATCAAGCACGAGCTGAAGCTGCGGCTAGACGAGCTCCACGCCGCCGGCCGGCTGCTCGAAGCCCAGCGCCTGGAGCAGCGCACCACCTTCGATCTGGAGATGATCGAGGCGACCGGCGCCTGCGCGGGCGTTGAGAACTATTCCCGCTATCTCACCGGCCGCGCGCCGGGCGAGCCGCCGCCCACCCTGTTCGAATATCTGCCCGACGACGCCCTGGTCTTCGTCGACGAGAGCCACGTCACCATTCCCCAGATCGGCGGCATGTTCCGGGGCGACTACCGGCGCAAATCGACTCTGGCCGAATACGGTTTCCGCCTGCCGTCCTGCATGGACAACCGGCCCCTGCGCTTCGAGGAGTGGGACGCCATGCGGCCCCAGACCGTCTATGTCTCGGCCACCCCCGGCTCTTGGGAGATGGAGCAGACCGGCGGCGTGTTCACGGAGCAGGTCATCCGCCCCACCGGGTTGATCGACCCGCCCGTCGAGATCCGCCCCGCCTCCACCCAGGTGGACGATCTCATCGACGAGACCCGCCAGGTCATTGCCCGGGGCCAGCGCGTGCTGGTCACCACCCTGACCAAGCGCATGGCCGAGGACCTGACCGAATACATGCATGAGCAGGGCATCAAGGTCCGCTACATGCACTCTGATGTTGAGACCCTGGAGCGCATCGAGATCATTCGCGATCTGCGCCTCGGCGCCTTCGACGTGCTGGTGGGCATCAACCTGTTGCGCGAGGGCCTCGACATCCCCGAATGCGCCCTGGTCGGCATTCTCGACGCGGACAAGGAAGGCTTCCTCCGCTCCGAGACCTCCCTGGTCCAAACCATCGGCCGCGCGGCTCGGAACATCGACGGCAAGGTCATCCTCTATGCCGACGGCATGACCGGCTCCATGGAGCGCGCCATCGCCGAGACCGAGCGGCGGCGCGAGAAGCAGCTAGCCTATAACGAGGAGCACGGCATCACGCCGGAAAGCGTGAAGAAGCATATCGGCGACATTCTCTCGTCCGTTTACGAGCGCGACCACGTCATGGTGGATGCGGGGCTCGGCTTCGCCGAGGACGACCAGGCCTCCTTAGGGCACAATCTGGAATCGACCATCGCCGATATCGAAAAACGCATGCATGCCGCGGCCGCAGACCTGGAATTCGAGGAGGCCGCCCGCCTGCGCGACGAGCTGAAACGCCTGAAGGATATGTCGCTGGCTATCGCCAACGATCCCCTCGCCCGCCAGGATCAGCTGGAGAAGGCCGTGCGGGACGGCAACGGCCAGCCAGCCCTGAACCGGCCTCATAAGCCGAGCCTCGACGAGATGGGACCCCATAACCGGGAGATCCCCCTGGCCGAAAAGCCCAAGCGCCGCCCCTCCAAGGCCGGCATGCCGGGCACCCGCGCCACCAAGGGCAAGCGCCGGTAGCAAATCGAGCGCCGCCAGGGCCACGCGAGGACACGCCGCCCCCACAACTTTCCACAGGTGGCGGGAGAGTCCGTGCGTCACATCGCAATTCGCCGCACCATTCGCTACGCCTTGAGAGAGAAAACGATTCGGGGGTGGCTGATGCCCGGCACCATGACAAAGTTTGTGCTCGGCGAGATCTTTAAGGCGTGGCGGCGTCAGGATCTCGATCTCCTGGCGAGCTATCTGCCGACCGATTTCGGTCACGATATCCGCCTGCCGACAAGCGTCCTGCCACAGGCGGGGCTTATCGAGGGAAAGAAACCAGCGCTGAACCGGCTCAGCCTCATTGCAGAGGCGTTCGAGATCGTCCGGTTCGATACCCAACGGCTCCTGGCTGCGGCGGATAGAGCCGCGGCGGAAGTGCCCATCTGTTACTGGCACCGCAAAACCGGTTACACCCTGGAGACAACCATGGGGATGTTCTGGGAGTTGGAGGAAGGCTGGCCGACCCGCCTCGTCGAGTATCACGACATCGACCGCGTTGGCCGTTTCCTCGAAAAAATCCACCGCGACGACGCCTGACACCTCCCTCGCGACAGGGCGTTCCCCTTGCGCCCTGCTTGTAGGCAGGATTCGAACCCTCATATCTCCTCTAAAGCTGGAAGTTCGAGCCTGCCGGCTCGCACGGGAGCGCGGATCGCGCCCCGAGGATGGATATCATGAAACCCAAACTCTTGATGACCGGCGCCCTTGCCCTCGGCATCGCCTTCGCGGGCACCGCAACGGTTTCCCCTGCTCTCGCGGCAGGCGGCTACAAAGCTCAGTCCAAGCAGCAGGAGCGCCTCCTGCGCCAGGAGCGTAAGGCTGAAAAGCGCGCCCAGAAGCAGCTCCAGCGCCAGCAGCGCCAGGAAAGGTTTGCCGAGCAGGAAAAGCGCCGCGAGAAATTCGACGAGCGCTATGGCGACCGCTTCGACGATCCGTTCTTCGATCGCCGGGCCTACTGGCGTTACCGCGCATATCCGGGATGGCGCTACGGACCGTATGGGAGCCCCTTCTACGACCCCTATTTCGGTGTGCCGCCCTGGTGGTAGGCAGGACGAAGATAGTCCTCGCCAGCCCGTTCGCAAATTTCCATACGGTGATCGCCCGAGAGTGTCGCGCGAAGGCCAGCTATTCCTGAAACGGAATCTTCAACTGTCCCGAATAGACTTGTGCAAAACGAGTTACGCGCCAGGGAACAAAATGCTCTAACCTGGCGCTATTACGGCAGGGAGATTCTTATGACCAACCCGATGTTCATAGCCACGACTTTCGCTTTGGCGGCAACCGTGATCGCCGCATCAGCGATGCCCGCCTCGGCCGGGCTGTTCCGGAACAAGGAACGCCAAGCCTCAAGCGGTGCCGGCATCACCTACCTCACGCCCGGCCAGGCCCGCCGCGCTAAGCGCCAGATCTATGATGAGCCCATGATCCTGAACAACAGGGTCTATCCGGGCATGCGGTTCGAGCCGCCGAACAGCGCGTTCTTCGGCGGCAATCCGATGATCGGACCGTCTAGCTGGTAATTGAAGAGTGGGCGCAGGGACGCGCGGTCCCTGCCCTTGAAAGCAAGGCCTAGCCGCCGCGCCGCAGCCGCGCCAACAATTCCGGCGTCGGATAGCCGTCGGCCGGCAGGCCGAGCTTCAGCTCCACATCGGTCACCGCCTTGCGGGTGTTCTCTCCGATAATCCCGTCGATCTTCCCCACATCGTAGCCCCGCTGCACCAGCAGGGTCTGCAGCTCCTTGGTCTGCGCCAAGCTGAGCGACTGGACCGGCGCCCGCCCGCGTGACAGGGGCGGCGCGCCCGCCAGGCGCGTGGCGAAATACGCGGCCGTCAGGGAATAGGTCAGGGACTGATTCCATTCCAGATAGACGTCGAAATTGGGATAGGCCAGGAAGGCCGGCCCGTTCCGCCCCATGGGCAGAACCAGCGCCGCCGGCAGATTGTCGTTGGGCAGCGCACTGCCGTCCCGCTTGGTGACGCCAAACCGCGCCCAAAGCGCCCGCGGCTTCTTGATATGGACGTCGGCGAGCTCCCACGGCATCTGCACCGGCACGCGCACCTCTTCCAGCCAGGGCTCGCCGCGCCGCCAGCCGAGCGACTGGATGTAATTGCCGGCCGAGGCCAGGGAATCCGGCGTGCTGTTGATCAAATCGCGCCGCCCGTCCCCGTCGTAATCGACGCCGAACTCCTCATAGACGCTCGGCAGGAACTGCACCTGCCCCAGCTCGCCGGCCCAAGGCCCGCGCATCTGCCGTACAGTGAGATCGCCGCGATCGATGATGCGCAACGCATCCATGAGCTGCTCGCGGAATTCCGCCGACCGGCGGCAATCGAAGGCGAGCGTGGCGAGCGACTGGATGGTCGGCCCATTGCCCGTATTGGCGCCGAAATCCGTCTCCAGCCCCCAGAAAGCCACGATGACCGGCCCCGGGACGCCGAACTCCTGTTCGATCCTGTCGAAGGTCTGGGAATATTTCTTCAGATTGTTGGCGCCGTGCTGGAGCCGGTAATTCGCCACCATGCGGTTGGAGAACTGCAGGAAATCCTGCGCGAACACATGCTGAGCGCGATCCTTCGCCACGATGGAAGGATCATAGCGGACGCCGGCCAGCGCTGCCTGGATGGTCTGGCGGGAAATGCCTTGGGACGACGCCTCCTGCTTGAAGTCCTGCAGCCAGGCCGGGAACTGCGCCGGGCTGGGGCTTTGACAGGCAGCATGGGCCCCGCCGGAGGCGAGCGTGAAAAGAGCGACGGCGGCCATCGCCGCGATCGACCCTTTGAATGAGATTTTCGGAAGTGCGCGCATGGGCGCCACTTTGCCAGCGCCCCTGCGCCAGTCAAGCGCCAACAGGCCCCTCTCTCACCCGAAGTCGCGAGCGAGCTATGAGGGTCGGCACACGGACCGTTGGGGCACCGGAATCGGCAACCATCGCCCCTTGCGAGAGCAGGAGTCCGGTTCCAATGGTCTACTCAGGAGAACGCGGCACTTTCCGCCGCCCGTGACGTCTGGCAGAGCTTGGATCTGCCGCGGGATACCTAGTCGGTGTGCGGAGGCAGATCGTCAAACCAGATACGATCGGCCGTATCGGCCTCCTTGCCGCGCTTGCGCCCACGCAACGTGTCATATTCGTAGGACTTGCCAGCTCGGCACTTCTCACCGTAACCGCTTTCTGAAAGCTCCTTCAGACTCGCGGAAGGTGGGGACGTTTCCCGGCTCGTTTCTTGCGCTTTCATCTTCTTCTTAGCCATTTTGTCATCCTGGCCCGCTTTTCTGTCTTGGGCCTGTCATCCTACAAGTTAGGATATTGTTCGATATGGGCAAGGATTGGGCGCCCATGTCCAACAAAAAAAATGCATTCGCACATTATTTCATCTATGTTTTTTGTGCTCAAACTTGCGGCGCTAAAGACACCAGCCTGCCACAAGGAGACCTCGTCGATGACAAAGTGGAAGAACCGTTCCCAGAGCACGATTCGGTGGGCCGGACGTGCATGTCTCGGGCTCGGCCTGGCGGCCGGATTTGTCTCTCTCGAAGCTGTTCCGGCAGAAGCCAAGATTCGCTGCCAGGGCATCTACATGCAGACCAAGAACGGCCCGATCGTCACGCCGTATTGCAGCGAGAAGGAGATCGCCCGCGTTGCGCGCTCCTACGGCGAGAAGGTGACGGACGCCCAAGTTCACAATGATGCCCTCACCAAGGTCCGTCTGTGTCAGAGGTTTGGCAACGACAACCGGCTCAAAGGGGCCTGCGGCGCCTACAATCTGCGCAATTATCGCTGACTTAGGCGCGGCCGTCATGGTTTCTAACCTATTGACGCCCCTGCACTAATTCGCCTGAATAACCCTCCGGACTGGCCTGCGAGGCCTCCTCCTGCCGCCCTGCCCAATCAAGGCGGCGCGCCCAAACGCCTGCCTCGACAACAAGGTTCCCCAATCAATAAATGGCCCTTGTGTGACCTCTAGGCAGTCGCCTTTCTGCCTTGTTTTTCCTTAGGTTACGGGCTCGTTCGCACATGAGTGCACAACGGGTTCAATAGTTTTTCGTCAATAAATCCCGACATCTAAAGGAGCTCCACGCATGTTGAATATGCGCGCCTTCCTGTCTCTTATCGGGCTTGCAGGGGCCGTCATCGCTGCGCCTCTCGCCTTGGCTCACGCCGACCAAGTCGGCCACGCCTCCTGGTATGCTCTCCACTCGCGCACCGCGAGCGGCGAGATGATGAATCCCAATGCGATGACTGCCGCACACCGGTCGCTGCCTTTCGGCACCAAGGTGCGGGTCGAGAATCTCAGCAACGGCCGTTCCGTGGTCGTTCGCATCAACGATCGCGGCCCCTTCGTTCATGGCCGCGTGATCGACGTTTCCAAGGCCGCTGCCGCCAATCTCGGCATGATCGGCTCCGGCACCGCACAGGTCCGGATCAGCACCTCCGGTCGGGCCGTCTCCCAGGCCTCTTCCAAGTCTGAGTCGAAGCGCGTTGTCCGCGGTCACATGGCCCAGGTCGCCAAGTCCGGCCACCGCACCAAGGAGGCCTTCAAGTCGACCTCCAAGAGCACGAAGCGCGGCGGCACCGTTACCGAAGCCTCCGACAAGAAGCAGTACGGCATCTTCGCCGGCGGCCTGTTCGGCGGAAAGAAGGACGAGAAGGCCGACCGTCGTAGCGTCGCCCGTAACTAGCGAAAGCAAAACGTCACAAAGAATGGCGTGAAGGCGTCGGCTGCGGCCGGCGCCTTTTCTTTTGCGCGAACCGTCAAGACTCCGAAACGAGAGTTTTCTAAAGACGCGACCCTGCTACCGGGAACAGTCGCGCGTCTTTTGCATTCCGTCGTGAACGCTGTTCTCCAACATCGAAGCATTGCATGAGGTTCGCGAATGCCGATCTCCCCCCTCCGGCGGATAACCCCGCGCGGGTTCATCATCATCCTGCTGATCCTCGGCGCCTTCGTCGTCATGGGGATCGATCAGCTGCACGCGGCGCCCGCCGCACCGTCGCGGATCTGCACCGTTGAGAGCGAATCCGCTCGCGGCTTTTCTGCAAAGCGGGTGGAGCAGCGCGCCGAAGAGAAGCTCAACGAGGCGCTTGCCCTCGTCCGCGCCGGAGAGCTCGGCGCCGTCCCCGATGCCGCCTTCATCTCCACGGTCTGCGAGACAGACAAGGCGCTGGTGCGCTGCACGAGCTCCGTCACGATCTGCAATGAAGCACGGCGCTAGACCGGCGCTCTCGCCTGACTCTGCGGCGGCCTGCACGCGCACCTTGCGCTTGTTTCACAGGCGTTGCCGTCATCGAGTTGACGCATCATGAGGCTTGCGCTTTCCGCAAAGCCACTCATACACTCTTCGGGCTTTTCGGGCTGGATGCGAACCCGGATCGACACGAAGAGCGGCTCGGGTAGAGCGGCGCAGCGAGGTCTTTTCCGTTTCCAGACATGCCTGATGTGATGTGAGTCGCCTCATGGCAGGCGATGTGGAAGGGAAAAGGAGCGTCCCAATGCGCCAGAACGGGACCGTAAAGTTTTTCAATCACTCACGTGGCTTCGGATTCATCACGCCGGACGACGGCGGAAAGGATGTGTTCCTACACATCTCCGCCCTGCAGCGCTCCGGCCTGCCGGCTTTGGACGAAGGGGCTCGGGTGACCTTCGAGACCGAACCCGATCGCCGGGGCAAGGGCCCTCAGGCGATCAACGTTCAGCTCGGCGAATAACCTCGCCTTCATTGCCATGGCCGGCGCCCCTAGGGGCGCCGTCCTTTTGACGCGCGAGGCTTTTAAGCGCGCCAGGGCTCCTGGCGCGCCCGCTCTTTTTCTGTTTCCATCGGAGCCGCCGTGACCACGTCATCCGACCAGCAAGACTCCCCCGCATCCCACGACAACGACCTGCAGAGCGCGCTTCGCCGCCTCTCCGACACCGAGCAGGCCGCGCGCGACAGGCTGTTCGAGTTTCTGAAAATCGAAAGCATCTCGACGGACCCGGCCTACCATCACCACTGCCTGGAGGCCGCCGAATGGTGCGCCGGCCAGCTGCGCGAGCTCGGCTTCGAATCCTCCGTCCGGCCCACCGAAGGCAAGCCGATGGTTGTCGCCCACTGGCGGCCCGAGGACGGTGAGGCTAAGCCCCATGTTCTATTCTACGGCCATTACGACGTGCAGCCGGCCGATCCGCTTGAAGAGTGGGACACGCCGCCCTTCGAGCCGCGCATCGCCGAGCACCCGACCTATGGCGAGGTGATCACCGCCCGCGGCGCCTCCGACGACAAGGGTCAGGTCATGACCTTCATCGAGGCCTGCCGCGCCTATATCGAGACCTCCGGCAGCCTGCCCGTCGCGGTCACCGTGCTTCTCGAAGGCGAGGAGGAATCGGCAAGCCCGTCCCTCCTACCGTTCCTCGCCGAGACCGGCGACGAGCTGAAGGCCGATATCGCGCTCGTCTGCGACACCAATCAGTGGGACGGCAACACGCCGGCCATCACCGCCTTTCTCCGCGGCCTTGCCTTTTCCGAAGTGACCATCACTGGTCCGGCCCGCGATCTTCACTCCGGTCTCTATGGCGGCCCGGTCCGCAACCCCATCGAGGTGCTGTGCGCCATGCTCGGCGAACTGCACGGACCCGACGGCCGCATCACCATTCCCGGCTTCTATGACGGCGTCAGCGAGCCCTCCCAGGAGCAACGCGACGAGTGGAATTCTCTCGGCTTCGACGAGGCGGGCTTTCTCGCCGAGATCGGTCTCGTGGAAGCGGCCGGCGAGGATCGCTACAGTCTGCTGGAGCAGCTCTGGGCGCGCCCCACCGTCGAGATCAACGGCATCTATGGCGGCTACACAGGCGTCGGCACCAAGACCGTGATCCCCAGCCAGGCCACGGCGAAGATCTCCTTTCGCCTCGTGCCCGGTCAGGACCCGCAGCAGGTCATCACCGGCTTTCACCAGTTCATCGATCAGCGCCTGCCCCGCGATGCCCGGGCTCACTTCACCGGCGAAGGCGGCGCATCGGCTGTCGGGTTCGACATGGCGAGCCCGGAATTCCAAGCCGCCGCCCAAGCGCTTCAGGACGAATGGGACGTACCGCCCGTACGCCTCGGCTGCGGCGCCTCCATTCCGATCGTGGAATCTTTCCGCAATGCGCTCGGCATGGACGCGCTGCTCATCGGCTTCGCCCTACCCGACGACCGCATCCACGCACCGAACGAGAAGTACAATCTGAAGAGCTTCGTGAAGGGCACGCGAAGCTGGGCGCGGATCCTGAGCGCGTTCGCCAACAGCCCAAACGAGAAAACCGAAGACAACAAGCCGGCCAACGATGCGTAAGACGATTTCCGCCAGCCTTCTCGCCATCGCTCTATCGGCGGGCTTCGCCGTGCTGTCCCAGGCCGCGCAGGCCGAGCGTCATCACCATCGCGGCACGCCTGGCGACTTCGAGTATTATGCGTTGATCCTGAGCTGGGCGCCGACCTTCTGCGAGCATGAAGGCGACCGCCGCGGCTACCAGCATTGCGACGGCGATCTATCCAACACCTTCATCCTGCACGGGCTCTGGCCGCAGCATAAGAAAGGCTGGCCGTCGGATTGCTATGAGGGCGAGCGCCCCTGGATCCCGCGCTCGGTGCTGAATGAGATGGAGCCCATCATGCCGAGCCAGGGGCTGATCATCCACGAATACCGGGTCCACGGCACCTGCTCGGGCCTCGGGCCGGAAGCCTTCTTCGACGCCGCCAAGACCCTCTACGAAAAGGTGACGATCCCCAAGGCCCTGAAGGATCCGCAGGCCGACATCATGTCCTCGCCCCGGCAAATCGAGGCGGCCTTCATGAAAGCCAACGATTGGCTGACCGCGCCTATGATGTCCGTGGTGTGCCGGTCCGGCGATTTCTACGAGGTGCAGATCTGCTTCAACAAGGATCTGAGCCCGCGGGAATGCGGTGCCAACCAGGATCAGCACCACCTCTGCCCGCTATCGCAGATCGACGTACCCGCCGATCCAGGATAGCCGCCCGATACGGCGGCCTCCTGGCCGGCAAGATCCTCAGAAGTCTCTTAGAAGTGGTACGAGATCGAGCCGCGATAGGTGTTCGTGCTGTTGTCGAACTTCACGTCGCCGCCCGGATAGGAAATCGTCTCCGAACCGAAGTCGGTGTACTGGTAATCGAAGCGGAAGCTCCAATCCTGGGTCAGCGCGACCTCCGCGCCGCCGCCGATATTCCAGCCGAAATCGGCGCCGCTATCGCTCTTGGTGACCGGACCTTTGATCTTCACATCGGTGTCGGCAACGGAGATACCGGCCGTACCGAAGATCAGCAGCTGCGGAATCACCGTGACGCCCGCCTTCAGCTTGAAGTCGCCCGTCGAGCCGATGCTTGAGCGGGCGGTATAGAGGCCGCCGCCGATAGACTTGCTCGCCGAGACGTCTCCGAGCAATAGATCCGCTTCCGCGCCGTAGACGATCTGACCGTTCTGGATGTTGTAGCCGCCGGTAATGCCGCCGGTGAAATCGCTGCCCGAAAAGTCGTCCGTGGCCGTCGTGGACGTGTCGAGGCTGCGGCCACCGACCGTCGCCCCCATCCACCAGCCTTGGAACATCGCGCCGCCATAGCTCGGGCCCGAATCGTACATCGACCCCCCGTAGGGGTCGCCGTAGACCTGGGCGTTCGCCTGTGTGGCAGCGGCGGATGCGAAAACTGCAAAAACGGCCGCCGCGCAGGCAGCTCTGTTCCATCCCATACCCATGGTAAAACTCCCTCAGACAGGTGCCCCGGCGCTTGCCCCAGCGCCAGCCGGGCCCTAATTCATCCGATACGCGCGAGCGTAATGGTCATCCCTTACGGAAGGTTAAGGACCGGAGGGGTCATCTTTTCTTAGCGTTAAGAACGGGTTAGCGAAGATTTCAAAGCGGCACACTTGGGGCGTAGGAAGCCTATTCCCCTGCCCCCAAGCCTTGCGCTCTGAACAGCGCCACGCAGCCCTCCTGCCAGACCCTGACCTGGTCGAAGCGGTCCCGCAGCCCTTGAGCAAGAGAGGCGAAATCGTCCTCGCGGTTATGGAAGACGCCCTTGCGGTTATAGGTGGACAGCAAGGCTTTCGCCGCCAGGTTCGGCTTGATCGCCTGGCCCAGGATCGTGGCTCCGAAGAGCACCGTCTCCCCATGCATGGCCGGCTTGAGATTGTCGATGACGGCGAGCTTCTCCGTCATGGCGCCCGGCAGGCAATGAAGCACATAGGTCAGCCCCACACTGTCGTAAGGCTGACTCACGGGCACCGGATCGAACAGGCTCGCCTGCAGGAGATCCGGCCCATAGCCCGCCAGACGGCGCTCAGCCTCCTCCAGGCAGGACCCGTTGATATCCAGCAGGGTCAGCCGATCGAACCCCGGCCGCTTCGCCCGCTCCAGGAAGAAGCCCGTACCGACGGCGGCCTCGAGATGGTTGGAGGAGAGGTTCGTCTCGTAATGGGCATCCAACGCCCGCGTCGGACAACGCCACGCGAAGCGGTTGGAGAACCCGTGCACGACGAAATCGTAGAGCTTCAGATTTCGCGGCGTGTAGATCGCGTGGGCCGCCTCGATCTCACGCTCACTGGGCGCGCGCGGCTGAGACGTTGTCGGTTCGTGCTGGTCGGTCATCGCCCCTCTATGCCGCGAATTGACCCTCAGGAAAACCGAATACCGCCGGCTCGGACCCGGAAGCCGTAATGTCCGTTTGCGGACGCGAGCCGAGCAAGAGAAGCGCGCGCCCGAAGGCGACCGCGCAAAAGAAAAGGGGCGCTTCGGAGAGCGCCCCTAAACTTGGATAAGTCCGGTTTCGGCTGTCTTAGAAGGAGGCCGAAAGCGTACCGACGATCCGCTCGTCGCAGTAGTCGGCGCCGGAACCGCCCATCAGAGCCTGGCAACCCGAAGCGCTGTAGTCGGTATCCCAGTAGCGCAGGTCGAGGGTGAACATGTCTTCTTTGTAGAAGCCAAGGCTCAGGCCCACGTTCCAGTAGGTGTAGTCGCCGGGACCGTCGTTGTCGACGAAGCCGATCGTACCACCCAGGGTCGGGGTGAAGATGGACACCTTGTCGAAGGTGTAGGCGGCCGAGAGCTCAGGCACCCAGTAATCGCCATTCTCGATCTCGATGTAGTTCGTCCATCCAAGAGCGAGCTTGTCGTCGAAGAAGCTCTTGCTCATGCCGATGGCGCCTTCCCAGATCGTGTCGGTCTCACCGCCAGGATAGGTATAGGCCAGAACACCGAAGTCGAAGTCGACGCCCATGAACGTCGGTGCAACACCGGCGTAGTAGTCGATCTCGATGTTGTCATCGCCACCGAAGTCGACGTTGGAGGCCCAAACACCCGCGTAGAAGATGTTGTAGCTCGCGTCGAAGCCGCCGGAGATGGCCGGATTCTCTTGAGTCTGCGTGAGGCCACGGAAGACGTAGTCCGTGGTCAGCGCCGTGTTGGCGGAAAGCTCCAGCTCGTGGCTGGGCGAAGCGGCCTCAACGACCGGCATCGGCTCATAAATACCACCTGCCGAAGCGGACGTGGCGAAAGCCACCGCACCTGCGGCAGCGAGGCCTGAAGTGATAATCCCTGCATAGCTGCGCCGAGCCATATCAGTTCTCCTGTTCTTAAGTCCCTGCATTACCATTCTTGACGGAGAGCAGGCCGGCAATCAGCCCCGCGCTCCCTGTGTCTCGGTTACAATACTGAACGGCCTCGGACCGGCAACGGAAAAGCATTGGTTTTGCGAAAGAAACCAGGGAGTGTGACTATCTTGCAATGATTATCCTGCAGTTGAACACGGTTTAGGCTTTTGGTTACCCGCGACCCGACAATTCGCCTCAAATAGCTGCCTATTAATGGGGCAAATGCTTACGCATGTAGCGGAAGTAGAAGGCTAGCACTCTGCAAGCGGTTACGCCCTCCTCTTCAAACCGGTCGCGAAGGCGCCATCAGGCCGCCTTGTCGCGTCCCGAGCGGCTTCTTAGAGTCGATTCCAGTCCTTTCGCCACCCGATTCTGAGCGAATCGACTCTCGTTTTCGCCTTTTGCCGAAAGTCCCGACCCTAATGACCTCTGATATCTCCCCCGGCACAGTGCTCGTCACCGGCGCAGGCCGCCGTCTGGGCCAGGCGATCGCCCGCGATTTCGCCTCGCGCGGCTGGCGGGTCGCAGCCCATCACTACAAATCGAGCGACGGAGCCGCGGAATTGGTGTCCGAGATCTGCGATTTGGGCGGCGAGGCCATCGCCATCAAGGCCGATCTCACCCAGGCGGATGCTCCCGCCCGCCTCTTTGCAGCGTGCGCGGACGCCTTCGGTCCGGCCACCTGCCTCGTCAACAATGCCGCCCAATACGAGTGGGACACGCTCGAATCCATGACCCTGGAGACCTGGGAGGATCACATGACCCTCGACCTCCGCGCCCCGGTCTTCCTCACCCAGGCCTTCGCCGCCAAGCTTCCGGCGGACGCCAAGGGCAGTGTCATCAACATTCTCGATCAGAAGGTCTGGCGGCCGAATCCCGCCTTCTTCTCCTATTCCGTGGCGAAATCCGCTCTCTGGAGCGCAACCCAGCTCATGGCCCAGGCCCTGGCCCCCCGCATCCGGGTCAATGCCGTCGGCCCCGGCCCTGTGTTTCAAAGCCGTCATCAAACGGAAGAAGAGTTCGCGGCTGAATGTGGCGCCACCCTACTGGGACAAGGCATCCTGCCCGAGCAGATCTGCGCCGCCATCCGTCTCCTGGTGGACACGCCCAGCCTGACCGGCCAAATGATCGCCGTGGATAGCGGTCAGCATCTCGCATGACGAAACAGTGATGGCCGCGGCCACACTGTGTCATCGTCGCTACGCGCCCCTTGCAGCCGGCACCCGGACGGCCCACCCTTCCTTAAGGCGGGGGCGTCGGCTATTCCCATTGGGCGAAACCGCCCTAAATCATGACCATGTCCGCTGAATCACCCGAGAGCGAAAATTCCTCGCTTGTGGCGCGCGCCGTCGACGCCGTCCGCGGTCCCGACACCGGGGCCGAGGTCATCGCGCGTTATGCGAAGAACGCCCCCGCAGGACCCGGCGTCTACCGGATGTTCGATGCCAAGGGCGACGTTCTCTATGTGGGCAAGGCGCGCCATCTGAAGAAGCGCGTCCAGAGCTACACGCGCGGCACGGGTCACAATCACCGCATCATGCGGATGATCGCCGGCACCGCCTCCATGGAATTCGTGACCACGGGCACGGAGACCGAGGCGCTGCTCCTCGAAGCCAATCTGATCAAGCGGCTTAAGCCTCGCTACAACGTGGTGATGCGGGACGACAAGTCGTTCCCCTTCATCCTGATCGCCCGCGACCACCCGATCCCGCAGATCCTGAAGCATCGCGGCGCGCGCAACCGCAAGGGCGACTATTTCGGTCCCTTTGCCTCTGCCGGCGCGGTGAGCCGCACCATCAACACCCTGCAGCGCGCCTTCCTGCTGCGCTCCTGCTCCGACTCCTATTTCGAGAACCGAGACCGCCCCTGCCTGCTCTTCCAGATCAAGCGGTGCAGCGGCCCGTGCACGGGCGAGATCTCCGAAGAAGCTTATGGCGAACTGGTCGACGAGGCGCTCGGCTTCCTCACCGGCGAAAGCGATGAGGTGAAACGGCGCCTGCACAAGCTCATGAACGAGGCGAGCGAATCCCAGGAATACGAGCGCGCGGCAAGCCTGCGCGACCGTCTCACGGCGCTGTCCCACATTCAGTCGCGCCAGGGCATCAACCCCTACAGTGTGAATGAAGCGGATGTCTTCGCCGCCCATCAAGATGCGGGCCAGACCTGCATCCAGGTCTTCTTCTTCCGCAACGGCAACAACTGGGGCAACCGCGCCTATTACCCGCGCGCCGACAAGACGACATCCGTCGAAGAAGTGCTGGAGAGCTTCGTCGCACAGTTCTACGACGACAAGCCCCCGCCCCGCTCGCTCCTGCTATCCCATGAGCTGAAGGGACGGAAGCTGCTTGCCGAGGCCCTATCCCTGAAGGCAGGCCGCAAGGTCAGCGTTACCACCCCCCAGCGCGGCGAGAAGCGCGAGCTGGTCGTCCATGCCCTGGCCAATGCCAAGGAGGCGCTGGCCCGCCGCCTCGCCGATGTCTCGTCCCAGGCCGCGATCTTCGCCAAGCTGGCCGAACTCCTCGGCCTGGACGACGCGCCGGAGCGCATCGAGATCTACGACAACAGCCACATCTCCGGCACCAACGCCGTCGGTGCCATGGTGGTCGCCGGTCAAGAGGGGTTCATCAAAAGTCAGTATCGTAAGTTCAACATGCGCTCCGAAGACCTCACCCCCGGCGACGATTACGCCATGATGCGCGAGATGCTGCAGCGGCGTTTCGCGCGGCTCCTGAAGGATAAGGACGAGGTGAGCGGCTGGTCGGCCCCGGATCTCGTGCTGATCGACGGCGGTCCCGGACAGCTCGCAATCGCCAATCAGGTGCTGGAGGAGCTGGGGCTTGAGGAGGACATCTCGCTCGCAGCCGTCTCGAAAGGCCCTGATCGCAATGCCGGACGCGAACGCATATATCAGAAAGGACGCGACCCGATCCTTCTCGAACCCCGCGATCCCGTCCTATATTGCATTCAGACGTTGCGGGATGAGGCGCATCGCTTCGCCATCGGGGCGCATCGCACCCGGCGGAAGAAGTCTATGGGTGCCTCGCCCCTCGACGAGGTTCCAGGCATCGGGCCGTCGCGCAAGCGGGCCCTGTTGCAGCATTTCGGCTCCGCCAAGGCGGTCAGCCGGGCGGGCCTCGCCGATCTTGCGAACGTCGGCGGCATCAGCGACCAGATGGCCCAGACGATCTACGACCACTTCCACGAGCGAACTGGTTGAGTGTGAACTGGTTAAGCGCGAGATGGTTGGGTCCGAAGCGGTCGAGTGAGAAGTGGTTGAATTGCGCGACAGAAGCGATTGAGTTTGGCTTGCTTTGTGCGAGCCGGTGCGAGAGACACCCGGGAGTTCGAGTTGGAAGAGGCCGCACCAAGTCACGAAGAGGCCGGAATGTCTGATCAGCCCTATACGGTACCTGCCGAAAGCCGGATCGCGAGCCTTCCCAATGTGCTCACCTATGGGCGCATCGTGGCGGTGTTTGCCCTGGTCGGCTGCTTCTTCCTGCCGGGCGATCTGGGCAACTGGCTCGCCATGAGCATCTTCATCGCCGCCGGCGTCACCGATTTCCTGGATGGCTATCTCGCGCGGGCCTGGGGACAGCAGAGCGCGCTGGGGCGCATGCTCGACCCCATCGCCGACAAGCTGCTCGTCTCCGCCAGCCTTCTGATGCTCGCCGCCGACCAGACCATCGCCGGCTGGTCGCTTTGGGCCGGCGTCATCATCCTGTCCCGCGAGATCCTCGTCTCGGGCCTGCGCGAGTTCCTTGGCTCCCTGGCCGTGAGCGTGCCCGTCTCGGCACTCGCCAAATGGAAGACGACCGTCCAGATGGTCGCCATCGGCTTCCTTCTGGCGGGCAGCGCCGGCGACAAGATCTTTCCCTATACGACCCTGACCGGCCTGACACTGCTTTGGATCGCCGCGATCCTGACTCTCTATACGGGATACGATTACCTGCGGGCCGGTCTGCGCCACGCCATTTCCGGAGAGGCCGACTAGTCATGCGTTTGCTCTATTTCGCCTGGGTTCGGGAGAAGACCGGAATCTCATCCGAAGAGATCGAGCTTCCCGCCGAGATCGAGACCGTCGGCGACCTGCTGCGCTGGCAAAAGACCCGCGGCGAGGAATTCGCCGCCGCCTTCGAAAAGGACAAGGTCATCCGCGCGGCCATCGACCAGACCCACGCCCGTCACGACGCGGCTATCGCCGGCGCGCAAGAGATCGCCTTCTTCCCTCCCGTCACCGGAGGCTAGGCATGATCCGCATCCAGGAAGCCGATTTCGATCTCGCCGAAGAGGTCGAAATCCTGAAGGACGGCCGCACCGATATCGGCGCAATCGTCACCTTCACCGGCGTCGTGCGGGACCGGGGCTCAGACAAGGTCATCGATTCCATGAACCTGGAGCACTATCCCGGTATGACCGAGAAGGAGCTCGCCCGCATCGAGGCGCAGGCCCATGAGCGCTGGCCGCTTCAGGCGAGCCTCATCGTCCACCGCGTCGGCAAGCTGGTGCCGGGCGAGAACATCGTTCTAGTGGCGACCGCCTCCGAGCATCGTCACGCGGCCTTCGAGGCGGCATCCTTCCTGATGGATTACCTGAAGACCGACGCGCCGTTCTGGAAGTTCGAAGACGGGCCGGACGGGGCCGGCTGGGTCGAGGCGCGCGACAGCGACGACGCGGCGAAGGAAAGCTGGTCCAAGCAGCCTTCTAATAAGGAAGAAGCCGCGGACGTCTAGCGGCGGAAGATCACCTTGTCCGGCGCCCGCCTGGTTTCCCAGCCTTGCCGTTCCAGAAGCGGCGTCTCCGTGGCTTCCTCCGGATAGCCGAGACAGAGATAGCCTACAAAGCGCCAGTGCTCGGACACATCCAGAGCCGCGCGGACATCGGCGGGATCGAGGATCGAAACCCAGCCGAGGCCGAAACCGTCGGCCCGCGCAGCAAGCCACAATGTATGGATGGCGATGGCCACGGAATATTCGATGGTCTCGGGCATGGTCTGCCGCCCCAGCCCATGACCCTGCTCGGTCTCGTGGTCGGCAAACACCGCGATCTGGCACGGCGCATCGTTGAGGCCGGCCAGCTTCAGCCGCGCATAGCGATCCGCCCGGCTGGGCTCCTGAGCGGAGAGCGCTTCCGCGTTGCACGCTTCGAAGCAGGCGCGTATGGCCGCGCGCCGGTCCTCATCCTCGACCAGAACGAAACGCCACGGTTCGCTCAAGCCCACAGACGGCGAGAGACAGGCAATGCCGATCAGCCGTTCGACCGCGCCCTCGGACAACGGATCGCGCTTGAAGTGGCGCACATCGCGCCGCCAGGTAAGAAGATCGAGAAGCTGCTCGCGGAAGGCCGAGTCGAAGTCGGGCGGCTTCGCCGATTCCGGTGGCTCCATGGCCATTCGCCCTCGAAGGATGGAGTGGCTGGGCTCCCTAGCCTGCAGCAGCCGCTACCTCGGCCGCCCGCTGAGGCTGAACCAGATTGATGTAGTCTTCCATCAGCGTCGTGGTGATGTCGCCCACCTGGAACCGGTATTCCCCGATCTCCGAGACAGGCGTCACCTCGGCGGCCGTGCCGGTGATGAAGCACTCGCTGAAATCGGCGAGCTCCTCCGGCTGGATATGCCGCTCGATCACCTCGTAACCGCGCTTCTTCGCAAGATCGATGACCGTCCGGCGCGTGATGCCATCCAGGAAGCAATCCGGCTTGGGCGTGTGGATGACGCCATCCTTCATCAGAAAGATGTTCGCGCCCGTTCCTTCCGCGACATAGCCGCGCCAGTCGAGCATCAGCGCATCGGCATAGCCTTCCCGCTCCGCCGCATGCTTCTCGATGGTGCAGATCATGTAGAGACCGGCGGCCTTGCTGCGCACGGGCGCCGTGGCCGGATCGGGCCGGCGATACTTGGCGAACTTCATCCGGATGCCCTTCAACCGGGCCGCCGGATCGAAATAGGACCCCCACTCCCACGCCGCGATGGCGAGATGGATGGAATTGTTCTGGGCCGAAACGCCCATTTGCTCCGAGCCGCGCCAGGCGATGGGACGGACATAGCCGTTGATCAGCCCGTTGGCCTCGCAGACCTCGCGGCAGGCCGCATCGATCTCCTCGACGCTATAGGGAATCTCGAAGTCCAGGATCTCGGCGGATTTATGCAGCCGCTCGCTGTGCTCGGTCAGCTTGAAGATCTCGCCGTCATACAGGCGCTCGCCTTCGAAGACCGCGCTGCCATAGTGCAGAGCATGGGTCAGCACATGCAGCTTCGCATCAGCCCACGGCACCATTTTTCCATCGAGCCAGATAAAGCCGTCCCGCTGATCGAAAGGGATCGCCGCCATCGCTCATTCCTCCCAAGTGCCGGCTGAAGCACCGGCTGACCGGATACAAGTACCGGCGAACCGGGAAACTTGTCGTGTTTTTGAGAACCGGCTCGCCTGCCTTCGGAAGCCTCGAAAAACGGGCCGTTCCGATTGCGTGAGCTGACCTTGAGGAGTATCAATGGCTCGAAAATAAGTCAACAAGGCTGACATAACTGGTTCCGTGACGGAAGACCCCGAAATCCACCAGGATCGCGAACAAGAGGGTGGCGAGACGCTCCCTCCCCTCACGCCCGATGAGCAGGCCAAGCTCCTGGGCTTCTCCGAGCTCCTGTTCTTCGCCTATCGCGACTTCACCGGAGATCCAGACGCCATCCTCCAGGTGCTCGATTTCGGCCGCGCCCATCACCGGGTGCTCCATTTCGTGAACCGTCAGCCCGGTCTTCGTGTCGCCGACCTCCTGGAGCTTTTGAAGATCACCAAGCAGAGCCTCGGCCGGGTGCTGCGCCAGCTGATCGACACCGGTTATATCCGCCAGGAGGCCGGCAGCCAGGACCGCCGCGAGCGGCGCCTGTTCCCCACCGAGGCCGGCGAAGATCTCGCCCGGCGCCTCGCCGCGCCCCAGCTCGTCCGCTTCGCCAATGCGCTGGAGGCCGCGGGACCGGATGCGGAAATCGTGGTAAGGCGTTTTCTGGAAGCCATGGCCAATGCCGAAGATCGGCCTCAAATGGCCGAGATGGTCTCCAACGAAGTGGATACGCTGAAATCGTCCGGAGGGGCTGGCGAACCGCAGCCCGCTGGCGAAAGCGACTCCGATCTGAAGGAAGCCCGCGAGCGCGCGGACTGACCTCCGGCTCCGAAAATCGAGTGTGGACGCCATGGCGAAAGCGCCGACCAAATGTCCAGAAGACAACGCCGCGCATATTCTGGTTGTCGATGACGACAGCCGGATCCGCGACCTCCTCGCCCGCTATCTCGTGGAGAACGGCTACCGGGTGACCACCGCGGTCGATGCGGAATCCGCCCGCGCCACCTTGCGCGGCCTCTCCTTCGACCTGCTGATCCTCGACGTCATGATGCCTCAGGAGAGCGGCCTCGATCTCGCCCGCGACCTGAAATCGGGCTCCCATGTCCCTATCCTCATGCTGACCGCACGTGCGGAGGTGGAGGACCGCATCGAAGGGCTGGAGACCGGCGCCGACGATTACCTCACGAAACCCTTCGAGCCCCGCGAGCTTTTGCTGCGCGTCGGCAATATCCTGAAGCGCGGTGCCGAGAGCGGCGGCGGCGCCACCATCAAGCTTGGCGAGTTCACCTTCCATATCCATCGGGGCGAGTTGAAGCACGGCGACGAGACCGTGCGCCTGACCGAGCGGGAGCGTGACCTGCTCCGTTACTTCGCCCAGCGCGGCGGCGTCCCCGTCTCCCGCCATGAACTGGCGAAAGATGCCGGCACGGGCGGCGAGCGCGCCGTCGACGTGCAGATCAACCGCCTGCGGCGCAAGCTGGAGAAGGACCCGGCAAACCCCGTCTATCTGCAGACCGTCCGCGGCACCGGCTACGTGCTCTATCCGGAATGATGTCTCTCGTCCCGGACAGCACCGCCATCCGTACGCGGCTGAAGCGATGGCGCTTTCCCTTTCTCCGCCGTCTGGTGAAGTTGTTCCGCATCCCGCTGATCCGCCGCTTCCGGATGTCGTTCCGGGACTGGATGCCGAAGGGCCTTTATGCCCGTGCGCTGATCATCATCATCGCGCCCATGGTGCTGCTCCAATCGGTGCTGACCTTCGTCTTCCTGGAACGCCACTGGCAGATGGTCACCCGCCGGCTTTCGCTCTCCACCGTGCAGAGCATCGCGCTTCTGGTCGACGTCTATCAGCAGTACCCCCAGGACGCGAACAACGAGAAACTGATCGATATGGCCGAGAAGGATCTCGGCCTGCGGCTTCAGGTCGTGCCCGGCGGCGAACTGCCCCAGGCCCGGTCCAAACCCTTCTTCGACCTCCTCGACACCACGCTGTCGGAAGAGCTGGAATCCCATCTCGGCCTCCCCTTCTGGATCGATACGGTCGGCCAGTCGAAATATGTCGATATCCGCGTGAAGCTCGACGACGCGGTCATGCATATCCTGGCCCGCCGCAGCCAGACCTACGCCTCGAACTCCCAGATCTTCCTGTTCTGGATGCTGGGCACGTCCCTGGTGCTGCTGACCGTCGCGATCCTGTTCCTGCGCAACCAGATCCGCCCCGTCGTGCGCCTGTCGGAAGCGGCGGAAAGCTTCGGCAAGGGGCGCCCCGTCCCGTCCGACTTCCGTCCCCGCGGCGCCCGCGAAGTGCGCCAGGCCGCCGTGGCCTTTCTGGAGATGCGTGCTCGCATCGAGCGCCATGTGGAGCAGCGCACCACTATGCTCGCCGGCGTCAGCCACGATCTGCGGACCATCCTGACCCGCTTCCGTCTGGAGCTGGCACTCCTCGGCGAGTCGCCGGAGATCGACGCCATGCGCCAGGATGTCGATGAGATGCAGGCGATGCTGGAAGACTACATGGCGTTCGCCAAGGGCGATGCCGGGGAGAAGACCACCAAGACCGATATCGCCGAGCTGCTGAACGAGATCCGCAACGAGGTCGAGGCGGCGCCTCACGCCAAGAACATGGAGAGCATCGAGGTCGAGATCCGCAACCGCAGCCTTGTCGTGCCGGTCAAGCGCCACGCCTTCAAGCGCGCCGTGGCCAACCTCGCCAACAACGCAGCCCGCTTCGCAACCCATGTGGTCATCGAGGCGCGCAAGACCGACGAGTCCCTCACCATTCGTGTGGACGACAACGGGCCGGGAATTCCGGAAGAAGAGCGGGAGCAGGTCTTCCGCCCCTTCTATCGTCTGGACGATTCCCGCAACCAGGATTCCGGCTCGACCGGTCTGGGCCTCGCGATCGCGCGCGACATCACCCGCCTCCACGGGGGCGACATCACCCTGGACGAGTCGCCCATGGGTGGCCTTCGGGTCGAGCTTCGGATCCCGGTCTAGATCGGGTCCGCCTAGTAGCCGCTCGGCGCGCCGTTCATGTCCGGCGAGGCGCTGGAGGGCGGCGGAGGCGGCGGGGCCGACTCCTCATCCTTCCGCTTCTTGCCGGGCACCCAGCAGCAGATCATCTTCGACACGCAACCGCAGGCCGACGACATCCGCGAAAGCGCCTCGTCGCCCTTGGTGAGCTTCCGGTCAAGCAGCGCCATGGTCTTCTCGTAGCCTGGCGACTCGTCCTCCAGCCAATAGCGGAGCGCATAGCCGTAGACGCCCGTCAGCCCGGCCACCTTTACCCGGCCAACAGGCCCAGTGCTTGAGATGCCGGCCGCTTCCATCATCCAGGATTGGGCCGCGAGCGCCGACGGAAGCAGTTGCCCCGCCTCGCCGGGCCGGGTGCCGAGATCTTTCATGATCCGGCGCAGAGCACCCCGGTAAGGTGCCATCACCTCGAATCGGGTCATGATCGCATCCAGCAGACGATCCTTCGCCGGCTGGTCAAGATCGGGCGCGCCCATCTTATCGAGCACGGCGCTGTCCACCTCTCGCTGGAAGGCGCGCAGGATATCGCTCTTGGAGTCGAACTCGCGGCGAAGGTCGGCCAGGCTCAGGCCCGACCGCTCGGCGATCTGATGCAAGGAAACGGCATTCCAGCCTTCGGTCTCGGCCAGCTCCATGGCGGCGCGGACGATCTTCGTGCGATTGGAGAAATCGTTCAGCATTGGCAATCCTCCCTTTCCTTAAAGATAGGGAGGCCAAAAGGCGGGCGTAAGACCGCATTTCGCGGTTTCTGAGAAAACTCGGAGCGTTAGGAAGAGAGCTCTGCGGAGCGCTTGGCGGCCTTCTCCATGGCTTTCCGCATCAGCTCTTCCAGCCCATCATCGGCCATCAGCACCTTGAGCGCTGCCGCCGTCACCCCTTGGGGCGAGGTAACGTTCTCCCGGAGCTGCCCCGGCGGCAGCGCGGACTCCCGCATGAGAGCGCCAGCGCCTGCCACGGTCTCCCGGGCGAGCTCTGCGGCCAGTTCCGGTGCGAGCCCGAGGGACACGCCGGCCTGAGCCATGCATTCGGTGAGAAGAAAGACATACGCCGGCCCGCTGCCCGAAAGCGCGGTGACGGAATCCATGGCCGCCTCGTCTTCCAGCCAGAGCACCGTACCGCCCGCCTGCAGCAGCACGTCGCAATGCTGCCGCTGCTCCGACGTCACACTGTCATTGGCGCAGGCGACGATGACCCCCTGGCCGATAGCCGCGGGCGTGTTGGGCATGGCGCGGATGACCGCCGCTTCAGCCGGCAACTTCGCCTCCATCCCGGTAAGCGTCTTGCCTGCCGCGATCGAGACGACGACCGTGCCCTCGCCCACCAGCGGGGCGAGATCGGACAGCACCGCATCGATCATCTGCGGCTTCACCGCCAGCACGATGATCGCCGGATCGAGAGACTGGTCGACCTCCGCCACCGGGCGAATGCCGAGCCCCTCCAGCCGCGCCGCCATCTCCGGCGACGGATTGGGGTCCTGCACATGAATGAGAGACGGGCTCAGGCCCGCATCGAGCCAGCCGGATAGCATGGCCCCGCCCATCTTCCCGGCACCCACGAGGAGCACCGGCCGGGCGAGGTCCAAGCTCACGCGTTCCCCTGCACTTCGAGCATGGTCGCCGCCAGTGCATCCTCCGGCGACTTCCCGGCCCAAAGCACGAACTGGAAAGCCTGGTAGTAGCGCTCGCAAGCATCCAGGGCCATGCTGAGCAGGGCCTGGCACTGGGCCGGCTGGGTCTCGGCACCCGCCAGCAGCAAGCCATGGCGATAAAGCATCACCCCGTCTTCCTTCCAGAAGTCGAAATGGCCGAGCCAAAGCTGCTCGTTGATCATCGCCATCAGGCGATAGGTCTCCGAAAGCCGGACGCGAGAAACCTTGAAGTCGAAAGCGCATGCGAGATGCAACGACTCCAGATCGTCCCGCCAGCTCAGCGAAACGTTATAGTCGCACCAAGCGCCCGCGACCGAAAGCGTGAGCTCGTCGGATGCGCTTCTTTCGAAGGGCCAATCGTGAGTGATGGCGATCTGCTCCATCACGTCTACGGGATTGGCGAAGTGGTCGAGTTCTGTCTGCAATAGTATAGCCATGCGTGTTCCTCTGTGGCCTAGGCAGAGTTCCGCGCACAAATGACGCCGCCGCGAATCAGGTGATGAATCAGTTATATATTGCAGATTCCGGGTCCACCACCTGCACTGACGGCAATAACCGCCGAAAATTGTGGATGGACGGCACAGAGCCCCGAAAAGGCCCAAAAATCAGAGTCCGTGGGACTCCAGAAGCCTGTTAAGAACGCTTCTTCTTGTTCGGTTTTTTGACCGGACGGTTCATTCCGGGCGCTCCGCCATGCAGGCTGGCGACCAAAGCTTCCAGCGCCGTGACGTCGGCCCGGAGCTGGGCATTTTCCTGCCGCGCCTTTTGGGCCATGGCCTTTACGGCATCGAACTCTTCGCGCTTCACCACGTCGATCTGGGACATGACGCGCTCCACCTGCCCGCGTACGGCGTTCTGCATCTCCTTGCGAACCCCTTGGGCGGCGCCGGCGGCGTCTGTCATCAATTTGCCGATCTCGTCAAAGAAGCGGCCACTGGTCTGGGTCATCATCGAACCTTCATTTTGTCGCGCTAGGGCGCGTGGTTGACGGTATGGATTTGGCCGTAACTATGGGATGAGCCGGGGCGGCACGCAAGGCAGGCAAGAAGGCGGACAAGCAAGCCGAGTGAAGATTGGCCGCGCCTCTCAGCACGCCCTTCCGCTTGACACTCCATCGAGGCCGGTAAAGGGTCCGCCGCACACGACCGGCCGCTAGCGGGACGCCAATGCCACTTCTTGCCCTTCCCTATCCGGTGATCGATCCAATCGCCTTCAGCCTCGGCCCGGTCGAGGTGCGCTGGTACGGCCTCGCCTATATGGCCGGCATCCTGCTGGGCTGGCTCTATGCGCGCCGCCTCGTCTCCAGGAAGGATCTCTGGAACGGCAATCCGCCCATGACCGTGAGCCAGGCGGACGACTTCCTGCTCTGGATTACCCTGGGCATCGTGGTTGGCGGACGCCTCGGCTTCGTCCTCTTCTATGAGCCCAGCTACTACTGGCAGCACCCATGGGAAATCCCCGCCATGTGGGGCGGCGGCATGGCCTTCCATGGCGGCCTGCTCGGCGTCGTCATCGCAGTTGCCATCTTCGCCTGGCGCAAGAACATCAATCCGCTCTCCCTCGGCGACATCGCCTCCGCCTCGACCCCTTTCGGCCTTCTCTTCGGCCGGCTCGCCAATTTCATCAACGGCGAGGTCTATGGGCGAACCACGGATGTGCCCTGGGCCATGGTGTTCCCCGGCGCCGGCGACGAACCGCGCCACCCCAGCCAGCTCTATGAGGGGCTGCTGGAGGGCGTCGTGCTGTTCATCATCCTGCGCATCGCCACCCACCGCTTCGGCGCCCTGAACCGGCCGGGCACCGTCTTCGGGCTCTTCCTGGTGTTCTACGGCATCTTCCGCAGCGTCCTGGAATTCGTCCGCGCTCCGCACCCCGACCATCCGCTCGATATCGGCATTCTCACCCCGGGCATCGCCTATTCGATCCCCATGATCGCCATCGGCCTGTGGCTGATCTGGCGTGCCCACCGCAAAGCGGCCAACGAGACTGTGGCCGCCAAAGAAAGCGCGGATGCCGCCTGAGCCAGCCACCCCGCTCGCCAAACGGCTCTGCGAGCGCATCGCGCAAGACGGCCCCCTCACGCTCGCCGCCTATATGGAGGCCTGCCTCACCGACCCGGAGTCGGGCTACTACGCGACCCGGCAGCCCTTAGGCGCTCGTGGCGACTTCATCACGGCGCCTGAGATCAGCCAGATCTTCGGCGAACTGATCGGCATCTGGACCATCGCCACCTGGCAGGCCCTCGGTCAGCCTGACGAGATCACCATTGCTGAGCTGGGCCCCGGACGCGGCACCCTGATGCGCGATGCGCTCCGGAGCTGGCGCAACTTCCCAGACTTCCGACGGCGGGTCCGCATCGCCCTCGTCGAGAAAAGCGAGACGCTGAAATCCGTCCAGGCCGAAACCCTGGCCCCGGAAATCGAGCAAGAGCCGCCCGCGCCCGTCACATGGCACGACAGCCTGGAAACGGTCCCGGAAGGCCCTCTCATCGTTATCGCCAACGAATTTCTGGATGCGCTGCCCATCCGCCAGTTCATCCGTCGCGGGAGTGCCTGGCATGAGCGCCTGGTGACCTGCACCGAGACCGGCGCACTGGCCTTCATGGAAGGCGACCGCCCGGCCGAAGCCCTCCCAGGGCTCGATCGTTTCGAAAGCGCGCGCGACGGCGCCATTGCCGAGATCCGTCCCGACGCGGCGCCGCTGATCTCGTCCCTCGCCAAGCGGGCAAAAGCCGCTCCCCTCGCCTCTCTCTTCATCGACTACGGGCCGGAGGTCTTCGGCCCCGGCGACACCCTCCAGGCCGTCTCCGCCCACGGCTTCGCCGACCCGCTCGCCGATCCCGGCGCGGCCGACCTCACCGCCCATGTCGATTTCGGTGCGCTCAGCCAGCAAGCCGCACAGGAGGGCTTGTCTGCATACGGTCCCATGCCGCAAGGTGAGTTTCTGCTGAAGCTCGGCCTGGCCCAGCGCCAGGAGCAACTGATGAAGACGGCAACGCCGGATCAGAGGCCCATGCTTGCATCGGGTGCCAACCGTTTGATCGACCCCCAGCAGATGGGGGTGCTCTTCAAGGCCTTCGTCCTGACTGGATCGGGAGGAGGCGGCCGAGGATTGCCGCCCCCGCCTCCGTTTTACTCATCCCCCCAAAGCTGAGCGGAACAGCTCAATGGTCACCCCTGATAATGCCATGCTCATCGCCGGCCCGCTGGACGAAGCACCGGGCCTGTCCCATGGCTTCTTCACGCGCCAGGGCGGCGTCTCCGAAGGCATCTACGAATCCCTGAATTGCGGCGTCGGCTCCAAGGACGACCCCGGCAAAGCCAATCACAACCGGGCCCTCGTCGCCGAGGTTCTGGGAGTCGCGCCCGACAAGCTCATCACGCCCTATCAAATCCACAGCGCCACAGCCGTGGTGGCCGAGGCCCCCTGGAAGGACGAGCCGCCCCAGGCCGACGCCATCGTCACGGCGACGCCGGGCCTGGCGGTCGGCATCCTCACCGCCGATTGCGCGCCGGTGCTGTTCGCTGATCCAGAGGCCAAGGTGGTCGCCGCTGCCCATGCAGGCTGGCGCGGGGCCGTCTCCGGCATCGTGGAAAGCACCGTGGAGGCCATGCGCAGCCTGGGCGCCAAGCCGGAGAATATTGTCGCGGCCATCGGCCCGGCCATCTCCCTCAGCGTCTACGAGGTCGGCCAGGACTTTAAGGACCAGGTGCTGAAGGACGATCCGGACGCCGCCCCCTACTTCGAAACCGACGAAAGCACAGGCGAGCCTCATTTCGATCTCTCCGGCTATGTTGCGGAGCGCTGCGCACGCGCAGGCCTCGAAAACATCACCGAAATCGGCCTTTGCACCTATTGCGACGAGGCGCGGTTCTTCAGCTACCGCCGGTCGCAGCATTGGGGCGAGGACGATTACGGTCGCCAGATTGCCGCCATCGTGCTGACCTGAGCCGCGTTCACCATGTTTGGTAATCGTGGTGGGGAAGATTGCGCATCGGCTGGACGGGCTGGGGTCCCGCCAGTTAAACTCTTGTTAAGTATAGAGGGTTGGGGCGTAACGAAGCTGCGAGACTGAATCGCGTTTGCGCCCTGCGGCCAACAGAGGGAGTAGATTTGTTGGACGCGGTCACAAAGCCCGTGTTTACGGCACAGCGTGACATCGTGCGCAGCCGGCTCATGGGAGCTTTCATCATCGTCCTCGCGGCGGTCAGCCTAACCGGCTGCACAGGCGGCGGGAGCGTTCCCTTCGGCTCGGCGCTTTTCGCCCCGAAGACCTATGCTCTCTCGCCGATCATCGGCGCCCCGCCCGAAATCTCCGAACAAATGACCCAGGCGCTGGTCCAGCAGGGCCAGGCCAACGGCGTCACCATCGTGCCCAACGGCAAGGACGCCCCGCTCACCATTCGCGGCTATCTGGTGGCAAGCCGGGAGCGGCGCGGCGCCACCATTTCCTATATCTGGGATGTGAACGATGCCGGCGGGAAGCGGGTGAACCGCGTCGCCGGCGAGCAGCAGGTGCCCCGGCCGAGCAGCGATCCGTGGAGCGGCGTCGGGGCGACAGAGCTGCGCCAGATCGCCGACAAGACCATCGCAGGCCTGTCGGGCCGCGGCGGTGGTGCCACCTCCTCGCCGCCCGCAACGGCGTCTGCGCCCACGTCCAGCACAGCCTCGGCCCCCTCGTCTCCTTCGGGAAGCGGCGCAGGCGGGGCTGCCGCCGGCGGGTTGACCGGCTTTTTCAATCGAAACTTCGGCGGCGGCTCGTCGGGCGCCGCAACCAGCGCGACCTCTGGCGCCTCTTCGCCGGGCGCTTCCGCGACTTCTGTCGCCTCCACCGGGCCCGCGACAACCCTCGTCGCGACCGTGACCGGCGCGCCGGGCGACGGTCAGACCTCCCTGACCAGGGCGATGCAGAAGCATCTTTCCGCGGATGGAATTAAGCTTGCCCGGTCGCGGGGCGGCAATGTCTATACGGTGCAAGGCAAGGTGTCCGTGAGCAGCGCCAGCGGCAACCGGGAAACCGTGCGGATCGATTGGACGGTGATGGACCCCCGCGGCAAGAAGCTCGGCACAGTCTCCCAGCAGAACACCATCAGCAAGGGGTCCCTGAACGGTCCCTGGGGCGCCATCGCCGATGCCGCCGCGGGCGCTGCTGCCGACGGCATCATCAACCTGCTGCCCAAGCAGCGCGGCTAACAAGCAGCGTGGGTAACCAGTTCTCCCCAATTTACCAATCCGTCACATTGCGCAGTTTACAGCCCGCGCAGCGCCTTGTTACAAGCGCGCCACTCCACCTCCTCGGCCGTTTGGGAGCGGTGAACAATGAAACTGGTTGCAGGCAACAGCAACCGCCCTCTCGCTGAGGCGATTTCAGGCTATCTCGACACTCCACTGACCAAGTGCATCGTGCGGCGCTTCGCCGACATGGAGATCTTCGTCGAGGTGCAGGAAAACGTCCGCGGTGAGGACGTGTTCGTGATCCAGTCGACTTCCGCGCCGGCCAACGATCACCTGATGGAGCTGCTCATCATCATCGATGCGCTCCGCCGGGCTTCGGCCCGCCGCATCACCGCGGTGCTCCCCTATTTCGGCTATGCGCGCCAGGACCGGAAACCGGGTCCCCGCACGCCGATCTCCGCCAAGCTGGTCGCCAACATGATCGTCCGCGCCGGCGCCGACCGCGTGCTGACCCTCGATCTCCATGCCGGCCAGATCCAGGGCTATTTCGATATCCCGACCGACAATCTCTTCGCCGCGCCCGTCATGGTCCATGACATCCGCGAGACCTTCGACGTCAACAATCTGATGGTCGTCTCGCCGGACGTCGGCGGCGTGGTTCGCGCTCGCGGTCTCGCCAAGCGCATCGATGCGCCGCTCTCCATCGTCGACAAGCGGCGCGAGAATCCCGGCGAGTCCGAGGTAATGAACGTCATCGGCGACGTCTCGGGCCGCAACTGCATCCTGGTCGACGACATCGTCGATTCCGGCGGCACCCTGATCAACGCCGCCGATGCGCTGCTTGAAAAGGGCGCCACCAGCGTCACCGCCTATATCACCCACGGCGTGCTCTCCGGCGGGGCGGTCTCCCGGGTCATCGGCTCCAAGCTCAAGGAGCTGGTGCTGACCGACTCCATCCAGCCCACCGAGGCGGTAAAGAACGCGCACAATATCCGCATTCTGCCCATCGCCCCGCTGCTGGGCGAAGCGGTCGCCCGCACCGCCGACGAGAAGTCGGTCTCCAGCCTCTTCTATTGATCTTCTGAGCGTCGCCTCTTTGCGATCCGCGCGGGCCGTCCGTGACAACCGGTCGCCGGGGTGTTGCGCGCATTTTCGCGCCTCGTCCGGAACCGACCCCCTTGTCCGGCGCGTTATCGCTGGGCGTCACCCGGCGCGCGCATACTTAATGCATTTCAGTTCGTAAGGAGGAGGAGCCCACAATGCATGTCACTTTAGAACACGCTCAGCAGGCGATCGATGCGGCCCGCAAGAAGGCCAAGGAGCTCGATCTGAAGATGTGTATCGCCGTCGTAGACTCCGGCGGCAATCTGAAGGCGTTCGAACGCATGGACGACGCCTGGGTCGGCAGCATCGATATCGCCTTCAAGAAGGCCAAGACCGCCTGCTTCTTCGGCATGGCCACCGGCGAGCTTGGCAAGCTCTCGCAGCCCGGCGAGCCGCTCTACGGTATCGAGGTCTCCAATGACGGCCTCGTCACCTTCCCCGGCGGCGTGCCTATCGTGGACGACGAGGGTTATCTGGTGGGCGCCGTCGGCGCCAGCGGCAGCACCGTCGAAAACGATCACAAGGTCGCCGAGGCGGCCGTGAAGGTGCTTGGTGTCACCGAGCTGCCCGAGCATCCCTGGCGCACGTAGGCGAACGAGAGATCTGAGAAAATAGAGTTCCGGGAGCGGAGATTTACGCCGCGGCGGATTTTTTCTCCGCCTCCCGCTCCTGGAACGACACCAGGATCTTGGTGCCCTGATCCTTGTCGGCGTGCTCGACATCGGCGCCGAGCTTCTGGGCCATGGCGGTCACGATCTTCTGGCCGAGACCTGTCGAGGTCCTGCCGGTGTCGATGTTGGACCCAACCCCGTCATCCTCGACCGACAGCACGATCTTGCCGTCAGCGCTGCGCTTCAATCCGATGCGGATCGGCCCGCTGGAATCCGGATAGGCGTATTTCCAGGCATTGATGATCAGCTCGTTCACGATGATCCCGAGAGACACCGCCCGGTCGGGATCGAGCTGCAAGGGATCCGCATCGAAGCTGAGCTGGGAAAGCCCCTCGTCCTCCGCAGAACGCCGCAAATCCTCGACCAGCTCCGACAGATACTGATCCACGGAGACGGATTCCACGCCGTCTGAGGTGTAGAGCCGCTTGTGAACTTCCGCCACGGCCAGCACCCGGGCCACGGCGTTCTTCAACGTCTCGCGGGTCTCGTCGCTATTCGTGTTCGCCGCCTGGATCTGCAGCATGGAGGCGATCAATTGCAGGCTGTTGGCGACCCTGTGATTGACCTCCCGCAGCAGCACGGCGCGCTCCGAGGCCAGCGCTTCGAACCGGTCGCGCGCCTCGCGCACTTCCTTCTCGGCCGCCTCCTTGGCAAGCCGCATGGCCGCCGCTTCGATCGCGCTTTCCACGGCCACCTTGATCAGCACGATGAAGTGGCCTTCGACGTCCTTCACCACGTAATCGGCCGCGCCTGCCTTCAGGGCCGCCACGGCGATGCGGCTTTCGGCGGCCGCGGTGACGAACACGACAGGCACGTGGGAGACGGTCTGGCGAATGCGCTCCAGGGTCTCCAGCCCATCCATGCCGGGCATCAGATGATCGAGCGCCACGGCGTCGAAGCTGGTCTGCTTGAGCCTCTCAAGGCCGCTCTCACCGTCGGGCTCTGTATGAACCTCGCAACCCTGACGCTCCAGCTCGCGTTGCACCAAACGCCGCAAGCCGGGATCGTCGTCGATATAGAGGATGCGCAGTCTCTCTTGGTCCATCTTACTCCGCCGGAGGCACCTGGATCACTGAGAAGAAAAGACCCAATTGCCGGATGGCATTGGCAAAGCTTTCGTAGTTGACCGGCTTGGTAATATAGACGTTGCAGCCGAGGTCATAGCAGCGCTGAATCTCGACCTCATCGTCGGTCGTTGTCAGAACGATGACGGGCGAGCGCTTCACGTGCTCATTCTCTTTAATCTTCTTGAGGATGTCGATACCGCTCATATCCGGCAGGTTCAGGTCGAGCAGGACCAGATAAGCCTTGCCCTTGCTTGTCATCCCCGTGCCGTCGGCGCCGAACATGAAGTTCATGGCGTCGGAGCCGTTCTGGAACGGCAGAATCTCGTTATTCACGCCCGCCCGCCTGATATTCTTCTCTATCAGGCGACCGTGGCCCTCATCGTCCTCGATCATGATGATGGTCACAGGCTGGGTCATGCTGCCGTCCTTTCGTTCTTAGGAAGCTTCTTGGGCAGCGTCACGGTGAAGACGCTCCCTTCCCCAAAGACTGATTCGACCTTCATATCGCCGCCCATCCGGCGCACCAGGGTCCGCACATGGGCAAGGCCGATGCCCTCACCCGGCGTGTCCTGCGTGCCCGAGCGGCGAAAAAGCTCGAAGATCCGCTGGAAATCCTTCTCCTCGATGCCACGACCGTTGTCGCGCACCTCGTAAATCACCTGGAGCGGTGTTTCCCGCCCCGTGATTTCGATAACGCCGGGAACGTCCGCGCGCAAATATTTCAACGCATTGTCGATGAGGTTGGAGAAGATCTGTTCGAGCGCCAACCGGTCGCTGTAGAGGTCCGGCAGCGATCCAACCTTGAACTCCGCCTCCTTCTCGCTGGCCTGATGCGCCACGGTGCCCGTTAGGTCGTCGACCATCTCCGTCATATCGACGAATTCCGGCTTGAACGCCCGGCGGCCCTGACGGGACAGGGTCAGCACTGCGCTGATCAGCTTGTCCATCTTGCTGATGGAGTTCTTGATGAACTGAAGCGCTTCGTCGAAATCCGTGTAGAGCTCGTCCTCGGTCGCACGCTCCGAATCCTGCGCGTCCTCGGTTTCGGCCTCCGTTTCGTCGCGAATATCCTGATTTCCGCGGAGGGTCGCCATCTGCATGAAGATCTGGTCGCGCAGGGTCTCCAGCTCGCTGGTGAAGCCCATGATGTTCACCAGCGGCGATCTCAGATCGTGGCTGACGATATAGGCGAAACGCTGCACCTCCTCGTTGGCCGCGATCAAATCCCGGGACCGGTCGGCCACCAGGCTCTCCAGATTTTCGTTGGTATCGATCAGCTCCTGCTGCGCCTCGTCCCGCTCCCGGTCGGCACGGCGCAGCGCCAGCAGTGCCATCACGCCAAGCAGCAGGATGAAGACACCGCCGATTCCCATGAGCACGAACATGCCGATAGAGGACTGGCTCGCCTCCGTGCCGCGTTCCCGGTAGAGCGCCGCCTCTTCGCCCAGCATGTCACGGGCAACAGCGTTGATCCGCACCATCGCATCGCGGTTTTCGGTGCGCCGTACGATCTCGTTGGCCGCCTCAACCCGGTTCTCACGGCGAAGCTCGATCGCAGCATTGAAATCCGCCAGGCGCCGCTTGATGAGCGGGCGCAGGATCTTCAACCGCTCCAATTGAGACGCGTTGTCCGAGACCAGCTCGCTGAGCCGCGTGAGTTGCCGCTTGACCGCGTTTGCCGCCTCCGCATGGCGTGTCACGAAGGCATCGTCTTCCGTAATGAGAAAGCCGCGCTCTGCACTCTCGGCAACCCGTAGCGCCAGCAAGAGATCGCTGATCTCGCCTTCCACGGCCAGGGTGTGGGCCACCCGCTCCGCACCGCGCTGGGACTGATAGGCGAAGAGCGCCGCAAAGATGCTGATCACGACCATCAGCGCGAAGCCGATAGCGAGCAGTAGGGAGGGCGGAATGCGCCTTATCCTCGTCGATAACCTCACGGGGGTTCAGATCCTTTCGGAGATCGGTTTGGAGAGGGGCGGGATGCCCCTATAGCGTGCGGGACTACTCATAGACCAAGCCGTCAGGCAGCGCATTCACGTCCCGGGTGCCGGTGAGCGCCATCCCGACATCGAGCTCGTCGGCGAGCAATTGCAGCGCCGTGCGGACGCCCTCCTCGCCATAGGCCGCCAGACCGTAGAGATAGGACCGGCCGATGAAGCAGCCATGAGCGCCCATCCCCAGCGCCTTCAAGACGTCGAGCCCCGTACGGACACCGCCGTCGAAATAGAGCGGCATCTCGGAGCCCACCGCCTCGCGCACCGCCGGGAACGCCTTCGCAGTCGATGGCGCGCTGTCGAGCTGCCGCCCGCCGTGATTGGAGACCAGCAGCGCATCGGCACCGATATCCCGGGCGAGCCTGGCATCCTCCGGATCCAGCACGCCCTTGAAAACGAGCTGGCCGGGCCATTTCTCCCGCACCCATTCCAGGTCCGCCACGTCGAACGCGCCCTTGTAGTTACGCGCCACCCAGTCGGAGACATTGGCCAGATCGGAGGATCCGGGCGCGTATTGCGCGAGCGTGCCCAGGGTGCGACGGGGGCTGGTGAACCAGCGCCACAGCCAGCTCGGCCGCTTCGTCATGTGATAGGCGAGCTTCGGCCGCACCTTCAGAGGTACGGTAAGCCCGTTGTCGAGATCGCGGTTCCGCCGCCCCTGGATATGGGCATCCATGGTCAGCACCAGGGTCGTGCAGCCGGCCGCCCTCGCCCGCTCCAGGAGCGATGCGTTCACACCACGATCCTTGAACATGTAGAGCTGGAACATGAAGGGCGCGCTGGTCGCCGCCGCGACATCCTCCATGGAGCAGATGGAAAAGGTGCTGAGACAGTAAGGAACGCCGAAGGCTTCCGCAGCCTTGGCCGCGAGCACCTCCCCCATGGGGCGCAGCAGCCCTGCGAACCCCGCCGGTCCCAGCGCCACGGGCATGGCGGCGGGCTGGCCCAGAAAATCCGTCCGAAGCTCCCGCCGCGAGACATTCACCATCACCCGCTGGCGCAGCTTGACGTCGGCCAGGTCGCGCAGATTGGCCTGCAGCGTCACCTCGTCATAGGAGCCGCCTTCGACGAAATCGAAGATGCCTTGCGGCAGCCGCTGCTTTGCCGCTGCCCGCAACAATCCCCCATGGGGCGCGAGCGGCGCTTCAGCGGCCGTCTCCAGCGTCCGTTCGGTCTCGTCCACCGCGGCCTCGGCCGCCCCTGCATCGGTTTCGGGAGAATATACGCTCACGGGATTCTTCTACGCTTCAGATTGCTCGACTAACGTGGGAGGGTCCTCAAGATTGGGCGCGCAAACAATGTGAGGCGGCAGTGAAACCTGCAACCCCCACTTAGAGTTCGGCCCGGCAGCTAATTTTGAGGCTAACCGCTCCCTAGTCCCGTTTCCACGGGCCCCTTTCCGGGATGAAGCTACAATAGATTGCGTGCCAATGATGATTCCGTCCAATCCCCGCATCGCAATCGCCGGCGCCGGTAGCGTCGGCTGTTATATCGGCGGCAGGCTGAAAGCCGCAGGCCGGAACGTCGTCTTTCTGTCGCGCCCTGCCCTGAAGGACGCGATCAAAGCCCGCGGGCTGGCGCTTGCCGATCTCAATGGCGGCGAGAAAGACCTCGTCCTGCCGCCGGAGAACCTGGACGTGACCGACGATCCGGTCACCGCTCTAAGCACCGCAGACGTTATCTTGGTGACAGTTAAAAGCGGCGCCACTGCGGCGATTGCCGAAGCGATCGCCGCACATGCCAAGCCGGAAACCGTTGTCGTGAGCCTGCAAAACGGCGTGGACAATGTCGACGTACTGCGCCACCGCCTCGGACCCGAGCGCACCGTCGTCGCCGGCATGGTGCCCTTCAACATCGTGCAGACCCGCGATCCCGGCGCACCGGTTTCCTTCCGCCGGGCGACCAGCGGCAAGGTGATGATCGCGGAAGGCTGTCCGCGCCTGCAGGCGCTTCTCGACGTGCCAGGCGCCCCGGCCCGCGAGCAGAAGGACATGCTCGGCCTGCAATGGACCAAGCTTTTGTTGAACCTTAACAACGCCCTGAATGCCCTGGCCGGCGTGCCGCTGGCCCAGGAATTCTCAGATCGAGGCTGGCGCCGCCTTCTCGCCGCACAGATCAAGGAAGGGCTCGCCACCCTGAAAGCCGCCGGCATCCGCCCGGCGCGGTTTGAGGGCATCCATCCACGCATCGTGGCCGGCGTCCTGCCCCTGCCCGATGGGCTGTTCCGCCTGCTCGCCCGCGGCATGCTGGCCATCGACCCACGTGCCCGCTCCTCCATGTGGGACGACCTAGAAGCCGGCAAGCCGACGGAAGTCGATTTCATCCAAGGCAAGGTCATGTCCCTGGCTGAAGAGACCGGCACGGCCACCCCGGTGACCGCCAATGTCTTTCTGCATATCAAGGACGCCGAGGCTGCGGGGCGAGGGTCCCCTCGCCTCTCCCCCTTGCAGATTTCCGAATCCGACCGCGGTTGATTCGCTGCCGCGTTAGCCCTTCACCCTGCTTTCGCCGAAATCTGCTATAGGCTGCGCGCGCAATCCGGCGCGATCGTCGCCACGCACCCTGTGACGGACACATCCGTCGATCGATCTTCGAGTTTTCGTCAGATGGACCAACATTCGGGACGCAATCCTTCGCAGGAAGACGCCGCTTCTCTGGCCGCACCTGCCATCGTGGCGAAAGGGCTGGTCAAAAGCTACGGCGAGCTCCGCGCCATCGATGGGATCGATCTCAAGGTGCAGCGCGGTTCCATCTTCGCCATCCTCGGCCCTAACGGCGCCGGCAAGACGACGCTGATCCGCATGCTCGCGACGCTCGCAAAGCCAGATGGAGGCAGCGCGGCGGTCATGGGATTCGACATCGTCACCGAAGCGCAGAAGGTCCGCTCCGAGATCGCCCTGACGGGACAATTCGCGTCGCTGGATGAGGATCTGACGGGGCGCGAGAACCTGATTCTTCTGGCCCGGCTCTGGGGATTTCGCGGCGCCGATGCGCGAAAGCGGGCCGACGATTTGCTCGTAGCATTCGATCTCGCCGACGCCGCCAACAAGCAGGTGAAGGACTATTCCGGTGGCATGCGGCGGCGGCTCGATATCGCTGCCTCCCTGGTCGTCACCCCGAGCGTGCTCTTCCTAGACGAGCCCACGACTGGTCTCGATCCGAAGGCGCGGCAGGACGTCTGGCGCATGATCAGGGCGCTCGCCGCCTCCGGCGTCACCATTCTGCTCTCCACCCAGTACATGGAAGAAGCCGATCAGCTGGCGGCCCGGATCGCCGTCATCGACCACGGCCGAAAGATTGCCGAGGGCACAAACCGGGAGCTGAAGGCGCAGATCGGCACCGGCATGCTTCACGTCAGCCTTACCGATCCTCAAAAGATCGACCAGGCCTCGAAGATCCTTTCCGCGCAGCTCAGCCACCCGGTGCAGCGCAGCCCTGAAGGCGGCGATCTCACCGTCATCGCTGGTGACGCCGCGGCGGCCAACAGGGCGGTTTCTGCTCTGATCGCGGCCGGAATCGAAATCTCAGACTTCTCTTTGGGCCAGCCGAGCCTCGATACGGTGTTCTTCGCCCTCACCGGACACGCCGCCGTCAACGAGGAGACGACGGTGCCCGCGGAGGAACATGAATCATGACCGACCGCTCCCTATCCGCCATTACCGGCGTCGCCAGGCCCGCCCCCGCCTCTCCCTTTCAGAGCGCACTGGCTTTCGGCTGGCGTGCGGTCCTGAAGTTCAAACACCTGCCGGAGCAGCTCTTCGACCTGGTCGTCACCCCGATCATGTTCACCCTGCTCTTCACCTTCGTGTTCGGAGGTGCCTTGGCGGGGTCGCCCGCAGACTACCTGCAATATCTGCTCCCAGGCATTCTGGTGGAAACCGTAGCTTTTAATGCGGTCTATTCGGGCATGGGACTGTCAACGGACTTCACCAAGGGCCTGTTCGACCGTTTCCGCTCGCTGCCGATCTGGCCGCTCGCGCCATTTGCGGGGCTGATGGTCGGCGACGTGCTCCGTCATCTTATCGCGGCGAGCATCATCCTCGCGATTGGCCTCGCCATCGGCTACCGGCCGGAGGCGGGCGTGCTCGGCGTCGTTGCGGCCTTTGCTCTGCTTGTGGCCATAGGCTTTGGCATCGGATGGGTCTTCATCGTGCTTGGCCTGCTCATCCGGACCCCGACGACCGTCATGACCCTCGGTTTCGGGGTGCTGTTTCCAGTGGTCTTCGCCTCGAACATCCTGGTCGATCCGGAAACCATGCCTGGCTGGCTGCGTGACTTCGTGGCCGTGAATCCGTTCAGCTGGATGGCGACGGCCATGCGCGGGCTGATGGGCGGCGGAGCGACCGCCACGGAGATCGGCCTTGCCCTGCTGCTTCCTGCGCTGCTGACCCTGCTGCTCGCGCCGGTGACGCTTCTCATTTACGTGCGCCGCTAGGCCCGTTGCGGCTAGAGCAGGAAATGCACCAATCGCGCATTGTCAGCCGCGCCCTCTAAGGGTATAAGCGCCCCGAATTCTCGCGGCCCCCGACACGGGCGCCGCGCATAACTGGTTTGGGCCGCCATCGGCCCTTCTATCCGATTTGGAGGAATTATGGCTGAGGCACATGAACTCAAAGCCTGGGCGCGCGAACGGATTGGCACCGGCGGCGCGCGCGCCGTCCGCCGCGATGGGCGCGTGCCGGCCATCGTCTATGGCGACAAGGGCAATCCGGTCTCCGTAGCGGTCGATCACGCCGAGCTGATCAAGCAGCTCAACACGGGCCACTTCCAGAGCACCGTCTACATGCTCGATGTCGATGGCAAGAAGACCCGGGTGATCCCGCGCGACGTGCAGCGCGATCCGGTCAAGGATCTGCCGCTTCACGTGGACTTCCTGCGCGTTTCCGCCCACGCGACCATCAATCTTGACGTGCCCGTGCACTTCCTGAACGAAGAGGATTCGCCCGGACTGAAGCGCGGCGGCGTGCTTAACATCGTCCGTCACGAGATCGAGGTGCTCTGCCCCGTCGATAATATCCCGGAAGCTTTCGAGATCGACCTGACCGGTCTCGATATCGGCGACACCATCCACGTCTCCGCCATCTCCATGCCGAAGGGCGTGACGCCCACCATCGACGACCGCGACTTCACGGTTGCCACCATCGTCGCCAGCAGCGCCGAGAAGGCCGAAGAGGCTGAGGAGGCGGAGGCCGCTGAGGCCGAGGCTGCCGAAGCCGAAGAGGGCGAGGAAGGCGAAGGCGCTGAGGGTGAAGAAGGCGCCGAGGGCGAAGGCGAGGACGAGTCTAAAGAGTAGCGTCTGCGGAACCACCGCGGCGCCAAACCGCGTTCGGGTGCCTCATGAAGCTTCTCGTCGGTCTTGGCAATCCAGGGGCGCAATACGCCTTCAACCGGCACAATGTCGGCTTCATGGCTGTCGACGTGATCCATGCGTCGGAGAACTTCGCCGCCTGGCGGAAGCGCTTTCAGGGCTTCACGGCCGAAGGCCAGCTGGGCGGCGAGAAGACGCTTCTGCTGAAGCCCGAAACGTACATGAATGAATCGGGCCGCGCCGTTGGCGAAGCGGTCCGCTTCTTCAAGATCCCGGTCTCCGACGTCATCGTCTTCCACGACGAGCTCGATCTCGCGCCCGAAAAGGTGCGGGTGAAGACGGGCGGCGGCGTGGCCGGCCATAATGGGCTGAAATCCATCACCTCCCATATAGGCAATGACTATGTCCGCGTGCGCATTGGCATCGGCCATCCCGGCTCCAAGGAGCGGGTCCACGCCCATGTGATGGGGGATTTCGCCAAGGCCGATCACGCCTGGCTGGAAGACGAGCTGGCAGCCATCGCCAACGCAGCGCCTTTCCTCGCTGAAGGGGCCTACGACAAATTCCAGACCGCGGTCGCCCATTGGAAGAGCGATGCGGAGCCTGCCGAGCCGAAGGCGGCGCCCGCGCCGGAAAAGCCCGCCAAGCCGGCTGCGTCGAAACCGGCCGCGCCAAAGGCAGACGAAAAGCCCGAGACCTCTCTGGGCGCCAAGCTCAAAGCCTGGCTCGACAAAGACTGACCACACTGTTTTTCAGCTTCCGGCCGAAGCCGGGAGCCGTCACGAGGATATTCATGGGATTCAAATGCGGCATCGTCGGCTTGCCCAATGTCGGCAAATCGACCCTCTTCAACGCGCTGACCGAGACGGCGTCCGCGGCCGCCGCGAACTATCCGTTCTGCACCATCGAGCCCAATGTGGGCGAGGTGCCGGTCCCCGATCCGCGTCTGGAGAAGCTGGCGACCATCTCGAACTCCGCCAACACCATCGCCACCCGCCTCACCTTCGTGGACATCGCCGGCCTGGTGAAAGGCGCCTCCAAGGGCGAAGGTCTCGGCAACCAGTTCCTCGCCCATATCCGCGAGGTGGACGCCGTCGCCTATGTGCTGCGCTGCTTCGAAGATGACGACGTCGTCCATGTCGAGGGCAAGGTCGACCCGCTGGCCGATGCGGAGACCGTCGAGACCGAGCTGATGCTCGCCGACCTCGAAAGCCTCGAAGGCCGCATTCCCAATCTGGAGAAGAAGATCCGCGGCCAGGACAAGGAGGCCAAGAAGAGCCTGGAGCTGGTGGAACGTGCGCTGGCGCTGCTGCGCGAAGGCAAGCCCGCCCGTCTCGCCGAAGTCTCCGAAGAAGAGGCCACTGCCTTCAAGGCCCTGAACCTGCTCACCGCCAAGCCGGTGCTCTATGTCTGCAATGTCGAGGAAGGCTCAGCCAGCACCGGCAACGCCTACTCCAAGCAGGTGGAGGAGCGTGCGGCCAAGGAAGGCGCCGGCGTCGTGGTGATCTCCGCCAAGATCGAATCCGAGCTCGCCGAGCTCGATGCGGAGGAGCGCCGCGCCTATCTCGCCGAGCTGGGACTCGAGGAGCCCGGCCTCAACCGGCTGATCCGGGAAGGCTACGACCTTCTAGGCCTCATCACCTACTTCACAGCCGGGCCGAAGGAAGCTCGCGCCTGGACGATTCCCAAGGGCACCCGCGCGCCTCAGGCCGCAGGCGTCATCCACACGGATTTCGAGAAGGGCTTCATCCGCGCCGAGACCGTCGGCTACGAGGATTTCGTGGGGCTGGGCGGCGAGAACGGCGCCAAGGATGCCGGCAAGCTTCGGCTGGAAGGCAAGGAATACGTCGTCCAGGACGGCGACGTGCTGCACTTCCGCTTCGCCAATTAGGATCGGCGAAAGACTCCAGATTCCAAGTCCCTAGCTGGCCCGCTTCACAGGTTCTTCGCCCTGGGCCACCTGGCGCAGGAAGGTCTCCACGGTCTCCCGCAGAACATCCGCCTGGCGGTTGAGATCTTGCGAGACCTGCAGCACCCGCGATGCGGATTCGCTCGTCTCGTCCACCGCATGGGTCACGTTCGGCATGTGACCGGCCACCTCTTCAGTGCCCCGGGCCGCTTCGCGCACGCTGTGGGAAATCTCCGACGTCGCCGCCGATTGCTGGTGCACGGCAGAGGCGATCTCCTGGGTGTGGCTGTTCACCTCGCTCATGGAGACGACGATGCCTTCCATGGATTCCACCGCCGCCTGGGTGGAAAGCTGGATCGCGCCGATCTGCTGGCGGATGTCCTCTGTCGCCTTGGCCGTCTGATCGGCCAGGGTCTTCACCTCGTTCGCCACGACCGCAAAGCCGCGCCCGGCCTCTCCGGCCCGCGCCGCCTCGATCGTCGCGTTGAGCGCAAGCAGGTTGGTCTGAGCTGCCACGTCCTGGATCAGATTGACCACGTCGCCGATGCGCGTCGCCGCCGTGGCGAGCCCCGCCACCTTCTCGTTGGCGGCCTTCGCATTGCCGGTCACTTCGCTGACGATCTTGCTCGCAGTCGAGACCCGCGTGCCGATCTCTCCCACAGATACGGCCAGTTCTTCCGTGGTGGCCGCCACGGTTTGCACGTTCGAGGACGCCTCGCTCGATGCCGACGCCACGGCCGAGACCCGCTCGTTGCTGCCCGAGGCGAGATTGGCGAGGCTATGGGCGGTCTCATCCATCTTGTGGGCGCTGTCGGCGAACACACCGAGAATGCCGGCGATAGACCCGCGGAACTCATCGATCAGCTGCTCGGTCCGGCGCTGGGACGACAGCCGCCCCTCCCACTGAGAATCGAGCTCGTGCTGGTGCCGCTCGCTCCACGCCGTCGCATCGTTCTGGAAGTCCGATAGCTTGCGGGCAAGGTCGCCAATCGCATCGCGGCGCTCCGTGTGCGGCACCCGTCCTTCCATGTCCCATCTCGTAAAGCGGCCGATCACAGCTTCCAGGTCACGCATTCTCCGCACCAGGGACAAGCCGATCATGTAGCCCGAGCCGGCGCCGATCACGCCAGCCACAGCGGCCCCGATCAGGCCTGCACTGGGCATTCCTGGAAAAAGAGTTTGGAAGAAGGAACTGAGAACCGCGCCGCCCAAAGCTGCGAGCATTACGGTGAGAGTTAGCAGCAGACGAACCGTCATCGAAAATACACCCATCCGGTGTTCCAGCAGAAGGGCGCACGCGAAATGGGCTGATCCAACCGCCCCTTGGGCAGCCGGAACGGCCCTCGCCTGAACCCCCGTCAGGTGAGCATCGCCGATTGTAGTTAAGACTCCGTTGAAGGAGCGGCGGGACCCATCGCCGCGCGAGGTCCTACCGCAAGGCGGCCGCGATATTGCCGCCGTCGACAACCTCGATATGGCCGGTGGTGGAGCGCGCCTTGGCGAGAGTCAGGAAGGCTTGCGCGACATCGTCGGCAAGCACTTCGGAGCCCAGCAGGTTCCCGCCCATATAATCGGCTTCCGAGAGCCCCCGCGCCTTGGACCGCGTGGCGATCATTTCGTCGGTGAGAAGCCCGCTGCGGATCCGGTCGGCATTCACCCCGTTGGAGCGGATACCGTCTGCGCCGTAATCGACCGCGTATTGGCGCATCAGCATCATGGTGGCGGCCTTCGGCAGACCGTAAGGTCCAAAATTCGGCCCCGGATTCACAGCCTGCTTGGAGATGTTGAAGAGCAGCGTGCCGCCCGTCTTCTGCTTGGCCATGATGGCGACCGCCGCCTGCGCCACACGCTGATGAGCAAAGAAATTCAGCTCGAAGCTCTCCCGCAAAGTCTCCTCGGAGACCTCGCCGATCCGCCCCTGCCAGGCAGCGCCTGCATTGGAGAGCAGGATATCGACGCCGCCGAACCGCTCGCAGACTTTCGCAAATGCAGCTTTGACGTCTTCAGCGCTCGTAACGTCGCAGCCGACGCCGAACCCGCCGATCTCCCGCGCGACCGCTTCTGCGGCCTCGGCGTCGCGATCCAGCACGGCAACAGCCGCGCCGTCCCCGGCAAGCGCCTTGGCGGTCGCCTTGCCGATGGCCCCGGCCCCGCCAGTCACCACGGCGATCTGCCCCGTGAGCGGCTTGGCTACCTGACCCTTCAGCTTGGCCTGCTCCAGGCTCCAATATTCCAGCTCGAAGAGATCGCTCTCCGGCAGCGGCTCGTAGCGGCCGATTGCCTCTGCGCGGGTGATCACATGAACGCTGTTCTGGGCCAGATCCGCCGCCTGGCCTGCCGCCTTCGCCGTGGCGCCGACGCCGAACAGGCCGAGCCCCGGCACGAGGATCACCCGGGGACTGGAATCGAGCTTCGTCTTGGTATGGCCGACCCGCGCATTCTCGCGCTCGAAATAAGCGTCATAGGCCTTTGCAAATTCGGCCACCGCCGCGTCCACCTTCTCGGCGAAACCGTCGAGATCGCCCGCCTCGGGTGCGGGCACGATCAGCGGCGTGTTCTTGGTGCGGATGATGTGGTCCGGCGTCACCACCCCGCGCTGGCTGTAGGAGGACAGCTCCTCGCCGTTCACGTAGTCGAGGATCTCGTCGCTGGTCCGGAATTCGAGGATGAAGCGCTTGGGCTCTTCGCCGCGTCCGCCTTTGATCGCGCAAGCGCCCCGCAGGACCGGCGCGATGTCGGATGCCTCCGCCAACCGCTCCGGCAACGCACGGGGCTGGAACACCGTCGGGCGGCCCTGGCGCAGCCGGCTCTCGGCCAGACTGACCATCTCGATCATCCGCTCGTAGGCCTCTTGGGCCGTCTCGCCGAAGGTAAAGATGCCGTGCTTGTGCAGGATGAGCCCTTCCACGTCGGGCTTTGCGTCGAACACATCCGCCGCCGCCTTGGCGAGCCCGAACCCCGGCGCGATGTAAGGAACGATCCCCATCCGCCCGTCATAGATCTCTTCCGCGAGAGCTTCGCCGTCCGGCTGATCGACGATGGCGAGCACGGCCGCCGAATGAGTGTGGTCGACGAATTTGTGGGGCAGGAAGGCATGCAGCAGCGTCTCGACCGACGGGTTCGGCGCAGACGCATTCAAGAGATTGAGGCGCTGGACGTTGACCATGGCCTCGTCGGAGAGCGACCCCCGCGCCCGCATCTGGCGCAAGGGCTCAAGCTTCACCGCCGGCAGGCCCCAGGGCTCGATATCCGCCATATCGGCGCCGGACCCTTTCACGCAGAGAACCTCATGCTCCTGGCCGAGATCGTCCGTGGCGCGCGTCTTCACCGAGGTGTTGCCGCCGCCATGCAGCACAAGCTCCGGGTCCCGGCCCAGAAGCCTCGTCGTATAGACCCTGAGCGCGATGTCCTCGCCCACACCCTCGCGCCCATAGGCGTTGACCACCTCTTGCGCGTCGCTGTCGTTCCACTGGCTTTCCATAGCGCGATTTCTTGCAGAGTTCCCCTTAGGCGGCAAGCGCCAGCCGGAGCCGGCGAGTTGGGAGAACACCACCATCCGGCCATTCCAAATTGCCTGCAACCAAGCTAGGCTCCGACTCGTTTGAAGCGGGGCATCTGAAGGCAACAAAGGCGACGAACCATGCCGATCATTCTGATTCTTCTTCTCGCAATCATGGTTGCGACATTCGGATTCTGGGGGACGATCAAAGGCATCCTCGGCGCCATCGGCGTCGTGATCCTCATGGTCTTTCTGGTGATCCTCTTCTTCAGCATTCTCGGCGCCTGGCTCCTGAAGCGCTAGAAAGCCCCTCGCGAGACCACCTAGACCGGCGCGAAGAACGCCACCCCGAGGCCGATCACCGTGAGCGTACCGGCCGCGATGAGGATCGGCCGGCCAAGGCCGAAACCCGCGATCCCGACCACGAGCGCCGCCTTCACGAAGGTATTGCTCAGCGCGCCGATCACGATGGCGATCACGGCCGTACGTATGGCGCCGTCGCTCTTGGCGTACTCGGCCATGGACAGGGTAATGGCATCCACATTGGTGAGACCTGCCAGCGCAGCCACCGCATAGATCCCCTGCTGCGGAAACTCCTGCTGCACGATCTTCACCGCCAGCAGCACCACGGCGAAGATCATCGCGAACTTAGCCGCCGACCAGAGACTAAATGGGTTCTCCAGCTCGACGTCTCGCGCTGCGCGCTCGTCTTTCTTCCCCCCTTGGGTCTGCCAATAGAAGTATCCGGCGAATCCGGCCGCCGCGATTCCCATGGCCACAATGGGCGGCAGCAGCGGCACGAGGAGGTCTCGGTTGACCACCGCGATCTCCACCAGGATGCGGCCGAACATGACCACCCAGGAGAGCAGGATTCCGCAGGCGAGCAGCGTCGTCAGCTTCGGATACTCAACCCCTTCCTTGGCGAAGGAGAAGGTGACGGCGGTAGACGAGACCAGACCGCCGGTGATGCCGGTGAGCGGAATGCCCCGGCCTGCCCCCAGCAGCCGGGTGGCCACATAGCCCACCAGCGAAAGCCCTGCGATCAGGATCACCAGCAGCCAGAGCATGTAGGGGTTGAGCGCGCCCCACGGATCGACCGTACGGTTGGGGAGAAGCGGCAGCGCGATGAAGGTGGCAATCAAGAGCCGCAGGCCGGCGAACACATCGTCCCAGCCGAGCTTTGCCACGAAGCCGTGCAGCGGCCGTTTATAGGCGAGCACCGTCGCCGTGACGATGCCGAGCGCAATGGCGAGTTCCCGGTAGCCGAGCATCACCATGGCGCCCAGCATGAAGACGATGAGCGTGGCGATCTCGGTGGTCAGGCCCGTATCATCGGAAGCCTTCGCGGTGACGTAGTAGCCGACCAGCACGAACGCGCCCACCAGCAGCAGCCCCGCCGGCAGCAGGAACGGCATGTCGCGCTCCACCGCCAGCCAGCCAGCCGCCGCCCCCAGCATGGAGAACAGGGTGAAGGTGCGAAGCCCTGCGATCAGGTCGGTGTCTTCGTCGGCCGCGCCCTTGCGCTTCTCGCGCTCTAGCCCGACCAGCGCACCCAGCAGGATCGCGATACCGAAATTGATTGCGGCTTCCAGAAGCTCCGGCCGTTCCATCCCTTCGCCGGGCATAGGCTCCTCCCGCGGCTACGCGGCGTCCTTCTTCATGCGCTCGGGATAAAGCCGGATCAGCCCGTCCGGCGTGGCCGGCGCCACGCCCCGGTCCGTGATGAAGCCTGTGACCATCTTCCGTGGCGTCACGTCGAAGGCGAAATTCGCAGCCTCGGTTCCTTCGGGCGCGATCTCCACGGTGGCGACCGTTCCGTCCGGCAGCTTCCCGGTGACGAACTTCACCTCCTCACCGCCGCGCTCCTCGATGGGAATGTCGGCCCCGCTCTGAAGCTCCCAGTCGATGGTCGAGCTCGGCAGAGCCACGAAGAACGGCACGTCGTTGTCCGTCGCCGCCAGCGCCTTGAGATAGGTGCCGATCTTGTTGGCCACGTCGCCGCCCGCCGTGGTCCGGTCCGTGCCGACGATGCACAGATCGATCTTCCCGCGCTGCATCAGATGACCGCCGACATTGTCCGCGATCAGGGTATGGGGCACACCATGTGCCCCAAGCTCGTAGGCGGTAAGATAGGCGCCCTGATTGCGCGGCCGCGTCTCGTCCACCCAGACATGGACTGGGATGCCCTCGTCATGGGCCATGTAGACCGGTGCCAGCGCCGTGCCCCAATCGACGGTGGCGAGCCAGCCCGCATTGCAATGGGTCAGGATCTCCACCGGCTCGCCCTTTTTGCGCGCCGCATGGGCCCTGATAAGCCCTAGCCCGTGCTCACCGATCTTCCGGCAGGTCTCCACATCCTCGTCGCAGATTTCCTTGGCCTTGGCGTAGGCCGCCTCGACGCGGCTGTCTCGCGGCTGGTTGCGCACCGCATCCTTCATCTGATCCAGCGCCCATTTCAGGTTCACCGCCGTGGGCCTGGTCGCGTTGAGGATCTCGGCTGCGTCGTCCAGCCAGTTGTCCGACGGGTCCTCCCGCAAGCCCAGCGCCAGCCCATAGGCCGCCGTCGCGCCGATCAGGGGCGCGCCACGCACCTGCATGGTCTTGATGGCCCGCGCCGCATCTTCGAGGCTCTTCAGCTCCACGATCTCGAAGGCGAAGGGCAGCTTGGTCTGATCGATGATGGAGACCGACCAGCCGTCGTCATTGAGCCAGATGGTGCGATAGGGCTTCCCGTCGATATTCATCGCTCAGTCTCCTTCGAACCCGATCAGCGTATGGCATTTGACGCCCAGGCTGGCGAGGCGCGCGCAACCGCCGAGATCCGGCAGGTCGATCACGAAGGCCGCCCCGACCAGATTGGCATCCAGCTTCCGGAGCAACTTGGCGGCCGCTTCCGCCGTTCCGCCCGTGGCGATCAGATCGTCGATCAGCAGCACGCGTTCGCCGGCGGCGATCGCATCTTGATGGATCTCGATGACGTCGATTCCGTATTCCAGCTCGTAATCCTGACCGATCGCCGTATAGGGCAGCTTCCCCTTCTTGCGGATCGGGATGAAGCCGCAATTGAGCTTCTCCGCCACCGCACCACCCAAGATGAAGCCGCGCGCCTCGATCCCCGCCACAGCCTGGATATTGGCGTCGCGATAAGGCTCCACGAGGCGCTCCACGGCGCTGCGCAAGCCCGCCGCATCGCCGATCAGGGTGGTGATGTCCCGGAACATGATGCCGGGCTTGGGATAATCCGGAATGGTCCGGACGAGGCTCTTCAGATCGACATCAACGTCGGCAGCGATGGACACGGAGCGTTCTCTCCTCACTCAGGCGGGCGAAGTAACAAGCGTTGGTTGTCCTAGGAAAAGCGTCGCGAGCCCATCCGTCAATTGCGGATCGCGGCTCTTGATCGACACGAAAGCCTATCCGGTCTGATTGAGCACGCGCCCGGCGACCGCATCGAGCTTCTTCAGAAGCTCAGGATCGCGGGCTTCCGGCGCAGTGATGATCGCCGTATCCAGCGCCCTGTCCGAGCCGATGGGACATTCCTCGTGCTCCCGCGGAAAATCCTTTGCCAGCCGGCTCACCAGCCGCGCGGCGTTCTCCGCGTTCTCCGTCAGCACCTTGATGATGTCCTGCACCGTGACCGCATCGTGGTCCGGATGCCAGCAATCGAAATCCGTTACCATGGCGACGGTCGCGTAGCAGATCTCCGCTTCCCGGGCGAGCTTGGCCTCGGGCATATTGGTCATGCCAATCACCGAATAGCCGAGCTCTTTGTAGGTCAGGCTTTCGGCGAGCGTGGAGAATTGCGGCCCCTCCATGCAGACATAGGTGCCGTCGCGCACCACCTCGATGTCCTCGGCGCGCGCGGCTTCCGCCAGATGGATGCGCAGGCGCGGGCTGACCGGATGGGCCATGGAGACATGGGCCACGCAACCCTTGCCGAAGAAGGACGACGGCCGGTTGTAGGTCCGGTCGACGAACTGGTCGACGAGCACGAAGGTGCCGGGCGGCAGCTCCTCCTTGTAGGAGCCACAGGCCGAAAGCGAGATGAGGTCCGTCACCCCTGCCCGCTTGAGACAATCGATATTGGCGCGATAGTTGATGTCCGACGGCGACAGGCGGTGCCCCTTGTCGTGGCGGGAGAGGAACACGATCGGCAGCCCTGCGATATCGCCGATCCGGAGCGCGGCGGACGGCTCGCCCCACGGGCTTTCGATCCGCTCCTCGCGCACATTCTCCAGCCCCGGCAGGTCGTAGATCCCCGACCCGCCGATAATCCCCAGCACCGCTTTTGTCATGAATGGTCCCTGCCGCTTCGTGTCCTTGTTGGAGGTACACTAGCGAGGCTTGGACTGGCTGGCGAGAGGATGGAAAGGACAGCGGGCGCCAACGCGCAAAAACACCGAGCCACGTCATCCTGAGGCGCACGCCGAAGGCGTGCCTCGAAGGAGGCGTGGCGCCGGCATGCTTCGAGGCAAGCTTGCGCGGTCACCTCAGCATGACGGCGCAAAAATGTGGCTCTGGAGAAGCCGGCCCTAAGCCTCGGTCGGCGGGTGGTCCTTGTTCACACGCTTCCAGACCGCCTTCTTCGCCAGGAACATGATGATGGCGAAGACGAACAGGAAGATGATCACCCGGTGGCCGAGCAGGTGCCTCTGCTCAAGCTTCGGTTCCGCTGCCCACATCAGGAAGGCAGACACGTCCTTGGCGTAGTTGTCGACCGTCTGCTCGGTATCGTCCGTATAGGGAATGACCCCGTCGGCCAGCGGCGGCGGCATGGCGATCTGATGGCCCGGGAAGGCCGTGTTGTAGTGCATGCCAGTGGACATCTCCATGTCCTCCGGCTTCTCGCCATAGCCGGTCAGCAGCGAATAGAGATAATCGGCCCCGCCTTCGCGCGCCTTGGCCATCACCGAGAGGTCCGGCGGGTAGGCGCCGCCATTGGCCGCGCGGGCCGCTTCCTCGTTTGCGAACGGCGCCGGGAACCGGTCCGAGGGACGCCCCTCGCGCTTGAACATCTCGCCCTTGTCGTTCGGCCCATCGGTGACCTGAGCGCTTTCAGCCAGCGCCTTGACGGCCGCTTCGGAAAACTCGGGACCGCCAGGCTCGCCCAGATTGCGGAACGAGACGAGATCCATGGAATGGCAGTTGGCGCAGACCGTCTTGTAGACCTGATAGCCCCGCTGAAGCTGCGGCTGGTTGTACATGCCGAACGGGCCGGAGAACGACCAATCGACATGCTTCAGCTCCACCTCCTCTTCGGCCGCCAGGCTGGGCGCAACGGCAGCGCCGAGCGCCATGAGCCCCGCAACACCGGCGATCGCACCGAGCGAAACCGCCCGCCAGATGCGCTTATCGTTCTCCATCACGCGCCTCATTTGACCACCTCCGGACGGGCTCCAGGACTTGCGGTCCGATCGGGCGGCGATTTTCGGCCGAGCACGGATTCAGTGATGCTTCCGGGCCGCGGACGCGGCGTCTCGAAGATGCCGAGCAGCGGCATGATCACCAGGAAGAAGCCGAAATAGTAGACGGTGCCGAGCTGCGACAGGATCAGATAGATGCCTTCGGGCATCTGCGCGCCGAGATAGCCCAGCATCAGACAGTCGAGCACGAACAGCCAGAAGAACCAGCGATAGACCGGGCGATAGCTCGTCGAGCGCACCTTGGAACGGTCCAGCCACGGCACGAAGAACAGGATGGCGATGGCGCCGAACAGGGCGATCACGCCGAGTAGCTTGTTCGGGATGGCGCGCAGGATAGCGTAGAACGGCAGGAAGTACCATTCGGGCACGATATGCGGCGGGGTCTGCAGCGGGTCGGCCGGGATGTAGTTATCCGGGTGTCCCAGCCAGTTCGGCGCATAGAAGACCAGGGTGAAGAACACCAGCAAGAAGACCACCAGCGCGAACCCATCCTTGATCGTGTAGTAGGGATGGAACGGCACCGTGTCGCCGCGGGTCTTCACGTCGATACCGGTCGGGTTGTTGTTCCCCGGCATGTGCAGCGCCCAGATATGCAGCATCACCACGCCGGCGATGACGAAGGGCAGAAGATAGTGCAGCGCGAACAGACGCGTGAGCGTCGGGCCGCCGACCGAGTAGCCGCCCCAGATCCACTGCACCAGCGACGTACCGAGCCCCGGCACCACCATGTCGATGGACGAGAACAGGTTGGTGATCACGGTCACCGCCCAGAAGCTCATCTGACCCCAGGGTAGCGAATAGCCCATGAAGGCCGTGGCGATCATCAGAAGCAGGATCAGCACGCCCAGCATCCAGAGCACTTCGCGGGGGCTCTTGTAGGAGCCGTAATAGAGACCGCGGAAGGTATGGATATAGACGGCGACGAAGAACATGGAGGCGCCGACCGCATGGGTGTAGCGGAGGAACCAGCCCCAGTTCACGTCGCGCATGATGAACTCGACGCTGTTGAACGCCTCGGTCGGCGAAGCGACGTAGTGCATCGCCAGCACGATGCCGGTGACGATCTGGATCGCCAGGCAGACGACCAGGATGCCGCCGAAAGTCCACCAGTAGTTCAGATTACGCGGTGTCGGATAGTCGACGAACTGGCCGTGCATCATCCGCGCGACCGGCAGGCGCTCGTCGAACCAAGCGCCAACCTTCGTCTTCGGCTCGTATGTCGAAGCGTGCCCCATATCGCCCACGGCTAGCCTATTTTGATATTGGTGTCGGAGGTGAACTCGTAGGGCGGGATCCAAAGATTCTCAGGCGCAGGGCCTTTGCGGATCCGTCCCGCCGTATCGTATTGCGAGCCGTGGCAGGGGCAGAACCACCCGCCATACTCGCCCTTGTTGTCGCCGGGCGCCTGGCCCTTGGGGATGCAGCCCAGATGGGTGCAGATCCCGATCATGATCAGCCAGGGCTCCTTGCCCTCCGCCGTACGGTTGGCGTCCGTGGCCGGCGCACCCTCGTCGATGTTGGGGTTACGCGCCTCCGGATCCGGAAGCTCGCTGAGCGGCACCTCTTTGGCCTCCTCGATCTCCTTCTCCGTCCGGTGACGGATGAAGATCGGCTTGCCGCGCCACATCACCGTGATCGCCTGACCCTCTTCGACCGGCGCGAGATCGACCTCGATGCTGGCGAGCGCTTCCGCCGAGGCATCCGGGTTCATCTGGTCGACCAGCGGCCACAGCGCTGCTGCGCCGCCCACGGCCGCAAATGAGCCCGCGGTGATGAGGATCACGTCGCGGCGGGAAACGTCGTCGTCGTTATCGTCGGTGATCGAATCTGACATGGCGCCTTAGGAACAAGCCCCGATGAAGTTTGGCAGGATAGCGTGAGCTTTGGTCATGCGGGCAGGAAAAAGCGGTTCGGCCCCGCAAAACATCGAGGAACCGACGCGAGACCGGCAATCGCGGGCATAGCAAGAATCGATTGCCGAGCCCGTGAGGCTCCGACACTCGTATCGCTCGCGATCCGTCACGTAAGCTCCCCAATTCAGTCCCGGGAGCGGCGCGGAATAAGGCATTAACCGCTTAAGCCCTGTGCACCGAGCATCCCGTCACCCCGTGCGTCAGCCGCTGGGGCGTCTCATCTCGCCCTGTTTCTTGCATCGCTCCCTTGCCGTTGTCCACCTTCACGAAACGGTCAAATTGGCGCATCTCGCCGCACCCCAAACGAGGTATAGGCTGGCAGAAAACAAATGCTGCACGCACCAATTGGCAAGCGTGCCGCGGACCCAGCAGAAGTCAGACGGGAGGATGGCTTATGAATGAGCAACATAGCGTCGATGCACCTGCTCCGCCGGCGGAGCTGGAGGTGCGGAAATTGCGGGCCAGCGAGTGGTTCGGCAAGCTTCGGGATTCGGCCTGCGCCGCCCTCGAGGCCATCGAGGCCGAGGCCGACGGCATGCCTAGAACGGACGGGAAAGAGCCCGGCACCTTCACCCGCAAAATCTGGACCCGGGAGAATCACGACGGCGCCGATGGCGGTGGCGGGGTGATGTCCACCATGTCGGGCCGCATCTTCGAGAAGATCGGCCTGCACACCTCAACCGTCCACGGCACCTTCTCGCCGGAATTTGCACAACACGTGCCCGGCGCCGACGAAGACCCGCGCTTCTGGGCCTCCGGCGTCTCCTTCATCGCCCACCCGATGAACCCCAACGTCCCCACCGCCCACATGAACACCCGCATGGTGGTGACCACGAAGGGCTGGTTCGGCGGCGGCGGCGACCTCACGCCCGTACTCGACAGGCGCCGCAACCAGGAAGACCAGGATTCCAAGGATTTCCACGCCGCCATGCGCGCCGCCTGCGAAGGCTCCGCCTCCGGCGACTATCCGCGCTTCAAGGAATGGTGCGACGAGTACTTCTACCTGCCCCACCGCAGCGAACCCCGGGGCATCGGCGGCATCTTCTACGACTATCTCGATACCGGCGACTGGGAGGAGGATTTCGCCTTCACGAAAAGTGTGGGCAAGGCCTTCTACGACATCTACGCCGACATCGTCCGCCGCAACATGGATAAGCCCTGGGAAGAGGCCGACCGGGAGGAGCAGCTCGTCCGCCGCGGCCGCTACGTGGAGTTCAACCTCCTCTACGACCGGGGCACCATCTTCGGCCTGAAGACCGGCGGCAACGTGGAGTCGATCCTCTCCTCGCTGCCACCGCTCGTGATGTGGCCTTAACAGACAACGCCCCTGAGGCTAACCGCGGCAGCGAGTAGGTTCTTCGCCCCGTTGCTTCCCTTCGCACTTAGGTCTCAATTCAACACTTAATTCGAACCCGCATGCTTCGGCGATACGATAAAGGGTTGAGAGCTTTAGCTCGCCTTGGAAAGGGTCAGCTTCCATCTTCGAAATCCTAGACTGACTAACTCCCACTCGCGCGGCCAACTCATTCTGAGTCAAATTCGCATGCTTCCTTGCTTCCAACACCAATCCCGCACAAACCAAGTTCGCGAACTCCTCCGAGTGCGCGATTTGATAGAGGGGATTCTTTGTTAGGAGGTCCCTCGTAAGTGTCGAGTCTTCCGTAGGGACGCGAGGAAATTTGAGAACTGTGGTCATGGATTCCTCCTTTTCTTAACTACCTTATTCCCCGCATCCATTGAGGCCCCGACCTCATTCCCCTCAATTTCATCTTCCGCAAGATTTTCAACACAGATTTCCGTAGCTGCGACGATATCCTCTCTAACGGAGAGCTTTACGTAATAAGAAATGTTCCTGGGCCGGAGCTCATAAACCCCAGCCGAATTCTTAACTTTGAACAGAATTCCAAGCTCCATAAGCCGCGAGATCGCGTCGTCAAACTGCGACATGTAGCTTAAGTGCGAGTCGATGACAGCCATCGCCTTAAGACCAACTGTGCTGGCCGCCGCATAGCGCAGCCACTGACTTTCAAACTTAGGACATCGCCGAACGGCTCTTTTCATTTGCCCCTCCCGATTGGGGGTTATCATCAGCCCGCCTAATATGACCTTTCTATCATATCTCGATTTTGAGTCAAGCGCGCGCCGCTCATCGAAAAGGAGGCCGTCGCCGCGGCCGCTACGTGGAGTTCAACCTCCTCTACGACCGGGGCACCATCTTCGGCCTGAAGACCGGCGGCAATGTAGAGTCGATCCTCTCGTCCCTGCCACCGCTGGTGAGGTGGCCATAAAGCCCCCTACCCGCGCACGCCCGCATACATCACCGGGAGATCCTCCGGCAGAGACGGCTGGACGGCGAGGAGCTTGGCGCTTGCGGCCCGGAGAAGCGAAGCCCCGAGGTCCGGATAGTTCAGGAGAAGAGCGCCCGCGATCAGCAGCAATCCAAGGGCGATGCTCCCCGCGATCCATGCTCTCCCCCGTCCCATGATGCCCTCCGTCCTGCGGCGCGGCCTGCGTCATGTGCAGGCCTGGGCAGAGGTCTAGGCGGGGGCGCCTGAACCCAATCTGAGACAGTTGTTAATCTCTTGTTTAGATTTGTGGCTGGGAGCGCGGGAGTATGGGCGTTAACCACCCGCTAACCGTGCCATCTTTGGGCCACGATATTGCCGCTTGCCAACCTGTCGCACCTAGAGCAAAGTCTTGCGTACCGGGCGCCCACGGTGACGTAACGACCATTTGGGCGCGGACTTGGACGACGGCAAAGTGACTATCGGCCTAACCAAAAGAGCACGACCCTTTCCCGACATTTCAAGACGCCGACGATTCCGCTTTTGCGGAGTCGAAGGGCCCGTTTGTGCAAACTTCAGCGGGAAAGGACTCCCATCATGACTCGTGTCAATGGCACCGTGAAATTCTTCAATCATTCTCGCGGCTTCGGCTTCATCGCCCCGGAAGACGGCGGCAAGGACGTGTTCGTGCACGCCTCCGCTCTGGAGCGCTCCGGCATTCCGCCGCTGAACGAAGGCGACAAGGTCTCCTTCGAGATCGAGGACGACCGCCGCGGCCGCGGCAAGCAGGCTGCCAATCTGCAGCTCGGCTAAAGCCGGCCAATCATTCGGAATTTTCCGATAAGCCGCCGGGTGCGACACGTGCCCGGCGGTTTTTTTATGCGCCGGCGGCGGCACCTGCCTTCGTTAATCGGCGGTTCAGCTAAGGGGCGCTATTTTGCCTTAAACCACCATTAATCAATCGTGGCTGCACCCCCTTTTGGAGATTCGGCGCTCCCCCCAACCACCGCGCCGAAAGAGGATTTGAGCGATGAAGAAACTGAGCGCAGTTTTGGCCGCCGCCCTGATCGGCATTACGGCGGTTTCCTATTCCGTCCCGGCAGCCGCCGGCGACCGCTATCACGGGTATAACCGCGGCGACCGGGCGTATGATCGCGGCTATAACCGCGGCTACCGCCAGGGCAAGTACAACCACAAGGATGACCACGGCGATGCTCTCGCCGCCGGCATCATCGGCCTTGGCGTGGGCGCCATGATCGGCAGCGCGGCCGCGTCTCCGCCGCCTCCGCCTCCCCCGGCCTATTCCTACTACGGCCCGGCTGAGTATTCTTACGGCGGGCCGCCGGCCTGGTCGCCTGACTGGTATGCCTACTGCTCCAGCAAGTACCGGAGCTTCAACCCGAGGACCGGCTATTTCATGGGTTATGACGGTCGCGCCCATTTCTGCTACTAAGGTGCTAAACCTTACCGATCGTTAGAGTTTTGGGGCTCGCCGGTTCGCCCGGCGGGCCCTTTTCGCGTCAGCGAGGGACTTTGTTGACCCCGCATTTACTCCTGGGACATTTCGCTTCGCCCCCAAGAGCATTTGAAACTTGCGCGAACGCGGGCAGTTTCGCAGAATTATTGGAGAAAAGAGTCGTGATACCAGCGTGATCCCTTCGCGCAGGGACATGCAGGGTCGCAGCGGCATCGCCAACAGACGGATCAACCGTCGAACAGGACGCTAAGTCCGATGCCGAAAATATGGAGGACAGGGGACTCAAAAATGGGCACCAACGTGAATTATGTCGATGGCATCCCGCGGGGCGAGGAAGCGCCGCGCGATCGGGCCGATCCTCAGACGGAGCGCGAAGCGCTGAGGCTCATCAAGCCGTATCAGGGCATGGTCGCCTGGCCGACCGTCGCTCTTGCCTTCGGTATTCTCGTCTCATTCCTAACGGTGGTGACCCTCGGCACCATGGGCATCATCCCGCTCTGGCTGGGGCTGATCTTCAACACTTTCATCCTCTACGCGGATCAGACCCCGCTGCACGAGGCCTGCCACGGCAATATCGCCGGCAAGGATTCGCGCATGGTGTGGGTGAACCATCTGGTCGGCTATGTCTGCGGCACGATCCTGTTGCACGAGTACAAGTCGTTCCGGCACATGCATCTGGCCCATCACCGGGAGACCAACAATCCGGACCTGGATCCGGACCACTGGGTGGACGTGAAGGGCTTTTGGAACGTGCTGTTCCGCTGCCTGACCATCGTCCCCTGGTACCATCACTATTTCTGGAAATACATCGCCTTCAAGCCGCATATCCCGGGCATGCGGCCGCTCGCCATCCACATCATGGTGATGCATGCGATCTACTACGGCTCGATCATCGCATTCTGCTATTTCGGCTACTGGCGCGAGGTCTTCATGCTGTGGGTGATCCCCCACATTCTGGCGTCGGCGCTGATCATCTATTTCTTCGCCTACATCCCGCATCAGCCCCATGTGGCGAAGGAGCGGTACCGCGACACCAACATCTTCCTCTTCAAAGGCCGGCTGAAGGAGCCGTTCCTGAACTGGCTCTACTTCTTCCAGAACTTCCATCTGATCCATCACCTCTTCCCGCGGATTCCGTTCTACCGCTACAAGGAGGCGTTCAAGGATCTGCGGCCGGTTCTGGAGAAGGAGAAGGCGCGCATCCGTGAATTCGGCGACGATTATCATACCGATGCCATCGGCGAGATCGGCGACGAGCCGACCGCCCATCAGTCGAGCTAGACGTCGATCGAGAGTGATCGAAGAGTTGTGAAAAAGGGCGCCCCAGGGGCGCCCTTTTTGTTGCGAGAACCGCAGGCCCGTAACCCCTGCCCCTTGCGCGGCGCCCTCTAGGCCCTTGGTCTGGCAACCTGGGCCGCCAAATTCTCCCGAACGACGAGAGATATAGAGCAACTCAACCAGGACATCTTGCCGTCTCGGTTGCAATATTATCCCCATCAAAAACACGCAAGGTATGCGACAGTTAAGACATTGAAGAAGCAAGAAAAATTCCGCTAGAGTCGACCCCGGGGTTAGCGGCGGATTCTCCTTGAAGCGGGGAGATGCGGGTCGCTCCTTCGGGGGACGACATGCGGAAAATCTTCAACATCGCGCACTTCGAAAGAAGCGCTGCCATTGGTCTGATCGCCGCGGCTCTTGGGGCTATCGCCACCGCCGCGCCCGCTCAGACGGTCATCGACAGCGACACGGACGGGTCTCGAACCACGTACAACAACGGCGTGCGTGTCGAGAACGGCGCCGAACTCACCGGATCGGCCATCGCGATCGAGTCGAGCGGCGGAGTCCCCGGTCTCAACGTCATCGAGTCGTCTTCGGCCAACATCGCCCAGAGCGGCATCACCACATTCGACGATCAGAGCTACGGTATTTTGGTCGAGAGCGGGGCAGTCACGGGCCGGGATCTCGACATCGTCACCAACGGGCTCCACGCCTATGGCGTCTACGCCGACGTTTCGGGCGCGGACACGGCAAAGGTCAATCTGACGGGCGGCTCGATCACCACCGCCAATGCCAAGGGCCAAGGTGCCCAGGACGGCGACGGCTCTCGGGGCTATGCCATCCTCGCAGAAGGCAGCGGCGCGAGCGTCACGACGAATGGAACGACCATCCATACCCTGGGCCAGCGCGCCTATGGCGCTTACGCGATCAATGGCGGCGCGGTCACTCTGAATAAGGGCTCAATCAAGACCGAAGGGTTCATGGGCTACGGGGTCTATGCCTCCGGCGCCGGGTCGACGCTGACGGCGAACAACGTGAACATCACCACCACGGGCTATGTGGGTACGGCCGCCTGGGCCTATGCCGGCGGACGCACCAACCTGAACGGCGGCACCCTTCATGTTTACGGCGGATCCAATCCGGGATCACCGCACGAAAGCGCGAATGGCTTGATGGCTCTCGGCGGGACCGGCGGCTCGGGCAACGGCGTAATCGTTGCGAAGAACGTGACCGTGATCACCGAGGGCGCGAACAGCATCGGCGCCCTGGCCGGCGGAGGTGTCGGCGCCGGCGACACGTCCGGCACCCTCGAGCTCAGCAACACCTCAATTCGCGTCCGCGGCGAAGATGCCGACGCCGCGCGTGTCGTGACGGGCAGCACACTCACCGCGACGAATTCAACCCTGATCTCCGAGAAAGGCATCGGAGTGCGCTTGGTGGACAGCGCCAAGGTGACCTTGAACGGCACCCGTGTCGAGGCCGCTGACGCGACCTTCCGCTCGAAATTCGAACAGTCGGGGCAAATCCAGACGATCACCCTCGGCAACGGCAGCGTGGCAACCAAGAACAACGGCGTGCTGCTTCAGGTGAAGCGCGACGCCGCCGGCCAGGACGGCCAAGTCAACCTGACCCTTGAGGACGGCTCGACGAGTTCCGGCGACATCGTCGACACGGACCCAAAGAGCGGCGGCTACACCGATGTCTATCTCGGCGCCCAGGCAGACTGGACCGGCAGAACATTCGGCGTCCGCAACTTCGAGACCGCGGCCGGGTCCGACGCCACGTTCGACGAGTATTTCGAGATCAACGGCGATATCGACGCCAACAACTCGACCTACACCTTCAGTCAGCAGGGCGGCAAGATCGCCGGAAACGTCACCCTGACCAACGGGTCGTCGACCACCGGCGGCTCGATCCCGAGACGCGTTATCGTAGGCGGCAACGTCATCGTCGACCGGACGTCGACCCTCGGCGGCAACTGGCGCATCGGCGGCGATCTAAACAGCGCCGGCACCATCTCTCCGGGGAATTCCATCGGCGTGATCAACGTGGGCGGGGATCTGAACATGACCTCCAGCTCCGTTTACGAGGTCGAGGTCGATCCGGACGCCAGCGCTCAGAACCGCCGCGTCGAAGTGATCATCGTGGGCGGCACGGCAAACCTCGCCGGGCGGGTGGCGGTGAGCTCGCTGAGTGGCGGCTATGCCCTCAACGAAACCTATACGATCCTGACCGCAGGCAGCCTTGCTGGCACCCGCTTCGACAGCGTGGGCCTGAAAGACGGCAGCGTCTTCCTGATGCCCACCCTCAGCTACACGGCCACCGACGTGATGCTGACCATCGACCGTAGCAACGTGGCCTTCGCCTCCGTGGCTGACACCCGTAACCAACGGTCGACCGCCTGGGCTCTCGACAGCCTGCCCCTCGACAGCGCGGTGATCGAATCCCTGGTCTTGCTGAACGGGTCGGACGCCCGCCGGGCCTTCGACAGCCTGTCCGGCGAGATCCACGCCTCCGTTCAGACCACCCTCATCGATGACAGCCGCTTCGTCCGCAACGCGGCCATGAACCGGATCTCCGACGCGTTCGACGACTCGGCCGCCCCGGCCATGCCGACCATGAGCTATCTCGGCCATAGTGCCACCGACGGCCTGACGGCGTGGGGTCAGGGCTACGGCTCCTGGGGTTCGTGGGACGGCAGCGCCAACGCCGCCTCCGTCGACCGCTCCATCGGCGGCTTCGTGGTGGGCGTGGACGGCGCGATCAATCCAAACACGCGGTTGGGTGTCCTGGCCGGCTACGCCAATAGCTCAATTGACGCCGATGCGCGGCTTTCCAGCGCCGATGTCGACACGACCAACCTGGGCATCTATGGCGGCACCCAGCTCGGCGGGCTCAACCTCCGCGGCGGTCTCGCCTATGCCTGGTACGGCATCGACACGAGCCGCAACGTAGCCTTTCCGGGATACGCTGACTCTCTGAACGCCGACTACGATGCCCATAGCCTCCAGGCCTTCGGCGAGGCCGGTTACCGTCTCGCCGCAATGCCGGCCAACATGGAGCCCTTCGTCGGCCTGGCCCATATCAATCTCGACAGCGACGGCTTCCGGGAGAGCGGAGGGGCGGCGGCGCTCCAGGCCTCCGGCCAGTCCGCCGACACCACCTTCACTACCCTCGGCCTGCGTGCCTCCAGCCAGAGCCTGATCCAGACCATGCCGCTGACCGCGCGCGGGATGATCGGTTGGCGCCACGCTTTCGGCGATACGGATCCGTCTGTGGTGTTCGCCTTCACCGGCGGCAGCTCGGCCTTCGATGTGGTTGGCGCACCGCTTTCGGAAGACGCGCTAGTGCTAGAAGCCGGCCTCGATCTTGAGGTCGGCAGCATGACCACCATGAGCGTGAGCTATTCGGGCCAGATGGGCGAAGATTCCAGCGATCACGGCATCCAGGGCGACGTCACCCTCCGCTTCTGATCGGGGGTGGCTAGAGTGCCTTCTTCTGCCCTGAGCCTGCCTCAAAGGTCAGATCGGCCGGCGAGATCAGCACGGAAAATTGCTGGCACCAGATCACCACGCTCGGGTATTTCGTCAGGTCGACGCCCGCGGGGATCTCGTATTTCTGGCTACCTTCGAAGGCCCGCAAGCGCCCGAGATCCACATACATGGTGTCCTCGACATCCGCCTCGCTGCGCACCTTCTTAGCCGGCACGAGATAGACGTGATAGTCGGGCCCCGGCCCCACCTCGAAATCCTTCTCCAGGAAAAGAACGTCTGGATAGACGCTGACCTTGCCCTTTCCGTAATGGACGGGGTCGGACGGGTTGGCGTGAATGAAGGTGCCTTGGGCAACCAACTCCCCGGCTTCCGCTTCCGTCAGCGTGTCGGTGCCAGCCGGCGGCGGAAACAGATACGGGAAGACGAACAGCCCCGCCGCAAACCCGATGATGACGCCGAGCAGAACGCCGACGACCAGCCCTTTCAGCCAATGCCACATGATGTCTTCCCCAAACATCGGAAAATGTCGGGAAAGACTGCCATGGGCCCGAAGGGAAGGCTAGCGGCGCGAGAGACGGCTCACTGCAACCGGAGCTCGCCTTCGACGAAATCGAACTCCGTCGGCGAGATGAGCCGCTTATGGGCAACCCGCACCCGGTAGAGCGGCCCCTCCAGATTCTCGTCCCAGAAGGCGAGGAAATCCTTCAGCTTCGGGAAGCGCGGCGCCATGTCGTAATCCTGCCAGATATAGCTCTGGAGCAGGCGGTTATGGTCGGGCAACCGGTAGAGGATTTCGGCGGTGGTGAGGGAAAAGCCACAGAGCTGGGAAACGAGCGCGTTGTCAGTCATCGAAAAGCCCCTGCTTTGGTCTTGTAAGACTCAAAATTAAATCGTCCCGCGCCGACCATGTCCAGGTTTTATTGAGAGATTTCAGGCAACTAGCAGCCGTCTGGCTAGGCTGCTACCAAGCTGGCACTCTCCTATTGAAAGTGCTAACAACTGTCGCTACATAGCCGCCGAACGGGCCGGTATTTCTAGCGCCCGATCAACGGGAAAATTTGGTTAGAGGAGAACAAAGCCATGCAGTTTCGTCCGTTGCATGACCGCGTCGTCGTGCGCCGTCTTGAAGAAGGCGAAAAGACGAAGGGCGGAATTATCATTCCCGAGACCGCCAAGGAGAAGCCCTCCGAAGGCGAAGTCGTCGCCGTGGGCCCCGGCGCCCGCGACGAGAAAGGTCAGGTCCAGCCGCTCGAGGTGAAGGCCGGCGACCGCGTTCTGTTCGGCAAGTGGTCGGGCACCGAGGTCAAGATCGACGGCGAGGACCTGCTCATCATGAAGGAGAGCGACATCCTCGGCATCCTCGAGGGCACCGCGTCCGCCAAAAAGGCCGCGTAACCAACACGCTGCATAATTTCATTTCATTCACGGAGAACGAGCCATGTCTGCAAAAGACGTGAGATTTTCCCAAGACGCCCGCGAGCGCATGCTCCGCGGCGTCGACATCCTAGCCAATGCGGTCAAGGTGACCCTCGGCCCGAAAGGCCGCAACGTGGTGTTGGAGAAGTCCTTCGGCGCGCCCCGCATCACCAAGGACGGTGTGAGCGTCGCCAAGGAAATCGAACTTGAGGACAGGTTCGAGAACATGGGCGCCCAGATGGTGAAGGAGGTCGCTTCCAAGACCAACGACACCGCTGGTGACGGCACCACCACCGCCACCGTCCTCGCACAGTCCATCGTCAAGGAAGGCCTGAAGTCGGTCGCGGCCGGCGCCAACCCCATGGACCTGAAGCGCGGCGTCGACATGGCCGTTGCCAAGGTCGTCGAGGAGCTGAAGTCCAAGTCGAAGAAGATCACCGGCTCCGGCGAGATCGCCCAGGTCGGCACCATCTCCGCCAATGGCGACGCCGAGATCGGCCGCCTCATCTCCGAGGCCATGGAGAAGGTCGGCAATGACGGCGTGATCACCGTCGAGGAAGCCAAGGCGCTCGAGACCGAGCTTGAGGTCGTCGAGGGCATGCAGTTCGACCGAGGCTACCTCTCGCCCTACTTCATCACCGACGCCGAGAAGATGCGCGTCGAGCTGGAGAACCCCTACATCCTCATCCACGAGAAAAAGCTCACCGGGCTTCAGACCATGCTTCCCCTCCTGGAAGCCGTGGTCCAGTCCGGCCGTCCGCTTCTGATCATCGCCGAGGACGTCGAGGGCGAGGCCCTGGCCACCCTCGTGGTCAACAAGCTGCGCGGCGGCCTGAAGGTCGCTGCCGTCAAGGCGCCTGGCTTCGGCGATCGCCGCAAAGCCATGCTCCAGGACATCGCGGTTCTGACCGGCGGTCAGATGATCTCCGAGGATCTCGGCATCAAACTTGAGGGCGTGACCCTCGACATGCTGGGCCAGGCCAAGAAGGTCCAGATCACCAAGGACGACACCACCATCGTCGATGGCGCCGGCGACAAGAAGGAGATCGAATCCCGCGTCTCCCAGATCCGCGCGCAGATCGAGGAGACCTCGTCGGACTACGACAAGGAGAAGCTGCAGGAGCGTCTGGCGAAGCTCGCCGGCGGTGTTGCGGTGATCCGCGTCGGTGGTGCCACCGAGGTCGAGGTGAAGGAGAAGAAGGATCGCGTCGACGACGCGCTCAACGCGACCCGCGCAGCCGTGGAGGAAGGCATCTCCCCCGGCGGCGGCGTGGCTCTGCTCCGCACCGTGAAGTCCCTCGACGGGCTGAAGCCTGAGAACGAGGACCAGAGCGTCGGCGTGAACATCGTTCGCCGCGCGCTTCAGGCGCCGATCCGCCAGATCGCCGAGAATGCCGGCGAGGATGGCGCGGTCGTGGCCGGCAAGGTGCTCGAGAAGGACGATTACGGCTACGGTTACAACGCCCAGACGGGTGAGTATCTCGACCTGGTCAAGGAAGGCGTGATCGATCCGGTCAAGGTCGTGCGCACCGCGCTGCAGGATGCAGCCTCCGTCGCCGGCCTCCTGATCACCACCGAGGCCATGGTCGCCGAGCATCCCCAGAAGAACCCTGCTCCGGCCATGCCGGGCGGCATGGGCGATATGGGCGGCATGGGCTTCTAAGCCACGCACCCAAGCCTCTTTGAAACGAACAGGCCGCGTCCCTCAACCTGAGGGGCGCGGCTTTTCTTTTGGCCCCTGCCACGCCCGATTGACAGCGGACCGGCGGCTCCCTATCTACCGCTTCGGGTGAAGGCCCCAGCCGCTCGCAAGCACACGCTTAAGGTAGAGCCCTTCCTACAAGACGACACATCGGCCCGATCGCAACCCAGGCATCCGGCGCAGATGGCAAGGCGAGCCCCATCGGGAGCGATTGCTCCACCATCGTCGGCATGCGGAATTGCGAGAGGTTCGCGATGACGACGCCCATTACACTGCCGCCCCTATCCGACCTGAAGACCGAGGCACGCCAGCTCCGGCAGGACCTGGCCGCCTTCGGCACCACCATCAGCCATGGACAATCCCTGGAGCGTATAGCCAATCGCCACGGCTATCGTGACTGGAACACGCTCCACGCAGCGCTGGGAAACCGGCCGCCCCGCAGGCCGCTGGCCCTCGGCACGAAGGTGCGGGGTCATTATCTCGGCCAGCCCTTTACGGGTGAGCTCGTCGCCATCCAGCAGATGGGACCATCTGGCCGTGTCCGCATAACGGTGCAGTTCCAAGAGCCCGTCGACGTTGTGACCTTCGACAGTTTCTCGGCCTACCGGCAGCGCGTCTCCTGCATTGTCGACGAGACGGGCCGCACCACCGAGAAAACCTCGGACGGTCGGCCACACATGGAACTCGACCCGATAGCCTAAGCGGGGACCAAGGAAGGCGGCGTTTTCGAACGCCGTCTTCTCTCGCCGTCAAGCCTGACCGCTACGCCTTCGAGGCAGCTTCCGCCTGCTTGAGAAGGACCTCGCGCTCGCCTTCAAAGCCAGCCTCGATCCAGGTCCGCTCGACCACTCGCAAGATGCGGCCCACCTGAGGCCCGCTGGGCACGCCCATCGCCATCACATCCTCGCCCTTCAGGGGAAACTCCGGCGCCTGCCAGCGGTCGGGAAGCTCATAGGCGGCCGTCCACGCATCATCGTCCGGCGCAGCCCCCTCCTCCATCCAGGTCGTCAGCACCCGCCGGCGATAGGAGTCCGGCCCAAGCCGATAGAGAAGATGCTTGCCGGTCGCCTCGTCCGGCGCCTTTTCGATCTGCAGCACGTCGACGACCTCTTCGAGAACGGCAGATTCCGCATTGCTCAGGCGGAACCGCTCCGTGAGCCGTTCCAAATCGTCTTCGACGTAGACGGCAAGCGCCGCCAGCCGCAGGGCAGCATTGGGCGCCGCGCCCACCACCGCCTCGATCTCGGCGAGCCTGTCGAATTGCGGCAGCCGCGGCGCGCTCCCTAAGATCTGCGGCAGCAGCCCATAATCGTAGAGAAGCCCGACAACCTCTTTGGCGCGCGGCGCCACGAGCAGGCGCTTCATCTCGCCCCAGACCCGCTCCGCCGAGAGTCCGTCGAGCCCGTCGCGAAGCCGGACGCACGCGGAAAGCCCGTCTGCGTCGATCGTCCCCTTCCCGTAAATTGCAAAGAACCGGAAGAAGCGGAGGATGCGCAAATAGTCTTCTGCGATCCGCGCCGCCGGATCGCCGATGAAGCGGATACGCCCCGCTTCCAGATCCTCATAGCCGCCAAGCGGATCGTGGACGGTGCCGTCCGCATCCGCATAAAGCGCGTTCAGGGTGAAGTCCCGCCGGCTCGCATCGGCCGCCCAATCGGTCGTGAAGCGCACGGTCGCGTGACGGCCATCCGTCTCGACGTCCTCCCGCAAGGTCGTGACCTCGTGGCCAACGCCATCGGTCACCACCGTCACCGTGCCATGCTCCAGCCCCGTGGGCACCGCCTTCAGCCCGGCCGCTTCCGCCAGCTTGACCACCTGCTCTGGCTCCGCCGTGGAGGCAAAATCAACCTCCGCCACGTTGAGCCCCATGAGGCCGTTGCGCACGGCGCCGCCGACAATTCGCGTCTCGGCACCGTCCTTGTTCAGCGCGGCGAAGACGGCTTGCGTCGCAGGCGCCTTGAACCAAGGCGCATCTTTTACCGATGGAAGGGACATTCTCTACGTCAGGAATATTCTACGTTCAGAAATGCGCTCACACGCCTATCTTGAGCGACAACGCTCATTCGACATAGCCAGGTTTGATGACGCCATCCTCATAGACCGGCGGATGATATTTGGCGCCCGGAGCGCCGCTGTCAAAGGACACCAGCCACACCATGCCGATGAAAAGCAGCGCGAAGCCCGCAGCGAGCAGCCAGAGAATCGGCACGTTGTCCCAAGCCGAAGCGCTGTTGGCGTTCTTGGTCAGCAGGACATAGCCCGCATAAGCGATAAAAGGCAGTGAAAACAGCAGGATATTGATTAGAAGAACGCGCAGCATATAAGACCGTCAGCCTCTCTTATCCTCCCATGAGCCATTCGCTCCGTGACCAGCATAACGGGCGCGGGCGCTCAAGGCGACAGCGTGCAGAGCCTTCCGCCTCGATTGATCTTATTCGCTCTCGGGAAAGGCGAAGAAGCTGCCGCCGCTCCAGATGCCGAGCTGGCTGTCCTTCTCCGCCGCGAGCTCGACGAGATCGTAGAACACCGAGCGCGCAATTCGCGCTTCGAGCGCGCCCCGCACCCGCACGAACGGCGTGAAGCTGCCATCGTCCTCGGGCCGGAAGCTCAAGGGATGCTCCCCATCGGCCGTCACCTCGTCGTCGAGATTGGTGCGGAAGGTCAGGGCCTGATCCTTCCCCTCTCCTTCGACGGTCATCTCCACTGCGACAAAGGGCGAATCCTCCACCTCGACGGACACCTTCTCGACCGGGGTCACGAGATAGTGAACGCCGTCCTCTTCCTTCCGGAGCACCGTGGAGAACAGCTTGGAGAGGGCGATCCGCTTGATGGGACTACCCTGGTAGTACCAGGTGCCGTCCCGGGCGATTTTCATGCCGATATCGCCGCAAAACTCCGGGTCCGGCTTGGTCTTCTTCGGCGCTTCGCCGCCCCGGATCTTGGCCAGCTCTTCCGCTGCTTCCTGTTGCCTGTCTTGAGCCATGTCTTGAACCGCATCCCTGGCTATGAACAAAATTTAATCCCTGGAGCCCGCGATCGCCCCTAGATTGCTTGGTCAATCAGCTTCAAGCGGTCACTATTGTAACCAAATTGCCGCCGAGACTGGTGATCCACACGCTGTCCGGCCGAGTATTCAATTCGATCGCTCCGGGCCTTTTCTTTTCGCCCGACGAACCCACGACGGTACGCATGACAATATCCAACCCGACTGAAGACGAACTTGTCGACCTGATCGAGGAGGTCGGCGGCAAGATCCAGGATGTGCGCGAAGCCACCAGCTCGGTGATCTTCGGCCAGGAGAAGGTCATAGACCTGACCCTCATCACCCTGCTCTCCGGCGGCCATGCGCTCCTGATTGGCGTGCCGGGCCTCGCCAAGACCAGCCTCGTCGAAGCGCTCGGCGCCGTGCTCGGTCTCGACAACAAGCGCATTCAGTTCACCCCGGACCTAATGCCCTCAGACATTCTCGGTTCCGAGGTGCTGGAGGAAAGCCCGGGCGGCGAGCGCAGCTTCCGCTTCGTGGCCGGCCCCGTCTTCACCCAGCTTCTGATGGCCGACGAGATCAACCGCGCCAGCCCCAAGACCCAGTCGGCGCTGCTTCAGGCCATGCAGGAAAACCATGTCAGCGTGGCGGGTCATCGCCACGACGTGCCCCAGCCGTTCCACGTGCTGGCGACCCAGAATCCGCTGGAGCAGGAGGGCACCTATCCCCTGCCCGAAGCACAGCTCGACCGTTTCCTGCTGCAGATCGACGTCTCCTACCCGGATGAGCTTGCCGAGCGCCGTATGCTCATGGCGACCACCGGCGTGGATCGCCGCGAGCTCCACACCATACTCAGCGCCGAGGAGTTGATGCTGGCCCAGAGCCTGGTGCGACAGCTTCCCGTCGGCGATCAGGTGGTGGACGCGATCCTCCAGCTGGTCCGCTCCGCCCGTCCGGGCCAGACCGCCAATGCAGAGCTCGACGAGCTGATCGCCTGGGGGCCCGGGCCCCGCGCCAGCCAGGCGCTGATGCTGGCCGTCCGCGCCAAGGCGATGATCGAGGGGCGGCTCGCGCCCTCCGTCGACGATGTGGTCGAGCTCGCCGAGCCGGTGCTGAAGCACCGCATGGCGCTGACCTTCACGGCGCGCGCCGAAGGCATCCACATTTCGGATCTGGTGGCCCGCCTGGTCGAGCCGCTGCAATAAGGATCACTCTTCGATAGGATCGCTTTTTGGCCCAGAAAATGGCCCACACGCTACCGCCTGAGGTCACCGAGGCGCATAGCCTCGCCGACCGCATGCCTGCGCTTCTTCTCGAGGCCCAGCGTGTCGCCCACACGGTGACCTACGGAACCCACGGCCGCCGCCGTGCCGGTCCCGGCGAGACCTTCTGGCAGTTCCGCTATTTCGACGAGAACGATTCCCTGTCCGGGATCGACTGGCGCCGCTCGGCAGGCTCCGACCATCTCTATGTGCGCGAGCGCGAATGGGAGGCAGCCCACACGGTCTGGCTCTGGACCGATCTCTCCCCTTCCATGCAGTTCCGCTCGTCCCTTTCCGGCACCTACAAGGATAGCCGCGCGGCCGTTCTGGCCCTGGCGCTTTGCGAGCTTCTGATCCGCGCCGGCGAACGGGTCGGCTTCCTGGGGCACGCGCCCATGACCGGCCGCCACGCAACGCGGCGCCTCGCGGAGATCCTGGTGCGCGAATCCCAGCGCGGCGGCAGCTTGCCCCCGGCAGCGCCCCTCAACCGCTTCTCCGAGTGCATTTTGTTGAGCGACTTCCTTGAACCCGTCGCCGACACGGCAAAGGCCGTCGAGGCCATCGCGGCCCAGGGCGTGCGCGGCCACATGATCCAGGTCTTCGATCCCGCCGAAGAGACGCTTCCCTACGAGGGGCGCACGGAGTTCACCGATGCGGAAGGCGGCGACCGGGTCATCGCCGGACGCGCTGAGAACCTGCGCGAGGCCTACGCGGAACGCCTGCAGGATCACCGCGACGGGCTAAACGCGCTCGCAAGGCGCCTCGGCTGGTCTGTCTTCCTGCACCACACGGACCGCCCAGCCGGAGAGGCGCTTCTGTCGATCCATAACCGCCTCGCCGGGCTGGAGCAGAGCTACCAGTTCCGTCAGCCCACCGCCCGCGGAAGCGAGCCGGCGTCATGATCACCCTGGGTTCCCTCGGCATATTGCAGCCCTGGGTGCTGCTCGGCCTGGCCGCGCTCCCCGCCATCTGGTGGCTGATGCGGCTCACCCCGCCGAGCCCCCAGCGCATCAACTTTCCGCCGACCCGGCTCCTGAAGGATCTCCAGACCACCGAGGAGACCCCGGCCCACAGCCCATGGTGGCTCACGCTTCTGCGCATGTTGCTCGCAGCGCTCATCGTGCTCGCCCTCTCCCAGCCCGTGCTCAATCCGGAGACCGATACCGCCGCCGGCGAAGGTCCGCTGCTTCTGGTGGTCGATAACGGTTGGGCCAGCGCCAGCCATTGGGCAGAGCGCCGCGAAGCCATCACCGCCGCCCTCGACGAGGCCGCCCGCGAAGGCAAGCCCGTGGTTCTCGCACCGACCGCAAAAGGCGAGACCTTGAGCGAGCCAGACGATGCGGGCCGGGCGCGCGAGCGCGCCGCGGGACTCGCACCGAAGCCTTACGCGCCGGACCGCGCGGGCCTGGCGGAGAAGCTTGAAAGCCAGCTCGGCGACCGTACCGATTACAGCGTGCTGTGGCTCACCGACGGCATCGATTACGGCGCCAGCGAAGCGTTTGCCGAAACCCTTGCCGGCCTCGCCGGCGGCACCGGCTCCTTGCGCATCCTGCGCCCCGGCAGGGAGGACGCCCCGCTTCTGCTGGGCCGGAGCACCGGCGATGCCACGGCCCTACAGGCCAAGGTCACCAGTGCCGCCGAAGGCCCACGCTCCGGCACGGTGCAGGCCCTCACAGCCCGCGCCGAGCCCCTCGGTGAGGCCGCCTTCCGCATCCCCGACGGCAAGCGCGAGGCGACCGTCGAATTCGACCTGCCGCTTGAGATCCGCAACCAGATCGCGCGCCTCCAGATCCGGGCCGAGACCTCCGCCGGCGCGGTGCAGCTTCTCGACGGCCGCTCCCAATGGCATCGGGTCGGCATCATCTCCGGCGAATCCCGGGAAGCCGCCCAGCCGCTGCTGTCGCCACTCTATTACGTGCAGCGCGCGCTCTCGCCCTATGCCGACGTCGTCACCCCGCGCGAAGCAAACGTCACCCTCGCCGTGGAAGATCTGATCGACCAGAATGTCTCCACCATGGTGCTTGCCGATATCGGCAAGCTGCTGCCCGCCACCCAGGAGGACCTGGAAGAATGGCTCGGCGCCGGCGGCGTGCTGATCCGCTTTGCCGGTCCGCGCATGGAGCAAGGCGGCGACGAGCTGCTGCCTGTGGTCCTCCGCCGGGGCGGCCGGTCGTTGGGCGGCTCCATGTCCTGGAGCGATCCTCAGCCGCTCGCCGTCTTCGACGACGAGAGCCCCTTCCGCGGTCTAGAGATCCCCGACGATGTGGACGTGAAGCGTCAGGTCCTGGCCGATCCCACCGTCGCGACGGACTCTCAGGTCTGGGCACGCCTAGCCGACGGCACACCCCTGGTCACTGCCGCCCGCCAGGGCGATGGCTGGGTCGTGCTCTTCCATATCACCGCCAATTCCGACTGGTCGAACCTTCCGCTATCCGGCCTGTTCGTCCAGATGCTCCGCCGTATCGTGGCGCTCGCCCCCACCAAGGTGGAGATCGGCGATGCGGGAGAAGCGAGCACAGTCGCGGCCGGCGCCGAGGACGAGGCCGCCGCCATCAACCAGACGGCGCTGGCGCCGGTGCAGACCCTCGACGGCTTCGGCCAGCTCATACCGGCCCCGCCGGAAGCCGCGCCCATTCCCGCCAAGGAGATCGACAGCGTCACGCCGTCGCCGGAGCATCCGCCCGGGTTCTATGGCCGCGACCGCGCCACCCGCGCCCTGAATATCGGCCGTCCCAATATGCGCTTGGCGCCCATGGGCGATCTGAGCAGCGCTGCGGGCCAGACCGCCACCATCGGCGGCTATACGCTCCGCCCGCCTATGGCCCTGGAGAAGTGGCTCTATCTCGCAGCCCTTGGCCTGTTCGTGGTCGACATCATCGCCATGCTGATCCTGAGCGGCGGCATGCGCTGGCGGGGACGCCTCGGCGGATCTTCCGCGAGCCGCACTGGGAGTGGCGCCGCGGGCGCTGCCGTTATCCTGCTCGGCATCGCGCTCGTCGCCGGCAACCCCGCCGACGCTGTCGCCCAGGCCCAGTTCCTGCAGTCGCCGCCCTCCGGCAACCTGCCGGCCCAGGACGAGCCCTCCAACCAGATCACCGCCGACGACATCACGCCTGAGGAGATGTTCGGCCTCGAGTCTTCGCTCGCCACCCATCTCGCCTATGTCGAGACCGGCGATCCGGCCATCGACGAGACCAGCCGCCAGGGCCTCGCCGGCCTGTCCCGCGTGCTCACCGCCCGCACGGCGCTGGAGCCGGCCGAGCCCATCGGCGTCGATATCGAGAAGGACGACCTCGCCTTCTTCCCGGTCCTCTACTGGCCCGTGGAGCAAGACGCAGCGCCCCTGTCCGATGCGACGCTGGCCAAGGTCGACGCCTACATGAAGCAGGGCGGCATGATCGTCTTCGACACCAAGCAAGAGAACGCGAATGCGCGCCTGCGCGGCTCGGCGCTGGAGCGGCTGATCGGCAAGCTCGACATTCCGCCCCTGGAGCCGGTCCCGGCCGAACATGTGCTGACCAAGGCCTTCTATCTGATGGACAGCTTCCCCGGCCGTTGGGACGGCGGCACGCTGTGGGTTGAGGCGGCGCCTCAGACGGACGCCGAACGCGCCGTGCGCTCCCAGACCGATGGCGTCAGCTCACTCGTTATCAGTTCAAACGATTTCGCCTCCGCCTGGGCCCTGGACGATCAGAACCGCCCCCTTTACCCCGTCGTGCCCGGCGGCGAGGTGCAGCGGGAGATGGCCTTCCGCGCCGGGGTGAACATCGTCATGTATGCGCTGACCGGAAACTATAAGGCCGATCAGGTCCACGTGCCGGCTCTCCTCGAACGGTTGGGGCAGTAGTCATGAGCGCAATGTCCTGGTCCATCGAATTCCTGCCCCTCATTCCCTGGCCATTCATCGGCGGCCTCGCCGTGCTCGGCGCGCTGCTGCTGCTCGTCCTGCTCTGGCGCTCCCGCCGTGGCGCGTTGCTGCGCGGGGCGGCTTATGCGCTGCTGCTGCTGGCGCTGGCCAACCCGCACTTCAAGAAGGAAGAGCGCGAGCCCCTCAACGACGTGGTCGCCGTCGTCGTCGACGACAGTCAGAGCCAGGCTGTGGCCGGCCGCACGTCGCGCACCGCGGAGCTTCAGCAGGAGCTTGAGAAGCGCCTGGGCGAGCTGCCCAATCTCGACCTGCGGGTGATCCACTCCTCGTCAGCGGCCGACAACCCGGACCGCGACGGCACCTTCCTGTTCACCGATCTCTCCAAGGGTCTCGCCGACACCCCGCCGGAGCGCCTGGCAGGTGTCGTGACGATCACCGACGGTCAGGTCCACGATGTGCCGAAGACCGCCGCCGAGCTCAATATCGATGCCCCAATCCACACGCTGATTGCCGGCAAGAAGAACGAGTTCGACCGTCGCCTGAAGCTGCTCGCAGCCCCCCGCTTCGGCTTGGTCGGCGAGCCGCAGACCATTGAGCTTGAGGTCGAGGAGACAGGCGACCGGCCGCCCGAACCGATCGAACTCACCATCAAGCGCCAGGGCGAGGACACCGTCACCGAGACCGTTCGGGCCGGCGAGAAGATCGCCATCCCCGTGATGATCGATCATGCCGGCGCCAACATCGTCGAGATCGCCGCCCAGGTGGACCCCGACGAACTCACCGGGCTCAACAACCGCACCGTGCTCACCATCGAAGGCGTACGCGAAAACCTGCGGGTGCTTCTGGTCTCCGGCGAGCCCTATGCGGGCGAGCGGACCTGGCGGAACATGCTGAAATCAGACGCCTCGGTCGATCTCGTCCATTTCACCATCCTGCGTCCTCCGGAGAAGCAGGACGGCACGCCCATCAACCAGCTCTCCCTGATCGCCTTTCCGACCCGGGAACTCTTCCAGGAGAAGCTGGAAGAGTTCGACCTGATCATCTTCGACCGCTATCAGCGTCGGGGCGTGCTGCCGCTCGCCTATCTCGATAACGTCTCCCGCTACGTGATGCAGGGCGGCGCCGTGCTGGTCGCGGCGGGTGAGGATTACGCCTCCCCCTTGAGCCTGTTCCGCACGCCGCTGGCCTACGTGCTCCCCGCCGAGCCGACCGGACGGGTCATCAACGCGCCCTTCAAGCCCAAGCCCACCGATCTCGGTGAGCGTCATCCGGTCACCCGCGATCTTCCCGGCGGCGGCGAGAAACCGCGCTGGGGCTCCTGGTTCCGCAATGTCGAAGCCGATCCGAGCGATGCTGAGATCGTCATGGAAGGCGCGCAAGGGAATCCGCTTCTCGTTCTGGCGGAACGCGGCGAGGGCCGGGTCGCCCTGCTCCTCTCCGACCAGGCCTGGCTCTGGGCGCGCGGCTATGAAGGCGGCGGCCCCTATACGGGCCTGCTGCGCCGCCTCGCCCACTGGCTGATGAAAGAGCCGGAGCTTGAGGAGGAGCAGCTCCACGCCTCCAGCCGCGGCCAGACCATCACCATCGAGCGCCAGACCATCGAGAACGAGGTGGCGCCTGTGACGCTCTCCGGTCCGACCGGCGACACGCGCGACATTACCTTGGAGGAGAGTGAGCCCGGCGTTTGGCGCGCCCAGGTGAACGTCGCCGAGCAAGGCATCTATCAGATCTCTTCCGGCGACCTCGCCAGCGTCGTCACCGTCGGCAATGCCAACACCCGCGAGCTCGCCGCCGTGACGGCCACCGATAACGTCCTGAAGCCCATTCTCGACGAGACCGGCGGCGGCGCCTATTGGCTCGGCCGCGAAGACGATGAGGCTGACGAGATGCCGCGCATCGTGATGCTCGGCTCCAGCCAGATGATGCATGGGGACGACTGGCTCGGGCTCCATCGCCGCGAGGCCTATCGCGTGAAGGGTGCGAGCCTCTATCCGCTCTTCAACGGGTATATCGCCCTCGCCCTGCTGCTGGGTCTCTTGGCGATGGCTTGGTATCGCGAAGGCCGCTAACTAGACGCAAGCTTCCAGCGCCGCGCCTTCCGCAGGCTCGCCGAGAACGAGCCCGTTGGCGGAGGCAAGCGCCCCTTCGGCAAGCTCGCAGGCCAGCAGCCGGTGCGGATCGACCGGCCCGGGCAGCACGATCTGACCCACCGGGACCTGCTGGAATCCGAACCGGCCGTAATAGGGAAGATCGCCGACCAGGATCACCAGCCGGTGGCCGGCTGCCTTGGCCTTCGAAAGCCCCTCCTGCACCAGCGCCTTGCCGTAGCCCTTGCCGCTGAACCGCGGATCAACCACAAGCGGGCCGAGAAGCAGGGCGCCGCTCTCGCCGCCGATGGAGATGGCGGTGAACCGGATCCCGGCGATCAGCTCGTCGTCCCGACGTCCTGTCAGGCACAGCTCCGCCACGGGCGCGACGCCCTCGCGAATGCGATAAGCTGTCCGCGCGAAGCGCCCCGGACCGAATGCGTTTGCAGAGAGCTTGGAGAGCGCCGGCGTATCGGCCGCCTGCTCGGGCGTTATGATGAATTCGTTGTTTGGCATCGTCGCACAGATCGTTGGAAAGAGCGGAAAGACTCCCGCCCGGCGACGGCTGCCTCATCGACTATGCTAGATTGGGATGAGCGCGCGCGTCAGTGGCGAGGAGCCGGAAAAGCGATTCGGATCGCCCGGCCTCGTCGTCGCGAAATCGATGCTGTGTTAAGCGCGCGTTTCATAATGGCGGTGCGTTTATCATGCGGAACGAGACTGGTCTAGGGCCGTTTGCCTCATAGACGACAGACAGACTTTCTTCTTAACGCGATAATCGGGTACTGAACGCGTATCGTATAAGTAACTTTTAAGGGGGCGGATTTGAACGCGGCGAAATCGTCTCCATGCGGGGAAAACTATGGCCACCACGAAACTGCTTGTCCTTTATCACAGCGCCTATGGGCACATTGAGACCTTGGCTTACGCCGTGGCCCACGGGGCCCGCGCCGTGGACGATGTCCAGGTGACCATCAAACGGGTGCCCGAGCTGATGCCCGAGGACATCATGCGCGAGGCCGGCATGAAGGTGGAGCAGCCCGCAGACGTCGCGACACCGGACGAACTCGCCGAGTATGACGGTATCGTCTTCGGTACGCCGACCCGCTTCGGCAATATGAGCTCCCAGATGCGCAACTTCCTCGATCAGACCGGCCCCCTTTGGGTGGAGGGTGCGCTGATTGGCAAGGTCGGTAGCGTCTTCACCTCCACGAGCACCGGCGGCGGCAACGAGACGACCATCACCTCGTTCCACTCGACCCTGCTGCATCACGGCATGGTCATCGTCGGGCTGCCGTTCTCCGCGCCCGATCTCGCCGATATCAGCGAGGTGCGCGGCGGCTCGCCCTACGGCGCCAGCACCCTGGCCGCGCCCGACGGCTCCCGCATGCCGTCCCAGAAGGAGCTGAACCTAGCGAGCTTCCAGGGCCATCACGTCGCCAAGATCGCCCAGAAGCTGGCGGACGGCGAGGACGACGAAGAAGACGAGCTGGAGCTCGAATAGCCGCGCAGACGGAACTCAAGAACAATAAGAGGAAGCCATGGGACTTCTGATCGACGGCGAGTGGCACGACAAGGGCTACGACACCGAATCCAAGGGCGGAAAGTTCGAGCGCGACCCCACCACGCTGCGCAATTGGATCACGCCCGACGGTTCAGCCGGACCGACCGGCGAAGAAGGTTTCCCGGCCGAACGCGGTCGCTACCATCTCTACGTCTCCTATGCCTGCCCCTGGGCCCACCGGGCGATCATCTTCCGCAAGCTGAAAGGGCTCGAAGACATCATCTCAATGGATGTCGTGCATCCGCATATGGGTGAAGACGGCTGGACCTTCGACGAAGAGTTCGACGGCGCGACCGGCGACCGTGAGAACGGCCTTTCAATGCTGCGCGAGGTCTACACCAAGGCGGTGCCCGACTTCACCGGTCGCGTCACGACGCCTGTGCTCTGGGATAAGGAACGCGAGACCATCGTCAGCAACGAATCCTCCGAGATCATCCGGATGCTGAACACCGCTTTCGACCAGCATGGCGCCGAGGGGCCGGACTTCTATCCCGAAGAGCTTCAGGACGCGATCGATGCAATCAACGAGCCGATCTATCACAAGGTGAACAACGGGGTGTACCGGACCGGCTTCGCCAGCCGTCAGGAACCGTATGAGCGCGCCTTCAACTCTCTGTTCGACATGCTCGACGAGCTGGAAGAGCGGCTGAGCACCCAGCGCTATCTGGTCGGCAACACGCAAACCGAGGCCGACTGGCGCCTCTTCGTGACCCTGGTCCGCTTCGATGCCGTCTACTATGTGCACTTCAAGTGCAACAAACGGCTGATCGCCGAATACCCCCATCTTTCCAATTACTTGCGGGATCTTTATCAGGTCCCCGGCATCGCCGAGACGGTCCATCTGGACCACATCAAGCACCACTATTATACGAGCCATCCCTGGCTCAACCCGCAAGGCATCGTTCCCCTAGGACCCGAGCTGGACTTCACGAAGGCCCACGACCGGGACCGGTTCTAGTAGCGCTAGTCTACGTCCAGGACGCCATTACCGGCGCGCCCTCGAAGATCTCGCGTAGCCGGTTCGCTGTCCCCGTATCGATGTCCGCAGGAAGCCAATCGAGCGCGAAGAACCCCGACTCCGCGATCTCCCGCGGCCTGTGATAGTCGCCGTCCCGCGTCCAGTCCCGCACCACGAAGACGGCGATGTGATCCCGCTTCACCGCGGCGAAGTTCGTGAAGATCCCGTGCAAGGTGACAGGCCCCGTCAACGTCACGCCCACCTCCTCATGCACCTCGCGGGTCAGCGCGTCCTCGAAGCTTTCGCCCGCCTCCACGCCGCCGCCGGGAAAGCACCAGCCCGGCCGATAGGTATGCTTGATGAGCAGCACCCGGTTCTCCGCGTCGATCACCACACCTTGGGCGCCGAGCGTCATGCCCCGCTGCACCCGCCAATAGCGCCGCAGCACCGCGAGCATGATCTTGTTCCGCCAGGCGGTCAGTCTAGCGCGCATGTAAGGGATGGCCTTCCGTAGGCGGTTCGGGATCGCACCGCCTGTCTACTGCCATTCGCCTTCTGGCGTCGAGCCTCCCGCACGTGAGGGGGCGATCTAGCCTACCAGGCGACACGCATGCCGGCCTTGCCGCCGATGCCGGAGATATCGTCGCCGAAGGTGACGTCAGCCTTGGCGAACACGGTCGTGGTCTCGGAGAAGTTGAAGAAGTTCACTCCCGCCGAAACCTCACCCCAGACATCCTGCAGATCGTCCTGGAAGGTGAAAGTGGTGCCGCTCGAGACCAGGGTGGCCTGATTGTCGCCGGAGAGATTGCCCCACAGACTGCCGGTCACGAAGGGCTCCATCAGCGTCCCTTCCCAGGCCTCCATAGTGGTGCCGGTCCGCAAGCCAAGACGCCCCCGGACATTCGGGTCGTCGTCGAAGGAGATCGAGTTCCCGCCCACCGAGAACCCGTCGATATCGGCCCAGGTCACCTCCAACGTGGCAAGCGGCTCGATGAACGCGCCACCCGAGAATGATCCGAAGCGATAGCCCGCATCGGAGCGCAGACCGAACGTGTTGGCGTCGAGCGAGTCGGGGAAGCCGGCATTCCCGCCGGCCTCCAGCTCATAGAGATGAAGATTGGCCAGCGTGTCGACGAACAGCCCGCCATTGAGATAGGTGGCGTAGGCGCCGATCTGGCCGCCGCTGAAATTGAACCGGCGCGCCAGGGAGTCGTAGTCGAGATTGGCGCTCACGAAGCCGCCCAGCACGCCAAACACCAGCGCGTCCCCCGGCGACCAAAGATCCCGCTTGCCCATGTCGAGGCCCGTCTGGAAGTCGATTGTCTCGAGATCCCGGTCGAGGTTGAAGCTCACACCGCGGCCATAGGCGGTCGTCTGCACGCTGTCGTCCCGGTCGAGCCAGCCGCCGGAGCCTTTCACCCAGACCGCCGGCGTCACTGAGGACGCAGGCTCGTAGTGGGGCTCGGCCCCACCGATATAGGATGGCACGCCGGGTCCATAGGCTGCCCCCGTGGGCGTGAAGAACAGGTCGTAGTTGAAGAAACCGGCATCGACGGGCTGGTCGAGCTGGAACGCGTTCGGGTTTGGCGTAGGACCGGTCGCGGTCACGATGCGCAAGCCAGACCCGTTGAACACGCCCAGCCCGGGATTGAGATTGTTGACCTGGAGCGTGGTGACGCCCGTGGCGCTGCCCTCGATGGTCAAGCTGTCGGACGAAGAGTTGCCCGGCCCGGCCAGGACGGCATCGACCGCCAGGGTAGAGTTGCCCGAGCCCACGAAGCTCGTATCCATTCCGCCCGGCGTGTTGGAGATTGTGAAGCTGTCGCCGGCCTGCCCGTCCGCCAGCGAGATCAGACCCCGGTTCTCGAACCGCTCGAGATCTTCGAAGGACGCATTGCCGTCCACATGCACCGTGCCGCCGGCCTCGTTGCGGAACAGGTCGTCGCCCTCCCCGAAGAGACTCGTCTCCTTCGCTTCGAACAGGCCACCCGTCTGGTTGAAGAACCGGTCGCGCTGGTCCGTGAGCTTCATGTAACCGGTGATTGTGCCGGCGTTGTAGATGTCGGACGTGCCCTGGCCGTAGACGTCGATAGCGAGATTGGATGAGGCGCCGATCTCGCCGGTGTTGGTGATCGTCGTCGGATTGGCGGACTGGCTATAGACATAGATGCCCGTGCTCAACATGCCCTCAGCGTACACGGAGCCGGAATTCTCGATCGTGATGGAGCTGTTCGTGCCGGTCGTATACGCAAAGATACCGGTCGCGTAATAATCGGTCGACGACGTGCTCGCGCGGACATTGCCGCTATTCGTGATCGTGATCTCGCTCTCGTTCCCCGTCGAGCGCGCATACAGGCCGGTCGCATAATCGTCTGCGCTGGCGTCGATGTCGCCGTCGTTCACCATCTCGATGGAGCTGCGATCGCCGTCCGTCTCGGCATTGATGCCTCTGGCCTCGCCATCGGGCGCGCTCGCCTGGATCGAGGCGCTGTTGGTGATGTGGACCGCACTGTCGTTATCACGGCTCTCGGCATTAATGCCGTAGGCGTAGCCCTCAGGGCCGCTCGCCCGGATATCGCCGCTGTTGACGATATCGATGCCGCTGCCCTCACCATACGCATTCGCGTCGATGCCGAACGCACGGAAGTTGAGATTCGCAGCATCGTTTACGGCACGAAGCTCGCCGCTATTGGTGATGTCGATTGCAGCGTCGTCGCCCGTGGCCCTGGCATTGACCCCGTAGCGCGCGCCCGCAATCGCGCCGCTATTGGTGATGGAAATCGTGCTTCCCGTACCGTAGCTGTTCGCATCGAGCGCTACGCCGGGGCTTTCCAGATCCATGTCCCCGGTGTTGATGACGGTGATAGAGCCCCCGTCCGCTCCGCCAACGCCGGTCACGGCCCAGATGCCTGAATACCCGACTGTCAGATGGCCGGAGTTGGAAACGTAAAGCGTGCTGTTGGTGCCGGATGTACGCGCGTAGATCGCGGTTCTATCGCTATCTATATCGCCCGTGTTGGTGACGCTGACGGCGCTGTTGGAACCGCGCGAATAGGCGCGGATGCCGCGGTCGTCGGGCGATGTGAGGTCGCCGCTATTGTCCAAGGTGATCGGGTGACCGCCGCCATAGGTCTGCAGGTCGATGACCGGATCGCCGGAATTGTTGCGATCGAAGACGTTCTCGCAATCGATCGCCTCGGCAGCGGTATTGATATCGATCGGCCCCGGAACCGCACTAACACCTGCGTCTCCCGGGGAGCAGGTGCGGACTGCATGGGCCGGCGTCGGCGCCACGACCGGAACAAGGAGAAGCGTTGTGACGAGCGCCGTCCCTGCCAGCAGCGCCCGCCGGTCGGCGCATATGCGATGTATCGCGCCTGACCGCTCAACCTGTTTTCAGCTCGGCGCGACGATTTCCGCCGTCGCGGTCTCGCTCTCTTTCCCTGCATGGGCCCCAGCCCCCGAAATCAGCAGTCCGTATATGCAGTGCGAATAAGAAATCCGAAGGAATAATCCGACACGCTACGGTCTCGGGGCACGGCCAACTAGTGCACAAACGCAACACTGGCATGGAGATGCACAACGCCAGATCACAAATCGCTGGGAAACTCGCCAAACGTGTAGCTCGGCCAAGCGAGCCGGCCGTATCGGGCTCCGTTTCCCGCAGCCGCTATCGGAACGCGCCTCCTATTCCGTTTCCTTTAGAGCCGTCGAGCCTGGCGCCGGCGATGCGATGGGCGGGTGGGAGCCGGCGCTCGGCTGCACCGACAGGCCGAAAAGCCGCCATTGCCCATCGATGGCCTGGAAAAGCAATTCGAAATCGATCTGCATCTCGTCGCCTGGGAAGCGGCCCTGCAGATGCAGCATTCCCTTTCCCTCGTCGATAGAGGGCGGTTGGGTCAGCTCCGGCACGAGTACCGCCGTCGCCCCCAGATTGATCTTCTTGGAGCTCAGATCGGCGAAGCTGGCCGAAAGCTTCGCCGCACTATTCGCCTCCCGAAACCCCGGCGCGCCAAGATCCCGGAGCACTGTGAAGTTGCCGGTCTGTATCGCCTGATGAAGCGCAATGAGACTGTTCCGAACAAGCAGCACGATCTTCTCCGGCCCGGGCATCACCACTCTCGGCGTCGAGCGAGCAGAGCCGGCCGGCAAGCATGCAAGAAGGCTCAGACAGACAGCGAAGGCTAAGCCGCGCCAAATCATGGGTATGTCCTACCAGCCGAACGACATGCCTGCCCGCCCCGAGACCTGCCCCTCACCGGTGCCGACACCCAGACCACCATCCAGAACGAGCGTTCCGGCTCCCGGCCGCAGTACATCCTTGGCGATGATCCCTGCCGCTGTGAAGCCGAGCGCGCTCGCATCGTCGAACTGGCCCCAGCCGGCACGCATAACGAAGCTTTGGCCGGGCAGCATGATCGGCTGCGCGAGAGACGCCACGACAGCGATGCCTTCCGTAAGCTCGTCATCGCGCTCGCGCAGCTGCACCAGATCGGCCCCCGTGGCGAGACCGAGTTCGGTCGGCGTATAGGCGGCGAGATCGCCGGCCGCGTTCGAGGTGACTAGGTGGGTCGGCGACCCTTGTGCCGATCGGCTTGCGGACGAGGTCAGACCCGGCATGGTGTAGGTGTTGCTCGCGGTGCCAAACACCTGCTGATTGGCTCGCGTAGTCGTGGCGCCTGCACCGAACGCGGCGGCATTGGTGTGGGTCGCGCTCGCACCTGCGCCCACCGCGACACTGTTTTGGGCGGTTGCGCTCGCCCGTGGACCGATAGCGGTGCTCTCGACACCGGTGGCGGTCGAGAAGTTGCCGATAGCCGCACCGCCATTCGCCGAGGCGGTCAAAAAACCGACTGCCAGCGCACCGGTCGCATTCGATCCTGCCCCTAAAGCGATAGCGTTGTCGCTAGACTGGGCGAAGTTGCCGATTGCGATATTGCTGGTGAAGGCACCGCTGGCCCCGGCACCGACGCCGAGCGCTATATTGCTTCCGCCATCCCCCGCCGCATCGGCCGAGTTTCCCAGTGCAACGTTGTTGCTGGTCGCCCCCGCGGATTGCGCACTCTGGCCGAGGGCGACGTTGGCACTCCCCGCCCCGCTCGCATTGGAATCCGACCCCGTCGCCGTGTTCAAGGCGCCGTCGGTGCCGCTGGCATTGGCGCCGCTGCCCACCGCGGTGTTCGCACCGCCGAGACCCGATGCATCGGCGCCCGCACCGCAAGCCGTGTTGTTGATGACACCGCCGTCGTCGCCGGCAGGCCCCGGACCACCCGCACCGGAGTTCTCGCACTCCACCGCCTGCGCCTTGTCAGCCGGAAGACCGGCAACCAGCACCACGCCGACACCCAGCGTCAGTGCCCCTTTCACCGCGCCGTTCAACCACGGCTTTCCCTTTTTCGCCCCCGGCATTCTATTCCCCTTCGATACGCTGTAGCCCTCAAGTCATCGAACGGTATGCGGGGAACGCATTGCGGCGCTTGTCCAAAGAGGAACTCGAATTGACCCATACGGAACACATCAACCTTTGCATCTAAGCTGTTGCGAAGGGGACACAATTTGGACTTTACGGCACTAAACACATGCCTCTATCCTTTCGAGCGAAAGTCTTCTGAAAAGTCGACTTCGATCTTCTTGGGGGGAACGTCATGAGCAATTCGGAGCGGCCGAAGGGAAGTCCTCCTAACCGCTTCGCGTTCTCTTCCGATGCCTTTCCGTCCCATCTCGACAATCGGGAGCGGGCGCGTCTCTGGCAGGAGATGGGCGAAGAGCTCTACGGTTCCCTCGCGGTCTCCTACGCCGACGATCTCCCCTTCTCCGCCTCGGTCAGCTTCGCCCGCTTCGGGGATGTCGAGATGGGCGAGTTCGGCGGCACGCTGACGGAGATGGCGCGGAGCAGGAAGAACATCCTGACCGACGGGCGGGACGAGTTCTTCCTCGGCACCACATTCGGCACCAACGGGATTCTCTGTCGTCAGAACGGCAAGGAGGCGACCGTCGATCCCAACGCCTCCGTCCTGCTCTCCACGACGGAAATCGCTCTAGCCCAGGCCCAGCCGGGAACGACATGGCACTCGGTCGTCATTCCCCGCGAGAAGCTCAGCGAACTGGTGAGGCATCCCGACGATCTCCTAGCCAAGGCCATCGACCCCGACCTCCCATCGGCGCGATTGTTGCAGCGCTATCTTGCGATATTGCAAGAACCCCAAGGGTTTGAAGACGAGCCGGCTTTGAGCGAGCATATCGGCCAGACTCTGACGGACCTCGTCGCCCTGATGCTCGGCGCAAACCGGGAAGCGGCAGAGCTTGCCAAGACGCGCGGCAGGCGTTCCGCAAGGCTTGAGGCGATCCTCGCCAGCATCAAGTCGCGATGCCGCGACCCCGGCTTCTCCGAAACCGCGTTGGCGCAAGACCTCGGTCTGTCGCCCCGCTATATCCGCGACCTCCTCTTCGAAACCGGCACTACTTTCTCTGAGCGCGTGCTCGAGCTTCGGCTACAGCACGCGAAATCCATGCTGAGCGACCGGCGCTGCAACAGCCTGAAGATCGGCGACATCGCCTATGGCTGCGGCTTCAACGAAGTGTCCTATTTCAATCGCTGCTTCCGGCGCAGGTTCGGCGCCGCACCATCGCACTTCCGCCGCTGACCCGCGCGTCCCGGCCCGCGACCAGTCCTATAGGCGTTGATCCTCTGCAGCCCATTGCGCGGTACCGGCGCTGATCGTTAGTGTCTCCGCCCACATCCGAGGTCACGCCGGCGCTCACCGTCTTCATGTTCAAGCTCGCCCATCTCTCCGATATCCATCTCAGCCCGATCCCGCACGCGCGGCGCCGCGATCTGCTGAGCAAGCGGATCATCGGCTATGTGAACTGGCATCGCGGCCGAAAGCTGGTGCACCGGCGCGAGGTTCTCGACATGCTGACTCGGGACATGCTCGCCCGGAACCCGGACCACATCGCGGTCACCGGGGATCTTGTGAATCTCGGCCTGCCCGAGGAGTTCAAACGCGCCGCCCAATGGCTGGAGGAGCTGGGCCCGCCGGACCACGTCACCGCCATCCCCGGCAACCATGACGCCTATGTTCGGCTGAACCCGGAGCGCGGCACGGGTCTCTGGACGCCCTATATGGAAGCGAACCCGGCCGGCGAAGAGCTGTTTGCCACGCCCCCGAAAGGCTTCCCCTTCGTGCGGCGTTACGGCGACATCGCTCTGATCGCGCTCTCTTCCGCAATCCCCACCATGCCGTTCCTGGCCGCCGGACGCGTCGGCTCCACCCAGCGGAGCTATTTGGCGAAAGCCCTCACCGAGCTGGGCAAGCACGATCTCTTCCGCGTGGTGCTGATCCATCACCCGCCCCTGCCCGGCCTGGCGCCTTGGCGCCGCGCGCTGCGGGACCGGGAGAAGATCAAGAAGATTCTGAAGGAATGCGGCGCAGAGCTCGCGCTTCACGGCCATAATCACGAAGGCTCCGTGGAGCAGATCGAGACCATCTCCGGGCTATGCTCCGTGGTCGGCGTGCCCTCGGCCTCCGAAGCCATGGACGATGGCGAGCCCGCCGCCGGCTACAACGAATACTGCATCAGCCGCGTCAACAGCGGCTGGCAATGTGAGATGGGAATCCGCTCCGCATCGCGGGAAGGGCGGACCTGGGAGTCGCGGACACTGATCCTGCGCTAGGACTTTGACTTCCGCTACGGGATGCTGAGCCAGACTGCGGCGAGCAGCCCGCCGGCGCCTGCAAGAATGCCGATCAGGAACGCAGCGACGATCAGCCCGACCCGCGGGCCACCCTCTTCCGGTTCGTCCTGATACTGATAGTCCGGCCGCACGATGGGCTCCAAGAGCGCCGCTTCCTGGCGCTCCCTTCGCACGATCTCATGGGCCATGTAGCGGGTGATCCGGTCGGCCATGGCCGCCGCGCTGGCGGAAGAAAAAAGCGTCCGCCGCCCGGCATCGCTGCTGCGCACGAGTAGATAATCCCCGTCGCCATCGCCCACCACCGCATAGGTGAAGAGATCGATCCAAAGACGCGCGGGCCGGCTCGGCACCAGCACGAGCTCGAAACGATCGTCGCTCTGGGGCACCTGGGCGAACACGTCTTCCAGCTCGACCTTTAGGATCTCCAGCCGCGCGATCTCGCTGTCGCGCCAATCGGCCGACTCGCTGATGCGCTCCGCTTCTTCGATCCGTGCCTGACCGATCGCCTCCCGCAAAGAGCGGCTGGCCGCCGGCCGTGCGATCGCCTTGACCTTTTCGTCCATTCCCCGTCTTGCCTTAGGCTCGTCTTTGGGATTTCGTTTCCGTCTCGGCGGTAGGCTACAATGTGCCCACCGCCTTCATATAGCATGGAATTTTGGGCGCGCCGAGGAACCCTTAAAGCTTCGTTAAAATGGCCATTTCGGCGCTTCGCCCGTCGACGGCTTGTTCTCGTCTTGCTCGCCTTCAGGTGAAGTCTGCCCCTCAGATGAAGGCGGCGCGCTCTCCTCTTCAGCCCGCGAGAAGGTGATTTGCGGCTGGTCGTCCTCTCCGGCCTTCGACCGGCGGCGCTGGACAGCGACCTTGGCCGCGAGCGCCCAGCGCTTCGGGTGCTGGACGGCACGGGAGACCGCCGCCGCCCCCTTCTCCATGCCGGCGATCTCGCCCTCGTACACCTCGGCAAGCGCATCCTTGAAGCTGGAGACGCCGCGCGACGCCACGATATGGAAGCGCCGCACCGAGACCAGCCAGAGCGGGCTGACCAGAAGCGAGATCGCGATCACCGAGATGGTGAGCTGATAGAGCGCTCCATCCATGATTCGGTTCGAAAGCCCGATGCTGGCGAGCACGAAGGAGAACTCGCCGACCTGGGCCATGACGAGACCGGCCGGGAAGGCCACCTCCCACCGTTCGCCCGCGATGCGAAGCAGGACCACGTTGAGGATGCTCTTTATGAGGATCACGCCCAGCACGAAGGAGAACACCAGGCCGAAATTCTCCACGATGTAATTCATGTCCATCAAGAGCCCGATGGAGAGGAAGAAGACCACCATCAGGAGACTCTGGATCGGCTCGGTGGCGTGGATCGCCTCGGACCGGAGCGCCGTCTTGCCCACCACGAGCCCGGCGACGAAGGCGCCATAGACGGGCGAGAGCCCGATCACGCCGGTGACGGCCGCCCCGGTGAAGCAGGCGGTGAACATGGCGAGCGTCAGGAGATCGATGCGCCCCTGGATCCGGTCCGCGAAGGGAAAGGGCACGCGGCCCGGCTTGGCTAGCGCCCAGATCAGGGCGAACAGCCCGCCGACCGCCAGCGCCAGATAGAAAAGGATGCCGTAGCCCACGCCCTCCGGCCCGCCGAGCGAATTGGCGAACAGCAGGATCGGCACGATGGCGATGTCCTGGGCGATCAGCACGCCCACGGTGATGCGGCCCGTATCGGCGCGTAGCTCGCCGATCTCCTCCAGCATCTTAATGGCGAGCGCCGTGGAGGAGACCGCCACCGCAAAGCCGATCAGGAGCGAGGCCTCGATGCTCCACCCGGCGATGCTGCCGAACAGGAACGAGATCCCGAGACCCGCCACGATCTGAAGCGACGCGACGATCACCGCCGGCTTCAGCACCGTGACGAAGGCGCGGATCGACAGCTCCATGCCGATCAGGAACATCAGCAGCAGCACGCCGAGCTCCGCCAGGAAGCGGACCGACTCGCCATGCGCCACGAGACCGAACACCGTCGGCCCCAGCAGCATGCCGGCAATGATGTAGCCCACCACCGGCGGCTGGCGCAGACGCACGAAGAACAGCCCGAGCCCGACGGCCACGAGCGCCACCACGGCGATCTCGGTCAGATTTGTGAGATTCTCTTCCATCCCCCGCCCTTCTTGAAGAACGGGACTCTAATGGAGAATCGCCTTTTTTGTGGCGAGACCTGTGAAATTGCGTTGGGCGAACGCTTGCCCCTAGCTCGTCGACAGCACGACGCTGGACCGCGCGTCTTCAAACCACTTGTCGATGGCGGCGTCCACATTGTCCTTGATGCGCGACTTCCACGTATCGATGGTCACGTCGAGCGCCTCTTCGTTGGCGTCGATGAACTTGTCGCGATTGAACGCCTCGTTCGCCTCGTTGGAGAGGTAGTCGACCACCGCGCCGATGGCGAGGCCGATGGCGGCGCCCACCACCTGGCCGCCCATGGGCTGCACGAAAGTGCCGGCCACAGCACCGCCCTCGGCAAACGCGATGCGCGAGCCCAACGCCGCGGCAAAGCGGCTTGAGAGACCCGCAAAGCTCTGGGCGATGACCCGGTTCAGCGCGGGCCCTAGCGCCAGGGCGCCCACGGTGCCGCCGGCCGCCACGGCGCCCATGCCGACCACGCCTTCGAACGCCTTGTCCTGCATGAGATAGGTCGGCGCCTTCCACTTCTGGGCATCCCAGTCCAGCCGGATATCCGTCATCTTCTCCGACGGCGGGATCTCCTTGAGCTGCTCGGTGTTGCGGGCGAGGAAAAGCTGCAGCCGCATATCCCCGTTGGCGATCACCCGGCGATAGCTCTCATGGGCATCGCGCACTGCCTCCTCGACGCCCGCGGAAATCGTCTCGTCGCGGATCTCAGGCTTCAGCACCTGATCCGTATAGTTCTCCAGGAAATACTCCTGAACGTCGGCCTCGATGGCCTCGTTGAGGCTCTCGTATTTGCCCGCCTCGAAGAAGCGCGTCACGGCGGAAGAAACCGTCTCCTTCATCACCACGTAGGAGCGCTTCCACTCGAAGAACCAGTCAGCGTAAGAGTCGATCGCCTGCTCCCGGTCGGCAAAGGCCTGATCGAAGGCCCGGTCGATATCGGCATGGGCCGCCTGCTTGATCTGTTCCCGCTCGGAATCGAGCATGATCAGGGTCTCATTCACGAACTCGTCCGTCTTGGACTTGCTCGCCACGAGCTTGTGCAGCGTCCCGTCCACATCCTTGTAGACCAGGTCCACCGCATCCGCCGGAATGCTCGTGTCGGGGAAGAAGATGTCGAGGATGGATTCATCCTCGTGGACCGCCAGGTTGTGCTCCTGGTACCGCTCGTAGCTCCGCCAGAAGGTCACGCCGATGGACATCAGCCCATAGGCGACCAGCATCAGCGAGATCGCCACGGCGATGGGCCGGACGAACGCCGCGACCGGGCTCTCCTTGACGATGACCGTCTTGCCGCGCCGCTTCTTGCGCTTCAGCCGGGTCGGCCGCCGCTTGGCGGGCACGACGTCTTCGAGCTTCTCGGCGCGAGCGCTGTCATCCGCCTCGTCGTTGTCCTGGACGACAAGATCGGTGCTCTCGCCTTTCGGGAGCTCGTTCAGCATATCCGTCAGCCTGCGCAAGATCTCTCCAAGCAGTTCGGGGTTACGGCAGTGGCGGCGCCCCGCCACAATCTCGCCTTATATAAACACTGCCCGCGCTATTTGTAAGAAATGCGGAGGAAAATGGCGGTCTTCCAAGGGATTACCTTGGCAAGAAATGACCCTGGGCCAACCAGCCGTATCTCTCGGCAAATGCGTCGTCTTCGGAACTCCCGGGATCGCCGGTTGTTGCAACCAAAACGATCCCAAAAGGAAATCCAAGAGAAGCAGCATGCTGGACGATTCCAACGTCGATACCCCGCAAAGCAAGCAGCCGGGCCGCGAACATAAGATGCGCCGCGAGCCCGATTATGAGCCGCGCTATCCCGGCTCGGGCAGGCTGAAGGGAAAGCGCGTGCTCGTCACCGGCGGCGATAGCGGCATCGGCCGTGCTGTGAGCGTGCTCTTCGCCCGCGAAGGCGCCGATCTCGCCATCGTCTATCTGGAGGAAGACAAGGACGCGAAGACCACCTGCGCCATGGTCGAGGAGGAAGGCGCGCGCTGCCACCTCATAAAGGGCGACGTAGCGAGCAAGGCGTTCTGCGAGAAGGCGGTGAAGGAGACCATCGATTGCCTGGGCGGCATCGATATCCTCATCAACAACGCCGCCGAGCAGCATGTGGAGACCGAGGCGGAGGACATCGACGAGGAGCAGCTCAAGCGCACCTTCGCGACCAATCTCTTCGGCTATTTCTTCATGGCCCAGGCCGCCCTGCCTCATCTGAAGAAGGGCGACTGCATCGTCAACACGACATCGGTCACCGCCTATCGCGGCCAGGTCCTGCTGGTGGATTATTCGGCGACCAAGGGCGCCATCGTCTCCTTCACCCGGGCCCTGTCCCAGCAGATCGCCGGCGACGGCATTCGCGTCAACGCCGTGGCGCCGGGGCCGATCTGGACGCCGCTGATCCCGGCCAGCTTTCCCGAAGAGAAGGTGGAGAGCTTCGGCAAGCACGTGCCCTTAGGCCGTCCCGGCGAGCCCAACGAGGTCGCCCCCTGCTACCTGTTCCTGGCCTGCGAGGATTCCTCATACATGACCGGACAGGTGATGCATCCAAATGGCGGAGAGATGGTCGGTAGTTAGGCGACCGCGCTCGAGGCCTAGCTGCCGGCGTCGGCGAAGGCTTTCGCCCAAGCCATGAAGCCCGGCCGGTCCGTCCGGTAATGGGCGAGCGTGTCGCCCTCCCCGATCTTGATGGAGATACCGCCCGCCTTGTTGGCCGCGGCGAAGGCGTATTCGTCCGTCACGTCGTCGCCGATCATCACCGGCACCCGGCCCGCGAAAGGCTCCTCGGCCATGAAGGCCTCCAGGGCGAGACCCTTGTCCAGCCCTTCCACCTTCACCTCAAGCACCATCTTCCCGTCCATGACGTGGAGGTCTCGGTTCCCCTCGATGGCCCGATGGACCGCCTCGCGCGCCATGTCGCCGAGCTCCGGCTTCTGCCGGTAATGCAGCGCCACGGAGCTCTCCTTGCGCTCGAGCTCCAGCTCGCCATGCTCGTCCGCCAGCACCTGCAGCGCTTCCCCCACCTTGGTCATGGCATCGGCCTCGAAATCGCGATGCACCGCACCTTCCGCATCGCGCCGGACCGCGCCGTGCTCGGCGCCCGCCGGCAGCGTCAGAGGCGACAGGAAATCGTCGACCGTTGCGAGCGGACGCCCGGTCAAAATCGCAACCGCCCCATCGAGACGCGCGGTCAGTCCGCGCAGCAGCTCCAGCACCTGAGGCTCGACATGCACCAGATGCGGCCGGGCGGCGATATCGACCAGAGTGCCGTCGAAATCGATGAAAAAAGCGGCACTCTCTGTCACGCTCGGTAAACTGTTTTGGGTTTTAGTCGCCATGCTTCCGCTCGTTCGGTGCCGCGTCGGTCGAGATTCCAACGGGTTAGAGATGGAGGCTCAGACAGCCTTCAGACGGCGTGGAATTTGCACGCCGTTTGCATGGTATCTAGGTTCTACGTCGTAACGCGAATGTGAAACTTTTGAGCCATAAAGTCGTTAAAGGATCAGCGCCCTCCGGCGCATTTAGCTAAAGGTGGGGGTGATTCCTTGGACACGAATTCGACCAGCGTCAAGTTGGGTATGCCGGATAATCAAAAGGCACCCGCCAACTCGGCCGGCGAAGAAGAGCCGACCGATGTGGCAGAGAGGGACAGCAAGCGGCTTGTCGTCGTCTCTAATCGGGTAGCTAACCTTAATGCGAAAGCTCAAACGGGCGGTCTTGCCGTCGCCCTTGGCGATGCGCTGAGCGCTTCCCAGGGCCTGTGGTTCGGCTGGAGCGGAGAAACTTCCGTCGACGCCAAGGAGACCATGCCCAAGATCGAGACCAAGGGCGATCTCACCGTCGCCACCATCGATCTCACCCCCGAAGAGGCTGAAGGTTACTATCTCGGCTACGCCAATCGCTGCCTGTGGCCCAGCCTTCATTACCGCCTTGATCTCGCGCTCTGCAATGAAGAGCACGCCAATATCTATTTCGAGGTGAACGCGCGCTTTGCCGACAATCTGATGCCGCTGCTCGAGCCCGGCGACATGATCTGGGTGCACGACTATCACCTGATCCCGCTGGCCGAGGAGCTGAAGCGCCGCGGTTGCACCTCCCGCATCGGCTTCTTCCTGCACACGCCATTCCCATCGCCTGAGATCTTCGCCGCCGTGCCCCATCAGAAGCGGCTCGGCGATGCGCTCATGCGCTTCGACGTGGTCGGCTTCCAGACCCAGTCCGATCGCGAGAACTTTGCCCGCTATGTCTGCGGCTTCATGAATGGCGAGGAGCTGACCGGCGATCTTCTGACCGCCCAAGGCCAGACCACCAACGCCGCCGTCTTCCCTATCGGCATCGACGTACAAGGCTTCGCGAACCTCGCCGCCCAAGGCGACGGTCAGCCGAGCCTCCTGCCCGTAGCGCCGGACGGCGACATGAAGACCATCATCGGTGTCGATCGGCTCGATTACACCAAGGGCCTGCCCGAACGCCTGCGCGCCTTCGAAGCGCTGCTGGAGCAGTATCCCCAGCACCGGCGCCACGTCCGCTTTGTGCAGATCGCACCGCCCACCCGCGAGACCCTGCCGGTCTATCAGGATATCCGCCGTGAGGTGGAAAGGCTGGTCGGCCAGATCAATGGCCGCTTCGGCGATCTCAACTGGCAGCCGGTCATCTATCTCCACCGGCCCTTCCCGCAGGACGTCCTCGCCCGGCTTTGCCGGGAGAGCGCGGTCGGCATGATCACGCCCCTGCGCGACGGCATGAACCTGGTCGCCAAGGAATACATCGCCGCCCAGCGGCCCGAGGATCCGGGCGTTCTGGTCCTCTCCCGCTTCGCCGGCGCCGCCGAACAGCTCCGCGAGGCGCTGCTCATCAATCCTCACGATGTGAACGAGATGGCCAGCACCCTGGACCGGGCGCTCACCATGCCCCGACAGGAGCGCTGGGCCCGCTATAATCGCCTCCGTCAGCGGGTCGAGACCTACGACGTCACCAACTGGCGCGACAGCTTCATGCAGACTTTCGCCAGCTCCGACGCCGATCCCGTCAACGTCTTCGCCAACAACAAGCTGGGCGCCGCCTAGCCTCCCTATGGCCAATCAAGAGTCCGCACAGGGCGGCTCTGCGCCTAACCCTGTGTCTGCGCCAAAAGCTATGCCTGCCAACACTGCCGCACCGCGCATCTACGCGTTGCCCGGCCCCATGGCCGGTCAGCCGAACGTTGCCTCTCCCTATCTGAAGCGCGCCGCGGAGATGGGGTTCGACTGGATTCTGTTCGGCCCGCTCTCCGATCCAAAGCGAGACCGCGACGCCATCAAGGAGATCGCTTCCGACGCCCAGGCCAAGGGGCTCAAGCTGATGCTTCGCCTCACTCCGGACAGCACCGGCGATCTGCCGGCCTGGAAAAAGGCGGGTGCCGACGGGGTGATGCTCTCCTCGGCCCGCACCATGTCCGCCAAGGACTGGATCGCGAAGCTCTCCAAGCTGGATACGAAAGACAGCGACCTTCTGGTGCTCGCCGACAGCTTGGGGCGTTCCCCGAAGGAGCAGCACGAGATCGCCAAATGCGGCATTGGCTGGCTGCTAAACAGCTTCGCCTGGTGGGATCTGCGCGAGAGCTGGTTCCTCGATCAGCAGCGGGACATTGCACCGCTTGCCCGCACCGTGGCGACGCCCGAGCCCTGGCCCGGACCGCGACTGATCCACCGGCTGATGCATTTCGATCCGGCTACCATCGCCGACATCTACGCCACCCAATACCGCCTAGCGGCAACCGTCTCGTCCGGCATCCTCTGCCCCTTTGGCTTCGAGTTCGGCGCCTCGGCGCCCCTGGACGATAAGGGCTATCGTGCGGTCGACTGGGAACGCATGCAGGAGAAGGCGAGCTTCGAGATCACCGATGCGATCGGCGAGATCAACCGGCTCAAGGCCAAGACGCCGGCGCTTCAGAGCGATGCCCAGCTGGAGCGCGCATCGGCGCCGGATGCCTCCGTCGTGGCGCTTTCCAAATCCGCCTCCACCAAGGACGGCAGCCAGACCGTCGTGACGCTCGCCAATATGAGCGCCGTCGAAGCGCCCCTGCCCGCTCATGCCGAGCTCGCCCGCGCCGCCGACGCCAATGCCGATTTCAAGGTGGTCGCTCCGAAAGGCTCCGAAGGTCTGGTCGGCAGCCTGCCGCCTTACGAAGGCGCCGTGCTCCTCGCCGAGACCAAGACCACCAAGCCCAAACCGCCCAAGGCGGGCAAGTACGATCAGCGCCTCCAGGAGCTGGCCACCAACCGCGTCGTGATCGAAGGCGTCGCGCCGGAGGTCGATGGCGGACGCTTCCCCATCAAGCGCGTGCTGGGCGAGACGCTCCACATCGAGGCCGACATCTTCATGGACGGCCACGACATCATCGATGGCTGTCTCTGCTACCGGCATATCGACGAGGACACCTGGCACGAGACGCCCATGCGGCCGCTGGTCAATGACCGCTGGGAGGCCGAGTTCACACTCGACCGCATCGGCCGCTACTTCTATTTCGTGCAGGCCTGGAAAGACGCCTATCGAAGCTGGCGCGCCGGCGTGATGAAGAAGCTGGAGGCCGAGCAGAAGGTCGCCGTCGACCTCGCCGTGGGTTTACGCCTCATCGGCCGTTACATGGACTCCGCCCCGCCCGAGACCCGCGAAGCCATGCGCGAGCTTCTCACCGAGATGGAGACCCTGGGTGACAAGCAGGTCCTCGCCGAGCGCATGGTGAGCGAAGAGACCATGGCCTTGATGGACAAGGCTGGCCACCGGGAGAACCTCTCCCGCCATCTGGTCGACTATCAGGTCTATGTGGACCGCCCGCTCGCGGCCAACGCCGCCTGGTACGAGCTGATGCCCCGCTCCCAGTCCGGCGATGCCGAGCGCCACGGCACCTTCGACGATGTGATCGGCCAGCTCCCTTACGTGCGCGATCTCGGCTTCGACGTGCTCTACTTCCCGCCCATCCATCCGATCGGTCAGAAGAACCGGAAGGGTAAGAACAACAGCCTCGATGCGAAGCCCGGCGATCCAGGGAGCCCCTACGCCATCGGCTCCAAGGAGGGCGGCCATGACGCGCTCCATCCCGAACTTGGCAGCTTCGAGGACTTCTCGCGGCTGATCGAGGCGGCCCGCGCCTACGATCTGGAGATCGCCATCGACTTCGCCATCCAATGCTCGCCGGACCATCCCTGGATCAAGCAGCACCCCGAATGGTTCGACTGGCGCCCCGACGGCACGATCCAGTACGCGGAGAACCCGCCGAAGAAATACGAGGATATCGTCCCGCCCCATTTCTACGGGAAGGCGTTCCCCGATCTCTGGCTGGAGCTGCGCGACATCGTTCTGTTCTGGGCAAAGACCGGCGTGCGCATCTTCCGGGTCGACAATCCCCACACCAAGCCGGTGCCGTTCTGGGAGTGGATGATCGCCGAGGTACAGGACGCCTATCCGGACTGCGTCTTCCTGGCCGAGGCCTTCACCCGGCCGAAGATGATGAAGCGGCTCGCCAAGATCGGCTTCACCCAGTCCTATTCCTACTTCACCTGGCGCAACGAAAAGCACGAGCTGATCGAGTATCTGACCGAGCTCACCACCGAGGAATGCCGCGAATACATGCGGCCGAATTTCTTCGCCAATACGCCGGACATCAACCCGGTCTATCTGCAGGAGAACGGCCGCGCCGGCCATCAGGTGCGCCTCGCGCTGGCCGCCACATTAAGCCCGCTTTACGGCCTCTATAACGGCTACGAAATCTGCGAAGCCACGCCGATGCCGGGCAAGGAGGAGTATCTCAATTCCGAGAAATACGAGCTCAGGGTTTGGGACTTCGACCAGCCGGAGAACATCAAGGACGACATCCAGCTCATCAATCGGATCCGGCGCGACAATCCGGCCCTGTGGCAGTTCACGGACCTCACGTTCCTGAACGCATGGAACGACAATATTCTCTGCTATTACAAATGCAGCGCGGCGAAGGACAATCTCGTCGTCGTCGCCGTCAATCTCGACGCGCAAGAGCCGCAGGGCGCGTCCTTCGAGATTCCGCTATGGGAGTTCGGCCTTCCCGACGATGCAGCCATCGAGGCCGTCGACCTGGTGCATGACAGCCGCCAGACCTTCAGCGGAAAGACTCAATCCGTCTGGCTCGATCCCGCCGACCGTCCCTACGCTATCTGGCGCCTGATCCCGCCGGGCAGCGCGCGAAATTGAAGCAGCGCACGAAATTGAACAATCTTCTTTCGGAAGCATTGGCTACCCCATGATCGATCGCGACGACCCGCTCTGGTACAAAGACGCCATCATCTATGAGTTGCACGTCAAAGCCTTCTTTGACTCCAACAACGATGGCGTCGGCGATTTTGCCGGCCTGATCAAAAAGCTCGATTACATCGCCGAGCTCGGCGTCACGGCCGTCTGGCTGCTGCCGTTCTATCCCTCGCCGTTACGCGACGACGGCTACGACATCGCCGAATACACCGCCATCAACCCGACCTATGGGCAGATGCGCGACTTCCGCCAGTTCGTGGCGGCCGCTCATGCCCGGGGCTTGCGCGTGATCACCGAGCTGGTGGTGAACCACACCTCCGACCAGCACCCCTGGTTCAAGCGCGCCCGGGAGGCGAAGCCCGGCTCCAAGTACCGCGACTATTACGTCTGGAGCGACACTGACCAGAAGTACCAGGACACCCGGATCATCTTCCTCGACACCGAGGTCTCCAACTGGACCTGGGACCCGGTGGCCCAATCCTATTTCTGGCACCGCTTCTATTCGCATCAGCCCGACCTGAACTACGACAACCCGCGTGTCATGGTCGAAGTGCTGAAGGTGATGCGCTACTGGCTCGATATGGGGGTCGACGGCCTGCGTCTCGACGCAGTGCCCTATCTCATCGAGCGCGACGGCACCAACAACGAGAACCTGCCGGAGACCCATGAGCTTCTGAAGCGGTTCCGGGCCGATCTCGACGATCACTACAACGACCGGATGCTGCTGGCCGAGGCCAACCAGTGGCCGGAGGATACCCGCCCCTATTTCGGCGACGGCGACGAATGCCACATGGCGTTCCACTTCCCGCTCATGCCGCGCATCTATATGGGCCTGGCCCGCGAGGACCGGTATCCGATCACCGACATCATCAATCAGACGCCCAACATCCCGGACAATTGTCAGTGGGCGATCTTCCTGCGCAATCACGACGAGCTGACGCTCGAGATGGTGACCGACACGGAACGCGACTATCTCTGGCAGACCTACGCCAACGACCAGCGCGCCCGTCTCAATCTCGGCATCCGCCGCCGGCTCGCGCCGCTGCTCGACAACGACCGCCGCAAGATCGAGCTCCTGAACGGCCTACTGCTCTCCATGCCCGGCACGCCCGTGATCTATTACGGCGACGAGCTCGGCATGGGCGACAACTTCTTCCTCGGCGACCGCGACGGCGTCCGCACGCCCATGCAGTGGACCGCCGACCGCAATGGCGGCTTCTCCCGGGCCGATCCCCAGCGCCTCTTCCTGCCGCCGATTCAGGACCCGATCTATGGCTTCGAGTCTGTGAACGTGGAATCTCAGGAGAAGGACCCTCATTCGCTGCTCAACTGGACCAAGCGGATGATCACGGTCCGGAAAGCCCACACCGCCTTCGGCCAGGGCAGCCTGACTTTCCTGTATCCGCGCAACCGCAAGGTGCTCGCCTATCTGCGCGAGTTCGACGGCGAGACGATCCTGTGCGTCTTCAACCTCTCCCGCTCCGCCCAGGCCGTGGAGCTGGACCTGTCGGAGAAGAAGACGCTGATCCCGGTCGAGCTGACCGGCCGCTCGATCTTCCCGGCCATCGGCACCCTGCCCTACCTGCTCACCATGCCGGCCTACGGCTTCTACTGGTTCTCCCTCATGGAGCCCGCCGCACTGGCGCTGGAGGAAGAACCGGCCCAGCAGCCCCTGCCCGAGCTCGACACCCTCGTGCTCGGCCGCGGCTGGAACCTGGTGGAGAGCCAGTGGAGCGAGACCCGCGGTCGCGATCGCTTCATGCAGTCCTACCTGCCGGCCTATGTGCACAATCAGCGCTGGTTCGGCGCCAAGGACAGCCGCATCGTCCACGCCGACCCCATCGTCCTCGGCGAGCTGCCGCGGGAAGGCCAGGAGAGCTTCCTCTTGATGGCCCTGGATCTGGAGCTGTCGGAGGATCAGCCACAGCGCTACTTCCTGCCGCTCGCCCTGGAATGGGGGGAGGACAATCTCCATCACGACAACCCGAACATGCCTTTCGTGCTGTCCAAGGCGCGCCGGGGGCCGCGCGCTGGCGTCATCCAGGAGGCTGCGGTCACCAACGACTTCCCCCGCATCCTGCTTGATGCCATGCGCGACGAGCGCCACCTTGAGACCGAGCGCGGCGAGATCCGCCTGGAAGGCAGCCGCTGGCTGAGCGAGCTGGATCTCGACCCGGAAGAGCCTATCCGCCGCATGTCCGGCGAGCAGAGCAACACCTGCATGGTGATCGGCCGCCAGGTGATGATGAAGATCTACCGGCACCTTCGCTCAGGCATTCAGCCGGAGCTGGAGATGAGCCGCTATCTCTCGGCAGCCGACTTCCCCAACGCCCCTGCCCTGCTCGGCTCCATGCAGCATGTGGACGAGGACGGCAACGAGACGGCCCTCGCCGCGTGCTTCGCCAATATTCCCAACCAGGGTGATGGCTGGACCGTGGTGGTCGACTCCCTCGACCGTGAGCTGGAGGAGGCGACCTTCGCCGGCGAGAACCGGCCCGATGACGCAGGCGGCCAGCCCTACTCCCTGTCGCTGATCGAGACCGTCGGCCGCCGGACAGCCGAGCTTCACCGGACCCTGGCCGCCAACACCGACGATCCAGCCTTCGCACCGGAGCCGGTGACCGAAGAGGATCTGTCGAAATGGGTCGATACGATCCATGCCCGCGCCAACCACGTCTTCGAGCTTCTGATGCGCGTCGACCACACCCTGGAGGAGCACTCCCGCGGACCCGTCGATCAGCTCATCGGCATGCGCACCGAGTTCATGCAGAAGCTGGAGAGGCTCATGCCGCGCGGTTCGCGCAGCCAGAAGATCCGCCTCCACGGCGACTATCACCTCGGTCAGGTGCTCGTCGCCCAGGACGATATCTTCATCGTCGATTTCGAAGGCGAGCCGGCCAAGAGCCTGGAGGACCGCCGGCTGAAGGCGCCGCCTGCCCGTGACATTGCGAGCATGTTGCGCTCCTTCGACTATGCCGCCAACATGGCGGTTGATCGCCAGTGGCAGACAGGCGTGGCCCAGCTCAGCGAAATCGAGCAGCGGGCGCATGCCTGGCGCGACGCCGCCTCGCGCACCTTCCTGGAAGCCTATACCGGCGTGCTGGTGGAGGCTGGCGACACGGTCATGGACAACTCCGCGCAGGAGCTGCTGACTTTCTTCCTGGCCGATAAATTGCTTTACGAGATTACCTACGAGGCGTTGAACCGCCCGGCTTGGCTCTGGGTGCCCGCAAAGGCCGCCCTGGAGCTTATTCAGACCGACGGTGCGCCGCCCCCGAAGGAGGATTTGGATTGAGCATTATAAACCGCACATCCCAGCCCGCCGCCGCGCCCGATAGCGGAGCGATCGAAGCGATCGTTCGCGGCACCCATGGCGATCCTTTCGCCGTGCTGGGGCTGCATGGCGGCGACGGCAAGCCGATGTCCTTGCGCGTCTTCGCGCCCGAAGCCGATACGGTCGAGATCCTGGCGCCCACGGGCTCGTCCCTGGGCTCCCTGGATAAGGTCCACCAGTCCGGCTTCTTCCTCGGTGAGTTCCCCTCGGAACGTCGCAAGCCCTACCGGCTGCGCATGTCCCGCGGCGAGTACACCTGGGAGGTCGAGGACCCCTACCGCTTCGCCCCGGTCATCTCCGACATGGACCTCGAACTGCTCGCTAACGGCGATCATCTCAAGCTCTATGAGGTGATGGGCGCCCAGCCCATGACCATCGAGGGTGTCGGCGGCGTGAACTTCGCCGTCTGGGCGCCGAGCGCCAAGCGGGTCAGCGTCATCGGCCCCTTCAATAACTGGGACGGCCGCCGCCATCCCATGCGCCTGCGCCACCGCGCCGGGGTTTGGGAGATCTTCATCCCGAACCTCCAGAAGGGCGAGATCTACAAGTTCGAGATCATCGGGCCTGACGGCACCGTGCAGCCTGCGAAGGCCGATCCTGTCGGCTTTCAGCAGGAGCATCCGCCGGCCACCGCCTCCATCATCCACGGCCCCTCCGGCCGTCTTGGCCACGCGGAGGGCTGGCCGGAGCAGCGCGCAAAGATCAACGCCCACGATGCACCGATCACCATCTACGAGATGCATCTCGGCTCGTGGATGCGCGGCCCCGACAACCAGTTCCTGAACTATGACGAGATCGCCGACCGGCTGATCCCCTACGTTCAGGACCTCGGCTTCACTCATATCGAGCTGATGCCGGTTTCGGAGTTCCCGTTCGACGGCTCCTGGGGCTACCAGCCCATCGGGCTCTACGCACCGACCTCGCGTTTCGGCACGCCGGAACAGTTCACCCGCTTCGTCCGCCGTCTCCACGAGGCGGGCATCGGCGTGATCGTGGACTGGGTTGCTGCCCACTTTCCCACCGACGTGCACGGCCTCGCCCGCTTCGACGGCACCGCGCTCTACGAGCATGAGGACCCGCGCCGCGGCTTCCACTACGACTGGAACACGCTGATCTACAATTACGGGCGCAAGGAGGTGATGAACTTCCTCGTCGCCAACGCGCTCTACTGGCTGGACCATTTCGACATCGATGGTTTGCGCGCCGACGCCGTAGCCTCGATGCTCTATCTCGACTACAGCCGGGACGAGTGGGTACCCAACGAGTACGGCGGCAACGAGAACCTCGAAGCGATCCACTTCATCAAGCGGCTCAACGAGATCGTCTACAGCGCCTTCCCCGGCATCGCCACGATGGCGGAGGAGTCGACCGCCTGGCCTGGCGTCTCACGTCCGACCGATCAGGGCGGGCTCGGCTTTGGCTACAAGTGGAACATGGGCTGGATGCACGACACGCTGAATTACATCAGCGAAGATCCCATCCATCGCCGCTACCACCACGACAAGCTGACCTTCGGCCTGGTTTACGGCTTCTCGGAGAACTTCATTCTGCCCCTTAGCCATGACGAGGTGGTGCACGGCAAAGGCTCGCTGATCGGCAAGATGCCGGGCGACCACTGGCAGCGCTTCGCCAACCTGCGTGCCTATTACGGCTTCATGTGGGGCCACCCGGGCAAGAAGCTTCTCTTCATGGGCGGCGAGTTCGCCCAGGAGCGGGAGTGGAACCACGACCATGCGCTCGACTGGCATCACCTGGAAGACCGCTATCACCGCGGTGTCCAGAGCCTGATTCGCGATCTGAACCACCTTTACCGCGAGGCGCCGGCGCTGCACGAGAAGGACACGGACCCGTCAGGCTTCGAATGGGTCAATTCCACCGACGGCGAGAACAGCGTGCTGACCTTCCTGCGCCGGGCCGAAGGCAAGCCCCCCATGCTCGTGGTCTGCAACTTCACCCCCGTGGTGCGGAACGACTATCGCGTCTGGGTCCCGGAACCCGGCACATGGGCAGAGCGTATCAATACCGACGCCACCGAATATGGCGGCAGCGGCATTGGCAATGCCGGCGCGGTGCAGGCCGAGGCCATTCCGTGCGACGGCCGGCCCTATTCGGTCAGCCTGACCCTCCCACCGCTGGCCACGCTCTTCCTTGAGCTTCAGGAGTAAATAAGCGAATGGACCTTAAGATGGGGCCTGGTTCGCCATGGCCGCTCGGGGCGACGTGGGATGGAGAAGGCGTGAACTTCGCCATCTTCTCCCGCAATGCCACCCGGGTCGAGTTGTGCCTGTTCGACAGCACCGACGGAACCGAGTCGGACCGCTTCGCCCTGCCCGAATACACCAACGAAGTCTGGCACGGCCGGATCGACGGCATCGGCCCGGGCCAGCTCTACGGCTACCGGGTGCATGGGCCGTATGATCCGCGCGCCGGCCACCGCTTCAATCCTCACAAGCTGCTGCTCGACCCGTACGCCCGCCTCTATGCCGGCGAGCTGAAATGGGACGACGCCCTGTTCGGCTACAAGATCGGCTCCAAACGCGCCGGCGACCTGGCCATGGATGAGCGCGACAGCGCGCCGTACCTGCCGAAATGCGTTGTGCTGCCTGAGGAGGCCAAGCCTGCCGCCCCGCGTCCCAACACGCCGTGGAATGAGACGGTCATCTACGAGGCCCATGTGAAGGGCCTGACCGCCACCCACCCGGACGTGCCTGAAAAGCTGCGCGGCAAGTTCTTAGGGATCGCCCAGCCTGCCATCATCGAGCATTTGAAGTCGTTGGGCGTCACGGCGCTGGAGCTGCTTCCGGTCCAGTCCTTCGTCAACGACCGGCACCTGATCGACCAGGATCTCAGCAATTATTGGGGCTACAACAGCATCGGCTTCTTCGCCCCCGCCCGCCGCTATCTCACCGAGGGTGGCGGCATGGAGGAGTTCCGCCAGATGGTGGATGCGCTCCATGAGGCTGGCATCGAGGTGATCCTCGACGTCGTCTACAATCACACAGCCGAAGGCAACGAGCTGGGCCCGACCCTGTCTTTCCGGGGTGTCGACAACCTCTCCTATTACCGCCTGGCGAACGAGCCGCGGCACTATTACGACACCACCGGCTGCGGCAACACACTGGATATGTCCCATCCGAAGGTGCTGCGCCTCGTCATGGATTCCTTGCGCTACTGGGTGGAGCAAGGCGCCGACGGCTTCCGCTTCGACCTCGCCTCGTCCCTTGCCCGGGACAGTGTCGGCTTCGATCCCTCCTCGTCCTTCCTGGACGCCATCGGCCAGGACCCCGTCCTGAGCCAGGTGAAGCTAATCGCGGAGCCGTGGGATCTCGGTGAGTACGGTTATCAGGTTGGCGGCTTCCCGCCGGGCTGGGCGGAGTGGAACGACCGCTATCGCGACGATCTGCGCGACTATTGGCGCGGCGAGATGGGCAGCCTACCCGGCCTCGGCCATCGCGTGCTGGGCTCGGCCGATCTCTACGACAATCACGGCCGGCGACCCTGGTCGAGCGTGAACTTCGTCACCGCCCATGACGGCTTCACCCTGAACGACGTCTATTCCTATAACGAGAAGCACAACGAGGCGAACAAGGAGGACAATCGCGACGGCCACGACGACAACCGCAGCTGGAACTGCGGCGTCGAGGGCGAGACCGACGACCCGGAAGTTCTCGAAACACGCGAGCGCCTCAAGCGCGCCCAGCTCGCCAGCCTCCTCTTCGCCCAAGGCACGCCGATGCTTCAGATGGGCGACGAGCTCGGCCGCAGCCAGGGCGGCAACAACAACGCCTTCTGCCAGGACACCGAGATCTCCTGGATGCGTTGGACCGACCGGCCCGACCGGGACTGGAAGTTGCTGGAGTTCGTCCGCGGCCTCACATCGCTCCGCCGCGACTACCCCGTACTCCGCTGCCGCCGCTTCCTCCATGGCGAACCGGTCGCGACCTCCATCGCCAACGTCACCTGGTTCAAGCCGGATGGCGAGGAGAAGCGTCCCGAGCATTGGGAAGACCCGGTCGCGAAATGCGTCGGCCTCTGCCTCGCCGAGAGCGACACGGTCCTACTGCTGATCTTCAACAGCGACGGCGAGCCCATCGACTTCACCCTGCCGTCATTCGGTGGGGAGAAGTTCAAGTGGCGCACCCTTTGCGACACGTCCACGGGTGAGATCCGGCCCGACGGGCCCCTCGTCGGCGACACGATCTCGGTTCCAGCCCGCAGCCTGCTCCTTCTGGAGAGAGCGTCCTGATGACCGACCGCTTCGAACACGACATCCCTTGGGGCGCCCAGATTACCGAGCACGGTGCGCGCTTCCGTCTCTGGGCACCGTCCCAGGAAGAGATCACCCTGATCGCGACCCAGTCCGGCGAAGCGATGCAGATGATCCCCCAGGAAGAAGGCTGGTTCGAGCTTGAGACGTCCATGGTGAAGCCCGGCGAGGGCTATCACTTTGCGCTCCATGACGGCATGCGCGTGCCCGACCCGGCCGCCCGCGCGCAAATGGACGACGTGCATGGGCCGAGCAAGCTGGTCGACCCGAAGGCGTATCAATGGAAGACGGCCGATTGGAAAGGCCGCCCCTGGCCCGAAGCCGTTCTCTACGAGCTTCACACCGGCACCTTCTCAGCCGACGGCACGTTCGACGGCGTGCTGAAGGAGCTGGACCGTCTCGCCGAGATCGGCGTCACCGCCGTCGAGCTTTGCCCCGTGGCCCAATTCGCCGGCAATCGCGGTTGGGGTTATGACGGCGTGCTGCTCTATGCGCCCCACGTTGCCTATGGCGGGCCGGAACGTCTGAAGGCTCTCGTCGATGCCGCCCATGAGCGCGATCTGATGATCCTGCTCGACGTCGTCTACAATCACTTCGGACCGGACGGGAATTACCTCGGCCTCTACGCCTCGGAGTTCTTCCATCCCGAGCGCCACACCCCTTGGGGCCCGGCCATCGCCTTCGACCGCAAGCCAGTGCGCGATTTCTTCGTGCACAACGTACTCTACTGGCTGGAGGAGTATCGCTTCGACGGGCTCCGCTTCGACGCCATCGACCAGATCGACGATCCGAGCGATGAGCCGATCCTGAAGGAGATGGCCCGCACGGTCCGCAAGCGCTTCCCCGATCGCCATATCCACCTGACCTCCGAAGACGACTCGAACCTGGTCACCCTCTTGGAGTTCGACGAGGAGAACCGTCCAAAACTCTTCACCGGCGAGTGGAACGACGACTGGCATCACGCCATGCACCACATCCTGACCGGCGAGGATGACGGCTTCTACGAAGATTACGTCGACGATCCCGGCGCCCGTGTCGCCCGGATGGAGGCGGAAGGCTTCGATTACCAGGGCGAGCCCTCCTCCTATCGCGGCGGCGCGCCCCGCGGCGAGGCATCCGGCCATATTCCGCCGACCGCTTTTGTCAACTTCCTTCAGAATCACGACCAGACGGGCAATCGCCCCTTCGGCGAACGGCTCACCATGCTGGCATCGCCCGAGGCTCTGGAGACATCCTTGGCGCTGCTACTTCTCTCGCCCCACACGCCCCTGCTCTACATGGGCGAGGAGTACGGCGAGACGCGCCCCTTCCAGTACTTCACTGACTTCCATGGCGAGCTCGCCGACGCCGTCCGCGAAGGGCGCCGCGAGGAGTTCAAGAAGGTCCGCCTTTTCGCAGACCCTGAAGCGCGACACAGGATCCCGGATCCCAACGCGCTATCGACCTTCGAAGCCTCCCAGCTCCGTCGCGAGGAGGTGCCCGCCGCCCAGCGTGAAGCCCGCGAAACGCTCGTTGGCGACTTGCTGCGCATCCGCCGGGAATGCATTGTGCCCGCGCTGTCGTCCATTCCGGCCCATTCGGGGAGGATCGAGGCGCAGTCTGGCCGCGCCTTCACCGTGCGCTGGCAGCTCGGCGGCGGCCGGATATTGACGATCTCCGCCAATCTCGCCGATGAGGCGGAAGAGATCGAAGGAAGCGCCGAGGGCGATGTGATTTATCAGCGGCCCGGGACCGCCGCGGAGGCGTTAGAGGCAGGCAACCTTCCGCCATGGTCCATCGTCTGCTGCTTGAAATAGGGGAATTGGGGAGCAACGCGTGAGTGAGAAGTTGCAGCGTCTGGCCGAATGCTACGGAATTGGTGACGGCTATACGAGCGAGACGGGAGAATGGGTCGAGACGCCCCTCTCCGCCAAGGCCGAGATTCTGAAGGCCATGGGCGTTGCCGTGGGCAGCGACGAGGAGATTGAGCAGAGCATCGCCGAGGCGCCCGCGCCGATCCCCGAAGAGGACATCCAAACCCTGTCCCGCAGCGGCTTCTGGCCGCTCTGGCTGGTCGACCACCGCGTCTGGGGCATGACCACCCAGCTCTACAGCCTGCGCTCCTCCGGCAATTGGGGCATCGGCGATTTCCGCGATCTCGCCGACCTCGCAACCCGGCTGGGCAAGCTCGGCGCGGACTTCGTCGGCGTGAGCCCGCTCCATGCGCTCTTCATGGCCGACCCCTCGCGCATCAGCCCCTACGCGCCGTCGAGCCGGAACTTCCTCAACCCCATCTTCATCGCCCCCGATCAGGTGCCGGGCTTCGAGGAGCTGCCGAACCGCGATCAGCTCGTGGCCGAGCTGCCGAAGCTCCGGGAAGCCGAGTTCATCGATTATCCTTCCGTCTACCGGGTGAAGCTCGCCGCCCTCGACGCGCTATTCGAGCATTTCACCAAGAACGCCTCGGACGCCGACCGCCGCGCCTATGAGAACTTCAAGCAGGAGAAGGCGGAAGCGCTTCAGAACTTCGCGCTTTACGAAGCCCTGGCGGAGCACTTCGTGTCCGAAGGCGGCTACGTCGCCTGGTCCACCTGGCCGGAAGAATACCAGGACCGCGAGAGCCTCGCCGTGCGGGACTTCATCCGGGGCCACAAGCACCGCGTCGAGTTCCATAGCTGGCTGCAATGGCTCGCCGACATCCAGCTCGCCGCCGCCCAGCGGCAGGCGCGCGAGGCCGGCATGCGCATCGGCCTCTATCTCGATCTCGCCATCGGCGTCTCGCCCGACGGCTCCACCGCCTGGTGCGGCGGCCACGCGACGGCGCGCGAAGCCCGCATCGGCGCACCGCCCGATGCGCTCTGCCCCGGCGGCCAGAACTGGGGGCTCATCCCCTTCTCGCCCATGGGACTTCGGGAGCAGCGCTTCGAACCGTTCCGGGGCCTCCTCAGGGACAACATGCGTCACGCCGGCGCCATGCGTCTCGACCACGCCATGGGCTTGAGCCGTCTCTACTGGATCCCCGAAGACAGCGATGCGCTGGGCGGCGGCTATGTCCGCTATCCCTTCCGTCAGATGCTGGAGATGGTGGCCGACGAAAGCTGGATGGCCCGCTGTGTCGTCATCGGTGAAGACCTCGGGACTGTGCCCGAAGGCTTCACCGACACCATGGTTCGCGCTGGCCTGCTCAGCTATCAGGTGCTCTATTTCAGCCGCCACCACGGCCATTTTTTCCAGCCCCACGCCTATCGCCGCGAGGCCATGGTCTGCGGCTCCACCCACGACCTTCCCACCCTGAAGGGCTGGTGGACCGGCAGCGACATCCGCTGGCGCGATCACGTGGGCGCCCAGGAGGAAGAAGACACCAAGATCCAGATGGAGGGCCGCGAGGCCGAGAAGCGCCTTCTCGTCGAGGCCCTTCAGGAGGCACGCCTCATCGAAGGCGATGCGCCCGAGATCGCCGCAGCCGACGAGCTCTCCGAGGAGCTGCTGCTGGCCATCCACCGCTTCCTGTCGCGCACGCCCTGCCGGCTGTTCGCTGTGCAGCTCGATGACGCCTTGGCCGCCGACGAGCAGGCCAATCTGCCGGGAACAGTGGACGAGCATCCGAACTGGCAGCGCAAGATCGGCGTTAATCTGGAAGAGCTGCCCGATCACAAGCTGTTCGGGGATCTCGTCCAAGTCCTCGCAACCGAACGTCCCCGTTAATGCGGCCTTTCACAGCCACTTACAGATTGCAGTTCCGCGAAGGCGTCGGCTTCAAAGAAGCGGCCGATCTCGCACCCTATCTGAGGCGCCTCGGCATCAGCCATCTTTATGCCTCGCCCATCTTCGAAGCCGTGCCGGGCTCCACCCACGGCTACGATACCGCCAATTACAATCGCATCGAGGCCTCATTGGGCGGCCGCGAGGGCCTGGAGGAGATGGTGGCGGCGCTCAAGAAGCATGGCCTCCAGCTAATCCTCGACTTCGTGCCCAACCATATGGGCGCCAGCCCCTTCAATTCGTGGTGGTGCGACGTGCTGGAATGGGGCGAGCAGAGCCCCTATGCCCATCATTTCGATATCGATTGGTCGGCGCCCAAGCTTTTGATCCCAGCCCTGGGCGAGCCCTATGGCCTGTCGCTTGCGAACGGCGCCTTCGGCATCGACTTGGACGCGGCGAGCGGCGGTCTCAACTTCACCGCCCCGGGCCATGAGCTCCCCATGACGCCACAGAGCTATGCCACCATCCTCACCCAGATCGAAGATGGCAGCCTGGAAGATCTCGCCAACCGGTTCGCCATTGCGACGCCGGAGACCACCGCCGAGCTGAAAACCGAGCTGCGCGACCGGCTGCAGGACGACGCGGCCCGTGCCAAGCTGGAGACAGCGCTGGACGCGATCGTCGCCGATCGCGAGCTGATGCATCAGCTCCACGAAGCTCAGGTCTGGCGCCTCGCCTTCTGGCGCGCCGCGCGCGAAACTCTCACCTATCGCCGCTTCTTCGAGGTGACCGATCTGGTCGGCGTTCGCATGGAGCAGCCGAGCGTCTTCGAAGAATCCCACAGGCTGATCCTCGACCTCGTCGGCAAGAACCTCATCCAGGGCATCCGTCTCGACCATATCGACGGTCTCTCCGATCCGCTCGCCTATTTCCTCAAGCTGCAAGAGGCTGTGACGGAAGCGACTAACGAGGCGGAGCCGTATCTGCTGCTGATTGAGAAGATCCTCGGTCAGGGCGAAACCCTGCGGCGCAATTGGCCCGTCGCCGGCACCACCGGCTACGAATTCATCCGCAGCCTGGCCGGCCTCTTCACCGACCCTAACGGCGAGAGCGCCATGACGGCGGCCTATCACGACTTCATCGGCGAGCAGCTCGACTACGAGACTCTCCTGCTCCGCGCCAAGCGCCACATCTTCGTGCGCAATCTGGCCGGCGAGCTCGACGTGCTCTCAGGGCTGGCGGCCAAGCTCGCCGCCGCCGATCTCGTCACCCGAGATTTCGGCCGGGACACCCTGCGCCGCGCCATCATCGAGCTTGCCGTCGCGCTTCCCGTCTACCGCACCTATGTCGATGTCGAAGGCCCGAGCGCCGAAGACGAGATGCTGATCGCCGATGCCACAGCGGTCGCCAAGGCCTCCCGCGAGGTGGAGGACGATCTCGCCATCGACTTCATCGCCCAGATCTGGCGCCTCGATCTGGAGGACCCGGCCGCCCGCGCCGAGGCGCTCACCTTCGCCACACGGTTCCAGCAGACCACCGGACCGCTTATGGCCAAGGCGCTCGAGGACACCCTGTTCTATCGCTACAACCGGCTGATCGCCCTGAACGAGGTCGGCGGCGAGCCGGACGTCTTCGGCGCGCCCATCGAGTCCTTCCACGATGAGATGGATGGACGGTTGATCCGACAGCGCCAAGGGCTCTCCACCACTTCGACCCATGACACCAAGCGCGGCGAAGACGCCCGCACCCGGCTCTACTCTTTGAGCGAAGCGCCGGAGAACTGGTCTGACTGCGTACGCCGGTGGTCGGAGATGAACCAGTCGGCCCTCACTCTCGATGAGGCCGGCGAGCGCACGCCCAGCGTCGAGGACGAATGGCTGTTCTATCAGTCCCTCGCCGGGGCCTGGCCCTTCGGTCTTTCATTCGAAGACCGCGACGCCATGCAATCCCTGTCGGACCGCATGACCGCCTTCATGCTGAAGGCTATTCGTGAGGCCAAGGTGCGGACGAGCTGGACGGGCCAGGATCAGCCCTACGAAGAGGCCGTGGAGCGCTTCGTGTGCGAGGTCCTAGATCCCGATAAGGCGTCCGACTTCCTGGACGACTTCTCGCGCGCCCACGAAGAGATCGCGCTTGCCGGCGGTCTCTATAGCCTGAGCCAGACCCTGATCAAGCTTACGGCGCCGGGCGTGCCCGACGTCTATCGCGGGTCGGAGCTGTGGGAGCTGAGCTTGGTCGATCCAGACAATCGCCGCCCTGTGGATTTCGCAAAGCTGGAAGAGATGTTGTCCGGGCTTGAAGGAGATTCAGACCCCGCAGACCTGCTGGAAAGCTGGCGGAGCGGCGTCATCAAGCTCTCCCTCCTGGAGAAGGGCCTGCGGCACCGTGAGGACTATCCGGCCCTGTTCGAGACGGGCGACTACACTCCTGTCCATCTGACGGGCGCCAGGAGCGCCCACGCGGTCGCTTATCTCAGGAGCGATGAGACGTGCGGACTTATCGCGATCGCCCCCATCCGGGCGCGGGCGCTTCTCGAGGGTCAGGAGACCCCCATCGTGTCTTCGGAAAAGTGGGAGGATACGGCCATCAGCCTCCCCGGTGATTGGGCCAGCAAGAGCTGGCGCAATCTCCTGACCGGGGAGACGATGACCGCAATCGATAACAAGATGCACCTCAGCGAGGTGCTCAAGAACTTCCCCGTCGCCCTACTGGCGAGCGAGGGAAGCTAACGCAGATACAAAGGGCTTAAAGCGCATCCGCGCCGGTTTCGCCGGTGCGCACGCGAGTGGCGCTCTCCAGCGGCAGCACGAAGATCTTGCCGTCGCCGACCTTGCCGGTCTTGGCAGCTTCCGAGATCGCCGAAACGATCTTGTCCGCCACGCTGTCGTCGGCAGCGATCTCAAGCTTGACCTTCGGCACGAAATCCACCGTATACTCGGCGCCGCGATAAACCTCGGTATGGCCCTTCTGGCGACCCACGCCGCGCACTTCCGACACGGTCAGGCCTTCGACACCGATGGCCGTCAGGGCATCGTGCACTTCGTGAAGCCGATGGGGCTGAATAACAGCAACAACATATTTCATAGCGTTCGTTCTCCCTATTTATGATGTGGGCCGGATTGCGTCCGACCCCTTGTTTCCGGCCTCGGTCCTTCCGTAAATGAAAAAGGAAAGTTTAGACCTCGGCGAAAGCTATAGCTCTACTTGGGAAGCTTTTGTAGAGCTTCAATCGCCTTGCTAAAACTATCAGCACTGCACAGATATCGTGCACAAAACCAGCTTCCGAGCCCCTCGACGAGGCGAGATCAATCCATGCTAGAGTCTTCCGATGAGTAAGGCATTCACCAAAGAGCAGGAAGGTAGCGACGTCTATGACGAGCTGCCGGACCGTCCCGTTTCTTCGAACAACTTGGTCACCGAGCGCGGCCTCAAGTTGATCGACGATGAGCTCGCCGCACTCCATGACGCTCATGCGGAAGCCTCGGCCGAAGAGGACAAGCATCGCCTGGCGCGGATCAATCGCGATCTCCGCTATTTCACCGCGCGCCGCGCGACAGCGCAGCTCATGCCTGCGACCGACCAGACCGAAGAGGTCCGATTCGGCAATACGGTCACCATCGAGCGGGATGACGGCCGCCGCCAGACCTTCACCATTGTAGGCGAGGACGAGGCGGATCCGTCCAAAGGAACGCTTTCTTACGCTTCGCCGGTCGCCCAGGCCCTGATGGGCCGCTCCGAGGGCGATCTGGTCGCCGCCGGCGCGGGCGAAGCGGAAATCATCGAGATTCGCTGAGTATGGCCTTGAGGCTTATTTCTTGACCGGCTTCTCAAGCATCAACTGGCCCTGCTTCTTGACCAGCGCCTTGGCCTTGTCGGCGAGCATGGCCAGCATCCAGGGAAGCTCGACTTCCAGATGAACATGGTCGTCGGCCACATCCACCTTGCCGTTGGTCTTCTGCCCCAGAAGGCTCGCCTGAAAATCCAGATGGTCCCCCGTCCAATCGTCCTGCAGCACGGCGAATTTGTCGCCGAAGGACGAGCGCACCTGGCCGAAACCGTTCTTCAGCCGGCGGATCGCTTCCTCCTTGCCGAGATTATGGGGAATATCGACGGTAACGGGCTTACCCATGGATATGTCTGACCTCGCAGGTTTCGGTTTCGCGCATTACGGGCGCATGCCGCCTCATATGGGGCGCAACCCGATTCAAAGCTAGGTTGTGCTCATTCGATCAACGCCGATCGGAATGGCCGAGATCCCTCTCGGGCGCGATCCGGTCCCGGACCAGTTGCTTCAGCTCCTTCATCTCAGGAAACCGTCCCTCATCCGCCCGGGAATAGACAAGCACGCCATCGGCATGGATGTCGAAGACGCCGCCCGTCCGGTCCGGAATCAGCGTCACGGCACCGATCTCGTCGGAGAAGCTCGTCAAAAGCTCCTGCGCAGTCCAAGACGCACGCAGAAGCCAACCACAAAGCTGGCAGTAAGTTATTGAAATATGGGGCTTTGGTAGCGTTACGGTCATTGGGGGGCTTCCGGATCTTCCCGGCACTATCAACTTATGGTTAGCAGCCCTTTTTTCGGACACGATCATACATTAGAGTAGCTCTAAGATTGCACATCGCCGGACAGGGCCCTTTCGATCCTTGGAGTCTTTTGTCTGTCTGGGCGATTCATTTTTGCTATAAGCGGGTGAGGCAAATCACCATGCGACTGACCAAACAGACAAGCTACGCGATCCGGATCCTGACCCATTGCGCACGCAAAGAGGGTAAGTCCGTCCGGGCAAGCGAGATCGCGCAGATCTACGGCATCACCGAATATAACGTGGCCAAGATCGTACCGATCCTGGTCCGCGCTGGCTTCATCGAATCGACCCGCGGCCGTCTCGGCGGCCTGAAGCTCGCCCGCCCCGCCGAAGAGATTCAGATCGGCGATGTGGTGCGCGCAACGGAAGCCACCTATGTGGAGGCCGAATGCGGCGGCGGCGATTCCCGCGATTGCGCCATCAAGCCCGCCGCCCTGATCAACCGGCTTCTGGGCGAGGCTCTCGACGCCTTCATCAGCGTCCTCGACGAGCACACCCTGGACGAGCTGGTCGGCTCGAACCCCGGAGCCGCTCAGGATCTGGAGCTGCTCACCAGCCGCCCCGGGAACCGCAGCGACCGGACGGCGGCCGCGAGCACCTCGGCCGGCTCCTAATTTCCGAAATCGTCTTCGTTGCCACCGCGCGCCGTAACTGTGCCCGCGCGCGGCCAGGCATTTTATGCACGCTGTCCTAGCTCTTCAGCCGGTATCCGGACTTGAAGATCAGATGCACGATGACGAGGCAGACCACCATGAACACGAGCGTCATGCCGAGGCTGATGCCTACGCTCACATCCGACGCGCTGTAGAAGCTCCAGCGGAAGCCGCTCACCAGATAGACCACCGGATTGAACAAGGTCACGGTCTGCCAGACCGGCGGCAGCATATCGATGGAATAGAACGTGCCGCCCAGGAAGGTCAGCGGCGTGATGATGAGCAGCGGCACGAGCTGCAGCTTCTCGAACCCGTCCGCCCAGATGCCGATGATGAAGCCCAGCAGGCTGAAGGTGATCGCGGTGAGCACCAAAAAGGCGAGCATCCAGATTGGATGATCGATCTGCAGCGGCACGAAGAGCGACGCTGTCGCCAGGATGATCAGCCCCAGCACCATCGACTTGGTCGCCGCCGCGCCCACATAGCCCAGCACGATCTCGAAGGCGGAGATCGGCGCCGACAGGATTTCGTAGATCGTCTTTGCGAAGCGCGGGAAGAAGATGCCGAACGAGGCGTTGCTCACACTTTGGGTAAGCAGGGACAGCATGACCAGCCCCGGCACGATGAAGGCGCCGTAGCTGATGCCGTTCACCTCCTCAATACGCCCGCCGATGGCAGCCCCGAACACGATAAAGTAGAGCGCCGTGGAGATCACCGGCGAGACGACGCTCTGGAGTATCGTGCGCCAGGCGCGGCGCATCTCGAAGATATAGATCGCCTTGACCGACTCGAAGCTGAAGCTCATGACGCGTCCTTGACCAGGCTCACGAAGATGTCCTCCAGGGAGCTCTGCTTGGTATCCAAATCGCTGAAGCGCAAACCGGCGTCACTCAGCGCTGTCAGCAGCGCCGTGATGCCCGTGCGTTCCGCCTGGGTGTCGTAGTCGTAGACGAGCACGTGACCGCCCTCGTCCAAGGACAGCCCGAACCGGTCCAGTTCGCTCGGCACAGTCTCGATACGCTCCTGAAGCTGCAGACGAAGCTGCTTACGCCCCAAGGAGCGCATGAGATCGGCCTTGTCCTGCACGACGATGATCTCGCCGTGATTGATCACGCCGACCCGGTCGGCCATCTCCTCCGCCTCGAGGATGTAATGGGTGGTGAGAATGATGGTGACGCCCCGATCCCGGAGCTTCCGCACCACCTCCCACATGGCCTGGCGCAGCTCCACGTCAACGCCCGCCGTCGGCTCGTCGAGAAACAGAATGTCCGGCTCGTGGCTCAGCGCCTTGGCGATCAGCACCCGGCGCTTCATGCCCCCTGAAAGCTCCATGATTTTGCTGTCGCGCTTTTCCCAGAGCGACAGATCCCGCAGCACACGCTCGATATGGTCCGGGTCCTTCGGAAGGCCGAACAGGCCGCGGCTGAACGAGACCGTGTCCCAGACCGATTCGAACGCTTCCGTCGTCAGCTCCTGGGGTACCAGGCCGATGCTTTGGCGGGCCGGCCGATAGTCCTTGATGATGTCATGGCCCAGCACCTCCACCTTGCCGTCCGTCGGGTTGACCAGCCCGCAGATGATGCTGATCAGCGTGGTCTTGCCCGCACCGTTCGGTCCGAGCAGAGCGAAGATCTCGCCGCACTGAATCTCGAGGTCCACATTCTTCAATGCGCGGAATCCCGAATCGTAGGTCTTGGAAAGGTCGGTGACGGAGATGGCGGGCTGCATCGGACCCTGCGGTGACGTTGGATGAAATGACGGAAGGACGTCCGGGCGAACCGGAAAGCAGCGCCGGTCGGACGGTGGCGAAACCTATCAGGCAAGCGGCGCCCCTGCCAGCGGCCGTTACTGACACCTTTAGATAAGTTCGCCGCGCAATTTATCCAGTCGCCTAAGACAACCTTTTCAATGGTTTTTTAGATTGGAGTCAGCGGGAAACACCGATCGATCGAAGCGCGTTTCTGGCAGCGGCCCACGTTGCTGTCAGTCCATGTTGCCGCCAGCCCTTGGAGGACACGAGTTTTGGTGACCATGACCGAGCCCACCGCGACAGCCGCCATCGAACGTTTCCCCCAAACCGCGGAACGGAGGCGGCTTCTGGCACTTCGCTCCCTCGGTCTGCTCGACACCGCGCCCAGCGCAAGCTTCGACCGCATCACTCGCCTCGCCAGCCAGATTTTCGACCTGCCCATCGCCGCGGTCTCGCTGACAGACGAGAACCGCCAGTGGTTCAAGTCCCGCATCGGCCTCGAGCAGACCGAGGTCCCGCGCGACAAGGCGCCTTGCGCCGAGGTGATCGAGAAGAAGGATGTTCTCGTCCTCAGGGACCTGCTGCAACATGACAAATACGCCGACAGCCTCCTGGCCCAGCACGGCATCCGCTTCTATGCCGGCGCCCCGCTGATCACCCGCGACGGCTATGGTCTGGGCACCATGTGCGTGCTCGGAACCGAGCCCCGGGAGGTCACCGACGACGAATGCGTCGCTTTGCGCGACCTCGCCGCCCTGGTGATGGCCCAGATCGAGCTCGAGCACGCCTTCGGACGTGTCGACCCGGTGACCGGCCTGCCGAGCCGCAATCAGTTCATCGAGGATGTTCAGGACTTCGCCCGCGATGAGGAAGGCGAGACTCGCTACGCCACTCTCATCGACTTCGCCCACCCTTCGGAGCTCGCCCAAACCATGCGGGTGCTCGGACCGGCCTTCATCGACAGCTTCATGGACAACGTCACCCGGGAAATCGGCGAGGCCTTCGGCGAAGACCAGCGCCTCTACATGGCGGGCAACGGCCAGTGCATCTATCTGGTGGACCAGATCGACGAGAAGCTCCGCGCCACCGAGATCGAAAAGCTGCGGCGGTGCATCCAGAAAACCCTGAGCAGCACCAACCCGCCCGTCCTGTTCACCTCCAGCATCGGTGTCGTGCCGTTCCAGCTCGGCGAATCCGATCCGCAAGACGTGATCCGAATGGCCCACAGTGCCGCCGAGGAGGCTCGGCACTGCGATCGCAAGCTGAGCTTTTATTCGCCGCAGCTCGACGAGGCGGAGAGGCGCCGCTACCGGCTGCTTGCAGACATCCGCGAAGCGATCCGCACTGAAGACCAGCTTTATCTCGCCTACCAGCCCCGCATCGATGTGGCCTCACACAAATACATCGGCGCGGAAGCGCTAATTCGCTGGACCCACCCGGAGCTCGGCAACATCGCGCCGGGCGAGTTCATCCCCCTTCTTGAGCAAACCTCCCTCACCCGGGAGCTTACGGCCTGGGTCATCGATACGGCCGTTCGCCAGATGGCAGCCTGGAAGAAGCAGGGCATGGAGCTGAACGTGTCGGTGAACATCTCGGCTGAGAATCTGGGCGAAGGCGATTTCGCGGCCCGTCTCATCCAGACGCTGCAGCAGCACGAAATCGATCCGGAAACCCTCGAGCTGGAGCTGACCGAGGGCGCGATCCTGAAGAAGGGCGAGCAGGCTTTGCGCCAGCTGAACGTGATCGACCAGGCCGGCGTCGTCGTCGCCATCGACGATTTCGGCACCGGCTACAGCAATCTGGCCTATCTGTTGGATATTCCGGCCGGAGTTGTGAAGCTCGACCGGTCGTTGGTGCAGGCCCTGGGTAAGGAAGACCGCTCACGCACCCTCGTGCGGACGCTTTTCACGACACTGCACAATCTCGGCTATCGCGTGGTCGCAGAGGGCGTGGAGACGATCGAACTCTTCGAGGCGCTCCAGAAGGAGCGCTGCGACGAGGCGCAAGGCTTTCTATTCTCGCCAGCCTTGGCGCCGAAGCTTTTCGAGGAGTGGGTCAGGGTCAATAGCAAACACCGCGAGGCCGACGAAGAGGCCTTGCCGCATCCGTTACCGAAGAGTGCCTAGCTTACGCCCCGGCAACCTCTGAAAGCCGGGCTTCGATGACCACCCGCTGCTGTTTGCTCTGAGGATCCTGGATCCGATACTGCCAGCCTTCATGTTCTTCCGGTAGCAGCGCCATAACTTCATAGATCCCCGTCTTGCGGTTGAGCGGGTCGCGTGCGAGCTGAACTTTTTCACCGATCTTGAACTTATGGCCGGTCATTGGTCACCTTTTGTTGAGTGGAAAGAACCACAGGCAATATATAGGATTATCGTATGAAATACGCGGTCAGACGGGATTTTGTTCCGTGGGCCGCGCTTTGATGACTGGGGACAAGGACATTGAGGGCAATGAGGGTGCTTAGAGCGCCCCAAGCATTGTCGGCCTCAATAACAAGAAGAGACTGCGCTGGCCGGCATCGGAGATAGCGATGCAATTGAAGCTTTGGGCGCTCGCCGCCCTGATGGTCTCACCGCTGCTGGCTTCCGTGCCGGCAGACGCCGCCACGGGTTCCACAAGTGACAGCTCCAATCCGACAGATCAGGTTTACGTCCAGATCATCGTGAAGGCGTGCCACGCCTCGGAGACTCTGCTCGAGCCCACCAATCAGGGCGTCAAGTACGACGACGTAAAGGCGCTGAGCAAAGAAGAGCGCCTCGCCATGTACCGCGATCTTGGCTGCATCGACGTTCCTATTCCCATGCAGTTCGTGACTGGGCGGATGAACGCCGGCGCCTGCCGGGGACATGCCGGCTACATCACCGCCATGCAGTTCCTCGAGCAGCGCACCGACCTGGCTGAATACCCCGCCGTTGGCGCCTGGGAATGCATCTTGAACGATGAACCCGTGATTTCGCCCGCAGGCCAGTAGCCGAGCGCCCTCTCGCCCCAAACCCAGAGCGCGCAAGGAAGCTCTTCTCTAGGGAAAGGCTTCACTTGCCAAACACGCGTCATCAGCCTACCTACTAGTAAGTAAGATGATACGAACTCCAAAATTCCAGCGCCATTCGTTTCTGGCAAAGCCCGTAACCCGGGCCAGCGTCTTGAAGGGAATGGGCGCCCTGGCATGCCTTCCCCTCGCGCACAGCCTTCCCGCACGCGCCGCGGCCGCGAGTGCCGACCCGACCGCACCCGATATGGCCGTTGAGGAGATCGCCCCCGGCGTCTTCGTCCATCACGGCCGCTACGAGCTTCAGTCGCCGGAGAATATGGGCGACATGGCGAATGCGAGCTTCATCGTTGGCGATGACGCTGTGGCGGTGATCGACACGTCGGGAACGGCAATCGCCGGCCAGGCTTTCCGTAAGCGCATCCGCGAGATCACCGACAAGCCCATCCGCTACGTGATCAATACGCACATGCACCCGGACCATGTTTTCGGGAATGTTGCCTTCAAGGACGACGACCCGGAATTCGTCGCCCACAAGAACATGAAGGCCGGCCTGTCGGTCCGCGCCGAGACCTATCTGGCGAGCTCGGAGCGCATGATGGGCAAGGAGGCCATGGTGGGCACCGAGGTGATCCTCCCCACCCGCGAGATCGCCGAGAAGGAGGTCCTCGATCTCGGCAACCGCAAGCTGGTGCTGGAGCCTCAGCCGACCGCCCACACCAACAACGATCTCATCATCACCGACGAGAATACCGACACGCTCTTTTTGGGCGACCTGCTCTTCTCCAAGCACATCCCGACCCTCGACGGCTCGATCCTGGGATGGCTGGACCTGATCGACCAGCTCCACGGCCGAAAGGCCGCCCGGGTCGTCTCAGGCCACGGTCCGGTCTCTATGGACATGCCGGCGAGCCTGAACGACGAGCAGCGCTACTGGACCGTCGTGGCCGACGATATCCGGAAGATGATCGACGAGAACGGCACCCTGGAAGAAGCGGTGAAAACCGCCGGCTACAGCGAAAAAGACAAGTGGAAGCTGTTCGACGTCTATCACCGGCGCAATGTGACTGCCGCCTTTGCCGAGCTCGAATGGGAATGAGTTCCGGCCCCGAATGCGTTAGAATGACGCAAACCCTGATGGGAGGAAGAACGATGCCCCAATGGATTCTCTATCGACTGCGCCGGGCGCTCCTGCCCTCCGGCGTCCTGGCGGCTTTCCTGGCCGTGAGCATGACCGCACCGGTCCCGGCGCGCGCCGATATTGATGACTGGCCGATGCTCCACGCAGCGGTCTTTCAAAATCGCGACATCATCGAAGACGACGGCGTCGTCATCCTCGACGCCCCGGCCCAGGCCGATGACGGGGCGCTGGTTCCGATCACCGTGCGCGTGCCCCCGGAGGTGAAGGGTCCGCTCAAGTCGCTGACCATCGTGCTGGATAAGAACCCGGCGCCCGTGGTTGCCCAGCTCCATTTCGGCCCCGCGGCCGGTGAAGGCGGTGAGCGCCGCTTTACCACCCGGGTCCGGGTAGACAGCTTCTCCCATATCCGCGCCGTGGTGGAGACCGAAGACGGCCAGCTGCACATGACCAAGGGCTTCATCGCCGCGGCCGGCGGCTGCGCGGCCATGAACGCGAAGGACCCGACGACCCTGACCGAGGGCATGGGCAAGATGATCGTGAAGACCTTCCCGCCGGCGCTCGACTCCACGCCGATCTGGGAGGGGCAGGTTATGCTGAAGCACCCGAACTTCAGCGGCTTCCAGATCAACCCCAACACGGGCGAGATGATCTCCGCCCGCTTCATCGAGAAGATGGTAGTGAAGCGCGATGGCGAACTGGTCTTCACCATGGACGCCACCCCGTCGATCTCGGCCAATCCGAATTTCCGCTTCACCTTCGGCCGTGGCGAGCACAACGATCTCGACGTCACCATGACCGACACGGACGGAACCGTCTTCCAGGCCCAATCGAAGCCGAGCGGCTCGTAAGCCAGACACGACTGCAGACACGAAAATGGCCGCGCCCTCAGGCGCGGCCATTTCTTTAGCTCCGCCGTATCAGCGGCAACGAGCTACATATTGTCTTCGTGCTTCCTGGAATAGGCAGCCTCGGCCTTCTCGAGATTCTTCTCCGGGTTCTTCATGAAGATCTCTTTGGCCTTCTCATTGCCGAAGCAATAGGTCTTGCCGTCGTACTCGGCATTCACCGAACAATCGGTCTCGACTTCCTTATCCAGAGCGAGGCCCATGGCGCACATATTGTCGAACTCGCCGGTCGCGGCCATCGCGACAGTGGCTCCGCCGAGCAGCATGGCGCCGGCAGCGGCAGACAGAAGCATGTTCTTGATCATGACGTTTCCTCTCGATTTCAATCGATTTTCTCCGGGCCCATGTAGAAGGTCCGCTGTATGACAGACTAACAGAGTGAGCCGCCTTCCGTTTCACCATTAAAGGTGGAAGGTTTGGTAATCACGTTATCTCAATACCCGTTGTGCGAGAGCGCCAGCCACCGACAAGGGCCGTATTTCATGGATTTGTGCCTCGTAGCTCCCGCCGTAAATATGCCGGACCAGGGCCGCCCGCGCCGATGGCGATAACGCAAATTTGATTGCGAACCTGTCCGGGTAGGAGACCGCGATCTCCGCATCCAACGCCAGCTCGTCGAATTCGACATAAAGTCTCGTGCCGACAGGCGCAGGCGCCGCCCCGTAAAGCCCCATGCCGCTGATCGAGATATCCCGCACCGGGGCGCAATAGCATCGCCCCCCGCACGTAAGCGTCGCCATCCCCTGCGCCTTGAACCGGTCGCCGGCACGCCGCTGGGAAGATTCCACCGCGACGAGGCAGGCAAGCACCAGAATGACGATGTTGTACCAGCTCCAGAACAGCGCCATGCCGGCGGCGTCCGCCAGCGAGCGCGTATCGTCGATCACGAAGGCCCACAGGATGCCGGCGAAGGTGAGCGCGAGGTAGAACAGGAAAGTCCGCAGAAGCGGCCACTGAATTGTCCGCTTGGTGCGGTCGTAGCCCTTGGCCGTCACCTTGAACTTCTGATCCTTCGTCCCGAACAGACCGATGGTCACGGATTTGACGATGGCGTCAGCGCACAGAATGTGCCCCAAATCCGACAGCACCGGCATCGCCCGGCCCTTGGAGATCCAGACGATCACCGCGACCTGGGCCGCGAAATGCGGGATCACGTAAGAGATCGCGTCCGAGACATTGGCGAACACCGCCTGGACGTCGAACAGCAGATAGATCGCCGGCACGATCAGCGCGAGGATGCGGATCAGATAGCTCACCGACCAGTGGAGAAAGGTCTCCACCATCATCACCCGGTCCACCAGGGGAATGCCGTTGCCGATGCGGAAGGGTCCGCTCTTGCCCCGGCAGATCTGCGCGAAGCCCAGCGCCCAGCGGCTGCGCTGGCCGATATAGTCCTTCAGCCCCTCCGGCGCGAGGCCGAGAGAGAGCACCTCGTTGAGGAACACCGTGCGGAAGCCCGTCTCCCGCAAGCGCAGGGAGACGAGATAGTCCTCGGTCACCGAATCCGTCGGGAAGCCGCCGATCGCCATGAGCGGGCGGTAACGGATCACCGAAGAGGTGCCGCAGCAGAATGCCCCGTCCCAGGCATCCTTGGACGGCATCACCACATCGAAGAAATAGCGCTGCTCGTCGGGCCAGACCCGGGCCAGCGACAGGTTCGTCTGAATGGGGTCCGGATTGAAGAAATGCTGGGGCGTCTGCACCACGCCGACATCGCGCGCATGCATCAGGCTGACCGTGCGGCTTAGGAAGTTGCGCTTCGGTACGAAGTCCGCATCCAGGATCGAGATGAATTCCGGCTGCTCGGCAAGCGTCGAAAGATGCTTCAGCGCGTTGTTGATGTTGCCCGCCTTGGCGTGGGCGTTGTCGGGGCGGATGAGATAGCCGCAGCCATACCGGGCGCACATCTCCTCCAGCCAGGGCCGGCGCCCGTCGTCGCAGACCCAAAGCCTGTAGTTGGGATAGTCGATGGCGAGCGCGCCGATGATGGTGCGCTCCAGGATCCGCTCGTCCTCGTTATAGGTGCAGATCAGCACGTCCACGAGCGGCTGCTTCGGCAGCGACCGGAGCCAAGGGAGATTCCGCTCCACCTCGTCGGTCCGGTTTCGGCTTCGTGTCAGAAAGAACAGCGACAAGGTCCCGCCGACGATGGCCAGGAACTCCACGGTCGTGAAGATCACACCGGCGGCGAAGTCGGCCGTCAGCCCGACCGGCGGCAATGTCTGGGTGATCCGCCAGATCATGTAGCGCCAGGTGATCGCCAGGCAGATGAAGATCACCACGCTACGCGCGATATCGCTCTTGCGGTTCAGCCACGGCAGGATGGCGAGCGACGCCAAGAGCACCAACAGGCCTGGAACGAGAGCCTCCCAGTAGCTGACCCCTGAGGCGTAGCTCATTTCGCGACGGCTGCCACCGCGCCGGAAGCGGCCGAGGTATCGAAGGTCACCTTGCCCGTACGTCCAAAATAACAATCCGGCTTCTCGGCGAGACCCGGCACCGCCACGGAGACGTGATACGGCTCGCGGGAAAAGATCCCTTCGCCCAGGGCCAGGTTCGACGGCACATCCGCCAGACCGTTCAGGGCGACGATTTTGCCCGGCAGCTCCGCCGAGTCGCCCCGCAGATGGAACATCGCCGGCTGCCCCAGCTTCAGCGCGTTATAGGTGGATTCGCTCACCGTTGCGGTGACCAACGCGCCACCGCAATCGAGCAGCTTGAACAGCGGCTGGCCTTGGGTGACCACTTCGTGATCGGCGGTCAGCACTTCCCAAACTCGGCCCGCGGACGGCACGCCGATGGTGGCCGAGGCGAGCGCATCGTAGCGCTTGCGGGCCTGCGCGATCTCTTTCTCCAGAACCGCGATACGTCCCTGCTTCGAGGCGCGCTCAGCGCGCAGCGTCACCAACTCCTGGGTGATCTCGTCGAGCCGCTGGGCGGTTCGCGGAATGTCGTTGTAGCTGTCGCCCACGAAGAGGCCTTTGCGCGCCGCTTCAAGCTCCACCCGGGTCCCGATGAGCTTCTGCTCCAAAGACACGATGCGGCTGGAGGCGACCTGCTCCTTCATTACTGCCGTGTCGTAGGAGGCGTGGGATTGATAGCCGCGCTCCAGGAGGCGCTTGGTCCGCGCCAGCATCTGGCCGGCCTCTTTCTGCTCTGCCTTGGCCGCGGCGATATCGGCATCGTATTCCTTCATCTGCGCTTCGAGCTGTTCGATGCGCCCGGCCTGAAACGCGTCGCGCTGCTCCTCGAGCTTCCCCGCATGGGCGGTCAGCTCGACGATGCGAGTCTCGAGGCTCTCGGTCTCCAGCTTGAGGTCGGCGATGTCGCTGGTGAGATCGTCGAGACGGGCACGGTCCGCGCGCGGATTTTCGATCAGGGCAATCGGCTTGGCGGCATCGACCGCAGAGCCCACCTGAACCGGGCCATTCGGCAGCTCCACCGTCCCATCGATGGGCGAGCGCAAGGTGATCACCCGCGCATTGACGCTGGCCTCGGCGCTCGAGGCCTGCCACAGCCGCTGCAGCGGGGCCCAGCCGAGCACGATCAGCACCGCCAGAAGAATGCCCGTCTTGATGCCACGGCTGAGATAGGTCTTCGCCTTCCCGTTGCCCTGCTTTGTCGGCTTAGAAGCGGAATCGTCTTCCGGGCCGTCCGGTGCGAGCGGCACGGGCTGCGGAATCGCCGGGTTTGCCCGCTCCGGCGTCAGGAACTGACGCACGGGACGCGCCTGCGCTGCGTAGTCGGAACCGTCGGCCGGGGCGTCGCTGCTCCCAGCGTCGTCCTCGTCGCGCTCCGCAGGAGGTACGTCGTCCCATTGGCGAATTTCGTCGTTGAGCCGCTTCAGGAGGCTTGCGACATCGCCCTCATCCGCCTCGCGCGGGGCGTCTTCCCGGCTGTCACCGAGACTGTCAAGCACCTCGTCCAAAGAGGATTGTCCATCTCCCTGCCCCAGCAATTCCCGAAATGCCGGGTCGATCTGTCCAGCTGCGTGGCCCATTCTTCTTTCCCATTCTTGTGCCAAGCGCGACGTCGCGCGAGCGCACAACCCATGGCATGGCCACGGTTAAAGCGGGCCGAGGATCCGGGCTGTTTTCTGGAAAACTCGAGATATGTTTAGCGCAAAGTTAGCGCCCACGAGGTGGGCGCCCACCGCATGATTCCGGCCTTCTCCCTTGACGCCGCGCGCGGCTTGCGGGTTCTTTGTTTTCGAACTTCACGCCATCGGGGCGGGCAGGAGCGCCCTTCACCCATGGCGGCCATCGGGGGACCGGCCGTTGTCGCTATTCGAAATCATTGCAGGACTCCTGGTCCTGACCGCTCTGTTTGCGTGGCTGAATCACCGGGTCATCGGCCTGCCTCACAATGTCGGGCTGCTGGTCATGGCCTTCGCAGCCTCCCTGGTCCTTGTCGGCCTGGAGCTCATGGTCCCGGAGACCCCGATCTTCGCCGAGCTCACCGACACGATTCAGGAAATCGACTTCTCCGAGACCCTGCTCCACGGCATGCTGGGCTTCCTGCTCTTCGCCGGCGCGCTCCAGGTCGATCTCGGCCTGCTGAAGGATCGCGCATGGGCCGTCGGCCTCATGGCCACTCTGGGCGTGGTCATCTCCACCATCATCATTGCCGTGGGTGTCTGGTATGCGGGCACGCTGGTCGGCCTGCCGATCTCATTCGCCTGGGCCCTCGTTTTCGGCGCGCTGATCAGCCCGACCGACCCCATCGCCGTGCTGGCCATCCTGAAGCATGCCGGCGTGCCCAAGACCCTGGAGATGGATATGGCCGGCGAGTCCCTCTTCAATGACGGCGTCGGCGTGGTGCTGTTCACCATCCTCCTGGCCGCAGCGGTCTCGGGCGATCAGAACGGCATCGACTTTCTGGAGCTCGGGCGATTGTTCTTCGCCGAGGCCCTGGGTGGCGCGGCTCTCGGTCTCGCGACCGGCTACATCTCCTATCTGGCCATGCGCCAGATCGACGATTACCCCATCGAGATCATCATCTCTCTCGCCCTGGTGATGGCCACCTACGCCATCGCCGAGCATCTGCATATCAGCGGCCCCATCGCCGTGGTGACTGCGGGCGTGCTGATCGGCAACCGGGGGGCGGCCATCGCCATGAGCGAGACCACCCGCCGGCATCTGTTCGATTTCTGGACCGTGATCGACGAGATCCTGAACTCGCTGCTCTTCCTGCTGATCGGCCTGGAGGTTCTGGTCCTAAAGTTCGACGCCGCGTTTGCGCCCTTCGCAGGCCTGGCCGTGCCCATCGTCCTGTTCGGACGCCTGATGGCGGTGACGATCTCCGTCTTCGCGCTAAAGGCCTGGGAAGAATTCGCCAAAGGCACCATCCCCATTCTAACCTGGGGCGGCGTGCGCGGCGGCATCTCCGTGGCGCTCGCCCTGTCGATCCCCAACGTGGACGAGAAGCCGGCCCTGCTGGCCGCTACCTACTGCGTGGCGCTGTTCACGATCCTGGTGCAGGGGCTCACGCTCCCCACCGTGATCCGATGGTTCGGCACAGAGGAGCAGCCCGAGCTGAAGGTCTAGGCGGCGATGCGTTATCCCAGCCCCAGCCGGCCGCGCAGGGTCGAGAGCTCTTCGGCCAGCGTGTTGACCTTAGCGGACAACACCCGCCGGTCCATATCGGTCAGCTTCACATAGGAGACGAAGCCGCCATCCTCGGTCTCGTATTCTTCGAGGATCTCGTAGACGTCGGCGAAGTTGGACTCCACCTTGGCGATAAACGCCTCGTCGTCGATCAGCGGCTTGAACAGCTCGAAGATCTTCCGCGAGCCGTCGAAATTGGCCTCGAAGTCCCACAGATCTGTGCGGCTGTAGCGATCCTCCTCGCCGGAGATCTTGGTCGCGGCGACTTCCTCCATCAGAACTGCGGCACCGCCGACGACGATCTCGGGCGGGAAGGTCAGATCGGCGACCCGGTTGTTGAGATCCTTCACATCGGCCAGAAGCTTGTCGGCGTAGCCGTCGAGCCCTTCGGTGCTGTTCTTCTCCCAAAGACCGTATTCGATCCGGTGGAAGCCGCCGAAATTCGGATCGGCCTCGCCCTTCTCGTAATCGTCGGCGCGGGAATCCATCGACACGTCGAGATCGGCGAATAGCTCGGCGATCGGTTCGATCTTCTCATAATGGCGCCGGGTCGGCGCGAAGAGCGATTTGGCCTTCTCCACCTCGCCGTTCTTCACCGCGGTCACGAATTTCTCCGTATCCTCGACCAGCGCCGCAGCGTGCTCCGCCACGTAAATCTTGTACTCCGCCAGGGGCTCGACCAGCTCAAGCGAGGCTTGCGTGGACTGCGCCTGGGCAGGACCGACGCTCAGGAGCACGGCAAGAGTGACCGCGAACAGAATACGGGTGAAAGACATATCGGTTTCCTTCGGGGGTAAGCCTTAGGTTGGGGTGTCGTCGGATTTCTTGGCAGCCTCGATCAGGCTCTGGCCGAGATAGTTTTCGGGTCCGGGCACGCCGGGCAGCACGTAGAAGAAGCCGCCGCCCACGGGCTTGATGTACTCCTCAAGGGGTTCGCCATCGAGACGCCGCTGAACGGTGATGAAGCCCTTCTCCAGGTCGGCCTGATAGGCGATGAACAGCAGCCCCTGGTCGAGCTGGCCCGACTTCGTGACGCCGTTGGAATAGTTGAACGGCCGCCGCAGGATCAAATTCTCGTCGGATTCCGGCGTGCGCGGATTGGCCAGCCGGATATGAGCGTCCAGCGGCGTCAGCTTGCCCTCCGGATCCGCCGCGTAGTCCGGCACATCGCTTTCCGTGGTGCCCCCATCGAGCGGGGCGCCGGAGTTCTTCTTGCGGCCGAAGATGCGCTCCTGCTCCCGCAAGGGCGTCCTGTCCCAACGCTCCACGAAGTTCCGGATGATGCGCACCGCCTGATAGGTGCCGCCATAGGCCCATTCCGGCTCGTCGTCACCCTCATCCACCCAGACGACCTCCTCCATCAGCTCCGCATCGTTGGAATCCGGATTGGCCGAGCCGTCGTGAAAGCCGAGGAAATTGCGGGCGCTTTCCGAGCTGCCGTCCGGCTTCGGCGGGATCACCGGCACGTCGCCCTCCTGCATCCACCGCATGACGAGATATTCGGGCAGGTTCTTCACGATATCCCGCAAGGCGTGGATGTTCGTGTCCATGAGATTGGCGGAAAACTGGATAGATAGATCGCCGTGGCTCCGCTCCGCATCCAGCGCATCGTTCGGAAATTCCGGCATACGCTGGAGCTGCTTTGGCTTGAGTGGCTTAAGCCACGGCCGGTTCTCGAAAAGCGAGTCGCCGAGCCCCACGGTGATGGTGAGATTGTCCGGCTCGATCACCGGCCCCAGCACACCGGAATCCGCCGGCGGCAGCTTGGGATCGAGCTGGGGCACCTTGCCCCCCTGGGTGAGGAAGGCGATCCGGTCGGTCAGCTCCCGGAACATCTGCTCCAGCTCTTCCGGCTTGCGCGCGACGACATCGAAAGACGCAACGATACCCGTGGCCGGCCGCGGGGTGATCACGCCCGCCTGATGCGCACCATAGAACGGCACCCGGTCCTTGGTATTGCCCGAGCCCGACGGCGCATCGGCAACCTGGCGGCCGCTCGTGGAGTCCGCCCTTCCCGTCTTCACCTCAACCTCGGCCTGCTTGGCGTCCTTGGCGAACGCACCGCCTGCCCCAAGCGCAAGCGCCCCGCCGGCACCGGCAAGACCGAAGAGCATTTCCCGGCGGCTCGCATAGGGGCACCCGCCCCCCTGAACCGCGCGTCTGTTCTTTTTGCCGTCTTCCGTCATGGCAACTATCCGATCACTGAATTGAGCCGGTCGAGCGTGTCGGCAAGCGCGCCGAACGCATCCGCCAGGGCTGCACGCGCGCTGTCGTCCACCTCGCTATAGGGCGGGTATCCGCCTTCCGTCTTGAGCGCCGCAAGCTGGCTTTCGATATCCGCCAGATCCTCTTCGATCTGCGCTTCGAGACCTGCGTCCACCGGCTTCACCACCGATTGCAGCAGCCCGGTGATCTTGGCGATCCCTTCGAAATTGGCCGCGATATCGGCAAGGTCGGTCTCGGCATAGCGGTCCTCGCCGTCCGCGATCTTTCCTTGCGCCAACTGCCGTGACATGTCGGCCGGGATCGAGATCAGTAGCGCCGGATCGAGCTTCAGCTCGGCCAGACGCTCCTTCAGCGTTTTCAGATCCGTCACGAGCTGATCGGCCGCCGGCTGCAGCCCTTCCGTGGTGTTCTCTTCGAACAGCCCATATTCGATCCGGTGATAGCCGGTGAAGGCGGGATCGTCCTCGCGCTTGGCCAGATAATCGGCGACCGGATCGATGGCGTTCTCCAGATCGGAGAAGCGATAGGCCACCGGCTCCACCCGCTTATAGGGCAGGCGCGCCTCTTCCCATTGCACCCGCGCGTCTTCCAAATCGCCCGCCTCGATGCTCGCCGCCAGATCTTCCGCTTCGGCGACTGCCCGCGCACTCTGCAGCACGAGATAGACCCGGTATTCCGACAGCGGCCCTAAGAACTTCCGCAGGCCCACATCGGCCGCGGCCGCCCGCGACTCTTTGGACTCCGTCACCACCAGCTTGCCGCGCGGATTGGAGAGCAGCCCGCAGGTGATCTCGTACTCGCCCGGGGCGAGCTGGGCCGTTAGGGTCTGCCGGAAGCCCGGCGCGATATTCTCCTGCTCCGCCACGACCATGACCCCGTCCAGAATCTCCCACTCAATGGGCCGGTCGGAGGTGTTCACGATCTCGAAGCTGCGCTTGCCGCCGGGCACCGTGATCTCGTTCGGCTCGCAAGACTTGGCCGAGACCGAGACCGTGTAGTCGGCGGCCGCTGTGTCCGGCCCTTTCCGCTGGGTGGCGAGATAGAACGCCACGCCGCCCGCGACCATGAGAAGGATCGCGCCCACCAGGCCGCCATAGACCCAGCGCGACGACGGCGCGCCGCCTGTCTGCTCCGGCTGCTCAGGCATTGGTCCCTTCCGCGGATTTCAGCGCACCCGTATCCGTCTTCTCAGTCGACGGCGTGTAGGGCTGAAGGAACCAGGTGAGGGTGAAGGCGAGGAAGCCCAGATAGACGATCACCTCGCCGATGCTCGGGCTGTCCTGATAGCCGAGGATGCCGGAGAGGATGGTGCCCAGAACGCCGGAGACCGGCAGCACCTCGGTCAGATCGTAGGCGGGCGTCTGCAGACCGTTCCACAGACCCGCCTCGTGCAGGCTGCCCAGCGCACCGGCCAGGAGACCGCCTGCGACGAACAGGATGAAGATCCCCGTCCAGCGGAAGAAGCGCCTCAGGTTCAGCCGGAGGCCGCCGAAATAGATCGCAAAGCCCGCCGCCATGGAGAGCAGAACGCCGGCAAGCGCCGCCAGCGGCATTGCCGGACCTGAGCTTTGCTGGAAGATGGCGAGCAGGAAGAAGATGGATTCCAGCCCCTCCCGCGCCACGGCGAAGAACACCATGCCGATCAGCGCCCAGCCGGCGGCAGAGGACTCCAGAGCCGTATCGATGGAATCGTGGAGCTCCGCCTTGATGGAGCGAGCGGCCTTGCGCATCCAGAAGACCATGGAGGTGAGTACGACCACCGCGACGAAGCCAACGCAGGCCTCGAACAGCTCCTGCATCTTCTGCGGAAACTCGGCGCTGACCCATTGCAGCGCCGCACCCACAAAGAGCGACATGGCAACCGCTAGGAAGATGCCGATCCAGACCATCGGCATCCAGGCGGACCGGCCCGTCTGGCGCAAATAGGTCGCGATGATCCCGGTGATCAGCGCGGCCTCCAAACCTTCGCGCAACATGATGAGGAATGGCGCCAGCATTATCCGCTCAGTCTAATGGATTAGGAGTGCAAAAGGAGACTTTTAGAGTCGGTTTGTCTAAGAGACAAGCCGCCCTTTTCTCCTTGGTTTCTCAAGAGGATGGTTCCGGCCGAGGCAGATCGGATCGATAGAGCGCCGTCACCTTGTCCTGAAGCTGCCTGCGGCTCTATCGTTTCAGGTGTTTTACGCCGTTTTCCGGAGGTTCTGATTGCCATGAAGACCGTTTTCGCAACCCTCTTGACCTCACTCTTGGCCGCGGTCCTTTTCACCGCCCTGCCTCAGTCCGTCGCAGCCAAGTCGTGCCCGCACACGCCTGCTCCCGGCTCCCCGGCGCGCAAGGCCATTCTCGATACCCTGCGGACCGATATTCAGCCGCAGTTCAACCAGAACGTCGTCTTCGTGATCAGTCATTTCGGCGTTTGCGGAAACTGGGCCTTCCTGCAGGCCGAACCCCAGCGCCCCGGCGGCAAGCCCATCGACTGGAGCAAAACCGACTACGCGCAAGACGTGGAAGACGATATGTGCGGCGGGCTCATTCACGCCCTGCTGTTCAAGCGCGCCGGCCGCTGGACCGTGCGCGAGAAGGTGATTTGCGCCACGGACGTCCCCTGGGTGACCTGGCCTGAGGAGTTCGGCGCCCCGCGCGGGGTCTTCCCAACGTTCTGACGGACGATGCTTATCAGTCCTGCAGCTGTGCCAAGCCTCTCCCTTGATCGCGGCGAAGCTTCGGCCCATCCTCTGGCTCAAAGAAAACGCTTGGAGGAGGAACGGCGTGGAAGGCTACCAGGAAATTCTCGTGCATATGCCGCTGGCCGGAGGGGATGCGACCCTCCGCGTTGGCGTGGAGATCGCCAAGCAGGACGAGGCCCATCTGACCGGCGTGGCGAGCCTGCCGGAAAGCGCCATGCTCCGGACAGTCACCAAGACCCCGTTCATGAACCCGTCCGAGGAAGAGATCGCGAAGGTCTCTGACGCCGAAGCGCGCGAGGCCAAGGCGGCCGAGAAGCGCTTCACCGAGGCGGCCGATGCGGCCGGCGTCACCCATAGCTGGATGATCGGCGAAGGCGATTCCGCCGACGTGCTGCTCCAGGCCTGCCGCCTGCAGGATCTCGTCGTGGTGGAGCAGTCGACACCGGGCGCCGATTTGCTATGGGGACCGGCCGTGCAGATGGCACTCTCCGGCTACCCCACCCTCGTCGTTCCAAAAAAATGGGACGGGCCTGTCGCGCGCAAGCACGCCATCGTCGCCTGGAACGGCAGCGTTCAGGCCGCCGCCGCCTTGCGCAAGGCCATGCCGCTTCTGAAGCACACAGAGGAAGTGACCCTGCTCGTGGGCCCGTCTCAGGAGACCCTACCCGACACCTTGCGGGTGCCTGCTCCCGATCCCCTCGCCTATATGAAGCGCCACGGGGTGAATGCTACAAAATACGACAAGCAGATCCCCGGCGCGGATGCGGGCGCGCAGATCCTGAAGATCGCGGAGGAGAAGAGCGCCGACCTGATTGTCATGGGTGCCTTCGGCCGCTCGCGCTTCAGAGAATGGGTGCTGGGCGGGGCCACCCGCCACGTCATGGCGAACAGCAAGATCCCCGCCCTGATGGCCCACTAGAGCGGGCTGTTTGTCAGCGATTATTCCTCGCCCTTGGCGATGAAGGTCGTCCGGTCGAGGCCGGTATTGCCGTTGGCCGGGTCGTAGGCGAACACCGTGACCTCGTAGACGCCCGGCCCGTCGACCGGCACCTCGCCTTTGAACTGGCTGGTCTCGCCGGCATAGCTCAGGGCGACCTCGCCGGCCGGCTCGCCATCATGGCGGATGAGCGCCTTCACCTCGTAAGCGTCGGCATCCCACAGCCCGTCGGGCTCGATGGGGCAGCCGCACATCATCACGACATTCGCCTCAACCGGCACGCTGCTCGTGCCTGCCGGAATCCGGACATGGGCCGGCGGCGAAAGCACATCCACCACGAAGCCCGGCAGCTCCAGCACCCAGCCGTCGCCACCCGTCACGTCCTTGCCCGGCACCACCCATTGGGTGGAAGAGGCGTGGCCCACGCCCTGCAGCTGGCCGAGCGGACCATAAGCCTCCGCCTTGATCAGCCGGGGCGTGTCGAGATCGAGCGTCGCGGAGAACTTCGCCGCCGAGTCGTCGGAAAGCTGGGCGCGCCGCCCGCGATCCTTGTGCATCAGAAGCTCGGTATCGCCGGTGCCGCCTGCGGTGACGCCCTTCGCCAGGACCTCGCCGGTCTGGGCATCCCGCAAGGTGATCTGCACGCCGCCCATGCTGGTGCCGACGAATTTGGAATCCTTGCCGAGCACCCGGACCGTGATCTCCGTGGGCTCGGCCCTTGCAGACGTCGCATGAAGCGCCGGTGCAACCACCAGCGCGAAGAGCAGTGCAACTGAGAGAAACCGCATTCTGACCTCCTCTCTCGAAAAAGAGATGGATCGGGAAGACCCGATCGAGCCGCAATCCTCATGGAGGAATATTATCTCTTGAAGACTGTATCGCGGGGGCGGCCGTCACGGAAAACCACATCTCCGTCATCGGTGACGGAGATGGATACGCCTTAGACGCCTCCGGCCGCTTCCGCTGCACGGCCACGGGTGCTCGAACGCGTGCTTGGGCTCCGGCTGATCGATTTGATCGGCGCCCGCGCAACGCCCGAGGCTTCGACGATCTTCCGGTCCTGATCCTCGATGATATCGCGCGCCGGCGCATCCCCTTCCAGCCCGGCAAGCTCCGTTGCCGGCACCTTCCGGTTGGACGTCTGGGTGCCGTCCTCGTAGACGACGTCGAACAGCACGAAGCCCTGGGGCTTCGCCTTTTGCTTTCTAGCCATGACCTGTCCTTTTTGCCTAAGCCGCGCCGGAGTCTTCTTCCCTCACGGCTGCAGGGCTCTCATCGTCACGGTCGGACTTGCGCTTTGCGGTCTCTTCTTGCTGCCGCTGCAGCTTGTCCTGCTTTTTCTGCGCTTTGGCCCGAGCACGCTCGGCCTTCTCGTAATTATAGTTTGGTTTGAACGCCATCTGGCCGCTCTCCTTGTCAGGTCTGCTTCGAACGCCGCACCTTTTTCCGAGCCACGGAACCGGGTCCGGGGATGGGCGCGTCCTGCTTTTCGGCCGCTTCCCTGGCGAGACGCAGCGCACGCAGGCGCTCCGTCTTCGCTGAGATGGCGTCAGAGGCCACCTGCCGCTCTTGCTTGATCAGTTCCTGTGGCGCTAGGCGGCGCTCGAAGAGCGCCTCCCCTTTGAGTTTTGCCGCCGACAGGCGGGCGAGAGAAGATTTGGTCATACCGAAGCCTCCGATTGACGCTGCACTGCTCTGGATTTAGCGAACGGGCGGCCTCCGGGCACCGGCCGCTTTCCGGGACGGCGGCGCTTCCGAGCCGGTCCGGCGCCGCGCGCGCCGCGTTTTGCCGGCCGCCTCGGCGCCTCATCCTGAGACACCTGCGCAAGCGGATGGTCCACCGCCTCCACGGCCACGCGGGTGAGCCGCTCGATGGCCTTCAGATAAGGCCGCTCAGCGGCATCGCAGAACGAAAGCGCAATACCCGAAGCGCCTGCCCGGGCCGTACGGCCGATGCGGTGCACATAGCTCTCCGGCTCGTTCGGCAGCTCGTAATTGATGACGTGGGAAATGCCGGGGATGTCGATCCCGCGCGCCGCAATATCCGTCGCCACCAGCACACGGACCTTGCCGCTGCGGAAGCCTTCCAGCGCCTTCACACGGGCGCCCTGGGCCTTGTTGCCATGCAGGGCGACCGCAGAAGTGCCGCCCTCGACGAGACCGCGGCAGACACGGTCGGCGCCGCGCTTGGTCCGGGTAAACACGATCGCCTGGCCCGTCTCCGGCCCGTCGATCAAGTCCGCAAGCAGTTTCCGCTTGTCTTGCGCGCCGACAAAGTAGACCTGCTGGCGGATGCGATCGACCGCCACCTTTTCCGGCGAGATCTCGATGCGCTGCGCATCGTGCAAGACCTCCTTAGCCAGCTCCGCGATGGTCGGCGGCATGGTGGCGGAAAACAGCAGCGTCTGGCGCTGCTTCGGGCAGAACCGGACGATCTTCCGGATGTCTCTGATGAAGCCCATGTCGAACATGCGGTCGGCTTCGTCGAGCACCAGAACCTCGAGCCGGTCCAGCTTGATGTGGCGATTGTTCAAGAGCTCGAGCAAGCGGCCGGGCGTCGCTACGACGATATCGGTGCCGGCCTTGAGAGCCTTGATCTGCTTACCGTGGGGAACGCCGCCGAAGATCACCGAAGTGTTCAGCTTGAGCCGGCGGCCATAGGCATGAATGCGCTCGACGATCTGGCTGGCCAGTTCGCGGGTCGGCGCAAGGATGAGCGCCCGGGGCGAACCCGGCACGCGATGATGTTTGTCGGCTGCAAGCCGATGCAGCAGCGGCAGCGTGAAGGCCGCCGTCTTGCCGCTTCCCGTCTGAGCCACGGCGAGCAGGTCGCGCCCTTCGAGCGCCACTGGAATCGCCTTGATCTGAATCGGAGTCGGCTTGAGGTGCTTCTCGGCTTCAAGCGCGAGCCGCAAGGGCTCGGCGAGGCCGAGCGAATCGAAAGTCATTGTCACTGATTAGTTTTCCTTGGCGCCGATCTATGCGGCGCCTGTTAGAGGACGGGCGGCAGCAACCCGTGCCGTCCCGGAAACCTCTTAAAAGTCCAATGGCCGTGCTCAACCGGGAGCTGCCATTTGGCTGCGGACATCTAGCCTACCATGTCGGGAGGCTAGGAATTTCCGATTTAGATCATTGAGGTAAAACGATAAAATCGGCTGCTTACTTGGGTGCGCCCCAAATCGAGGCTCCCAAGTCATGGGTAATCGCTATTTCCTAAGAATGGTAGCGGAGGAGGGACTTGAACCCCCGACACGCGGATTATGATTCCGCTGCTCTAACCAGCTGAGCTACTCCGCCATCATGTAGGCTGTTACGCCCGGAATACGGGCTTTTAGGCCGAATAGCCGCATCTGGCAATCCATCGGGATCGCCATGGCGGCGCGACGCAAAGCGTCCTTGGCTGCAGCTTATGTAGCAACTCGTAACACGCTTGAGAAGGCTTGAAAGCGGAGGCGCCTGCCGCTTTCGCATCTTTTGGTTTCTTTCCGCCGGCTGGAACGAACGTCCTTAGCTCAAAGTTTTACGACCCAGACGAGCGGCGCACCAAAGCGTCCCGTTGGGAGAAAACTGGAAACGCTCAAGGAGAAGATCATGAACCGTCTTTTGACGACGACCGCCGTCGCGCTCGTGATGAGCCTGACGCCGGCAATGGCCGCGGACGACTCGGCGATGTCTGACGACACGTCGACCGCGGTAGAGAAGGCCAAGACACCTGAATCCGGCGAGGCCGATACGTCCGGCGGTGCCAAGGGACAGAGTTCCGCACCGCCCGGATCGGATGCTGCCGAGACCATGGGTGGCTCCGATGCCTCCGATGCGGCCATGAGCCCGGAGTCCGGTGAGGCCGACACGTCAGGCGCTGCCATGGAGCGCAGCTCCACGCCGCCCGGCTCTGAAGCCGCCACCGGCGATCCGGTCGATATGGACACCGGCGACGTTGACGGCGCGGCCAAGCCCGCAGGCGATATGGCGACCGACGACAGCATGAGCGAGCCGAAAGCCGCCGTGAAGCCTGGCGAGAGCGGCGAACCCGATCCCACTTCCGGTGCCGACATCCAGAGCTCCGCACCGCCTGGATCGGAAGCTGCCGAGGAAATGTCCAGTGATATGGACTCTGAAGAGGCCGTGAAGCCCGGCGGCAGCGGTGAACCCGATCCGACCTCGGGCGCGGACATTCAGAGCTCCGCACCGCCCTCTTCCGAGGCCGCCGAGTAGTCGGCGCAGTCGGACGTAGCCCAATAGTACCGAGGGAGCCCAATCGCGGGCTCCCTTTTCTATTGGGAAGATCGTTCGGGAAGCTTCTGAGAGAAGCCTAGTCGGCGCTCTGGCTCGACAGCCGCCGGCGCAGCGAACGCCAATAGCGGATATCGGTCATCTTGCGCCCCTGCATGGCAAGCCGCGCGGCCATGACCTGGGCCGATTGCCGGCCGGAGCGCTTGCGCGCCGGCATCGCCGGCGGGGTGCGGCCGAGTCCATAGCCCGGCTCCTTGACGAAGCGGAGCATGGTGAACAGGCCGAAGGGCCGAAGGGAATGGCTCTCGGTCATGCGCAGGTCGTCGCGCACCAGCACGGTCTCAACGGGGAACACAGGATGCCAGCCGAGCTGATCGGCCAGCGGCGCCATGCGGCGCTCGAACCAGCCGCGCACACCGTCGTCCTGGCTGAAGTGGTTGACGAGGATCACCTCACCGCCCGGAGCGCAAACGCGCTCCAGCTCCGCCATCACCTTCTCCGGATCCGGCACCACCGTCATCACATACATGGCGACGACCGTGTCGAAACTGTCGTCGGGAAAATCGAGATTGGTGGCGTCCATCTCGTGCAGCCCCTCGACATGATCGAGACCGAGCCGCTCCACCTTGTCCCGCGCCTTGGCCAGCATCTCCGGCGACAGGTCGATGCCGGTGACTTTCAGATGGTCGCGATAGGCGGGCAGAGAGAGACCGGTGCCGACCCCGACTTCGAGCACCCTGCCCTCGCGGCCGTTGATCAGCTCCACCGCATGCTTGCGGCCTGCCGCAGCGACCTTACCGAAGGTCGTGTCGTAGACGGGCGCCCAACGCCGATAGGCATCGAGCACGGAATCCGTGTCCATCAGGATTTGTTTTGCACGCAACTTACGCCCCTCTCACTCTCAACCTGTGCTTGAAGCTCAACGGGTTAACGCCGCTCCGCCACGATCGGTTCTTCATACCCGCGCACCGCACTCTTTGCCGCGCCGTCGATCTCATCGTCACCGAACACCGCCGACGTGATCCAGCCCCCGCCAAGCACGCGGTCCTCGTCACCATCGGCAGCATAGAACACACATGCCTGTCCAGGCGAGACACCTTCCTCGCCATCCTCAAGCTCGACCACTGCTTCGCCGTTCTGCCAGGACAGCGTAGCAGGCTGAACCACACCGCTGGAGCGCACCCGGGCAAGCACGTCCTTGCCCTCGGTGAGCGTCTCAAGCGGCTCCTCGCCGAGCCAGTTGACGTCGCGCAAGGTGATCCGGCGCGCCAGCAGCCATTCCCGCGGGCCGACCACGACCTCGCTTCTGTCCGCATCCAGCCGGACAACGTAAAGCGGCTCGGAAGCCGCGATGCCAAGTCCGCGGCGCTGGCCGATCGTATAGTTGATGATCCCGCGATGGCGCCCGAGCACGCTGCCGTCCACATGGACGATATCGCCGGGCTCCGCAGCGCCGGGCCGCAGACGCTCGATCACATCCGTATAGCGCCCGGTGGGCACGAAGCAGATATCCTGGCTGTCGGACTTCTCCGCCACCGGCAGGCCGAACTCATGGGCCAGCCGCCGTGTCTCATCCTTCGGCAGATCACCTAGCGGAAAGCGCAGGAAGGAAAGCTGCTCCGGCGTCGTGTTGAACAGGAAGTAGCTCTGATCGCGCTCCTGGTCATGGGCGCGATAAAGGGCAAACCCGTCGTCGACAGGGCGGCTGCGCACGTAATGTCCGGTGGCCAGGCAGGCAGCGCCCAGATCCTTCGCCGTATCGAGCAGATCGCGGAACTTGATCTTCTGATTGCAGGCGACGCACGGCACCGGCGTCTCGCCGGAAAGATAGCTGTCGGCAAACGCACCGATCACGGCCTCGGAGAAGCGGCGTTCGTAATCGAGCACGTAATGGGGAATGCCGATGGTCTCGGCCACCCGGCGGGCATCGTGAATATCACGGCCTGCGCAGCACGTGCCGCGGCGGCCCACCGCCTCACCATGATCGTAAAGCTGCAGGGTGATACCGACCACGTCGTAGCCCTGGCTCTTCAGGAGCGCAGCCACCACCGAGGAATCCACGCCGCCCGACATGGCAACCACCACGCGGTTCTCGGCCGGCAAACCCTCAAGATGCAGACTGTTGGACATAGGGTCGTCTCTTAAAATCAAATGGCCCACTCACCGGGGCCTTCGATACGCGTCCGCGCGCACCGTCATGAAATTCTCGGCGCGGCGGCGAATCGCGCTGGCGGCCATCCCGCTCCGCACCACGCTCCGTCGAGCCGAGATGTCATAGTTGTCACGTTGGGCGGAAGATAGGCGGTGGCGGAAAGTCACGCAAGCGCAAGCAAGACGCAGGTGCGCGCATCCTTTTCGCCCTCAGATCTCCGAAGGTCTCGCAATGAAACACTTGAGACCTCCGACCGTAGACTTTCGTGCCAAGCTGGCACAAATGGTCGTTGAGAAGAAATTTTCCTCGTAAAACCAGCAATTTTAGCCGATCCGTTTGGTCGTTCCTTTACCGGCTCGCTTAGGTAATTTTTAAAAGGCCAGCGCTACTCTCCGCAGCAATATAAAGCTCATCGATTGGTGTAGTGAGTACGATGACTGAGCATTACAGGCCGCGTGTCCGTTACGTGATCGGACCGGATGGAAGCCCGCTGACCGTGGCCGACCTTCCGCCAAAAGATACGAAACGCTGGGTGATCCGCCGTAAGGCCGAGGTCGTCGCCGCAGTTCGCGGCGGGCTCCTCAGCCTGGAGGAAGCCTGCGAGCGCTATACGCTCACGGTTGACGAGTTCCTGAGCTGGCAGCGTTCCATCGACAAGCACGGCCTTCCGGGCCTGCGCGCTACCCGCGTTCAGGAATATCGCGGCTAGCAACCTTCCCTTCAGGGGCTTAGCGCCCCTCGCGCTCTATTCATGCCTTACGAGTGGGTTGGCGCATCGGCTTGGGTCGGCGCCGGCATATCCGCGTTGCAGTCCGTTGCACCCCGGTGCCAGCGCTCGACGTCGGTGCGCATCTTGGCGGCAAGCGGCGGCGGCATGCGCTTGTTCTCCTGATTGAGAACCGTGCGCCCTCCTTCCTCATGGAAGAAGATTCCATAGGCGCCATAGCCCGGCCGGCCGTCGGGCTTCTTCTCATGCACTGAGATCTGCACCTTGCTCCCGTCCGGCGCGACGTCGGCGTGATAGACGTATTTCTCGCGAAGCAGAGGATGCTCGGGGCTGAACCAGCAGCGTTTGATGATGCTGCCGAGCAGCACATAGGCGTCGATGGGCTTGGAACCGCGCACGGTCTTCACCGGCTGGGCGGTACAGGCCAAGAGATTCGCGGTGAGCAGCGCGGCCAATCCGACCGCAACTGAAATCGACCGCCCCGCGCGCAATCTCTATCCCCCGTCAGTCCCGGAAATTCTCATATTGCAGCGGCTGCTCGATGGACAGCTCTTTTAGAAAGGCGATCACGGCCTGAAGGTCGTCCCGCTTCTTGCCGGTGACGCGCAACTCGTCGCCCTGGATCGCTGCCTGGACCTTGAGCTTCTGGGCTTTGATCTCCTTGACCAGCTTCTTGGCGAGTTCCTTGTCGATCCCCTGGCGGATTACCGCCGTCTGGCGCACCGACTGACCCGCCGCCTTTTCCGCCGTCTTGTACTCGATGCAGCCCGCATCGATCTGCCGGCGCGCCAAATGTCCCTGCAGCAGCTCGTGCATCTGCTTCAGCTTCAGGTCGTCGTCGGCGTTGATAACGATCTCGTCGCCCTTGCGCTCGATGGAGGCCGAAGCGCCTTTGAAATCGTAGCGCTGCTCCATCTCGCGGCTCATATTGGCGAGCGCGTTATCGACCTCTGAGAGATCGGTCTTCGAAACGATGTCGAAAGACGGCATGCCGCCCTCCGTGTTGTTGGTGGGATGCGCCCTGACGCGCGAAGGCCGCCCGTCAGCGCGCCGGGCGGCCTATGATTTCACGGCTGATCGCCGTCTTCAATGCGCGAGAAGCGCGAAACAAAAAGCTTAGCTGGCGACCCGATGCTGTCCCGGGTGTTCCAGATTGGAACGATCGCTTTCGGCAGCTTCGCCCCGACCGCGGTCGCGCTCTTCCAGCATGCCGACCCGCTTCAGCTCTTCTTCCGCCTCGGCAAGCCGTTCCTGGGCCTGCTTCAGCTTCTCTTCTAGATCGCGCGAGGAATTGATCAGATTATCGCGCCGTTCCACAGCCGCCTTGGCGAAGGTGGGATAGGCGTAGTGATTGACATCCGTCACTCCGGCCCGCTCTTGCTCGATCGCAATCTGCCGGTCGAGATCGGCGGCCATCTGCCGAAAATCGGCGATCATGGCCTCGATGTCCTCCACCGTCTGGCGTTTTTCGTCGACTTCGAAACGCTTCAGGCGGATCAGTGCGTCCCGTGACTTCATGACTCAGTACCTCAACAACTTCGAACGCTTTATTGGGCACGGTTCAAATAACGTGCCACCATTTTGAAACACTCTAAAAAGCGAACATCCTCATGGGGCGGCTGGCGCGGCATGCGCCGACGAAAAACACTCTCGTTTCAAAAGGTCCCCCGCTTTCCTGCGCCGAGCATCGATCCCTCGCCGCATTGAAAAACCCGAAGAGGTTGCGGCACTTACCGCTTCCCTCGTCCCGGACGTCCCCCGATAAAGAGCAGTATGCCAAAGAGCACTTAAACGCCGGTAAACCATACCTGAGGCATTTAAAGTTCCGGCCTAACGATTGAGGCAGCGCCACGGTCAGAGAATTAACTCACCCCTAACAGGTTAGTTTTTGTTAACTATTGGGGGCTAATTTCTTGATTCGAGTTAACCATTCGCGTTTCACAGGGTTTGCGACCCCGAGAAGCAAACCTGAAATTTCGACGACCGGGGGATCAGAATGAGGGTGCTTCTAATCGAGGACGACAGCGCGACCGCCCAGAGCATCGAGCTGATGCTGCAGTCGGACGGCTTTAACGTCTACACGACTGACTACGGCGAAGAAGGTGTCGACCTCGGAAAACTCTACGACTACGACATTATACTTCTGGACCTGAACCTGCCCGACATGAGCGGCTATGAGGTTCTTAAGACCCTTCGGGTCGCCAAGGTTCAGACGCCGATCCTTATCTTGTCGGGACTTGCCGGCATCGAGGATAAGGTTCGCGGTCTCGGCTTCGGCGCCGACGACTACATGACCAAGCCTTTCCACAAGGATGAGTTGGTGGCCCGGATCCACGCCGTGGTACGCCGCTCCAAGGGCCACGCCCAATCGGTCATTACCACCGGCGGCCTGCGCGTCAATCTCGACACCAAGACCGTCGATGTGAATGGCCAGCGGGTGCATCTGACCGGCAAGGAATACCAGATGCTGGAGCTTCTCTCGCTCCGGAAGGGCACCACCCTCACCAAGGAGATGTTCCTCAATCATCTCTATGGCGGCATGGACGAGCCCGAGCTGAAGATCATCGACGTGTTCATCTGCAAGCTGCGCAAGAAGCTGGCGGCTGCGACCGGCGGCAAGCACTACATCGAAACGGTGTGGGGCCGCGGCTACGTGCTTCGGAACGCCGAAGAGGAATCCGAAGTCGCCGCGTAACAACGACTTTTCAGACTTACTCAGCACCGAGAAGCGCCTCCGGACCGAAAATCTGGGGGCGTTTTTCTTTTCAAGATTCCAATAGCTTATTGCGGATGATTAACGCCCGACGGCGGCAATCGCCGGTCCGGCAGCGGAATCTCCGGCCGAACGCGATGAAGTCGAAGAGCTCGGAGCCGACGCGGTCGACGAATCTGCCGCCCCCGCCCCACTCGATTTCCCCTCATTTTCCGCAGAAACCGGACGAAAAACGCCCGGGCACGGGGTCTCCAGAGAGGTGAACCCGTCGCAGAGGCCGAGCACGCTCTCCGTCGCGCCGAGCAGCAGATACCCATCCGCCCGCACCTGTTGAGCGAGCCTCGACAGCACTTGACGCTTCGTCGTTTCGTCGAAATATATCAACACGTTACGGCAGAATACGACGTCAAACACGCCGTGCCGCATGCTGTTATGCATCAGGTTCTGATGCCGGAAGTGCACCCGCTCGCGGATCTCCGGGGCAAGTTCCCACCCATCGGCCACCCGCTTGAAGTCCTTCACCAGCAGCGTCACGGGCAGGCCGCGCTGCACTTCGAACTGGCTGTAGACCCCGCGCCCTGCCGTCAGCAGGGCCTCTTCGGAGAAATCCGTGGCGAGGATTTCAAGCTCCCACCCTTCCAGGCGGTCGGCCATATCGGCAAGCAGCATGGCGACCGAGTATGGTTCCTGACCCGTGGAGCAACCCGCACACCAGATACGCAAGCGCCGGCTTGCCTTTCGAGCCTCGATCAGCGAGGGCAAGACCTGATCCTCGAAGCAGTCGAAGACCGATTTGTCCCGGAAGAAATAGGTCTCCTGAACCGCGACGCATTCGGCGAGCCGCCATTTGAGGCTTTCGCCGTCGCTGCGGGCCATGGCGCCACACAGGGCCGGCACCGAATCGAGCTGGTATTCCTTCAGCACGCGCTTCAGCCGCGACTGCAGCAACTCCTTCCGATCCTCGGTGAGGCTGACACCGGTGCATTCCTTCACCGCATGGGCGAGGAACTTGAACTCTTGCGGGGTCATCGGCGTCAGCATCATGGCCGCTCCATCTCGAAAAGACCGACCGTGACCTCGGCCAACTGCTCCGGCGTTCCTTCGCCGGCGGCGTATCCGGCGGTGGAGACCGCACCCGGCATGCCCCAGACGACGCTCGAGGCCTGATCCTGAGCGATAACGCTGCCGCCGGCCTTCGAGATCGCCCCGGCGCCTTCCATACCGTCCGATCCCATCCCGGTCAGAACGACGCCGAGGACGGCCGGCCCGTAAACATCGACCAGGCTTTCGAACAGCAAATCGACAGAGGGGCGGTAATACCGCACCGGCGGCGCATCGCTAATCGCAATGGTCGGCGGCTTGGACGGGGCGAGGGTCATATGGCGATCGCCGGGCGCCAGATAGATATGGCCAGGCTTGATCGGCTCGCCGTCCATGCCCTCCTTCGCCGACATGCCTGTGGCGATGGCAAGCCGTGCCGCAAGGGTGCGCGTGAATTCCGCCGGCATATGCTGGGCGATCAGCACAGGGGCCCGCCGGATGGCAGGCGCAAGCGGGGTGAGGAAACGCAGCAGGGCCTCCGGCCCGCCGGTCGAGCTGCCCACCCCGATCACCCGCGGCACCACCATGGAGAACGGCTTTCGGACCACGGGCATGGCCGGTCCATCGCCGAAGCCCAGCGCCGCCCGGTTGGTGTCCAGCTTGGCTTGGCGCGGCCGGCGCACAGGCCGCGGCTCCGGCGGCCGGCAGATTGCCTCGATCCGCTTCAGGAGAGCCCGGCGGAATTCCTGGCCATCACAGTTCTGGCCAGAGGCGCTGGGCTTGCTCACATAATCGACCGCGCCTTTCGCCAGCGCATCCAGAGCCACGCCGGCATTGTTCTTGGTGAGGGCGGAGACCACCAGCACCTTGGCCGACGGGCAGATTTTCAGAAGCGTCGGCAGCGCTTCCAGACCGCCCATCTCGGGCATCTCCAGATCGAGCAGAACCACGTCCGGGCAGCGCCGACCGATCGTGGCGACCGCCTCACTTCCCGAAGAGGCGATGCCGGCCAACTCCAGGCCGGGCGCTTCACCGATCCAGCGGGTCAGCAGCCAGCACATGAGATGGGAATCGTCGACCACCATCACCCGAATGGGGCGGTCCGACTCTCTCTCCCCAGCCCCCTCGCGGAGGCCCATGGACGGGAGCTTGGTGGCCGGCGCATCCGACATCAGATCAGGCCCACCTCGTGAAACTTCGCCTCGATGATGTCCCGGTCGAAGGGCTTCATGATGTACTCGTTGGCGCCGGCCGAGATAGCGCGTGTGATGTGACTGACGTCGTTCTCCGTCGTGCAGAAGATCACCATCGGCCTGTCGCCGTTCGGCTCGCGGCGCAGCGCCACCAGAAACGCGATGCCGTCCATGACCGGCATGTTCCAATCGAGCAGCACGGCGTCGGGCATGGAGACCCGGCACTGATCGAGCGCCTCCTGGCCATTCTCCGCCTCCGACGCCTTAAAGTTCATATCCTCAAGAATCCTGCAGGCGACCTTCCGGATTACCGGACTGTCGTCCACCACCAGGCAATGTTTCATCAGCCCCTCTAATTATTGTGGCCGCTCCAACCAAGCGCGCCTCAAGCTGCCTCTTTCAATTTCTCCGCATTCAGCAGGCTCTCGATGTCGAGCACCACCATGACCCCCTCTTCAAGGCGATGCATGCCTGCACAAACCTCCGACCAGCTCGAAGCGAGATTGATCGGATTGGCTTCGAAGCTCTCCGCAGCCGGACGCAGCACGTTGCCGATCCGGTCCGCGATCAATCCATAGACTTCCTGTCCGCGCTCGATCCCGATAGCGACGCAAGGCGCGTCGGCCTCCCGCGCCGGCAGTCCCAGCCGGCGGCGGAGATCGATTGCGGTCACCACCCGGCCGCGCAGGCTGAGCAGCCCTGCCACGGACGGCGGCGCCATGGGCACGCGGCAAATTCCTTTCGGCACGAACACGTCCCGCACTTGGGTGAGCGCGACACCGAACAGCTGATCGCCCACCATGGCGGTCACGTAGCCTTCTTCGGCCCGGCGCCGGATCTGGTCACTCATCTGTTGGTTCATGCAGCGGCCTCCCAGCGCGAGCAGCACGTCTCGAGCGCATCCATCAGCTTCTGCCGGTCGAACTTACCGACATAGTCGGCGAAGCCCGCCGCCCGGGTCCGGGCGATAAGCCGGGCCGAGGTATGGGACGACAACGCGATCATCGGCGTCTCCGCCCATGCCCGGTCCGCCTTCACCTTCTCGGCGAAGGCGATCCCGTCGAGATCGGGCATCTCCAGATCGCTGATGATCACATTGAAGAGCTGCCCCTCCTCCTTCAACTCGAGCGCCTCGTGAGCGGAAGCGGCAAGCGTCACGTCATAGCCGTTGGCGGAAAGCAGCGGGGCGAGCATGTTGCGGAAGAACTGGCTGTCGTCGACCAGCAAGACCCTCTGGGTCCGGCTGCCTTCGGTCTCCTTCACCAGGATCCGATGACCGAGCCCTTCGCCGACATAGCGGGAGACATCCACCACCTCGACCACCTCTCCATGGACCAGACACGCTCCCAATACGCCGGGCGCGTTGGAATGGATTTCCATGGAGATCTTCTCCTCCACGATATCGACGATCTCATCGATGGCGAGGCCGACATTGCGGCCCTCCTCGCTGAACACGAGGATCGGCTGCAGATCTTCGCCGGACCGCTTTTTAACGCCCTCCATGAAAAGCACCGGCATGAGGCCGTCGCGATAGCGCAGGACGTAGCCCTCGTCGCAAAGCTCCAGCTGCGACGCCGGAATCTCCTCAAGCCGCGTCACCAGGGAGAGCGGCACCGCCTTGCGCGAGGACGAGCCGGCCATGAAGAGCAGGAGCGGAAGCTTCTCTTCTTCCTCCGGCTTCGCCTCCACCTCGACAGGCGCCGCAAGGCTGTCCACGCGGATCTCGTCCACCCCGGCGAGATGGGCCAGAGCCGTCGGATCGATGATCATGATAACGCTGCCGTCGCCCAGGATCGTGTTGCCGGAGAAAACCGTCAGATTGCGCAGCAGGCTCGCCTTGGGCTTGACCACGATCTCTTCGGTTCGCAACACGTCATCGACGATGATGCCGAAGATCCGCGACCCGAGCTCCACCACGGCCACAGTGGTCATACCGCTTTCGAAGCGTTCCGGCGCGCGGGCCTCGGCACCGCGCTCGCCGAGCAGTTCGGCGAGATCGAAGACCGGGACCAGCTTGCCGCGCAGCCTAAGCTGGGGCGCGTCGTTGACCATCTCGATCCGGTAGTCGGAGCCGGCATGGGCCCGCACCACCTCCACGACGTTGTGCTGCGGGAGGGCGAAGCGCAGATCCTCACTCTCCACGATGAGCGCCGCGGTGATTGCGAGCGTCAACGGAATCCGCATGACGAAGACGCTGCCGCGGGCGCTGCTCGATTTCAGCTCCACGGTGCCGCCGATCAGCTCGATATCGCTGCGCACCACGTCGAGACCGACGCCGCGGCCCGAAACATCGGTGACCTCGGCCGCCGTGGAGAAACCCGGCCGGAAGACGAATTGCTGAAGCTCCGAGTCCGTAAGCTGGTCGAGCTCGGCTGCCGTGGCGAGCCCCTTCTCCAGGCACTTGTCGCGGATGGCGCGCGCATTCAGCCCGCGGCCGTCATCGGCGATCTCGATCACGATATGCCCACCTTCGGAGAAGGCTCTGAGCCGGATCATCCCCTGCTCCGGCTTACCGGCCGCCTGCCGTTCGGCCCGAGATTCGATGCCATGGTCGGCTGCGTTGCGGATCAGATGGGTCAGCGGATCGCGCACGAACTCCAGCACCTGCCGGTCGAGCTCCACATCTCCGCCTTCGCTGATCAGCTTGATCGGCTTATCGAGAGAAAGCGACAGCTCGCGCACCAGGCGCGGAAGCTTCTGCCAGCTTTTCGAGATCGGCAGCATGCGAGCTTTCATAATGCCGCGCTGCAACTCGTTCGTGACGTTGGAAAGCCGGTGGAGCGGCGCCTTGAAGCCGGTCTCGTCCGTCCGGCGCGCCACATCCATCAATTGGTTCCGGGTGAGCACCAGCTCGCTCACCGTGGTCATCAGATGCTCCAGCGTGTCGACCCGCACCCGGACCATCTGGATCATGTCGGGATTTGCGTCGCCCGCGGGCTTTTCGGATTTCGGCTGAGACTCCTCAGACGCGTCGGCCTCGGCGAGAACATCGGTCTCCTTAGCCGCCTCCGGCTCCTCCGAGGGTGTTTCCTCCGGGGCATCTGCCGTTTCAGCCGTTTCAGGCTCGGGCGCGGCATTGAAGAACGCCCTGGGCTTGGGCGGTTCGGGCAGGCCTTCCGGCGCGACGGATCTCCTCGGGCCCTTCTCCCAATTCTGCGCAGGCTGGGAGGTCGCCGCGGTAGAGGTCTCCGCATGCTCTTCGGGCCCGACATCCAGCGCCGCCATATCTTTCAGCGCTTCGAGACGGTCGATCAGATCCGCATCGTCTCCCGGCGGCTCTTTTCCCTCTTCGAGCCCTCTCAGGATTTCCTTGATCCGGTCCAGGCAGGCCAGCACGACACTGACGCCCTCGACCGTCACCGCCTCGCCCTCGCGATATTCGCCGAGCCGCGATTCCGTGGCGTGGGCGATCGCCGACAGACGATCGAGGCCGAAGAAGCCGCACGTCCCCTTGATGGTATGCACCAGGCGGAAGATCTTGTTGAGAATCTCCTGATTGTTCGGCTCGCGTTCGAAGCGCAATAGCTCCGTGTCGAGCCGCTCGAGATTCTCGTCCGTCTCCGCCAGGAATTCCCCTAAGAGCTCATCCATACCTTCAACCCAGCACGCCCGGCATCCCGCATCGTTGCGCACCGGTTCGAAGCCGGCAGTATGACGTACTGAGGTTTACGCTTCGTTGAGCAAGAGGCTCGAGATGGCGGATTCCCGCCATTCCCGCGCCTAGCTGGCGGTGATCACCACCTCTTCGGGGCGATTGTCGACGGCGATCGTCATGCCGATGGAATCTGCCAGCCGCCGGGCGAAATAAGGCAGGATGGAATGGGCATCGAGCCCCTCGGTGGGTCCGTCGGGAGCGAGTAGCGCCTTCATCTCGTCTTTCAGGCCGGCCGCCTTGCCCTGGCCGCGGATCTCGAACCGTGTGGCCTGATCGTTGATATGGACATCCAGCGTGCCGCCCCGCGGCAGGGCGACGACGCCGAGCGAGACCATGTTGAGCAGCAGCTTCACCTTGTTCTTCGCCAGCGTCGCGAGCGGTCCCGTCCAGGTAAGCTCATGCTTTCCTTGCACGAAATCGCGCGAGACCTTCTCCGCATCGCGCAGATCGATCTCCGCGCCGGCCGACCCGGCCGCACCGAAGGCGAGCCTTGCGAATTGCAGCTTGGCCGAGGCCGTCGCGGCGCTCTTGGTGATGAGTTCCATGGCATGCTCGCGCATCTCCGGATCGGATTCTTCGCTCAGGACCTCAAGCCCGTTGGCGATCGCGCCCACCGGGCTGATGACGTCGTGGCAGATCCGGCTGGAGATCAGCGCCGTAAGGTCGATATCGGGAATCGGCTGTTCGCTCATGGTGTCCTAATGGCCTCCTCTTCGGTGTCGCAGGACACGGAAATGTCGCCCCGGCCGGGGAAACTCTGGTAAAGGGAAACGGCTCCCTAGCGCCGCTGCGAGAGACCGAATCACCTAATCCGGTCTATCTTGCCTTCCCGGCCCCATCAGCCACAACACGCGATAGGATCCTATGAAAAGCTTCGACTCCGAGCGCGCCTGCGAAATGCTTCTCGTCGCCAACCGCCAAGCCGGCGCGGCGATCATGCGGCACTACCACAGCGATGCAGGTTTCGAGCGAAAGAGCGATGACAGCCCGGTGACCCTGGCGGACAAGGAGTCCGAAGCAGTCCTGCTTGCGGTCCTGCGGGAAATCGATCCCGAGATCCCCATCGTGTCGGAGGAATCGGCCCATGAGCTCGACAGGGATCGCGGCGATCAGTTCTTCCTCGTCGATCCGCTCGACGGCACCAAGGAGTTCATCAAGCGGCGCACGGATTTCACTGTCAACGTCGCGCTGATCGAGGATGGCGTACCCGTCTTCGGCATGGTCTATGCGCCGGCCCGCAAGGAGATCGCCTTCACCATCGCCGAGCACCGCGCGGTTGCCGCGAGCCTCGATCCCGACATCGAAGCCGAGCAGCAGACCCTGGATGCCCACCCCATCTCCGTGCGCGATGTCCCGGCCGAGGGCATCACCGCCATGGTCAGCGCCTCCCATTTCGACGAGGCGACCGAGGATTTCCTGAAAGATCTCCCCATCGCCGAGCGCCACAGTGCCGGCTCGTCCCTCAAGTTCATCCAACTGGCCGAGGGCAAGGCGGATCTCTATCCCCGCTTCGGCCCCACCATGGAATGGGATACCGCCGCGGCCGACGCCGTGCTCCGCGCCGCTGGCGGCAGCGTGGTCACCATCGACGGCAATCCGCTGCGCTACGGCAAATGGGACAGCGGGCTCAAGAACCCCGCCTTTATCGCCTGGGGCCGCAAACCGGCTTGAGGCAAATCACGCGCAAGTCACGCTAAGGATTGCGTGCGTGCAAGCCCAACTGGTAACCCGCCATTAACCACAGCCACAGTTTGGTACCAGTTAGGACCGAACATAGCGCGACTTGTCACAGCGCAGCCGAGCAGGGTTCTGAAGATACGGCGGCTGCGCTCAGCATAACGAGACCCATGCAGCTCAAACGGCTTGCCATCCCCGTCATCGCGGCACTGATGCTGTTGCCGCTGCCGTCGCAGATCCAGGCGCAGACTGCGCCGGGCGCCCAGTCGCCGCTGCGTCTGGCCCAGGCCGGCGGGCCGACCAATATCGACCCGAGCCAGGGCGCCACGCCCCGCGCCTACGGACAGCCCAGCCCCGAGCAGGAGCAAGGCTACGACCGCGGCTACGACACCTACCCGGATCAGAACACGTACCAAGGCGGCAACACCTATCAGGGTGGCGATACCTACCAGGGCGGCAACAGCTACGATCAGGGCAACACCTACAACAACAACGACACCTACGGCCGAAGCTATGACGACGGGCCGGGCCGTCCCTATGAACCCGTGCCGCCTAGCGGTCCTCAGCAAAATTACGTGCCGCCGGAGGCGCAGGATGACGGCTTCTCCGTCAGCGAGATCACCGAGGCCGGCCACCGCTTCTTCGGAACCGTCTCCCACGACCTCGCCAAGGTCATCGAATACGCCTTCAAGAGCCGCGGCCGGCCTAACGGCTATATCCTTGGCGAAGAGGCGGGCGGCGCCTTCGTCGCGGGCCTGCGCTATGGCGAAGGCACCCTCTACACCAAGGATGCGGGCGCCCATCAGGTGTTCTGGCAAGGACCGTCCGTCGGGTACGATTTCGGCGGCGAGGGCTCCAAGACCATGGTGCTGGTCTATGACCTGCGCGATCCCAACCAGATCTATCAGAAGTTCGCCGGCGTCGACGGCTCCGCCTATCTCATCGGCGGTGTGGGCATCACCTTCCTGACCAAGGACAACATCGTGCTCGCGCCGATCCGGTCGGGCGTCGGCCTCAGGTTGGGGGCGAATATCGGCTATCTGAAATATACCCGCCAACCCACCTGGAATCCGTTCTAGATTGGCGGTAATGAAGCAGGTGCGGCCCGCGGATTTGCGGCGCGGGTCAGCCTCGCCAGCCCGAGACCGCCTGAGGTAAAACATCCCCCATGTGGGAGTGCATGGCCCGATGATCGAAGCGATACTATATGGGGCGTTGGGCTTCTTCCTCGCCGGCCTGATCGCGGTGCTCTTCGTGCCTGCGTTATGGAATCGGGCCGCCCGCATCACGCGGCGTCAGCTCGAAGACACCCTCCCCATGACCTCGGCCGAGATTCAGGCCGACAAGGACCGCCAGCGGGCCGAGTTCGCGACCGAGCTGCGCCAGCTCGAAACCGAACTTGAGAAGGCCAAGGCGAAGGCGGTCCGCGAACTGGTGGAAACCAGCAAGCGACGGGTGCGTATCAACGAGCTCGAAGGCGAGCTGTCCGAGCTGAAGGCCAAGCTGGACGAGACGGAAAGCGCCAAGCAGGCGCTGGAGCAAACCCTGAGCCGCGGCCTCCCCCAGATGGAGGAGGAGCTTCAGACCGCCCGTGAGGCGATGGCCGATATCAAGAAGACCGACGAGGAGCTGCGCTTCCGCTACGCCCGCGACAGGGAAGCGTTGCGCGCCGCCCAAGCGACGGTGAAGCGCCAGGCCGAAGACATCCGGAATCTTCGCGCCGCGCTGGAATCGGGGGAATCTCCGGTCCGAGGTCTCTTCGGCCGTTCCGACACGGCGCTCGCCAAGGAAAACCGGGTTCTCCTGGCGCGGCTGTCGGCGCTGGAGGAAGAGCTGGCCATGGCCCGCCACTTCGACAGCGAGAACTATCTGCTCCGCGAGGAGATGCGGAACCTGTCCATGCAGATCCTGCGCGCCGCACAAGGCGAGGATGCGCCTCTCCCTGAGCTGATCCCTGAGGAGCCGCCGGAAGGCATCGAAGAATACCGCGCCGCCTCGGAAGCCTTCGAGCAGGAAGCCCCTGCCCTCTCGCCTGCGCAGGAGAATGCACCGGCGCCGGACCAGGCATCCGCACAGCCTTCCCCTGAGCTCAAGGCAGACCCCGAGCGCGCTCCCAGTGCCGAAAAATCCGGATTCGGAAGCCGCCTGCGGGAGAAGCTGGCCGGCCAGCCCAAAGCGTCTGCCGACAAGAACACTTCCGGGGATAAGAAGACCTCCGCAGACAGGAAATCCGCCGATAAGGTTTCTTCCGAAAAGCCAGCCGCCAACGGCGAAGCTCAAAACCAGTCGGAGAGCGGTTCCACGGGCGACTCGAAGGGCAAGCCCAGCTCCTTGTCCGAGCGCATGGCCGCACGCCGCGGCAAGACCGTGGAATCGGCGACATCAGGCAAAAGGCCAGGGGCCGGCAATCGGCACAAGGCTGAGGCCCCGGAGCCTGTCGGCAGCGAGCAGGGCTAAGCCCGGCCATTCTTGGGTCTGAGACCGCATTGTCCTGAAAACTCAGGAACCTTCCCCGCCTCACTCGAATTTTAGTCAAAGTCCGGTGCAAAGACTCACCGGCTCGATCGGGGGCATTTGCCGAGGGTTACGCCCCCCAATGAGGAAACCCCATGTATTTCATGAGACTATCTCTCGTGGCCTTCGCGAGCCTGTTGCTCGCCCCTGCAGCGCTTGCTGCCGGAGGGATCGCCGCGACCAGAAATGACGATGTGCGCCGTGACGATCTGCTGCGCCTTGCCCAGCTCGATGGCGACCCTGCCGAGGCCAGGAAAAAGCTGAACCAGCAGAGCCAGCCGAAGAAGAAGGCCGATAAGCCACAGCCGGCCCCCAAGCCGCAAGCCAAGCCTCAGGCAAAGCAGAAGCCTCAGCCGGCTCCCAAGCCCAAGGCGCAGGCGAAGCCAAAGCCCCAGCCGGCCCCGAAGTCCAAGGCGGAAGCCAAGCCGAAACCGGCTCCGAAGCCGAAGGCAGAGGTCAAACCAAAGCCCAAGCCGGCTCCAAAGCCGAAGGCCGAGGCAAAACCCAAACCGAAGCCTGTACCAAAGCCCCAGCGCTCCGTGCAGCAGGTGGCGCCCTCATTGGCTCCGGCTACTGAAGACGCCAAGCCTGAACCTGCCCCTATTCCGGAGCCGGCCAAGGAAGAGCCCAAGCCTGAACCGAAGCCCGAGCCTATTCCCGAGCCGGTCAAAGAAGAGCCCAAGCCTGAGCCTGAGCCGAAGCCCGAACCTATTCCCGAGCCGGCTAAGGAAGAGCCCAAGCCCGCGCCGGAGAAGCCCGAGGCGGAGACCGCTGAACCTGCGCCCGCGCCGGTGAAGCCGGACGCCGAGTCTCAGCCGAACAAGTCCCAGCCGAAGAAGGCCGGCCAGAAGCCGGCCGCGAAGGACGCTCAGAGGACGCAGCAGAGGCAGCAGAGCAAGCCTTCCGCGACCCAGCAGCAATCCATCAGCCCCCAGCGCAGCCGTGACGGAAGCCGCGATGGCGACCGCACGCGTCAGGGGACTCGCGATGGATCCCGTGACGGATCTCGCACCGGAACCCGGGATGGCGATCGCAATCGTCAGGGCTCGCGCACGGGCGACCGGGATCGCGACCGCCGCGAGGTCGAACGGCGGCACCGTGACCGGGACAAACGTCATCCCCCGCGCTACAGCGACTATCGGAGGGACTGGCACCGTGATGACCATCGCTATCGCCGCGGTCCGGACCGGGATGAGTTCTCCAGCAAGGACATGCTGACGGGTCTCGCCATCGGTGCGGTGATCGGTGCGACCGCACCCGTCCTGTTCGACAACGGCCAGCGCCAGTTCGTCGAGGATGACGGCCGGGTCTATGTCTACGGCAACGACCGGGAGCGCTTTAACGTCTATGGCGACGGCTACACGGAGCGCCTGTCCGGCGGCCGGACCCGCGAGATCTATCGCCGGCCCGACGGCACGGAGATCATCACCGTGCGCGCCCCCGACGGCTATATCCTGACCCGGACGCGCCGCTATCCCAACGGCCAGGAGATCATCCTGATCGACGACGTCCGTCGCGGTCCGCCCCCGCCGGTCGTGCTTGGCCCCGTGCAGTATGCCGGCCCGCGCGACCAGTACGTGGTGGATTACGGCGACGCGTCTCGCGACCGGATCTACGACGCCCTCATGGCCCAGCCCGTGGAGCGCCTGCCCCGGACCTATACGCTCGAGGAGGTGCGGGAATATCCGCGCATCCGCGAGCGCATGCCGCGGGTCGATATCAGCACCGTGACCTTCGACACGGACTCCTCCGTGATCGAGGAGAGCCAGGTGCCGGAGATCGAATATCTCGCCGATATCCTCAACGAGATCCTGGAGGAGAACCCGGACGAGGTCTTCATGATCGAAGGCCACACGGACGCCACGGGACCCGATCTCTACAACCTTGCCCTATCCGACCGGCGGGCCGAGTCGGTGGCCATCGTGCTCTCCGACTATTACGGCATCCCGCCGGAGAACCTGGTGACCCAAGGCTATGGCGAGGAGTATCTGGAGGTGCCGACCGAAGGGCCTGAACGGCGCAACCGCCGCGTGACGGTCCGGCGGATCACCCCGCTGATCCGCTCTGCCCAAGCGCAGTAAGGATCGGACCAGAAACGACAAAGGCCGGTGCGTTTGATGCGCGCCGGCCTTTTTTATTGCCGCCATCCGGCTTCGGCCTTACCTCCGAGGCGCGGAAGTGAGCGAGGAGGAAAGAATGAAACGTCTCGGTGTTGCGGTCGCGTTTTGCGCAAGCCTGATCTGCACCCTGTTGGCGGCCGGCCATGCCCGGGCCGACGATCTCGAATGCGTCGACACCACCTGGCGGTTCTTCTCGCCCGATGACAAGGTCTGCGTCTCCAGCTTCGAGGACCCGGATGTGCCGGGCGTCGCCTGCTTCATCTCGCAAGCTCGCAAAGGCGGCTGGGGCCAGCCCTTCGGCCTCAACGAGGACCCGTCCAACTTCTCCGTCGCCTGCCGCCAGCTCGGCCCCATCGATGTCGACATCTCCAAGCTGCCGGAGCGCGAGCAGGCCTTCACCTCGAAGACCAGCATCTTCTTCAAGAAGACGCGCATCTACCGCATCCCCGACGTCGCCCATAACTCGATCGTCTATCTCGCGGTGAGCTCGAAGATCATCGACGGCTCGCCGGCCAACGCGGTGAGCGTCGTCCCCATCCTGCCCTGGCCGGAAGCGGACACGGCGAAGGACGGCAAAGACAACAAGCCCTCGCCCAAGGCCGAATGAAGATCGCCACCTTCAACGTCAACGGCATCAATGGGCGGCTCCCGATCCTGCTCCGCTGGCTGAAGGAATCAAAGCCCAACATCGTCTGCCTGCAGGAGCTGAAGGCGCCCCAGGACAAGTTCCCGGAGGAGGCCATTGAAAAGGCCGGCTATCACGCCATCTGGTACGGACAGCCGCGCTGGAACGGCGTCGCGATCCTGAGCCGTGGCGCTGAACCGGTGGAGACCGCACGCGCGCTTCCCGGCGATCCCAAAGACGATCAGAGCCGCTATATCGAGGCGGCCATCGACGGCATCCTCGTCGCCTGCCTCTATCTGCCCAACGGCAACCCGGCACCGGGGCCGAAATTCGACTACAAGCTGAAATGGTTCGAGCGGCTGACAGCCCACGCCAAGGACTTGCTGGAGTCCGGCGCACCAGTCGTGCTCGCCGGTGACTTCAACGTCATGCCGACCGAGCTCGACGTCTACGCGCCGGAACGCTGGGAGGACGACGCCCTCTTCCGGCCCGAGGTGCGCGAAGCGTTTGCGAACTTGCGCGACCAAGGCTGGACCGACGCCATCAGGAAGCTCCACCCGAAAGAGCGCATCTACACCTTCTGGAAATACTGGCGGAACGCGTTTCAGCGCGATGCCGGTCTTCGCATTGACCACTTTCTCCTGAGCCCCGCCCTCGCCAAGCGCCTCAAAGCCGCCGGCGTCGACCGGGACGCGCGAAGCTGGGAGAAGTCGTCCGACCACGCCCCCGTCTGGATCCAGCTGAAGGACTAGGCGCAGTCTCACACCGCAAGGTTGCAGCAACATAATTGCGCTAGTCTTCTTCCCTTCGGCCCCGAAAGCGGGCGGCACCGAGGGGACGTTTCATGCTTATCGACGGCGTCATGCTGCTCTGGTTCATCCTGACGGCGCTTTCGGTCGTGTTCGTCGCCATCGACATCCGCACCACGCCGGAGAAACCGGTGATGAAATGGGCCTTCGTCCTCTTCACCGTCTATTCCGGCCCCTTCGGCGCCTTCCTCTACGTGCTGGGCTGCCGGGAGCCCCTGCCCGGCCTGCACGAGAAATACGTCGCCGCCCGTTGGCGCCAAGCGCTCGGCTCCACCATGCATTGCGCCGCCGGCGACGGGATCGGCATCCTGGTCGGCGCTGTCATCGGGGCGTTGGTCGCGCTCCCCATGGCCGCCGACATGGTGCTGGAGTACATGCTGGGCTTCGCCTTCGGCTGGACCATCTTCCAGGCGCTCTTCATGGGCGGCATGTTCGGCTCCTACTGGCAGGCCATGAAGGGCACCTTCACCTCAGAGCTGCTCTCCATGAATTGCCTCATGGGCGGCATGTTTCCGGTCTCGGCCCTCGCCTTCGCAGGCGACGAAGCCTCCCACAATCCGGCCGAGCCGCTCTTCTGGTTCCGCATGTCCCTGGCCCTCATGGTCGGCGCGCTGGCCGCCTACCCCATGAACTACTGGCTGGTCGTCCACCACCTGAAGCACGGCATGATGACCGTGCGCAGGAAGGATCCGGCGATGGAGGGCATGGATATGTCATCCGATGCCGACATGCAGAAGAAGATGAAGATGGCGGCCGAGACGGGCTCCGTGATCCATCATCCCGAACCGCCCGTCTGGGTGATGACGCTTATCTCCTTTGGCGTGCTGTTCGCCGGTACGGCCATCGCCCTGATCTTCGGCACCGGCCACTAGACGAGCGCCAAACGGAACCCTGCCCCTGACGCCATGGTTGTTTTCGCTGACGGCCGCCATTTCACGAGCGGCCCGAGGGAGGCAACGACTTCATGGACGCTTCGGACGCGAAACCAAGCAACATGCTGGAGACCATGGCGCGGCTCGGCTATAGCGCCCGCGGTCTCACCTATCTGATGGTCGGTGGGCTCGCCGCGCTTGCCGCTATGGGGAGCGGCGGCGACGTGACCGGCAGCAAGGGCGCGCTGCAATCCTTCCTGTCCCAGCCCATGGGCTGGGTGTTTCTAGGGATCGTCGGTGTGGGGCTTCTCTTCTTCGCCGCCTGGCGCATCCTGCAGGCCACCACCGATGCCGATTGCGGCGACATGTCGGGCTCCAAGGCCGTCACCAAGCGCGCCATTTGCGTCGTCAGCGGCCTGGTCTATTTCGGCCTGGGCTGGTGGGCGATCACCCTCGCCCTTGGGTTTGCCAGCGGCGGCAGCGGCGATTCCGGCGCAAAGGGCTGGACCGCCTGGCTCCTAAGCCAACCCTTCGGCCCATGGCTGGTGGCGGCCGCCGGAATCACCATCGCAGGCGTGGGCGTGCGCTATGCCTGGAAAGCCTTCAACGAAGATTTCAGCGAGGACCTCCGCGGCGAGCCGAGCGCCTGGCTCGGCACACTGGGCACAGTGGGTTACGCCGCGCGCAGCATCGTCTTCGTGCTGATCGGGATCTTTCTCATGGTCGCCGGCTACCAGTCCGACCCGTCCAACGCCGAAGGGCTGGGCGGCGCCCTGCGCAGCCTGCAGGAGCAGCCCTATGGTTGGATCCTGCTCGGTCTCACAGCCCTCGGCCTCGCCGCCTTCGGCGCCTTCAACCTCTCCCGCGGCATCTACGGCAAGATCCACATGTCGGAGCCAGATCTGGCGTAGCGGCGCTGGCTACGCCTAACCCGGACCTATGCCGGCTCGGGCTCGCCGACCGTCTCCGCCTGTCCCTTTTCCCGCTGAAAATGACGCTCTGCCGACTTCACCGTATTGGCCAACAGCATGGTGACGGTCATGGGGCCGACGCCGCCGGGCACCGGCGTCAGCAATGACGCCCGCTCCTTCACGGTGTCGAAGTCGCAATCCCCCACCAGCCTGCCATCGGGCAGACGGTTGATACCCACATCGACCACTACGGCCCCGCGCTTCACCATGGGCCCGACCACGAGGTTCGGGCAGCCGGCCGCGAGGATGAGGATGTCGGCCAGGATGGTGTACTGGGCGAGGTCGCGGGTCTTGATGTGGCAGATGGAGACCGTTGCCTCCCGCTGCATCAGCATCAGCGCCATGGGTTTGCCCACGATGTTGCTGGCCCCCACGACCACGGCGTTCTTGCCGGAAACGTCGACGCCTGCCGCATCCAGCAGCAGCATGACGCCATGGGGCGTGCAGGGCGGAAAGACGGTATCGCCGATCACCAGCCCGCCGACATTGTAGAGATGGAAGCCGTCGACATCCTTCTCCACGCTGATCGCGCCGAGCACCGGCGCCAAGGCGATATGCTCCGGCAGGGGCAGCTGCACCAAAATGCCGTGGACGTCCGGCGCCGAAGAAAGCTCCCGCACCGTGGCGATCACCTCCGCCTGGCTGACGTCTTCGGGAAAGACGTATTGCCGAGAATCGATCCCTGCCTCTTCGCAGGCGCGCACCTTGCGCCCGACATAGACGATCGAGGCGGGATCCTCGCCGACTCGGATCACCGCAAGTGTCGGCCGCCACCCAGCCGCCGCCACGAGCTTGTCGACCCGCGCCTTCAGCCCGCCGCGGATCTTCGCCGCGATCGCATTCCCATCGATGATCTCCGCCGTGTCTTGCACCGTCATTCAAACAAATCCTTCGCGTTTGAGGGTGCCCTTCCGGGCGGGATCGTCTCAAACCGCGAATCCGAGGGCAAGCCGCAGGCCGAACCCGTCCGCCACGGATCTCAACGAGACCGCAATGGGAAAAACCGTTCAGTTTGAATGCGATAGACCGGCTTCGCGCGCTTCCGAGAACGCAATGAAGCGCTCTACCCCGTTCGGGATATTACCGAATTGTCGGACGGAGTTTGAGGTGACGCCTCGATGGGCGCCCTTTGCAAATCGTCCGCGCGAACGCCTAGATCCGCCTATCCTCGATCTCAAGCGTCACGATCCGCGCCAGCAGGGTGGCTGGATAGAGCTGTCCGAACATGGCTTCCAGGAGCACGATGCTGCGCGCGATCGGGTGCAGCGCGGTGATGTCGCCGGACCCAATCCCCGTCAACGCACCGAAGCTGAAATAAATCAGCACGTCGGCGAGGTTCGCGCTGTCGCTCACGACGAAGCCCGAGAACGCCTTGTCCGACGCAGCCCCGATGAAGGCAAAGACGGCCGCGAAGCCGAGCCCCACCGCCAGGTAGAGCAGAACCGCGCCGACGACCCGGTGATAGGTCACCCGCCCCGGGCCGAACACCGTGCGCCCGACCTCCAAAATCAGCGCGAGGCTCAGGAGCAGCCACGCAGCGGCATCGAGATACACGTCCAGCATGGAGGGCTGTATGAGCCGGTGGATCGCCGCGAAGCCTGCGAGCAGGATGGCGGCAATCAGGGCCCAGATCGCATAGCGCTTTCCTGTCAGGAGAAGCACCGCGCCCGTCAACACGGCGACAAGCGCGAATCCCGCTTCTTGTGCGCCCGGGATCCGCTCCGCGCGCAGCGGTGCGAGCACGAAGAGCAGCAAGCAGAGCATGATGGTGAGCGCGGTCAGCGTTGGATCGCGCCATCGCTCCCGCAGCTCGGTTAGCTTCTGATCCATCTCCAGCCCCCAGGCGATCAAATCGACTTTCTTCTTCGCCGAGATAGAGACAAGAGCAAAATGGGGTGCTGCCTGTTTCAAAGCAGCACCCCGTCGTCATTGCAGGCTATTCGGCCTTGGTCACTGGCGGAGGATTCCACTTGCCCGTCAGCGCCGCCGATTTCGGTGCATAGAGGCGCATGGTCAGGTTGAACGGCCCTTTCGGTGCCGGCAGCCAGTTCGCTTCCTTGTCCTTGCCCGGACTCTCGTTCTGGAAGTACAGGTCGAGAGAGCCGTCCTCGTTGAACGCAAACGGCATCCAGCTGGAAACCGCGAACCGGTTAAGTGAATTCTCGACCTGATACCCCTTCGGGCCATAGAGCGTGATGGACCAGAAGGCGTCCGCAGGCGGGATTTCGTCCTTGTCGAAATGGATGGTGTAATTATTGGCGCCGTCGAGCGGCTTGCCATCCTTGTCGCCGATGTTCAGCGGATAGATGGCATCTTCCGGCTGATTTGCACCCAGACCGACCTGGGTGACGATGGCGCGCTTGAGATAGTAGTTCCCATAGACGCCCATCGTATCGGTGTTCATCGACCACTGGTTCTCGACCTCGGCCAGCCGCGGAGTCTTCCAAGCCATCAGCTCTTGGGCCGCTTTCGGCGCTTGCTCGATAGCCTTCTTGACCACGGGATCGGCGTCCTCGAAGTCGAAGCTCTCGCCCCGCTCGATACCGAGACGCTCCATGCGAGACAGGATCGCCTGATCGGTGAAGTGCGGCGGATGCAGCTTCAGCAGCTCGGCTGCGTAGGTGAAGAAAGCATCGCCGGACATCGTGTCGACCTGGATCTTCGGCGGGGTCTTCATGTCGACGTCGGGATCGATCTTCGCCGGGCTGGGCTTCCAGTCCTTATTGCGCATCTCGGACAGAGGCTTCAGCGTCAACGCGTCTTGGATCTTGTGGACGGCGTCGTAGTCCGAAGGACCGTCGGTCTTGATGCGGCCGATGATCCAAGCGTAGGGCGTCGGCGCATCGATACGCAGAGTCCCTTCCGGCAGTTCCAGCTTCTCGGCCAGGTTGTCTCGCAGATCGGGCCGCCAGCCGGGCGGCGCAATCAGATAGGTCTGCGCGCCCGTCCCCGTGGTCCGCCAGCCCGGCGAGACGAACACGTCGGTCCACATGTCGAGAATGGGCATTAGATAATAGCGCCCGCCCGTATCGGGCACCGAAACGACCAGCGGCCCATCGGTGAGATCCAGCCACGCAGACGAATACAGCGTGTCGAAGTTCGGCCGCACCACGGTTTTCATCTCGGCTGTGGGATAGGCAGGAACGTTCACGAACACGTTTGCCGGTCCCTTGAAGTCGCCGACCTTGTCGACATTCGTCGACTGCAGACGGGTCAGGTCCATGGTCACGAGGGAATAGAGATAGAGATAGGCTTCCGTCGCAATGGCGTTGGCGTCGTCCTGGGTCAGGGCCTTCGCCGGGGTGACGGTCATGGCGCCTGAGATGATGGCGACCGCAATGACGGCGGGCGCGACCGCGTTTCGGAGCGCCCGGAATGTGTAGTCGATACCAAGCATGACGTTTCCTCCTGTTGGTGGCATGGCCTAGTACAAGACGGCGCGGCGGTAGGTACGGCGGGCGACGCCTGCATAGGACAGGGGCGTCAGGGGCCGGCCGATGATGTCGATGAACACCGCGACTTCCGTCCCGGCTTCCGGCATCTCGCCTTTGATCACCTTGACCGTATAGCTGAGGTTGTCGCCATCGAGCGTCGGATCCTGCAGCTCAACCACAGTCTGCTTCAGCTCATTACCCTCCAGGATGGAGACATCGGCGTTGGGCGGGTCGGACTTGAAGCTGTCGTCCCCCTCACTCCAGAACGGCACGAACCTGGTCGTCTTCATATTACCCGCAATACGCTCTGGACGATCGGTGAAAAATACTGTCACCGGGCTAACCCCCTTGAGCGTAAGTCTCTTAGAGTCGGGGTCGAAACTCATGCTGTCGGCACTCTGGACAAACAGAAAATCGGCTTTCTTGGTCTCGGCGGCCATAGATGCTGCTATCCCGAGAAGAGCGACGGTGAAGGCAGCCACGACGGCAACGCCGACTTGGACTCTGCTAGTCATTGGGCACTCCCTGATCTAGATTATTGGTGCAAAGCAGCACGCTCGACGGGAATGGAATCTTGCTTCCGTCGTGGAACCAGCGGTTGTGCTGCGGTGGCTAGGGACCATGAGCGGATGCAGCCGACCAGCCATTTTGCGCCAACGGCCAGGAAACTTTCGACCGTATCGCCGCTGGGCTCGACGTCCCTGCTCTGTGTGGCAGCGTTGGCGGGCATCCCTGCTTTCGTCCGCGACGCATTCGGCGAAAGCGTGCTCCGGCGCGCCAACCAAGCCGCCCTCCTGGATATCGAAGCGATCGAGGATCAGGATTGCTTCATCCCCCACATCACCATGACCACCTTCGGGGAAGCCGTCGCAAAACTCGCCGGCGAAGAATTCTTCGGTCTGACGGTGGCCCCGTTCCTGTCCATCGCGAATTACGGCTGCTGGGGAGAATATATCCTCGGGGCCGTCACGCTCGGCGAGGCACTGCAGCGAGCAATCGCGACGGTCGGATTTCATAGCAAAGGGGATGTGTTCTCGGTCGTGGTCGCCGATGACGTTGCGCGCGTGAGCTACGCCAGCGCTGCGAAGGGACAGCCGGGATATCAGCACGTCGCTTGCGGCTCGGCCGGCGCAGTCCTCAGCATCTGCAGGATGTTCCTGCCCAGTCACTGGCGTCCGGTCCGCATCGAGCTCGACATCCCGAAACCGCGCCATCCGGAGATTTTCGAGGACATTTTTCAGTGCCCGGTCGTGTTCGATGCACCGACCGTTTCGGTCTGTGTGGAGTCCCACCGGCTGAACAACGGCCCCGCACATCACGCCGCCCGTAGGCTGATCACACCGGAAGATCTCGCGCGGGCGCGCGTTGAGTGCCTCAACCTGACCGGGCTGCAAGACATCGTTCTTCAGCAGATATGGTCTCAGGTTCTGGCGGGCCAGGTCTCCATCGAGAGCGCTGCACGATCGATCAATACGAGCGTTCGGACCCTGCAGCGCGAGCTCAACCGGGAAGGAACCGACTTCCGCAGCCTCTCCAATGCCATGCGAAACAAGCGCGCCTCGGAGCTGCTACGCAATACGGACGCGACCGTCACTGCAATTTCCGAAGCGCTCGGCTATTCGGATTCGGCGCATTTCGCCCGCGCCTTCCGCAACGCCACCGGCATGAGCCCCCAAGAGTATCGCCAGCGCATCGCCACTGCCTCCCCACAGAGATCTGCGGACGAGGACGCCGCTGGGTCGGCCCGGGCATCCGTATAGCGGGAAGACTCTAGCTCGCCGGCTCGATCTCACTCTGCCGCCAGACGCGGGCGATGCCGCCCCCGCACGGAAAAGACGTGCGCAAGGGATCGCAAAGAAGCAGTGGAGAAAACCCTGGGAGAAAATGGCGCCCCGTAGGGGAATCGAACCCCTGTTTCCGGCGTGAGAGGCCGGCGTCCTAGGCCTCTAGACGAACGGGGCGTCGAGGGCCTGCGATGCAGGAAGCGACACCTATAGTGGCTTAGGCCACCCCCGATCAAGCGCTATTCGTGGCCATCCGCAGGCGGCCCGTCCTTACCCGCCCGTTGCTGGGCCGGTCCGCCCCTCTCGCAGAGGTTATAGGCGGAGTTGATCAGTCCGAGATGGGAGAAGGCTTGCGGGAAATTCCCGACCAGCCGCTTGGCAACCGGATCGTATTCTTCCGACAGAAGCCCCAGATCGTTGCGCACCGAAAGCAGCCGGTCGAACAGCGCCTCGGCATCCTCCTTGCGGCCCGCCAGGGTATAGGCATCGGCCAGCCAATAGCTGCAGGCGAGAAACGCGCCTTCGCGGCCGCCCACGCCGTCGTCCACATTGTCCGTCGAATAGCGCAGCACGAAGCCGTCCTTCAGGAGCTTCTTCTCGATCGCCTCGATGGTGCCGAGCACCCGAGGATCGTCCGCCGGCAGAAAACCGAGCTGCGGCATCAGCAGAAGCGCCGCATCCAGGGTCTTGCCGCCGTAATACTGCACGAAGCTGTTCAGCTCCTTGTCGAAGCCCTTCTCGCAGATCTCCGCGTGGATCTTGTCCCGGATTTCCCGCCAGCGGTCGAGCGGACCTTTGAGGTCGAAGCGCTGCGCGCTCTCGATGGCCCGGTCGAAGGCTGCCCAGCACATCATCCGCGAATGGGTGAAGGCATGGGGATCGCCCCGCACCTCCCAGATGCCGCGCCCCAGGTCTTGCCAGTTCTTTTCCAGATGCTCCAGGAGAACCGTCTCCACCTCCCAGGCCTCCGCCTCGGGCGGCAACTGGGCGCAGCGCGCCGCATGGAGCATGTCGAGAAGCTCGCCGAACACATCGAGCTGGGTCTGCTTCGCCGCCGCGTTGCCCACTCGGATCGGCGAGCTCTTCTCGTAGCCGGCGAGCCAGTCGAGCTCGTATTCCGGCAGGGAGCGTTCGCCCGCGATGCCGTACATGATCTGCAGCTGGCGCGGATCGCCGGCGACGGCGCGCATCAGCCATTTACGCCAGGCCGCCGCTTCCTCGCGATAGCCGCCGTTCAAAAGCGCATAGAGGGTGAGCGACGAATCCCGCAGCCAGCAGAAGCGATAGTCCCAGTTGCGGCCCCCGCCGAGGGTCTCCGGCAGCGAGGTCGTCGGCGCGGCCACGAGCCCGCCCGTCGGCGCGAAGGTGCAGAGCTTCAAGGTGATCATCGAGCGGATGACGGCGTAGCGCCACTTCTCGGGGATCGGTTTGAAATCGCCGCGCTTTACCCAGTTCCGCCAGAAAGTGACGGTCTCGTTCAGGCATTGTTGGCGGTCCGGCACGAATTGCGGGACCTGGAAGGTCCGGTGATAGGACAGCGTCATGGGAACACTTGTCCCCGCCTTCACCTTGAAATGGGCGAAGGTCCGCATGTTCTTACCTTCCAGCGGCAGGTCCGTATGGAGCTCCACCGTGTCGGGTCCGGCCACGGCATGTAGGCCGTAGTCGCGCTGCTGCACCCACGGAACCGCCTCGCCGTAGCCGAAGCGAATGGACAGCTCCATTGTCATGTCGACCTCGCCGGAGACGCCCTCGACGATGCGCACCACGTCGACCTTCTCCGGCTCATGGCAAAGCGGCATGAAGTCCGTGACCGTGACGCATCCCTTCTCGGTCTCGAACCGTGTCTCCAGCACCGCCGTCTCGGGCAGGTAGCGGCGCGTGACCGATGTCGTCTTGCCCTTCGGCGCGATCTTCCAGAAGCCATTCTCGCCGTCGCCCAAGAGCCGCGCGAACACAGCCGGCGAGTCGAAGCGCGGCAGACAGAGCCAGTCGATCGAACCTTCGCGGCTCACCAGAGCGGCCGACGTCATGTTGCCGATCAGGCCATAATCTTCGATGCGCTCGCTCATCACTTGACCGCCCAAGCTGGAGGATTGCGGGCTAACGGGGACGCAAGCCGGCGCACCCGCGCCAGCCTGGGCGTGCGCGCCGCAACGTCCCTCTTAGGTTGTGGATAGCACGGTGAGGCTTCTAAAAAGTGAACTTCCCGGCCATTTCAGGGGTCGCGCCCGCGGGCCTCGAGGCCTATTCGGGGCGAAGCCCGATGCGCGAGATCACCTTGCCGTCCGTCAAATCGATCACCAGCACATCACCGCCTTCCGCGATTTTGAGATGGAGCACCAGCCGGTTGCCGTCCACGGTCATATCCACGACCTCGGCGCCATCGGGGATGGTGACGTCGAACGCCTTGCGCGTCTTCTGCTCACCCGCCGGCGGGGAAGCCTGCTCGATGGCGGGCGTCGTATCTTCCTCGACGCCCATCTGGGTCGCCTGGAAAGCGATGGTCGCGATGATCAGCAGGAAGCCGGCGACCAGCAGCACGCCCATGACGATGACCGCGATCTTCAGGATGCGGACCTGGCGCGGCGTGAAGGGCGAACCTTCGATGGGCGTGTTATCAGTATCGGGAGGCGTCTCGCCGCGATTCGTCATCCGTCTTATTCCTTCTGCCGGCCCGCCCCCTATTCGAGACAAGCCGATCGCCTGACATGACCGAACCGCCAAAAACTATGGAGGCTGAGGCCGAAGCCGCCGACGAGAACGACCGGCTCGACCGGTTTCTCGCATCCCGGATCGCCGATCTCAGCCGGACCCGGGTCCAAGACCTTATCCGGCAGGGCCAGCTCAGCCGCGGCGGCGAGACGATAAGAGACCCGAAATACCGGGTCAAACAAGGCGAACGCTTCGAACTCACCCTGCCCCCGCCCGAGCCCTCGGGCCTCAGGGCGCAAGAGATCGAGCTCGACATCGTCTACGAGGACGATCAGCTCCTCGTCATCGATAAGCCGGCGGGCCTCGTCGTCCATCCCGGGGCCGGCAACCAGGACGGTACCCTGGTGAATGCGCTGCTCGCCCATTGCGGTTCAGAACTCTCCGGCATCGGCGGGGTGGCCCGGCCCGGCATCGTCCATCGCCTCGACAAAGAGACGAGCGGGCTTCTGGTCGTCGCCAAGACCGATGTGGCCCATCGATCATTGGCCGCCCAGTTCGCCGACCATGGAAAGACCGGCGATATGGAGCGGGGCTACCTGGCGATCGTCTGGGGTTCACCGTCCAAACCCGCCGGCACCGTCGCGGCTCCGATCGGCCGCCACCCCACCCATCGCACCAAGATGGCCGTGGTGAAACCGGACCGCCCGGACGCCCGCGAAGCTGTGACCCATTATCGCGTGGTCGAGCGGTACACCCTGCCGGACGAGACGAGCGGCGCCCCCTTCGCCAGCTTGGTGGAATGCACCCTCGCGACGGGGCGGACCCACCAAGTGCGCCTTCACATGGCCCATCTCGGCACGCCGCTCCTAGGCGACCCTCTTTACGGGCAGGGGTTTAAATCCAAGATCCGCACACTACCTAACCGTCTCGCGGACGTCGCGGGGGGACTCCATCGACAGGCTCTCCACGCCGCCCATCTCGCGTTCCGGCATCCCACCACGGATCAATATCTCGCCTTCGACAGCAAGCTCCCCGCCGATCTCGACAAATTGATTACGGCTTTCAAGGAACCGTGAAGAGGTCGTAGTCTTTAACACTAGAGGAAAACCCCTTATAGCTAGTGCCGCCGGGGGGCGAGCGAGGCGGGATTGCGGCTGAGTAGGCCGCAAGGAGAGTGCTCTCATGGCTGCAGAAAAAGCAGGGACGAAGGCAGCGGCCAGCGCAAGCAAAACCGCGTCGAGCGCGAAGGCTTCCGAATCGAAGGCCAAGCGCGCACGTTCCACCAAGACCGAGTCAGCAACCGAAGACACGCGCGCCAAGTCGGCTAGCGCAAAGACGGCGACCGCGGCGTCGACGGCTGACAAGCCGGCTGCGAAGAAGCAGACCGGCACCAAGTCCGCCAGCAAGACATCTAGGAATTCGACGGCCACAAAAAAAGCGCCTGCGACGAAGACCGCTGCGAAATCCGCTGCGTCCAAATCTACGGCCGCCAAATCTTCAACGGCCAGATCTTCGACGGCCAAATCTTCAACGGCGAAGAAGCCGGCGACTGCCAAGTCCTCGTCAGCGAGCAAGTCGACCGCCGCGAAGAAGACCACGGCGGCTACGAAGAAGCAGACCGCCAAGGCGGCTGCGGCTGAATCCGAGGAGACCAAGGCGAAGGCAAGTGCCGAGGCTGAGGAATCGGAGACCGATGAGGAAGAGACCTCCGCCGAACTCGAAGAGGAACTGGACGAAGAGTTCGACGAGGTCTCCGACGATGACGATGAGGATGAGGATGACGGCCCTGCGGAGAAGACCCCGGCGCCCCAGCGCAGCGTGACCACCCGCGCGCTCCCCAGCGTCTCGGCCCATGGCGGCCTGACACGGTATCTCGAAGAGATCCGCCAGTTCCCCATGCTCGAGCCGGAGCAGGAGTTCATGCTCGCCAAGCGCTGGCAGGAGCATGGCGACCGCGACGCGGCCCATATGCTGGTGACCTCTCACCTGCGCCTCGTAGCGCGTATCGCCATGGGCTATCGCGGCTACGGCCTGCCCACCGGCGAGGTGATCTCCGAAGGCAATGTCGGGCTGATGCAGGCGGTGAAGCGCTTCGATCCCGACAAAGGCTTCCGGCTCGCCACCTACGCCATGTGGTGGATCCGGGCTGCGATCCAGGAATACATCCTGCGCTCCTGGAGCCTGGTGAAGATGGGCACCACCGCCGCCCAGAAGAAGCTGTTCTTCAATCTGCGCAAGATGAAGGGCCAGCTCCGCGCCCTCGACGAAGGCGATCTGCGCCCCGATCAGGTGAAGAAGATCGCCACCAGCCTCGGCGTGACCGAGGACGACGTAGTTTCCATGAACCGGCGCCTCGGCGGCGACTCCTCTCTCAATGCACCCATCCGCCACGATGCGGAAGGCGGCGGCGAATGGATGGATTGGCTGGTCGACGAGAACACCGACCAGGAGACCCTGCTCGCCGAGTCCGAGGAGAAGAGCAACCGCCACGACCTGCTGGTCCAGGCGTTGGAAGGTCTGAACGACCGCGAGCGCCGCGTCTTCGAGGCGCGCCGGCTGTCGGAGGATCCCCTCACCCTGGAGGAGCTTTCCGGTGAGTTCGGCGTCAGCCGTGAGCGTATCCGGCAGATCGAAGTGCGCGCCTTCGAAAAGGTCCAGAAAGCCGTGCAGAAGGCAGCCGCCGAGCAGTACGAACCGGCCTCGGTCGAATAGCCGGCCGCTGCTCGTGTCGGAGTCGGAGGCCACAGAAGCGGTCGCGCCGCACCTGGAAAGCTTTCAGCTCGACGATCTGAAGATCGCCTATCTGGAAGAAGGCGCGGGCCCTACGGTGCTGATCGGCCATTGCTCCAGCGCCTCCCACAAGGAATGGCTGCCGCTGATCCATCAGCTCCATGATGACTGGCATTTCATCGCGCCGGACTTCATCGGCTATGGCCGCTCCGACGCCTGGCCCGTCCATCGCCCTTTCTCCATCGACGGCGATGTCCGCATTCTCACTGAGCTCGCCGAGAAGGCCGACGGCCCGCTTCATCTCGTCGGCCATTCCTATGGTGCGGCCCTCGCCTTAGAGGCGGCGCTCCGTCTTGGCGACCGGGTCAAGAGCCTCTGCCTGATCGAGCCCGTCTCCTTTCACCTGCTGCGTCAGGAGAACCGGCCGGAATGGAAGGAGATCGATCGTCTCGGCGTGCGGGTTCTCACCGCCGTGGCCGACGGCGACGACCGCCGGGCCGCTGCGGCCTTCATGAGCTACTGGCTCGGACGGCTGCGCTGGTTCCTGGCGCCGGACCGCTTCAAGCGGGCCATCGCGGCGACCATTCCGAAGGTGGCGTTGGAATTCACAGTGGCCATCGAGGCGGAAACGACCCTTGAGGATTACGCTAAGGTCGAAGCACCGACCCTGTTGATCGTCGGCGGAAAGACCCGGGCTCCCGCCCGCAGCGTGGTGGAGATGCTCGCCGACGCCCTACCGGATGCGGAGCTGACCATCATTCCGCGCGCCGGCCATATGAGCCCGTTCACGCATCAATCCGAGATCGCGAAGCTGATTCTTTCCCATCTTTCTTCTCATCGTTGATCTCGTCCTGGTCGGCGAGATCTTGGATGTCCTGGGCAAACAGCTCCTCCAGCTCCTTCGCCGAGGACATGACATTGGCGCGCATCTTCTCGACATCGCTCCAATATTTCCGGTCGTCGTAGAGCCGCCGCTCGTCATGAGCCTTGAAGGTCTCGGTAAGCCGCTTCACCTCCCGCGAGCTCAAGCCGATCCCGGCTAGAACGCCACGCGTCAGTTCCAGTGCGGAGAGGAAAGTCTCGCGCTGGATATCGGTGATACCGAGCTCCATGAGCTGATGCACATGGGTCCGGTTCCTGGCGCGCGCATAGATCGGGAGGTCCGGAAAGTTCTGACGGACCGTTTCCGCGACCCGGATCGAGGCTTCCACATCGTCGATGGCCAGCACGAAGGCCCGCGCCTTGTCCGCCTGGGCTGCGCGCAGGATGTCGAGTCGCGCCGCGTCGCCGTAATAGATATTGCTGCCGAAACGGCGCACGAAGTCGACTTGGGTCACGCTGATATCCAGCGCCGTGAAGGGAATCTGCCGGGCGCGCAGCACGCGCGCCACGATCTGCCCAAACCGGCCGAACCCGGCGATGATCACGTGGCCATCCGCTTCCGGCGGCGTTTCGTAGTCCGGCGCTTCCTCGCTGGAGTAGCCACGGATCATGTCGTCGAGCCGCAGGAGCAGCGGTGTGGCCGCCATGGAAAGCGTGACGGCCAGCGTCAGAAGATTGCCGAGCGGCGTATCGATCACCCCATCGGCAGCGCCTGCCTGAAACAGCACGAAGCCGAACTCACCGCCCTGACTCAGCACCAGCCCCAGCCTGCGAGCAGGACTGTTCGAAAGCCCCCACCAGCGCCCGAGGCAATAGAGCACCGCCGCCTTGATCGCGATCAGCCCCACCGCAATCCCGAAGATTAGGACCGGCTGGTCGGCGAGAATGTTGAAGTCGACTGTCATGCCGACCGCGAGGAAGAACAGGCCGAGCAGCAGCCCCTCGAACGGCGCGATATCGGCTTCGATCTGATGGCGGTATTCGGAATCGGCGAGTAGCGCGCCGGCGATGAACGCGCCGAGCGCCGCCGACAGCCCCGCCGACTCCATGACCAGCGCGACGCCGACCACCGTGAGCAGCGCCGTTGCCGTCATGGCTTCGCGCACATCGGTCATCGCCACCAGCCGGAAGACCCGGGCCAGCACGAACCGGCCGACGATCACGACGCCGATGATAGTGCCGATGGCCAGCACCGCGGCCTGCAGATCCATCCCTGAGCCTTCGCCCACGCCGAAGGCGAAGACCGGCACGAGAGCGATCAGCGGGATGGCGGCCAGGTCCTGGAAAAGCAGCACCGTGAAGCCGAGCCGTCCGTGGCGGGCGGTCATCTCGCCCTTCTCGTTGAGGATCTGGATGGCAAAGGCCGTGGAGGACAGGGAGAGCGCAAGCCCCACGAAGATCGCCTCGTTGAACTCCAGCCCGAACAGCAAAGCGGCCACGCCGAGCAGGATCGCCGTCGCGAAGAGCTGCGCGCCGCCCAAGCCGAAGATCGCCGAGCGCATGGACCACAGGCGGATCGGGCGCAGCTCCAGACCGATCAGGAACAGCAGCATCACCACGCCGAGCTCGGCGAAGTTCAGGATGTTCTCCACGTCGTAGAGAGAATAGATGAGGCCGAGCCCGAACGGCCCGATCAGAACGCCGGCGAGCAGGTATCCCAGCACAGAGCTGATCTGCAGCCAGCGGCCGAGCGGCGCGGCGAACGCCGCAGCTGCAAGAAAGACCGCGATCTGAAGCAGACCCTCACTATGCATGTCGTTTGGCTTCCCTCGCTTGCCGCTTTGTCGTCTGTCCCTTGGCTATCACGTCCCGGGAAAAAACGGGAATGACATAATCGCAGCACTCCGCCGCAGCCAGTGCTTGGATGCGGCGCGAAAAAAGAGATGCGATGCCCAAAAGAAAGGGGCCCTCCTCAGAGAGCCCCTTCCCGAAAACCGATGAAGCGTCGGCTCTGAACTAGTCGGCCCAATTCTTCGGGCGGATGATGTTCACGAACGGCGCGCGCACCCGAACGTCGTTGCCCTGGGTGTCGACATCGACGAACGGCGCAAGCACGCGGGTGCCGCGGCTGTTGGTGTCCACGTCGGCGCCCGGCGCACGGACATGCTCGCCCGAGCCATCGACGTAATAGGTCTCGTCGCGGCGGTTCCTGAACCAGCCGACCTTCTGCACGTTCTGGACGCGCTCGGCGGGGACGGACACGCCGGCTCCCGGGGCGGCCGCTGCCGGCATCGCCCAAGCAGCCGCAAGCGCAGCCGCGGAAGCCATAAGTGTGAAGCGACGAATCGTCATGCGTGAAACTCCTTTTTCTTTGCGCCCCGCGGGCCGAAACCCGCAAACGGAGCGCATTCTCTTAAAATCCAAAAATCAAAGGTGCTCGCGTCAGTGCTAAAGCCACCCCTTCCGCTTCCAGTAGATATAGGAGCCTAGGGCGCAGATCACCATGAGGCACAAGGCGAAGGGGTAACCGAAAAACCAATCGAGCTCCGGCATATGTTCGAAATTCATCCCATAAATTGACGCAATCATGGTGGGCGGGAGAAAAATCACCGCCGCAACCGAGAATATCTTGGCGATATTGTTCTGCTCGATGGTGATCATGCCCAGCACGGCATCCAGCAGGAAAACGATCTTGTCGGTCAGGAAGTTCACGTGGTCCGACAGCGACGTCACGTCGCGAGAGGCCGTCCGGATGCGGGTCCTCAGAACCTTGTCGACCTTCCGCTCATTGGCCGTGTAGGCGAAGTAGGTCATTAGCCGGCCTAAGGAGTGGACGCTGTCGCCGGCCCGCCAGGCGAGATCGCCCTGCTGGCCGACCGACTGCAGCACCTCATCCAGGCGGCGCTGCTTGGTCACTGCCCGCCCCCGGATCTCGAAGATGGTATGGGACAGGGCGTCCACGTCTCCCTGAATGCGCTCGATGGCATCAGCCGTCCGGTCGATGATCGCTTCGAGCAGCAACAGCAGCACGATCACCCCGCTGCGTGGCGGCGTGCTCTCGTAATGCGCCCGGTCCAAGCACATCTCGAAGGCCCGCGGGTTCGCATAGCGGAGCGTGATCAGCCGGTTATCCGTCAGCATGAAGGTGATCATGGTGACCGCCGGCTGAGGCTGGAACACCTGATACATCACCGTCGCGGTCATCACGTCCGTGCCGTTCTGCTTGTAAAGCCGGCTGGAGACCTCGATCTCCGCCTGCTCCGCCCGGGTCGGCACATCGACCTGTAGCGTCTCTTCGACCCACCGCGTCTCGTCGGCGGTCGGATCGTTGAGATCGAGCCAGAGGACCTTGTCGTTGAGCGCAGGCTCTCCCTCTTGCCTCGCAAGCCCCTTATCGGCCGTCTCGAAGATCGTCAGCATGGCAGGTTCCTCGGCTGCTTCGGCTTTGTCCCGTGCGGCCTTATCGATAGAGATCGGCGCGCGTCGGCGGCAGCTCCGGCACGGCCCGCGCCCGCTTGCTGGCAAGCGTCTGATAGATGCGCAAGGAGCCCCGGGAGAAGGAGAGCGACACGCCGGCGAGATAGGCGAGCCAGATGCGGGTGAGCTCCGGCCCCACCATCTCGTTCGCCTCATCGCGCCGCGCCGTCAGCCGCTCGCACCAGATCTTCGTGGTGCGCGCATAGTGGCGCCGCCAGGCTTCCACATCCTGCACCTCGAAGCCGGTCTGCTCCATGGCCTGCACCGAATGGCCGATATCGTCCAGCTCGCCGCCGGGGAAGATGTAGCGGGTGATCGCCTTGTGCTCTGGGCGCTTACCGAACCGCCCGCCACGCTTCTTGGCGCGCCGGGAAATGGCATGGTTCAGGAACAGCCCGTCGTCGGAGAGCAGGCTGCGCATCTTGTCGAAATAGGCCGGGATATTGGCGAGCCCGATATGCTCGTACATGCCGATGGAAGCGATCTTGTCGTACTCACCCGTGAGGTCCGCGTAGTCCTTCAGCTCCACCGTCACCTTGTCGCCCAAGCCCTTCTCGGCGATCAGCGTCTTCGCCTGATCGAGCTGCCGCTCCGAGACCGTGATGCCGTGGGCGGTCACGCCGTACTTCTCCGCCGCATAAGTGACGAGCCCGCCCCAGCCGCAGCCGATATCGAGAAACCGGTCGCCCGGCTTCAGGCGCAGCTTCCGGCAGATCATCTCCATCTTGTCGGCCTGCGCCTGATCGACCCCGCCCTCCCAGCTCGTGAAATAGGCGCAGGAATACTGCATCCACGGGTCGAGGAAGAGCCGGTAGAAATCGTTCGAGACGTCGTAGTGGAACTGGATGAAATCCTTGTTCTCTTCCTTTTGGCGGCCGTGGCCGGAATCGTCGCCCTCGTAACCGCGGGTCGCTTCCGGCTTGTCGCCCGGCACAAACAGGAAGGGCAGCAGCATCTTCGCCACGCCCAGCTTGCTGAGATGCTTCAGCCGCGCCCGCGTACTCTGAGCCTGCAGCTGCTCGCCGAAATCGACCAGGGTGCCGCCCTCGATCCCGATCCGTCCCTTAGCATAAAGCCGGATCAGCCGGTCCAGGGTCGGGCGGCGCAGCAGCGAGGCGATCACACCGGGGGCTGCGATCGTCACGCGCAAGGGACTCGTGACCGACCGGCCAAGCGGCACGGTAGACCCATCCCAGAGCTCGACGGACGCATCGATCTCCAGCGCATCGCCGATCGTCTCGATCAGACGGCGGATGGCCTTGAGTTGCTTGTCAGATTTTTTGGCGCCGGCGTCTTGCTGCAATCCTCGTCCCCCTTGCGAAAACCGGGCGTAACGAAGCATGGGCGGCGATGACGGGCAAGCGGCACTATGGCCTCAAAGCAGGCGCGAGCTAATTCTTCCGCACGATGCAGGGAACGCCGCCATCCTTCAGCTTAGCGCAGAGCTTATCCGCATCGTCGCGGCTGCCGGCGGGCAGGCGGATCGAATAGAACAGGTCCGTCCCGAGATTGAGCGCGCAGGTGGCGACCGCCACCGGGGTCATATCGCCCAGCAGCTTCTCGTGGCTTTCCTGCATCTTCTTGAAGTCGTCCATGGCCTTCTGGCGGTCAAACCCGCCGGCCACCTCCGCGCCCCACGCAGAGAGCCCAGAATCGGGACCGGTGGCGAAGTCCTTCGCCTTCTCCTTGCTGACGCAAGGGGTGAGCTGACCGGACGCGTAGTTCGTCTCGGCATGTGCCGTTGCGGCGCCGAAGAGGCTCACAAGCGCGACAGCGATGAAGGACGCGAATTTCATAGCTGAAATCATGCCACGGCTTGGACCTTTAGGCGAGAGTCACGGTTCGCTGGGAACGCCCTCATGCCAAAACCGGTTACCGCTTCCTATATGCGCGGCAAGACCAACCTTGTGCATCGAAACGAGAGAAGAGCCCCGAAAGGAGCGAAGCATTCATGGCCAAAACCCTCGAAGGCAAAGTCGCCCTGGTGACCGGCGGATCTCGCGGCATCGGCGCGGCGATCGCGGAAGCTTTCGCCGATGAAGGGGCCGACGTGGCCCTGTCCTATTCGAGCTCCGAGGAAAAGGCTCACGCCGTGGTCGAGTCTCTAAAGGCCAAAGGCGTGCGAGCCGCCACCTTTCAGGCCGATCAGGGCGACGCGGAAGCGGTTCGGAATCTGGTCGATCAGGTCGCCGAGCAATTCGGCCGGCTGGACATCCTAGTGAACAATGCCGGCGTCGGCGCGGGCCGCAGCGCCACCGACAAAGACGCCAACCGCCGGCGCATCCTCGCCGTCAATGTCGATGGGGTCGCCGTCGCCGCTCATGCCGCCGTGGAGCACATGGGCGAGGGCGGCCGCATCATCAATATCGGCTCAATCTATGGTGATCGCGCGCCCTTCACCGGCACCGCCGATTACGCGGCGAGCAAGGCGGCGGTGAAACTCTATACGCAAAGCTGGGCACGCGACTTTGGGCCCAAGGGCATCACCGTCAACAATGTCCAGCCCGGCCCCATCGACACCGACATGAACCCGGCCGACGGCAGGATGGGCGACGCCATGCGGGCGCTCACCGCGCTGGGACGCTACGGCAGGCCGGAAGAGGTGGCCGCCGCGGTCGTCTTCCTGGCGAGCCCGGCCGCGAGCTACATCACTGGCGCAAGCCTTGATGTCGATGGCGGCGCGAACGCGTAAGAGCACCAGACATGACAAGGGCCGGCTGCGGGATCGCCGCACCGGCCCTGATATCCGCGCTGCAGACTGGGCAGCTGCTAGGTGTCGTCCTCGACCTCGGTCTGAGGCCGGTCGTCGCCGCGCGACAGCTCCTCGTGCCACTTGCCGTTGGCGTCTTCCCACTGGATCGCCGTGGTGGAGCCGCCGAGCTGCTGCTCCGCCGCCGCCCGCTTGGCCGCGCCCAGCGCCGCATCGTGGGACGGGAACGTCTCCGAATAGACATCATCGAGCTTATAGGCCCAGCCGCCATCGTGCTCGACCACGTGATAGGTGATCTTGGTCATGCTTCGCGCCTCCTCCACAATCATCGTTCCTGTGAAAATAGGACGAAGCAACGCCTCCGCAAAGCCCATGGAGCCGCGAGTGAAGTCAGCCAACTCGTTGCGCCGTCGGAAACCCTAAAGAGGAGTGCCACGCGGGTATTCTCCTACCCTACCCGCAGTGCTAGCATAAGCAGATAACCAAATTGGGGGGCAGAATGGCAAAACGGGTTGTCCTTGATGCAATGATTAAGCGGGCAGATTTCGCTCAACAATCTGAATCCACCTCAATCGACTTATTCGATAAATTCCAGATAACCCACCTTGATAGCAAAAGCCCGATACTAAAAATTCTCCGAAAACCAGACTTTCAGAGAGAAACTAACCACTGGCGACCAGGTCAGGTTGTCGAGTTAGTATCTAGCTTCGCTCATGGGGAATTAATCCCATCATTGATCCTCTGGAAATCTGACTCCTTCGTCTTCGTTATCGATGGCGCTCACAGACTTAGTGCACTTCGCGCATGGGTCGAAAATGACTATGGAGACGGCGCCATATCGCATGCTTTCTACAATGGTGAAATTCCTGAAGAACAAAAGGCAATAGCGAAAACTACACGTCGGATGGTCGAGCGCAGCGTGGGTCGCTACTCTGACTTTGCTGCAGTGTGGGAAGACAGCAGCGATAGCAATCTCGAAAAAAAATCTCTAGCAAGCAAAATATTTACGAAGGCCATTCCGATACAGTGGATTCAAGGATCCCAAGAAGTAGCCGAAACATCATTCTTTAAGATAAATTCACAAGGAACACCTCTCGATAAAACGGAAGAACTACTTCTCAGAAATCGCGGAGTTTCCTACGCCATAGCCGCTCGCTCAATTGTTCGTGCGGGAACAGGCCATAAATATTGGTCTAAATTCGATGAAGCTATTATAAATCAAATAGAAGAAGATTCTGAAGAACTTTATCGGCTTTTATTTGAACCTGAGATAACAAATCCAATCAAAACATTAGATCTTCCGCTGGGCGGGACATCTTCACCCGTAGATGCTTTAAAGATGTTGATAGACACGTTCGCGATAGTCGATGGATTTGAAGAACCAGACAAGGCAATAAGCCATATTGAAAACGACGAAGACGGGACATTAACGCACAAGACCTTGAGCTCCACCAAAAAAGTCATAAGGAAAATTACAGGCACTACGCCATCAAGTTTAGGCCTTCATCCAGCTGTTTACTTTTACAATGAAAAGGGTCGACATAGCCGATTTCTATTTCTCGGAACTGTGAAAATGGTGGCGGATGCAGTTAGGAACAATAACTCTACTTTTTTTAGAAAGTTCACAGAAGTAAGAAAGAACATAGAAACTATCTTGGTTAAGAGGAAATCAGTAATAAACCAAGCCTTAGCCAATGTTAATAGCAGACAGAGAATTCATAGAGTATCAGATCTTCTTACTGGAATGACTGCGTTGTGCGGAGAAAACAAGAAAATATCAGACGCAATTATTCTTGAGCTTCTCGGACTAAAAGGAAAAATTGCAGAACTTAAACTTATCGATGGACCGGTGGGGTTTTCTGACGAAACCAAGTCAGCTATTGCACTTCGAGAAAGCCTTAAGTCGGCTCCTAAGTGCGAATTATGCGGTGGATACTTGGACTTAGCCAAGGCGATCTCTTGCGATCACATCACTCCGAAAAGGGAGGGTGGCCGAGGGGACATCGATAATTGTCAGGTCACGCACCCATACTGCAACAGCATAAAGGGTTAGACGCTCTTACTATACATCCCGCCTAGCCCCTCACCCATGCCGCCAGCTCCCGCCAAGGCGCAATATCCCAGCTCTTGCGGGCGGCACCTGAGGGAGACGGCAGCACGAAGAGCGCAGCACCGCCCGGCCCCTTCTCGTCCTGCAAGCCGTAGTCGATCTTGGCCGCCGGCCGCTTCAGCCAGAAGGCGCCCGCGCCCTTTGAGGTGAAGGCGATGGCGCGCGGGGCAACCTTCTCCATCTTCGCCTCAAACGCGGCGAGATCGTCAGGCGTGGGCTTCACGTTCCGCTCTTTCTCGCCGGCCACCTTCACCAGATCCGTGAAGCCGAAGCCGAGATCGAGTCCTTCCCTGTAGTCCTCGGGCTGGAAGAGCCGCGGCGTCAGGCCGATCTCGTAGAGCGTCGGCCAGAACTGGTTGCCGCGCCCGGCGAAATAGGCGCCCGCCTTGGCCGAGCACCCGCCGGCTTGCGCGCCTGCGAAGACGATATCGAGAGCCGGCGCCAAGAGATCGGGAAGCTGCTCCTGTCGTTCGTCCAGCGCCACGCTCATGCTTGTCTCCTTCGCATTCATTGCCTTCTTCGCCCGCTTCTCATTGAATGAGTCGCGTGTCCTTGAAAACCGCCAGCCAACCCGAAGGCCAATACCATGACCGCCGCCCGCTCCATTCTGCTGCTCGCAGCCCTCATCCTGATAGCCCCGCCGGCCCTGGCCGAGGATGCGCCCAAGATCGGCGAGATATTCATCACCATGGCCGAGCCGGAGAACCCGGCAGCGGCGGCGCTTCTCTCCGAGCGGGACGGCAAGACCGTCACCTTGGGCACCATCAACGCCGACATCGCCACCGACGAGCACTATCGCATTGCTGAGACCTGCTTCCCGACGAAGAGCGCCGAGGACCCGGCCTTCGGCGGCGACATCAAGGGGAAGGCCCTGCCGCTCCCCATCGAAGGCAAGCCCGATTGCAGCGTGATGTTTCGGATCGAGGCGGCCGACGACAGCCCCTATGAGACGACCGGCGGCGGCACGGGAATCGTCAGGATTCCCGTGGACGAGACCTTCACCGTGACGAAGCAGATGAAGGATGGGGTCACGACCTTCGTTCTGACGCCGGTCGAGTGAGCCCGCCATGCTTGAGGTCATCGGCACAGGCTTTGGGCGGACGGGCACCCTGTCCCTGAAATTCGCCCTCGAAGAGCTCGGCTTCTGCCCCTGCTACCACATGGCCGAGACCCGCGAGCATCCCGATCATGACCGGCGCTGGCTGGAGGTGGCGAAAGGCCAGACGGATCAATGGCGCAGGATCCTTCAAGACTATCGCGCCACCGTCGATTGGCCGTCCGCCTTCGTCTGGCGGGAGATGATTGCCGCCCATCCGGACGCGAAGGTGATCCATAGCCTGCGCCCTGCGGCCGAATGGTACGCGAGTGCGGAAGCGACCATCTTCCGGCGCATGCTCGATTTCCGCGAGATGCTGGAGACCGGGGAAGCAGAGACGCTCACAGCCGAACGCCGCGCTCATATGGAGATGATCGACGCCATCGTCGTGGAGGGAAGCTTCGGCGGCGATCTCGGCAAGGAGCACGCCATCGCGACCTATGAGGCCCACACCGAAGCGGTGCTCGCCGAGGTGCCGCCGAACCGGATGCTGATCTATCAGCCGGGAGACGGTTGGGAGCCCTTGTGCAGCTTTCTCGACGTGCTGGTGCCCGACACGCCCTACCCGCAGGTCAACTCGACGAAAGACTTCAACGCCCGGTTTCCGCCGCAGGGGTAGCAGCGCCGTGAGCGGCCCGGTCCACACATTCGCCGAGCGAGGCGAACACGGACTTGGTGACCACCGCGTTCTCGCGGAAGCCCTGGCGCTCCATCAGCGCCTCATGCAGCGCCGGCAGATTGTAGAACGGCACGCTGGGATACCAGTGATGCTCGATGTGGTAGCCGACATTGCAGGGCAGGATGAAGATCCGCTCGATCAGCGTCGGAATGGTGCTCCGCGTGATCGCGTATTCCTCTTCATCCGCGTCCACGCCGCTATGCTCGCAGATCAGCCGCACATATTGCGCCACGATATGCCAGGTGCAGAACGGCACGATCCAGTAGAGCAGGAAGGCGGTCCAGCCGCCGAACACGGTCAGGGCGATCGCCGTGCCGCCATAGAAGGCGAGCCGCGTCGCGCGCATCCAGCCCGGCGACGGCACTAGCGTCGAGCCGATCAGCCCGCGCACGATCCAGAACAGACCGGTGAGAAACAGCCCCCGGCGCAGCAGCACCATGAAGAGCCCGAACCGACTCTTGGGAAACTGCCAGTCCGGCGCCAGCTCTCCCGCCGCGTCATGGGTGTACCAGATATGCCGGTTCCCATCGTCGGGCAGGTTTGTGTACTGGTGATGGGTCGCGTGGAATTTCCGGAACGCCTCCACCGACGCGAAGGTCGGCCACATCATAAAGAGATTGGAGAACAGATCGTTCTGCCAGCGTGACTTCAGGGTCCGGTAATGGGAGGCGTCATGGCCGAGGATCAGCAGTGCATGCTGCCGCGCGCCGATGAACATCACCGCGATCAGATAGAGCGCCCAGTGCCAGTAGAGCGTACAGAGCGCAATCGCCAAGGCGATGCCCGCCCATTGGAGGAGCGTCGCCGTCACCGCCTTCCATGGCTCCAGCTGAGAGAGCGCCTTCACGGTCTGCGGCGGCAGCCGCTCCGGGACCACGCGCGCCGTGTTGTGCGGATGCTGGACGGAGGCATTCTTGGAGATGTCCTCCGCCGGGATCTCCTCACGCAAATAGGCAAGCGCTCTTTTGACCTTGGTGAGATCGGGCATTCGGGGGGCCTCGGCTGCTGTCTCTCGATGCGGGACTTCAAAGAAGCTCTGCAGCCTGGACCGTACCGCTTTGCTGTGTCCAGACCTTGACGGATAAAGCCGCTTCGCGGCCCTCCCGTTCCCGAACGCGCGCGCAGCCTCAAGCTCAGATCGCGATCAGCACCATGTAGGTGGACGCGCTGCCGCTTCGTTCGGCCAGCTTCACGAACAGCGTCATGAAGGAATAACCCAGCATCCCGAACAGCGCCCATAGCACGTAAGTTTGCATCGGCTCTTCCCCCGGATGCGAATCTCAAGCCCCGCAAAGAAATAGCCCGATCTTCTGAAACGGCACAAAAAAGGGCCGCCGGCAGAACCGGCGACCCTGTCTAATCCGTCTTGGCGGGCACGCTTACGGGCAGTACCACACCGGACCGAAGGCGATGCAGCCGCGGCGGCTCCAGCCATAGGGGCGGTAGTGATAGCGGTTCCAGCCCGGCGGCGGACGCCGATAGTAATTATGGCGGTAGTGGCGATCCCGGTCATACCGATACCGGTAGTGCCGGTCATGATAATACCGGTCGTGCTTATAGTGCTTGTACCGCTTGTTGTGCTTGTAATGCTTGTAGTTCCGGTACCGCTTCTTCTTCACCTGCACCAGCAGATCCGATGAATCGCCATAAGCGACGGCGGGGGTGACCTTGAGTGAGCTCGCCTGAGGCGCAGCTTGCGCGCCTGAGAAGGCGAAAAGCGCCACCGTCACGGCGGCGAGTACATATTTCAACACGTCTAATCCTCTCGAGGGTTCGATCCTCGGCATTCGGCAAGCTCGGCACGCGGAATACCTAGACCAGGAATATGGCGAGGAGGCGCTTGAATCCGCTTAAGCCGAACCACGCTTTCTCGATGAAACTGGCGAAGTGCTCAAAGGAGCCTTGCTCGCGGTCCCGCGTTGGGACGCGGGTCTGACGCACAAGCGAAGAAAGAGCCGCCGGCGCAGGGTCCAGCAGCCCTTCCTTCCCTCGCACGCTGATCTCTTAGGAGCAGTACCAGACCGGCCCGACATTGATGCAGCCGCGGTCGCGCCAGCCATAGGGCGCATAGGAATAGCGGCGCCAACCCGGCGGCGGGGCGTACCGATCATGATGGTGATGCCGATAGCGGTAATCCGCGTGGCGATCATAATACCGCCCATGGCGATAGCGGTCGTAGCGCCAATCGTCCCGATGCCAGCGCTTGACCGGCGTGATCATATCGGCGCTCGCAGCACCGGTTTGAATGGCGGGGGTCACAGCGATCGTCGCCTGTCCGGCACTGGCGGAAGTCGCCGCCACGGCCCCCGCAAGGGTGAGCCCGATGGCAGCCAGAGTTTGTTTCAGCACGTCATTTCTCCCTGAACGTTGGGTTTCGGGGTGCCGGGCAGGACGCCTGAGCGGCGCACCGGCGATCCCCGTCCTCGACGGCGAATAAACCCAGATGCCAAATCGGCGGTTCCGAGAAAAAATGAGGCTTTTCAGCGTCTTATTTGCCGCGCTCTTGCCCCAATTTGGGCGCGATGGGCGTATCGTCGAGCACATTGACCAGCAGCTGCCCGATGGCGCCGATCAGCATGAAGAAGGAGCCGCCGATGAACAGCCACACGGCAAAGGTCTTCCAGCTGGCAAAGCTCGGCAGGAACATCACGCTGCCGATGAAGAAGGCCGTGTTCCCCAACAGGCCGAGCGACAGGTGCACCCATCCGTATTTGTGGACCAGCAGCCTGAAGAACTCTCTCATGTCTTCCCCCAACCTGGCTTCGATATGCGTACCATGTGCACTCGCAATGCACTTTGCGTGCACTTGGCCTTTACCTGAACCATGGCAGTGAGCGGGGCAGCCCATGCAAGCCGCCCTGTCCCGGCAATGGCCTGCCACTTAGAGACCCGTGAGATGTCACGTCTGGAGACCTCCGATGCCCGCACTCGCCGCGCCCCACCACCCTGCTCTGGCCCGCATCAGCGCCATCACGCTCGCCCTCGCCGGCTTGAGCGCCGCCTGGTTGTTGCAGCCGGCTGTGGCCACGGCGGAGCCTTCCAAACAGCAAGAAGCGCCAGCCGCTGAGGCGGACGAGACCGGCGGCAAGAAGCTGCTGGAAGCGCCCGTCGTCCCCGTGCCGCCCCTGTTCACGGAAGCCGATATCGACCGCGCGAAGGAGGCCCTGCCCGGCATCGTCGAGAAGGCCATGGAGCGCACCGGCGTGCCTGGCATCGCCGTCGGTGTGGTCTACAAGGACAAGGTGATCTTCGCTGAAGGCTTCGGCGTGCGCGAAGTGGGTAAGGACGGCAAGGTCGATCCGGACACGGTCTTCCAGCTTGCCTCCGTATCGAAGCCCATCGCTTCGACCATCGTCGCCAAGCTGGTCGGTGACGAGCTGGTAGGCTGGCACGATACGGCCAGGAGCCATAACCCGGCCTTCGCGCTGAGCGACCCGTACGTCACGGCCAACGCTACCATTGCCGATCTCATGTCTCACCGGAGCGGACTCCAGACCGGCTCGGGCGATCTTTTGGAGGATCTCGGCTTCGACCGCGCCTACATCCTCTCCCACATCGATCAGCAGCCGCTCGATCCCTTCCGCGCGACCTACCACTACAGCAATTTCGGCTATACGGCCGGCGCGGTCGCGGCCGCCGCAGCGACGGACATGCAGTGGGAAGACTTGGCCGAAGAGGTCCTGTTCGAGCCAGCGGGCATGAAGACCGCCAGCTATCGCCACGCGGATTTTCTCGCCGACGAGGACCGCGCCCATATCCATCACCGCTTCCCCGATAACCGCTGGGAAGCAGTCTACGACCGCGACCCGGACGCCGAAGCCCCCGCCGGCGGGGCCTCGGCCTCTCTCAACGACATGCTCCGCTTTGCGCGTCTGCAGCTCGGCCAGGGCACTCTGGACGGCAAGAAGATCGTCGATGCGGATGCGCTAGCCGCCACCCACGTGCCCCAGATGATTCCGGGGGCGCCCTCATCGCCGGCCGCCCGGGTAAGCTTCTACGGCTTCGGCTGGAACGTCTCTTATGACGACGAAGGGCGTTTCCGACTGGGCCATTCCGGCGCCTTCGAGCTCGGCACCGCCACCAACATCTCCTTCATGCCCGGCGAGGATCTGGGGATCGTCGTGCTCACCAACGGTATGCCCATCGGTGTGGCCGAAGCCATCGGCGCGTCCTTCCTGGACGTCGCCCAGAACGGCAAGGTGACCGTCGACTGGGTCGGCTTCCTCGGCCATGTCTTCGACCAGATGCGCGCCGCCGAAGCGCCGAAGATCGACTACACGAAAGCCCCTGCCGTACCGGCGCCAGCCCAAAAGCTCTCGTCCTACACCGGCCGCTACGCCAACGGGTATTACGGCCCGCTCACGGTGACGGAGACGAAAGGTGCGCTTTCCATGACAATGGGCCCGCTCGATGCGCCAACCACCTTCGCCCTGACCCATTTCGACGGCGACACGTTCAGCTTCGAGACAATCGGCGAGAACGCGAATGGCCTCGCGGGCGCGATCTTCACCCTGGGCGAGGACGGCCAGGCGACCCGGGTCGTGCTGGATTATTACGACCGCACCGGGCTCGGCACCTTCGTGCGGAACTAAAGGCACGACGGTGACGTCCAAGAGGAAACTCCAAAGTCATCTGATTGCCGTATAGTCACGCCGAATGGACCGTCTTCTGAGAACCGCCTGTCGCAAACACCCGTGCTTCCTTCACCGATGACATTTCCGCGTTTGAAAGCCATCGCCGGCCTGACGATGCTGATCGGCCTCCTGATGGCCTGCGCCCCGGCGGCCTTCGCCGCCTCGCCGCCACCCGGCGTCCAGGCCAAGGCGGTCTACGCCATGAACGCCGATACGGGTCAGGTCTATTACGAGAAGAACCCCAACGAGCGGTACCGCATGCTCTCCATCACCAAGCTGCTCACGGCGAGCGTGCTGATGGATCTGCTCCAGGGCGACCTTTCGGATCAGCTCACCATCGAACAGGGCGACCTCGCCCCGGGCTCCAGCGCCGACCTCAAGCCCGGCGATGTCTGGAGCATCGAGGATCTGCTCTACGGCATGCTCCTCGTCTCCGGCAACGATGCCTCCAACGCCATCGCCCGCTACGGCGGCAGCATCATGCTCGCCATGGAAGGTCAGGGCGGCAACGGCACCCAGCGCTTCCTCACGGCCATGCGCAGCAAGGCCCAGAATGTCGGCGCCACCCATACCGAGGTTTCCGATCCTCACGGCATGTCCCGCTACAATGTCTCGACGGCCCGCGACCTGGCGCTGCTGGGCGCCGACGCCTTCCGCGATCCCCGGCTCCTGCCCTATTGGCAATGCGCCCACCGGACCGTGCAGATCGGTGGGCCGAATCCGCGCTCAAAGCAGCTGAAGGACATCATCGAGATCGTCGGCGAGCCTGGCATCGTCGGCGCCAAGACCGGCTCCTACTTCTCCAAGGGGCTCTACAATCTCATCGTCGGCTGGCGCGCGCCCAACGGCCAGACCATCGTTATCGTGGTGCTCGGCGCACCGACCCACCCGGCCCGCTACGACGACGTGCGCCTGATGATCGATCGGCTGCCGAGCGACTATCCGGAGCTCAATCGCCCGACGACGATCTCCGATCCCGCCCCGCCGCCCTTCACCGCCGAATGCCGCTAGGCGAAATCACCGCGAGTTGATCGATTTCGCTCTGCCAAACGGCTCGCGAAAGCGGTAACCTCGGAGAATGTCGTCGCTTTCACGCCTCCTCTGCGCCGGCCTTCTCGCCAGCACCGCACTGATAGGACTGGCGCTCCTCCCCGGCCACGCGCCCGCCCAGGATGCCATGGATCTGTGCACCCAGGACGCGATGATCGTGTTCGACGCGTCCGGCTCCATGGCAGGCGCGACCACCCAGGACATCTTCTCGCCCCTGACGCGCATCCAGGAGGTGCGCGCAGCCCTCGCAGAAGTGCTCCCCAACGTCACCCAGTTCCGGAAAGTGGGCCTCATCACCTACGGGCCGGGCCCCCACCTGCAATGCAATGTGGATCTGAAGCTTCCGCCCGTGCCCAACGCCGCCAAACCCATCATGGCGGCGGTGAACGTGCTCGATGCCGCCGGCAAAACGCCGCTCTCCACGGCGGTCGAGAAGGCCGCCGAGACCCTGAACTACCGCTCCAAGCCCGGGGTCGTCGTGCTCCTGACCGACGGCGAGGAGACCTGCGGCGGCACGCCCTGCGAGCTCGGCAAGAAGCTGCGGGCCACCGGCGCCGTCACCGTTCACGTCATCGCCTATCAGATGAAGGCCGTGCAGTGGATGGGCCCCCAGAGCATCCTCGACGTGCAATGCCTGTCAAAGCAGACCGGCGGCCGCTACGTCACCGCCCAGACCCATGAGGATCTGGTCCGCGCCTTCGAACGCGCCCTGGGCTGTCCCCTGATCGGAAGCGCGCAGGCGTCTCACCACGCCCTTCAATAGCCGCTTATCCCCACTTGTTCGTGAGAGCGTATCCTGTGCCCCATGGACGGCGTCACGCTCATATTCCGGCTTCACCGGCTCAGCTGGCAGATCAAGGCGCAGGCCGTTGAGGCCAGCTTCCGGCGCCTCGTCCACGCCTTCAAATACAATCCCAACCAGCCCCGCGTTCCCGCCGGCAATCCTGACGGCGGCCAATGGACCGATGGGAATGGCGGCGGAGGTGGCGGTGGCTCGGCCATCGCAAGCGCCGAACCGAACACCACATCAGAACGCAACAACGAAAACAGAGAGCAAGACCGCTTTCTGATCCCCAACCCGCGAGGGTCTAGAGCGAGGCGTCGCCTCGCCGGAGATGTGATTCCGATCTGTATTGTCGTCGGGCTCGCACAAACCTCACACGAGACGGGACCCATTGAGTATACTGCAACCTATGAGTGCCGTGACGGACGCACATTTACTCACACATCCATCGGCAAACGGCCGCGCGGGATATGGGTCGATCGATAATCGCGCAGAGAGCACGCCAAAACGGAGTAGGGGCGGCAGGTTATGAAACTAGCGTCTAACAACGATAACGACGAACAGCTGCAGTATTACCGCCTGCCGGGGGAGGTAAGCCTCTCCGAAGCAGCACTGGAATACGCCCGCGAATTCGCCGAAGCCCTGAGCGCCACCGGCCCAAGCAGCAAATGGCTCGTCTCCATCGACTGGGGAATCGCCCGATCGACCCAATACCCCGACGGCACCGTGGAAGATCATGGTCCGGGGCTGAACCTCGGTGGCGACCGGCGCGAGAGGTATCCCGCCGCTGCGCTGCATGACGGGAGCGGCTTCCAGTTCGCTGTCGCCATCCCGAACGAGGTCTTGGACGCGAGCGAGAAACGCCTGATCGACTACGATCCATCCGTCTTCGGAAATCTGATCGTGCGCTGAAAGACCGTCGCATGTCCCTGCCCGTCAGCGACATCGGCGATCTCCTGCCCTTCCTCAACTACCTGAAGGACAAACGCTTCTGGTACACTCTGGAGCACCAGCGCGACGATGGCATTTTGGTCCTGATCCCGCTGATCGGAATTCGGCTTGAAGTCGAGTTTCTGGTGGACCGGGTCGAGTATAGCCTCTTCACCGGCGACGAGAGCGTGCTCGACGATTACCCCGCGCTGTTCGAGCTGCTGGAGGAACACAGCGCCTAGCGCTCACCGATTCTCGGTTGCCGATCCAGACCGTCTCCAGCGTCGAGCTCATTCTCGCCGCCACGCCTGAAGAAGCCCCCATCTTCGACGGCAAGGTTCTGGACTATTCGCCCAAGCGGCGCTTCTTCCTACGCGATCCGTAGCGAGACCGTCTCCCGCCCGCTTTTCGCCCCTTCCGTGCCATACCCTTCTTCGTTGAGGCCTAGCGATTGATTCGCGGGCCCGAAGCGGCAACATTCACTGGGCGCGCAGCATCGGACTGCAAAGCCCAACAGAGGGGGAACGCGCCATGCGCATCGCCAGCATTTTCCGGAATATCTTCGTCGCCACCTTTGTCCTGACATGCGCCCTGGGCGTCGGCCTGCCGGCCGCGAAGGCGGACACGGGCACCGTCCAGCTCACCATCCTCAAAGGAGGCTGGATCATCGGCGGCTCCGGCGGCCGCGGCACCCTCACCTTCAAGGGCAAGACCTATCGTCTGGGCGTCGGCGGCCTCGATTACGGCCTGATCTTCGGCGGCTCCAAGACCGTGCTGAACGGCACGGTGGAGAACATCCAGAGCCCGTCCGACGTGGCCGGTGTCTACGCCGCGGCCGGCGCAGGCCTGGCGGTCGGCGCGGGCGTCCGCGCCATCGTGCTGACCAACCCGAAAGGCGCCGTGCTGAAGCTGGAAGGCCGCCAGGTAGGCCTCATGGCCAATGCGGATCTCAGCGGCCTCGCCATCACCCTGAAGTAGCGGATCCCGCCACACTCAAAGCGGAGGCTGTGACAATTTCTCACGGCTTCCGCCTGCCTTCCGGCTATTGTCAGGCCGCGCAGGAAACTGCAATAAATTGAGCGGCTTAAGCTTCCCCTCCTCCAAGTTTTACAATCCTGCCCCGCCGCTCTTCACGGCCCCATTGGCGCATGTCCCAGGTAATTTTGGGACAGATTGTCGCGCCGGATCGGGCAGGTCTGCCATTGGCAAAAATTCCCCGAAAAGCGCCCAATTGCGAGGCTGCCGGAAACCGGCAGCGAGCCCGCCGGCTGCAAGGGCCGGGGGCTTCACGGCAATGAACAATTGTTCGGGAGGAACAACAATGACCAAGACATGGGTCGCTTTGGCTGCTGCAGTTCTGCTGTTCTCGGGTTCGGCCATGGCCGCCGAGTGGGCGGAAAGCTTCACGGAGCTCGACGCCGACGGCAGCGGTTCCATCAGCCGCGCCGAGTTCAACAAGCTGCCCGAGGTGATCGGCGACGCCACCTTCGCGCCGACCTTCAACGCCTTGGACGAGAACAACTCCAACTCGGTCAGCAAGTCCGAGTGGGAAAACGGCGCGTCCATGAAGGAAGAATACGGCACCCGCTTCCGGGAATGCGACAAATCCTGGTGCTGATCCGCGCCGACTGACTGACCGACCGAACGACCCCGAGACCCGGTGGCCACCCTGCCGGGTTTCGGGGCGTTTTCGTTTTGGGGTGCGGTTGCTCTGCCCCCTGCGCGCCGTCAGGCCAAAAACGAGAGCTTGTCGGTGTGGTGGCCGATCATCTTCCAGGCGCCGTTCTCGCGGCGGAAGATATTCGTGGCGCGGATCAGAACGTCCACCGGCCCATCGCCGATATTCGTGTTGGTGCCCTTTTCGTAGTTGCTGACGACAGCGAGATCGCCGCCGCAGGTGATCCGCATGCCCTCCGGCACTACATGTCCGCCGAGCTTCATCGCCGCCACCTTCTCCCATTCAGCCAGCACGGCCCGCCAGCCCACCTGAAACCCGCCATCCGGCCCCATATAGGTCACGTCGTCCGCATGGGACCAGACCACCTTCATGGGCTCCATCTCGCCGCCGAAAAAGATGTTCAGCGCGTCGTAGAAAGCCGCGGCCGCCGCCGCCACACCGTCATGATCGCTCATCTGCCGATCCTCCCTGGCAAAGCCTCCAACAAGGCGGCATTCTCGCCTATTCGGGGCACAATTGCCGGATGGAAATTTTGAGGGAGATGACGCCGTGTATAAGTCCTGGGACCTGAAGCGGGCGCTCCTGATCCTCACCGCAGGCATCGTCTGCGTGATCGCGCTTCTCTATGGGCTCGATCCCCAGTGGTTCGCCAGGAGCTTTCTCGGGCTGAGCGACCTCAGTGTCGGCAGCGCCCATATCCTCCGGGCGGTCATGGGGCTCTATCTGGCGCTGGCGGGCTTCTGGCTCGCCTGCGCCCTCACGGCCAAGCACAAGAACACCGCCGTGCTGACGATCATGGTCTTCGCCGGCGGCCTCCTCGCAGGCCGCTGCTTAAGCTTCGCTATCGACGGCCTGCCAGATCCCCTGCTGATTGTCTACGCAGGGCTGGAGGCTTCAGTGCTGCCGCTGGCATGGTGGGTGTGGCGCTTGCCGGAGTGAGAGTTCGAGGCGCGTTGGCCCTAACCGCCGCTGGCTCTGGCACGAAGCGCGCTCTTCAGCACCCATCGCCGAAAAATGTTTAAATCCGGGTGCAATATACCTATCCTGGGTTGCAGTGCTCTTGCGCCCAAGAACAAGGGAGAGGCTCTATGTACCGCTTTGTTTTGCTTCTGCTCGTTCTCATAACGGCACCGTTCCCGGCGCTCGCGCAGGAGGCCAACACCAAGCCGCAAACCCTCTTCACCAACGTCAATGTCTTCGACGGCAAGAACGAGCAGCGGATCGAGAACGCCAACGTTCTGGTCGAGGGCAATCTGATCAAGCAGGTCTCGACCGATCCGATCGAGGCCGAGGGCGCGACAGTCATCAACGGTAGTGGGCGCACATTGATGCCGGGTCTGATCGATATGCACTGGCATGCGAACTTCGCCACATTGAGCATTGCGCAGGCGCTGAACACCGATCTGGCTTATCACGCCTTGAACGCGGCCAAGGCGAACGAGGACGCGTTGCTGCGCGGGTTCACGACCGTGCGTGACATGGCCGGCAATGCTTTTTCTCTTCACAAGCTGACGGATGCGGGCGTGTACGACGGACCGCGCATCTTCCCCAGCGGTCCGGCAATCTCGCAGACTTCGGGCCACAGCGATTGGCGTCCGGCCACGGGAGCACCCTTCGACATCGCCGCACCGCTTGATCATACGCAGCGCGTGGGCCACTTCGTGGTCGCCGACGGCGTCCCGGAGGTGCTGAAGCGCACGCGCGAAGCGCTGCGCATGGGGGCTACTCAAATCAAGGTCATGGCTGGCGGCGGAGTCGCCTCGAATTTTGATCCTATCGATGTGACGCAGTATTCGCCGGAGGAAATGGAGGCTGCCGTCGAAGCGGCTCGCGAGTGGAACACCTATGTCGCCGTCCATGTCTTCACCGACAAGGCGGCGCAGCAGGCGCTCGAGGCTGGCGTCCTCTCAATCGAGCACGGGCACCTGCTGCACGAGGAAACGCTGCGAATGATGCTTGAGAAGGGCGCCTTTCTCAGCATGCAGCCGGTCCTTAACGATGAAGACGCCATTCCCTTCCCGCCGGGCTCGCCAAATCAGGCAAAGTTCGAATTTGTCACCGAGGGAACCGAGAACGTCTATAGAGAGGCGAAGAAGCTGGGCGTAAAGATCGTCTTCGGCACCGATACCCTTTTCGACCCCGAGCTCGCAAAGAAGCAGGGCAAGCAGCTTGCCAAGCTGGGACGTTGGTTCACGCCGGCGGAGGCTTTGCGCCAGGCAACATCGACCGCCGGCGAGTTGCTGGCGCTATCCGGTCCGCGCAATCCATATCCGGCTGGACCTCTTGGCGTGATCGAGCCGGGCGCCTATGCCGACCTGATCCTGGTCGATGGCAATCCCCTGGAGAACCTCGATCTGGTCGCCGATCCGGAAGAGAACTTCGACCTGATCATGAAGGACGGCAAGATCTACAAGAACACGCTCAACTGACGAAATGTCCGCTCGGGCTCATTATTCCACCCATCACTCCTCCACCGGCACATAGACCTGCGCGCCGTCTTCTGCCTCGCCCGCGCCCTGACGGGCAAGCACAAGAGCGTCGCGATCCTGACAGTCATGGTCTTCGCCGGCGGCCTCCTCGCAGGCCGCTGCTTAAGCTTCGCCATCGACGGCCTGCCCGATCCCCTGCTGATCGTCTACGCAGGGCTGGAAGCCGCGGTCCTTCCGCTGGCGTGGTGGGTGTGGCGCTTGCCGGAGTGAGGGGGCCGCCGAATATCGGCCCTAGAATACCGTCTTCAAGAATGGGATTACTCTCATAATTCGCGGCCCTCCGAGGGGTTACAGCCTAGATGAAAGATCACTCCGCAAATACGAGGACGGCGCCCGAAGAAAATCACGGCATCCCGTCCGGTCTGGCTCATTTCACTCTCATCGCGAAAGGCGCTCAGCTAGCCAAGGCGGAAACAGCCGACAGGCTTAAAACCGGCTCACCGGATCTACGCCTGCTCGGCATCTGTCTCTGCGCGTTATACCAAGCAGCCACCTGCCACCGCGGTTGCAATAAGGGTCCTCATTTATTGGAGGGATTGTCCGCGAGAGCGTACAATCACGCCTGCGCGGCTTTCACCTTACTGACAAGCGGCTACTACGATGAAGCTTTGAACTTGGTGAGAGGAATCGGAGAAATCTATCACCTCGTAGCTTTGTCCACCGTAGACCAGGATGCAATTTCGCACTGGATCGACTCCGATAAACCCACTCGGATGCGAGACTTCAGTCCATCAAAGGTCCGAGCCAAGCTACGCAGACTCGCTCCTGAACTCGAATTGACACCCTCCACCTGGTACTCGGAACTATCTGAACGCTACACTCATGTGACGCCTGCAATCTCACCCAACAAACACAACCCTGAAAGGGCGATAGCGGGAGGCATTTTTCAGGAAAGCGGCCTAGAGGTATCGTTACAAGAATTGATACATATTACTTGCGGTCTTTCTCTGATGATATGCCGCTATTTTGATTACGCTGATTTGTTCGAGCAGATATCAGGACTCCTGTTGGGAGAAACTGAAGAAGCGCCATCCGACTGATTCAGAAAAGACACCCCCTCACTCCTCCACCGGCACGTAGACCTTCTCGCCGAGTTCGCGGAATTTCTCGCTCATCTCGTCCATGCCCTCGCGGCGGGCCTGCTCCACCGTCTCCGGGCTTTGCGCCGCCTGCTCGCCCTTCAGCTTCGCCGCGTAGTCGCGCACCTGCTGGGTGATCTCCATGGAGCAGAATTTCGGTCCGCACATGGAGCAGAAATGGGCGACCTTGTGGGCCTCCTTGGGCAGGGTCTCGTCGTGGAACTGCCGCGCGGTCTCGGGGTCCAGCGAAAGGTTGAACTGATCCTCCCAGCGGAAGTCGAACCGCGCCTTTGAGATGGCGTCGTCGCGCGCCTGCGCGAGAGGATGCCCCTTGGCGAGATCGGCGGCGTGCGCCGCGATCTTGTAGGCCATCACACCGGTCTTCACGTCCTCCTTATTCGGAAGGCCGAGATGCTCCTTCGGCGTCACATAGCAGAGCATCGCCGTGCCGAACCAGCCGATCATCCCCGCCCCGATGGCGGATGTGATGTGGTCGTAGGCCGGCGCGATATCCGTGGTCAGCGGCCCCAGCGTATAGAATGGCGCCTCGCCGCACTCTTCGAGCTGCTTCTCCACGTTCACCTTGATCTTGTGCATGGGGACGTGACCCGGCCCCTCGATCATCACCTGGCAGCCCTTGTCCCAGGCAATCTTGGTCAGCTCGCCCAGCGTCTCCAGCTCGGCAAACTGCGCCCGGTCGTTGGCGTCCGCGATGGAGCCCGGCCGCAACCCGTCGCCGAGTGAGAACGAGACGTCATACTTCCGCATGATGTCGCAGATGTCGCCGAACCGCTCGTAGAGGAAGCTCTCCTGGTGCCGGGCCAGGCACCACTTCGCCATGATGGAGCCGCCGCGGCTAACGATCCCGGTCACCCGGTCCGCGGTCAGGTGGATATAGCCCAGCCGCACGCCCGCATGGATGGTGAAATAGTCCACCCCCTGCTCGCACTGCTCGATCAGCGTGTCCTTGTAGACCTCCCAGTCGAGCTTCACCGGATCGCCGTCCACCTTCTCCAGCGCCTGGTAGATCGGCACCGTGCCGATGGGCACCGGCGAATTGCGCAGGATCCATTCCCGGGTGTTGTGGATGTTCCGCCCCGTGGAGAGATCCATGACCGTGTCGGCGCCCCAGCGGATCGCCCAGACCATCTTCTCCACCTCTTCCTCGACGGACGACGTCACGGCGGAGTTGCCGATATTGGCGTTGATCTTGGTCAGGAAGTTCCGGCCGATGATCATCGGCTCGGTCTCGGGGTGGTTGATATTGGCGGGGATGATCGCCCGGCCCCTTGCCACCTCATCGCGCACGAATTCCGGCGTGATGAACTCGGGGATGGAAGCGCCGAAGCTCTCGCCGTCCGCGAGACGCGCCTTCGCCTCGTCGGCGGCCTGCGCGCGCCCGGCATTCTCCCGGTGGGTGATATAGACCATCTCGGATGTGACGATCCCGGCCCGGGCGAATTCGAGCTGGGTCACCGGCGCCTCGCCCACGCCGCAGATCGGCTGCCGCAGGTTCGGGAAGTTCCGGGCGAGATGCTTGCCCGAGACATTGCCGTTGTCGATGGGCTTGATGGTGCGGCCTTCGTAAGGCTCAACCGCGCCGCGGCTCTCGATCCACCCGCGGCGCAAGGGCGGCAACCCCTGGTCCACGTCGATCGCGGCGGCCTCGTCCGTGTAGGGCCCGGACGTGTCGTAGAGCCGGAAAGCCGGCATGTCGGGATCGGCGAGGCTGATCTCCCGCAACGGCACCCGGACGTTTGGATCGGCTTCAGGCGACGAATAGACCTTGCGGCTGCCGGTCAGCGGACCGGTCGTGACTTTTGGAGAAATGTCGGGACCTGCGCCTTTCGAGGTCTCGAGATCGGTCGTTGAGAATTGCTTGTTCATCGGCAAGCTCCTTTGTGTGAGAGGAGGCTGCCGGGAAAGCGGCTTGAAACGGTTCCCGTCCCTTCGCCGGCGTGACCCGGATCAGGTTCAAAGGGTCACCGCTGGGCACATCTCCGTGTCGGCCGTGGCCCACAAGAGCTAACCAACGAATATGCGATTGCGGCGTCTCAGTCCCTTACCCGGGACACCCCTCGGAACGGGGAGACTCTATGGCGCACGTCGCCCACATTCAACAGAGCCCAGCCATGCGGACACACCTTATTTGCTCCTGAGAGTGCCAGCATACGAAGCCGTAAGGTTTGGCCATTAACCATCCACCCCTTGCGACGCAGCATCAGTCAGTTTAAGCCACGCCATAATTCTGCCGATCCTTGGGATGATCGGCATGCTGCGCAAAGTTGAGCGCAAGACTTTTTCCGTTTCAGACGAGGTTAGGACTAGAAGTGACCGAGACCGCTTCCAGCGAATCCGAGGAGCCCAAACGCCTGTTGTCCGTCAGGACCCGTTGGATCGCGCTTGGCGTCCTGCTCGTCCTCATGGTGGCCGGGATGTTCGGCTATTGGCAGTACCGCGCTTACTACCCGAGCACCGAGAACGCCTATATCGGCTCCGAGATCGTCCGGGTCGCGCCTGAAGTGAACGGCGTGGTTGAGACGGTCTATGTCGACAGCGACGAGAAGGTGAAGGCGGGCGACCCGCTCTTCGACATCGACCCCACCCTTTATGATGCCGCCCTGCGCGGCGCGAAGGCTCAGTTCGATGCCGCGGCCGCCGCCTCCGGCACCGAGGCCGACGATCTGAAGGAAGCCGCCAAGACCCTGGACGAGAAGCGCCGCGCTCTCGACGAGGCGCTGACCGCTTATCAGAAGGCGAAGGACGACCTGAAACAAGGCGCCACGAGTTCCGATGAGCTCGGCCAGACCGAGAAAGCTTGGCGCGATGCCCTGAAAGGCTACGACGACGCGGTCAAGGCCTTCGCCAAGGCCCAGGACGCCGACCTGACCATCTCCACCCCCACCGTGAAGCTCCGCGCTGCCGCGGCCCAGCTTCAGAAGGCCATCTACGACCGCATGAAGACCCATGTGCTGGCGCCCGGCGGCGGCACGGTCTCCACCGTCGATGTGCGCCCCGGCACCACCGTGGGTCAGGGCCGTCCGGTCTTCGCCATCATCGAGGGCGATCACTGGTGGGTGGACGCCAACTTCAAGGAAACCGACATCGCCCGGCTCGAGCCCGGCCAGGATGCCGATATCAGCCTCGACATGTATCCGGGGGTGAAGTTCAAGGGCGTCGTGGAAAGCATCAGCCCCGGCTCTGGCGCCACGTTCTCCGTGCTTCCGCCGGAGAACGCTTCCGGCAACTGGGTGAAGGTGACCCAGCGCTTCCCCGTGCGGGTCCGCATTCCGAAGCCGGACCAGCATAAGGACAAGCCATTGCGCGTCGGCGCGACCGCCACCGTCACCATCGACACGACCGAAAAGGACGACGAGGCAGGCTCCACGGCGTCCGGCACGGCGGCCAATGGAGACGCGCAGGCCGCGCAATGACGGAAGCCACCGCCGAAGTCCCGGTCCCGATCGTCCCCCAGCCGGAGGTCCATCCGAAGCCGTCGCTGGCGCTGGTCGTGGCCGTGGTGCTTGCGGCGGTGCTTGAGGTTCTCGACATCACCATCGTGAGCGTGGCGACGCCCCATATGCTGGGCGCGTTCGGCGCCACCCAAGATCAGATCACCTGGGTGCTGACCTCCTATCTGGTCGCCTCCGCCGTGGTCATGCCGCTCACCGGCTATCTCTCGAAGCGCTTCGGCCGCCGTCGTCTGCTGACCACCTCCATCGTCGGCTTCATCATCACGTCGGCCATGTGCGGCACCGCCTGGAATCTGGAGAGCATGGTGGTGTTCCGGCTCCTCCAAGGCATCTTCGGCGCGCCCCTCGTACCGCTCAGCCAGGCCATCCTGCTCGACGCCTTCCCGAAGGAGAAGCACGGCCAGGCCCTCGCCATCTTCGGCCTAGGCATCATGGTGGCGCCTATTCTCGGCCCCACCTTCGGCGGCTGGCTCACCGAGACATTCGTCTGGCGCGCCGTCTTCTACATCAACGTGCCGCTGGGTCTCTTCGCGCTGCTGCTGGCTATGGGTCAGCTGCCCAAGTCGCGCACCCAGGATCTCAGTACAGACTGGACCGGGCTCATATTGCTCGTGCTCTGCGTCGGCTCCCTGCAATTCGTGCTCGATCAGGGCCAGTCCAAGGGCTGGTTCGATTCCAAGCTCATCCTCGTTTTGACCGGCGTCACCGTCTTCTCCGGCATCGCCTTCTTCATGCGGGGCTGGAACTACGCGAAGAACATCGTCGATCTGTCCCTGATCAAGAACCGCAACTTCACCGCAGGCCTCATCGCCATCATGGCCTATGGCGTCACCCTGTTCGGCTCCATCGCCATCCTGCCCCTGCTCACCCAGCGGCTGATGGGTTACCCGCCCATGAGCGCCGGCATGCTGTTCATGCCGCGAGCCATCGCAAGCGCCATCGCCCTCGCCATCACCGGCCGCATCCTTCTCTATTACATCGACGCGCGGATTCTCGTGGCGAGCGGCATCATCGTCTCGGCCATCGGCACCATGATGCTAGCCGGGCTGACCCTGCAGGCCGATGCCTGGGCCATTGCCTGGCCGGGCGTGATCGCCGGCATCGGCATGGGCATGTTCTTTGTGCCGCTGACCACCGTCGCTTTCAGCGATATTCCGCGGGACAAGCTGGACGAGGCCTCGGGCTTCTTCGCGCTGACCCGTGGCATCGGCTCGTCCATCGGCATCGCCGTGGTGAGCTGGCTGCTGGCCCGCCAGGGACAGGTGCATTGGAGCCAGCTGACGGTGCATGTGAACCCATTCAACCCGGAGATCACGTCCTATCTGGACCGGGCGGGCCTGGATCCCGACGTGCCGTCATCCATGGCGCCCATCGTCGTCGAGATCGCCAAACAAGCTCAGCTCCTGGCCTTCATCGACCTGTTCTGGTTCATCGGCGTGGTGACCTTCGCCATCCTGCCCGTTGTCTTCATCATGAAACGCACCAAGACCGACGGCGCCCTGGTCATGGCGGCGGGCTAATCCTGGTGGCGCGCTAGCCCCCGCCGGTCACCGAACCGCAAACCACACCCCAAAATGAAAAGCCCCCGGACGGATCCGGGGGCTCTTTCACCAAAGAAGCGGAACGCTCCGCCTTGCTCACAGCCAAAGCCTAGAAGCAGGCGCGCGCACCCGACGTGCAGACGTAAGGCGAAACCACACCGTGCCAGCAGACCGTGTGGGTCTGACGCGTCACGATATCGGGTTTCACGAAGAGGTCAGGCGTAACCTGATCGCGCCAGTAAGGCTGCGGCTTCATCTTCCGCGGGCTCAGGCTGACGTTGCGAACGCGATACTGAGCTTTGATGCCAGCCACAGATTGCGCAATCGAGTCCTGCGCCCGAGAGATCGCCGTCTGATGATCGAACCCGTCAGCCGTTCCCGAAATACCCACGCAACGGGCATTCGCCGTCGCACTAAAACCAAAGCCGATACCGGCCACCAAAAGCGCCATCCCAAAGGCGCGAGTAAACGAGCCCATCCAACCGGTCCCCTCTGTTAACGATAAAAAGAAGACGCAGAATATATCGCTGATTCGCCCTGCGCAGTATTCTAGACGGGTGAGGGAGGAATTCCTGTGCGACTGTAGCCGCCGCGCAACAGAGGCCAGGAACTCGCCTGCCGAGCCATCAGGAAGGGGGCGGAGATGAGCAAAAAGCTGGCCCTGATTACCGGCGCTTCAAGCGGAATCGGCGCCGAGACCGCCAAGCAGCTCGCCAAGAAAGGCTATCGCTGTCTTCTACTGGCCCGCAATCGCGCGCGGCTGGAGACCGTTGCGGGCGACATCCGGGAAGCCGGCGGGAAAGCCGATGTCTATCCGGTCGATCTTGCCGACGACCGCGCCGTCCAGCGAACCGCCGACACCATCATCGAAGAGGCGGGCCCGCCGGACCTAATCGTCAACAATGCCGGAGTCGGCCGCTGGATTCCCTTCCTGGAGACCAGCACCGAGGAGGCCGTGAAGATGATGGCCGTCCCCTATCTCGCCAGCGTCTATCTCACCCGCGCGCTTCTTCCGGCCATGGTGCAGCGCGGCTCAGGCCGGCTCGCCTTCGTTGCCTCCCCCGGCGCCTATCTCACTTGGCCCAACGCCAGCACCTATCTCGCCGCCCGCCATGCCGTGAAGGGGTTCGCCGAGGCGCTCCGCTCGGAACTGAAGCCCGATGGGATCGGCGTGACCCTGATCGTGCTCGGCACCGTGGAGAGCCCCTACTGGGAGCACAATCCCGGGAGCCGGGAGAACGTGCCCGCCACGAACAAGCAGCTGCTCCCCGACTTGAGTCTCAGCGAGGCGGCGAAAGCGATCGTCGATGGGGTGGAAGCCGGCAAGGACCGGGTGGTGAAGCCTGCCCTCTATCGGGCAATTTTTTTCATGAGCGCCATCGCACCCGGGCTGGTGGCGAGCCAGCTCCGCAAGGCGTCGAAGAAGGCGCGGAAGAAAGCCTAAGCCGCCTCGTCGAGCTCCTGGCGAGCTGTCTCCGTGTCGAGCGGACGTCCGTCCAGCGCCTCTTCCGAGACCGTACCGAAGCGCTTCAGAAGCCGCTTCATGTATTTCCGGAAGCGGTAATGCTGGATCTCGAACTTGTGCCACATGGTGCCCTTGTAGGGGATGCCGTGGCCGATATCGGGATGGGCTTCCCGCTTCAGGTCGCGGAACCATTCGGCTTTCTCCGGCGCCCGCGCCATCGAAACCAGGAAGCTGCCGATCAGCTTCGCCTGATAATCGGCGAGCTGCCATACGCCTCCTTCCGCGGGCTCGAACAGTCCCACCACGAAGAAATCGTCGGAGGTCCGGTCGAAGCAGTGCAGAAACAGCTTTGAGCGTCCCGCCTCGTTCAGCACGTTGGAGGCATCCATGAACGGGAAGGTCAGCTCGTAGCCGGTGGCGAAGATCAGCATATCGACCTCTTCGCTGGTCCCGTCATTGAAATGGACCGTCTTCCCGTCCAGCCGCTCGATCCCCGGCTTGGCCACGATCCGCCCATGCACGATATGGTCGAGATAGGCCGTGCAGGCGGTCGGGTGCGCCTCGAAGAGATCGTGATCCGGTTCGGGGAGCCCGTAGCGGTGATGCTTGCCCACCAGCACGCCCATGCCCATCCGGTAGAGCCAGCGCATCACGCTGCGCGGCAGCGGCCAGCGGCTGGTTAGATCGACGAACTGATCCGTCGGCTTGCCGAACACCATCTTCGGGAAGAAGTAGTAGGTCCGCCGCATGCTGTGCACCGCGCGCCCGTTCTCGACTGCAGCATCCGCCAGGATGTCGACCGCAGAGTTGCCCGCGCCCACCACCAGCACCCGCTTGCCCTTGAGCTGATCTTTCGACTTCACGTCGTGCGAGTGGATCACCTCGCCGGTGAACGTACCCTCGTAATCGGGCATGCGCGGCGACCAGTGATGGCCGTTGGCGACGATCAGCCCGTCGTAATGCTTACGTGCGCTCTCGCCCTTCAGGGTGACGTCCCAGCCCTCGCCTGTCCGCTCGGCCCGCGCCACCTCCGCGTTGAAGGTGATCTTGTCGTAGAGGCCGAAATGCTTCGCATAGTCCCGGAGATAGTCCTCCGCCTGGGCCGCGCTCAGATAGTAGGGCAGGTCTTCTGCGGCATTGAAATCCCGATACCGCGTCAGCTTCATCGACGAATTGAGATGGGTGGAATCGTAGACCCGGTGCGGGCTCTGCGGGTTCCAGATGCCACCGACATCGCCGAGCGCCTCGAAGCAGTCAAAGGCGATGCCGCGCTCTGCCAAGGCCTTCACGACGGGAAGCCCGCAGGCCCCGGCGCCGATGATGCAATACCGCTTGTCTTTCACATTCCCGGACACTGAAGATCCCTCGCCCGAAACCATCGTCCTGCAACCGTCCTTAGCATGGGGACTGGTGCCAGAGCAGCCCTATCCGGACCGTTCTGACCGAAAGCGGCAAAAAGCCCCTGATTTCGATCAGCTTGATACCCTCTACGGGGTGGCAGCCCGCCCCGTTTCAGTTAATGTCCCAAACGTTTTCTTTGGGAGATGGCATGGAAATTCGCCACAACGTCGAGATCAAGAGCTGGGACGGGACCTGGGACTACAGCCCCAAGGTGCTCGTGAAGCCCGAGAGCGCGCAGGATCTGGTCGAGATCCTCACCAACAAGGAGCGTTTCCCGTCTCCCGTGCGGCCCAAAGGGTCCATGCACTCCACCGCCCGCATGAACGGCGATGAAGGCACCATGGTCGACATGCTCGGCATGAACCGCATCATCGAGATCGGCGAGGATACGGTGACCGTGGAGGCCGGCATCACCTTCCTGCCGCTGGTGCGTGAGCTGCGCAAGCACGGGCTCCAGTTCAACATCATGACCGAGATCGGCAATGTGACCCTGGGCGCCATGGCGACCGCCGCCACGAAGGACTCCTCCTTCCCCGACGAGTACGGTCAGATCTCCTCCTACGTCACCGCCATGCGCTACGTGACGCCCTCAGGTGAAATCCGCGAGATCAACGAGACGGACAATCCGGAAGAGATGCACCTGATGCGGTCCTCATATGGGCTGCTCGGCATCGTCTTCGAGCTCACCATCCGCGTGCAGCCGACTGTGGCCCTTTGGCTTCGCCACCGGAATCTCAACCTCAAGGAGTTCCGCGAGCGCTTCCCCCTGTTCAAGGCCGATGGCTGCGCGGTGATGTATTACATCTTCCCCTACGAGAAGCGGGTCGTCGTCGAACTGAAGAAGGACAATCCGGACGCGACGCCGAACCAGCGCCACCGCTGGCAGTACCGCAACCGGTTCTGGCGCAAATACGATCCGCTGATCACCCGCAAGATCCAGGAGCTGTCGCCCAACCGCGCCGTGCGCCACGCCCTCGACCGCATTCATTTCGGCCTGATTCGACAGGGCCTCGCCCGCCTCATCGGCGGCGACCGCACCTGGCCGCAAGAGCAGATCATCAGCTATCCGCGCGAGCCCGGCCTGAACAAATACATCTTCAGCATGTGGTCGTTCCCGGAGGACGGCTTCTTCGACATCCTGGAGCGCTATTGCGACTTCCTCATCGATTACGAGGAGCGCACGGGCTACCGCACCAACCTGCCGAGCGTCGGCTACTCGGTCGCCCAGGACCGCAACGCGCTCTTCTCCTATACCTGGAACAGCGCAGGGCTGAGCATCGATCCGGCTTCAACGGGCGGCAAGGAGTGGGAGACCTTCCTGAAAGCCTATAACGAGTTCTGCAGCGAGAACGGCGGATCGCCCCTCTTCAACCAGACGCCCTTCCTCACCCGCGATCAGGTGCACAAGGCGTTTGGCGAGGAGCGCATCGACAAGTTCAAGGAAGCCCGCAGGAAGGCCGACCCGAACGACCGCCTGATCGACGACTATTTCCGCGAGCTGCTTTAGGCGCGAATAGACTGCACCACCCAACCTCGGCGTCATCCTGAGGTGGTCGGCGCGAAACGCGTCGAGCCTCGAAGGATGGGCAGCACCTTAGCCACTCGCTCCGTCGTCATGCCCGGACTTGATCCGGGCATCCATTCCGTTACCTCTCAGCACCCTCAGCCCCCGATCGATACGCCGGGAGCAAGTTGCAACGGAACGGCATGGATTGCCGGGTCGAGCCCGGCAATGACGAAACCATATGTTCCGAGCCCACCTCTAAAGCGGCCGCACCTCGCTGATGCCCGCCTCGCGATGGAACAGGATCATGTCGAGAGACGGCGCATCGCCGGTCAGCCGGGTGAGCAGCGCATGGACCTGCCCCCGGTGATGGGTCTGGTGATTGAAGAAATTGATCAGCAGGCCGCCGAGCTGCTGACGCACCTCCGCCGGATTGGATATGGTCCGATAGACCAGATCGCCTGAGATATCGTCCTCGCCGAGCCCGGCCACATAGTCGACGATCCGCTTGTCCGCAGCGTTCCGCGCGGCACGAAGATCGCCAAACGCCTCATGCTGGATCGCATCCAGCCGGTCCGGGTTCGGCCCCTCGCCCGTGAAGCGGTGCATCCAGATGTAATCGCCGGTCAGGAGATGATTCAGCGTGCCGTGGACGGAGCCGAAGAACGCCCCGAGATCCGCGCGGTAGTCTTTGTCCGGCAGCGCTTCCGCCGCGTCGTAGACACGTCCGTTGGCCCAGGCGTTATAGCCGGCCAGCATTTCGATCGTCGGTTTCATGGCTACCCCATCGCCTTGATGAAGCCGCGGATCATCGCCCGGCCAATGGCGTTGGGCATCGCACGCGCCGTCTTCAGGAATAGCGCTACCTGGATAGGAAAAGCGATCTCGTAGGGCTTGCCCGGCAGCGACTTCAGTATCTTCTTGGCGCAGCGCTGGGGGCTCATCACGAAATGCTTCTTACCTTCGTAAGAGGCGTTGAGCTGCGTATCGACGAAGCCCGGGCTCACCAGGGTAATGTCGACGCCCGTCTTGTGCAGCTCGAGCTTCAGGCTCTCGGCGAGATTGATCACCGCGGCTTTGGAGGCCCCATAGCCCCCATTGCCCGGCCAGCCCGTGTAGCCGAACAGCGATCCCATCAGCGCGATATGGCCGCTCCGCCGCGCCAGCATAGTCGGAAGCACGGCCGCCACCGTGTTCATCACGCCGGTGACATTGAGATCCATGGTCTTGCCGAAACCGGCGACATCGACATCGTTGATGTCGAACGGCTCGTACATGCCGGCGCCAGCCACAACCAGATCGATAGCACCGAGCTCGCCGCCGATCCGCGCCGCACTTTCTTTCAGCGCTTCCGGATCAAGCACGTCGGCCGGGTACACCGTGATGTTCGCATGCTCGGCCGCAAGCCTCTCTAGGGCCTCCGACAGCCGCGCCGTGGCCGCCACCTTCACACCACCATCGGCCAGGCGCCGGGCCATCTCGCCGCAAATGGCGCCCGATGCGCCGGTGATCCAGGCAACCTTCCAGGGATATTTGTCGGCCAATGCGCCCTCCCCTAATCCTCAAAGGGATCGTGCACCAGAATCGTATCGTCCCGGTCTGGGCTGGTCGAGGCAAGCGCCACGGGAACCTCGATCAGCTCCTCTAAGCGTTTGACATATTTGATGCATTGGGCCGGCAGCTCCGCCCAGGAGCGTGCGCCGGCGGTCGATTCCGACCAGCCTTCCATGATCTCGTAGACCGGCTCGACCCGCGCCTGCGCGTTATGGGCCGCCGGCAGGTGATCCATCGGCTTGCCGTCGAGACGATAGCCGATGCAGACCTTCAGCTCTGGCAACCCATCCAGCACGTCGAGCTTGGTGAGGGCGATGCCGTCGATGCCGCCCACCTTGGCCGCCTGCCGCACCAGGCAGGCATCGAACCAGCCGCAGCGCCGCGCACGTCCCGTCACCGTGCCGAATTCGTGACCACGCTCGCCGAGCCGCTGACCCGTCTCGTCGAACAGCTCCGTCGGGAAGGGCCCCTCGCCCACCCGTGTCGTGTAGGCCTTGGCGATGCCGAGCACGTATTGGATCGAGCCAGGCCCGACCCCGGAGCCCGTCGCAGCTTGCGCGGCGATGGTGTTGGAAGAGGTGACGAACGGATAGGTGCCGTGATCGATATCGAGCAGCGTGCCTTGCGCACCTTCGAACAGGATGCGCTTGCCAGAGCGCCGCTTCTCGTCCAGCAGCGCCCAGACCGTATCGACGTAGGGGAGAACCTTCGGCGCGATCTCGGCGAGCTGACTGTAAAGCTCGTCGCCATCGATCTCTTCTTCGCCCAGGCCGCGGCGCAGCGCATTGTGATGGGTGAGGATACGGGCAAGCTTCGGCTTCAGACTCTCAAGCTCGGCGAGATCCATCACGCGGATCGCGCGCCGCCCCACCTTGTCCTCGTAGGCCGGGCCGATGCCCCGCTTGGTGGTGCCGATCTTGCCGTCGCCGGCCGCCGCCTCGCGCAGCGCATCCAACTCGCGATGAAGCGGCAGGATCAGCGTCGCGTTCTCCGCCAGTCGCAAATTGCTGCGGTCGATGGTGACGCCCTGCTCCTGCAGCCGCGTAATCTCGTCGGCCAGCGCCCACGGATCGACCACCACGCCATTGCCGATTACCGACAGCTTGGTGGACCGCACCACGCCCGAGGGCAGCAGCGACAGCTTGTAGGTGGTGCCGGCAATCACGAGCGTGTGGCCAGCGTTATGGCCGCCCTGGAAGCGCACCACCACATCGGCGCGCTCAGACAACCAATCGACGATCTTTCCCTTGCCTTCGTCGCCCCACTGGGCGCCGACGACCGCAACATTGGCCATGGGGCCGCTGCTCCTGTCCTGACATCAAAAACGGCCCCGCGGTTCTTGGGGGCCGTGTCGTCTTATAGCGTGAGGCGCGCTCCGATGCGAGCGCTAGCGGTGTCTCACCTTCGTGAAATCAAGCCGCCCGTGCGATGGCCTGCTTGGCCTGCTCGAAGCCCCAGTCCAGCCAGGGCATCAGAAGCTCCAGATCGCTCTGCTCGACCGTGCCGCCTGTCCAAAGCCGCAAGCCCGGCGGCGCAGTCCGGTAGGACGCGATATCCTTCGCCACGTCCTCCGCATCCAAAAGGCTCGCGATCGCCCGCGGAAACGCGGCCCGCGCCTCGGACGGCAAGCTGAGCACATCCGGGTCCACCACCTTCAGGCACACGCTGGTGTTGGAGCGCGTGGCAGGATCGGCGGCGAGATACTCCACCCATTCGGTCCGCTCCACCCAGTAATCCACGACCGCGGCGTTCGCATCCGCCCGTGCGATCATCGCATCCAGCCCGCCGATGCTTTCCACCCAGGAAAGCGCATCGAGATAATCCTCAAGGCACAGCAGCGACGGCGTGTTGATGGGCGATCCTTCGAAGATCTCCTTCAGGAAGACACCGTCATGGGTGAGGCGGAAGATCTTCGGCAGCGGCCAGGGCGGCGTATAGGTCTTCAGCCGCTGCACGGCGCGGGGGCTAAGGATCAGCATGCCGTGGGCCGCCTCGCCGCCAAGCGCCTTCTGCCAGGAATAGGTCGCCACATCGAGCTTCGACCAGTCGATCTCCTGGGCGAAGACCGCCGAGGTCGCATCGCAGATGGTGAGCCCTTCCCGATCCGCTGAAATCCAATCCGCATTGGGCACGCGCACGCCCGAGGTCGTGCCGTTCCAGGCGAACACCACGTCACGCTTGAAATCGACCTGATTCAGATCCGGAAGCTCGCCATAGGGCGCCACAACGGCACGCACATTGGTGAGCTTCAGCTGCTCTACGATATCGGTGACCCAGTCGGCGCTGAACGCTTCCCAGGCGAGCACGTCGACGCCGCGCGGCCCCAGCAGGCTCCACAGCGCCATCTCCATGGCTCCCGTGTCCGAGGCCGGCACCATGCCGATGAGATAGTCGTCCGGCAGCCGCAAGAGCTCCCGACTCTTCTCCAGTGCGAGCTGAAACTTGGCATGGGCCACGTCGGAGCGGTGATTGCGCCCCAACGAGGCGCCTTGGAGATATTCGACTGACCAGCCCGGGTGCTTCGTGCAGGGACCGGACGAAAACCGCGGATTTTCAGGGCGTCTTGGGGGCTTGGCGGACATTAGGCAGACCTCGCTCAGGCGGTGATTCGCCGAACTGAAAGGCACAGTATCTATCGCCATAAAGGCAGCTTGTTGCCGAGGTCAAGCGAAGGGCTGCGCAAGCACCGGTCCCGCAAATGAAAAGGGGCCGCCCGCCAGGAGAAACGGACAGCCCCTCGATCGTTCCCTGCAATGAGAACGGGGATCTTTTGTGCCGGTCAGGCTACTTGAAGGCTACCGGCATCGGCGCAGGCTGGCCGCAGCAATGGCCGAACTTCCAGCGCACGCCCAGCATCACGTCGTGGGAGTCGATATCCTCGAACTCCAGACCGTCAGCCGTGCCGCTGCCGTCATAGGCAATGACCGTGTCGCTCATGGCATCGCCCAGGTTCATGTAGCGATAGGCCAGGTCGAGGGTCACGCGGTCGTTGACCTCGAAGGCGAAGCCGGCGTGGATCGCCCAGGCGAACTCCGTCGTAGCGTTGGTGTTGGCGTAGGCCACACCCAGGTTCGGAACGTTGATATCGGTGAAGTTGCCGATGTAGTTCCGCGAGAAGCCGACACCGGCGCCGACATACGGCGTCAGGCCGTTCCAGCAGATGATGTCCCAATAGAAGTTGGCCAGCATGGCCCAGGACTTCAGGGTCGCCTCGTAGTCGTTGGTCCCGGAGAAGCCAGGCCCTTCATAGCTGTCGAGGCCGTGGAAGGTCGCCCGATTGCGATATTCCGCCGTGGCGTCCATGCGGATATGCCGGTTCAGCTTGTAGCCGATACCCAGACCGCCGAAGCCGGAGGCCTCGAAGCCGAGATTGTGGAAGGTGAAGTCGGCCGTATCGAAGGCGGCGTTGTCGATGCTCGAAACGTCGTAGCTGGTCGAGCCCAGGAAGCCCTTGAAGTACCAGCCCTGATCCGTGCAGCAATCGTCAGCGACCACCGGGGGCGGCGCTTCCATGATCGGCGGCGGAGGCGGAAGCCCGAGATCTGCCGCGTGTGCGCCGGCCACCTGGCAGAGCACCAGGGCGAACGCGCTCAATGCAATTCGTGTCTTTCCCATATCTGTCCCCTTTTTCAGCAGCCGGACCCGCACCGAGCGGGAGCATTTCGGGCTGTCTCAAAACGGGACTATGAACAGGAATGGTTAATTGAGTTCTAATGGAGGTTTCGCAATAGGACGACTGGACGCAAAAGGCCTTAATCTCTCACACGGCCAAGACCACGAAAGTAAGATATCGTTAATACTTCGGAAAGGATTCGTTAACGTCTTGCCGCCTGCTCGGGGCGTTTACGCCGCCGTCCGCAGCACTTCGACGAGCTCGTTCACCACGGTCTGCACGAGGATGGCGTCCGCCCCCTCGCCCATCACCCGGATCACCGGCTCCGTGCCCGAGGCCCGCACCAGAAGCCGCCCGCTCTCGCCGAGCCGCGCATTGGCGTCCTTGATGGCCCGCTCGACATTGACGTTGTCCAGCGGCGAAATCCCGGATTTGTACTCCACGTTCTCCAGGATCTGGGGCATGCGCTCGAACCGGTTGCAGACCTCGCTGACCGGCTTGCCGCTCTGAGCCACCACGGCCATGAGCTGTAGCGCCGTCACCAGACCGTCGCCGGTGGTGGAGAAGTCCGACAGGATAACGTGGCCCGACTGCTCGCCGCCCACGTTGTAGCCGTGCTGCCGCATATGCTCCACGACATAGCGGTCGCCCACGGGCGTGCGCTCCACGGTCAGACCGAGGCCTTCGAGATATTTCTGCAGGCCGAGATTGGACATCACCGTGGCCACGATGCCGCCGCCGGCGAGCCGCCCGCGCTTCAGCCAGGATTCGGCGATCACCGCCATAAGCTGATCGCCGTCGATCACTTTGCCAGTCTCGTCGGTCACAACCACACGATCCGCGTCGCCGTCCAGCGCGATGCCGATATCGGCGCGCACTTCGCGCACCTTGTTGGCAAGCGCCTCGGGCGCGGTCGAGCCGCATTCCTTGTTGATGTTCAGACCATTCGGCTCAACGCCGATCTCGATCACCTCCGCGCCGAGCTCCCAGAGTGCTGCGGGCGCCACCTTGTAGCCGGCGCCATTGGCGCAATCGATCACCACGCGAAGCCCGTCGAAACGCAGGTTGCGCGGCAAGGTCCGTTTGGCGAACTCGATATAGCGTTCGGACGCGCTGTCGATCCGCTTGGCCCGGCCGATCCTGTCCGGCGGCGCCAAAAGCTCGCTCACATCACTGTCCATCAGCGCCTCGATCTCAAGCTCCCTTTCGTCGGAGAGCTTGTAGCCGTCGGGGCCGAACAGCTTTATGCCGTTGTCGATATAGGGGTTGTGGGAGGCGGAGATCATCACGCCGAGATCCGCCCGCAGCGATCGGGTCAGCATGGCCACGGCCGGGGTCGGCATCGGGCCGAGCTGGAAGACGTCCATGCCCACGGAGGTGAAGCCGGAGACGAGCGCCGACTCGATCATGTAGCAGGAGAGCCTTGTGTCCTTGCCGATCACCACGCGGTGCCGGTGCTGGCCATTGGTGAAGAGCTTGCCTGCAGCCATGCCCACGCGCATCGCGATTTCCGCGGTCATCGGATGCGAATTAGCGCTGCCGCGAATCCCATCTGTGCCGAAATAGCTGCGTGACATAGCGAAACCCCCAAACCGGGCGAGGATCAGTGCCCTCGCCTTCGTCCTCTCCGAATCTGTGATCGCCCCTCATGCGAGAGAGGCATAATGCCTCTTAGCGGCCCATCCTGCGTTCAAATCATGTAAGCAACGGTTACAGCCGGAACGCGAGGCTGGACCGTCGTCTTAAGGATCGATTTACCCTGTTTTTCAGGCTTTTTCGGGACGCCCCGTCACGCTGCCATGCCAGACCTCGAGCGCCTGGCGGGTAGCCGCCACATCGTGGACGCGCATGATCTGCACCCCTTGCGAGGCCGACGAGATGGCGATCGCCTGAGAGCCTGGCTCGCGGTTGCGCGGGTTCTTCTCCCCGATCACCCCTTCGATGAAGCGCTTGCGCGAGGCGCCGACCAGAACCGGCACGCCGAGACCGTGGAAAATGGAGAGATGCGCCAGAAGATCGAGATTGTGGTCGATATCCTTGCCGAAGCCGACGCCGGGATCGGCGACGATCCGGTCCTTCGGTACACCGGCCTCTGAGACCGCCGCGATCCGCTCCGCCAGATAGTCGTAGACCTCCAGAACCACGTCCTCATAGGTCGGGTTCTTCTGCATGGTCTTGGGCTCGCCCTGGGCATGCATAAGCACCACCGCCATGCCGGTCTCCACCGCCGTCTCTAGGCTCTTCTCATCGAAGGTCAGCGCCGAGACATCGTTGAAGATGGTAGCGCCCTGCTCGGCGGCTGCACGCGCCACCTCCGCTTTCCGCGTGTCCACGGAGATCACGGCCTTCACGCCGTGCAAGTCCTCCAGAACCGGAATAACCCGAGAGAGCTCGTCCTCGCCTGGAACGGCTTCCGAGCCCGGCCGGGTGGATTCGCCACCGATATCGACGATCTCCGCGCCCGCCTGGATCAGCTCCGCGGCGTGGTTCACCGCCGGCTCCTTCTGATCGAACAGCCCGCCATCGGAGAAGCTGTCCGGCGTCACGTTGACGATGCCCATGAGCAGCGGACGTCCCGAGGAGAGGCGCTCCGCCGAGATGCCCGCAAAGCCTGCCCGTGGCGCGGTTACCTGCCCGATCGCGGCGTAGAGGTCGCTGTCCTTGGTCTGGGAAAGATCGCTCGCCGTCATCATGCGGCGCTTGGAAGAGCCGGGCTCTCCCTCGATGACCTCCGCGAGCGTGAAGGCCACCGGACCGCCGGCCACCGGAAGGGCGAAACCTTCGGCGAGCCCCGTCTTGGCGGCCGGGCCGTACAGAAAGCCGAGCGGCCTTAGATAAAGACGTGACATGGCGTGCCGGTAGAATCGGAAAACATTCGTTGCCCCTGAAACGACGAAGGCCACCGTCCGTCAGGGGCGATGGCCTTCGAATCTTTTGGTGTCTCGACCCTTTAAGTCTGCGGCTGCGGCTCCATACCGCCCGTGCCCGGCTCGGGGTCCGATTTCTTCTTTTTCTTCCCGCCGCCGGTCGCCGGGACCGCGGAAGATGCGCTGGGCTTGCTCGGCGTATCGTCGGCGGCATCCCGCTTCGGCGGCTTGCCCTTGAGCAGATCCTTGATCTCCTCGCCGGTCAGGGTCTCGTATTCGATAAGCCCCTTCGCGATGGTGTGCAGTTCCTCGAGATTCTCGTCGATGATCTTCCGCGCCCGGTCGTAGGCCTCGTCCACGAAACGGTGGATCTCCTCGTCGACCATGGCTTGCGTGTCGTCGGAGAGGTTCTGCTGCCGCGCCACGGAATGGCCGAGAAACACCTCTTCCTCGTTCTCGCCATAGGCCAGCGGCCCCAGCTTATCGGACATGCCGAATTGGGTGACCATGGCGCGCGCCAGGTTGGTCGCCATCTTGATGTCCGAAGACGCACCCGAGGTGACCTTCTCGTAGCCGAAGATCACCTCCTCGGCCACGCGTCCGCCCATGGCCACCGTGAGGTCGGCCATCAGCTTACCACGGGTGTGGGACAGCACGTCCCGCTCGGGCAAACGCATCACCATGCCCAGCGCTCGGCCGCGCGGAATGATGGTCGCCTTGTGGACAGGGTCGGAATATTCCTGATGCAGTGCCACCAGGGCGTGGCCGCCCTCGTGATAGGCGGTCAGCATCTTCTCCTCGTCGGTCATCACCATGGACCGCCGCTCGGCGCCCATCATGACTTTGTCCTTGGCGTCCTCAAGCTCGGCTTGCGTCACCAGACGCTTGGACCGGCGAGCTGCCAGCAGGGCCGCCTCGTTCACCAGATTGGCGAGGTCGGCGCCGGAGAAGCCCGGCGTGCCGCGCGCGATGGTGCGGAGGTCCACATTCGGCGCCAGCGGCACCTTGCGGACATGAACGTTGAGGATGCGCTCGCGGCCGATGATGTCGGGGCGCGGCACGACCACCTGACGGTCGAAACGGCCGGGACGCAGCAGCGCCGGGTCCAGCACGTCGGGACGGTTGGTAGCGGCGATCAGGATGATGCCTTCATTCGCCTCGAAACCGTCCATCTCGACCAGCAGCTGGTTCAGGGTCTGCTCGCGCTCGTCATTGCCGCCGCCGAGACCGGCGCCGCGATGACGGCCGACCGCGTCGATCTCGTCGATGAAGATGATGCAGGGCGCGTTCTTCTTCGCCTGCTCGAACATGTCGCGCACGCGGGACGCACCGACACCGACGAACATCTCCACGAAGTCGGAGCCGGAGATGGTGAAGAACGGCACATTGGCCTCGCCCGCGACCGCACGCGCGATCAGGGTCTTACCCGTGCCGGGAGGGCCCACCAGCAGCGCGCCGCGCGGAATACGTCCGCCCAGCCGCTGGAATTTCTGCGGGTCCTTCAGGAACTCGACGATCTCCTGCAGATCCTCCTTCGCCTCATTGACGCCGGCGACATCTTCGAAGGTGACCCGGCCCTGACGCTCGGTCAGCAGCTTGGCCTTCGACTTGCCAAAGCCCATAGCCCGGCCGCCGCCGGACTGCATCTGGCGCATGAAGAAGATCCACACCGCGATCAGGAGCAGCATGGGGAACCAGGAGACCAGCACGCCCATCAGCGACGGCACGTCGTCTTCCGACGGTTTCGCGGTGATCTTCACGTCCTTGTTGTAGAGCCGCTCCACCAGCCCCGGATCGTTCGGCGCATAGGTCTGGAAGGTGCGTCCGTCCTGATAATGACCGGTAATCTGGCTGCCGGAGATGGTCACGTCCTGAACGCTGCCGTTATCGACGTCGCTCAAGAGCTGCGAGAAGCTGATCTCCGACCCGCGGACATGACTGCTGGGGCTCTGAAACAGGTTGAACAGGGCAATCAGCAAAAGACCGATAAACACCCAGATCGCGAAATTACGGAAGTTCGAATTCATCGATTGCCCTGGTTTATGAGGTGAGGACGCATTCTCTCCGCGCAATTTACTTGGGTTGCGAGCAAATCGCCGAAGAGCCTACGTCGAAGGTTAAAGATAGGCACCGGCGAACCGTTTGCCAACCGCCTGAAAGCCCCGCGAATGAACGAGGACGAGGGGTCGCACCGGCTCGTAACACGCGCATAATTTAGCGCAAAACCGTGCATTCTTTCTCAACGTGCGGGGAGCCGTCCACGAAGTCTGCTCGTCAAATCAAGCAGACGCGTGCACAAAGCGTGCGCTGAACTGTGCTTCGCGGCACGAAACCTCAGGCTCCAGCCCCTGACAGGACACCGATAGCAACGCCTGATTGCGCCAGCATGATGGCAGGGAGGCCCGCGCCAGAGGCGAGATTTCCGCAAGCCACGGCGTGGTTTCGGCAAGCGTCCGCGCCTGAACATCGCCCAGCGCCCGCACGGTGACCGGCGTCGCGGCGGTCTCCGTCAGAGAGACCAGGAATCGGTTGTCCCACAAGGCGCGCTCCCCAGGCTGAAGGGTGAGGTCGGCGATGCCGTCCCGGCGGAGCTCACGGACGATCTGCAGCCGTCCATTTTCGGGGATCAACCGGCAGCCGCCGAGGGTCCACGGCACGCCCGGATCTGCGCGGAGCTCCTCTAGAAGCACCTCAAGCTTGGCGAGGCGAACCGGCTCGTCGCGCCCGCCCGTCATGGCAATGAGACGCTGCAGAGCCCGAATCGCGATCTCGTCGGGCGCTGCCATGAGCGCCACCGTATCGACCGCGGCACTGCCGGCGCGGCTCACCTGGGCCGCCTCGGCCAGGAAATCTTCGGTTGCCGCATCCAGTGCCGCGCGGGCCCGGGACAAGCGCTTCGCAGCAAGCGCCAGCGCCTCCGGCGTCAGCCCCAGGGCTTGCCATGCCGCCTGCTCTTTGCGAAGCCGGGCGCGCTCGAAGCGGGAATCGGTATTGCTCGGATCTTTCGCGTAAGGAATTCCGGCGGACTCCACCGTCGCGATCAGCTGCGCCTTGGGCACATCCAGCAGAGGCCGATATAGGGCGATCCCCGCCCAGTCGCCCCGCTCAGGGATGGCTGCAAGCCCGTCCAGGCCACTGCCTCGGGCTAGCCGCATGAGGAACGTCTCGGCCTGATCGTCCAGGTGATGGGCCGTCAGAAGCGCCGGGATGTCGTTCTCATGGCAGTAGGCCGCCATGAGGTCATAGCGCGCCTGCCGGGCCCGGGCCTGTATGCCGGACGTCCCGGCAGCGCCTGCGTCCCAGCGAAGTGTCGTGTGCGGAATGCCCATCTTGCCGGCGATCCGCGCGACGAGAGCAGCTTCATCGGCCGATTCGGCACGCAAGCCATGATCCACGGTCAGAGCCGTAATCTCCGGCCCATGCGCCTGCGCGTCCTTCCAGCGATGGAGGAGAGAAAGCAGCGCCAGACTGTCCGGCCCGCCCGAAACCGCTATCGCCAAACGCGGATAATCGGACAGGCGCGCGAAGATCGGTTCGCAAGCCTCGACGGAGATTGGGGTCTGAGCGTCGGTCATCGTCTGACCAATCCCATGGCAGCTCTGGATGGCCGCATCCAGCCGGCGAGCTCTCTCGCCGGTCGCGACCGGGTTTTCGGTGCCTAAAGCCAATCGGGCGCCCGGGGCTCAAGCCGCGGACGCCCAGATCAGAGTGTAGAAAAGGCACCGGAGGGCAGAAGAATCAAGCTCTTCCGACCCGTAGAACGCTCATCGTAAGCAGCAGCGCCTAGCGCTGGGCCATGGCCCGCGTGTTGAGATTGGTGGTCACGCGCCGGTTCTGGGACCAGCACGAGATGTTGTCGCAAACCGCCACGGGGCGCTCCTTGCCGTAGGAGATGGTCCGCATGCGCGCCGGGTTCACACCCTGCTGCGCCAGATAGTTGCGAACCGTCGTCGCACGGCGCGAGCCCAGGGCGATATTGTATTCGCGCGTGCCGCGCTCGTCGGCATGGCCCTCAAGCGTGATCGAGTATTGTGGATACTGGTTCAGCCATTGGGCCTGCTTACGAAGGATGCCCTCCGCCTGCGGTGTCAGAGTGGTCTGATCCGTCAGGAAGTGAACCGTGTCGCCCACATTCTGTGCGAAATCCTGGCTTGAACCAGGCGTGGCCGGGCCAGCGCTTCCCAGTCCGTTCGCCCCATAATCCTTGGGGCTCTGACGGGCGCAAGCGGCCAAGATGACGGCTATGGTGAGGACGCAAGCGATGTGCCCCGTCCGTCTCGCGACTTCGTTGAAGCGCATCGACAGAAACTCCCGCTAAATAGACTTTTCAAAGCGTTAGGCTTAAATGCTTAACGTTTTCCTAGCCATAAACGCGCGGGACGCAGCTAAGCCGCGTCGCGTGTCAAAACCAAGACCCAAGACGCAGAAAAAGACTCAAAAAACGTCTCGAAAAAAAGACGAAAAAAAAGACCCGGTTGCGGGACGCTGTAACAAATGAGCCACAGCGTCCCGGCATCCAGATCCATCATGCAGAAACGGTGTTTCTGCTCGATAGAAAATTCTTTGGGTTATTCGCGTTAGACGCGAGCAACCTGCTCCAGCACCACGGCGGAACCAAGCTTCAGCGGCTCGGTCACAACAGCCTTCTCATGATGATGGAAGCAGCCGCCCAGCGCAACGGCGGCGGCCACGAGCGTGGCGGCGACGATAACGCCCTTCATACCCTGCATGGTCTTCTCTCCTTTGGTTAATCGGCAGTAGCCAAGTTTTGGAATACCGGCGTGCCACCTTCAGATCAAGAACGGACTAGACGTACCCAACACTTTGTCGGGTATTGGTGCGAAAATGCCACGCTGTACTTCCGGCCCCCGCATGACCCCTATGCTAGCCAATTCCGGACTATCCGCCAAGATGGTTAATAGGTGGTAAGCGCACGTCTAGGTTTGGGAACGATACCCAAAAGCCACGCTTCGAGAACGGCCTTGAGAGGCGCACCCGATCAGTTGATCAGGGGCGACCAGGCGGGATCGGAGGCGAAGGACGGGGTGGGCACCTGGCGCTCGTTATAGCCGGTGAGATCGACCGTATAGAGCTTGGGCCCGCCTTGTGCACCGGGCGACTCCCGGAAGAACATGAGCACCCGTCCGTTGGGCGCCCAGGTCGGTCCCTCATTGTGGAAACCTTCCGTGAGGATGCGCTCGCCGGTCCCGTCGGGCTTCATCACGCCGATCAGAAACTTGCCGCCGGTCTGCTTGGTGAAGGCGATCAGATCCCCCCGCGGCGACCATACAGGCGTTGAATAACTGCCATTTCCTGCGCTGATCCGGTGCTGGTTCGAGCCGTCGGAATTCATCACATAGAGCTGCTGGCGGCCGTCCCGATCCGTCGTGAACACGATCTGCCGCCCGTCCGGCGAATAGGAGGGCGAGGTGTCGATGGCCGGCGTGCTCGTCAGCCGGCGCATCTGCCGGCTGCGCAAATCCATCTCGAAGATGTTCGACGCGCCCTCCTCCTGGCGGCTCATGACGATGCGCTGCCCGTCCGGTGCGAAGCGCGGCGCGAAGCTCATGCCGGGGAAGGCGCCGACGATCTCCTTCTGCCCCGTCTCGATGTTGAGCAGGTAGACCTTCGGCTCGCCCCCCTCGTAGGACATGTAGGTGATTTCCTGGGTGGAGGGACTGAAGCGCGGGGTGACGACCAGGTTCGCGCCGGAACTCAGAAGCCGCACGTTGTGGCCGTCCTGATCCATGATCGCCAGGCGCTTGATTCGCTTATCCTTGGGTCCGGATTCGTCGATGAAGACGATTCGCGTGTCGAAATAGCCCTTCTCGCCGGTGATTCGCTCATAGATTGTATCGGCGATGATGTGCCCGATTCGCCTTGCGTCCTTCGGCCGGGTGAAGAACTGCTCGCCCGCGAGCTGACGCCCCGAATAGACGTCCCACAGCCGGAACTCCGCCATCAGCCGCCCGTCGCTGGCTCCGATCCGCCCCACGACGAGGGCCTGGGCATTGATCACCTGCCAGTCCTGAAACCGCGGCGGTTGATTTGTGCTGACATTGGTCTGGATGAAGGCCCCCTGGTCGATGGGCTTGAGCAGGCCGGACGATGCCAGATCGTTGGAGATCACCTGGGTGATTTCCTCCGCCGCGCGCGGATCTACCGACCCGTCCGTCTGGAACGGAGCGATGGCGATAGGCACAGCCTGGATATTGCCCTGGGTGATGTCGAGCTCGAGCTGGGCCTGCGCCGGCTGCACCATCCCGAACAGCGCGATTAGGGCGGCAAGCGCCATGAGCCCTGCCGCAAGACGGCGGTTCCCGTGATCGCCGGCCTTCAAGCCCGTCGGACCGCCCGACAGGGAACCGTCTGCAAGATGCTTCAGCATGGCCATTCGCGCGCTTCTATAGAGAAAGAGAATCGTTTCGCTCTCGGTCTAACCCGCCCGATACATATCGCTTGGGTCGAAATTGAGAATCATATCCCGCCACAGCGAGTATTTCTCAACCGGGAGGGGGTATGGCTGGCACTGATAGACCGCGCGCACGGCGCTGTCCGCCGCCGCCCGGAAGAACGGCGAGTTGCCCCGGTTCTCCACCGTGGGATAGCCCACCAGCGTGCCGTCCTCGTTGAGCTGCATGCGGAGCTTCACGATGATGCGCTCTGCCCCCAGACCGCCCGGCGGCGGGTTCCAGCATTGTGCGATGCGCGACCGCAAGGCGTCGATCTCATTCACCGACATGGTCATCTCGGTGCCGTTGGTCTGGCCGCGCACGTCTTCCTCCGCCTGCTCCGGCGGCGGCTCATCCAATGTGGGCTCCTCGCCTCCATCCGGCATCTTGTTCAGAAGCGCCGCCAGCCGGTCCGTGCTGGAATCGCTCTCCGTATCCGGCGCAGGCCGGTTGCTCTGGGTCGGCGTCTCTGCCTGCTGAGGCTGAGGCGGCGGCGGGGGCTTGCGCAACGGCGCGCTGGGCGGCGGGCGGTTATCGGCAACTTCCGCAGGTTCCGGGGCTTCATCGGGCGGGGGCGGCGTCTCGGCCGATTCCTGAGGCTCGGGCGGCGCCGGCGGGATCTCCTCAGCCTCTTCCTGGGGCGCTTCTTCCTCGGGCGGCGCCTCTTCCGGGGGTGGCGGCGGAGGCGGGGTCGATTCCTCGGCCGCCTTCTTCTCGTTCACCGCTTCCGGCTTGTTCTCCTCAGGCTTCGGCGCAAGCGGCGCATCGCTCTGGGCATCCTGGGTGCCCGCCTTGATCTGGGTAAGCTCCGACGGCGTGAGAATTTCCACGGGGATCTCGCGGATCGGCTCGCCATCCAGCGGCGATCCGTCGATCACGACCACGAGCCACAGCACGATTGCGACGTGCAGAGCGGCGGAGATGAATGCGCTCCTGCCCAAGGTCTAAATTGCCCCGTCTATCCTTATGTGTCCCGTCGTCCGGCCTCTAAGATTCTTCCGGCAGCTGGACCAGCCCGACCCGCGTGAAACCGGCTCCATTGATCGCGCCGAGAACTTTCGAGATGAGCCCGTAGTTGGTCGCGCTATCGCCACGCACATAGATGCGCGCTTCTGAGTTGTTCTCACTGATAGCTTTGAGTTTTGGCACAATTTCGTCGAGCTGGAGCTCCGTCTCCTGCAGGTAGATCTTGCCGTCTCCGGCAATGCTGATCTCCAGCGGAGGCTCCGTGGCGCTCTCCATCTGGCTGGCGCCGGTCTTCGGCAGATCGATCGGCACGCCCACGGTGAGCATGGGCGCCGCTACCATGAAGATGATCAGCAGCACCAGCATCACGTCGACCATGGGGGTGACGTTGATCTCCGCCATGGGCCGCGCGGTACGGCGGCGCCGGCTGCGCCCGCCCCCGTTGCCGCCTGTCTGAACGCTTGCGCCCATGGGTCAGCTCTTGTCGATCTGGCGCGACAGGATTGCGGCGAACTCGTCGGCAAAACCTTCCATGCGCGCCGTCAGCCGTGCCACGTCGTTGTTGAACTTGTTGAAGAAGATCACCGCCGGGATGGCCGCCAAGAGGCCCAGCGCGGTCGCGAACAACGCCTCCGCGATGCCCGGCGCCACCACGGCGAGGTTAGTGTTCTTGCTGTTCGCGATGGCTTGGAAGCTCGTCATGATGCCCCAGACCGTGCCGAAAAGCCCCACGAATGGCGCAGTCGAGCCCACCGTTGCCAGGAAATTCAGCCGCCGCTCCAGCCGGTCGGCCTCCCGGTTGATGGTGACATCCATCACCTTCTCGATGCGAAGCTGCACCCCGTGGGTGGGCTTGGAGGTCTGCTCCAGGCTGCGCTTCCATTCCCGCATGGCGGCCACGAACATCGCCGCCATGGAGACGTTCCGGCGCTGGGAGAGCGCCTGATACAGCTCCTCCAGAGACTGGCCCGACCAGAACACCTGCTCGAACCGGTCCGTCTCCTTTCGGAACCGTGCATAGAGGAAGAACTTCTCGATGATGATCGCCCAGCTCCAGACCGAAGAGAGCAACAGCCCGATCATCACCAACTGCACGATGATGTGCGCGTTGGCGAACAGTGAGAAGACCGACAGATCGACGGCGACTTCCGGCGGATTCATCTTGGCCTCATGAAATGCGTGCCCCGTACCTGCTCTGCTGACACACGAGCCGGCCTTTTGGGTCCGCGACGCGTTGACGCGGGTTAAGCAACACCGAACTGGAAGGAAGACTCAAAGACTAAGCCCAAACGGACCCATGCGCGAACATGAGCCCCGAATGTGACGCAACTTAAGCAGCGTTGGAAGTGGTCTCGTGGGTTTCGAAGGGCTTGCACCGCTTTTCTCTTACGGAACTTGCCCAAACTGCTCTAAACGCCGTTCGGCTCGGTTCAGGCGCCCCGATCCCCTTGCGTGTAATCCGCCAGCGCCTCGCGAATCATCTTGCCGATCCGCTGAGGCTTTCCGGCCGCCGAGATCAGCACCACCACGACCTTGGCCCGGACAATGACCGTGTCGCCACGCTTCACCTCCTGGGTGAGGGTCAGGCTGGCCCCGCCGATCTCCGAACAGACCGTCTCCACCTCCAGCACATCGTCGAGCTTGGCGGGCCGCAGATAATCCATCTCGATCCGCCGCACCACGAACACGGCTTCTTCGCCGTCCTCCGGGTTCTTGAGCGCTTGGTGATGGATGCCGAGCAGCCGGATGAAGTCCGACCGTCCCCGCTCGATGAATTTCAGGTAGTTCGCGTGATAGACGATGCCGGCGAAATCCGTGTCCTCGAAATAGACCCGGACGGGCAGCACGTGGCGATCGCCCTCGATCCGCCCGGCAAGATCCGGCCAATTCGAGCTCACTGATTGCCACCCTGATCGAACAACGCAAACTGACCTGCAGAGCGCTCCGGCACGGCGAGGCCCAGATGAGCAAAGGCTTGCGCGGTCAAAAGCCGGCCCCGCGGCGTGCGGCTGATGAAGCCCTGCTGCAGTAGATACGGCTCGACGATCTCTTCCAGCGCATCGCGCGGTTCAGACAGGGCCGCGGACAACGTCTCGATGCCCACCGGCCCGCCCTGATAGTTCAGCGCCATGCAGTTGAGATAGCGGTGGTCGAGCGCATCGAGCCCACGAGAATCCACCTCCAATTGGAGCAACGCCTTGTCGGCGAGCGTGGCGTCCACCTGCTCGGCCCCCGCCACATTGGCGAAGTCGCGCACCCGGCGGAGCAGACGCCCCGCGACGCGCGGCGTGCCCCGCGCCCGCTTGGCGATCTCTTGGGCGCCCTCTTCCGTCAGCGGCAGTCCGAGCAGCCGCGCGCCGCGGCGCACGATCTCTTCCAGCTCCTGGGCGGTGTAGAATTCCAGCCGCACCGGAATGCCGAACCGGTCCCGCAACGGTGTCGTGAGAAGCCCCGTCCGGGTTGTCGCCGCGACCAGGGTGAACTTGGCCAGGTCGATGCGCACCGAGCGCGCCGCAGGCCCCTCCCCGATGATCAGATCGAGCTGGAAATCCTCCATCGCCGGATAGAGCACCTCCTCGACCGCCGGGCTCAGCCGATGGATCTCATCGATAAAGAGGACGTCGCCGTCTTCCAGATTGGTCAGGAGAGCTGCGAGATCGCCTGCCTTGGCGATGACCGGACCGGAGGTCGCGCGGAAATTGACGCCCAACTCCTTGGCGACGATCTGAGCGAGCGTCGTCTTGCCCAGGCCGGGCGGGCCTGCGAACAGCACGTGGTCCAGCGCCTCGCCGCGGGTCTGCGCCGCCTCGATGAACACCTTGAGGTTCGCGCAGGCCTTGGACTGACCGATGAACTCGCCAAGCGATTGCGGGCGAAGCGACGGCTCCACCTCGTCTTCCGGCCGCTTGGCGCCTGCCAGCATCCGGTCGCTCATTGCGCAAGCTCCTTCAATCCGAGCCGGATCAGCTCTTCGGTTTTCGGCGTACCGTCAATCGCTTTGGCCGCCGACGCAACCGCTGCCGCCGCCTGGCCGTGGGCATAGCCGAGATTGGTGAGCGCCGAAACCGCCTCCTGCGCCGCCATGCCTTCCGGAATTTTGATGGGTTGCTCGCCCCCGCCGCCACTGCCTGCCGGCCCGAAGGCAGGCGACAGAGCCGGCATCTTGTCTTTCAGCTCCGAGACGATGCGCTGGGCGACCTTCGGCCCAACCCCCGGCGACCGCGCTACGGTCGCCTTGTCTTGGAGCGCCACCGCATTGGAAAGATCCGACGGCGAAAGCGTGCCCAGCACCGCGATGGCGACCCGCGCGCCGACCCCTTGCACCGATTGGAGCGCCCGGAACCAGGACCGTTCGTGCTCCGTGCTGAAGCCGTAGAGCCGGATCGCGTCCTCGCGCACATGGGTGTCGATGGCGAGGCTCACCACCTCCCCGATCCCCGGCAGCTGCGACAGGGTCCGCGACGAGCAGGTGACCTCATAGCCGACCCCGCCGACATCCAGGATCAGCGTGTCCGGCCCGATCGCATCGAGCTTGCCCGTGAGCTTCCCGATCATCGCGCGGCCCTCGCAAGCTCGCCGCGCAGCACGCGCGCCGTCACGGAGGTCCGGCAATGAGCATGGGTGATAGCAATGGCGAGCGCGTCAGCCGCGTGCTCCGTATCGGGCGCGGAGCGCGGCAGGAGATGACCGACCATGGCGTGAATCTGGTCCTTGCCCGCATGGCCCGTGCCGACCACGCTCTTCTTGACAGCGTTCGGCGCGTATTCCGCCACCTCAAGCCCCAGGAGAGAGGGGACGAGCATGACGACGCCCCGCGCCTGGCCGAGCTTCAGGGTCGCGCGCGCGTCCCGGTTGACGAAGGTCTCTTCCACAGCGGCCTCATCGGGAGACAACCGGTTCAGCACTTCGCTCAAGCTCTCGAAGATCTGCCTTAAGCGCACGGAGAGCGCCTCGCTGGCGTCGGAGACGACCGAACCTGATGCGACATAGGCCAGCCGCGGCCCGTCGCTTTCGATCAAGCCCCAGCCGGTGCATCTCAAGCCCGGATCGATACCGATGATGCGGATCGCCGCCATTCAGGTCTCCCTCGCGAATCGCGCATCAGAGTAACGCGAATCGCGAGCCAAAACCCCTAACAAGGCGATGGCGGACACCTACGCGCTCAGCCGCTCCCAGAGATCGTCGGAGACCTCGAAATTGGCGTAGACCTGCTGGACGTCGTCGGAGTCTTCCAACGCATCGAGCATCTTGAGAAGCGTCTCGCCGACGCTGTCGTCCAGCTCGATGGTGTTCTGAGGGCGCCAGACGAGAGCCGCGCTGCGCGCCTCCCCGAGATTTTCCTCAAGCGCCTTGGCCACATCGTGCAAGGCATCGCCCGCGCAATAGACCGTGTGGCCATCCTCGTTGGATTCCACATCGTCGGCCCCGGCCATGATGGCCGCTTCCAGCAACTCCTCGGAGGTTGCGGCCTCCGGCGGATATTCGATGGCACCCATGCGGTCGAACATGAACGCGACGGAACCCGTCTCCCCGAGATTTCCACCATGCTTGGTGAAGGTGGAGCGCACATCCGCCGCCGTACGGTTGCGGTTGTCGGTCAGCGCCTCGACGATCACGCCGACGCCGGCCACCCCGAAGCCCTCATAGCGGACCTCTTCGTAGGACTCGCCGCCCGCCTCCTGGCTCTTCTTGATGGCGCGCTCGATATTGTCCTTGGGCATGTTCTGGGCACGCGCCGCCTGAACGGCGCTGCGCAGCCGCGCATTGGCCTCCGGATCCGGCAGCCCCATCTTGGCGGCCGCGGTGATCTCGCGCGACAGCTTGGAGAACAGCTTGGAGCGCTTCTTATCCTGCGCGCCTTTGCGATACTGAATGTTCTTGAACTTCGAATGGCCCGCCACTCGTGCTCACCTTATATCTTCTAGAATATTGGAATCGTCGGCTTTATAGGCGCGCGAACGCGCAAAATCCAGCGCCGCGGCGCAGATCGCCCTCTGCGCGTTAAACCCGCCTTAACCCTAACGCTTCGAGAATCCGATTTTCAGGGCGCCGCAAGGTGTCCCATAGGTTTCCTACGCGTCGATATAAGGAGCGGCCATGCCTCGCCAAGCCGAAACCAGTGCAGTCCAGTCCCAGGCGAAGCCCAAGCGGCCCATCCTCGCCCTTTCCGGCCTTTGCAACGATGCGGCCGATCACGTCGCCCGCGCCCGTCTCGCCCTGTTCGACGAGAAGGTCGACACGGAAGCGGCCATGAACCAGCTCGACGATGCCATCACCCTGCTGAAGAGCGTGGTCGCCGCGAGCAAATCCGTTCTGAAGGACAATGAGGCGTCGCTGAAGAAGAGCGCTTAAAAGCCGCTCTTTAGTCCGACAGCCAGAAGTCAGGCTCGGCCTGGGCAAGCCGCCCGCCGAGCCGCACCGGCGCGAAGCGGCGGGCAAGCCCCGTCGCGTCGTCCGTCTCAAGCGCCACGCCGCAGATGGTCGAATCGCCCTTCGCCGGGCCGAACCGGTTCGACGGGATCCGGCTGATGAAGCGGGAAATCGGCTCTGCCTTCTCCATGCCCAGCACGGAATTGTAATCGCCGCACATCCCGGCATCGCTGATATAGGCCGTGCCGCCGTCGAGGATCTGATGGTCCGCCGTCGGCACATGGGTGTGGGTGCCCACCATGCAGCTCGCCCGCCCGTCGATGAAATGGCCCATGGCCTCCTTCTCCGACGTCGCCTCGGCATGAAAGTCGAGAAAGATCGCATCGGCCCCGCGCGCGAGGCCGCAAGCCTCGAGCTCCGCATCGACGGCACGGAACGGGCAATCGATATCGTTCATGAAGACCCGGCCCATGGCGTTGATGACCAGCACCTCCTGGCCACCCTTCGCCTTGAAGAGCCCGCTCCCCTTCCCCGGCGTGCCGGGCGGGAAGTTGAGCGGCCGCAGGAGCTGGTCGTAGCGCTCGATGAAGACGAGCGCCTCCCGCTGATCCCAGACGTGATTGCCCGTGGTCACCACGTCGGCACCCGCATCCAGTAGCTCTTCCAGAATCTGCTCGGTGATGCCGAACCCACCGGCCGCGTTTTCCCCGTTCACGATGACGAAGTCGGCCTGGTAGCGCTTGCGCAATCCCGGCAGGGCCTCGATGGCAGCCATACGCCCGGTCCGGCCAACGAGATCGCCTAAGAACAGAATCCGCATGGATGAGCCTTCGAGACGCGGGGGCAAGGTGAGCGCTCGCCTGCACCCGGGATTCGGGCAAGGTCCGGCGAAGCGCCCTTCTGCTTTAAGGGGAATCGGTTCTGAGAATCAAATAGCGCCGGATGATCCGGCGCCGGAAAAGAAATAAGAGCGAGGCCGCGTCGGCCGTCGGAGCGTCGATTCCCGGCGTCCCTACAAAAGTAGGTGGGCGCCGAGTGCCAGAGACCACGATCTCCGGCAGGGTCAGCTCCCTTGAGAATCTTATAGGGCCCGAGGAAATTGGCTCCTAACGAACCGCGCAGCCTGCCATTGCGGAATATAGTCGCTTGTTCAGGCCTCTACTAGGCCGGAATAGCGATCATCTGCAGGCATTTTTTGGGAACAATTTTGGATGGGCAGCTCGGCTCCTAGCCGCCGTTCTGGCGGCTGCCGATGCGCCGGCGAAGCGCTTCCAGCCGATCCGCCGCCGAGCCGATGGCGCTGGCGAGCTCCTTCTCCGCCTCCCGCGAGGCGACCTCATCGGGATCAGCCCCCTGAAGCATATCGGCGAGCTCGGCCTTCAGCTCGTTGGCCACGCGCCGCATATCCCAGAATTCGTCCGTCACCATGAGGGCCGCCATCAGAATCAGCCGGTCGTCGCCGATCTGACCGAACTTCCGCTTCAGGCTTTCCACATGCGAGGCGAGGTGCTCGGAAAGCTCGATAAGATGAGCCTCCTCGCCGTTATTGCACTCCAGCCGGTAGGTGCGGCCGTTTAGTGTGACGCTTACCTGTCCCATGACTTCCAGTTCCAACGGTCGCAGAGCTGGGTTAGCTCGGCGAGGCCGCCAAATCCTGCTTCAGAGAAGTCATGAGAGATTCGAGCCGGCCCGACACCTCGTCATTTGCCGACTCAAGTCGCCGAGCCCGGGCTCGGGCCTCTTCCAGCTCCTGTGCGAGCTGATCCCGCTCCTCTGTCAGCGTTTTGATGTGTTCCTTCAGCGTATTGACGGACTCGCCCGCCTCTATGTCGCTGAGATGAGGTCCAAGAAGGTTCTCCAGAGCGTCTACGGCGTCGTCGAGCCGCTTCGTCGCGTCGCTGATATTCGATCCAAAACTAGCCACCACAAGAACTCCCCGCTTTGGCGTCGCCCTACAGGACGACCGTGGTTCCGCCTCCGCTCCCTGAACCAGTGGTCAAAAACCTAGTCGTTTCCCTCCGTCTTAGTTCCCACCATAGCCAATTCGGCACCACGTGGATGCCAACTATGACATGCTCAAACCCGCGGCCGATTGACATCTGCCGGAAGCGCGTGGTTTGACACCCTCAATCCCTCTTATCGGGTGTAAACGCGCAACCTGCACCGACCCAGGCTTCCAAACGAGACTCCCAGAAAAAGGGCTCCCAAAAACATGGCCTCCAGCGATACGTCGGTCATGCATCGCCGGATCTATCTTCAACTCCCACCGGCCGGCTCCGCCGGTACCGAAGCGGCGCTTGCCGGAGCGCTTGAGCGCTATCCCGTCGCGTCCGTGCTTCTGACCGGTGGGGAGGATATCCCCTTTGACGCCGAGTGGGCGAATTCCGTGCGCCGGCTTTGTCACCTCAACGACGTCGCATTTCTCGCCGAGATCTCGCCCGAACGGGCCGCTGAGATCGAAGCCGATGGCATCCATATCGGAGCCGACCCGCAAGCCTATAAGCGAGCGCGGCAAGCTCTTGGTAAAAATGCCATTATTGGAACGCACTGTGCGAGCCGTCATGACGCCATGGTGTTAGCCGAACTGGGTACTGACTATGTCGCATTTACGACCCAGATGCAAAGTATGACGCAGTCGGATGATCCCGTCCCCGACCTCATCGAATGGTGGTCCGAGACCTTCGAAATTCCATCAGTGGCTTGGAACGTGGGAAGTGCCGCAGATGCCGCGCAGGCCTTGAAATCCGGCGCGGATTTTCTGGGGATCACGAAAAAGTGTTTCGAGACCGACGACGGCGCCGCGACTCTCGCCGAGATCGCCGCAGCCCTGGAGAAAGCTTCGTGAGAACTTTTTTTCTCTATTCGACTGCCCTCGTTCTGGCTTTCAGCCTCGCCGTGCCGGCCATCGCCAAGGAGAGCGATGCCTATATCGCCTACGCAAAGGGCCGCTACGTCACCGCCCTTGAGCTGGCCCAGAAGGAGGCGGAGGAGAAAGAGTCTAAGGAGGCCTACACCCTGATCGGGCAGATCTATGCCCGTGGCGCCGGCGTCCCCCAGGACTATAAGAAGGCCGCCGAAGCCTACGCCAAGGCCGCCGATCTGGGCGATCCGAACGCCCAATTCGCCCTCGGCAATCTGGTCGCCGAAGGCCAAGGCGCCAAGAAGAACTACCGCCTCGCCGCCGATCTTTTCGAAAAGGCCGCCCGCACCGGCCACCGCGAAGCACAGTACAATCTCGCCCTGCTCTATCTTTCCGGCAACGGGCGCCGCCAGGACGAACCCAAGGCAGTGGCCTGGATGATGAAGGCCGCCAAGCAGGGCAGCGCGCCCGCCCAATACGATCTCGGCGCGCTCTATCAGTTCGGCCGCGGCGTTCCGATCGACAAGCAGAAGGCCGCCGAATGGATCGGCAAGGCCGCCAAAGCCGGCTATGCCGATGCCCAGGTCGAGTACGGCATCATGCTCTTCCGCGGCAACGGCGTGGAGAAGGACCAGGAGCGCGGCGCGAAGCTGATCGAGCTTTCCGCCGAGCAAGGCAACCCGGTCGCCCAGAACCGCCTCGCCAAGCTCTACGCCCATGGCGTGATCGTGGAGAAGGATCTCGTCGAGGCCAGCAAATGGCACATCCTCGCCCGCGAGGCCGGGGTCAGCGATTTCGATCTCGAGCTGCTGCTTTCCAAGCTCACCAAGAAGGAAAAGGCGGAAGCCCAGCAGGCCGCCTATGACTGGATCGACGGCAATTTCGAAGGCGAGAAGCTGGAGTCGCCCCAACCGCCCATCGCCCAGGGCGATCTGGACGATCCCGAGCTGATCCGGCCCGCTCAGACCCAGGCTGGCAAAGCCGAATAGCCCGGCAGCCTCACCTCTATCGGACGTCGGACGAGGGCTTTGCTTGACAGGGCCGCCCTCCGCGCGGCTAAAAGGCGGCCAATCCCTCTCAACTGAAGGCCTCAGCATGAAGATCAATGGCAACGAGATTCGCCCCGGCAACGTGCTGGAGCATAAGGGCGGGCTTTGGGTCGCCGTGAAGACCAGCCACGTGAAGCCCGGCAAGGGGCCGGCCTACGCCCAGGTCGAGCTGAAGCACGTCACCGAGGGCACAAAGCTGAACGAGCGCTTCCGCGCTTCCGAGACGGTCGAGCGCGTGCGCCTGGAGCAGAACGACTATCAGTTCCTCTATTCCGAAGGCGAGATGCTGGTCTTCATGGATATGGAGACCTACGAGCAGCTGGAGATCCCGCGCGACTTCATCGGCGACCGCGCCGCCTTCCTGCAGGACGGCATGCAGGTCATGGTGGAGAGCTACGAAGGCAAGCCGCTCGGCGTCTCGCTCCCCGATCAGGTGACCTTGGAGGTCGCCGAAGCCGATGCCGTGGTGAAGGGCCAGACAGCCGCATCGTCCTACAAGCCTGCGGTGATGGAGAACGGCGTCCGCGTGATGGTGCCGCCCTTTATCAGCGTCGGCGAGAAGATCGTCGTGGACACCAACGAGCTGACCTACGTGAAGCGCGCCGACTAGCGCCGCCGCCTCGCTTTAAGACCTGAATCCTTCGAACCTGCGAAAGCGCCCATGCCCGCCTCTGCTTTGATGAATGTGATGCTCGGCGCCGCCCGCAAGGCCGGTCGCAGCCTGGCGCGCGATTTCGGCGAGGTGGAGCATCTGCAGATCTCCGTGAAGGGCCCCGGCAATTTCGTCACCGCCGCGGACCACAAGGCGGAGGAGATCATCTTCAACGAGCTGTCCCGCGCCCGCCCCGGCTACGGCTTTATCATGGAGGAGCGCGGCCGCGTCGAAGGGGCCGACAAGAGCCACACCTGGATCGTCGATCCTCTGGACGGCACCACCAACTTCCTGCACGGCAACCCGCTCTTCTCAATCTCTATCGGGCTGGAGCGGGAGGGCGAATTCGTCGCCGGGCTGATCTACATGCCGGTGCTGAACGAGACCTACACCGCCGAGAAGGGCAAGGGCGCGTTCCTGAACGACCGGCGCATCCGGGTCGCGGCGCGCTCCAATCTCGCCGACAGCCTGATCGCCACCGGCATCCCTCATCTGGGGCGCCCGGGTCAGAAGCAGTTCGTGGCCGAGCTCGACGTCATCATGGGCGCCGTATCCGGCGTCCGCCGCTCAGGCTCCGCCGCCCTGGACCTCGCCTGGACTGCCGCGGGCCGCTTCGACGGCTACTGGGAGCGCAACCTCCATATCTGGGATGTGGCGGCCGGCATCGTGGTACTGCGCGAGGCGGGCGGTTTCATCACCGATCCCGAGGGCAAGCCGGTGACACTGGAGAGCCGCAGCTTCCTTGCCGGCAACGAGAGCATCCACAATGATCTGAAGCGCCTTCTGAAGAAGGTGCCGGTCCTCGCAGCCCCGGACGCTTCTTAAGAGCCGCCGGCCCGGGCTCGGCCATGGCGCCCGGCGTGCCCTGCCGAACGATATCCTCAACAAGGCGTTGGCCCTTTTAATCCTGCGGTTTTGCGTCTCCGCGCTTTCCGTTAATGTCTGCCCCGGTTCGATTTGCGTTGCATGCGTGTCGTCCGGCCGCGCGAGACTCGCGGGGACAAAGCCACGGCAGCGCAAGAAGGGACCGGGTTGGTGTGACGATTTCAGTGTAATGCGTTGAAGAGGGGCTGACGGGAAGAAGGACCGAAGGGAAGACATGGCCAAGGAACCGGCAGAGACGACCTATCACGCGACGCTGACGCGGCCGCAAGTCTTCCTATGGCGGATGACCTTGTTTCTCATCCTCGCCGCCCTGATCATCGTCATCATCGACGGCCAGACCAACCAGGTCCGGGAAAGCTTCATGGCCAATCCCGGGCTGAACGGTCTCATCGTCGGCGTGCTCCTGATCGGCACCGTCTACGCTTTCCGCCAGGTCCTGCGCCTCTACCCCGAGATCCGCTGGGTGAATTCCTTCCGCGTCGCCGATCCCGGCATCGCCGCTCAGGAAACCCAGCCGACCCTGCTGGCGCCCATGGCGACCATGCTGCGCGACCGCACCGGCCAGCTTTCGCTCGCCACCGGCGCCATGCGGTCCCTGCTCGATTCCGTTGCCTCGCGCCTGGACGAGGCCCGCGAGACCACACGCTATCTAGTAGGGTTGCTGGTCTTTCTCGGTCTGCTCGGCACCTTCTGGGGCCTGCTCCAGACCATCAGCTCCATCGGCACCACCGTCGGCAGCCTGGATACCGGCGCCGGCGAGAACACCATGCTGTTCGATCAGCTCAAAGAAGGCCTCGTCGCGCCGCTCGGCGGCATGGGCACGGCCTTCTCCTCCTCGCTCTTCGGTCTCGCCGGCTCCCTCATCCTGGGCTTCCTCGATCTTCAGGCGGGCCATGCCCAGAGCCGCTTCTACAACGAGCTTGAAGACTGGCTGTCCGGCATCACCGAAATCCAGACCGCCGATTCCGAAAGTGCCGCGGGCGTGCCGCCCCAGCTTCGCTTCGCCCTGCTCGACATGCAGCGCTCCCTCTCCGATCTCAGCGAGAAGGTCGACTTGGGGAGCAAGGACAGCGACTCGACCGAGGCCGTGAAGGATCTCACCCAGGCGGTCGACAAGATGATCAAGCAGATGCGCGCCGAGCAGAAGATCGTGCGCGAATGGGCCGACGAGCAGGCCCAGCAGCAATATGAGCTGGCGGAGACCCTGAAGGAGATCAGCAACCAGCCTAAGCCGCCCCGCGCACCTGCGGAGAAGAAATAGCCATGGCTTCCGTTCGCGCCCGCCATCGCGCCATGGGCAGCGATTACTGGCCCGGCTTCGTGGACATGCTGTCCACCCTGTTGCTGGTGGTCATCTTCCTGCTGTCCCTCTTCATGCTGACGAACTACTTCGTCACCACCCAGTCGAGCGGCAAGGACACGCTGCTGAGCCAGCTCAACACCCAGCTCGCACAACTTACCGAGCTGCTGGCGCTGGAGCGCTCCAAGAAGCAATCCCTGGAAGACAGCCTCGCCGCGCTTCAGGCGACACTTTCCGATCAGCAGGCGGAGAACGCCCGCCTCTCCGCGCTTCTGGAAGAGCAAGGCACCGAGACAGATACGGCCGAGACCCGCGCCTCGCGGCTCAGCCGGGAACTGGCCGAGCAGAAAGGCATCACCAACGATGCGCTCGCCAAGGTGGAGGTGCTGAACCAGCAGCTCGCCGCGCTGCGACGCCAGCTCGCCGCCCTCCAGGAAGCACTGGATGCGGCGGAAGAAAAGGACCGCAAGAGCCAGGTTAAGATCGCCGATCTCGGCAAGCGGCTGAACATCGCGCTTGCCCGGAAAGTCCAGGAGCTGGCCCGCTACCGGTCGGACTTCTTCGGCCGCCTGCGCGAGATTCTCGGCGACCGGGAAGATATCCGGGTCGTCGGCGACCGCTTCGTCTTCCAGTCCGAGGTGCTGTTCGATTCCGGCTCCGCGGAGCTGAAGCCCAACGCCGAGCCCCAGCTCGACAAGCTTGCCGGCGCCCTGAAGCAGCTGGAGACCGAGATCCCCGACGATATTCCGTGGGTACTGCGGGTCGACGGCCATACGGATATCAACCCGATCACCACTGCGGATTTCGAATCCAACTGGGAGCTCTCGTCTGAGCGCGCCATCTCGGTGGTGAAATATCTGATCCGCGAGGGTGTCCCGCCCAACAGGCTGGTCGCCGCGGGCTTTGGTGAATACGCACCGCTCGATCCGGCCACTACGCCGGACGCCTTCCGCAAGAACCGCCGCATCGAGCTGAAGCTGACCGAGAAGTAGCCGCTACTCCGCGGCATCCGTCGCGAATTGCAGCTCGGCCAGCCGGGCATAGGTACCGCCCGCCGAGATCAGGGACTGGTGCGTCCCCTGCTCCACAAGCCGACCGTCCTCGATAACGAGAATGCGGTCCGCCTGGACGACCGTGGAAAGCCGGTGGGCGATGACCAGCGTGGTCCGCCCTTCCATCACCTTGTCGAAGGCCCGCTGCACCAAAATCTCGCTCTCGGAGTCGAGCGCGCTCGTCGCCTCGTCCAGGAGCAGGATCGGCGCCTTGCGGAGAAGCGCCCGGGCGATGGCGATGCGCTGGCGCTGGCCGGCGGACAGACGTAAGCCCCCCTCGCCCAACGTCGTGGCGTAGCCTTCCGGAAGTGCTTCGATGAAATCGTGGGCGAAAGCCGCCTTGGCCACCGCCTCGATCTCAGCTTGCGGCACGTCCTTCAGCCCGTAGGCGATGTTTTCCGCCACGGAGTCGCTGAACAGCGCCGGCTCCTGGGGCACCAAGGCGAAGCGGGAGCGCAGCTCGGTCAAATCGGCCTGGGCCACGTTCACGCCATCCACCCGGACCGCGCCACGATCCACATCGTAGAAGCGAAGCAGCAGCGAGAAGATCGTCGTCTTGCCGGCGCCCGACGGGCCGACGATCGCCACCCGCTCGCCAGGCTTGATGGCGAAGGCGATGTCGTGCAGCGCCGGCGCTTCACGCCGTAACGGATAGGCGAAGCTCACATCGTCGAAGGCGATTTCGCCCTTGGGCGGGGTAGGCAGCGGAATGGGATCCGCCGGCGACACGATTACCGGCTCCACTTCCAGAAGCTCGCCCAAACGCTCCGCAGCACCCGACGCCTGACTCACCTCGCCCCAAACCTCGCTGAGCTGACCGAGAGAGGCGGCCGCCAGCACCGCATAGAGAACGAACTGGCCGAGCTGCCCGCCGGACATCTGCCCGGACATCACATCCTGGGCGCCATACCAGAGAATCGCCACAACGCTGGCGAAGACCAGGAAGATGGCGACCGCCGTCAGCACCGCCCGCGACCGATTGCGCGCCAGCGCCGCATCGAAGGCGCTCTCCACATCCGCATCGAAGCGGCCACGCGCAGCGTCTTCATGCACGAAGGCCTGCAGCACACGCACCTGGCCCAGGCTCTCATTGGCGTAAGCCGACGCCTGCCCCAACCGGTCTTGCGCCTCACGGGAGAGCGCCCGCACCGAGCGCCCGAAGGCCACGAGCGGCAGCACGATGATGGGAATTGCGACCAGCACCAGCATTGAGAGCTTCAAACTGGTCACGAACATCATCACCAGGGCGCCCAGCAGCATGACGATATTGCGTAAGGCAAGGCTGACAGACGTGCTCATGGCCGACTTCACCTGGGTAGTGTCGCCGGTCAGCCGGGAAAGCACCTCGCCGGAATGGGTGAGCTCGTAGAATTGCGGGCTGAGCCGAAGCAGATGGCTGAACACGTCGGCGCGGATATCGGTGACCACCCGCTCGCCCAGCCAGTTCACATAATAGAAGCGTGCAGCACTGGAGACGGCGAGCACCAGGCCCACGCCGACCAGCGTGATGAAATATTCGTCGATCAGGATGGGATCGGCTCCGGAAAAGCCGATATCGATCATCCGGCGCACGGCCAGCGGCAGCACCAGCGTGGCGACCGCAGAAAGCAGCAGCGCCAATCCGGCAGCGAACAGGATCCCCTTATAGCGGAGGACGTAGCGCTTCAGCGCAAGCAGCGGCCGCAAGGACCGGGAAGGCTTCCCCGCCTCCGCCTCACCCGAAAGCGCGGCGATATTCGCTGCCGCCTGGCCGGCATCCTGGTCCTTGGCTGTCTCAGTCACTTGGCGTACTGACCTGCACCTAACGGTCTGACCTGAATTTGGGCGGAGAATGCGTCACGGTTGTGCTTCGAGGCAAGGCTTCAGACAAGACGCAATGCCGCGCTCATGCGCTTGAAGGCCGAAACGGCGGCGCTGAGCCTTGTGCGCGCCCGCCACTTCCGGTATAGCGACGCCAACTTAAGAGATTACTGCGCGATCCGCGCCCGAACGTTAAGGCATCCGGCCATGAAGAAAGACATTCATCCCGAGTATCACGCCATCAATGTCGTGATGACCGACGGCACCGAGTTCACCACCTATTCGACCTTCGGCGCCGAAGGCGAGACCATGAAGCTCGACATCGACCCGAAGACGCATCCGGCCTGGACCGGCGGCAGCCATCACCTGATGGACCGCGGCGGCCGTGTTTCGCGCTTCAAGCAGAAATACGAAGGCTTCATCAAGTAGAGTTCTTGCCGGCCGCGGGCCGGCAGCACGGCTTAGTAGCCTGAGACGCATGGGCGTCTCGATTGATCTTGCCCGGCCTTCGCGCCGGGCATTTTCTTTTTGTGCGGTCGATTACGCCTATTCCGGCGTCGGCAGCTCCAGATCGGGCGCGGGCTCGATGATCTGGGTCGCGACGCTCTCGAAGCCCGTCTGGCTCGTCTCGGTCACCGCCTTGGAGATCCAACCCGTCTCCGGATTCACCCAGTATTTCTGGTGATGCTTGGTCTGATAGGCCGGGATGTCGTAATCCGCCTCGACCGTCTTGTGCATCACCCCGTCGATCTCCGCCTCCCCGCAAGACTCGTTGGCGACCGTCTTTGCGGCCTCTGCCATAGTGTTCTCCGTGGAAGCCTCGTTCTCACTGCTCTCCATGGTGCGGACCTTGGTCCAGGTCTTCCCCTTGTCCGTCGAGGTGTACATGGCGTTGTCGTAGACCAGGCTCCACATCATGCTCGCCGGCTCGATCATCTCGGTCATCCAGTGACCCGGCTCGGCCTGATAGTTGTAGTTCTTGGTGGTCGGCCCGCCCTTGATCTCCTGGGTGACGTGGATCTTAACCGGTCCCTTCTCAGTTTTGTCGGTCAATAGCCGAACGAAGGTCTCGCGGCAGGTCTCGGCAGACGCCGGAATCGTCGAGGCAAGCAGCAGAAGCGCGGCAATCGGCAATCTCATCATCGGTCTCCCATCGCCCGCCTGGCAGGAGCGTTATTCCCGGCAGCTAGAACCCGCCGCCGCGCCAGAGGCCTTACGCCGCTGAGGGACAAAACTAGCCCGCTTCCTAAGAGGAATGCATCCACAATCGCCCCCATGGGATCGGCGCCGCCTCCCACGCCGAACTTCGCCATATGCATCACCGCCACGGCGAGGAGCGTAAGACCGCCCAGGAGCCGCAATAGCCTTCCGCCGGTCCGCCCGTCCTCGGACAGGATGCCGATACCCAGCGAAGCAACCGTGGCGGCGAGATAACTCGCCAGGATGAAGCCGGTCGCACCCGAAAGCGCCACCAGGGCCGCAATGGCAAGCGCCAAGGGCTGGCTCCAGGCCACCGCCGACCAGACCCGCTCCCAGAACGGCGCCGGATTGCCCTTCTCCCGCTTCCGGTGCAACCAGATGGTCACGCCTGTATGGGTGACGATGGTGAGCGCCAGCCCGAGCAGCCCGTAGGCGATCTTTACCGGCATGCCGGCGAACCAGCCGAAATGGACTGACTGCAACGCGCCCAGGATCTGCTGGCCGATAGAGCCCGTCTCCAGCCCGCCATCGCCGATCAGCGTGCCCGATCCGTCGAAGTAATACGGGGTCGCCACGGAGAGGTGCCCAGGCACCCCCATCGATAGATGGGTCATCTGCCCGGCCGTCCCGGCATGCTCGACATGAACACTTCTGAAGGCGGCTTCCGGATGGTCGTCCCGGACCCGCTGCATGAGAGCGGTAAGATCGGGCAGCGGGGCAGCCTCCATATTCTCCCCGGCTCGTGGTCCGAGGATTTCGGCAAACGCCTTCTCCGAGTCTCCCTCGTAAGCCGCCATTGCCAGCACGCCGATGATCAACACCGACAATCCCAACAGCGCGCCGGTAAGCGAAACTGCGATGTGAAACGGCAGCCCCCACACGCCAAGCCGATTATGCAGATCCGCATCCTGCAGCCGGAGCGATCCGCCAAAACGGAATGCGAAGGCATCCCGGAAGATCCGCGGATGGGAGAGAACCCCGGAGATCAGCGACGACAGCAGCGCCACGCCGGTCAGCCCGACGATAAACAAGCCGTAGCTTTGCGGGATATGCAGATTGATATGCAGATGGGCGAGGAATTCCGACCACGGTGCATCGATCTCCTCCACGAGAGCGCCGCTCCCATCGGCCAGCCACTCACGCTCTAAGCCGGAGTCGTGATCGCGGACTCTGACGGTGAAATGCGGCGTCCGGCTCCCGTCCCAGGCAATGGAGAGATCGGGATGCTCCGCCTCTTGCTTGGCCGAATCGAAAGCGGACGTCGCCGCCCTTTGGAGCACTCCGGCGCTTGGCGCCTCCCACACCAGGGGCGCCTCCGGCTGCTCCCAGCGCTGGAACTCCATCACGAACACGGCAATCGTCCCCGAGAGGCAGACGATGTAGATCAGCGCGGCGAAGGCGAGCCCAAGTGCCGAATGGCCGGCGAGCATGGCGCGGACGAATTCCGGCGAGAGCCAGTTCTTTTTCCGAGGCGCGGTCTGTTTCAGGGTCTTGCTCATGAGACGAAGCTTGGAAGAAACGCGATGCCGTAGCCGACCGCGCAGATGACCAGGAGGATCGCGGTGGCGCGCAGGAGCTTGGCGTCGGCCAATGTCCAAGCCATGCCGGCGCCCCACAGGACGGGAACCATCAGTCCGCCGATCACCATCCTGTCGGATGGAGGCATGGGCATGGCGACGGCGAAGGCGACGCCCACCCCGATCGCGGCGGCCCCCGCCAGCACGACCGCCAGCAGACTCTTGCCGATGGCGCGCAGCCAATTGGTCCGCCGCTCCTCCGGCTCCATAGCCCGGTCGCGCGGCTCGCCCCGCCGTTTGCGGAGCTGGACCGTCGCCCCGACGGCAATCAGCCCAGCAAGGGAGAATACGATCAGCGCGAACGCGATTCCCCGCTCGCCTCCGAAGACATGGGCGAACAGGAAAAAACTCGCGACGATCGCGAGCCAGCCGGCGAGCACGAAGAGCCTCCCCTCGCCCCGCTTCTGCAGCCACGCCCATCGCAAGGAAAAGATCCCCGCAGCGAGCAACAGGAAGGCGCCAACGGTCAGGCCCAAATCATCTCTCCCTCATCCGTCCATCGCTGCCTGCAAACGCGCAAAGAGACCGCCTACGGCAGCCCCATTCCCAAAATTCCCCAACTTCGCCCCCCGGCAAACTGAACTCTCTTCAGGTATCTTATTGAATTAGATTGAAAAAAGCCGCTGCGTACACTGTCCGCAGGAGGAGGTGCGTCCGCGCGCGCGAGGATTGTGCAGGGCGCCAGAGCGGCCGGCTCGCGCAGGGACTCTATTGGTTGGCAGTCTATTCGCTGGTGTCGAAAGCAGCACGCAGCTGGGACATCTGGCGGTGCAGCGGATGCTCGGCTTCGGAAGCCGGCGGATCACCGTCGAGATTGAGCATCTGATCGAGCCGGAGCACACGGTCCTGCAGCTTCAGGCTTTCTGAGACCAGGAACCTCAACCGCTCCGGCAGGGCTTCGAAATCCTTCGTGGGGTGATCGCCGCTCTTCACCGGTAGCTTGATCTTGCGCTGCTCTTCCAGCGCCTGCTCGGCCGAAAGCTCGCCTTCCGTCACCGCGCGCCGAATCAGAAGCCAGGAGGCGAGCTGCATGAGCCGCGTCGTGAGCCGCATGCTCTCCGTCGCATAGGCCAGCGACAGCGGCGGCTTCAGCCCGCGAGCTTCCAGGCGTCCTTCTCCGTCGAGATAGGCGGCCGCCTCCTCGACGAGCGCCATTCCCTCACGGAAAACCGCCTTGAACTGCTCAGATTGTGCGAATTTAGCGCCGAAGGAGACTGTTACGTCGCCTTCACCGCTACTCGAACGTTCCGCCATCGGCTTCCCCCTGACGTCCCTGGCCGGCGCGCACACTATGCCAAGTCGCTGGCCAGTCGACCACCTCATGCGACAATAGGTTAACGGCTCTAATGTGGCCTCTCCACAGCCTTCCTTCTAAGGACTCCGCCCCCTTCTATGCTAGCTTCTGCCGCTCCTGGAAGAGCGGAATGCCTACCATGTTGAAAACCCTGCCATGTTGAAATCCACGCTATGCTGAAGTCATTGCAGCTGCGCGTCCGCAAGCGGATGCCCCGGAGCGTTCGTCAAATCGTGCGCGTCGGCCGGAACGCCATCGCGCGCGGCGAAGCCTCCCCGCGGCTTCCTGCGCATCTGCTCGAGGACTGCCGGGTCTGCGCCTCCCGGAACGACCTCCTGACCAAGCTGCCCCAAGGCGGACGGATCGCCGAGATCGGCACCGATAGGGGCACCTTCGCCAAGCGCATCCTGAAACGGAACGCGCCAGCCGAGCTTCATCTCGTCGATCTTGACACCTCGCATCTGATGAAAGAGGTGGCCGAAAATCCGAAGGTCACGGTGCACGTCGGCCGCTCCACCGATGTGATCGGAAGCTTCCCGGACGGCCATTTCGACTGGATCTATATCGACGCCGACCATTCCTACGCCGGCTGCCTGGCCGATGCGCGGGCCGCGGGCGCCAAGGTGAAGCCCGGCGGCTATCTCGTCTTCAACGACTTCGCCCATACCGACCTGGAACATGGCCGCTATGGCGTCCATCGGGCGGTGAGCGAGTTCGCCGTCGAGAACGACTGGCCCTTCGCCTGGTGGGCCTATGAGCGCAACGGTCTGTATGATGTAGCGCTCCGCCGCCCGGAAGGCTGAAACCCCTGGAATAAAGCCAAAAAAAGAGCCGCCCGGAGGGCGGCTCAGGAAGTTAACAGGGAGGCGTCAAACAGAGTGGTTGGGGCCACTCCGATCCAGAGGACTGGATAAGGGGAACATTAAGGGTAAGTTCCTAAGAGTTCGTTAATGATAACGTTGGATTCACCTAAACAAATTCTTGACGCGGCCAAGACCTGAGGCCCGGAAAAGCTCCGGCCTTCAGCTCTTGAAGGCGGATTCCGCGGCATCCTTGGAGGCTTTCTTCGCCGCCATGGTCGCTTCCACCCGCTCGATCTCGTCCCGCAGGGATTGCGCCAGCTCTTCCAGCTCGTCGACGGAGAGCTTGGAAAGATCGGCGCCCAGGCTATGAATCTCGGGCTTTTTCGGCTCCAGCTCGCTCCAATCCATCTCCACCTCCTATCATCTGCCCGCCAGATCGTTACACTCGGCGCGAAATGCGACTGCCCCAATTCTAATCGGAGACACTTGATGCTGCCATCGACCATGACCGTGATCGAAACCGAAGACAAAGGCGGCCCCGAGGTCCTGAAAGTCGCCGAGCGCCCCCTCCCCGAGCCGGGCAAGGGAGAGGTTCTGATCGAGGTCCATGCGGCGGGCGTGAACCGCCCCGACGTGCTGCAGCGGATGGGGCTCTACCCCGCCCCGAAGGACGCCTCGGATCTGCTTGGCCTGGAGGTCGCCGGCAAGGTCGTGAAATGCGGCGAAGGCGCCAATCGCTTCAAGGAAGGCGACGAGGTCTGCGCGCTGGTGAATGGCGGCGGTTACGCCCAATACGCCGTGGCGCCGGAAGCCACCACCCTGAAGAAGCCGGAGAATCTCTCCTTCACGGAAGCCGCCGCCCTGCCTGAAACCGTCTTCACGGTCTGGCACAACGTCTTCGAACGTGGGCAGCTGAAGGAAGGCGACTGGCTGCTGGTCCATGGCGGCTCCAGCGGCATCGGCACCACCGCCATCCAGATGGCCACCCTGAAGGGCGCCAAGGTCATCGTCACCGCCGGCACCGACGAGAAATGCCACGCCTGCGAGGAGCTCGGCGCGGTCAAGGCCATCAACTACAAGGAAGAGGATTTCGTGAAGGTCGTGAAGGAGATCACCGACCGCCATGGCGCCGACGTGATCCTCGACATGGTGGGCGGCGATTATATCGAGAAGGACATCCACGCCGCGGCCACCGAAGGCCGCATCGTGCAGATCGCATTTCTGCAGGGCTCCAAGGTCGAGGTCGATCTCGTGCGGCTGATGATGCGCCGCCTGACCCTCACCGGCTCCACCCTGCGCGCCCAGTCCGATCAGGCAAAGGCGGAGATGGCCCGCGCCATCGAAACCGCCGTCTGGCCCCTGGTCGAGGACGGCAAGCTCGGACCGGTCATGGATTCTACCTTCGACCTGGAAGATGTGGCCGAGGCCCATAAGCGGATCGACGACCCCCACCATATCGGCAAGATCGTGCTGAGCGTGGAGCACGGCTAGGGCGAAGCCCTACAAATTGTAAGGAAAAAGCGGCCTGCAACCGACGGGAAGCGTTTGCGTCGAAAACCCGCAAGCCCTATATAGGGCTTATCCCCTTCATTGATGACAAAAGGCTCTCGCGCCGGAAGGGGGCGAGAGGCCGCCCGGATTCCATAAGGTATCTTTCGCCATAAGGTTGCTCCGCTCATGACCCGTATTCCGCTGATGCCCAAAGCGACCGCCGTCTGGCTGGTCGACAACACCGCGCTCACCTTCGAGCAGATCGCCGAGTTCTGTCACCTGCACGTCCTGGAGGTGAAGGGCATCGCCGATGGCGACGTGGCGCAAGGGATCAAGGGCATGGACCCGGTCTCCGCCGGCCAGTTGAGCCGCGACGAGATCAAGGCTGCCGAGGAAGATTCCTCCCACCGGCTCACCCTGCTGGAGCCGAAGGTTGAGGTGCCCGAGGTCAAGACCAAGCGCGGCCCGCGCTACACACCGGTCTCCCGCCGTCAGGATCGCCCGAACGCGATCCTCTGGCTGACCAAGAACCATCCCGAGCTGAAGGATTCCCAGATCATGCGGCTGGTGGGCACCACCAAGCCCACCATTCAGGCGATCCGCGACCGGACCCATTGGAATTCGCCCAATCTCCAGGCCCAGGATCCGGTGACCCTGGGGCTGTGCTCTCAGATCGATCTCGATGCCGAGGTGAAGAAGGCCGCCGCCCGCGTTGAGCGCGAGCGGAAAGCGGCCGGCGAGACCGCGCCGCCGCCCGGCGGCACCCTGATGCCGAGCGAAGAGACAACCGCGCCCGCGTCGACGCAGCCGCCGGCCTACTCCGCCGACGATGCCGAGCGCGTGCTGGAGGATGAAGCGGAAGCCTTCGTGGACGACGGCTACACCACCGACGATCAGGATGCGCCGGATCCGGATTCAGTGTTCTCCAAGCTCCAGCACCTGAAGGAGGACCTCTCCAAGGACCCGCTTCAGCAAGCCGAGGACGATGCCGCTCCCAAGGAGCCGCCCCACAACGAGGCGCCGGACCAGCCCTCCGCCGAAGACATCTTCAAGACGACCGAGAGCGTCGAGAGCCGCGACTCGGACGAAGACGGCCAGGACGGTTCGGAGACCGACGAGAACAAGAGCTAGGCGCGGGAAGCCGCTTGCGGCCTCTCCTCCGTGACATCGAAACAGCGCCGGCGAAGAAATCAGAGCCGCCGGCGCATATTCCGATTGATGCAAGCCGCGTCGCTTGATCTGTTAGGGCATCGTAGGGGGGCATAGCATGAGTACGAGTCCTTACGACTTCCATCTGGGGCCAAACCCGGCCAATTATCAGCCGCTTACGCCGACGGTCTTTCTGGAGCGTGCGGCACAGGTCTATCCGGACCACACCGCGATCGTGCATGGCACGCAGCGGATCCCGTATCGGACATTCTACGCCCGCTCCCGCCAGCTCGCCTCGGCGCTGACGGCCCGCGGCATCGGCGTGGGCGACACGGTCTCGGTCATGCTCTCCAACACGCCGTCCATGCTGGAGGCCCATTACGCGGTCCCCATGACGGGGGCCGTGATCCACTGCATCAACACCCGGCTCGACGCGGCGATCATCGCCTTCCAGCTCGACCACGCCGAGACCAAGCTCCTTATCGTCGATACGGAGTTCGCGGGCGTTATGAAGGAAGCCCTCGCCCAAGCGAGTGTGAAGCCTATCGTGCTGAACTACGAGGATCTTGAGAGCGGCATCGAAGGCGAGACAATCGGCGACGAGGATTACGAGGCCTTCCTCCAGGAGGGCGATCCCGACTATCCGTGGCAGCACCCGAGCGATGAGTGGAATGCCATCTCGCTCAACTACACCAGCGGCACCACCGGCAACCCGAAGGGCGTTGTCTACACCCATCGCGGCGCCACGCTCATGTGCTACTCCAACACCATCGCCACGGGCATGCAGACCCATCCGGTCTATCTCTGGACGCTGCCGATGTTCCACTGTAACGGCTGGTGCTTCCCCTGGACCATCTCACTCGTGTCCGGCACCCATGTCTGCCTGCGCGCGGTCCGTGCCAAGCCCATGTATGACGCCATCGCCGACCACAAGGTGACCAATCTGAGCGGCGCACCGATCGTCATGTCGGTCCTGCTGAACGCCACCGACGAGGAGAAGCGGGAGTTCGACCACAGCGTCTCCGTCAACCACGCCGCGGCCCCGCCGCCCGCCGCCGTGCTGGCCGCTATGGGCGAGGCGGGCTTCGAGCTCACCCATCTCTACGGGCTGACCGAAACCTACGGTCCGGCCACCCTCAACGAGTGGAAAGAGGCGTGGGACAAGCTCGATCACGAGGAGCGGCTCAAGATGCGCATCCGTCAGGGCGTGCGGTATCACGCCCTGGAAGATCTCACCGTGAAGGACCCGGAGACCATGGAGACGGTCCCGGCCGACGGCGAAACCCTCGGCGAGGTCATGTTCCGCGGCAATATCGTGATGAAGGGCTACCTGAAGAATCGCGAGGCGACGGAAGCCGCCTTCGCCGGCGGCTGGTTCCATTCCGGCGACCTCGGCGTGCTCCATCCGGACGGCTATATCCAGCTGAAGGACCGCTCCAAGGACGTGATCATCTCCGGCGGCGAGAACATCTCCTCCATCGAGGTGGAGGACGTCCTCTACAAGCATCCGAGCGTGGCCGCCGCAGCCGTGGTCGCGAAGCAGGACGAGAAATGGGGCGAGACCCCGTGCGCCTTTGTCGAGACCAAGCCGGGCGCCGAGGTGACGTCGGAAGAGATCATCGCCTATTGCCGCGAGAAGCTCGCCCACTTCAAATGCCCGCGCTACGTGGTCTTCACGGAGCTGCCGCGGACATCGACCGGCAAGATCCAGAAATTCAAGCTGCGCGATCAGGCCGACGCCGTCTGAACCGCCGAGCGCCCCGACATGCGCAAAAAGAAAGGCCCGCCGGAAACCGGCGAGCCTCTCTGATGGACATCGGCAGGCTCTTAAGCCTGAGCCTTATTAGTCCTAATAGCGCCAGCGACGCTTCCACCGGCGGTCGCGGTCGTAGCGGTGATGACGGTCATACCGATGACGATAACGGTCGCGATCGCCGTCGATATAGACGCCTACGCCGGGCGCTCTCAGACGGAAATCGGCACCGCCGCGACGGCAGCGGCGATCGAAAAGCCCGCAACCGCGGACACCCACCTGGGTGACGCCGGCCGGAACGGAAGACTGGATGCTCGTCGCCGTGGCGGCACCAGGTGCGGCGGCAGCCGGTACGGCCGCAAAGCCGAGGCCCAACGCAGCCGTCATTGCTATCGCGATCTTTCTCATGGTCTCCTCCTCTCTTGGGAATTGATTACCGCGCTAAAGGAAAATGGCCTGCGGCGACCAAATGGTCCCCACGGCCAGCGCGAGATGATAGCTTCGTGAATACAAACCCTTAGCCACGCTCGCTGGTTCCTCCGCATCACCAAAACGTCACACCCGGAAAGCGCCCGAAAGGACCGCAAGGAAGGCCGAAAAAGGAAAAATCCATGCCATTCATCAAAATCGACGTGATCGAAGGCCGCACGAAAGAAGAAGTCGACACGCTTCTGGATGCGATCCACGCCACGGTCCTGGAGGCCTTCAAGGTGCCCGAAGGCGACCGCTATCAGATCCTGAGCGAGCACCCGAAGACCCATATGCGCTTCGAGGACACCGGCCTCGGCTTCTCGCGGACCGACAAGGTCGTCTTCCTGCATGTGACCACGAGGCCCCGCCCGCGCGATCAGAAGGAGGCGTTCTATCGTCTCGTCGCAGAGAAGCTGAAAGCCGAATGCGGAATTGACGATACCGATGTCATGGTCAGCATCCTGGAAAACGGCGACGAAGACTGGTCGTTCTCCCATGGCCGCGCCCAGTTCCTTACCGGAGAGCTGTAGACGAATCGCCGAAACGGCTTGGCCGGCCCCGCACCCGTAGAGGAGAATTGAGCCTCGCGAATCGGGAAGCCCGGCCGGCCGATGCTCGAAGAGAATTTCAAGGAAATTGCCGAACTGATCGCTATCGCGATCGAGGCGGGCGCTGTTGCCGTCGTCACCTACGGTGCGGTCGAGGCGATCTTCCTGCTGACCAGCGCTATCGCCAAGCGAGAGCCGACCGCATATCAGGGCCGGGTCATCTGGCTAAAATTCGCGACCTGGATCCTGCTCGCCCTGGAATTTGCTCTGGCCGCGGACATCGTCCGCACGGCCATCGCCCCCACCTGGAACGATATCGGCAAACTCGCCGCCATCGCCATCATTCGGACGGTGCTGAACTACTTCCTGGCGAAGGATATCGCCGCCTTCAGCGAAACCTTGAGCCAGTCCGGCGGGGAAGAGGCCGGAATCCTACCGCCGCGCCCGAAGACGCGGCGGCGGTCTAGTAAAGCTAGCTAGAGACTAATCGGCCTAGGGGCGAAACCCTTAGAGGCCGCCAAAGGCCCGGCGGAGAATGCCGCCCAGGGGACCGCGGCGCCGTTCATGGCGCACGCTGGTCTCTTCCACTTCCATGGCCCAATCGTCGGAATAAGCGGATTCGCTTTCATCCAGTGCGGGGCCAGTCCGGCCGGGCCGGTTCTCGTTGCCCAGCCGCGCCATGCGCATTTCGCCGGGCTTGGCGAGCTGATCCGCCTGGATCCAGCCGACAGTAGACGTCTTCGGCTCTTCCACTTTTGTCCAGCCGTCCTTCTCGTCCTGAACGAACAGCTTTCGGCCCACAGGGAAGGCCACGATCATCGGGGCGCCCGCGGCAGGCTCGGACCGCATCACGGCATCGGTGCCGGCGACCTTGACCCACTGGTCGGGCCCGCCTTCTTTCTTGGCCGGCAGGGGCATCGTCCCATGCACATCCGAAGCCGTTGCAGACTTCATATCAGGTGCCGCGTCCTTCGCAGCCACAGGCCCTTTGGCCTGCGGTTTCTGCGCCGTCGTCTCGCGGATTGCTGCCTGGTATTCCAGCGGCGTGACAGCCTCGGTGTCTAGCGCCTTGGCGACATCCAGCGGGCCAATAGCCGATTGGGCCATCAGAAAGACACCCAGCCCGAAAATCGCGGCACTGGCCATCCAAAGAGAAGCGACGATCTTGTTCACTCGCATGGGGAGCTCCGTCCGTCCTTAGGTGTCTCCGATATCACTTGTCCCATTAACTTCTCGCGCTTGGGAAACGTTCCCCCTTTGGTCGCAAGATGCACTTCCCCTATGAGCGACCCTCGTCGCGCCAAGCGAACCCCGTGCTAGGCAGGCGCAGCGCACGCCGATACCATGCGGCGTGCGCCGGCCAGTGGGGCCGGTCACCTCGCCCATGAACGCGCTTGAGGATCTGAGACATCGATGCTGAGCTACAAGGAGTTCGACAACGCTAAAACGGCCGAAATCCGCATCGCCGGCAAGGTCTCGACGGAGGAATTCGACGAGGTGGCCGAGAAGCTCGAAGCCTTTATCGAGCGCCATGGCGAGGTCCGGCTCATGGAGATCTTCGAGAGCTTCGACGGCATGGAGGCGCGCGCCTTCTGGCACGACATCCGCTTTTCCTTGCGGCACCTGCGCGACTTCGACCGCTGCGCCGTCGTGTGCGAAGCGACCATCTTCGACCTCTGGTCGGAGCTCGTGGCACCCTTCACGAAATGCGAAGCCCGCCAGTTCAAGCCCGACCAGATGGAAGAGGCCCGCGAATGGCTGAGCGGCACCGGCGACGCCGAGATCTAGGGATCAGATCAGCCACGCGTCATCCGGCCCATAAAGCCATCGCCTGGGCCACAAGCCCGCAATTTTCGTAACGTCGTCGTCTCAAGTCCCGTCAGACCGGGACCGTGCCCCTCTTAATGAGGCGACTGCTGCTTGAGGCGTTCCATCTCGTCCTTGAGACGCAGCTTCTTGCGCTTCCAACCGGTGATCTTGATGGGATCGGCCATTGGCCTGGCCTCCTCCTGCTCAATCTGCCGCTCCAAAGCCCTGTGCTTCTCGGAGAGTTCAGTGAGATGTGCGTCAAGCGCCATATCGAGACCTCCACTTTAGATATGTGGATCATCGAGTTTGACCGAACGCATCGGCCTTGTCTAACGCTCATATGGAGGGACTGCTCACAAATTGTTTCAGGGCCACAAAGCCGCCGCTGCTATTGCGCAAAACCGCCGCCATCGCCTTGCGCCTGCCACCTTTGCCGAGTGATACTCCGCCCGTCCTTTGAAGCAGGGGGCCAGCCCGCCGGAAGAGGCCCGGCGGCATCAAGAGGGGCGGAAGGACACTCCGATGGAAAGCGAGGAGCTTGTAGAGCTCCGCCAGGCCTTGGAGCGCCTGAAGCAGGAGCATCGCGACTTCGACAGCGCCATCAACGCGCTGGAGGAGTCGGGCTTTGCCAATCAGCTCGAGCTGCGGCGGATGAAGAAGAAGAAGCTTCTCCTCAAGGACGAGATCGCGCGTATCGAGGACATTCTGCTCCCCGATATCATCGCCTGAGCGGTCTCGATGAGCGCTTGAGGCGCCTTGGAAAATCCACCCGCGCCACCTTGCCAAGCCCTTGCGCAACCCTATAATCGCGCGCTTTTCCTGAGAGAGGCGCAAGGTGCGCCGGAAAGCAATCGATGAGCGAGCCTAAGCCAGACACGGCAGGCGCAGAGAACCCCAGCACCGACACGCCGAGCGTCGGGATCATCATGGGCAGCCGGTCCGACTGGCCGACCCTGCAGAAGGCGGCCGAGGTGCTGGACAAGCTGGCCGTGCCTTACGAGACGCGCATCGTCTCCGCCCATCGCACGCCCGACCGGCTCTACAGCTACGCCAAGGAAGCGAAGCCCCGCGGCCTGAAGGTGATCATCGCCGGCGCCGGCGGTGCGGCCCACCTGCCGGGCATGACCGCCTCCATGACGCCGTTGCCTGTGCTTGGCGTACCCATCGAGAGCCGCGCTCTGAAGGGCCTGGATAGCCTGCTTTCCATCGCCCAGATGCCCGCCGGGGTGCCCGTCGGCAGCCTGGCCATCGGCGATGCGGGCGCCACCAATGCAGGGCTGCTCGCGGCGCAGATCCTCGCCATCTCCGATCCGGAGCTCGCCCAGCGCGTTGACGACTGGCGCAAGGCCCAAAGCGACTCCGTCGCCCACGCCCCGGAAGATTAGGCCCGGAAGACTAGGATTGAGACGCTCATGAGCGAGATGCTCCCACCCGGCGGAACGATCGGCATCCTCGGCGGCGGCCAGCTCGGCCGCATGCTCTCCGTGGCCGCCTCCCGTCTCGGCCTGAAAGTGCATATCTACGCCGACGGGCCGGATTCGCCGGCCGGTCAGTTCGCGGCGGAAACGGTCATCGGCGCCTATGACGACGAAGCGAAGATCGCCGAGTTCGCAAAAGGCGTCGATGTGATCACCTGCGAGTTCGAGAACGTCTCGGCCGGCGCGCTGGACGCCGCTGCCAAGGGTGCCCGCGTCGCACCGCCGGCCCGCGCCTTTGCCATCACCCAGGACCGGCTTCTGGAGAAGCAATTCGTCGAGGAGCTCGGCATCCCCGTTGCGCCCTTCGTCGCCGTCGATACGGCCGATGATCTACGCAAGGCGGTGGAAAAGCTCGGCACCCCTGCCCTGCTCAAGACCCGCCGCTTCGGCTATGACGGCAAGGGGCAGGTGGTGGTCCGCAAGGTGAACGACGCGGAAGCGGCCATGGAAGAGATCGGCGGCCAGCCGGCCATCCTGGAAGGCTTCGTGAAATTCGACCGGGAGGTTTCCGTCGTGGTCGCCCGCGCCCTGGATGGCACGCTCGGCTTCTATGACGTGGCGGAGAACCATCACCAGGACGGCATCCTGTCCAGCAGCCGCATCCCCGCCAACATCACCGGCAACTGCACCTATAAGGCTCGCGAGATCGCCGGCAAGATCGCGAGCGCCCTGGAGCATGTCGGCGTGCTTTGCGTGGAGATGTTCCACTGCGAAGGCGATGCCGACGAGCTGGTGGTGAATGAGATTGCGCCGCGGGTGCACAATTCCGGGCACTGGACCATCGATGGCTGCCAGGCGAGCCAGTTCGAGAACCACATCCGCGCCATCGCCGGCTGGCCGTTGGGCCCCACGGGCCGCCATTCCGATGCGGTGATGACCAACCTGATCGGCCACGATGTCGACCGCTGGCCGAAACTGGCGGCCGATGAGCGCGTCGCGCTTCATCTCTACGGCAAGGCCGAGACCCGCCCGGGCCGCAAGATGGGCCACTTCACGAAGATCTCGCCGAAATCGAGCTAGGGGCCCCCGCCCCTAAAACGTCAGCGCGTCGATCATCCCCGCAGCATCCTCCGCGCCGCGCTCCTGGCCGATGGCCGAGCCGATTTCCGCGGCCCGCGAAAGCGTATCCCAGCTCCGGGCATCCTGCAGAGCCCGCGCCAGTCCGCTGGGCGTCAACGCGCGCAAGGGCGGCATCTTCGGCCCCGCCCCGAGGGCATTCACACGGCGGCCCCAATAGGGCTGGTCGACACCCATGGGGCAGATCACCGTCGGCCGGCCCCATCTCAACCCCTCATGGGTCGTGCCCGCCCCACCGTGATGCACCACCACGGCGCAGCGCTGGAACAGCCAGTCGTGCGGGACCTCTTCGAGCGTATACATGCCGTCCGTCGGCTCGGGATCGAGACCGCCCCACCCCGTGGCCAGCACACCGCGCATGCCCGCCAGCTTCAGGCCCTTGATCACCGTCTTGGTCTGCCGCTTCACGTCTTCCGCTGGCATGCTGCCGAAGCCCACATAGACAGGCGGCGGCCCGCTGGCGAGGAAATGCTCCAACGCCGGCGGCGGCTGGAAATGGGATGTCTGGTCCAGGAACCAATAGCCGGTGATCCGCTCCCGCTCCGTCCAGTCGTCCGGGGCCGGCGCCAAATAGCGGCTATAGCCGTGCAGCCGCTGCCGCAGCCGTCCGGCCGGGTCGTAGCCTTCGAAGAAATTGGTCGGCCCCCGCATATCGAGGCCGAGCTTGCTCTCCCGCCACTTGCCGATCAGGGATTTCTGCGCCCAGCGCGTCACCCGGTCGATCAGATCGTGGCTCAGCCGGTTGCCGATCCAGCCGAGATCGGGCAGCGGCGTGAAGGGATTCGGAAACGCGCCGGTGGGCACGAAGGCCGGCTGCAGGGTGGACGGAATGGCGACCACACCAAGCGCCTCGGCGATGTGTTGGGCCGCGAAACCTTTCGGGTGATAGACGATGACGTCGGGGCGGAACTCCTGCGCCATCCCCCACATCTCGTCGAACTGGATCCTGACCAGCCCCTTGAACTCACGCATGGCCCTGAAACGGCCAGCGATGCTGCGGAAGGCTTCATGGGCGACGGGAAGGTTGATGATCTCCCGGAAATCGATGGAGACCGTTGCCGGCTCGATGCCGTGCTCGCTGATCAAATCGTCGAAGCCCTGCCCGGTGCACAGCGCCACCTCGTGGCCCATGCGGACCAGGGCCGCCCCAAGCGCCACATAGGGCTGGACATCGCCCCGCGTACCGAACGTGAACAGCAGAACCTTCAAACCGCCCCCCTTTGGAACCTTACCAGGTTCCCAACCGTCTTATGCTCGCTGGACAAGCGGCGGTCCTTTTGCTAGGTACTGCCCCAGATTCGAGGTCGGCCCTTACCGCCGTTACCCCGGCGTGGGCTTTGACCCGCTTCGATCCTTCAAGATCACGACTATTCGGAGATAGCACTCAAGTGCAAGTCGTTGTACGCGATAACAATGTTGATCAGGCGCTTCGTGCCCTGAAAAAGAAGATGCAGCGCGAGGGCGTGTTCCGCGAGATGAAGCTGCGGAACTACTACGAAAAGCCCTCCGAGAAGCGCGCCCGCGAGAAGGCGGAAGCCATCCGTCGCGCTCGCAAGCTGGCCCGCAAGCGCGCCCAGCGTGAAGGTCTCGTCGCCGGACGTGGCCGTCGCCGCTAAGGCGCATCTGCTTTTTCTTTTAGACTGAGACGACCGGGACGCCTCGCCCCGGAACCGTCACCCTAGCCCGCAGCCTCGGCGCTTGCGGGCTTTTTGGTGTTGGAGGACTGGCCGCCAGCGGCCTTTTCCTTATCCAGCCCCTGCAGGTACTCGTCGACGGTGACGAAGGCCCCGTGCTCGTAGAGGTCATTGTGATCGGCCTCCGGGAACACCACCATCTGCTTCGGATCCGGCGCCTTGGCGTAGAGCTGCTCGGCCATATAGAGCGGGATCACGCTGTCCTGCTTGCCGTGCACGATCAGAAGCGGCATGTCGACCTGATCGATCACGTTGATGGTCTTGTATTTGTCGACCATCACCAGCCGCAGCGGCAGGAACCACCAGGTCAGCCGGCCGACGGAGACCGCAGAAGTGAACGGCGCTTCCAGCACCAGGGCCTTGGCCGGGCGCTTCAGGGAAAGCTGGGTTGCCACCGAGGTACCTAAGGACTCGCCGTAGATCACGATATCCTTCGGCTTCAGGCCGCGCTCCATGAGGAGATCGTAAGCGAGCTCGGCATCGGCGATGTTGTCGGCTTCCGTCGGCTTGCCTTCGGAGCCGCCGAACCCGCGATAATTCAGCATGAAGAGCCCGTAGCCGGCCCGCTTGATCTCGTCGATCTTGTGGGCGCGGCCGGCGACCGATCCGCCATTGCCGGTAAAGTAGAGTAGCGTCGGCATGCCCTCGCGTCCCGGCACCCACCAGCCGATCAGGGTCACGCCGTCCGGCGTCTTGAACCGCACCTCCTCGACAGCCTCCAACGCCGTTTCTTCAGGCGCCGTATAGGTCGGGTCGGGCTTGTAGACGAAATGTCGGTGAATGCGATAGGCGCCCACGCAGATGATCGCGTAGGCCGCCACGAAAAGCAGAAAGATACCGAGCCACATGGAGCGAGACATACTCCGCCCTTAGTTTATCTGAAAGCGCGAATTCGGCGCACCTTCGCACATGCCTAACCGGCAATTGCCTCAAGTTTGGGGCCGAAAGCCCGAAGCCGCCTCCTTCGAGGCGCGCTCCGCGCGCACCTCAGGATGACGGCTTCTCTCGCCCCGCCCGCCTTCTCGCAAGGGCACTCACGCGATCCCAGTCTCCATGAATAAGAGCTGCCTTCTTGGCGCGGCTCCAGCCCTTTAGCTGCCGTTCGACTGCGATGGCATCTGTCACGCGATCGAAATGCTCCGACCAGACCAGCTCGACGGGTAGCCTCGAAGACGTGTAACCCCTGATCGTGCCGGACTGGTGCTCGTCGATCCGAGGCGTGAGATCATCCCCGGTCGCGCTCCCGACATAGAAGGATGTAGACGTAGCACCCCATCCGCAGCCCCAAGCAGCCGGCCAAATGGCGCCCCGAAAGATGGCACCCAAGCAGCCGTCATCCTGAGGTGCTCGGCGCGGAACGCGTCGAGCCTCGAAGGATCGGCTGCTCCAGCACCGAGCTAAAGCGACTTCACGATCTCTTCGGTCATCTTCTTCGCATCGCCCAGCACCATCATGGTGTTGTCGCGATAGAAGAGCGGATTGTCGATGCCCGCATAGCCGGACGCGAGCGACCGCTTGTTGAAGAGCACCGTGCCCGCCTTCCAGACCTGGAGAACCGGCATGCCGTAGATCGGCGAGGACGGATCGTCCTCCGCGGCCGGATTGGTCACGTCGTTGGCGCCGATGACGTAGACGACGTCGGCCTGGGGGAACTCGCTGTTGATGTCCTCCAGCTCGAACACCTCGTCGTACGGCACCTGGGCTTCGGCCAAGAGCACGTTCATGTGCCCCGGCATGCGGCCCGCCACCGGATGGATGGCGTATTTCACCTCCACGCCCTCTTCCTTGAGCGTGTCGGCCATCTCGCGCAGCGCATGCTGAGCCTGCGCCACCGCCATGCCGTAGCCCGGCACGATGATGACCTTGCCCGCATTCTTCATCAGGAACGCGGCATCCTCGGCCGAGCCGAGCTTGACCGGCTTCTGCTCGCCGTCGCCGCCCACAGGCCCCGCAGTCTCGCCGCCGAAGCCGCCCAGGATCACGCTGATGAAGGAGCGGTTCATGCCCTTGCACATGATGTAGGACAGGATCGCGCCCGAAGACCCCACCAGCGCGCCGGTAACGATCAGCGCCGTGTTGCCAAGGGTGAAGCCGATACCGGCCGCCGCCCAACCCGAATAGGAGTTGAGCATCGAGACCACGACGGGCATGTCCGCACCGCCGATGGGGATGATGATCAGGATGCCGAGCAGCAGCGAAAGGCCGGCGATTGCCCAGAACAGCACCGCCGTCTGCTGCTGGCAGAACAGCACCACCAGCACCACCAGACCGATGGCGAGGGCGAGGTTGATCAGATGCCGTCCAGGCAAGGTGATCGGCGCGCCCGACATGCGGCCCGACAGCTTCGCAAACGCGATGATGGAGCCGGTGAAGGTGATGGCGCCGATGGCCACACCGAGCGACATCTCCACCAGGCTTTGGATGGCGATATTGCCCGGCTCGCCGATGCCGAAGGCTTCCGGCGCGTAGAAGGCGGAGCCCGCCACCAGCACCGCGGCGAGGCCGACCAGAGAGTGGAAGGCCGCGACCAGCTCCGGCATGGCCGTCATGGCGATCCGGCGCGCAATGACCGCGCCGACGATGCCGCCGACCGCGATACCGCCGGCGATCATAGCCCAGGTGACCGGATCTTCCGGCGCGGCCACTGCCAGCGTGGTGACGATGGCGATGGCCATGCCGATCATGCCGACGAAGTTGCCGCGGCGCGACGTCTCCGGCGAAGACAGCCCGCGAAGCGCGAGAATGAAGAAGACAGACGCCAGCAGATAGAGCAGCGGGACGAACTCGTTGGTCATCTCTAGCGCTCCTTCCGCTTGTACATGGAAAGCATGCGCTGGGTGACCAGGAAGCCCCCGAAGATGTTGACGCTTGCCAGGATCAGCGCGGCAAGGCCGAGCAGCTTGGCGATCCATCCGTTGGTCTCGGACAGCGCGCCCCCGATCTCCACCGAGACGGCGAGCAGCGCGCCCACCACGATCACCGAGGAGATCGCGTTGGTCACCGCCATGAGCGGCGTGTGCAGGGCCGGCGTCACCGACCAGACCACGTAGTAGCCGACGAACACCGCCAGCACGAAGATCGAGAAGCGGAACACGAAATCATGGGCGGAATGTCCGCCCCCCGCCGCTTCCTGAGCGAAGGCCGTGCCCGTGATGAAGTTCTCCGCCGCCAGGCCGAAGCAAAGAACGGCAAGCGTCAGCCAGAGCTGGCGCAGTGAAAGCAGCTTGCTCATGAATTGCCCCCCTTGGTCGGACGCGTCGGTTGGGTCCGGCTCGTCTGCGGCTTGGCATTGCGCGATGGCGTCGTTTTGGCTGCCGGCTTCTTCGCAGTGGAAGATTTGGCAGCCGTACCGGCGCTCTTCGGTTTTGTGGTTGTGCTCTTAGTGGTCGACGTCTTGCGTGCCGCCGGCGTCTTGGCGGCAGATGCCCCGCCGCCGGACTTGAGATTGTTGGCGATCATCTCGTTCACGATTCCGCCGTCCTTGGCGATGCCCGTGCCCTTGATGACCTCGTCCTCCCAGTCCAGCGCGAGATCGCCCGTCTCCTTGTCGAGCATCACCTCGAGGAAGGAGACCAGGTTCTTCGCGTAAAGGCTGGAGGCGTTGACCGGGACCTCGCCGGGCAGGTTGAACTTGCCCATGATGGTCACACCCTTGTGCTCGGCGATCTCGCCGGGCTTGGCGACCTCGACATTGCCGCCCCGCTCCACCGCCATGTCGACGATGATCGAGCCGGGCTTCATGCTCTCCACCTGCGCCTTCGTCAGCAGCACCGGCGCGGGCCGCCCGGGGATCAGAGCAGTGGTGACGATGATGTCCTGGTTCTTGACGTGATCGGAGATCAGCTCGGCCTGCTTCTTCTTGTAGGCGTCGGACATCTCCTTGGCGTAGCCGCCGGCGGTCTCCGCCTCTTTGAACTCGTCGTCCTCAACCGCGACGAACTTGGCGCCGAGCGATTCCACCTGCTCCTTCGCGGCGGGCCGCACGTCCGTGGCAGTCACGATGGCGCCGAGACGCCGCGCCGTGGCGATGGCCTGAAGACCGGCAACGCCCGCACCCATGATGAAGACACGCGCCGCAGGCACCGTGCCCGCCGCCGTCATCATCATCGGAAGCGCGCGCCCGAAGGAGGCCGCGGCATCCACCACCGCCTTGTAGCCGGCGAGGTTCGATTGAGAGGAGAGAACGTCCATCACCTGGGCCCGGGTGATGCGCGGCATCAGCTCCATGGAGAACAGGTTGATGCCTGTCTTTGCCAGGGCGTCGAGGCCTTTAGGATCGCCGAAGGGCTCCAGCATGCCGATCAGCAGCGCGCCCTTCTTCATGTTCTTGGCGAGAGAGAGCTCGGGCCGCCGCACGGTCAGAACGATATCGGCGGCCTTCACCGCCTCGGCGTCCGACTTGGCGATCTTCGCGCCCGCTTCCTTATAGTCTTCGTCAGAGAAGTGAGACCGCGATCCGGCGCCGGAGCGGATAACCACCTCCGCGCCGTTCTTGGTCAGACGCTTCACGCTTTCCGGCGTCACGCCGATGCGCGGCTCGTCCTTGCCTTCTGCAGGCACTCCGATGGTGATCATACCGGATATCCGTCGCTTGGGTTGCAGCGCTGACGCGGCCGCACACCGATCGCCGATCTTTGCAAAGGTGATAGGCCGCCTCAGGGAGGCGGGTCGGGATTACGCGACGAAGATGGCGAGCAGGATCATCAGCGCCACAGTGGCGGCCGTGCCCCACATAGCGATCTTGATGAAGAGCGCATAGGTGCCCTTATGCTGCTCGTAATCCATTGCCGGATGGCATTCTGACGGATCGATCTTCATGTCTCTCTCCCCCGAACGTATTAGCCGTTCTTAGTGGTGGCATTTTCTTGCGCGGAGGGAAATAGCACAAAGCCTTATGGCGCGGCAATCCGTCCCGTGCGCATCCCATGCATCATCAGTCGCGCACCGCGTGAAGCCGCTCCGCGACCCGCCGCGCCCGGGCCGGATCGCCGGGAAGGCCCAGCGACTCCCTCTCGATCTTCAGGAGCGCCTCGGCAATCTCTCCAGCAGTGGCCCCGTCCGCGACGCACTTGGCGACAGCAGGGACATAGTCCTCGTACTCGTCTTCAGTGTCAGAGACGTCGCGAATGCCGATGGGATCCCACGCTTCACGCAAGACCGTGCGGACTTGCTCGAGCAGCGCACTAGAATCCTGTGTCATAGCACCCCCAAAATCGCCCCAAAATGACCCCGAATGAGGCGGGAACGGCTCGCGTTTCCCGGCAGTTCTTGTCCCCACTATTGGCGACAAAAACAGAACTGCACAGGAGAACTGCCATGAAGACGACCATTCGGAACGTGCTGCTGAGTGCCGGTTTGATCGGCGGTATGGCCCTGGCGACGCCGGCCATGGCCGACGAGACCACGACCACCATCGATCCCGAAACCGGTGCTTCCGTCACGGTGCATGAGAAGGACGCGCTTCTTCCGAAGAACCGCGACACCGAGGTCATCGTCACCCCGGGCGTGCAGCCCGACCGTGACGTCGACATCGTCGATGGCGATGACGATACGGTCGTCCACCATCACGAGGAAACGACCATCGAGCGCTACTAAGCCTAAAAAGGCAGACTCGATTCGAGGTGCGCGTAGCCGATGCCGCTTCTGGGACCGCGTCCCCGGGAGCGGCATCGGTTTTTTTGTGGGCAGCTATCGCTCGCGAGAGCGAAAGACCCCGTCTGGTGAGCGCGAAAGACCCCGTCATCCTTAGGCGCTCGACGCGGTACGCGCGAGCCTCGAAGGACGGCGGGGTCGTGGTTCAAGACAGCCCATCCTTCGAGGCGCGCGTTCCGCGCGCACCTCAGGATGACGCCGAACAAGTTTCAGGATGACGCAGAACGAGGGGCGACGAGCGCGGCAGCCAGCAGTTCTCGCCGTCCTAAGGCAGCGGAACGCCGGTCGCCTCGAAGGCCTCGCGCTGGCGGCTTTCCACCGCCTCCACATCGACGCCGGCGATCGCCTCGTTGAAGAGCTGATAGTAGTTGAGCGCCGCATCGAGATGCAGAAACACACCGCCGAGCCCGATGGCCGCCCGGTCCATGAAGACGAACTCCCGCGGCACCCGCACCGGCCCCTTCTCCTGCAGCGCCTTGTGCACCTGGAAGGCTTCGCGCCGCCCATACATGCCGGGCGTCGTGCCTTCGGCGATGGTGCGCACCCGGTCCTCCAGCATCGGGCCGTAGATGAACTTGGCCCAGATGTTCAGGACGTCGATCACGTCCTCCTTCAGCCCGGCGAAGCCCCAGGTCTCGTAGGCATGGACGATCAGGTCCCGGTCGTCACGCAACAGCCCGTGATAGAGATCGATCACGCCTTGGATGAACTTCGGCTGGAAGGTCCGCATGCAGCCATAGTCGAGCAGGTTGATGCCTGACGCGCGGCCAGCCTCGTCCTCGAAGACCGTGTAGTTCCCGAGGTGAGGATCGCCATGGATGATCCCGTAATGGCTGAACGGGAACCACCACGCCTTGAACATGGCGGTAGCGATCCGGTTGCGCTCTTCCAGCGGCCGGTCCGTGTATTGCAGCAGCGGATTGCCCTCCAGCCAGGTCATGGAGAGCAGCCGCCTTGTCGAGATCTCGGGCAGCACTTGCGGAACGCGGATCATCGGCTCATCGGCGAAGATACGCCCATAGAGCTCCATGTGCCGGGCTTCCAGGGTGTAATCCAGCTCCTCGCGCAGCCGTGCGGAAAGCTCCTCACGGATCTCGCTCGTGTCGATGGCCGGCCGCATGCGCCGGTGCAGCGAGAACAGCACGCCGAGCTGGTTGAGGTCCGCCTCCACCGCCGACTGCATGTCCGGATATTGCAGCTTCACCGCCAAAGACCGCCCGTCATGAGAGGTGGCGCGATGCACCTGACCGAGAGAGGCGGAATTGGCGGCAGTCCGCTCGAAGCTTGCGAATTTCGATTCCCAGTCGGGCCCGAGCTCCGACGCCATGCGCCGCTTCACGAAGGGCCAACCCATGGGCGGGGCTTGGCTCTGAAGCTGGCCGAGCTCGGCGGCATATTCCGCCGGCAGCGCTTCGGGGATGGTGGCGAGAAGCTGTGCCACCTTCATCATCGGACCCTTGAGGCCGCCCAGCGCCTGTGCCAGCGCGGCCGCATCCTTGTCCCGCTCCGGATCGCGGCCGAAAGCGCGCCGCATGGCAACATTCGCCGCCACCCCGCTCACATTAGCGCCGACCTTGGCGTAGCGAAGGGCCCGGGCGCTGAACCGGTTTCTTTCCTGATCGGAGTCTTGGTCGCTCATTCTTACTTCCGGCCTTTCGACGCTTAAGCCCTTCGCGAAACGCGCTTTTCGGTCGCGCGACCGTTGGCTTTCCATGACGGCCTCTTCATATAGGGTGCGCGAGCGTCACATGCCGCCCTTTCGATCTTTCGAGACCAAACGAGCCAATCGCAAACCAGCATCGAAGTTCCTTCATGTCGAAACTCCTGAAAGCCCTCACCCTCGTCGGGCTGGTCGTAGGCCTTGCGCTCACCGGCGCCATCCTCGTGGCCCGTGTCGTGCCGGCCCTCGACATCGTGAGCAATGGTCTGCCCGTGCTCGTGGTGGCCTGTTTCGTCCTGTTTCTTCTCGCTGCCTATACCGGACCGAAGGGCGCGGCCCCGGCCGCCCTGGTGCTGCTCCTCTTCAACGCAGCGGTGCTGTACCCCGCGCTTCAGAGCACGGCCCAGACGGCGGAAGCGAGCAGGGCGCCGCTGCTGAAAGTTGCGACCCTCAACGTCCGCCAAGGCAACGATGAGCCCGAGAAGGCCGTCCAATGGCTTCGGGAGACCGACCCGGACGTCATCGTCCTGCAGGAGATGTGGCGTCTCAAGCGCCCGCCCTTCGACGCGCTGCTCGAAACCCATCCTTTCCGGGTTGGCGATCAGAGCATCGTGATCCTGTCCAAGCAGCCGATCGGCTCCCAAGGGAAGATCACCCGTGTCGGCTTCAGCTCCTGGAACGAGACCCTGGCCCGCTGGGCGCAGATCACCATCGACGGCGTGCCTGTCGAGATCGTCGCCGTGCATCCCGCCCGGCCCTTCTATCCGGAGCTTCAGCAGAACGACATGGACAACCTCACCCGCTTCGTGCAGTCGCGCCATGGGCCCCTGGTCGTTGCCGGCGACTTCAACCAGACGCCCTGGACCAACTCCCTGCAGCGCTTCACGGATATCTCGGGGCTGGGACGCCTCAACACCTATCACCCGACCTGGCCCATGCGACGCGATACCATGCCCTTCGTCCCCTTGCTGCCCATCGACAACATCTTCATCTCCAGCCAGCTCGCCATGGTCGACCTTGCGTTTTCCGGCGATATCGGGTCGGACCATCGCGGGCTCGTCGCCGAGCTGGCGCTCGCCGCCCCCCGGCCCTAGGATCGAGCCTCAAGATCCAATGGAGGTCCCCATGCTCCGTGCCCTGCTTCTCACCGCGCTCCTCGGATTTGCGCTCGCCCTGCCGGCCAAGGCGGACGAAGAAACGGCTCAACAGACCCTGGAGCTCTGGAAATCGCCCAGCTGCAATTGCTGCGAGAAATGGGCCGATCACATGAAGGCCGAAGGCTTCGACGTCGCGCCCCATGCGGTTGCCACCGGAACCCTCGCCAAGATCAAGCATCAGGCCGGCATCCCCTCCAAGCTCGCCTCCTGCCATACGGGTAAGATCGGCGGCTATGTCATCGAAGGCCATGTGCCGGCCTCCGACGTGGCGCGGCTCCTCAAGGAGAAGCCCGACGCCATCGGCCTGGTCGTCCCGGGCATGCCCATAGGCTCCCCTGGCATGGAAGGTCCCAATCCGGAAAGCTACGAGGTTCTGCTGATCAAGCGGGACGGAAGCACGGAAGTCTTCGCCCGCCACGGCTAGCGGGGCCGGCGCGGCCGCACGACATTCGCGGCGCTAGTAGTCGCCGGAGTAGTCCCCGGGCTTACGCCCTTTCTGCAGATCGTCCATGAGCTGGCGGCGCGCCCGCTCCAGCTCGTCCTCCAGGCTCTGATCGAAATCGTCATAGCGCGGCTGCGGTTGGACGGGTGGCTGCGGCCGAGGCAAGGCCGGTGGCGGCGCAGAGGGCCGCTGAGGCTGCTGTGGCGGCCGTGGTTGCTGTGACCGCCGTGGTTGCTGTGAAGGCTGAGACGCCGGGCTGGCGGGCGCAGGCTTCGGCGGAGAAGAATTGGACCGTGCGGGATTGCCGCGCGGCGGCGTAGACGGCGCCGGATTGGATGGCGCCTCCCAAGGCGCCCGCTCATGCAAGCCCGACGCCGCCTTCGGTCCTAGCGGATCTTGCTGACCGTAAGGATCTTTCAGCCCGTAAAGCTCTTGCGGCCCGAACGGGTCGTCCTGCCCATAGGCCGGTGACGGCTGGCCGTAGCTCGGCTCTTGCGGCCGGGACGGCGCCGGAAGGGCACGCTGGGGCGGAGGCGCATTCGGCGCCGGCTGCGGCTGGAGCCCGCGCGGAGCTTGAGCAGCATCAGAGCGCGTCTCGGTTGCCCCTGCCTCTTCCGTCTGGGGCCCGAGGAACAGCAGCAACAGCACGACCACCGGCGTCAGGAAATTCTGCAGCAGGATGGCGCCGGCAACGCCTGCGGCGAGATCGTCCCCATCGAGGATGTTGTTCACCAGGCTGAGCCCCGAGCCCACCAGATAGCAGGCCGCGACCAGCGCCACGGCCATGCGCGCCGGACGCTTGGAGAAGGCTGCAAAGAAGCTCGCCGCCGCAAGCCCCAGATTGGCGAAGGCCACCTCCATCTGGAACGGGCTCGGCGCCCAGCCGAACTGGTCGGCCATGGTCTGAGGCAGGAAACCGTAGGTGACGAAATCCCAGAGGCCCTGAGCCCCGAGCGGGAAGATGAAGAGCCAGCGCAGCAGGGAGCGGCCGATATTGGAAGGCGTGACGGAGTGCGCCGACACGTAGAGCGACGCGCCCGCTCCGACCAGCGCCGCCACCCACATCAGCATCGGCATGAAGGTGATCATCCCGCCTCCTCACAAGAGGCATGCCAATCATGCGTCTCCGTCGGACCGATCAAACGGCGTCGGCCTCCGCATCCATCGCTTCCAGCTCGTCGATCAGGCCCTCGATCACGTTCAGACCCATGGACCAGAATCCCGGCTCCGACGCATCGAGCCCGAACGGCTTCAGAAGCTCCTTGTGATGCTTCGACCCGCCGGCCGCCAGCATGTCCAGATAACGCTCGGCAAACCCTTCGTCAGACTTCTCGTAGACCGCGTAGAGCGAGTTCACAAGGCAGTCGCCGAAGGCATAGGCGTAGACGTAGAACGGCGAGTGGATGAAATGGGGGATGTAGCACCAGAAGGTCTCGTAGCCTTCGCCAAGTTCGATGGCCGGCCCAAGGCTCTCCCGCTGCACCTCCATCCACATCTCGCAGAGCTGCTCGGACGTCAGCTCGCCCTGGCGCCGCTCCGTGTGGATCATCCGCTCGAACCAGTAGAATGCAATCTGGCGGACGACCGTGTTGATCATGTCCTCCACCTTCAGCGCCAGCATGGCCCGGCGCTCCGCCGCCGACGGCGCGTTGTCCAGAAGCTGCCGGAAGGTCAGCATCTCGCCGAACACGCTGGCGGTCTCGGCGAGCGTCAGCGGCGTCGGCGCCATGAGAGGCCCCTGCCCGTTCGCCAGCACCTGATGCACGCCGTGACCCAGCTCATGGGCGAGCGTCATCACGTCCCGCGGCTTGCCGAGATAGTTCAGCAGCACATACGGGTGCGCGCTCGGCACCGTGGGATGGGAGAAGGCGCCCGGCTGCTTGCCCTGGCGCGACGGCGCATCGATCCAGCCCTTATCGAAGAAGTCCTGGGCGATATCCGCCATGCGCGGTGAGAAGTTGCCGTAGGCCGAAAGCACGGTGCTCCGCGCCTGGTCCCAGCCGATGGTCTGGGCGGGCTCCTTCACGACGGGCGCGTTGCGGTCCCAGTACATGAGCTTGTCCTTGCCCAGCCACTTGGCCTTCATCTTGTAATAGCGGTGGGAGATGGACGGGTACTTGTCCCGCACCGCCTGCACCAGCGCATCGACCACCTCGCGCTCCACCCGGTTCGCCAGATGTTTGGAATCGGCGACATCCTCGAAGCCACGCCAGCGGTCGGAGATCTCCTTGTCCTTGGCCAGGGTGTTGGTGACGATGGTGAAGAGGTGGAGGTTCTCCTTGAACTCCTTGCCCAGCGCTTGCGCCGATTTCCGCCGCTTCTCCTCGTCGGAATCGAGCAGCAGGTTGATCGCAGGCTCCAGGCTCAAGCTCTCGCCATCCACCTCGAAGCGCATCTGGGCCAGCGTCTCGTTGAACAGCCGGTTCCAGGCGCCGCGGCCCGAGACGGCCTTCTCGTGGAAGAGCTGCTCCAGCTTGTCGTCGAGCTGATAGGGCTTCTCTTTGCGGAGATCCTCGATCCATGGCCTGTAATGAGCCAGCGCCGGCGTCTCCATGGCGCGCGCCATCACCCCGTCGTCGATCCGGTTCATCTCCAGCGGGAAGAAGATCAGCTTCGAGCTGATCGTCGTCACCCGCTCCTGAACGTCGCCGAAGAATTTCTGCCGCGCCGGATCCGACGTGTCGGCGGCGTAGCGCAGGCTGGCATAGGAGATCACCCGGCCGAGCAGATCGCTCAGAGTCTCGAACTCCTCCACGGCCTTGGCGAGATCCTCGCCGCTATGGGTGGCGATCGCCGAGAGCTTACCCGCGTAGCTCTCGTGCATCGCGTCGGCCATCTTCTCGGCCTTGCCGAGATCGGCCTCCAGCTCCGGCGCGTCCGGAGAGGGGTAGAGATCCTCCAGCTTCCATTCCGGCAGGTCCCCCAGTGCGCTCGTGACCTCCGCCGCGGTGGCACCGTCGGCGGCTGAGAAACAGGGGCGTCCGGGAGTGAGAAACTTGGCAGACTGCATGGTTGGGATCTCGCGAGAAACTGACGAAACAGGAATCGGATTGGGCGCCACTTACGGCCTAAAGGCGTGATTTGTCCATCCGCCTCTGCCCAAAGGCACCCTAGAAAATGGTGGATTTGAAGGCGTTTACTACCCCCGGACCGTGGCCCTGGAGCACCGCTTCACCAAAATCGAACCCCGATAAAGAGGATATTTACCTTCCCGGCGCAGATTTTGACGTCAGGAACAGCTCCAAAGGGTCGAAGTGTAGGACCCGCCAGGCAGCCGCTCCGCGTGTTTTTGTATTGTGCGTAATCGTAGCGAGTTTTGCGTCATGGCTAAACGGGTTCTGGTCGTCGATGACGACCCTGCGCAGCGTCGTATCCTCGAGGAGACGATCAAGCGGTTCGGTTATAGCGTCGTCACAGCTGAGAACGGCGACCAAGCTCTTGAGATGCTTCAGGCCGAGGGCCAGGACATTCAGCTCCTCCTTCTCGACCTCGTAATGCCAGGCACCGACGGTATGGAGGTGCTGGCCGCAATGAAGACGCTGCCGAAGAAGCCGCCGGCCATTGTGCAGACCGCCCACGGTTCCATCGACGCCGCGATTTCCGCCATGCGGGCCGGCGCCGCCGATTTTGTCGTGAAGCCGGTGAGCCCCGAACGGCTGGAGGTTTCCATTAAGAACGCGCTTCGCATCGAGGCCCTCCAGGGCGAGCTGACCCGCATGAAGGCAAGTCATGGCGGTGAGCTGTCGTTCGACGACCTGATCGCGGGCAGCGAGACCATGGCCCGCGTGGTGGAGCTCGGTAAGCGCGCGGCAAACTCCCAGATCCCTGTCCTGATCGAAGGCGAAAGCGGGGTCGGCAAGGAGCTTGTCGCCCGCGCCATCCAGGGCGAGAGCGACCGCGCCGGCAAGCCCTTCGTGACCGTAAACTGCGGCGCCATCCCGGAAAATCTGGTCGAGAGCATTCTCTTCGGCCACGAGAAGGGCGCCTTCACCGGCGCCACCGAAAGGCGCATCGGCAAGTTCCAGGAAGCCGATGGCGGCACCCTCTTCCTCGACGAGATCGGCGAGCTGCCCCTGGACGCCCAGGTGAAGCTGCTCCGCGCCCTCCAGGAGGGGGAGATCGACCCCGTCGGCGCCAAGCAGCCCGTGAAGGTCGATATTCGGCTGATCTCCGCCACCAACCAGGATCTTATCAAGCTGGTCCAGGAAGGCGGCTTCCGCGAGGATCTCTATTACCGGCTGAACGTCTTCCCCATCTGGGTGCCGCCGCTTCGCGAGCGCCTCGAAGACGTGCCCGAGCTCGCCCGTCATTTCGCGGCGCGTTTCGCCAGCGAAGAGAACAAGCAGATCGACGGGCTGGAGGCCGAGGCCATCTCCATGCTGTCCCGCTATAGCTGGCCGGGCAATATACGCCAGCTCGAGAACGCCATGTTCCGCGCCGTGGTCCTGTCCGACGGCGACAAGGTGGGCGTCAACGAGTTCCCGCAGATCGCCGCCCATGTGGAAGGCTATTCGGTCACCGTGCCGCCAGCGCCGGCACCGAAGAAAGCCCCGCAGATCGATGGTCCCGTGGTGCTCGGCGATTCAGGCCGCACCCCGACCACCATCCACATTCCGTCCGGCAACGGGCGCGACGCGGTGGGCATTCCCGCCCTGTCGGATTCTGGGGATATCCGGCCCCTCGATGCCATAGAAGCTGATATGATTCGCCTCGCTTTCGGCCGCTACCGGGGCCGCATGACCGAGATCGCCAAGAAATTGGGAATCGGCCGTTCGACCCTCTACCGCAAGATGCGGGAGATCGGCCTGGAAGCGCGAATTGGCTAATTTGCAAGCACCGCTTTGCAGGAAAGCAACAGTCGCGGAAAAAAGGACGTGATTTCCGGCTGAAACCGGGCCGGCCTCTGGTTTTCGCAAGGGGGGCAAGCTACGTTCCAGACCTTGCCGAATCGTACCGCGTTGTCCGGCCAGGGAGCAGGGATTATGAGGCCTATTTACACGATTGCTGTCGGACTTTCATTGCTCGTGCCAGTTGCGGCGGCCACGAGCCTTCCGGCATTTGCTGCGGAACCCGACGGTCCGTCGGCGCTGATCGGTCGCGACGAAGCGATCAAGATCAGCATTCAGGACCAGCTTTCCGAGAGCTTTACCAGCGCGACCGAGACGCGCAAGCAGGAGCATGGCGCTCTTGTTGAGTATTACTCGCTGCCAGATAACACGCCGCTCTGGGTGAGCGAAAAGGGACTGACGGATCGCGGCGAGACGGTGATCGCCGAGCTTAAGAAGGCCGACAGCTACGGTCTGCGCTCTGCCGATTACGCGGTCCCCGACCTTTCCGATTTCGATCCGGCGAGCTTCAAGAAGGATCCCGCGGCCGCGGCCAAGCGCTTGGCCGATGCGGAGATCCAGATCAGCTTCGCCGTCACCCGCTACGCCAATGACGCCCGCGGCGGCCGTATTACGCCGCGCCAGGTCAGCGGCTATCTCGATCCCGACCTGCGGCTGCCCAAGCCCCTGGAGGTGATGGAGTCGATCTCTTTCCGGTCCGACCCGGCCGGCTATCTCCGGAGCTTCCAGCCCGACCAGCCGCAATTCGAGGCCCTGCGCCGCACTCTTGCGAAGCTGCGTGGTGAGGACGAGACGAAGGACGAAGAGCCGAAGGTCGTCATTCCGGCAGGCCCCACCCTGCGTCTTGGCGTGACGCATCCTCAGGTCCGCCTGCTCCGCAAGCGCCTCGAGGTAAGCGCCGCGCCCGAAGAGTTCGGTGACGGCGGCCCCGCCGGCGATCCCGAGCTGTTCGACAAGGACGTTCAGGATGCGGTTATGGCCTTCCAGCAGGCTCACGGCATCGCAACCGACGGCCTCGTCGGCCCCGGCACCCGCCGTGTTCTCAATGGCGGCCCGGCCGAGATGGGCAATCAGGACCAGATCAATCTGGTGCTGGTGAACATGGAGCGCTGGCGCTGGCTGCCCAACTATCTGGGCGACTTCTACGTCCGCGTGAACATTCCGGAGTTCAAGCTGCGGGTCGTCGAGGACCGCAAGGTTATCCATTCCGCCAAGGCGGTGGTCGGCAAGCCGAGCACGGCAACGCCGGTGTTCTTCGACGAGATGGAGACCATCGTCTTCAACCCGTCCTGGCATGTGCCGAATTCCATCAAGACCGGTGAGATCCGGCCCTTTATCCGCCGGACCGGCGGAGGATGGTTCAGTGCTAGCACGGGCTGGGACACGTCGGTCATCGACCGCCACAATCTGCGCGTCAATTACAAGGGACGCGAGGTCAACCCGCAGACCATTCCGTGGGATCGGGTGGACGTTCGCACCCTCGCCTTCCGGCAGCCGCCGGGACCGAAGAATGTGCTGGGTGTCGTGAAGTTCCTCTTCCCGAACAAGCATGATGTCTACATGCACGACACGCCGCAGCGCTACCTGTTCAACAACACGGTGCGCGCCGAGAGCCATGGCTGCATGCGGATCCAGAACCCGGATCAGCTGGCCGCGATCCTGCTGGGCCATGACCAGAACTGGACCAAGGGCCGGGTCGACCAGATGATCCGCACCGGGCACGACTCGGGCGTCGCCCTGAAGCGGCACATCCCGGTCTACGTGACCTACTTCACCGCCTGGGCCAATCCCGATGGCAGCCTCAAGCGCTACGGAGACCTTTACGGCCACGATCAGCGGATGGAACGCGCCCTTAATCTCTAGGCGTTTTCCACACCCGTAAGAGAACCATGGTTAACGCCGTCAGCAATAAGGTGCTGGCGGCGTTAACTTTTTCGCCCTCTTTTGCGCAAAATTTCCCCTCAATACTTCTCGTTAACTGCGGTCGAAGAAGACTCGCCGTCTTGCAATGCCCACTCGGGCGGATGTAACGGGGATGAGGGAGGCCGCAACCAAAGCGACGTTCGGCCTTGGTTTAGTAGCTGCGTAGGGGTGGAATGGGACGACGGGAATTTCTTCCGAACCGTAATGCTGTGCGCGCCATTTTCATTGGCGTTCTCGCCATGCTCTTGGTGGTGCCGGACCTCTATGCGCCCGCCGCCAACGCCAATTCCACGGCCCGCACCCTTCGTTTCTATAATATCCACACGAAGGAATATGTGACCGTCACCTACAAGGTGAACGATCGCTTCGTGCCCGCCGCCATGGACAAGCTCAACCGCTTCATGGGCGACTGGCGGGCCAAGGATCACACCAAGATGGATCCGGAGCTGATCGACCTTATCTGGCGAATCTACACCCAGCTTGGCGCTACCGAGCCGATCCATCTGATCTCGGGCTACCGGTCCCAGAAGACAAACAACAAGCTGCGCGCCTCTGGCGGCGGACAGGCCAAATACAGCCAGCACATCCTCGGTAAGGCCGCCGATATCCATATTCCCGGCGTGCCGGTGAAGAAGCTGCGCAATCTGGCGCTCATCCAGGAATTCGGCGGCGTCGGCTATTACCCGAACTCCGGCGTCCCCTTCGTCCATGTGGACACGGGCCGGGTGCGCATGTGGCCCCGCATTCCTCATATGGAGCTGGCGGCCCTCTTCCCGGACGGCAAGACCGACTACATCCCGAGCGACGGCCGCCGTATCACCCAAGCCGATTACCGCCGCGCCGCCTCGAGCGGTAAATATCAGACCGCCGCCGACATCCTGCGCGGCCGCCCGAGTGCCCCGGCCCCAACCGCCGTGGCCTCTGCGGAGCCGCCGCCCCTGCCGACGCCCTCACCCTTCCGGCAGCTCTCCGCCAAGCTTGCGAGCGCCGGCGATACTCAGCCGAACAATCCGCTGCTCGCTGCGACCAACGTGAATTACCGGCCCATGAGCCTCGGCAAGGCCGACGAGACGCCTGATGCGCCGGCCGCGAGCTCCGCGATGGCCTCGGCCCCCATGCCGAACCGTAAACCCGCCAGCCCCTTCGCCATGGCGAGCCTCGGCGGCGCGCCCTCCTTCTCGTCCAATCTGGCGCCCGCACCGGCGCCCAAGCCGACGCCTGCGCCGCAGCCCGTGGCCAGCGCCGATACCGCCTCTGACGCCAGCAGCGCCTATCGCAAGACCGATGTGATGAGCTTGCCCGCGCAGGATGAGGAGCACCCCGAAGAGGCGCTCACCTTCGCCCACTACAATGTGGCGGTGCTCATGAGCGACCGGCTCGTGGGCTACGACACCGAAATCGCGCCGATGATCCATCCCCGCCAGGATGATATCGCTTTCGTGTTCGAGGAAATGTCGATCCCGCACGCCCTTGAGCTGCGGGATACGAGCCGGGTCATGAGCCTCGCCATGACCGACCGGTTCGAGGGCACCGCGGTCCGGAGCCTCTACGCCGCCCTCCCCGGCAGGACCGAGACTCAGCTCGCATCCCGCTAGGGTAATACGGGCCGCGCTCTACGCGGCCACCACCTCGCCTTCGCCTTCGTCGTCATCCATGCCGAGCGCATGGAGATAGGTCGTCAGCACGGCCTCTTCTTCCTTACGCTTCTCCTCGTCCTGCTTGCGGATCCGGATCACGGATTTCAGCGCCTTGGTGTCGAAGCCATTGGCCTTGGCCTCGGCATAGACCTCCTTCAGATCGGCGGCCAGCGCCGCCTTCTCCTCTTCCAGGCGCTCGATGCGAGCGACGATTGTGCGAAGCTGGTCTTTGGCTGACGAATGAAGCGACACGTCTGGACCTCACTGAAACTAAAGGCTGATGGAAGCGAATCGAACGGTGAGCTTAGGCGGTGGCGCTTTCGCCCCGCAAGCACCGTGAAGCGGTAATCCAAACTATCCAGAGGCTGGAATGGATAGAGGCGAAAACGCCGCTATATCAGTACCTTACTTCTGATATTTGGCCTTCCACTCGTCATAGGCCATGCCGTAGACGATCTCCCGCGCCTCGTCCTTGGAAAGCGTCAGCCCCTTGGCTTCCGCCGCTTCCATATACCAGCGCGACAGGCAGTTCCGGCAGAACCCGGCGAGCTCCATCATGTCGATATTCTGGACGTCCGTGCGCTCCCGGAGGTGGTCCCGCAGCCGCCGGAAGGTCGCCGCCTCGAGCTCCGTGCGCAGGGCATCGTCAATGCCCGACCCGGTCTTACCGGAAAGCCCCGCATCCGCCTCTTCTATTTCGAGGCCGCCGCTGCCGCCGGTCTTGCCGGGGGCCGGCCGGCCTTCGATCCGCTCGGCCGCACCGCCCGTATACCTGATCTCGTCGAGGGAGTTGGCGACCGCCTCGTTCTCCATCACCGACGTCACGATCCGCGCCAGGCGCTGGGCCCACTCTTCCTGCTGCTGCTCGGTGCCAAGCAGATCCTGCCGCAACTCGATCAGGGCGTGGGCGATGCCCCGCCGCGTGCCGTGACGGTTCAGGGTGTCGCCTTCCAATTCGCCGCTGTAAGGCACGTTCTCGCCCGAGACGATATCGTCTTCCGCACTCAAGCCGGCCAGCAGCGGTTGGGGCAGACGTCCGTCCTTGTCCCACAGCACCGTGGCGTGCCAGGGCCGCGGCACGCCCTTCCAGGCCGGCGTGAAGCTATGGATCGCCAGTAGGGCCGGCACGCGCCCGCCCTCGACGCCCTGGTCGATCAGCGCATCGATCGCCTCGTGATAGGGCTTGTAGAAGGTATCGATTCGCTCCTGGCGCTGCTCCGCCGTCATCCCGACATTGCCGGGCACGATCACGCTGTCGGAGATCTGCATGATCTGGGTGGGATCGCGCGGGCCCCGATTGGGGTCGATCAGCAGCCTGGAAAACCGCGTCAGCAGCGCCGGTGCGCCCAGAAGCTCAGCAAGCCTAGTCGCCACCCCCTTCGCGCCGGGATCGTAGGCGATATGCCGCCGCATGATCTCGTCCTTGAGACCAAGCTGGCTGAAGCGCTCGGGGATCGTGTTCTCCGCATGATCGCAGAGAATAATGAGCCCCCGAGAGAGATCGCCGTCGATGAACTGGTAGGATTCTTCTTGCGATTCGGTCGGCTGCGATTGCGAGACCCGTTGCTCCACTGAATGCCTCTTATTGCTCTTTACAGACTTCCGGCTCGAAGCCCTTTCACTAAAGCCCCAGCCCCTATACAAGACGATGAGAAAGACGTGGGGACGGGGTGCGTTGCGACCCATTCTCCCAGCCATCGCGCGGCGGGTTTTTGCAGGGGTGAATTACTCTTATAATCCGGCGCGCCGATGATAGAAACGCACCCGTTCGGTATCATCAATCCATTCGTGACCAAAGGCTCAGACTTGACTGTCGCTTCCAAAACGATGCGGACCCCGGCCAAGAGCGCCGGGCGCGTGAGGAGACAACTGTTTCGCCTTCTCTTCAGTTTCATGCTCGCCGTCCCGCTGCTCGGTGTCGGTACGGCCGCCCATGCCGATCTGAAGCTCTGCAACACGACCACGAGCCGTGTCGGCGTGGCCATCGGCTACAAGGACAAGGAAGGCTGGGCCACGGAGGGCTGGTGGAACGTCGCCGCTCATACCTGCGAGACCCTGCTGAAGGGCGTGCTCATCGCCCGGTACTATTATCTCCACGCCGTCGATTACGACCGCGGCGGCGAATGGGCCGGCAGCATCTCGATGTGCACGGACGACAAGGCCTTTACCATTCGCGACACAAAAAATTGCGTAAAGCGGGGTTATAAGCGAACCGGGTTTTTTGAAGTTGATACCGGTGAAGAGCGCGATTGGACCATCCGCCTCACCGATCCCGGCGCTGAAGACGACGCACAATGAGGCGAAATCGTAGGGTCAAGATCGTCGCCACACTCGGACCCGCATCAAATAACAAAGCGACTCTGGCTGCCCTCTTCGACAAGGGGGCGGATGTTTTCCGCATCAATATGAGCCACACCAGCCATGAGAGCATGGCTGAGACTCAGGCCATGATCCGGGAAGTCGAGGAGGAGTGCCAGCGCCCCATCGGCATTCTCGCCGATCTGCAGGGCCCGAAGCTCCGCGTCGGCAAGTTTGAATCCGGCGCCATGCTCCTGACCGAAGGCGATGTGGTGAGCTTCGTCCGCCGCGAGGTGACAGACGGCTCGGGCCGCATTCACCTGCCCCATCCGGAGATCTTCGAAGCGATCGAGCCGGGCCACACCCTGCTCCTCGACGACGGCAAGCTGCGCCTGCGCGTGGTCGATGCCAGCGACGTCCGCATCGATGCGGAGGTGGTCGTCGGCGGCTCGCTGGGCAGCCGCAAGGGCGTCAGCCTGCCCGACACCGTGCTGCCTTTGGGCGCCATGACCGACAAGGACCGCGCCGATCTCGAAGCCGCCTGCTCGACGGGGGTCGATTGGATTGCGCTCTCCTTCGTGCAGCGCGCCGACGATATCGCCGAGGCCCAGAAGCTGGTGAATGGCCGCGCCGCGGTGATGGCCAAGATCGAGAAGCCTTCCGCCGTGAACGAGCTCACCGAGATCATGAAGCTCGCCGACGGCATCATGGTCGCCCGCGGCGATCTGGGCGTCGAGATGCCCGTGGAGAAGGTGCCCGGCCTTCAGAAGCAGATCACCCGCGCCGCCCGCAACGCCGGCAAGCCCGTGGTGGTCGCCACCCAGATGCTGGAATCGATGATCTCTTCGCCGGTGCCCACCCGCGCGGAGGTCTCCGACGTCGCCACGGCCGTGTTCGAAGGGGCCGATGCTGTGATGCTGTCGGCCGAATCGGCGGTCGGCAAGTTCCCCACCGAGGCCGTCGCCACCATGGACCGGGTCGCCATCGAGGTGGAGCGCGACCCCCTCTATGAGGCGATCATCCACGCCCAGAACATCTATCGCGAAGCGACCGGCATAGACGCGGTCTCCGCGGCTGCCCGCACCGTCGCCAATACCCTGAACCTGGCGGCCATCGTTTGCTACACCTCGTCGGGCCAAACCAGCATCCGCGCGGCCCGCGAGCGCCCGCCACAGCCGATCCTGGCCCTGACGCCGGTGCCGGCCACGGGCCGCAAGCTCGCTATTGTGTGGGGTCTGCACTGCGTGCTGACGGGCGATCCGGAAAGCGTGGACGACATGGTCGCCAAGGCCTGCCGCATCGCCCTGGAAGAGGACTTCGCCCAGTACGACGATCAGATCATCATCTCCGCGGGTCTGCCCTTCGGCAAATCCGGTGGCACAAACATGCTGCGCATCGCCAGCGTCGGCGACGGATCTCACGAACAGGCCTAAGCGGCCGGCAGACGATCTCTACGCGCGTGAGCTTCAGGCGCGCGCCGGTGCATTCGGCGCGCCGTCTTCCCGCTCTTTGCGCGCGATCTCCCAGCGCAGCCGCGCCCAGCGATAGGCATCCAGCACCGAGAGCGAATAGATGGCCAGCCCGCCGGCATAGCGTCCGATAAAGGATGCATCCGGAGCCGCCGTGTGCATGGTCACCATGCCCAGCAGGATCATGAAGAACAGCATGGTGAGCGCGCGCTGGGGCTGATTGTTCAGAAGCTGCCCCACGCCCGGCAGCACGATTGCGACCGCCATCACCAGATAAGGATGCAGCGGCATCGAAGCCTGCTCAGGCTTCGAGGGCGATGCTTTCTTGCTCATGACGTCCTTTCCGTCCGCTTGCGCGGATCAAACGGTGTTCGGGCTGCGCAGGCACGGCACGATCAGTGCCCTGCAGGGTCTCGGCCAGGCCGAGCGCACTGTCGAGCAGCGACCGAGCCAGCGCGGGATCGATCGGCTCCGGATCGAAGCGGGCCTGTCGGAGCAGCAGATAGCTGCCGCGCTCGCCTTCATCGGCCAGATAGATGATGCGGACGCCCCGCGGCGTCACCACCACCTCCTTCACCCGCCGGTCAGCGCAGAGCTGCCTCAAGGGTCCGGCAAGCGCCGCCAGCGGGGGCACGCTGCCCTCCTCATCGGTGCGCAGCATGGCCGCTTCCCGGGGCCAGTCGGACGGAATGTCCAGCCGTCGGGCCAGCCGCGATGAGGGCGAGAAGAATTCGGTGTTCACCGGCCGGATCAGGTAGCTCAGCCGGGCTGTGTAGGGAATCGGCGTAAGGATCGAGACCTCGAGCCAGAGCGAGGGAAGCTTGCGCGGGATCAGCGTGTCGACGGTCGCCCGCAGCACCGCCCGCTTTCCAGCATACCGGCCGGAGAGGATCGGAAACCCGTCCTCCTGATGCCGGATATGCACCTCCCCATGAAGGACGCTGGCGCACGCGCTCAACGTGGCGCCGCGTGTCCGCTCGGTTTCGCGCCTGTCACGCAAATAGAGCCAGACGAGAACGGCCGCCATGGGAAACGCAATGAGATAAGGCAGCATGTGGAACCCCGTGATGCCGATCGTGAAAAAGGGCCGGCAGGCGAACCGCCTCTCTCCCTGGAAGGGCGTGGGAGAGAAGCGGCCGCCGCCGGAAATCCAGCGAGGAGGCCGTTAGTACCCCGCCGGACGTGGCCACGTCATGGTGAACTGGTCGCCCCGCGCCACGTATTTGTAGCGGTGCATGGCAAACCAGATCGACGCGATGATGTAGAACACCATGATCGACAGAAGCTGCGGTCCGTATCCGAGATAGGTCGCGAAATATGTTGCCGTGCAGAGCGTCAGCAACATCAGCGCCGGTATCGGATGGAACGGATGCACATAGCCGCGGTCGATCACCCCGAGGGGCCATTGCCGCCGGAACTTGATCACGTTGATGGACATGAACGTGTAGCCCAGCAGACCCGACAGGATCGAGAAGGTGATCACCTGGTCCAGCAAGCCGGTGAAGGCGAACGACACCGCGATTGGGATCAGGAAAACGATCGCCCGGAACGGCGTGCGGTAGCGCGGATGCACCGCCCCGAACCAGGTCGGCATGTAGCGGTCACGGCCCATGGAGAACCAGGCCCGCGAGGCATCGTTGATGCAGCCATTGGCCGAAGCGATCGCCGCGAACAGCGTGCCCACGAAGAGCAGCGTCTGAAGCATCGGGCTGCCGGTCATGCGCGCAGTATCGTAGAGCGGCACCACGGCCTGGCCGAGATACTCCCAGGGGAGCAGGCCTGAGGCCATGAACCAGGTGAGCGACGCCGCGATCAGCAGCGTGATCATGCCGCTCATGGTGCCCAGCGGGATCGAACGTCCTGCGCTGCGCACCTCTTCGGCCGCCTGGCAGGTGCCCTCGATGCCGAGGTAGTACCACATGCCGAACTGTAGCGCCGCGACCACGCCGATCCACCCGTAGGGTAGCCCTGTGAGCAGATCCCCATGGAAGATCGTCACGCCTTCGTTCCACGGCTGAATGCCGAAGAACATCACGATGATGGCGATGAAGGCCACCGCAGTGATCAGGAAGTTGACCGACAGGGTCATCAGCACGCCGCGATAGTTCATGAACGCCAATATCGCGATTGTCAGCACCACGAAGGCCCGGGCATCGAAGTTCGTCACCCCGCTCTCTTCGGCAAGCTGGGTCAGTAGATCGCCCACGATGAGCGCATCCGCCGCCTCCAGCATGGTGTAGGCCATCACGAGATAGAGCCCGACATTGAAGGCCATCAGCGGCCCGATGATATGCTTGGCTTGCGTGTATTGGCCGCCCGCCGCCGCCACCGTGGAGGTGACCTCGGAGTCGATCATGGCGACGCAGGTGTAGAGCAGGCCGATGATCCAGCAGGCAATCAGCGAGCCGAGCGCCCCGCCCTTCCCGACGGAGAAGTTCCAGCCCATATACTCGCCGACCAGAACGATGCCGACGCCCAGCGCCCAAACGTGAACGGGGCCGAGCACCTTGAGGAGAAAGAGGCGATCCTTTCCGGATTCCGCCACGGCTTCCGTGCTCATTTGCGGCCCCCTTCCTCTTCTTCTTCCGCTTCGTGCAGAAGCTCGTCCTCACCCTCACGGGCACTCATCAGGAAGTCTTCGCCGTAGACGGCGCCGACCCGGATGAGGTCAAAGAGCATCCAGCCGAGCAGCAGAGCGGAGACCGCCCAGGCCGCGTAGCTGGCGATTGTCCAGATATCCATTGTTCCCCCCTATTTCTGCGAGCGGCCGAAGCGCTCGGCGATCACGTCCCGGTACTCTTTCTCGGAGTATTTCAGGACGAACAGGAAATAGCCGAGGATCACCAAGGCGGTGATCGCCAGCGAGATCGGCTCGATTGAGTAGTCGAAGCGCGCATTGATGAGCTCCGCGGCTTCCGCCGGGTCGTATCCCAGCTTCTCCCACTGAGCCTGCATGACCTCGTTCTGATCGAGGGATTGCCAGGTGATCTCAGCCGGCTCTTTCGCCGGTGCGGGCTCCTCTCCACCCGCCCCGAAGTTGAACATCAGCGGCAGCATCAGGCTGCCGTAGACGAGAGCGATCAGGAAAATGGAGTCGATGAATTGGCCGAAGCTGGTCTGCTTCGGCGGACGGTATGCTTTTGCCATTTTGGATTACTCCGCGATTTGACGGTCGAGCCGGCCGCTCTTCTTGAGCGTGGCGAGAGCGTCTTTGTGGCGGATGTCGATGCCGTAGATATCTTCCTTGTCATCGGCGTAGTGCCGAAGCATCGCGAAGATCGAGGCGGTGTTGAAGATCAGCACAGCGGCGCCGGCGGCACCGATGGCGATCTTGACGTTCATGTCGTCGACAAATGGCAGTATCGACACGAACACGTATAGGACCGTGGCCCACAGGACGATGACAAAGCCGATGGCGCAGAATTTGTCGATCCTGAATAGGCTGTCGATCCGCTCCGAAGTGGTGCGGCTCATGGTTATTTCCTCCCTTGGTACGTCCCCGGGGCTCTTGTTTTTTAGATTTCCCAGGAGGAAATATTATTTCCTGACATTCTTCAATATGTCAATAGGAACCAGAAGTTGCACTCCTCTTAGGCATAATCTGTCCAAAACGCAGGCAACCGCGCCCGCATTCTAGGCAGAAATTTTGCAGTCCTCAGGGGAAGTTAGCTCGGGATCGAGCGCGGCCGGCAGGGGTGCCCGGCTAGATGTCCTGGCCCTCGATCTCGCGGGACAGTTCTTCAACCGCGAGCCGCGCCGGCTCCAGAAAAGGATTGATCTGGAGCGCCCGGCGATAGACGGCGAGTGCCGATTCTTTCTGACCCAAATGCTCCAGAACCCGGGCCAGACCGGCAATCGCCTCGTAATGCTTGGGGTCGAGCGCGAGCGTCCGCCGAAGATCCGATAGAGCCTTGGAATGCTCGTCACGCAGGAAATGGACCATGGCCCGCTGATGCCACGTCTCGGCCGTGTCCGGCGAAAGCGAGATGGCGGCATTGAGGATCTCCAGGGCGATCCCGTAATCCCCAGCCTGCCCCATCAGGATCGCCCGCTCCAGCAAGACGTCGATGGTGGGGCTGCCGGTCCGCAGCCAGATCGTCTCGATCGCATCCTGCAGCCGCCCTGCTGCTTGAGCGTCGGGACTGCTAGCAAGCGCATCGTAGAGCTGGTCCAGCATCTGGCTGCGCGCTTCGGCGTCCGAGAAGAGCGCCTCCGCATCCATCCCGTCGGGAACGCCGCCGGCGCCCGGCAAAGCGCCCTGCCCTGCGGCGGGCGGCTGCCCGGGAACGCCCTCCGGGCTCGGGAACGGCGCCCGGTCGGGAAGCGGCACCAGGGGATCTTCGGGATTGCGCTCGGCGACCGGCGCTTCCCGAACGCCCCAACCGGGCTCGCCCGGCCCTAACACGGCGAGCGGCCCAGGCGTGACGTTCGCCTGCCGAAGCGGAAGAGCGTGATGCGTGTTGTTTGGATGAGCGTTGTCTGGGAGGGGCTTGACGGACAAGCCGGAGACCGCGAGAACCGGTCCGGCGGCGACCATACACCCCAGCAAAACAGAACCGGCAATAGCGCCCTGGAGAGCCACCCAGGAGAGCGGTGCCCCCCACTTACAAATGCCCATAAGCGAGAGCGTAAAACTGCGCTTAGGAGCGCGTCAAAGCAAATTCTGACGACACTCCAGCACTCATGCGAGGTGGCACGCGCAAAGCCTTAGCCGAGCAGCGAATTGTCTGGTCGGAGAAAGCTGTGGACGCGCTCTAGCCCTGGCGCGCCTTGAACCGCCGGTTGACCTTGTTGATCACGTACAGGCGGCCGCGGCGGCGCACCACACGATTGGCCCGGTGGCGCTTACGCAAGGATCGGATGGAATTCTTGATCTTCATGACCCAAAGCAGTCCGCGGTTTTAAACAATAGGAAAAGCGCCGAAGGCTCCTCGCCCGGCGCTTGAGCGGCGGAACATAAAAAGCCCTGCCCCCGCTGTCAACGGGTCAAGCCGCCCAAATGCGAAACTGTCGGCTCAAAACCCTTGGAACAACTGGACGAGCCTGCCGTTTTCGGTCCGGAACGGGCACCCAAGGGGTACCACCACATCCAGAACCAGCGAAAGAAGAACCAAAAGCAACGAGAGGCGCTATGTGGATTTCAGTCGTCGTCGCAATCGCAGCACTGGTGGTCGTCCTGTCTGCCCATTATTGGACGCTTTGGGGCCTGTCCGCCATCACCCCGAGCGACGATGCCGATAACCACAAGCGCTCCCTGGCCATGCTCGTGCTGCTGGTCAGCGCTCATCTCTCTCATATCGTGGGCTACGCGCTTCTTCTGGGGCTGCTGATCGATCTCGGCGGCTGGGGCCAGTTCGCCAAGGTGGATGCGAACGCCGTCGACCTGCTCTATTTCTCAAGCTCCGCCTACACGACCTTGGGCTTCGCCGACGCCACGCCGAAAGGCGATCTGAGGCTCATCAGCGTCTTCGAAGGCCTGGCGGGCTTCATGGCGCTCACCTGGTCGGCAACCTTCGTCTACTCGTCCTTCAAGGCCACCTGGCGCCGCTGAGGGCAGCCAGCGAGGGTTGCGCACTGGCCAGCTCAGAACCTTGGTTCTATGGCTTGGCCATCCCTTCCACTCTCAGCTCCAACGCATAATCCGCCGGATCTTTCGTGAACTGGAAATAGGCGCGGCGCTTCGACTGCTGGGGCACGTAGTCGATCGAGGCGCTGCTTTCCTCGACGCTGACACCGCCCTCCTGAAGGGCGCCTGAGATCTGGACATTGGCCGCCGTCGAATGGCCCTGGTTGTTCACCTCGACCTGGACGAGATAGCTGCCCTCCACCTGCCGGGCCTCGGAGACCTGACGGATGCTGAGCTCCGGCGGACCACCCGGCCGGGCGACGCCGTACCAGACCATGTAGGCGACCGCCGCGACGATGACCGCAGTGCCGATCGCGGCGACCACCCACTCGATGGCGGAGGTGCCGGTCGGCTGTTGCAATGCTTGTTTCTTGCTGGCCATCAGAGAATCAACCGCGCGAATGCGGCGCCGATCGCGCCGGGAAAGCTGATAACGGCCACGAGACTCATGACCTCGTGGAGGGAAAGCCCGTCTGTCCGGCCGAATGTCCAGAGCAGGTAGAGATTGACCAGGGCGACCACCGCGTAGCCCACCACCGTGTATCCAACAAAGACGCTCAGGAAAGAGGCGGCCCGTATCTCGGTACCGGTGAAGTCCACCATGTAGACGATGGCGTGGAGCAACACGATCGAAAGCACGATGATCGCCACCACATGCCAGACCGTCATCTGATAGGCGATCCGTTCGACTTCCTCCGTCGGCGCAATGTTGAGGGAGAGGAACAGCGCTCCGACCGCCAGGATGAGAAGCTCGCCCCAATAGGAGGACTCAACCGCCGCCATCTTGTCCCGCACGCCGCCGCCGAGCTGATTCTGGGCAAGGATCGCGCCGATGGCAGCCGGAAACATCTGGATGGCGACTTTGCCCACCACTTCGCGCACCGGCATCTCCGGCGTGATCAGATTGAACAGGGCCAGGACGATCACGGCCGAGACCGCCGCTACAGCAATCGCCACGAGGCTATCGGCCACATCGTCGATGACGTGGGCGTTGTTGCGGAACCCGCCGAGCCGGGAAAGCCCGGTCAGCATCGGCACCATAAGAAAGAGAAGCAGCGCCAGCCGGAACGGCTCGATGGTGAAGCCGAGCCACCACATCTCCATGGTCATCAGCATGGGCACGGAGAAGATCAGGGCGCCTGCGAAGGCCCGCCCGAGACCGACCACGAACTCCTTGGCCGACCCATCGTCCGGCTCAGCACCGTCCGCTCCAACCCGCTCGCTGCGGCTTGCCACTTCGAATTCCCCTCCCTACTTCGCCTTCCCGAATCGGCGGCGCAAAGGGAACCCCCAAGCCCGCAACGAATCGCGCAAAATACCTGTGCCGCCCCCAGCCTCATGTAAAGCGGCACGGCCTCAACGCAGTTCAAGGGCCGTCGGTTTCGCCGCTAGACGTCCGATGCATCCGGCTCTATTCCCTGCGTGCATACAACGGTCGGCATCCCGCAATTCAGCCCCGAACGACCTAGTGAGAGGAAGAGACAGCGATGTTCGATCTCGCAGCGATTTTCTCGGACCCTGCCAACTGGCTAGCGCTCGCCACCCTGATCGTGATGGAGGTCGTGCTCGGCATCGACAACCTCATCTTCATCTCCATTTTGACCAACAAGCTTCCCGAGGATCAGCGGGCGAAAGCACGGACCCTCGGCATCGGCGCCGCCCTGGTTCTGCGGCTGGCCTTTCTGAGTCTCGTCTTCATCATCGTGCAGCTCACCGAGCCGGTGGTGACCATCCCCGTCATCGATGCGGCCCTCTCCTGGCGCGACATGATCCTCATCGCCGGCGGCCTCTTCCTCGTCTGGAAGGCGACCAAGGAGATCCATCACAACGTGGATCCTGATCCCGGCCCCGACATGTTCTCCGGCAAGGCAACCATGAGCTTCGCCGCAGCGATAGGGCAAATCCTCCTGCTCGACATGGTCTTCTCCATCGACAGCATCATCACCGCCGTGGGCATGACGGACCATATCGCGATCATGGTCATCGCCATCCTGATCACCGTGGCCGTGATGTTCGCCGCTGCAGGTCCGCTCGCCAACTTCATCAACGCCAACCCCAGCGTCGTCATGCTGGCGCTCGGCTTTCTGCTGATGATCGGCATGACCCTGATCGCCGAAGGATTCGGCGCGAAGGTGCCCAAGGGCTATGTCTACGCCGCGATGCTGTTCTCCGGCTTCATTGAAGCCCTGAATCTGCTCTCGCGCAGGGCCCAGGGCCGAAAAACCGGAGAGAAATCGCGCATGCGCGTGAAGCGGTAGCCGGCCCTTCCGTACGGATGGACCCTATGAAGGATTGGAAAAGGTAGGGAATGGTGGGCGCGACTGGGATCGAACCAGTGACCCCTACGATGTCAACGTAGTGCTCTCCCGCTGAGCTACGCGCCCGTCCGATAAGCTATGAATACGCTCGGTTGTCGCGGCTCATATATCCTCATTCATGCCGGAAGATCAATGGCCAGCGGACCAAGCGACGAAACGGCCCCTACGAAGCCGCCTTCTCCTCCTGCTCCAGCAGGGGAGCGGGCTCCGAATAGGCGTGATTGGCGTAGACCAGCGGGCTGCCCGGATCGGCCATGCGCATGTCGATGACGCCGCCGATGATGATCCAGTGGGTTCCGTGGTGGAACGCCTCCTTCACGTGGCAGTCGAAATTGACCAGCGCGCCTTCCAGCACCGGCGAGCCGCTCGCCCCTTCGCTCCAGCGCGCGGCCGAGAACTTGTCCGGATAGCGATCCTTCGCCCGCCCGGCGAACACGTCGGACAGGAATGCCTGCTCCTTGCCCAGAACGTTCACGCAGAACGCACCGTTCTGGCGGATCGCGTCTGCCGCCGCGCTGAGCTCGTGGACGCAGACCAGCAGGGACGGATGCTCGCTATCGGCAGAGACGGACGACATGGCGCTCACCGTGACGCCCGCCTTGCCCCCCTCGCCTTCCGTCGTGACGAGCGAGACTGTGCAGGCCACCCGGCTCATGCCGTTGAGGAAAAGCTCCCGCATCTCGTCCATCACCAAATCCTCGGTTCTCACTCGCCCGGTCCCGTCGGCGCCAGCGGCTTCGTCGAAAGCTCCGGGATCATTTGGGTATAATAGGGTAGTTCGTCCACCCGCGGGGTCCAGGAGCCATCGTCGATGCACGATTGCACATGGGCGGCGATCTCTTCCATCTTGGCGAACCAGACATCGCCCCGCTCGAGCATCTCCTCAATCATTTTGGCTACCCGGGCGCAGCGCGCCAGACGGCCCGAGACGAAGGGATGCCACACCGTGACCCAAAGCCCGCCGAACTCGTAAGCGGCCTCGAACTCCGACATGAACACGTTCATGGCCTCGTCCGGCGACTTGATCGGCATCATGTAATGCATGTCCGGCGCATGGGTGTAGTGGGGCCAGTCGTCCATGCCCCAATGGGTCGGCAGCTCGATCACGTTGCCGCTCTCGGTGCTGAGCACGTAGGGGATGTCGTCGCCCATCAGGCTCGTGTCGTATTTGATCCCGGCGCTCGCCAGGTAGTCCGCCGAGTACTGGGAGAAGTTATAGAGCGGCGCCCGCCATCCGCGCGGCGGCTGGCCGGTGTATTTCTTGATCACCTCGATCTGCTTCTGCAGCCAGTAGAGCTCCTCCGCCGGCGACAGCGTGTTCGGGTTCTCGTGCAGATAGCCGTGGGCGGCGATCTCGTGCCCGTCCTTCAAGATCATGTCGACGAGCTCCGGATAGTGCTCCATGCACCAGGCCGGATAGAAGAAAGTCTGCTTCAGATCGAACCGCCGGTACATCTCCAGGATCCGCGGGATCGCGACCTTGTCGTATTGCAGCCAGGACATGGTCGAAACCAGCGCCGGCGCCCGCTCCCGGTGCTCCAGATGCAGAATGCTGTCCGTGTCGATGTCGAAGGTTATGGCGCAGGCGCAGCGGGCGCCATTGGGCCACGGAACGGGGTTCTTGATCATGAGCGGCTTCTGTTCCCAGCGAGTAAGGATCGAATGAGAGTGACGGCCTTATCCGCCCTCTGGATGATGGCGAAGCGGGGCGGGCACTGTAGCGCGCCCGCCCCGCGTTCTTACTACTCGGCGGCTTCGGCGACCGTCGTCCTGTACTGATCCAGCTCGGTCGCATCGCGGATGAGCTTCTCGGCCTCCGACGTGTCGTAGGATTGATAGACCTGCTGGCGCACGATCGGCGGCGGCGTGGAGTTCACGTTCTCGAACAGGGTCACGCGGGCCGCATGGGCGCTGCAGGTGAGATCCCAGATGAAGTTCATGAGGCGATTCTTGCCCCGGCCCGTGATGTTGTGGCCGGGCATGAACTCGTCGATCCAGGCGCCCACATCCTCACGCTCCAGGTCCGCCTTGGTGAAGCGGCTCACCAGGCCCTGACCGCACAGCTCGCGCAGATGCTGCATGATCACCGGAAGCTGGGTGATCGCGTAGAGGCGCCCCGCCGTGATGTTGGTCCGGTCGGGGAGGAAGATGCCGTGGGGCGTGTGCTCGCCTTTGTCTTCCGCAGCCAGGATGAAGGATTCCAGCGCCGTGGAATACGCGTAGATCTCCGCCACCTGAGCGCGGACCGGCGGAATCTTGTCGGTACCGAGGATCTCCGTGACCATCTTCGCCGCGGCGGCGAAATAGCGGGCTCGGCGGGCCATGCGCGCCAGGATCGCCCAGTGCGGCAGCACGCAGACTTCCAGGTAGTAGGCGAGCGTCGACTTGTTGCGGAAGCTGAACACGTGCTCCCATGGGATGAGGACATTGTCGAACACGATCAGCGCGTCGATCTCCTCACCCAGGTGATTGATCGGATGATCCTCCGCCGTGTCTGACGCGGAGGTCACCTGTTCACGCGCCACGAACGTAATTCCCGGCGAGCCCATCTTCACATAGGCCCACATCACCGTGTCGGGATCCATGTCCGGGCTGAGCAGGGTCGCGATGCCGCCCCAGTCGCCCATGCTGGCGGACGACGCCACCGGCTTCGTGCCGTAGACGACGATGCCTTCCTCCGTTTCCTTCACGCAGCGCAGACGGCCCGGGTTCTCGCCCGGCGACCGCGAACGATCCGACTGGGCATCGGCGATCAGGTCGGTGCTGAGAAGATTGTTCTCACGGCCGAAATCGATGAATTCCTTGATCTTGGCGGGCGCATCCGGCTCCGCCTCCTCGATCAGATGCATGCCCGACAGGAAGCCCATGGCGAGCGTCGGACCGTAATCGGGCATCCGGCCATAGACGCCGAAGGTCTGGTCGGAGCTGTACTCCAGAAGATGCCGGCGCTGGGCCAGGTGCGCCTTGCTCTCGGGAACGAGCCAGGCGGTGCTCGCCCGGTCGCCGAGCTTCTCGTCGAAATAGGTCGTGACATCGACGGTGGCCGGATCGAACTGAGCATCGAAGATGCCCGCCCACCGGTCGACGGAGCGTTTGAAGAGCGGATGAGTGGTCACATCCCGGATCTCTTCACCCTGATAGATGACCCGGCGATTGTCCCTCAGCCCCTGACGATATTCCTCGCCGGTACGGAGAAAAGGAGACTTGTGCGATTGGCGATCTTCGTTGTCTAGGGCGGTTACGGACATTCGTTTTCCCCTGGGTTTGCATCAAGCTACCAAAAACAATAAACCCCAATGATTGCCAGTCAAGTCACTTGACTGCACATACTATTGGCCGTCTGCCGCCGCTTTTTTGGGCATTCAAGCACCCGAAAATCGTTGCCGCGCTGGACTTCCCACACCTCCGCGCACGCGCCCGCTCAGGCCCGGGGCAGAGGCGTGCAGTCCTCGTTCCGAACCTTGCAAGAACGGGCCCGCCGCGGGCCCCTTTCGGCGCGTTCAGTCAGCCGCGACGGCAGCCTCGACACGCGAAGAGGCGTGGAGCTGCACGATGCGCGCAAAAATGCTGGCGACGATGGGAATGAGATCGTCGTCATAGGTATATTCGGGATGGTGCAACGGCACGTCGCTCGACTGCCCGGCCATGAAATAGGCCCCGGGCACGACGTCGAGCATGTCGCCGAAATCCTCGCTGCTCATCGTGGGGCGGCCGGACGTGAAGACGTTGCTCTCGCCCACAGTCGTCCGGGCCGCCGCCACCACCGGATCGACGGCGGAAGGGTCGTTGACCGTCACCGGATAGGCTTTGCGCAAATCGAGCGCGATGGAGACATCGTGGCTCGCTTCCGCGCCGACGATGATGCGCTTCATGGCGTCGATCACCGCATCGCGCACCTCCGGTTTGAAATGCCGGATCGTGCCCTTCAGCTCGGCCTTGCGCGGAATGACGTTGTAAGCGCTGCCGCCATGCATCTCGGTCAGCGAGACCACGGCGCTCTCCAGCGGATCCACGTTGCGGCTCACGATGGTCTGCAGCGTGCCGATGAGATCGGCCGCAGCCACGATGACATCGCGGGAGTGATGAGGCATCGCCGCATGGCTACCGGTGCCGCTAAGCGTGATGTCGAAAAACTCAGCCCCCGCCATCACCGGTCCGGGACACACCTGCACCTCACCGAGATTCAGATCCGGCCAGTTGTGGCAGCCGAAGATGACGTCGCACGGGAAGCGCTCGAACAACCCGTCCGCCAGCATGGCGCGGGCCCCGCCGAGACCTTCTTCGGCCGGCTGGAAAATGAAGGTGACCGTTCCGCTCTCAGGCCGCCGGCGGGAAAGATAATGGGCGGCTGCCAGCAGGCTCGCCGTATGCCCGTCATGGCCGCAGCCGTGAAAGGTGTCCGCCACCGTCGAGCGCCACGGCACATCGGCCTGCTCCTCGATAGGCAGCGCATCGAAATCGGCCCGCAGACCGATCCGCGTTCCCTCTTCCGAGCGACCCCGCAGAACGCCGACGACGCCGGTCCCGCCGATGCCCGTATGGGTCTCGATCCCCCAGGACTGCAGAAGATCGGCCACGATGCCCGCCGTGCGGCGTTCTTCGAAGCCGGTCTCGGGGTGGGCATGGAGATCGCGCCGCAGTTCGACGAAGCGTTGCGCGTTCTCCAAAATCTCCGGGATGGGGCTCATCCCGTCTGAAGTCTTTTTCAGCATGTCCGCGCCTTAGACCTGGCCAACGGCTTCGATCTCGATATCGATGCCCGTAAGGCCGATACGCCCGAGCGGCACGATGGTCAGCGCCGGCCACGATTTCGGGAAGAACGGCGCGACCTCCTGCATGATCGTGTCCAGATCGGCGGGGTCGCCATCGGTCGCATAGAAGATCGTCATCTTGGACAGCGCAGAGGTATCGACCCCGTAGCCCGCGATGATCTTCACGATGGTCTCCATCACGTCGCGGGTCTGAGCGGCGAGATCGTCCGGATAGACGGCGATCCCCTTGGTATCGGCCGCAATCTGCCCGCCGGTGATGATTAGCCCGTTGATCAAGAGCCCCTGTTCGAAGGAGACCGGGATCGGCCAGTCCCACACCCCGTCCGGCCAGCTCGTCACCCGCGGGGCGGGCGAGCCGTCCTCCTCTGCGATGGCGATGATCTCCTGGCGGACCAGAATATCGTCCGGGAAGCTTCCGGGGATCGGCAGGCCCGTGGCGCCCGGACCCGGCTTCTGGAATCCATCCGACCGGACCTGGGCGGCCTGTCGCCAGTCTTCGGTGGTGCCGGTGCCGACATAATAGGTGTTGAGCTTGGCCCCTGCGGAGAGATCCGTTCCCGCTGCCTTCAGGGCCGCTTCCAGATTCGCGATGGTCGTCTTCGCCTGAGCGACGATGTCGCCTTCATGGAGCGTCTCGCCATCGTCATCGACCGACATTTGCGCGCCGACGAAGACGAGGTCGCCGCAGCGCACGCTCTGGCTGAAGCCGGGCTTGCCCTTGATCGTCGGCCCCTCGACCGTCTTGCGCGTGGCCCGGGACGTGCCCGGCGTGATCGCGATCGCCTCGCCCTGCACAAGGCATCCGTTGGGGACGTGGTGGAGCGGAATCATGGTCACCACGGGGGCGTAATCGTCGGGAAACCAGCGCCGCGCCTCCAGAAGCAGATCCGCTTCTCCGGCCGTCAGCGACTGGTGATAGAAGATGCCGAGCTTCACCACATCCGAGGGCGTGCAGCGCGCATCTTTGAGCACCGCGCCGATCTTTTCCATAACCTCGGCGAGCTGGGCCTTGGCGCCGTCTGACGGGTCGCCGGTCTGCGCCGACACGAAGATCAGGTCTTGCGCCTTGCCGTAAGGGCGGCGCATTTCAACGAGTTCGGCGGCAGATACGGACATTGCGTGGCCCCTTATTGTTGATCGCTTCCCTTATGGGTAACGGGCTCAGCGACGTTCCGTCAAGTTGCTTTCCTCACAATAAACTCCAATGATATGGCGATCTGATTTGATTCTTGATATGCAGCGCTCCTCGGCAACAATAGGCGAATCCAAGCCCGCCACACGGTGCGCGGACACGGCATCCGCAATCGCCGGTTGCCGGATGGGATGCGGAAACGGGACAATTTGACGATGGATACGAAGGCGCCGGCAGAAGGGGTGCATATTGGCGCCAAGCTTCGGCAATACCGGCTCGCGCAGCGGTTGACGCTGAAGGAGGTGGCTCAGAAGGCGGACTGCTCCGAGAGCATGCTATCCAAGATCGAGAACGATAAGATCACCCCCTCGATCGGATTGCTGCACCGCCTGGTCTCGATCCTGGGCACCAACATCAATGCCCTATTCGTGCAGATGCCGACCGGCGCCATCACGCGCTCAGGCGAGCGCCCGTCCATCGCCCAGACCGGTGTCGACGAGGACAAGGCCATCGCGCTGGAGCTGCTCACCCCGTCGCCCAGCCCGTTCCTGTTTCAGTCGTCGATCCACACCGTGCCGCCCCAGGCGGAAAGCGACGGCAAGATCGTCCATCAGGGCGAGGATTTCGGTTATGTGCTGGAAGGCAGCCTGGAGCTGTCCCTCGGCGACGAGACCTTCGTGCTGAACGCCGGCGACACGTTCTATTTTCGCTCCGAGATTCCCCACGGCTACCGGAATCCGGGCAAGGAAACCGCGCGCATCATCTGGTTCAATACGCCGGCCACGTTCTGATCCGGCCTTGTCGCTGAGTGCGCGCCGAACCAACTAAGACCTTTCCGCCTCCGACGTGAGGCAGGCGCGGCACTGCGATCCTTCGCGTGTCGTCATGCCGCGCTGCAATCGCATATCTAAGCCTGAAGACTGGATTCGATGTTCCTCAGCCTGTTCGACATCTTCAAGATCGGCATCGGTCCTTCGTCCTCCCACACCATGGGACCGATGATTGCCGCGGCGCGCTTCGTCGAGAATATGAAAGCGCTGCCCCGCCGCGAAGAGATCAGCCACGTCCAGGCGCGGCTCTACGGCTCCCTTGCCTTCACCGGCAAGGGCCACGGCAGCGACCGGGCGGTGATCTTAGGCCTCCTCGGCTATCACCCCGAGACCCTGGACGTGAGCGAAGCGGAAGAGCGCATGGCGCAGCTCGGCGACGAGAAGACCATCGCCATCGACGGCCTCCCCGCCTTCGCCTTCGACCCGGCCAACGATCTCGTCTTCGACTATGGCGACCCGCTCCCCGGCCACTCCAACGGCATGAAGTTCCAGGCGTTCTCCACCGACGGCGAGCCGCTCCTGGAGGAGATCTACTATTCCATCGGCGGCGGTTTCGTGCTCAGCGCCGAGGAGATGGAGCAGGACGCGCCACTCGCCTCGGACGAAAACGAAGCGGCTTTTCCCTACCCCTTCGAAAGCGCCGCCGAGATGCTCGCCATGGCCAAGGCCAGCGATCTCTCCATCAGCGAGATGAAGCGCAAGAACGAGGAATCCATCCGCTCGCCGGAAGACGTCCATAACGGCATCGCGCGCCTCTGGGACGCCATGTCCTCCTGCACCAATCGCGGGCTGGGCACCGAGGGGCTCCTGCCGGGCGGGCTCAACGTTCCCCGCCGTGCGCCCAAGATGCTCCAGCAGATGCGCGAGGAGGAGGCCTCCAACAGCCGCCAGCCCTACACCTCCATCGACCGGCTCTATCTCTACGCCATGGCCGTGAACGAGGAGAACGCCGCCGGCGGCCGTGTCGTCACCGCCCCGACCAACGGCGCGGCGGGCGTGGTGCCGGCCGTTATTCGCTACTACGTCGATCATTGCGTGGGCGCCGATCCGGCACGCGTCGAGGACTTCATGCTGACCGCGGCGGCAATCGGCGGGCTCATCAAGCACAATGCCTCGATCTCCGGCGCAGAGGTCGGCTGCCAGGGCGAGGTCGGCTCGGCATCGGCCATGGCCGCCGCCGGTCTGTGCGAGGTGCTGGGCGGCACGCCCGGTCAGGTGGAGAACGCCGCCGAGATTGCGCTTGAGCACCATCTCGGCATGACTTGCGATCCCGTCGGCGGGCTGGTTCAGGTGCCGTGCATCGAGCGGAACGGACTCGGCGCCGTGAAAGCGGTGACCGCCGTCTCCATCGCACTGCGCGGCAACGGCTCCCATTTCATGCCACTCGACAATTGCATTAAGGCCATGCGCCAGACCGGCGAAGCCATGAGCTCGACCCTCAAGGAAACGAGCCTCGGCGGTCTCGCCGTGAACGTCCCCGAATGCTGAGCGGGAAGTGCTGATTTAAAAGCCCGGCCGGTCGCCTTTGCCGCACGGGCCAGCCTTGACAGCGCACTCACAGGATCGGACTCTCAATCAAGCAACTTGATTGAACCGCTTGGGGGTCCCGCATGCATGTCGAAGTGAACGTACCGATTCCGTTTTCCGCCGATGACGTCTGGAGCATGGCGGGCGGGTTCAACCTGCTTCCCGTTCTCAGCAGCGGCTGCGTCGGCAGCACCCTGGAGGAAGGCGGCCGTGTCCGCGTGCTGACCAACACCGACGGCTCGATTCTCTGGGAACGCATGCTGACCTTCGACGAGGCGGAGAAGACCCTCTCCTACCTCATCACCGACAACAAGAATTTCAAATCCGCCTACGATGTCGGCTATGTCGGCACGGTGAAAATCGTCGAGGGCGACGATCAGAGCTCGACCTTCAAATACACGGGCGACTTCGAGCCCACCCCCGGCACCACGCCGGAGCAGGCCGAGCAAGCCGTGCAGAATTTCGCCAAGGATTGTGCGAAGGGCATCGAGCGCGCCCTCAACGCGCGGGGCCGCTGATCGCGGCCATCCGCACCGGCGCGCTTAAAGAGCTGTCCTAGACCGTCTCGAGAATCCGCTCCACCTCGTCCACGAGATCGCGGAGGTGGAAAGGCTTGGAGAGGATCTTGGCGTCTTTCGGCGCCTGATTGTCGGGGTTCAGCGCAACGGCCGCAAAGCCGGTGATGAACATGATCTTGATGTCGGGATCGAGCTCGTTCGCCCGGCGGGCCAGCTCGATACCGTCCATCTCCGGCATCACGATATCGGTCAGGAGGAGCGTGAAGGGCTCCTCTTTCATACGCTCGAAGGCTTCAAGCCCGTTGCCAAAAGCGACAACGTCGAATCCGGCCTTGTTCAGCGCATTCACCAGAAAGCGCCGCATATCCTCGTCATCTTCTGCCAGAAGAATGCGCTGAAGACTGCGCGCTCTCGGATCGTTCGCTACCATCGACTTCCCCCTAAACACATCGCCGAAGCGAAACACGGCTGCTCGAGCAAGACACTTGTTACACAAGATACCTGCTCAGCGCTCGCCGAATCACTGCCCCGACCGCAGATTCGAAGGCTCTACACCAAACCGGTAAAGGAGCCCTTGCCAACGCCGAGACAGCACCTGCGAAAATTCGGCGGAGCGGATCTCGCTCCCTACTGCGCGAAATCGCGCTCATCTTTGCCGATGGCAGCCCGCAGTCTGGAATGCGCGAGGCAATTGCGATCATTTTCCAAACCGGCGGCCGGATCGAGTGGCATAAAGCCGCCCCCGACAGGGTTAAATCATTGCCTCAATTTCAACGTCGCACAAGCCATAAGACGCCTAGACAGAACTTGTCCCGGTTGGCAGAGTTTGCCTCACTCTTGCCGTTCGCGTTTCCATCGAGACGGCGCGAACGGCAGACAGTCGAGGAATTAGAATGTGCCCCGAAGAGGCTGAGACGATCAGGTCGGAGCTGTCACCTGCATTCGAGGTGATCCAGCCGGCCAAAATCGAACGCCCCTTCGTGTTCAATTCGCCGCACAGCGGTCGCCGCTATCCGAAAAGCTTCCTGGCTGCCTCCAAGCTCGATCCCCTCACCCTGCGCCGCTCCGAAGACTGCTATGTCGACCAGCTGTTCGACTTCGTCGCCGAGCTCGGCGCACCCATGCTGGTCGCCCATTTCCCGCGCGCCTATCTCGATGTGAACCGGGAGCCGTACGAGCTCGACCCCGTCCTGTTCGGCGATCGGCTTCCTGATTACGCCAATACTCAGTCGGTGCGGGTGGTCGGCGGGCTCGGCACCATCGCTCGGATCGTGTCGGAGTCCGAGGAGATCTATCGGGAGCCTCTGTCCATCGCCGCGGCCCTGGAGCGCATCAATCGTATCTATACGCCTTATCACGAGACCCTGAGCGGGCTGCTGCTCGACGCCAAGACGCGCTTCGGCTCCGCGGTGCTCATCGATTGCCACTCCATGCCGTCAACGCCCATGGCCGACAGCAACGGCATGCGTCCCGATTTTGTGCTCGGCGACCGCTACGGCACCTCATGCCATCCGGCGCTGATCCAGCTCGCCGCCCAGCAGCTTCGCACGCTGGGCTATGTGGTCAGCCTCAACAAGCCCTATGCCGGCGGCTACATCACCGAGCATTACGGCCACCCCACCAAGGGGCGTCATGTGCTGCAGTTGGAGATCAACCGCGCGCTCTATATGGATGAGATGACGTTCCAGAAACGTTCGGGCTTCGATCGGCTGCGCGCCGACCTCAGACGGGTCGTGGAGGCGGTGATGGAATTCGCCGCCGATCGCGAGACGCCGCGCCAAGGATCTCCGGAAGTGCCGAAGGCCGCCGCCGAGTAGCAAGCGACAGAGCCCGCAGAGAAGTCGTGAAGATCCTCCAGAACAGCAGACAGAAAAAAGGGCCGTTCGAAATAGATCCGAACGGCCCAAGTCTAGGGAGGAAACGCCCAAGGAGGGCAGCGACACAACAAGCGTTATGCCGCGTTGCAACAATATGTCATTGCGACGCACAAAGTGCAAGGTGGTAGACGTCGCAGGTGGCTTTTGCAGAACAGTGGTGCAAATTAGCCATAGCGAACGGTCGGATTTGTTGGATTTCGGCCCTTTCAGGAGCCCCGCCGGCCACTAAGACCGTTGATTTCCTGGGGAAAACCACATCAAGGAGACGCCACCATCACCTCGACCAAACCCGATTTCGACGCCCTTTTAAACCAAGCCCATGCCCTTGCGAACCAGGCAAGTTCGGTCATTTTGCCGCGTTTTCGCGCAAAGGTGGATATTGCGCACAAAGGCGGCAACGACTTCGATCCCGTCACTGAAGCCGATAAGGAAGCCGAACGCGTCATGCGCGAACTGCTCAAGGAGCGGTTTCCCGAGCACGGAATTATCGGCGAGGAATTCGGCAACGAGAACGAGGACGCCGAATATTGCTGGGTGCTCGATCCCATCGACGGCACCCGCGCCTTCATCATGGGTCAGCCGCTCTGGGGCGTGCTGATCGGTGTGGCGCGAAAGGGTGTCCCGATCGTCGGCATGATGGAGCAGCCGTTTTCCGGCGAGCGTTTCTGGGCGGCGGACGGCAAGGCCTTCTATCGCCGGGGTGAGACGGAGCAGACCATACAGACCCGCGCCTGCGCCAAGCTCGAAGACGCCCTACTCGGCTCCACCACACCAGACATGTTCGACGCGGCGAACCTCGCCCGCTTCGACTCCCTGGCCGAGGCGTGCCGGCTCCGGCGCTATGGCGGCGACTGCTACAATTACTGCCTGCTGGCCATGGGCGAGATCGATCTCGTGGTCGAGGCGGGTTTGCAGACCTACGACATCCTGCCCCTGATCCCCGTGGTCGAAGCGGCCGGCGGCGTGGTCACCACCTGGGAAGGCGGCGATGCCTCGAAGGGCGGGCGCATCATCGCCTCCGGCGATCGGGCGCTCCACGAGCAGGCCCTGAAGCACCTCAACACGTAAGCTCGCTCACGTAACCCGGCTCACGCGCTCCGCTTGATCTTGGCGCCGGGCACGAAGGCGTCGAACGCCGCCCAGAATTCCTCTCGGATCGGATCGCGCTCCTGCAGGATCTCGTGCTCGGAGCCGCGCAGGACGATCTGCGAGCCGAGACGGCAACGGTCGGCGAAGCTCTCGATCGCGCTGCTCGAGACGATCTGGTCGTGGCCCGCCGCGAGCATCACCACGGGCACCCGCAATCGGCGTGCGAACTCCTGATCGTTGATCTCGCGCAAGGCCACGAGTGCCGCCCGCACCCAGCCGAAGGTCGGCGCCCCCACCGCAAGCTCGGGCGCGACCCGCAAGACCGAGAGATTGCGCGCGAAGCGCTCCGCATCCGTGGTGAGGATGTTGCCCTCGAAGATCTGCGAGTCGCGATAGACCTTCATGCCGCCCGGCACCGCCACCCGCCCGAGACCGAAAGCTGAGATCGCCCCTGTCACCTTCGCCGTGAAGGCGTCCGAGCCCGGCAGGCCCTTGATGCGAATCATCGGCGCCGAAAGAACCATGCGCTCGAACCAGCTGCCCCGCATGGTCGCAGCCTTCAGCGCGATCGTCCCGCCCATCGAATGAGCCAGGGCGTAGTAGGGCGGCGGGCAATCCGGCAGCACCACGTCGTTCATCAGCCGGGAGAGATCCGTCTGATAATCGTCGAAGCTCCGCACGTGGCCTTTGAGGGGGTTGCGCGTCAGGCGCGTCGAGCCGCCCTGCCCCCGCCAGTCGATCGCCACCACGTAGAACCCGCGGCGGCGAAGGTCGCCGACAACCTCGAAATACTTCTCGATATATTCGGAGCGCCCCGGAAAGATGCAGACCGTCCCGTGCCGCTCCTTCAGCCCCGAGGGCCAGTGGGCGTAGCGCACCTGGACGGGTTTCCGGAAGCGGCGCGGGATCTCCAGCGCGCCGACCGTGGCGCCGAGCGGTGCGGGATTCTGAGGGGTTGAGACAAGCTCCATCATGGGGTCCGGACTTGGCACTTCGGCCGCGTGGCGGCCGCTCTGGAAAAATTTCGATTTTCGAGCGATTTCAGCCGATTAGAAATCTTGACCGGGCGAAGACGCCTTACCATATCCATACCGCGCAACGCCTAACCGGGTTGCGCCCCAAACCGTCCGGCTCACCCATCAGAGCGGTCGTGAGAGAATCGCCTGATCGAGCGGACATCAGCATATCGCTTCTTAAGGAGGATGTGACATGAGACAATTCGATTTGACCCCCCTTTATCGCTCGACCATCGGCTTCGACCGGCTCGGCTCCCTGCTCGACCATCTCGGGAGCTTCGAGAACGATGCCCCGAGTTATCCGCCCTACAATATCGAGCGCGTCGCTGAGAGCCAGTACCGCATCTCCATGGCGGTCGCCGGCTTCAGCGAGCAGGACCTCACCATCGAGGTCAAGGAGCATGCGCTCAGCGTACGCGGCGAGAAGCAGGAGGAGACTGAAGACACCACCTTCCTGCATCGTGGCATCGCGGCCCGCAGCTTCGAGCGCCGCTTCCAGCTGGCCGACCATGTCGAGGTGACCGGCGCCAAGCTTGAGAACGGTCTGCTTCATGTGGATCTGAAGCGTGAGCTGCCCGAAGCCATGAAGCCCCGCACCATCGAGATCACCACCAAGAACGAAAGCCCCAAGGTGATCGATAGCCAGGCCGCGTAAGCTTCGCCGGTCAGGCTTTCCAGGAGTCTCAAGATGACTCCAAGAAACAAAAAGGGCGCCTCCGGTTTGGGGGCGCCCTTCCTTGTTGCAGGTGCTATGGGAGAAAACCTGCTCTAGGTACCACCGCAAGACACGCTGGACTTTTGTCTCTGGCAGTGGAAGCAACTTACCGCGAGACACTTTACGCGGGAGTTAATGGACGCAAGTTTTCTCGGCGAGTTTTTCGGTCAGGCGACTGCTGTAAGGATATGATCTGCAAGCGAAAATCGTCCCCGCTCGAAAATTCGCGATACGATTTTCTTTCGCCATTCCGTTTGTTTTCAGCATACGAGCACACGCAGAGACACAACCCCAGGTCTGCTTTACGTGTGTGGAAGTTGCTTCTCTCCGCTCCCGCCCGAAATCGTCTTGTCTGCCGAGGGGAATTCTGTCATTTTGGAGCCGAATAGGACAGGCTTGCTGACCTTTGTGGAACCGCCGGACATTGCGGACGGCCTCCGGCAGCCGCGATCGCAGACTGAACATCATTCAGCGTGCTTCCGCCAGGAGGCCGGGTCGACAAGGGGATCGCCTGAGGATGGGCTGGGTCTGTTGCACTATGCACAGCCTCAGCGTTGACTTATTGGCTGAGCGACACACGTAACCTTAATGCCCCGCCGGCATATTCCGAACCCGCAAAAAGACGCGGACCTGAAGGCGCGGGCCAAACTTCGATGTGGCTATGAAATTCGAGAATTCGCGTATGCGTTCGATCGGCGCGTCAAAATCACTGAGCGCGCTCATGTCTGGAAGCGCCTTGGGCTCTGTCGGCGCCCCCTTAGGCATGCCGAAAGCGCAAGGTCTCTACGACCCGTCGCGTGAGCATGACGCCTGCGGTGTGGGCTTCGTTGCCGACCTCAACGGCAAGCCCACCCATAAGACGATCGAATCCGGTCTCCAGCTCCTGGTGAACCTCACCCATCGCGGTGCGGCAGGCGCCGACCCGCGCTTCGGCGACGGCGCCGGCATGCTGCTGCAGATCCCGCACGAGTTCTTCGTCGAAGTCTGCGATTTCGAGCTGCCCGAGAAAGGCGAATACGCCGTCGGCCAGCTCTTCATGCCGTCCAACAAGGCACAGCGCATCTATTGCGAATCTGTGGTGGAGCGTGCCGTTCTCTCCGAGGGGATGACCCTGCTCGGCTGGCGCGACGTGCCGACCGACAACGAGTGCCTGCCCCCCATCGTGATCGAGACCGAGCCCTTCCACCGTCAGGTCTTCATCGGCAAGGGCGATCTGGAGATCGACGACGACGAGTTCGAGCGGAAGATCTATCTCGTCCGCAAGGTCATCGCCAACACCATCAACGGCGAGACCGGCGGTCGCGACTTCGGCTTCTACACCGTCTCCATGTCCTCGCGGACCGTCGTCTACAAGGGCATGTTCCTGGCCTATCAGCTGGGCGCCTATTACGCCGATCTGCACCACCCGAAGATGGCCTCGGCGCTTGCCCTGGTGCATCAGCGCTTCTCGACCAACACCTTCCCATCCTGGAAGCTGTCCCATCCCTACCGGATGGTCGCCCATAACGGCGAGATCAACACGCTGCGCGGCAACGTGAACTGGATGGCCGCGCGCCAGGCTTCCGTCTCCTCTCCCCTGTTCGGCGAGGACATCCAGAAGCTCTGGCCCATCTCTTATGAGGGCCAGTCCGACACCGCCTGCTTCGACAACGCGTTGGAGTTCCTGGTCCAGGGCGGCTACAGCCTGACCCATGCGGCCATGATGCTGATCCCGGAAGCCTGGGCCGGCAATCCGCTGATGGATCAGAAGACCCGCGCCTTTTACGAATATCACGCCTGCATGATGGAGCCGTGGGACGGCCCGGCTGCGGTCGCTTTCACCGACGGCCGCCAGATCGGCGCTACTCTGGACCGCAACGGCCTGCGTCCCGCCCGCTACCTCGTCACCGATGACGGCATGGTGGTGATGGCGTCCGAGACCGGCGTGCTGCCCGTGCCGGAAGAAAAGATCGTCCAGAAATGGCGTCTCCAGCCGGGCAAGATGCTGCTCATCGATCTTGAGAAGGGCCGCATCATCTCCGACAAGGAGATCAAGGAGGAGATGACCTCCAGCCATCCTTATCAGGAGTGGCTGGACCGCACCCAGATCCATGTCGGAGATCTGCCGGGCCCGAACGGCGAGCACCATCACCCGAAGACCAATGTGAGCCTGCTCGACCGCCAGCAGGCGTTCGGCTTCACCCAGGAAGCCATCAAGTTCCTCGTGGCCCCCATGGTTCAGGCCGGCCAAGAGGCGCTGGGCTCCATGGGAACCGACACGCCGCTCTCCGCCCTGTCGGACCGGCCCAAGCTGCTGCACACCTATTTCAAGCAGAACTTCGCCCAGGTGACGAACCCGCCGATCGACCCGATCCGCGAGGAGCTCGTGATGTCGCTCGTGAGCTTCATCGGGCCGCGGCCGAACCTTCTCGACCTGGAAGGCACTTCAAAGCAGAAGCGCCTCGAGGTCGCCCAGCCGATTCTCACCAACGAGAATTTGGAGCGTATCCGCTCCATCGGCGAGGTGGAGGACAATCAGTTCCGCACCACGACCCTCGACATCACCTATCCGGCCGAAAAGGGCGCGGACGGGATGGAAGAGGCGATCGACGCCTTGTGCAACAAGGCCGAGAACGCAGTGCGGGAAGGCAAGAACATTATCATTGTTTCCGACCGTGCCGCGAGCGCGAGCCGGATCCCGATCCCCTCACTGCTGGCCACCAGCGCTGTCCACCATCACCTGATCCGCAAGGGCCTGCGCACCTCCGTGGGCCTCGTGGTGGAGACCGGCGAAGCCTATGAGGTGAACCAGTTCTGCACCCTGGCTGGCTACGGCGCCGAGGCGATCAACCCGTACCTCGCCTTCGACACGATCATCGACATCCTCGACGATCTGGAGGAGGAGCTGACGGCCAAGGAAGCCATCAAGCGCTACGTGAAGGGCATCAACAAGGGCATCCTCAAGGTGATGTCCAAGATGGGCATCTCGACCTATCAGTCCTATTGCGGCGCCCAGATCTTCGATGCCGTCGGCCTGCGCTCCGATTTCGTGAAGAAGTACTTCACCGGCACTCACACCCAGGTTGAAGGCGTCGGCCTGAAGGAGATCGCCCGCGAGACGGTCGAACGCCATCGCCTGGCCTTCTCCGATGCGCCCGTCCTTAAGAACGCCCTCGACGTCGGCGGCGAATACGCCTTCCGCATCCGCGGCGAGCAGCATATGTGGCGTCCGGAGGTCGTGGCCGACCTGCAGCACGCCGTGCGCGGCAACCTGCCGGAGAAATACCGCAGCTTCGCCGAGCAGGTGAACAAGCAGAACGAACATCTGCTGACCCTGCGCGGCCTGTTCCGCGTCCGCTCTGCCGAAGAGCTGGGCCGCAAGCCGGTTCCCCTGGAAGAGGTCGAGCCGGCGGAGGAGATCGTCAAACGCTTCGCCACCGGCGCCATGTCCTACGGCTCCATCAGCCGCGAGGCGCACACCACGCTCGCCATCGCCATGAACCGCATCGGCGGCAAATCCAACACCGGCGAAGGCGGCGAGGAGACAGACCGCTTCACGCCCATGGAGAACGGCGATTCCATGCGCTCGGCCATCAAGCAGGTGGCATCGGGCCGCTTCGGCGTGACCACGGAATATCTGGTCAATTCCGACATGATCCAGATCAAGGTGGCCCAAGGCGCAAAGCCCGGCGAAGGCGGCCAGCTTCCCGGCCATAAGGTCGATGCGACCATCGCAAAGGTGCGTCACTCGACGCCGGGCGTCGGCCTCATCTCGCCGCCGCCGCACCACGACATCTATTCGATCGAGGATCTGAAGCAGCTCATCTACGATCTGAAGAACACCAACCCGAAAGCCGATATCTCGGTGAAACTGGTGTCGGAGATCGGAGTGGGCACGGTCGCCGCCGGCGTCGCCAAGGCCAAGGCCGACCACGTCACCATCGCGGGCTTCGAGGGCGGCACGGGTGCCTCGCCCCTCACCTCCATCAAGCATGCGGGCAGCCCCTGGGAGATCGGCCTCGCCGAGACCCAGCAGACGCTGGTGCTGAACCATCTGCGCGGCCGCATCTGCGTTCAGGTGGATGGCGGACTGCGCACCGGCCGCGACGTGCTGGTGGGCGCCCTGCTCGGCGCCGACGAGTTCGGCTTCGCCACCGCGCCCCTGATCGCCGTGGGCTGCATCATGATGCGCAAGTGTCATCTGAACACCTGCCCGGTCGGCATCGCCACCCAGGATCCGGTGCTGCGCAAGCTCTTCTCCGGCACGCCGGAGCACGTCATCAACTACTTCTTCTTCATCGCCGAAGAGGTGCGCGAATACATGGCGTCCCTCGGCTTCACGAAGCTTCAGGACCTCATCGGCCGCTCCGAGATCCTCGACAAGAGCGAGGCCATCGACCATTGGAAGGCCCGCGGCCTCGACTTCAGCCGCATCTTCCACAAGCCGAAAGTCGGCCCCGAGGTCCCGCTCTCCAACACCGAGCGTCAGGACCACGAGCTGGAAGAGGTGCTGGACCGCAAGCTCATCGAGCTGTCCAAGGACGCCCTGGAAGACCGTAAGCCGGTCAAGCTCGACCTGCCGATCAAGAACATCGACCGCACCGCCGGCGCGATGCTCTCCGGCGAGGTCGCCGTACGATACGGCCATAAGGGCCTGCCCGAGGACACGATCTGGATCACTCTGCGCGGCTCTGCCGGCCAGAGCTTCGGGGCGTGGCTCGCCCACGGCATCACCCTCGACCTGATCGGCGAAGGCAACGACTATGTCGGCAAGGGCCTATCCGGCGGACGCATCATCGTCCGGCCGCCGGAAGAAGCGAGGATCGTGCCCGAAGAGTCCATCATCGTCGGCAACACGGTGCTTTACGGCGCCATCACCGGCGAGTGCTACTTCCACGGCGTCGCCGGCGAACGCTTCGGCGTCCGCAATTCCGGCGCTCTAGCCGTTGTCGAAGGCACCGGTGATCACGGCTGCGAATACATGACCGGCGGCGTTGTCGTCGTGCTTGGCGGCACGGGCCGCAACTTCGCGGCCGGCATGTCCGGCGGCGTGGCCTATGTCCTCGACGAGGCGGGCGATTTCGAGCAGCGCTGCAACATGGCCATGGTCGATCTCGAGCCGATCCCGGCGGAAGAGGACTACAACGCCGAAGATCAGCACCAGATCCACGACATGGAAAGCCACGGACTCGTCGACCTCACGGATATGACCCGGGACGACGAGAAGCGGCTGCGCCAGCTCATCCAGAACCATCTCCACTACACGGGCTCCAAGCGCGCCCGTCACATCCTGGAGAACTGGGGCGAGTATCTGCCGAAATTCATCAAGGTGATGCCGGTCGAATATCGCCGTGCCCTGGAAGAGATGGCCGAGGCGCAAGCCGCCGAGGACACCGGCATGGCCGAGCTCGAAGTCGGCATGCCCGACGCCAAATAGCGCAGCTTAAGACGCCACCGCCCCCACATTTCATCGTAAGTTGAAAGGGGGAGGACCGGCGCGCGCCACGACGGAATAGGTTAGAGAACGGCGGTGCCTTCAGCCGCCGCAACGGTTGGGAAGAAAATGGGAAAAGTCACAGGCTTCCTCGAGATCGAGCGTGAAGACCGGCGCATGGAGCCGGCCGCCGATCGCGTGCGCCATTATCATGAGTTCGTGAAGCCCATGCCCGAGGGCGAGGTCGCCGAGCAGGCGGCACGCTGCATGGATTGCGGCATCCCCTACTGCCATCAGGGCTGCCCGGTAAACAACCAGATCCCCGACTGGAACGATCTCGTTTATCACTCGGACTGGCAGGAGGCCTCGCGCGACCTGCACTCCACCAACAACTTCCCGGAAGTGACGGGCCGCGTCTGCCCGGCGCCCTGCGAGGCCGCCTGCACTCTCAACATCCACGACGATCCCGTGGCCATCAAATCCATCGAATGCGCCATCGCCGACAAGTCGTTCGAGGAGGGCTGGATCTCGCCCCAGCCGCCGGATCACAAGACCGGCAAGACCGTCGCCGTGGTGGGCTCAGGTCCATCCGGCATGGCCTGCGCCCAGCAGCTCGCCCGCGCCGGCCATGATGTCCATGTCTACGAGAAGAACGCCCAGCCCGGCGGACTTCTGCGCTACGGCATCCCGGACTTCAAGATGGAGAAATACATCATCGAGCGCCGCCACCAGCAGATGGAGGCGGAAGGCGTGACGTTCCATCTCAACACCCATATCGGCAAGGACGTCGAGGCGAAGAAGCTGATCAGCGATTACGACGCTGTCGTGCTCGCCGGCGGCTCGGAGTCGCCCCGCGACCTCCCCATCGAGGGCCGCGAGCTCGACGGCGTCCATTTCGCCATGGATTTCCTGACCCAGCAGAACCGCCGAGTGTCCGGCGAAGATCTGGGCGATGTCGAGCCGATCCTGGCCGACGGCAAGCATGTGGTGGTGATCGGCGGTGGCGATACCGGCTCCGACTGCATCGGCACCTCCTTCCGCCAGGGCGCGGTCTCCGTGACCCAGCTGGAGATCATGCCCATGCCGCCGAAGCAGGAAGACACCATGATGACGTGGCCCCACTGGCCGCTGAAGTTCCGCACCTCCTCCAGCCAGGCGGAAGGCGCGGAGCGCGACTTCAGCGTGTCCACGAAGCGCTTCATCGGCGAGGACGGCAAGGTTACCGCTCTGGAATGCCAGCGCCTCGACGAGGACATGAAGCCCATCGAAGGCAGCGAGTTCGAGCTGAAGGCGGATCTGGTTCTGCTCGCCATGGGCTTCGTGCACCCGGTCAAGAAGGGAATGCTGGAAGCGCTCGGCCTGGAGCTAGACGGCCGCGGCAACGTAAAGGCCGACACCCGCGACTACCAGACCTCGACGGACAAGATCTTCGCAGCCGGCGACATGCGCCGCGGCCAGTCCCTAGTCGTCTGGGCTATTCGCGAAGGCCGCCAGGCGGCGCACGCGGTCGACAAGTTCCTCATGGGACACACCGACCTGCCGCGGTAGGCGGCGCCTCACACTCTGCTGTTACCCCTGCGAAAGCAGGGGTCCAGTAACCACCGCCTCTTGCTGGTCGTAGCGCAGGGATTACTGGATCACCGGGTCAAGCCCGGTGATGACACGCTGAGAAAGTCGCTAACGCCGCTCCTCCGGCAACGCGCCCGTATACAGGTCGTCCCGCTCCGGCATCTCCGCCGTCATGGGATCGCCCTCGAAGCCGAAGACCCCCGCCACATCGGACCAGCGCGCATATTGCGCATCCAGCATGAGATCGCGGACGGACGCCACCAAGCGCTTCGCACCGATCCGCTCCATTGCACCGTCCCAGCGCTCGGCCACCGGCAGCAACGGCCGGCCCACCCGGCTCTCGGCCAGGTCACGGGCAGTCGACACCATTCCTTCCGAATTGAAGACCGCCAGAACGAGTGCGGCGATCACCAGAGCCATAAGTGTCGTCCGGCGTGCAGGGCTCTTGTCGGCCACCTCGCCGATCCTATGGCCCACGGGCGGGATGGGCCGCGGCACAGGAGATGTGGCCTGAGACCGGTTCCGGACTTCAGCCGCCAGGGCGGGCTCCAAAAAGTATTTCCGTCGGAAGAAAAGCGCGAAAGAGGACACCGAACAAACCCCGTCAGAACTGGAAATATATAAACGGCGCGACGCCTTCCGGCGCAATCGCCCAAATCAGCAAGATCCCGAAACCCAGCACAGCGCCGAGGGTGATGGCGCTGCGATCCTGCAGCCACGAGATCGCCCCCGGCATCATGTTCTCAGGCAAAAAATGAGAGGCGAGCGACACGGCCACCAGCGCCACCAGGAAGGGCGTCGCCATCTCCACCGGGCCCGACCAGTCGGCCAAACCTTCCAGATAGAGCAGCGCGTAATCGAGGGACTCCGACCGGAAGAAGATCCAGGCGAGGCACACCACGTTGAAGGTGATGAGCACACCGAGCGCCCTGGCGAACGCATCGCGCCCAGCCCCGCCGCCCCAGCCGGCCTTCACCGTCCCGCCGAAGCTGTCCCCCGCCACGAGGGTGGAGGCTCCCGGTGCGGGCACGATGGCCAGCACCATCCGCTCCACCACCAGCGCCACCCCATGGATCGCGCCCCAGATCAGGAAGGTCCAGTTCGCCCCGTGCCACAGCCCGCCCAGCAGCATGGTGATCATGACGTTGCGGTAGGTCTTCACGGTGCCGTGGCGGCTGCCGCCGAGCGGCTTGTAGAGATAGTCCCGCAGCCAGCTCGACAGCGAAATGTGCCAGCGCCGCCAGAACTCTCGCAAGGACGCCGACCGGTAAGGCTGGAGGAAGTTCGCCTTGAAGTGATAGCCGAGCAGCGCCGCCACCCCGATGGCGATGTCGCTATAGCCGGAGAAGTCGCAATAGATCTGGATCGCGTAGCCATAGACCGCGAGCAGCAGATCCGGCCCGCTATAAGCGTCGGGCGCGAAGAACACGTCATCCACCAACAGCGTCGCCAGATAGTTGGCGATCACCATCTTCTTGAACAGGCCGAGCAGGATCAGAAGGATGCCCTTGGCCACCATCTGCCGATCGAGCTGGGGCTCGGATTTGAGCTGGGGCAGGAAATCCGCCGCCCGCACGATGGGCCCGGCCACGAGCTGCGGGAAGAAGGAGATATAGAGGAAGACGTTGAGCGGGTTCTCCTCCGCCGGGATCTCCTTCCGGTAGACGTCCACCACATAGGAGATGCCCTGGAACGTGAAGAAGGAGATGCCGATGGGCAGGATGATCTCCAGAAACGGCAGATCTCGCACCATGCCGCCTTGCGCCAGAAGCTCGGCGAGCTGCTCCAGGAAGAAGCCGTAATATTTGAAGAAGCCGAGGATGCCGAGATTGATCGCCACCGCGATTGCGACCAGAACCCTCTTGTCGCGGTCGCTGGACGCGACGGTGACCAGCCGCCCCGCCGCATAATTGATCAGCGAGCTCGCCGCCAGGAGGCCTGCGAAGCGCCAGTCCCAATAGCCGTAGAAAAAGTAGCTTGCTGCGACCAAGAAGGTCTTCCGCCCCTCGGGACGGTCCTTCAGCTCCCAGGCGATGGCGAACACAGCCAGGAAGAAGATGCCGAAATCTAACGTGGGAAACAGCATGGCGGCGCGTCTATAGCCTTGGCTCTGGGGGCGGCGCGGCGCCGTCCGTCTCGCCCACGCTCCCGGTCCGGGGCGGAGGGGTATTGCGATAGATCCGATAGCCGTCCATCAGATCGTCGACGATGGCCTCTGCAATTTTCTCCGATCCGAGATCCGACAGATGGACGTGATCGGGAAGCGCCAGCGGCGGGTCGGCTTGCGCCCAGCGATGGATGCTGCATGGCCCGCCCATGACCTCCTCCAGGTCCAGATAAAGCGCGCCCTCTTTCTCCGCCGTCTCTTTAAGAACCTCGCGCACCTCGCCGAGCTTCGGCGGCGGAAACCAGCGGGCGAGCGCGTCGGACTTGCCGTCGAGGAACTCGTCGTAGCGGGTGATCTCGCCCGAGCTCAGCGGCGCACAGCGGAGTGAGATCGCATCGCCGAACTTGGCGTAGGCCGGCAGCCTCGCCCCGTCCGTTGGCCCTAGAATCAGGAGGGTTGCGTTGGGGACACTCTGCTTGATCTTCGCGATCAGCCCTTCGTAGGCGGCGCGATAGGCCTCAATATCGAGCCCATCCTGAAATCCCTCATTGGTGCCGTAGCCCAGCACCACGAGCTGGGGCGACAGCGCCTCCAGATCCTGGGCCACCAACCGGTCGTCCCAGCGCCGGGTGGTCAGGACCGATGCGCCGGGGATGCCGAGATTGACGTAGCGGAGGCCGGCCTCGTCCTGGCGTGTCGCGATGCCAAGAACCGTGATCTTGCCCTCCCCCGTCGGCGAAATGGAGAGGCTCTGCCCTGCGCCCACCTCCGCCCGAAGCACGGAGCGCTCCGCCGCTTGGGTGTCCACCGTCTGACGCTGACCGCCTTGCGCGATCACGGCCTTCCCCTGCCCGGGCCCGGCGAGAAAGCTCACCACCGCGGAATCGAAGGGCTCGTCCGCGGTCATGGTGAGCTGCGCATCGGGCGAAGCCGCGCTCACGCTCACCCCGGTGATCCCGTAGACGCCGTCCTGATTGAGGGAATTGGACGCAAGCCACACGCCTGTCTTTTCGAAGCTCACGCCGTCGGCCCGGTAATACTCGAAAGGAAAGCCTGGCATCATCAGCCCGCGCCCGGCATCGCCGAACTGCGCCTGCAGCTTCTTCCGAATATCCTTGGTGATCCGGTCGGCCGCGATATGGCTGTCGCCCAGATGAAGCACGGTGACCGTCTTCGGCCCCTTGCCCGTCTCCATCCCGAGAAGCGCGTCGTAGAAAGATCCGTCGCCGGAAATCGGCGGCAGAAGCCTGTGCTCCTTGGCGTCACGGGCCACCTGAAGCCCGGTGACGTCGACCTTCTCGCCCCCATCGCCATTATCGAAGAAGCCGCCTTCTTCCTCCGTCGTAGCGATCTCGGGCCCGGGCCCGAAGATCTGCTGCACGGCCAGAAAGGTCACGGCGGTCAGCAGCACGAGTCCCAGCGCCACCGCGGCGAAGCGGCGGATACGGCCCGCTTTCGGGCCGGTCTCATGCTGGGTCTGGCCGGCCATAGAGCGGTGCCCTCCCGAGGCATCGGAGCCTGATGGTCGCTACTGCATGGGCCAGCGGAAATCGTCGGCCCGGCCCTCCTTCGGCTTCAGCTGCTCGCCTTTGACGAGCACGCGATAGTAAGGCCGCTCGGCCAGCGGCAGCCGCGGCTTGGAAGACACCACGGAGAGATCGCTCACCGCCGAGATGGAGCTCAGCGCCGTCAGCCCATTGTCGAGCTGGGCGGCCACGGTCTGGCCCGCCGGTCCTCCACCGCTCTGGCTCGAGTAGGACTGAGACTCCAGCAGCGTATCGGAGATCGCCGGGCGCAGCAGCGCCACGCCACCGACCATGCTCTCCTCCATGCGGGGAGCCTCCCCATCGTCCAGAGCCTGATCGCCGCTCAGCGGGTCATCCATGCCGTCGGCCGGCCGGATCGCCTCGCCGGAGATGGCGTGGCCGCCGTAATTCTCACCCGACTCGCCGTTGCTGCCCTTCGAGATCTTGCGGCCCATGACCCGCGCCTGCTCCTGCTCACTGCCGGCGAGCGGGATATTCCGCTCCGCCTTGGCGAGCTTCAGATCGCGGCGGATTTCCTTCTCCACGAAATGCGCGAGCTTCAGATAGCCGCGCATGGTGAAATGCACCCCGTCATTGGCGCGCAGGCGCCGCTGCTGGCCGGTCATGTCCGGACCGTAAGCGCTGTAGCGGCCGGATTCGTCCGTAAAGCCCGCCCAGGTCTCGATGAACTTCGTGCCGTAGATGAACGCCTTCTCGCGGAAGATGTCGTTCATCACCTCCGCGTCCTGGTTCTTCTGGGCGGTCCGCATCACCGGCAGGCCGACCCAATAGGTGGCGATGTTCTTTTCCCGGAGCGTTCGCAGAAACTGCTCCACCCGCTCCGAATAGACCTTCCGCCAGCCTTCCGAGCCCGGGCGATACCACTCGCCGTCCTTGCGAATGGCCTGGCCGTCATTGGCTCCGAACATCACCACGGCGATCTGATATTTCCGCTCGCCTTCGAGCAGCTCGGGCAGCGCCTCGTTCCAGTTGTAGCGGTCTTCGCGGACGAGCCCGGTGGACACCTTCGATTTCCGGATGACCTCCAGATTGGATTCGTCCTGGAAGCTGCGATAAAGCCCGGACCACAGCCCGTCGGCGAGGGAATCCCCCACCACCAGGATCCGGTAGCGGTCGCCCTTTGGGAAGGGATCGACATAACTGCGCTGGAAGCCGGTGCTCTGGGCCGCAGCAGGCGATGGCGCGGCGAGCCCGAAAATCAGCGAAATGGCGAGAAATAACGCCGCCCCCGGGACCGGGCGCAGCGTGAAGACCGTGCGAAAATAAGACGCGAGACGAAACATGGTCGACCGGACCCCCGTTTGGGCCCCCCTAATCGTTCCGAATTGGAACATGGCTAGCTGTGAAACAGCACATCGCCAAGCCACAATTCACATTGCATGCCGTACCCCGCCAGATGAGTTTTGGAGCAGATCGGGCCCGGTATGCAAGAGCCTCTCGCGCAGCCCCGAACCTCAGGTCTCGGCCCGCAACATCTTCAGGAGGGTCAGCGAGGGGAAGCCGTCGACATTCAGCCCCTTCTGGCGCTGATAGGCCTTCACGGCGCCCAGGGTCGCCGGCCCGATAACCCCGTCCACCTCGCCGTCGAGATAGCCTGCATGGAGCAGTCGCGTCTGCAGCTCCTTGCGCTGCTCGAGCGAGAGATGGTTCTCATCCGTCGGCCAGCTCTTGGCGAAGGTCCCGTAGCCCATCAGACGATCGGCGAGATGCCCCACGGACAGCGCATAGGACGACGCGTTGTTGTAGCGGAGGATGACCCGGAAATTGTGCAGGGTCAGGAAGATCGGTCCGTTCTTTCCTTCCGGCGCGTAGAGGGCCGCCTTGTCGCCCGGCCGCGGGAACGGAGCCCCGCTTACCCGGCGCACGCCCATCTTCTCCCAGGTGGCAAGGGACTTGAGGTTCTTCGCGCTGTAATTGTTCGGATTCATGTTGCTGGGGACGGTGACCTCGTATCCCCAGGTGTGGCCGGGCCGCCAGCCGGAGACCTTCAGATAGGCCGCCGTGGAGCCCAGCGCATCGGGCAGGCTCTGCCAGATATTGCGCCGCCCGTCCCCGTCGAAATCGACCGCATAGGCCTGATAGGTTGTCGGAATGAACTGGGTATGCCCCATGGCGCCGGCCCAGGAGCCGGCCATGTATTGCCGCGAGACATCGCCCCGCTGGAGAACCTTCAGGGCCTCGATCAGCTGCTGCCGGGCGAATTTCGCCTTCACCCCACGATAGGCGAGGGTCGCCAGCGCTTGGATCACGTAGTGCTCGCCGAGGTTATCGCCGTAGCTGGTCTCCACGCCCCAGATCGCCACCACGATATGGCGGTCCACGCCGTATTTGTTCTCGATGGCATCGAGCAGCCGCTGGTGCTGGAGCAGCATCTCCCCGCCCGTCTGGAGCCGCTTGTCGGACACCACACGGTCCACGTACTCGCCCACGGGACGCTTGTATTCCGGCTGATAGGTGGCGGATTCGATGACTTCCGGATCGGGCGAAACCCCTTGGAAGGCGCGCACATAGGTATCGCGGCTGATGCCTGCCGCCCTGGCCGTCGGCCAGAAGCCCTCGACCCAGGCCTCAAAGCTCTGGGCCGGCGCCTGAACAGTGGTGGCAAGGAGACTTGCGGCAAAGATTGAAGCCAGCATCGCCGCAAGCAGGAGCCCGCGAACGAAACCGTTTACTTCCAGGGATCTAGCGGTCGCCCGATGAGTGATTCGCATGAAACTGATTGTACCAAGCGGACCCGGCAAAACCTAGGCAAGCCGACGGGTGAGACATCACCCCTGCCCGACCACCTCATCGACGATTTTGCGCGTGGGATAACAGGTGAGCGGTGCGCCCACCTTCTTCTCGTAGAGCCCGATCGCCTGGCGAGTCTTGAAGCCGACCAGCCCGTCCACATTGCCGACGTCGTAGCCGTAGCGCTTCACCAGGACCTTCTGGAAATCCAGGATCTTGTCGCGCGTAAAGCGATCCACCGGCTTCCAGGCGCCCACGAAGCTTGGCGGCACGCCGTATTCGATCATGTCGGCGAGCTTGCCCACGAAGAGCGCGTAGACGTCGGAGTTATTGTATTTCTTCAGGACCGAGAAGTTCTCGGTGACGAGGAAGGCCGGGCCTTTCATGCCCGCCGGCAGCACCAGGAAGCCCTGGTTTTCCAGCTTCTCGTCCGGAAAGCTCTGCCCCTTCACCCGGGTGATGCCCATATCGACCCAGTCTCCGAAGGAGCGGGTCTTATCCGGACCCTGCAAGGTGCAGTCGAAATTGGCCGGCAGGTCGATCTCGTAGCCCCATTCCTGATCGCCGATCCAGCCCTGGCTGTGCAGCGAGTTGCCGGCGGACGCCAGCGCATCCGGAACCGAATCCCAGATATCCCGCTTGCCGTCCTGATCGATATCGACCGCGTATTCCAGGAAATCGCTCGGTAAGAACTGCGGATGCCCCATGGCCCCGGCCCAGGACGAGCGCATCTCGTCCCGCGAGATATGGCCGTCCTGCAGCACCTTCAGAGCCTTGATGAATTCGTGGCGGAAGACCTCCGGCCGCCGCCCGAGAAACGCCTGAGTGGCGATGGACCGGAGCGCATCATGGGGAATGCTCACCGTGCCGAAATTCGTCTCACGCCCCCAGATCGCGACGATGATGGCGCCCGACACCTGATAGCGCTTCTCGATCTCCGACAGCACGGTCTTGTATTGGTGGTACTGGGTCTTTCCTTGCGCGGCGAGCGCATTGAGATTGCTCGCGCTGAAGTAGCGGGAAGGGGAATCGAACTCCGGCTGCCGGGCCGGCGCCTTCGGCTTCATGCTTTGGGGCAGGCGCGGCCCCCCGAGATAGGCCGGGTCGGGCATCGCGAGGTGCGGCAAGGACCAATCCAGCGTCAGCCCCTTCACCTCGCGCTCGAAGGTCTCACGGCTCACCCCTTCGGCTTCCGCCTCGGGCCAGCGCGCCTGAATCCAGGCTTCGAACTGCTGCTCGACGGCGCGCTTATAGGCGGCCGTATCGTCGGCGCGAGCCGGCGCCACGCCGAGCGCCAGCACCACAGCACCCGCGCAAGCCAGAAGAGCGAATCGCAAGGAAACTCCCATGGCGGGCAGTGTGCCGCCCTGATTCACGCATGGAAAGACGAAACCGCGCGTTTCGAACGCCGTCAGGAGGCGTCGCGGTGCGCGTTGAGATGCTTTTCCCAGCCCAAGGCATCGGCCACGATCTGGTCGAGATCGTCACGCTGAGGCACCCAGCCGAGCAGCTTGCCGATCCGCTCCACACCGGCCACCAGCGCCGCCGGATCCCCGGGGCGCCGCGGCACGGTCTCGACTGGGAAATCGACACCCGAGACCCGCTTCACCGCCTCGATCACCTGGAATACGGAATAGCCGTTGCCGTAGCCGCAGTTGATGACCTCGGAACGGCCGCCATCGCGCAGGTAGCGCAGGGCCGCGAGATGCGCCGCCACCAGGTCGGAGACATGGATGTAGTCCCGGATACAGGTGCCGTCCGGCGTCGGATAATCCGTGCCGAACACGTCGAGCTTCGGCCGTTCGCCCAGCGCCGCCTGGACCGCGACCTTGATGAGATGGGTCGCCCGAGGCGTGGACTGTCCGCTCCGCCCCTCCGGGTCCGCGCCGGCGACGTTGAAGTAGCGCAGCGCAACGTAGTTGAGCGGAAAGGCGAGCGCCGTATCCCGCAGCATCATCTCCGTCATCAGCTTGGAGCTACCGTAAGGCGAGATGGGATTGAGCGCGGCTTCCTCGGAAACCGGGTTCTCCTCCGGCATGCCGTACACCGCGGCTGTCGAGGAGAAGATGAAATGCTTCACGCCTGCATCCACGGCGCATTCGATCAGCGCCCGGGACTTGCAGGTGTTGTTGAGATAATAGCCCAGGGGATCGGCGATCGAATCCGGCACCACGATGGAGCCGGCGAAATGGATGATTGCTTCGACCTTCTCCGTCTCGATGAGCTCGCGCACCAGGGCCTGATCGCCGATATCGCCGATCACAAGCTTGGCCGGCTCGGCCACCGCCCAGGGGAAGCCGGTGGAGAGGTTGTCGAGCACCACGACATCCTCGCCCGCATCGTTCAGGGCCAGCACCATATGGCTGCCGATATAGCCGGCGCCGCCGGTCACGAGCACGCTCATCCGAAAATCTCCGATTGAAGAATTCGCCTCTTGATATCCGATATGGGTTGAAGGACGGTACCCACGCGCGATCTCTCACCCCTGCTTCCCATCCTTAACACTAATGAGGACTGAATGAGCGCCCCGGTTCGCAAGGCTGTGTTTCCCGTTGCCGGTCTCGGCACCCGCTTTCTGCCCGCCACCAAGGCCATGCCCAAGGAGATGCTGACGGTGGTTGACCGGCCCCTGATCCAGCACGTGGTCGACGAGGCGACGGCCGCCGGCATCGAGCATCTGATCTTCGTCACCGGGCGCGGCAAGGGGATCATCGAGGATCACTTCGACCGGAATTTCGAGCTCGACCGGACCTTGGCGGAGCGCGGCAAGAACGAGGCCCTCGCTCAGCTTAACGACGAGCTGCCGCTGGCCGGCCAGACCAGCTTCACCCGCCAGCAGGACCCGCTCGGCCTCGGCCACGCCGTCTGGTGCGCCCGGGAGCTGGTGGGCAACGAGCCGTTCGCGCTGATCCTGCCCGACGTGCTGGTGAAGTCGAAAGGCAAGGGCTGCCTTTCCCAGATGATGGATGTCTACGACCAGCACGGCGGCAATGTCCTCGCCGTGGAAGAAGTGCCCATGGACGCCGTCTCCAGCTACGGCATCCTGAGCGTCGGCGAAGGCGACGGCACCATCTTCCCCGTGGACGGAATGGTGGAGAAGCCGGCCCGCGAGGATGCACCGTCGAACCTGAGCATTCTCGGCCGCTACATCCTGCAGCCGGAGATCTTCGACATTCTGTCCAACCAGGAGACCGGCACCGGCGGCGAGATCCAGATCACCGACGCCATGCTGAAGCTGCTTCAGGAGCAGAGCTTCCACGCCATCAAGTGCGAAGGCACGGCCTACGATTGCGGCTCGAAGATCGGCTACTTGGCCGCCAATGTCGCTTACGGCCTGGATCGCGAGGATCTGTCGGAAGCCTTCGAGGCCGAAATCCGCCGCCTGCTGCCTTAGCGCCAAACTCCGCGTCATGGCGCGGTTCACCTCTCCCCTGCGGGGAGAGGTCGAGCGCTCTAGCGCTCGGGTGAGGGGGCGTAAGAATCGAGAGGTCAGCCCCTCACCCCCACGGGGGAGAGGGAGCACGCTGCGGCCTGCCGCGCAGGCCCACTCACTTCCGCAGGCGCAGGCCGACGGTCACCTCGTTGGATTTGTAATCCCCCAGCGCATCCGTGCTCGAATAATCTGTGTGCGCATAGGTGGCGATCAGCGCCAGATTGCGGTTGAAGAGATATTCCGCCGTCAGCCCTTCCCGCCAAGACTCGTCGGTCAGGTCCGTGCCGATATAGTCCGCCGTATTGTAGGTGATGAAGCCGCCCAGGATGACGTTCCTGCGCAGCTCGTGGCTGAGCGTCGCCCCGTAAAACCGGCTGAACGCGCCGGCCGCATCGATCGCCGTCGTCTCGTCGAGATTGGTGCTCGCCTGTAGGCTGAGCGACGTCAGCGCCGTGATCTGCCAAAGCACGTCGGCATTGAACAGGAAGCCGTCGACCAGGGTAAAGTCCTCGTCGATGGGATCTTGCACGCCATACCCCATGGCGATCTCGCCGGTGATGCTGCCGAACAGGCCGAAGGCGAGGCCTGCCTGCACGCGATAGCCTTCAGAGCCGAGTTCGTTGCCGCCGGGCGAGAATTGCGCCTTGTAATCCCGCTTCACCAGTTCCGTATCGACGAAGACCGTCATGTCCGGATTGAACTCGTAGGAGCCGCGAAGCCCGAGATCCTTCTCCACGTAGTCACGATCCAGGGTGTTCGTCGGGTCGTCCGGGTTCTCGCCGATCAGGATGATGTTCGAGTAGTCGTAGTCAGTGACGGTGCCTTCCAGCGCCAGCCCCACCCGGTTGATACGGTGATTGGCGCCGGCCGTGATGTGCTTTTCGTCCAGATCGGAGCTGAACACACCGGCATCGGGCAGCGTCTCCTGGCTGCGCCCTTCGGCGACCTGGCTCTTCTCAAGCTCCAAGGTGAGATTCGTTTTCCGCGTCACATCGAGCCGGCCGTCGATCAGCGCCTGATAGTTGCGCGTGTTCTGGCTTTCAAATTCCCGGTACCAGCTCCAATCCCCGTTCAAATTCACCGACAGGGCATGGCGGGTCCAGTCGGAATCGAGTCGGAAATCCGGCTGCAGCTCCGGCGCCCAGTCCGATTGGGGATCGGTCGGCGTGGCGAGCACGTTGTCCGTGGCGGTGATGTCGGCCAGCACCTCCGAATAGAGGATGAAGCTGCCGATCCGCGTGCCCAACGGCGCGTAGGGATCCGCTGCCGGATCGACCGTGCCAGGGGCGACCGGAACACCGGGCGGCAAAGGTGCTCCGGTGAAGCGTCCCGCCGCATCCCGCGCCGCCTCTCGGACAAGCCGGTCGGCTTCCGAGACTGTCGGTCTCTGGCCGATCCGCCCCGGTGTCGGCCCGTCGCCCAGCCCGCCGAGCGCTTCTGTGTCCTCCGTGTAGCCCCTATCGCCAAGCCCGGTATCAAGGCTCGCGGACGGATCGCCGGGGCCCACCAGCCCCATATCGCCGGAGATGTCGTCGGTCGAATCGCTGTCGTAATCGTTCTGGGAGGTATCGTCTTCGTTGTCGGCGGCGTAACGGTCGGGGACGCTCGTGCCGCTATAGGCCTCCTCCGCAGCCTCCGCCTCTTCCTCCTGCACCTCAGGCGTGATCGCCCCGCGCAGCACGGGTTCCTCATCGCTCTGGGCGAAGCAGGGCGCAGCGAAGCTCAATGTGAGAAGCAATGCGGTCGCGAGAGCGCCCGCTGCGCTTGTGTGATGAGGACGCGGCAAGGACAAACCCTCGGGAATTGCTGCCGGAAAACGGTTGAAACCCACCTTTCCGAACGTTGTCCTTGGACCCTAGCGGCCATAAAGTTAACGACGCGTTTAGGCGTGTTTCGCAATGGGGCGAAACGGGCAGCCTTAAGCCCGCCAAAATCGTGCTAGACCAATCGGGCAAGCAGCAGGAGAGAGCCAACATGTCGGCGAGCCTCGGCCAAAAAGGCATGCCTGAAAGCCTCAGCGATCAAGGCGACGGGGAGCAGGTGCGCGATTTCCCCAATCAGGATATCCAGACCGATGCCATCGGCTCGGCCGCCCGCACCGTCGAGCTTGAGGTTCAAGGCCTGCGCGCCCTCGAAGCGGCCTTGCGCACCGATCTCGCCGAAAGCTTCGCCGAAGCCATCAAAGCCATCCGCGCCTGCCAGGGCCGCGTGATCGTTACCGGCATCGGCAAGAGCGGCCATATCGGCCTGAAGGTCGCCGCCACCCTGTCCTCCACCGGCACGCCCGCCTATTTCGTCCACCCGACGGAGGCAAGCCACGGCGACATGGGCATGATCACCGGCCAGGACATGATCCTCGCCTTCTCCTGGTCCGGCGAGACCATCGAGCTCGGCAACATCGTTTCCTATTCCAGCCGCTTCGCCGTGCCGCTCATCGCGGTGACGTCGAACGCGGAAAGCACGCTGGCCGAGGCGGCGGAGATCGTGCTCGCCCTGCCCCAGTCCAAGGAAGCCTGCCCGCTGGGCCTTGCGCCGACCACTTCGACCACCATGCAGCTTGCGCTCGGCGACAGCCTTGCCATCGCGCTGCTCGAGAGCCGCGGCTTCACCGCCGGCGACTTCAAGATCTACCACCCCGGCGGCAAACTCGGCGCCAAGCTGAAATTCGTCGCCGACCTGATGCATAAAGAAGATCGTCTGCCGATCGCCGCCGCCGAGACGCCCATGGCGGAAGCCCTGGTCGTCATGACGGAGAAGGCCTTCGGCTGCCTCGGCGTGGTGGATCAGGGAAACCGGCTTATCGGAATCATCACCGACGGCGATCTGCGCCGGCATATGGGCGATGGCCTGCTGGAGTCCTGTGCCGGCGATATCATGACGCCGGACCCCAAGACGATCACGCCTGACACCATGAGCTCGGAGGCACTCGCCATCATGAATATGAGCGAGCGCCCATTCACGGCGCTGTTCGTGGTGGAAAGCGGAAAGCCGGTGGGCATCATCCACATCCACGACTTGCTCCGCGCCGGCGTGGTTTAGCTGTCAGCTTCCAAACGGAATTTCACCTCACCCTGAGGGCGGGCGTAGCCCGCGTCTCGAAGGGTGTAGGCCCCGACTCTGGGAGAACGGTGGCCTCATGGTTCGAGACGCGCTCGCCGAGCGAGCGCCCTCACCATGAGGATGATAGACCAGCCCTAAGACGCCATAGCCGCAATGGGCGGGGCGGGACGCGCACGGCTGAAGGACCGGCCGGCATTCGGCATCACGTCCTTGCCGCCATAAGCCTGGGCCAGCTCGTCCGACAGCGCCTTGAAGTGATAGTGCTGCGCCATCTTGATCACGTAGACGAACAGAATATGCGGCTCAAGGCTGCGGCTCTTCATGATGCGCATCAGCTGCTTGCGATAGCGCGCCCGCATCTCATCGTCTTCCACCATGCGAAGCAGCCGCGAGGCGACCACGGCAAAGCGGATATAATTGAGCGTCGCGCGCTTGGCGAAGGCGAAGGGATGCTTCCACCAATAGGGCAGATTGTGAATCGCAAAACGGAAGCGCTCGTCGACGAACAGGGAATCGAGCCGCTCGAAATAGGCTTCCTCTCCATAGGACGTGCCCATCACCTCCACGAACCCGTCGCGTAGCTCCTCACGGCTCATGCCGAGCGGAATGACATTGGTGCCGTAGCGCTCCGAGCCCTCGTCGTCGTTGAGCCGTCCCGCCTCCTTCAGCCGCTTGTAGAGCGGCGTGGTCGGAATGGCGTGCAGCATGCCGATCAGGGCGGCGGAGATGCGTGCGTCCGACAGGAATTTCGGCATCACCTGGAAGATATCCGTCTCGTCGTGATCGAAGCCCACGATCATGCCGCACCAGACATCGAGACCGTGGTCCTGGATGCGGTGCACCCGGTCCAGCAGCGAGCCCGCATTGGGCCGCACGTTCTGGAGCTTCTTGGTCTCTTTGAGGGACTCTTCGTTCGGCGTCTCGATGCCGATGAAGACGCTCTGGAAATTGGCAAGCCCCATCAGCTCCATGAGCTCCTCGTCCTCCGCCAGGTCGAGGGAGGCCTCGGTGAACAGGGTCAGCGGGTAGGCCCGCGCCTGCTGCCATTCGATAATGTCCCGCAGGATCGGCTTGATAGCCTTCTTGTTGCCGATCAGGTTGTCGTCGACGATGAAGACGATCTTCAGCCCGGCCTTCTCGAAGGATTCCAGCTCGGCGATCACCTGATCCGACGTCTTCAAGCGCGGTTTCCGCCCGAAGGTCACGATGATGTCGCAGAACTCGCAGGTGAACGGGCAGCCGCGGGAAATCTGCATGCTGCCGAACATGTAGCGCTCGGCTTTGAGAAGCTCGACCCGGGGCAGCGGCAGCGTCGCGATATCGGTCTTTTCGGTCTGCTCGTAGCGGGTTTTATGGGTCCCGTTCTCCCAGTCCTGGAGAAATTCTGGCCACGTGGTGTCCGCCTCGCCGACGAAGATCACGTCGCACAGCCCTTCGAGCTGCTCCGGCTCCACGGTCGCCATGGGCCCGCCGACCACGGTCATGACACCGCGCTTGCGCACCTCCTCCAGGATCTCGCCGATCCGGCGTCCCTGGATGCTCATGCCGGTGAGGCAAACCAGATCCGCTCGGCCGAGCCGGTCGAAATCGATGTCCTCGACGTTCTCGTCGATGACCTCGACATCGTGATGATCGGGAACGAGGGCAGCAAGTAGCCCGAGGCAGGCAACAGGCAGATTGGCCTTCTTGCCGAGCAGCCCCATGCAGTGTTCCATCCCCCAGAAGGAGACGTCGAAGCGTGGATTGATAATGACGATATCGGCCATTCGTCCTCCCATACGCGGAGTTTCGATCGCTACCCCGCGCTTTCGTAAACCCTGAAACCCATCCTCGGGTTGCAAGAGGCAAAATTACGGCACCAGCGTAACACTTCTTAGGCCGCTTCGCTCTCTCCCGCCTTGGTAACGTAAAGGAGTGTTCCATCCGCGCCGGTCACGGTGACTTTCTCGCCCTCGGGCAGCTCCGGGCCGGAGACCCGCCAGACGCTGTCGCCGATGCGCACACTACCGCGCCCGTCGACGATGGGATCGACCAGGATGTAGGTCTTCCCCACATGCCGGGTGGCCCGCAGGTTCAGAAGGGGGCGATCGCTCGTAAGCGGATGATTGCGCAGATACCGCGCGGCCAGCCCCACGCTGATCAGCGAAAGAACGCCGAACCAGAGAAGCTGCCACTGCCAGGAGATATCGTAGCCGAAGGTGATCAGCCCGGTGACCGCGGCCGCCAGGCCGAACCACATGAAGAAGATGCCGGGCGCCGTGATCTCCAGCACGAACAGCACCGCCGCCAGGATCATCCAGCCCCAGGGACCGAATAAGAAGTTCTCTTCCATAGGGTCCTCCCTTTTCTCCGGCGGCAGTCTTCCCTGCCTTCGCTAGCTCGCTAAAATAGTGAGCTCTCTAAGAAGGCTAGCTTTTGTGCCCACCGCTCGTGGGCACGCCGCTGCCCGACGGCGGATTGCCGGAATTGCCGCCCTGGCCAAAGGCCTCCCGCGCGATCTCGCTCACGCCGGCGATGGAGCCGATCACGGAGCTTGCCTCCAGCGGCAGCATCAGAACCTTCTGGTTCTTGGCCGCCGCCAGCTCTTTGAGCGCTTCCACATATTTGTTGGCCACGAAATAGTTGATGGCCTGGATGTTGCCCGCAGCGATCGCCTCGGAGACCATGGCTGTCGCCTTGGCTTCGGCTTCCGCCTCGCGCTCGCGGGCTTCGGCGTCGCGATAGGCGGCCTCGCGCCGCCCCTCCGCCGCAAGGATCTGCGACTGCTTCTGGCCTTCGGCCTCGAGAATTTCGGACTGCCGCTCGCCCTCGGCGACCAGGATGGCGGCGCGTTTGTCACGCTCCGCCTTCATCTGCCGCGCCATGGCATCCACCAGATCCCGCGGCGGCTCGATATCCTTGATCTCGATACGTGTGATTTTCACGCCCCAGCTATGGGTGGCGTCGTCCACCACCCTCAGCAGCCGGTGATTGATCTCGTCGCGCTGGGACAGGAGCTCGTCCAGATCCATGCCGCCCATCACGGTACGGATATTGGTCATGGTCAGGTTCATGACCGCCAGCTCCAGGTCGGTGACCTCGTAGCTCGCCTGAGCCGCGTCCAGCACCTGGAAGAAGCACACCCCGTCGACCCGCACCATGGCGTTGTCCCGGGTGATCACCTCCTGGCTCGGCACCTCGGCCACCTGCTCCATCATGTTGATCTTGCGGCCCACGCGATCGATGAACGGGATGATGATGGTGAGGCCGGGCTGAAGGGTGCGGGTGTATTTGCCGAACCGCTCGACCGTGTAGTTGTAGCCCTGCGGGACCACCTTCACCCCCGCCAGAATGACGACGATGAACAGAACGAGAAGAACGAGAACGAAGAGATTGAAGCCGAACATCGAAGGTCCTCCAGCGGCCGAGCGGTACCGTATGCCCGCCTATTCGGAGGCGAACCTTAAGCCAAAACTGTCGCAGGCTCGATAGAAATCCGGGGACGAATCCCTTAGCGGACCCACCCCTGAAGCTCGCGGTCCACGACGGTCTCGATGACCCGCATGCCGTCGTCGCTGTCGTTCAGGCAGGGGATGAAGCTGAACTTCTCGCCGCCATGCTCCTCGAAGATCTCCCGGGCTTCGCCGTTGATCTCCTCCAGGGTCTCCACGCAATCGGCAACGAAGCCAGGCGTCATGATCGCCAAGCTCTTCACGCCTTCCTTGGCAAGCGCTTCCACTGTCTCGTCCGTATAGGGCGTCAGCCATTCCTCCGGGCCGAAGCGGGACTGGAAGGTCAGGCGGAACTTATGCTCGTCGAAGCCGAGCGCCTCGCGTAAGGCGTCCGCCGTCTCCTTGCACTGGCCCTGATAGGGGTCGCCCTTCTCGATATATTTCTTCGGCAGGCCGTGGAACGAGGCGAGGATGACTTCCGGATCGTAATCCAGCGTCGCCAGATGATTGCGCACCGAGTTGGCCAGCGCCTCGATATAGACCGGGTCCGTCGGATAGGCCGGCACCGTGCGCAGCGCCGGCTGGAAGCGCATTTTCTTCAGCGCATCGAACGCCTTGTCGTTCACCGTCGCCGTGGTCGGCGCTGCATATTGCGGATAGAGCGGAAACACCACAAGCCGGTCGCAGCCGGCCGAGGCCAGGGCCTCGATGCGCGATGCAATTGACGGCGTGCCGTAGCGCATGGCCCAGTCGACCACGATTTCGGGCATGCTCGCAAAACGCGCCGCAAGCTTCTCCGCCTGGTTGCGGGTGATGGTCCGTAGCGGCGACTCCTTCCGCTCGTTGTCCCAGATCGAGGCATAGGCCTCGCCGCTCTTCTTCGGCCGAACGGTCAGGATGATGCCGTTCAGAATGGGCCACCAGATCACCCGGGGGGTCTCGATCACCCGGCGGTCGGACAGAAATTCCTTCAAATAGCGCCGCATCGGCCAATAGGTGGTGTCATCGGGCGTACCGAGATTCACCAGCAACACACCAATACGTCCTCCGGGATGGGTCACACCTGGATTCTCCGCTGCAAATTGGCAGGGACCTGGCCTCTCAGTCATTTACTTACAACCTTTGGAACGCCGCGCTTGGGCGTTCAATAAACCATTCTGTATCAGCGGACTAGCTCTTGCCCGTGCTCTTGCCCGCCTGCGCCGCAAGCCGCATCGCTTGGCCAATAATCTGCGCGTGATCGAAGGCAAGATCAACGCTTTGCCAGTCGTCGATCCACTCCGCCGCAGCCGCATCGTCCCCCGCAACCGGAGTCGCCTCATCCGCCAGCTCGGTGAGAAACGCCGCGCTCACCGTATGCCCGCGCGGATCGCGATTGGGATCGGAGAACACACCGATCAGCGTCAGCGGCCCCACATCGAGCCCGACCTCTTCCTTCACCTCCCGCCGGCAGCCGTCTTCCACCGTCTCGCCGATATCGACGAAGCCGCCGGGCAGCGCATACTCTCCCTTATACGGCGGATTTCCGCGGCGGATCAGCAGCACGCGGCCCTGTGCATCAAGGATCACGCAATCTGTGGTGAGAGCGGGTGTGGCGGGCATTCCCATGACAATAGCCATTTCAGAGCGGCCGTGACCCGTCAATACGAGATGGCGCGGAGCCTCGCCCGCGCCGGCTTCGGACAAAAATAAAGCCCGCCAAAGGGGCGAGCCGATCCGATGTTTTGATAAGCTTAGCGGTCTTCGCGAGAGGCGAGATGCCTCGCTTCCTTCAAAGCCATGCCGAGAAGGTAGGCGAGAAAATCGAGCCCGGCGCCCCTCGTGGCTTCGATCATCGGGACCAAGCCGTCGGCGACCTCGGCTGCGGCCTGCCGCGACTCCTCGCTGCGCCCCGGTGTTTCGGGCTGTTTGGAATTCGCCATGCCGCCCCTTGATCTCGTACGCGGCCTCTTGGCGGGCCGCCCCCCAATAACGGATTAATCCGTACACACGCTTTTCTACGTGCTGGGAGGCGGCATGCCAAACGAATTCTCAAGCAACGCGAACCGCAAAGCCTTTGCTCGGATAAGGACTTGGAAGCCGCGGAGCCTATGGGGCTTTAACGTTTCGGGGCTGGGACGTAGCGCAGATAGGGTTTTTCTTCACGCCACCCTTCCGGATATTTCTTCTTTGCGTCCTCGTTCGACACGGCCGGCACGATGATGACCTCTTCGCCATTCTTCCAGTTGGCCGGCGTGGCAACCTGATGCTCCGCCGTCAGCTGCAGGGAATCGATGACGCGAAGAACCTCGTCGAAATTCCGGCCCGTGCTGGCGGGATAGTTCAGAGTCAGCTTAATCTTCTTGTCCGGCCCAATGACGAAGACCGAGCGCACGGTCAGCGTGTCGGAGGCGTTTGGATGGATCATCCCATAGAGATTCGCCACCTTCCGCTCAGGGTCGGCGATCAGCGGGAAATTCACCGCCGCGCCCTGGGTCTCCTCGATATCCTTCGACCACTCCTCATGGGCGTCGAGCGGATCCACGCTGAGACCGATCGCCTTCACGTTGCGCCGGTCGAACTCCGGCTTCAGTTTCGCCGTGGCGCCGAGCTCGGTGGTGCAGACCGGCGTGAAGTTCTTCGGGTGCGAGAATAGAACGCCCCAGGAATCGCCGAGCCATTCGTGAAACTTGATCGGCCCTTCCGTCGTCTGGGCTTCGAAATCGGGGGCAGTATCGCCAATCTGTAGAGCCATCGTAATCTCCAACTGAAATGTTCGGCCGGTCCGTGAGAACGGGCCCGACCTTGGTCTTGCATGGGATGTAGAAATCGACAGGGCAGGCTTTCAATCGCCGCCTGCAAAAAAGCAATTTGTTTCCGCCAAGAGCTCATCCCGCATAGGGCGGATGCTCTCTATGTAGCAATCGCGCGACAGAACCGCTAATGCGGCAGAGGCGCCGATGGCCGGAGAGCGATATCTCCGGCCATCTGAGTGTGAAGTCTGGACTTACGCTGCCTGGCGCTTCTGGTGACGACCCTCGAGGACTTCCTCGATGATCTTGTCGCAGAAGGCCGGCAGGTCGTCCGGATTGCGGCTGGTGACCAGCGCCTGATGCACGGCGACCTTCTTGTCCACCCACTTCGCGCCGGCGTTTTTCACGTCCGTCGCCATGGAGTGATACGAGGTCATCTCGCGGCCTTCCACCACGCCGGCTTCGATCAGCACCCACGGCGCATGGCAGATCGCAGCAAGCGTCTTCTGGGTGTTGAAGAAGTCGCGCACGAAGGTCACGGCCGTCTCGTTGGCGCGCAGGAGATCCGGGTTGATCTGGCCGCCGGGGATGACGAGTGCGGCATAGTCTTCGACCTTGGCCTCGTCCACTGTCTTGTCGACGGAGAGCGTGTTGCCGGACCAGTCCTTGCCCTTCCAGCCTTTGATCTCGCCCTTCTCAAGCGAAATGATCTCGATCTCGGCGCCGGCTTCTTCCAGCGTCTCTTTCGGCACCATCAGCTCCGACTCTTCGTAGCCGTCGGTGGCCAGGATGGCGATTTTCTTTCCGGTCAGCTCGTTCATGAGAAACCTCCTTGGAAAACAACATTTCTCAGGCGTTCTTGGGAGGCTAAACGCATGGCCGCCGCGCTTTGTTCGGCAAGTTATCGGGCAAGCGGGCGCGCCCCATCGACGCAAGACCGAAGATAAGATGGGCGAGATCGCACGAAGCGGAGGAGGCACAAAAAAAGGCCGCCCGGGTGCGAACCGGACGGCCTTCCGACCTTTACAAGGTCTACGGCTGGGGGGCCGGAAACTTTTCAGCCTGGGCGCTTAGCCTTGAGCGAAGCGCTGCCAGGTCACCACGACTTTGGCCCCGATCGGCACCCGCTGATACAGGTCGATCACGTCGCGGTTATACATTCGGATGCAGCCATGGGAGACCTCCTGGCCGACGGTCCAGGGCGCGTCCGTTCCATGGATGCGATAGAGGCTGTCGCCGAGATACATGGCCCGCGGACCTAAAGGATTGCGCGGATGGCCGCCCGGCACATAGGCCGGCAGCGCCGGATTTTCCCGCCGCATGTCCGCCGTCGGCGTCCAGCCCGGATTCACCTTCTTGGCCGTCACATGCATGACGCCCTGCCAGCGGGCATGGGCCATGGGCGCGCCGATCGGGTAGGAGATCGCCCGCGCATTGGGAAGCACGTAGTAGAGCTTCCGGTCGGCGAAGGAGACCAGGATGGTGCCGGGGTCGACCCGCGGCGTGAAGGAAACCAGCCTTGCCCCGGATGTCGCCTGAGTCGCGCGCGGATTATCCGGCTGGAAGATGCCGCCAAGGATGCCGGCATAGGCGAAGGCCGAAGATGAGCTCGCACACAGGGCGAGCAGCGCGACGCCAGTGAGCGCCGCACGGGAGAAGACGATACGCATAACAAAACCCCGTCTTTAAACGCCCACTGTCTTGCCACGATTTTGGTTTCCAGCCGGTTAAAGCCGTCTCCCTTCTGAGCAGAATCTGACTTTTGGGGCGTGGGAGGCGTCCAAATTGGGGTTTTCTTGTGCTGGCCCTTTGAGAGCCTGATTGACTCCCGCCCCGACTCGACTGTAGAACAAAATAGGAACATTCGTTCGGAGTTGTCCCATGGCCCACAACCCAGACGGCGCAGAGAGGTCGAGCGTCACGTCGGCTGGCGTTGCCGAAGCAGGCGGGCGGGAGAAACACCTGATTGAGCGGCTGCGGTCCCTCATTCGCAAGCTCGAGCAGGTGCCCGTGTCCTTCCATCACCACCCCCCCGCGACGGATGCGGAAGCCGCACCGTCCGCCTGCTTCTCATCTTCTCTTGTTGGCACCGAAGCACAGGATGAGGCGGCTTTTCCGCCGCTCCACCGCCTGGGCGAGCCGGGGCTCCATGAGCTGAAGCCGGACCGCTATGGCGACACCCCTGCCGCGCTTGGCTTCGCCCTCGGCGTCTTACGCTGCCAGGTGCGGGACGTCGAAGACGACGCGCCGCTTCTCTGGTGCCTCACCGAGAGCCAGCTGAAGGAGTGGGGGGCGCCCTACGCCCCCGGCCTGCTCGGCTTCGGCCTCGACCCCGCCCGGCTTCTCATCGTTCGGGTGAGGAATGCCACCGACGCCGCCTGGACCTTGGAGGAAGGGCTGAAGAGCGGCGCGCTGGCCGGACTTTTGGGTCAGGCGGAGATCGACAAGCCGGTCATGGCACGGCGCTTGGGGCTCGCTGCCAAGCAAGGCGGCCTCCCCTGCCTCCTCCTGTCGGATCACCGGCAAGCGAGCCTGCCCGGCAGCCTCACCCGCTGGCGCATCGCACCGTCTTTGAGCGGCCCCGAACCGTTCGACAAGCAAAGCCCCGGCCCGCCCCGCTGGCGTCTCACCCTGGAGCGGGCGAACAGAGAGCCCCCCGGACGAAGCTGGATCTTGGAATGGAACCGTCATGCGTATGATTTCCGTCTGGCTGCCCCACTGGCCGATCGAGCGGCTGAAGCGGGAACTGACCAGAAGCGCCGCTCCTCAAGCTGAGCGGCAGCACCAAATCGAGACCATAGAACGCCACCCCTTCGCACTTGTCGGCAGCGAGGGGCAGAAACTGCTCATCACCGCCCTGAACGCACCTGCGGAGCGGGCCGGCTTGAGCGAGGGCCAGGCCCTGACCGACGCCCGCGCGATTTATCCGCAGTTGCTCACCGCACCCGCCACGCTCGAAAGAGATGCCGAGGCGCTTCTGGCCCTCGCTCGCTGGGCGGAACGTTTCAGCCCTTGGCGCAACACCGACGGCACCGACGGGCTCTGGCTGGATGCCACCGGAATCGCCCATCTCTTCGGCGGCGAACAGGCGCTGCTGCAAAGCATGGAACGCGCCTTCGTCCGGCTGGGCCTGACCGTCCATCTCGCCATCGCAGACAGCCTGGGCACCGCTTGGGCCTGCGCACGGTTCGGACGCGAACCTCTCTCCGTCGTACCCCCCGGCAAACAGGAAACCGCTCTTAGTGCCCTTCCCGTGGAAGGCTTGCGTCTGAGCGATGACGCGGCCCGTCTCCTGCGGCGCTTAGGGCTGAAGCGCATCGGCCAGCTCTACGATTTGCCCCGAACGAGCCTGAAACGCCGCTTCGCCTCCCGCGAGATCGCAGACGCCGTGCTGCGCCGTCTCGACCAGGCGCTAGGCCGCCACGACGAGCGCGCCATACCCCTCCTGAAGGACCCGCCGCAGACGGCCCATCTCTCTTTTCCGGAACCGCTCATCACCCATGAGGGAATCGTCGCCGCGCTCGCCACCCTCGCCGATGAGCTGTGCGGAAACCTGGCCGACGCCCATCTCGGCATGCGGCGGGTCGCCTTCCGCCTCACCCGGGCCGATGGCGGAGCCTCTATCGTCCGCGCCGGCTTCAGCGCGCCCTGCCGGGAGGCGCATCATCTCTGCGACCTGCTGGAGAAAAAGCTGGAAGGTCTCGATCTCGGCTTCGGCATCGACACGCTTCACCTCACCGCCTTCGCCCTGGAATCCCTGACGCCCCATCAGACGGCCCTCACCAAAGATACGGGCCGCGCGGCGCTGGCACCCCTGGCCGACCGGCTGACGAACCGGTTGGGTCCCCGCGCCGTGCGCCGGCTGGAGCCTCGCCAGAGCCATCTGCCCGAGCGAGCCCAGCGTGCACGATCCCTCAGCGCCAAGCCCGTTCCGAATAAGCCAATCCCGAAAGTGCAGGAGGTCCTGCGCGTGCTCAAAGCCAAGCCGCCACGCCCGGCTCTCTTTCTTCGCAAGCCCGAGCCGCTCCAGGTTCTGGCGGAAATCCCCGAAGGTCCGCCAGCCCGCTTCACCTGGCGCCGGGTCACCCGCCGCATCGTGAAGGCCGAAGGCCCCGAACGCATCGCCCCGGAATGGTGGCGCCTACAGCTTCCGAAAACTCGCGACTATTACCGCGTCGAGGATGAAGACGGCCGCCGCTACTGGGTCTATCGCGAAGGCCTCTATCAGGAGAGCGAGGACGGGGACCCCGCCTGGTATCTGCAGGGTGTGTTCCAGTGACACCCCGCTATGCCGCCTTGGACGTCACCAGCAATTTCTCGTTTCTGGAGGGCGGCTCCCATCCCGAAGAGCTGGTCGCCACGGCCAAGGCTCTGGGTCTCGATGCCATCGCCATCGCCGACCGCAACACCCTGGCCGGCGTCGCCCGCGGCCACCTCGCCGCACGGGAAATCGGCATGCGCTTCATCGTCGGCGCCCGGCTCGATCTTCAGGACGCGCCGAGCCTGCTCGCCTACCCGACCGACCGCGCTGCGTACGGCCGTCTCTGCCGTCTGCTCACCCTGGGCCAGCGCCGCGCCGAGAAGGGCGACTGCATTCTTTCTCTGGAGGATGTGGCGGAACTCGCCGAAGGGCTGATCTTCATCGCTCTCCCGCCGGAGAATCTGGTGTTCGACGATGCACACGACACCAAGCCCCCCGCTCCCCCGCGCGCAGAGATCCTGCGCTTTCCCGGCAACACAGATCTCCCTCTCCCCTCGGGGGAGAGGGGCGGGGTGAGGGGGGACCTACCCATCGATTCTTCATCCCCCTCACCCGGCGCTTGCAGCGCCGACCTCTCCCCGACGGGGAGAGGTTATGACGCTCTATCGGTCGAATCGGGCGATGACACGTCATCGAAAGCCGACTTCCCCGCCCAGCTCCGCCGCCTCAAGCAAGCACTCCCCGCACCTCTCTATCTCGCCGCGCGCCACACCTACGCGGGCCACGACCGCGCGCGCATCGCGGCTCTCGCAAAGCTCGGACAAGAGGCCGGCACCCCCATCGTCGCCAGCACTGGCGCGCTCTATCACGCCGCCCATCGCCGCCCGCTCCAGGACGTGCTCACCTGCATCCGCGAGAAATGCATCATCTCGGAAGCCGGCTTCCATCTGCGCGCCAATGCCGAGCGCCATCTGAAAACCGCGGCGGAGATGGCCCGCCTGTTTAAAGGCCATGAAGACGCTCTGGCCCGCTCCATCGAGATCGCGGATCGCTGCCGCTTCTCCCTCGACGAGCTGAAATACGAATACCCGGACGAGCCGGTGCCCAAGGGCAAGACACCCCAATCCCATCTGGAAGAGCTGGCCTGGGCGGGCGCCCACTGGCGCTTCCCGGACGGCGTGCCGGACCGCATCCGTGTCTTGATCGAGAAAGAGCTGACCCTCATCGATCAGCTCCGCTACGCGCCCTACTTCCTCACAGTCCACGACATCGTCCATTTCGCGCGCAGCCGCGCTATCCTCTGCCAGGGGCGCGGAAGCGCGGCCAACTCCGTGGTCTGCTACTGCCTCGCCATCACCAATGTGAACCCGGCGGAGATCGACCTGCTGTTCGAGCGGTTCATCTCGCCGGAGCGCAACGAGCCCCCCGATATCGATGTCGATTTCGAGCATGAGCGCCGCGAGGAGGTGATCCAGTATATCTACGGCCGCTATGGGCGGGAGCGCGCCGGTCTCGCCGCCACGGTGATCTCCTATCGCGGCCGCTCCGCCATCCGCGAGGTCGGCAAGGCCATGGGCCTTTCCGAAGACACGGTCGCGGCGCTCTCCGGCACGGTCTGGGGTCTCTCAAATCGCGGGCTCCCCGAGGAGTATGTCCGCCAGGCCGGCCTCGACCCCGACGACCCGCTCCTCGCCCGCACCCTGGAGCTGACCCAGGAGCTCATCGGTTTCCCCCGGCACCTCTCCCAACATGTCGGCGGCTTCGTGCTCACCCGCGGGCCGCTTTGCGAGACCGTACCTATCGGCAACGGCGCCATGGCCGACCGCACATTCATCGAATGGGACAAGGACGATCTCGACGCGCTGGGCCTCATGAAGGTCGATGTGCTGGGGCTCGGCATGCTCACCTGTATCCGCAAATGTCTCAGCCTGCTGAAAACCCATTACGGCCGCGACCTGACGCTCGCCACCGTGCCCCGCGACGATCCGGCCACCTACGACATGCTCTGCCGCGCCGACTCTCTCGGCGTCTTTCAGGTGGAGAGCCGGGCCCAGATGAACATGCTGCCGCGGCTGAAGCCCCGCTGCTTCTACGATCTCGTCATCGAGGTCGCCATCGTCCGCCCCGGCCCAATTCAGGGCGACATGGTGCATCCATACCTGCGCCGCCGCTCCGGCGACGAGAAAGTCGAGTTCCCCTCGCCCGCGCCCGAGCACGGCCCCGAAGACGAACTCCATCAGGTGCTCGGCAAGACCATGGGCGTGCCGCTGTTTCAGGAGCAGGCCATGCGGCTTGCCATGGTGGCGGCCAAGTTTTCCTCCGAAGAAGCGAACGAGCTACGCCGCGCCATGGCCACCTTTCGCCGCCGCGGCACCATCGGCAAGTTGGAGCATAAGATGGTCTCCCGCATGACCGCGCGCGGCTATCCGCGGGATTTCGCCGAGCGCTGCTTCAACCAGATCAAGGGCTTCGGCGAATACGGCTTCCCCGAAAGCCATGCCGCCAGCTTCGCCCACCTCGTCTATGTCTCGTCCTGGCTGAAATGCCACTACCCGGCGGCCTTCGCCGCGGCGCTGCTGAATTCCCAGCCCATGGGCTTTTACGCCCCGGCCCAGATCGTCCGCTGCGCCCGCGAGCATGGTGTGGAAGCGCGCGAGGCCGACATCAATCACAGCCTCTGGGATTGCACATTGGAGCGGATCGAAGACGATGCGAATGACGCACCGCCTCACCCAAAACTCGGCTGTCATCCCGGCGAAAGCCGGGATCCAGTAACCACCCCCTTCGCCCTGCGCCTCGGCCTGCGCCAGATCGACGGCCTCAAGGAAGACGATGCACGCACCCTGGTGGCGAAACGCGACAACCGCCCGCCCGACAGCGAGCCTCATATCTTCGCGCCACCGGCGGCTCTCCTGCCGCCGGGCTCAGAGAGAGCAGAAAACGAGAAAACCCCCTACACCGACCTCCACAGTCTCTGGCGCCGCAGCGGTCTCTCCCGCGCCACCTTAGAGAGACTGGCCGGGGCGGACGCCATGCGTTCCTTGAGCCTCGACCGGCGCCAAGCCCTCTGGGCCGTGCGCGGGCTCCCAGAGACGGAAGCGCTTCCCCTTTTCCAGCATGCCGATGCGAAGGAGATGGGCGAAGAGCCGCAAGCGAAGCTGCCCGAGATGCCCCTGCCCGAGCATGTGGTGAACGACTACCGGTCTTTGCGTCTTTCCCTGAAGGCCCACCCCATGCAGTTCCTGCGCGACTATTTCGCCAAGCGCAGCGCCGCGACCTGCGCCGATCTCAAAACCGCCCGCGACGGAAGCCGCATTCATGTCGCCGGGGTCGTGCTCGTCCGCCAAAGGCCGGGCTCCGCCCAAGGCGTCGTCTTCATGACCATCGAAGACGAGACCGGGGTGGGCAACGCCGTCGTCTGGCCGAAGACCTTCGAGAGGTTCCGGCGTGAGGTCATGGGCTCCCGGCTCATCGTTATCCACGGCCGCATCCAGCGCCACGAGGACATCATTCATATCGTCTCCGAGCGGCTGGAAGACCGCAGTGATCTTTTGGGCCTGCTCTCCGAGGGCGGGCTGGAGGCCAACGACCTGTTGGCCAATGCCGACGAGGTCCGCCGCCCCGATCCCGGCTCCTGGCGCGGGACGAAGCTGGACAAGCGCAAACAGGAAGCCGTCTTCGACCTTCCCGTGGCACATGGCGATCACGTCAAACATGGCGGCGAGGATGCACGCGCCCGCGCCAAGGCGAGGACGGAAGAAAAACAGGACCGCTACAGCCGGCCCCACCCGCGTTGGCGCCCGAAGCATCCTAGGGCCGAACGCATCATCCCGAAATCGAGGGATTTTCACTAACAGCCCCGCAGCCGCTGGTACGGCAGCACAAAAGGCTTATCTTCGGGCCATGAAAAGAACGCTCACCTCTCTCCTTCTCACCTTCCTCCTTCTCTCCCCAGCCACCGCCCCCGCTCAAGACGCGGCTCAAAGCGACACGCGCCAGCCCGAGGCCGGAAGCGCCATCGCCACCAAGCCGCTTGTCAAAGCGAAGCACGAGATGGTGGTGGCCGCCCATCCGCTTGCCGCGGAAGCCGGCCTGAAGATGCTGGAGAAAGGCGGCAGCGCGATCGATGCGGGCATCGCCGTGCAGCTCGTGCTGAACCTCGTCGAGCCGCAATCGTCGGGCATCGGCGGCGGTGCCTTCGCCCTCTATTGGGACAAGGAGGCGAAGTCGCTCTCAGGCTTCGACGGGCGCGAGACGGCGCCTGCGGACGTGGGCGAAAACCTCTTTCTCGATGAGAACGGCAAGCCGCTGAAGTTCAAGGACGCGGTGGCCTCAGGCAAATCCATCGGCACGCCCGGCGTCCTCGCCATGATGTGGAAGATGCATGAGCGCTACGGCAAGCTTCCCTGGAAGCAGCTGTTCCAGCCCGCGATTCGTATCGCCGAAGCCGGATTCCCCGTCTCGGAGCGCCTCTCCACTTTGCTGGATAATATGAAACCCGGCGACTTCGCGCCTTCGGCCCGGAACTACTTCTATCCCGGTGGCGCCCCGCTTCAGCCGGGCGACACGCTTAAGAATCCCGCCTTCGCGAAGACGCTTCGAACCATCGCCGAGGACCGCCCAGACGCCTTCTATTCCGGCGCGCTCGCAGGCGAGATCGCCACGACCGTCGCCAACGATCCCCGCGCGCCCGGCAAGCTCTCCGCGCAGGACCTCGCCGATTACGAGGCCCAGGAGCGCCAGCCCGCCTGCGTGCTCTATCGCAAGATCGAAGTCTGCGGCGCAGGCTTGCCATCGTCCGGCGGTATCACCGTCGGACAGATCTTGAAGCTCGCCGAGCCCTTCGATCTGGGAGACAAGCCCCTGACTCTGCCGCCCACGCAAATTATTGCCGATGCGGAGCGTCTCGCCTTCGCCGACCGGGGCGAATATCTCGCCGACAGCGATTTCGTCGACGTGCCGGTGAAGGGTCTTCTCGATCCGGCCTATCTGGCGGAGCGCGCGAAGCTGATCACGCCAGGCAAACGCCTGCCTAAAGCCGAACCCGGCATTCCGCCCGGTGTCGATCCCGACCGCTTCGGCAAGGACGCCACGGATGAGCGGCCCGGCACCAGCCACTTCTCCATCGTGGATAGAGACGGCAACGCGCTCTCCATGACCACGAGCATCGAACAGGCCTTCGGAGCCCGCACCATGGTGGGCGGCTTCCTGTTGAACAATCAGCTGACCGACTTCTCCTTCGAGCCGAAGGACAAGGATGGCCGCCCGGTCGCTAACCGCGTCCAGCCCGGCAAGCGCCCGCGCAGCTCCATGGATCCGACCATCGCCTTTACGGATAAGAACGGCGGCCGCGGCCTGCGCTACGTGCTCGGCTCACCCGGTGGACCGGGGATCATCCTGTTCAATGCCAAGACGCTCTTCGCCATGATTGATTGGCATCTCGATCCGCAAGCCGCCGTGGACGTCGCCAATTTCGGCGCGGTCGGCAACACGCTCCTCCTGGAGACCGATCCCGGCCTGGACGATCTCGCCGGGAAGCTGGAGGCGCTCGGCTACAAGGTAAAGCGCTCGTCCCTCACCAGCGGCCTGCACGTCATCGCGGTCACAGCTGAGGGCCTCGAAGGCGGCGCCGATCCGAGACGCGAAGGCGTGGCGTTGGGGCACTGATGCGCGCTATGGCTCGACCATGAGCGATTCCCCTAACACAATCGCCATTCGCGGCGCCGGCATCACCGGTCTCTGGCAGGCGCTCATGCTCGCGCGCAAAGGCTATGACGTGACCGTCTACGAGCGATCGGAAGCCCCCTTCGCCGACACTGCGAGCCGCTACGCCGCCGCCATGCTCGCACCCCGCTGCGAGGAGGAAAGTGCAGAAGCGTTCGTACGGGATCTGGGCCTGCGCAGCATCGCGCTCTGGCAGGAGAGCTACCCCGGCACGATCGTAAACGGCAGCCTGGTGCTAACGCTGCCCCGGGACCGGCCGCTCCTTGAACGGTTCTCCCGGATGACGAGTCAGCACGAGCGCATCGGCCGCGAGCGGATCGAAGAGCTGGAGCCCGGCCTCGCGGACCGGTTCGAGATGGCGCTCTTCTTCGAAGACGAAGCCCACTTCCCGCCGGAAGCCGCCATGGCGTGGGCGCAAAAAGCCGCGGAAGAGGCAGGCGCGCGCTTCGTGCTTGGGACCGAGGAATACGACAAGACAGCCGATCTCGTCATCGATTGCCGGGGCCTTGGCGCCCGGGCCGACCTGCCGGAGCTCCGCGGGGTGCGCGGGGAACGTATCATCGTGCGCAGCGAGGAGATCGCGCTGTCCCGCCCGATCCGCCTGCTCCACCCGCGCCAGCCCCTCTATGTCGTCCCGCGCGGCAACCACGAATACATGCTCGGCGCCACGGCCCTCGAGAGCGACGAAGGCGGCAGGATCAGCGTGCGCTCCACCCTCGATCTACTGGGCGCGGCTTACGCTCTCGACCCCCGCTTCGGGGAGGCGGAAATCGTCGCCCAGGGCGCCGGCGTCCGCCCGGCCTTTCCCGACAACCGCCCTAGGATTATCGTCTCACCTCGCTATATCTATGTGAACGGCCTTTTCCGGCACGGCTTTCTGCTCGCCCCGGCCTTGGCCGAACTTGTCGCGAACTATCTGGAAGACGGCACGCGCGAGGAGGACCTCTTTGCAGATTCTCTTGAACGGTGAACCGCTGGCGACCGAAGCGGACGATCTCGCTGCGCTTTGCGCCGAGCTGGAGCTCGCCGACGCCAAGATCGCCACGGCCCGCAACGGCGATTTCGTGCCGGTAGCCGCCCGCGCCCAAACCCGCCTGGCCAATGGCGACGAGATCGAGATCGTCGCGCCACGCCAAGGCGGATAAGAATCGCCGCTGAGATGACCGAAAACATGCCCGATCCCCGGCTCACACTCTACGGCGAGAGCTTCGCCTCCCGGCTGCTGCTGGGCACGGCGGGCTATCCCTCGCCCGACATCCTGGCCCGCGCCGCGAAAGCATCGGGTGCAGAGATCGTGACCGTCTCGCTCCGGCGGGAATCGGCGCGTCAGCGCACGGGGCAAGGCTTCTGGCAGCTTATCGAGGAGCTCGGCCTCAAGGTCCTGCCCAACACCGCCGGCTGCCATACGCCGAAGGAAGCGATCGCCACCGCCCAGATGGCGCGCGAATTGTTCGGCACGGACTGGATCAAGCTGGAGGTGATCGGCAATGACGACACGCTCCAGCCGGACCTCTTCGGCCTCGTCGAGGCGGCCAAGGCGCTCTCAAGCGACGGCTTTCAGATCCTGCCCTACTGCACGGAGGATCTGAGCACGGCGGAGCGTCTGGTCGCGGCAGGTTGCGAGGTGCTGATGCCCTGGGGCTCGCCCATCGGGTCGGCCTGCGGCCTGTCCAACCGGCCAGGTCTGAAAGCGCTGCGATCCTATTTCCCGGACATCCCGCTGATCGTCGATGCCGGCATCGGCGCACCCTCCCACGCCGCCGAAGCCATGGAGCTCGGCTATGACGGCGTGCTTCTCAACACGGCCATCGCCAAGGCCGGCGATCCCGTACGGATGGCGTCCGCCTTCGGCAAGGCGATCGAGGCCGGGCACCAGGCCTTCGTCGCCGGGCTGATGGAGCCCCAGGACATGGCAAGCCCCTCCACGCCGGTGGCCGGCACGCCCTTCGCACGCTCCGGCGGCGTCTCCTGAGTTTCGGACGCTTCGTGAAGCTCGACCCCTTCTATCCCATCGTCCCGGACTTCGCCTGGGCCGCCCGACTCGTGCCGCAAGGCGTGAGGTTTCTGCAGCTGCGCATCAAGGATGCGTCCGCTGAAACCATCCGGACCGAGATCGCCCAGACCATGCAGCTCTGCGCCGAGCATGACTGCCTCCTGGTGGTGAACGACTACTGGCGAGAGGCCATCGAGCTCCGCGCCGAGTTCATCCATCTCGGCCAGGAGGATTTGGCGGCAGCCGATCTCGGCGCCATTAAACGCGCCGGGTTGAAGCTGGGCATCAGCAGCCATTCCCTCGAAGAGCTCGGCAACGCCAAGGCAGCCGAGCCCGACTACGTGGCTCTCGGCCCGGTCTACGAGACCAAGCTGAAGAAGATGCCCTGGGCGCCCCAGGGCCTGGCACGGATCAAACAATGGCGTGCGGCGTTGGATTGTCCTCTGGTCGCCATCGGCGGGATCACCGTGGAGCGGGCGGCCGGCGTTTTGGAGGCGGGCGCGGACAGCGCATCCGTCATCACAGATATCGTAACGGACCAGAATCCGGAGGCCCGGACGCGACAATGGATCGCCGCTACTGAGAGGTGGCGAGAAGACCGCTGAAACTCTATAGTGCCGGGATATTCTGAGCGGCACGCCCATAAGGGAATTTTTACGCCGCGCGTAGGAGTAGCTGGGATGGGTTACAGTCTCGATCCGGCACTGCCGGTTACCCATAGTGTCCGCCAGGTGGCTCTCAGCGAGCTGGACAGCGCGCGATCCTGGCTTGCCGACGACGACATCCATGCTGGTATCCACAACGCCCGCAAATGCCTCAAGCGGCTGCGCTCTCTGCTCCAGTTGATCGAGCCGGGCATTCCGGTGCCGCTTTTCGAATATCTGCAATCTCGCCTTCGCGATATCGGCCGGGAGCTGTCTCCCGCCCGCGATGCCCAGGCCCTCATCGAGACCCTGGACAAGCTCGAGCGGAAATGGCCGAAGCTGGCCCAGAGCGAGATTTTCGGACAGATGCGCGAATGGCTGGAGAACCGCCGGGCTAAGATCGAGAACGGTGGCGCGGATCCCGTGGTGGAAGCGCGGGAGGATCTCGACCGCCTGCGCCCTACCTTGGCAAAGCTTTCCGTGTTTCCGGACAATTTCGAACCCATCGGCGAGGGCGCGAAGAAACAGTACCGCGCCTGCCGGGACGCCTATCGCGCCGCCTTCAAGGAGAAGACCGACGAAGCGCTGCATGAATGGCGCAAGCAGGTGCAGCGCCACTGGCGTCAGCTCCAGCTGCTCAGCCCCTGCTGGCCGGCGACCTTGGAAGCCCGGGCCGAGCACGTGCATAGCCTGGCCAAGATGCTCGGCGACGATCACGACCTCGCAAATCTGCACCAGCTCGCCGCGGCCCCCGCCATGAATTTCGGCGGGACCGACGAGACCGAGAAGCTCGTCAAGCGCTGCCGCAAGGAGCAGAAAGCCATGCGCGCCGAGGCCAAAGCCCTGGGCGCCCGCCTCTTCGCCGACAAGCCCAAGACCTTCATCGGCCGGATCGAAGCGCGCTGGAATGCCGCCGCGGAAGCGGCACATCCCGCCGATGCCGATCCGGAGCCGGAGGCCGATGAAAGTAACGTGGTTTTCTTTGAAGGTACCCGCAGCACGGAAAGCCAGACCGGCTGATCCGGCGCCGCCGCACTGCGTCAGCAGGCCAAGCCGAACGCCCTAGAGCTCCAGCTTCATCCCGTCGAAGGCGACATCCCAACCGGCTTTCGTGACAGCCGCACGCTCCTCCGAATCCTCGCGCAGGACCGGATTGGAGTTGTTGATGTGGATGAACACCTTCCGCGCCACATCGAGATCCTCGAAGGCGGCAAGCGTGCCCGTCGGGCCCGACATGTTCATATGGCCCATCCGCTCCCCGGTCTTCTGGAGCATGCCCTGGCGCAGCATCTCGTCATTGGTGAACAGCGTCCCGTCGAAGAAGACGAGCGGTGCACCCTTGAGACGCTCCTTCAGGGCATCGTCCACCTGGGCGCAGCCGGGAACGTAGAAGAAATGGTCGCCTGAGCTCGTATCGGTCACCTTCAGACCGATCGTGTCGCCTTCCTGGGTGCCGAAATCCTCGCCCGCGGATTCGTCTTCCAGGTAGAGCGCCACCTTGCCAGGCACAGCAAAGCCTTCGACCTCAAGGCCCACGGGGCCGTTCGGCCCCTCCACCGCGAACGCCTCGCCCAGCTTCATGGGCACGCGATCGACAATCTCAGGGTTAAGGACGTTGAAGATCGAGTTCTCGGCCAGAACGCCCAGCACCCGCTCGCTGCCATAGATGGTGAAGGGCTGGCCCTCACGAAGGTTCAACAGACCGGCAACGTGATCCACATCGCCGTTGGTCAGCACCACGGCCTTGATCGGGCTGTTGCGCACCGGCCCCTTCGGATCGGGATGAAGCTCCGGCGTCTCGTTGATCTGCTGGCGAAGATCGGGGGTCGCGTTCAGCAGCACCCAATCCTTGCCGTTGGCGCTCACGGCCAGCGACGATTGGGTCCGCGCCCGCAAACCGGCCACACCTTCCCGCACGCCTGCGGAATTCCGCCCCGCGCAGTTCCATTGCGGCAGGCCACCGCCTGCGCCCGATCCTAAAACCTTGATCTGCATAGCGCCTGTTGCATGGCCAATGTGACGCATGCCCGTCAAGCCACTTAATGGCCCGTTCATGAAAGAAGGGCCCCCGGTTTTCGCCGGAGGCCCAGAGTAGCTCAGGGTCTTTCAGTAAAGGTGCCCGGGCGGGATTAGGGGCCCCGCCCGGGTAATCAAACCGCTCTACCAGAGCGCGATCTTGGCACCGCCGTAGATAACCGCCGGCGGGGCCGGAGTGATGGTGCGCGGGTTGGTGAAGAAGTCCTCGCCCAGATCGGGGTCGGCTTCGGCACCCTCGTTGCCGCCGGCAAGATTGAAGAAGGTCCCGAACACGCCGTACTCCTTGTCGAAGACGTTGTTGGCGAGTGCGAAGAGCTGGATCCGCGGCGTGATCTGATAGCTCGTATGCAGATCCACCCGCCAGTAGCCATCGAGCTGCGGCTGCTGGTTCGCATCGTCGCCGAAGAAGTACTGGCTGCTGACACCGATGATGTCGCCGCCGACCTTCCACTTGTCGGTCACCCAGTAGTCCATGCCGGCCTTGAAGCGGTGCGGCGGAATGCCGGGAAGCTTGTCGCCAGGCCGGACTGCGATACAGGCCAGCTCGCCTTCCTCTTCGCCCTCTTCTTCTTCCTCTTCAAAGTCTGACGCGTCGCAGATGCTTTCACGTGCCGAAGGATTGTCCGGCGCATTGAGGATGAAGTCGGACTCGTAGGTCGCATCGATATAGGCGTAGTTGGCGTAAGCCTGCCACTTGCTGGTCTGATAGGTCAGACCGGCCTCGATGCCCTGGCGCAGGATATCGGCGCCGTTCTGGAAGTAGCCGCGGGTCGAGTTCGTCACCACAGTGATGATGTCATCATTGTTGTAGGTGCGGAACAGACCGGCGTTCCAGGTCAGCTTGGAGGAGCCATCGGTGGCGATGTTCTCGCCCCGCAGACCCAGCTCCCAGGTGTTCGAGACCACCTGCTCCAGCGGCGGATCGGCCACCAGGAAGCTCTCGATCAGGCAGGGACGCTCCGGATCGGAACAGGCGAGCTCCGCCGGAACCGGCGCGCGGTTCGCTTCGGAGTAGCCGCCGTAAGCGGTGATGCCGGGCGTCAGCTGATAGGTCAGGCCGGCCGCCGGGTTGAACCGCTCATAGGTGTTCGTCCCGTTCAGCGCCGGATCCTCGCCGGTCAGGTCGGTCAGCTCGATGCTGGCGTAGTTGTACCGGCCACCGACGGTAACCGCCAACCGGTCGTTCACCTCGAACGTGTCGGTGATGTAGAGGCCGACATAGGTATTCTCGGTGTCGATCAGCTTCGGTGCCACTTCGTCGGGACCGCCGAAGGTCGTGCCCGTCGGCGTGACCACGAAGCGCGGCTGGAAGACCGCCAGCTCGCTCTGCGCATTGAAGGTCACCTGGCCATGGTCGTAGCTGGCGCCCACGATGAAGTGGTTGCCGTGGCCGTAGAGATCGGCGTCGTTGGCCATCTGGATGGCCGTGCCCCAGCTATCCGCCGTCTGGCCGGTGCTGTCGATGGAGCCGAGCTCGCCGTCCGGCGTCGGGATGAGGTTGCCGGTGATATCCGTGGCCTCCTCACCCTCCATGCAGAGGATGCCCGGATCGTCGTCGCAAGGCTCGGCCTCGGAGATGTTGCCGTCGTCGTGGCTCTGCTCGAAGCGGCGATAATAGGCGAGACCCGACACCGTGATGTTGTCGTTCACGTTATAGCTCGCGTTGATCGACGGCATGATCATCTTGTTGTCCGTCGTCTGCGGCGAGGTGAAGGTCCGCTCCCGGTCGACCGCCAGCAGCTGGATCGGCGCGGACGCCGTGACACCGAAGGAGGTGTCGGCCGCGGTCAAGTTGACGTGGAACTCGCCCTTGCTGTTGCGGAAACCGACATCGGCATACATGCGGCGCAGGTCGGATTCGGAGAAGTCGCGATACCCCTGGTCCTTGATGCGCTCGGCGGCGAAATAGGCCGCCCAGTTGCCGCTCTGCATACCCACCTGGGCATTGCCCTGCACACGGCCGAATGAGCCGCCCAGAGTCACCACTTCGGCGCCCTGATAGCTGAAGCCGTCCTTCATCTGAATGGTCAGCGCGCCGCCCAGGGCGTTCAGGCCGTAGATCGGGTTGCCGGTGATGATGGTCATATCCTGGATCGCGATCTCCGGCAGGAAGTCGTAGTTCACGATATCGCCGAAGGCTTCGTTGATCCGGACGCCGTTCTGATAGACCGCCAGGCCCTGGGCCACGCCCTGCACAGGCGAGGACTCGAAGCCGCGGAACTGGATGTTGGTCTGGAACTCGTTGCCCTGCAGATCCGACTGGACCACGCCCGGAACCTGCTGCTCCAGGATCTCAGCCGGCGGATCCACGTAATCCTGCCGGCCGAAGGCCTCGCCGTTCACATACGAGAAGGCGCTGGGAACGAGCTTGGCCGGGATTTCGGATCCCTTGACCGGAGACATGGCAATGCCACCGCTCGGCGGCAGTGTCGAAATGGACTGATCCAACTCGAACGGCTCGACGGGAGCCGCCACAGGCTCGGCCGGTGGTGGTGGCGTTGGCGGTGCAGGTGCCGGACGCGGTGCACGCGTCACCTGCGGTTGGGGCGCGGGCTCCGGCTGAGGTTGCTCTTGGATGACCTCCACCGCTGGAACCTGGGCCTCACCTTCGGCTTCGGCAGCTTCCGGCGCCGTTGTCTCAACCTCTTGCTGTTCTGGAGTGCCGTCCTGCGCCTGCACAGCAACCGGCAACAGAAGCAATCCGGCTAGGAGGACGCATAGTCCCCACCCCCTGATAATCATTCTCAACCCCCTTACCATTGGAATCTTGCTCCGCCCATGACGGTCCGGCCGATACCGGGCTTAATCCCGTCGGCGCGGTCAGTGATATAAAGTTCGTCGGTCAGGTTCTCGCCCGAGACGTACAGCACCATGTTTGTGTCCGGGATCGTGTAGTTCGCCCGCGCAGCGAGCAACCAAACGCTCGGGACCGTGCCCGCCTCACCTTCAGGATCACCGCCGAGTGGCGTGTTGAAGATGTCGGTGTAGAACGAACCGCGATAGATCCAGCTCACGCTCGCGTTCCAGCCTGACGTGCTCTCGATGCCCGCGGTGAGATAAGCGAACTCCCGCGGGAATTCGGGGATCTCATTACCCGCGACCGACACCAGCTCGTCGTCTCCGTTGAGGCTTGTGCCCCTCGCGACCGTCGTATCGGCGTAGGTGAAGCTGCCTTCCGCGTAGGGATTGAGCTTCCAGCCGGTGAAGGGCCGCGAGTCGAGCCGGCTATAGATTTCAAAGCCATTCACCTCGACCTCGTCCACGGAGTCGAAGGTCCTGTCGCCCGCCAGATCGATCTCGCTGGCGAACTGGTAGTCCTGGATCCTCTGATGGAAGCCAGCAACATCGAAGGTGAGCCCCTTCACCGCCACGGACCGCACGCCAAGCTGGTAATTGTCGCCAAGCTCGCTGCCCGTTGGGAAGGTCACCTCACGCAGCACGTGCATGGTCAGGCCACGGTGATAACCGCCATATAGCGTAGTGGTGTGCGTCGGCTCGATTTCCGAATTGCTCAGGGACTTCGAACCGTAATCGGCAGGCAGGTCCTTGCCGCCGAACCCGTAGGCGAACGCCATGGCAGGCAGCACATGGGTCCGGGTGAAGCCTTCCTTGAAGGGATCGTCGTCGTAGTTCTCGTAGATTATGCACTCGTCGGCATCGCCGAGCGGCGCGCACTCCGCGCCCTCGCCTTCCTCGTCGTCCGTCGTGAGGACGTTCGTCAGACGAGAGAGTCGATAATGCTCAAGCCGCACACCGGGGACCAGATTGAGCCGGTCGTTGACGGCGATGTCGGACTGGATGAAGGCGGAGAAGGCGTCGGCCTTGAACTCACGATTCCAGACATCGAGCCCCTGCGAGTCGAAGCCGTCGAGGATCTGCCCCTGACGTCCGACGAAGCTGCGATCTTTGAACTCGTGATGCTCGTAGCGCACGCCGACCTGCATGTCCTGATTGAGTCCGAACAGGAAGGGCCGGTTGGCGAGCTCCGTGCGCAACTCCGTACCGATATGGTCGAAGCTTCGCGGATTGCCCTGCATCGAGCCTTCGGCTGCCAGGGCGACGAGCTCGCCGTCTTCCTCGGCGATGACCGGCCTCAGACTGCCGTCGGCAGCGCGAGGATCTTCCTCCTCGAGATTGAAGAACCGGCTCCGCTCCACTATCTGGCCATAGACCCGGGCCGACACTGTCGTGTCCTGGTCCAGATAGTAGTTGTAGACACCCTGCATGAGCAGGATATCGGCGTTGTATTCGTTGAGTACGGAACCAGGGTTGAAGCACGTCTTGCAGTGCTTGAAGTCGTTGAAGAATTCCCGTTCGATTTCGCCCGGAGCGCCGTCGTCGTCCCCTTCGAGGTTCGACTCGTCGTAATTGTCGCGCTGCGCGAAATAGACGGTTGAAAAGGTGAAGTCGGACTTCTCGCCCTGCCAGCCGATCGCGCCGTAGAAATCGTGGTAGCGCAACCGCTCGCTGTCCCACGCGCCGGCCGCGTTGGCACCGGTATAGGACAGCACGATGCCCCAATTATCGGTGCTTTGCCGTGTGTGCACGTGCCATTTGGCGGCCGAGGAATCTTCGGGGTCCGATCCGCCGAGCGACACCGTGCCGCCTTCGCCCGACACGACGGTTTCGTTCGGACCGAATGGCTGCAGGTTGCGGAAGTTGACCATGCCCGAATTGTTGTTCGGACCGTAGACGATATTGGTGCCGCGCAGCACCTCGACCGATTCGATACGCTCGGGCGGCGGAATGTAATGGGTCGACGGATCGAGCCAGATGCTCTGATTGATGAAGCGGCCGTCTTCCATGACACCCACTTTGCGCGAGCGCCGCGCCGGGGTGCCTCGAATGCTGATGCCGCCGTGGCGGCCCAAGCCGTCGTCGTTGATGATGGCCACGCCCGGCGCCTTGGAGACAATATCGCTGGTGGAGAGCGGATCCTGCTCGTTGATGCTCTGTCGGGTGATGCGGCTCGCGGCGCTGGAGAAATCCATCAGATCGCCAGGCACGATGCCGTCGGTGGGCACAATGGGGCTTTGCGCCGATTCCATCGTACGCTCGTAATTCCCGACGCCGCTCGCGGGACCATAATATTCCGGCAGCGGCTGCACGATCTGATTGGGGATAACGAGTTCGGGCTCAAGCGGAGCAGGCTCCACTGGAACCGCAACGGCAGGAACTGGAGCCGGCGCCGGAGCTGGCCGCGGGGCGCGCGTTGTCTCCTGGCGCGGAGCGGGCGCCGGCTCGACCGGCTGCTCATGCTCCTGAATGACCTCGACCGGCGGAACCTCTGCGTCGCCTTCGGTCGTCGTCGCCTGAACCTCTTGCTCGAGCTGCCCGCCTTCGCCCTCACGCTCGCCTTCTTGCGCGCGCAGGCCCTCCGGCATCAGCAGAAATCCGCTCAAAAGGACGCCAAGCCCCAACCCCCTGATAGCCATTCTCAACCCCCTGCAGTCCGTGACGCCCGCCGAATTTTCTTATGCCCGGCGGCACTGATTCTTGGACCGATGTCATTCGGCAGTAAGGGAGGGAATGTTCGTCAGCGCTGGCAAAACAGCTTGTAATTGTTCTTTAAGGGAACTCTTGGCCTTTCCCCCAGCCTTTGGTTCCCGTTCGCTCTTTGGCGATGCGTCCCTGCTTTCGCGCCCCGAATCGCCCCCCAAAACCGACGCTCGGTGCTCTGCGATAATGTCGCAGTTTCAAAGTGAATAGAACATGAAGTATCTATTAACGCCATCCCATGACCGTCGGGAAAACATGGTAATTCGCTTGCCAGCCGCTCCGGTCAAGGCTTGCTTTTCAATAGCTTGGCAAGGGCTTTGCCGCACCCCGACAGCCCCCCAATCCCATGCCATGTCCGATCCGCCCACCCTCCAAGGTAGTTGATTCGTTTGGGAACTCCCGCTACCCATTGCCGCGGTCTTCCAGCGTCGGCGCAGTGTCGCAAGACGCGCGCGGACACTGAAGAAGACCCGGAACAGTGGAATTCCGGACGGGGAAGACTGTCCCGTCCCAAATGAGAGAAATGGCGGACCGAGCCGCCACCCGTAGCGTCGCCGTCTATCATCGCGATGACGGAGAAGAATACGGCCGGATCTAGGGATGTGTATCGCGTGGGTCGTCCGATAATGTGCTTTAAATCGTCTTCGCGCCGAAAGGCGGCCTCAGCAGCTTCGAATGCGATTTCTCGACAAGGGATGTTGCGCCAAGGCCTGAGAGGCTTGTGGTTGGCCGCGATGCTGCTCCTCGCCGGTTCGGGCGCGAGCCTCGCGCAACAGGCCGACGAGACGGCGCCGGACTCCGGCGCCGCAGCCGAGACATCCGCGGCGGCCGAGTCGCCGGAAACGGCATCCGAGACCGGCGGCGTTGCCCTGGAGCTGAACAAGCTGGTGCAGCAAGGAGACAGCTGCCGCGCCTATGTCGTCATCCGGAATCAGGGTGACCGCCATTATGAAAGCTTCAAGCTGGATCTGATTGAGTTTCGTACCGACGGGATCATCGGCCACCGCTTCGCCATCGATCTCGGACCCATTCGCCCGGAGAAGACGTTGGTCAAGCTTTTCGACATTGCAGACACCGCTTGCGAGGAGATCGGAAGCTTCCTGATCAACGACATCATGGAGTGCAGCACCGATAGCGGCGCCATCGACGACTGCTTCTCCGGCCTTTCCGTTTCAACCCGCGCCGACGCGGAACTCACTAAGTAAGGGCGACTGACGTGGAGCATATCGCAACCGGCTCTCCGGACTTCACAGTTTACGGCCTCGTCATGGCCGCCGACCCCGTGGTGAAGGGGGTCATGATCATGCTCGTCCTCGCCTCCGTGGCGTGCTGGGCGATCATTTTCGAGAAGATCATCCGTGTGGCCGCACTGAACCGCCAGATCAAACGGCTGGCCCGCGTGGCCCATCAGCCCGATGGCACGGTGCCGCCGGCCCATAGCCAGCGCGGTCTGGTGGCCGATGTGCTGAACGCGGCCGAGGCCGAGGAAGAGGCCAGCACCTTCGGCAACGAATCCCTGACCGAATTTCGCGGCCGGCTGGAGCATGCCATGAGAGCAGCGCTCCGGGTCGACCTGCAGAAACTGGAGACCGGGCTGCCGTTCCTGGCCACCACCGGCTCCGCCGCGCCCTTCATCGGCCTGTTCGGCACCGTCTGGGGCATCGTCAACAGCTTCACGGCCATCGCGAACGCCAAGGATACAAGCCTTGCCGTCGTGGCGCCGGGCATCGCCGAAGCGCTGATCGCCACCGCGCTGGGCCTCGCCGCGGCTATCCCCGCGGTGGTCGCCTACAACATGATCGCCGTCTCCCTCGGCCGGGCCTCGAATCGCGCCAACAGCTCCGTCATGGAGATCGCCCGGCGCATTCCCCATGGCCGGCCCGCGGTCAGAAAGGCTGCCGAATAATGGCTATGTTCGTCGGCAATGGCGGCGGGGGCCAGGAAGGCGGCGGCTATCAGCCCATGGCCGAGATCAACATCACGCCCATGGTGGATGTGATGCTCGTGCTCTTGATCATCTTCATGGTGGCCGCGCCCCTGATGATGGCGGGCGTGCCGGTCGAGCTGCCGCAGACCAGCGCCACCCGGGTCAGCAATCCGCAAAAGCCGATGATCGTTTCGCTCACCGCCGACGGCGAGCTCTATATCCGCGACGAGCAGGTGACCCAGGACAATCTGATACCGCGGCTCCAGTCCCTTCGCGCCGAAGAGGGCGACACGGTCGTCTATGTGCGGGCCGACAAGGCGAGCGTCTACGGCAACGTGATGGACATTCTCGGCATGGTGGGACGCAGCGGTTATGGCCGCGTCTCGCTGCTGTCGCAGCCCAAGCCGGGCGGCGAGGAGTGAACGGTCAAGCGGCCGACAGATAACGGCCTATTCCAATGATCCGTCTTTTGACATGGCTGATTTCGCTGAGTCTCCACGTGGGCCTCGCCGCGTTCTTCCTCTATAAGCCCGGCGGCGAAGCTCTGCAGGAAGGCTCCGGCGAGGATCTTCTCGTCGTCGAGCAGGGCGTCGCCATCGAAGGCCTGTCCGCCCTGGGTCAGGACGAAATCTCTCTTGAGCCGGTCGAGGCGCCGCCGCCGCAGGCGGCTCAGCCGAGCCCGCCGGTGCCAACCACCGAGCCAATCGAGACGGCAGAGCTGACCGAGCCGACGCCCGCCCCGCCCAAGGAGGTGGAGCCGCTGGAGAACACCGAGGTCATCGAATCCGAGCAAGGCCCGGAGCAGGAGCTCGATATCCAGCCGGAGGTGGAGCCGGTAGAGGATCCGCCGGAAGAGGTCGAGGTCGATCCGGAGGTGCAGGAGGCGACGCCGCCGCCGCCCCCCCAGGTCGCGACCATCCTCCAGGAAACCACGGTCCAGAAGATGCAGAGCTCCGGTGAGGAGCGTACCGGCGGCAAGACCACGAGCCAGACCGCCTATATCGGCTCGCTGCGCACCCATCTGGAGAAGAACAAGGTCAATCCGCGCTCGCGCTTCGCCGGCACGGTGCTCGTGCGCTTTACGGTCAACCGGAACGGCGAGCTGATCTTCCGCGAGATCAAGAAGAGCTCCGGCTCCAAGGTGCTGGATGAGGCAGCCATCGCCTCCATCGAGCGCTCAGCTCCCTTCCCTGCGATCCCGAAAGATTGGGGCAATCAGAAGTTTACCCTGGTGGTGCCCTACAATTTCAGCGTCCGCGAACGGCGTTAGCGCCGGAAACGATGCGGGCTAGTTGAACTCGTAGCCGACGAAGACCTTCGCCGCGACGTCCGAGCTCGCCTCCGTCAACCCGAACAGCACGCCGAAGCTCACGGTGAACTCGTCATATTTCCCCGGCACGCCGCGTTCTGACTCCTCTATCAGCGCCTCGTCGTCGTCCTCGCCCCACGTGAAATAGAAGGCGGGACCAATATAATGTTCCTGCTCCTGGAAGGACGTGGAAGCGATATCCTCTGCCTCGCCGAAGGCTTCGAGCGCCAGCATCAGCCGGTCCGTGACGTTGTAGGCTGCCTGCAGGCTGTATTCGACGCCCCACACCCCGTTCTCGCTGTCTGGCCCGTACTCGTCGAAGAACAGAATGTCGTTGGTGAGCAGAAAGTCGCCCCGGCCGTATTCGAAGATCGGCCCGAAATGGAAATCTCCCGAGCCTTCCGGCGCATTGCCAACGCCTCGTTCGATGCCCCCCTGCATCGCGAAGCCGATGCCGTCGCCCTCCAGGGTAATGATCTCGACCTGGGTCTCGAACTCGATAGCGTTGATCTCGAAGGTCTCGCCATCGGGCACCGTGTAGCCTTGCGTGAACGCGAGTAGCCAGTGGCTCGTCGGGCTCATCTGCAGCTCGAACTCCTGGCTCTGGCGCAGCGGCTTCTCGTCTTCGTCCTCTTCCGCCGCCGCCAGACCCGTATGGCCCGCGCCGCGATATTGCAGCTGGATCTCGCCCGCATCGATCGTGGATTCCTGGACCTCGAATTCCGCGCGCGCGGCGTCCGACGGCAACATCGCCAACACCAGACCTGCGGCTGCCGCGAGACCGCCCCTGGCGATCCATCTGTTGCACTCAGTACTCAAGGGCCACCATCGCTTTCAAAGAGAGATCCGTTGTCGCGGGCGTGAGCGCGAACAAGGCGCCGAGCCCGATCTTCCAGGCCGTCTCCGGCTCGTCTCCCGCCTCCTCCTCCGCAAATTCGTCGAACTCCTCCTCACCGAGGAGCAGATAGAGCGTCGGCCCGGCCCGATGGACCTGATCCTCGAAGGGCGAGCTGTCGGAGAGATTTTCGATTTCGCCGAAGGCAAGGGCTGCAATCGCCCAATGCTTGGCAAAGCGGTACTGCAGCTGAGCGGCATATTCGAAGCCGGTCGCGCTCGAGGCGTCCCTGCCCCTCAGCCCCGTCAGCAGCGGGTTGAGGGTGAGCAGCCAGTCGCCGGTCGCATATTCGATGATCGGCCCGTATTCGTATTCGTCGGGCAGATCCTGCAGGTCGTTCAAGTAGTGGGTGTAGCCGAACATGAACGCCACCCCGAGCCCCTCGGGCGGGCGGCGCAGCAGCACGAATTGCGTCTCGAAGTTGAAATCGGTGTATTGGAGGTCACCGCCCATGGGCTGGGTCAGGCCCGGCGTGATGCGGTACATCCACCAATCGGCCGGCGCGAGCTGGAACTCCAGCTCGTGGCTCTGTTCGAGAGACGCTTCCTCGCCGGGCTCGGCCAAGAGGAGGCCGTCATGAGTCGCACCGCGATATTCCGCTTCGATCGAGCCGGCCTCCGCGTTGACTTGTGGAATTTCGAACTCGGCATGTGCCGCCGATGACGCGCACGCGATTACCGTAGCCGCGGCAACAGCAACCACGGCTCCGCTCTCCCTCTTCTGACGCGATACAATCCGAAGCGGTTTCAAGCGGCTCCCCCCGACAGCCAAACCTAGGAACCATAGATCGCCTTGCCGACGATTTGTGCACAGCCTAGCCACGCGCCTGAGGCGCGCAAACGGAAAAACGGAGATCGTGGCAATAGCGCCGGGAAGATTTGGCATCGGGTGGCCCGAAAGCCACAAGTTTCGGTGCTCCGGGCCTCTTCCCCACAACCGAGATGAATGGCAGATGAAGTCCAGATGAAAATCTAATTACCATCGCCTGCAACCCTCGGCAGGACACCGGGAAAATGAGGTATAGAGGGGAAGAGGATTGTCTGGCCTGAGAGGCACATGATGACTGCCTGGCAGCGACGCTGGGGCGGGAGATCGGAACCGCCGCCGGTGCCGGGTCTCAGAGCGCGAGATTTGCAATGCGTTATCAGACCAAGCTGCTGCTTACGGCCGGGGTATTGCTGATGCTTTCCCTATCGGCAGCAGGTCTCGCCTATTGGGGCGTTGCCCAGTCCCACGACTACCTGAAGCGATCGCGCATCGCCCACCAGGAGCTGGAGCACCAGCTCCAGCTCTCCCGCCATAGCCGTCAGCTCTTCAAGGCCTGGACGGACACGCTGCTGACCGGGACATCCGAACGCCCCTTCGGCGCCGCCTATCTTGAGAAAGTCATCGAATCCGACCTCTCCACCCTGGAGGAGCTAAGCCGCCGGGAGATGCAGCTGGTCGGCCCCGAAGAGGCCGAGGTCGAGAACGAGGAACTCATCCGCCTCAATGCCATCAAGCGAGAGTTCCAGCATACGCTCGATCAGCTCGCCGAAGTCGAGCAGCTCAGAAGCCGCGGCCGGCCCGATATCGCCTGGCAGCGCCTGATCGAGCTTCTCAAGGGCGGCATCGACAAGAAGCTCAACGAGCTGGTGGAGGCGGCCGTCGCCGACGAGACGGCCGAAGTGGCCCGCATCGACGCCGACGCCGCCCAGCTTCTCGCCCGCCTGGAGCGGATCAGCCAGATCCATGCAGGCATCGCCATCCTGGCCACGCTCGGACTGGTGATCTTGCTGCTGCACCGACTGCGCGCGCCCCTTGCGGAGCTCTTGCGCGGCACCCGTTCCCTGGCGGAAGGCGATCTCTCTCACCGCATCGCCATTACCGGCCGCGACGAGTTCGCCGATCTCGGCCAGAGCTTCAACCAGATGGCCGCCGACCTTCAGGCTCACCAAAAGGCCCTGGAAGCCGCCCACGCCAATTTGGAGACCATGGTGGCCGAGCGCACCGAGGAGCTGCGCCGGGCCAACGAATCCTTGCGCCATATCGACGAGACCCGACGCGGCTTCTTCGCCGATATCAGCCACGAGCTGCGCACGCCGCTCACCATCATCCGCGGCGAGGGCGAGATCACCCTGCGCGGCAAGACCAAGCGCATCGCCGAATACAAGCACTCCATCGAGCGCATCGTGCAGCAGGCGAAGCATCTCTCGGTTCTGGTGAACGACCTGCTCTTCATCGCCCGCCAGGGCGCCGGCGCCGCGAAGATGAATGTACAGGATATCGACTTGGCCGAGCTGCTGGCGCGGGTTTGCGACGATATCTCCGTCGTCGCGAAGTCCAAGGGCGTCGAGGTGAGCTTCGAGAGCAAGGCGAAGAATACCCGCATGCATGGCGACCCCGCGCGGCTCCGCCAGCTTTTCGGAGTCGTGCTGGACAACGCGATCCGCTACTCCAAGACCAAAGGCGCCGTGAAGGTGAGCCTGACGCGCAACCGCGATATCCTGACCGCGCGATTTGTCGATGACGGAATCGGCATCGCCCCAGAGGAACTCGAAAGCGTTTTCGAACGCTTCCGCAGAGGCGGCAACGCGACCGATCACAACGAAGAAGGAATGGGCCTCGGCCTGCCGTTGGCGAAGGCCATCGTCGAAGCCCATAAGGGAGAGATCAAGATGCAGAGTCGCCTGGGGAAAGGCACCACAGTCATCGTCACCTTGCCGGCCGACGAAACCGGCACGGCGCCTTCCAAGAGCGCGGGCAAACCTTCGGCCAAAACCATCAACTCAAAGGCGAAGTCCGCCGGAAAAGCGGAGGCGCAGACGTGAACGTATTGCTGGTAGAAGACGAGCCGCGGGTCGCAGATTTCATCGACCGGGGGCTGCGGGCGGAGAACCACGGCGTCACGGTCGCGCCCGCCGGGGGCGAGGCGATCGAGGTGGCCAAGGGTGGCGAGTTCGACGTGATCGTCCTCGACCTCATGCTGCCCGACATGCATGGCTACGACGTTTGCCAGCGGCTGCGCGCTGAGGGCAACCACACCCCCATCCTCATGCTGACGGCCATGGACACCCTTGAGGACAAGATCAAAGGCCTGAAGATCGGCGCCGACGACTACCTGCCCAAGCCCTTCGATTTCGACGAGCTGCTGGCCCGCATGGAAGCGCTCGTTAGGCGCTCCCACAATTTCGCGCCGAGCTCCAACAAGCTGCAGGTCGCCGATCTCGTGCTGGACCGGGACGCCCTCGAGGTCACCCGCGCAGGCGAGACCATCAAGCTGACCGCCAAGGAGCTCGCCATCCTGGAGCTTCTCATGGGCGCGCCGGGCCGGGTCTTCTCCCGCACTCGCATCCTCAATCAGGTCTGGGGCTACTCCGAAGATCCGCTCACCAACGTGGTCGACGTCTATATCGCCAGGCTCCGGCGCAAGATCGACACGGAGGAGAAGGAGCCCTTGCTGGAAACCGTCCGCGGTCACGGCTATCGCCTCAAAGCGGTGAACGACAAGCCGGAAGCCGCCGATACCGCCAATTCAACTGCACCGAAGGAGTGACCGTTGCGTAATCTCATTGTCGCTTTTCTGCTTTTCGTAACGGTGCTGCCATTCGCCCGCGCCGCATCCGCGCAAGACGACGAGATCTCCGTCGGGGTTCTGAAGTTCGGCACCGTGAGCTGGCTCCTCGACACGATCCAGCACTACAAGCTCGACGAGAAGGCCGGCATCAAGCTCGACATGCTGCCGCTCGCCAGCAACCAGGCCACCGCCGTGGGCCTCCAGGGCGGCTCAGTCGACATCATCGCCACCGACTGGCTCTGGGTCTCCCGCGAGCGCGCCAGCGGATCGGACTTCACCTTCTCGCCCTTCACCACGGCGCTCGGCGCCATCATGGTGCCGCCGGATTCGCCGATCCAGACCCTCGGCGACCTGAAGGGCAAGACTCTCGGCATCGCCGGTGGTCCCCTCGACAAGAGCTGGCTGCTCATCGTGTCCTATGCCAAGCGCACGGCCAATATCGACCTCCGGACAGAGACCCGCCAGGTCTACGGCGCCCCGCCCCTGCTCTCCGAAAAAGCGATCCAAGGCGAGCTCGACGCCGTATTGAATTACTGGCCCTACGCCGCGCGTCTCGAAGCGAAGGGCTTCAGCGAGCTGATCGGGCTTGAGGACGTCGTCGAGGAGCTCGGCGCCAAGGGCGAGGTCTCCATGGTCGGATTTGTGTTCAGCGAAGATTGGGCCGAGGACAACCCCAAGGCCATCGACGGGTTCCTGGAGGCCGCTTCTGCCGCCAACGAGCTTCTCGCCACTTCCGACGAGGCCTGGGACCGTCTGCGCCCCATGATGAAGGCCGAGGACGAAGCCACCTTCGAAGCGCTCCGCCGGCGCTACCGCGAAGGCATCCCTGAGCGGACCACCACTCAGAACGAAGCGGACGCCAAGGTGCTTTATCAATTCCTGCGTGAGCTCGGCGGCGAGCGCCTGGTGGGTCCGAGCGAGCAGCTCGCGCCCGGCACCTTCTGGATCGGCAAAGGCTCGTGACCCTCACCCACGCAAAAACCCGGCGGACCACGCTCCCCTGGACCCAGTCCGGGCCCGTGGTAACGCTGATCTCCTTCCTGGGCTTTGTCGCGGTCTGGTTCCTTGCAGCCTATATCGCCGACAGCAAGCTGCTGCCCGGGCCCGTGGAGGTGATGGCCTTCACCATCGAAGAGGCCGTGGATGGGCCGCTCCTCTCGGAGCTCGGCATCACCTTGTGGCGGGTCGCGGCGGCCTTCGTCATCGCCATGGTGATCGGCTGCGTCATCGGCATCGCCATGGGCGAGTCGGCCATTCTGAACCGATGGCTGGATTCGTGGCTCATCGTGCTTTTGAACCTCCCGGCCCTGGTGATCATCATCCTGGCCTATGTGTGGTTCGGCCTGACCGAGGTGGCGGCCATCGGCGCCGTGGCGTTGAACAAGATCCCAAACGTCATCGTCACCTTGCGGGAAGGCGCCCGCTCCCTCGATCCCGGTCTGGACGAGATGGCCAGGGCCTATCGCATGCCGGCCATGGACCGGCTCAAGCACGTGCTCCTGCCTCAGCTTCAGCCCTACATCGCTGCCGCGTCCCGCACGGGCCTCTCGCTGATCTGGAAGATCGTTCTGGTGGTGGAGCTGCTCGGCCGCTCCAACGGCGTCGGTTTCCAGCTCCATCTCAACTTTCAGCTCTTCAATGTCACCGCCATCCTCGGCTACACGATCGCCTTCGTGGCGGTGATGCTCGCAATCGAATTTTTCTTGGTGCAGCCCTTTGAACGTTACACGACCCGTTGGCGAAACCGGCCGGTTTGAGATCGATATTGCGGAGAAGACCTATACCGGCGCCGATGGCGTGCCGGTCTCGGTCATTCGCGATTTCCATCTCCAGATAAAGCCCCAGAGCATGACCGTGCTCATGGGCCCGTCCGGCTGCGGAAAGACCACCTTCCTGCGCGTCCTGGCCGGACTGGACCAAAGCTTCGACGGCAGCATCGACATGCCGGCGGACACCCGCATCGGCTTCATGTTTCAGGAGCCCCGCCTGCTGCCCTGGCGGAAGGTGCGCAAGAATATCGAGCTGGTGGCCGATGAAGGGTTCACCGAGGAGGACATGGTCCTCCTGGCCGACGCCCTCAACATCGCCGACAAGCTGGATGTCTACCCCAACGAGCTTTCCCTCGGCCTGGCACGGCGGGCGGCGCTGGCCCGCGCCTTCGCCACCCGGCCGAATCTGCTGCTTCTAGATGAGCCTTTCGTCTCCCTGGACGAGCCGACCGCAGATCGCCTGCGCCGGCTTCTTCTGGAGGTCTGGGAGGCGAGGCCGACCACCGCCGTGCTGGTGACCCACAACCCGCGCGAGGCGGTGATGCTGGCCGACGAGCTCGTGTTGCTCGCGCCCCGGCCAACCCATGTGCTGGAGACGATACCGATCGACGTGCCGCAGAACGAGCGGACGCCAGCGATGATCGAGGAGATCTTCTCCGATCTGCTCAAGCGTTATCCGGAAAACTTCACCGGTTAGGCGCGCAACGCTGTTCCCGCAGGACCGGCAGGACATCCGTCAAACGCAGGACGCCAGCCAAAAGTAAGACGCACGGCTTTACGCCGCCGCGCCCGCTTTGCGCTGCTGGATGCCCCGTGACGGATCGTAGGCCCACGCCGACAGCCCCAGGAAGACGATGGTGCAGCCGCCCACCACGGCCAGCGCTTCCCAGTCGATCTGTTGGTAATAGGCGAAGCGGATCAGCTCCACCGCGTAGGTGAACGGGTTCCAGAGGCAGATGTAATAGAGGATCTCGCTGCCCTCCCGCATCTTCCACAGCGGATAGAGCGCCGAGGAGGCGAAGAACATCGGAAAAATCACGAAGTTCATCACGCCGGCGAAGTTCTCCAGCTGTTTGATGGTCGATGAGATCACCATGCCCATGGCGCCGAACATCATGCCGGTGAGGATCAGCGCCGGCAGGATCGTGATCAGAGCCACCGGATCCGGCAGCGTCCAGAGCGGCCCGCCCTCGGAGAGCCTGACCGAGACGGACGGCAGGTCGATCCCGAACAGATAGGCGACGAACAAGAACGCATAGGCCTGCACCAGGGAGACCAGCACACTGCCGAACAGCCGGCAGAACAGCAGATAGGAGCGCGGCAGCGGCGTCGTCAGCAACACGCGCATCGAGCCCATCTCCCGGTCGTAAACCATGGATAGCGAGCTCTGCATCCCGTTGAAGAGCTGGATCATCGCCAGCAGACCGGGCGTGATATAGACCTGATAGGTGATGTAAGTCTCATAGGGCGGCTGGATATTGACGCCCAGCGCCGCGCGGAACCCGGCTGCGAACACGACCAGCCAGATCAGCGGCCGCACCATGGCCGCGAAGAAGCGCTCCCGCTGCTGCAGGAAGCGAAGCATCTCGCGCCCGACGATACCGTTGAACGCCCGGATCAGATGACCTGTCCTCATGCCGCGATACCTTCCTCGGGATCGGAGGTGAGCGTCTTGAAGGCCTCACCCAGATCTTTCGCGCCCGCCTCCTTGACGACATCCTTGGCCCGGCCGCGCGCCACGATGCGTCCCTTGTCGAGCACGATCAGATCGTCGTCCGGCTCGATCTCGTCGAACAGATGGGTGGCCCAGAGCACCCCGATTCCGGAATCCTCAGCCAGCCGGTGGATGTGGTCCACGATGGCCATGCGGGTGGGATTGTCGAGGCCGATGGTCGGCTCATCCAGCAGCATTAAGGAAGGGCTGTGCAGGATACCGCGCGCGATCTCCACACGGCGCCGATGGCCGCCATTGAGGGAGCGCACCCGCTCCCCGATCCGTTCGCGCATATCCAGCGCATCCAGCGCCCGTGCCATGCGCTCGTCCGCCTCCTTGCGGGGAATGCCGCGCAAGGCCGCGAAATAGCGGAGGTTCTGCTTGACCGTCAGGTCCAGATCGAGGGTCGGCTGCTGAAACACGACACCGAGCGGTCCGAGCGCCCGGCTGCCCACTTCGGCCGGCGACAGCCCGCAGATCTCGATCCGGCCGATAGGCGCATCGAACAGGCGGGTGATAAGCGAGAAGAGCGTGGTCTTGCCGGCGCCGTTCGGCCCCAGCAATGCCGTCACCCTGCCGGGCAGGACCTCGAAGCTGACATCGTCCAAGGCCTGCTTCTCACCGTAATAGTAGGAGACGTTCTTGACGCTCAGAACCGGTCCGGCAGACGCGTTCGACTTGACTTCCTTTTGCATGGATTGACGTCTTTCGCGCCGTCGACGATGGCCACGGCCCGCCTTTGTTTCTTCCCTGCATCAGAGATAGCGGTCGGTCAGAACCGACACAAGCCCGAGGCCGGCGGCCTGCACGGTGTTAATGTTCTTGAAAGGTCGGGCTAACCCGCTTTCGCCGGGGTCCTCCAGCGGCATCCGCTTCCCGCGCACCACGCAAAAGACAGGCAAGCAGACAAAAAAGAAGCCGCCCCGAAGGGCGGCTTCCGTATTCGTCGTCTGTGGTTCGATCTAGAAGAAGATCACGCCACCAACCTGGAACAGATCCCAGTCTTCGGTAGCGAAGGAGCCACCGCCGGCTGCAGCGCTGAAGTCCGCGTCCAGCGACTGGTGCTGCCAGCGACCGAAGAGGTGCATCGCAGCAGCGTCGATCTCCTGGACCACACCCAGACCGTAGCGCTCGACTTCCGAGCCGTCGAAGACCTGCGCACCCAGAGCAGCGTTGGCAAAGAAGTACTGGTCTTCGTAGTTGCCATACTCACCGTAGAAGGTGGTCGCACCCATCGGCATGAAGGACTTCTTCAGGAAGGGCTTCAGGTACCAAACGTTGGTGTCAGGCGCTCCGACGAGGTCCAGCGTCTCGTACTGGTACATACCGTACAGACCGAGGCCCGAAGGATCGTGCATGACGGTAGCACCGGCCTGGTGAAGGTCGGAGTCTGCCGTGGCGATCGGGAGACCCGTACCATTGCCGCTGGTGTGCGTGTAGGCATACGCAGCGGTCGTGGTGAAGGAGCCCCAGTTGCCGTTGTAGAAGACAGCAACGTCGCCCTTGTCGTCCTCACCCCAAGATGCCTCGAGGCGGAAGCCGGCGATCGTCGGCGAGTCGTACCGAACAGCGTCATAAGCGACACCATTACAGTCGACACCGATACCTGCACCACCGATGCCGTAGCAGCCGAGGAAGTTACCCCAGGTCAGAGCGCTGGTGCCTCCACCGGGCGTACGCAGGAAGAAGCCAGGGCCCTCGAAGAACACCGCGTTGGATTCGATGACCGTGCCAGAGGCGTCGGCCAGAACCGCTGCGTTGTCAGAGGCCGGGCTCAGCGTGCCCCAGTTCAGAGTACCCCACTTATCGCTCTTGATGTACATGTAGGAGTACAGCGTGCTGATGTTGTTGAACTGGTCGTCGTTGATCTGGTTCGACGCAAAGCCGAACACATCGGCCGGCGCCAGAACAGTCATGTTGTAACCAGCCGACCAACCGGGAGAGATCTGAGCCTCACCCGTGATAGCGAAACGGCTACCAAGGTCGTAGTCCTTATCGCCAACGACCGAGTTGGATTCGAAGCCGTCATCCCAAACGTTGAACGACTTGACGACCCAGCCAGAGATCGTGACGGACACCTTCTTATTGCCCTTGCGAACCGTCGTTGCCTCTAGCTCAGCCACCCGCTCTTCAAGATCAGCACAGCAATCGCCCCCGAAATCCGCGGCTTTCGCCGGGCTGGCGCTCATGGCGTAAACGCCAAGCGTCAATCCGAGTGCGGTCGCGATGGTGATGCGGCTGGATGTTTTTTTCAGTCCCCCGAACATATCCATCTCCACCTTCCCTAAATTAAAAGTCCCATCCAAACTCTCAGGCTGGATTTGCATGGGTTGGTTATCCCCCAGTGCCCGACTGCCGCCTTTGCGACAGTCCCTCCCTTGAGAGAGTTCTGATGTTGGTTATACGGATTCCCCGGACAACGTAAATTGCTATCAAAGCAGGCGGCTAGGTTTTTGGACCTCTTGTGACATTTGAGCCACGAAAGATTGACGGCCCTTTGACCCTCTCGATTTTCCGGTCGTTCCTAAAAACTCAATAAAAACAGTAGGTTATTCTGCGGCATCCGGTCGCGTGCGGTGTTTTGCGCCTCTGGCAACAGATCTGGGAAAATTTCCCGGTTTCGTTGGCACTCTGAGGAGAATGCCGCTTTCGTAGTCACTCAGATGTTGTTTTTTGAGCCCGATTTCGTGTCCCGAAACCGGGTGTTTGCACAATTTGGCGGCAGGCAGGGGCGATTCCCTCCGGGTTTGCCGCCTCTGAGGGATGCTGCGACACTAAAGGACTTGCCTTCCACCGCCGCAGAGACTTGCTAGCGCTTTCGGCCCGCCATGAGATAGGATCGGGTCGATGGTCATGCGTCGCCCGGTCGGCGGCGCCCAGAACCAAAAGCATCACAAGCATAAGGCGCAAAGCCAAACGCGCGGGGAGCGTTCGACATGGATCAAGTCGCAATCGATCAAGCCGGCGACGAAGGTCGGCTGTCCGGCAAGCATATCCTAGTGGTGGAAGATGAAGCTTTGGCGGCACTCCATCTGGAGGACATGCTCCAGGAGTTGGGCTGCCAGGTCGTCGGGCCGGCGGCACGGGTGAAGCACGCCATCGAGCTGCTCGACCAGGAAATGCCGGATCTCGCGATCCTCGATCTCAACGTCGCCGGCGAGCTCGTCTATCCCGTGGCCGACACTCTGGCCGCGAAGGGCGTGCCGTTCCTGTTTGCCACGGGGCTGGGCGTCGCCTCCCTGGACCAGACCTATCGCGATCGCCCGGTCCTCCAGAAGCCGTTCGCATTTTCGGATCTGCGCGACGCCATGGCTGCGAGCCTGATCACGGCATAACAAGCCTCGTCACGACACAAGCACGCCCACAGCGCGATTAGGCCCCGTCCAGGACCGTCTGTTGGAAAGGTTGCTTGAGAAACCGGCGCGTCGGCGGCAGCGGGGCTAGTTAACCCGCGTCACCTCGACGAGGTTGTCGGAGAAGGTCGGCGCATTGCCGAGCCCGCAATGGGCATCCGACGAGATCGAGTTGACCGAGCCGTCGGAGCGGTTGAGCGAGCGCCAATAGCCCAGCGTCGCCACCACACGGCCCGCCGGCACGTCGTCCGTGACCCTGGCATAACCTTCAAAGCCGCCCCGGCCGTTATGCACCCGCACCGGATCGCCCTCGCGAATCTGGCGCGCCTGGGCATCCTCAGGGCTGATCATCACGAACTGCTCGCCCTGGCCCTTAATCTTGTGGGGCTCGTTGGCGTAGCACGAGTTCAGGAAGCCGTGACTCTTCGGCGAGACGATATTGAGCGGGTAGAGCTTGCCCAGATCCTCATTGGTTTCCGGGCTCTCCCGCGGCGGAACGTAGCCCGGCAACGGATCGACATCCTCGCCCGACTGCATCTCCTCGTACATGTGCCGGAAGGGCGGCGCGACGAAGTTCTTCGCACCTTCGACCTTGAACTCCACCTTGCCCGATGGCGTCGGGAAGTTGCCTTCCGCATGGGGCAGCCGGTCGTCGGGCGTGCCCACCGCGAGATGGAAGAAGCCATGCTCGCGGAAATAATCCATGTCGATCCCGCCCATGGCGTCCGCATCCCAATCGAGGAAATGCTCGATCTGTTCCTGATCGGACATCTGCAAGCGCGGATCGTCGAAGCCCATGACCTTGGCGAGCCGGCGGAAAATCTCCGAGTTGGAGACCGCTTCGCCCCGGGGCTCGATCGCCTTCTGATTGAGCGTCAGATAGAAATGGCCCCAGGAGAACATCATGTCGTCGTGCTCTCCGGCCATGGTCGCCGGCAGGATGATATCGGCGTAGCGCGCCGTATCGGTGATGAAATGCTCCGCCACCACCGTGAACAGGTCTTCGCGCTTGAGGCCCTCGACGATCTTGTCGGTGTCGGGCGCCTGGCTGACCGGATTGGTGTTGTAGCAGAAGAAGCTCATGATCGGCGGATCGAGCTCCATCTCGCCGGTCAACGCCCGGCCGAGGCGCAGGTTGTTGACGACGCGGGTGCCCGGGTTGATCCAGTCGGGCCGCGAGACCCGGTCCCAATGGACCGGAAACTCCCAAAGCGGCATCTGCAGCAGACCGCCGCCCACGTGACGCCACGAGCCGGTCAGGGCCGGAATGGCGCAAACCGCGCGGATCGTCTGGCCCCCGCCCGCATGGCGCTCAAGCGCCACGCCGAGCCGGATCACGGACGGCTGCGTGGTGGCGAATTCCTTCGCGAGCTGGGTGATCTCTTCCGCCGGCACCCCGGTGATCTTCTCCACGTATTCGGGCGTGAAGTCCGAGGCGCGCTCTTTTAGGTCCTCGAAGCCGACCGTGTAGTTGTCGACATAATCCTGGTCGACCAGCCCACCCTCGACGATGGCATTGATGATGCCCATGGCCAGGGCACCGTCCGTGCCGGGCTTGGGGCAGATATGCCAGTCGGCGGCCTTCGCCGTGCGAGACCGGTAGGTGTCGATCACCACCACCTTGGCGCCGCGCTTGCGCGCTTCCAGCACGAAGGGCCAGTGATGCAGATTGGTCGAAATCGAGTTGCAGGCCCAGATCACGATGAACTTCGAATGGACGAAGCTCTCAGGATCCACGCCGCCGGTCGGCCCGACGCTCAAAAGCCACGCGGTAGATGAGCCCGACGCGCAGAACGTCTTCTCGTTCACGGTCGTGCCGAGCTTGTTGAAGAAGGCGTCGCCCGCTGTCAGCCCCTGCACCAGCCCCTCGTTGCCGAGATAGCTGTAGGGCATGATGGCCTGCGAGCCGTATTTGTCGATGATCTCCGTCCACCGGGTCTTGATCGTGTCCAGAGCCTCATCCCAGGAGATGCGCTCGAACTCCATGGAGCCCTTCGGCCCCGACCGCTTCAGCGGGTAAAGCACCCGATCCGGATTGTAATGGTGGTCGTGATAATCCTTTAGCTTCACGCAGAGCGTGCCGCGGGTCATCGGGTGATCTTTGTTGCCGCGCACCTCTACGAGCTGCCCGTCTACCACCTCGTAGACCATGGCGCAGGTGTCCGGACAATCGTGCGGACACCCGCCATAAAACCGAGAGCTTGGTAGTTGTTCGTTCATGCTCCCGATAAGTCCTCCCCAGACTTGGACCGTCGTTTTCGACTGTGTCGGGGCGCACACTACTCAGGCATGTAGGATTTGTCGATTACGAATTCAAATCACGCGATAGAATTTTTTGATTCAAGCGAAGGTTGAGAATTTTACAGGTCCAGTTGGTAGGTGACGGGCACCCAGCGATACCCTGAACCCTGCTTTTCGACAAAGCCGACCGACGGGAAGGACATGTGATATCCGACCACCGGCAGACGCTCGCTGGCCGCCATTGCGTAGATCTTGCGCCGGGTTTCCGCCCCTTGCTCCTTGTCCATGTCGAAGAGCGCATGCCAGTCGGGGCGCGCAAGGGATGCCACCTCGTGATGAGCGCAATCGGCCCACAAGAGTAGTTGCTTGCCTTCGCTTTCCAGATGGAAGGCTAGATGGCCCGGCGTGTGGCCGAACGCCGCGACCGCCTCGATTCCCGGCGCCACCGAATCCCCCGGCTTGATGCGCGTCAGCTTTTCATCGAGCGGGGCCACATGGCTTCGAAACAGCACGGCACTGTTGTAGTCGTTGCTCTCTTTGTCGGCGGAAAGCGCGACATCGCTGCGCCAGAAGTCGAACTCCTTCGCGCCGATCACGGTGCGGGCGTTGGGAAAGAGCGGCTTCCCTCCTTCCAGGAGCCCGCCGACATGGTCCGGATGGCAATGGGTGAGGACGACAACGTCGAAGTCTTCCGGCTTGAACCCCGCCGGGCCGAGCTGAGCCGCCAGCCAGCCCCCGTCGGGCCGCGGCACGAACCCGTCGTCGCCATTGCCGGTGTCGAACAGGATCAGCTCCTTGCCCGTATTCACCACCGTGGGCGTGAAGCCTGGGCGGAACCGCGCGGGGGGAAGCAGATTCTCCCGCATCAAAGCTTCCATCTTCTCCTGGGGCTGATCCTCGCCGACGATGGGCCACGGCCCGTCGATCATCGCCCGCGCATCCATGATCGTGGTGATCTCGAAGCCACCGAGCCGGAACCGGTAATGGGTGGGGTAGGACGCACCGAGGTAAGGCGCCGCCGCCCGCGCCTGCCCAACGGAAAGCCCCGTGGACAGGGTGAGCAATGTCGCCCCTGCCGCGGCGGTCAGCGCCTCGCGCCGGGTCATCTCAAGCTTTCGCCGCTTCACTCCGTCTGCCATTCTCCGTCTCCATATCGATGATTGATCGGATTGGGAGACTGAGCGACGAAGCCCATGACGCGCTTGTATGAATCTGCTGCCGGCCAACAAGATCCGCGGCCGCTCTGGCATGTTGAGCCAGACCGCGCGTTCTTCGCCGGTCCGCTCGGCCATAACGTGCCCCACCGTCACGCCACGCCGGTTCTGCTGACAGGGCTCTACGGCGCGTTCCGCCTGCGCGTCGAGGGCGGAGACTGGCGCCTCGCCCACGCCGCCATGATCCCCGCCAGCACCTCTTACGAGTTCGACATGGGCGGCGAGCCGCTCTCCGTCCTTTATCTGGAACCGGATCTTGCCGGACTGGAGGCGCTCGCCCCCATCCTGCAGGAGGCATCCGCAGAGGATGGCGTGATCATAGGACGTCCCGCGACCCTCGAGGTTTTCCGCGAGCTCTTCGAATCTCCGGAGAGCCACCGCTGGGCGCATCTGGCCCTGTCCGATGTCGTCTCCTACGCCGGCCGGAATTCCCTCACCGAGATCGATCCGCGCATCGCCACTCTGGTGCGGCGCCTGTCGGAAGACCTGACGGAGCAGATCCCGGCCGAAAGCCTCGCGGCGGAGGTCGGTCTCTCCGTCTCACGGATGCAGCATCTCTTCACCGAGACGGTCGGCGTCCCGATGCGCCGGTACCGCACCTGGCGGCGGCTCCGCTCGGCCATCAGCGAGGCCGCAAACGGGAGCAGCGGCACCGAAGCCGCCCATGCGGCAGGCTTCTTCGACCAGGCCCATTTCGGCCATGCATTCCGGAAGGCATTCGGCGCACCGCCACGGCTTGCCGGCGTGCGCGGCAGCTAGACCGCCTCGGCAGCGGCCGGGCGGCGGGTCGCCACGAAAGCCGCGATGAACACGCACGTCATCAGCAGCACGATGGTGGGCGCCGGCGCGCTGTCGATGAAGAAGCTGAGATAGACGCCGAGCAGCGAACACCCCACCGCGATGGTGACCGCGGTCAGCAGCATCAGGCCGAACCGCTTGGTGATCAGGAAGGCGATGGCGCCCGGCGCGATCAGCATGGCGATGGCGAGGATAATGCCCACCGCCTGAAGCGCGCCTACGATGGCAAGCGACAGGATGCATAGCAGCCCGTAGTGCAGCGTGCGGACCGGCAGCCCGATCGCCTTCGCCTGCTGAGGATCGAAGGCCTGCAGCAGAAGATCCCGCCATTTCAGCGCGATGGCGCCCACCACGACGAGAGCGATGACCGCCGATTGGACGATGTCGTTCCAACCCACGCCCAGCATGTCGCCGAACAGGATGTGGTCGAGATGCAGATTGGTCTCGATCTGCGTGTAGAGCACGATGCCCAGCCCGAACATGCCGGAGAACACCACACCCATGATGGTGTCCTGCTTCACCCGGCTGTTTTCGTGCAGGAAGCCGGTAGCGAGCGCGCAGACCATGCCCGCGGCGAACGCGCCCACACCCAAAGGAATCCCCGCCACATAGGCGAGGACGATCCCCGGCAGCACCGCATGGCTTGTGGCATCGCCCAGCAGCGCCCAGCCTTTCAGGACCAGATAGCAGGAGAGCAGCGCCGTCGGCACCGCCACGCAGACCGCGATGATGAAAGCCTGCTGCATGAAGGTAAACAGGAACGGGGCTTCCGGGTGCGCCAGGAACGTGTTCATGCGCGCGCCTCCGAGGCATCCACTTCCGAAGAGTGTAGCTCCGAAGTCCCTTCCAGGGCCTCCGCCGCCTTACGCCGCGCCGCCAGCATCCCGTGCTTCGGCGCGAAGACGAAGGCGGTGAGGAAGACAAGCGTCTGCAGCACCACGATCACCCCGCCTGTCGCTCCATCCAGGAAGTAGCTCGCATAGGCGCCGAGGAAGCTGGTGACGGCGCCGATCAGGATGGAGATCACGATCAGCCGGGGAAAGCGGTCGGTGAGCAGATAGGCCGTGGCGCCGGGCGTCACCACCAAGGCGATCACCAGGAAGGCGCCGACGGTCAGCAGCGCCGCCACGGTGCAGGCGCTCAGCAGCGTGAAGAACAGGAACTTCATGGCGGGCGGATTGAGCCCGGCTGAATGGGCGTGGTTCTCGTCGAAGAACACGGCCATCAGATCCCGCCACTTCAGGGTCAGCAACACGAGGGAGACGCCCGCGATCAGCACGAGTTGCAGCGTGTCTTCAGGCGTGATCGCCAGGATATTGCCCAGCACGATCTGCTGCACGTCGACCGAGGTCGGCGACAGGGAGACCATGAACAGGCCGAGCCCGAAGAAGGAGGTGAAGATCAGCCCGATGATCGCGTCTTCCTTCAGCTTGGTCCGCTCGTTGAGAAACAGCATGGCGCCCGCCGCCAGCCCGCCGGCAAGAAAAGCGCCGAATGAGAACGGCAGGCCCAGCATGAAAGCGCCCGCAACGCCCGGCACAATGGAATGGGACAAGGCATCGCCGATCAGCGACCAGCCCTTGAGCATCAGATAAGCTGAGAGAAACGCGCACGTAGCCCCGACCAGCGCGCTCACCCACATGGCGTTGACCATGTAGTCGTAGCCGAAGGGTTCGAGCAGCGTGGCGATCATTTGCTGCCGCTCCTGGTCCGCCGTTTTGGCGCCGGCTTCTTCTTCGGCTTTGGCGGCGCCTCGCTGCCGTCTTCGCCATAGACCACGAAGGGCCGCTCGTCGTCGGAGATCACGGTCACGCTTTCGCCGGGCTGACCGCCCGGGCCGCGCTCGCCCGGCAGCACGAAATGGCGCAACACGCCGCCGAAGGTGCGCTGCAGATTCTCTTCCGTGAACACCTCCGACGTTGGCCCGGAGGCCAGAACCGTGTGCTTCAACAGCACCGTCCGGTCGCAGAACTGGGGCACACTGCCGAGGTTATGGGTGGAGACGAGCATCACCCGCCCCTCGTCCCGCAGCCCCTTCAGCAATTTGATGATCGCCTCTTCCGTCTTCACGTCGACGCCGGTGAAGGGCTCGTCGAGCAGGATCACCTGGGCGTCCTGGGCCAGCGCGCGTGCGAGGAACACGCGCTTCTTCTGGCCGCCGGAAAGCTCGCCGATCTGACGCTTGGCGAACTCGGTCATGTTGACCCGGTCCAGCGCCGCCGCCACCGCCTCGTGATCGCGCCTGCGCGGTATCCGCAGCATGTTCATGTGACCGTAGCGGCCCATCATGACGACGTCCTCGACGAGCACGGGGAAGTTCCAGTCGACCTCCTCGGCCTGGGGCACATAAGCGACCAGCGTCTCTTTCAGCGCCTGCCGCACGCTTCGGCCGAGGATCGAGATCGAGCCCTTGCCGGCCCGCAGGAACCCCATGATCGCCTTGAACAGGGTGGACTTGCCGCTACCGTTGATGCCGACCAGCGCCGTGATGGTGCCGGTGGGAATCGCGAAGCTGACATCGCGCAGGGCCGTGGTCCCGTTCCGGTAGGTCACCGTCACGTCGTCCACCACAATGCCGCACACGGCTGCCCCGCCATGGGCCTGGTCGATTTCGCCGAGCTCTGGCTTCATTCCGTCAGCCCTTCGGCGATCCGTTCGGAGGTGACCCGCAACAGATCGAGATAGGTCGGCACCGGTCCGTCCGCTTCGCTCAAGGAATCCACATAAAGCACGCCGCCATAGTTGGCGCCCGTCTCGCGCGCCACCTGCTCGGCCGGGGACGGCGAGACCGTGCTTTCGGAGAAGATGACCGGAATGTCCTGGGCCTTCATCTGGTCGATGACCGCGCGCACCTGCTGGGGCGTGCCTTGCGCATCGGCATTGATCGGCCAGAGATAGAGTTCCTTCAGCCCGTAATCCCGGGCCAGATAGCTGAACGCGCCTTCGCTCGTGACGAGCCAGCGCTTGTTCTCCGGCACTTGGTCTAGGGTTTCGCGGATCGGCTTCGCCATGGCCTCGAGCTTCTCGATATAGGCGGCTGCATTCTTCTTGTAGGTCTCCGCATTCTCAGGATCCGCCTCGACCAGCGCGTCCCGGATATTCTCCACATAGATCACGCCATCGGACACCGACATCCAGGCATGGGGGTTCGGCTTTCCGGAATAAGGTCCCTCGCCGATTCCGATCGGCTCTACCCCATCTGAAATAACGACACCCGGAACCTCCTGAAGGTTCCGGAAGAACTTCTGGAACCAGCGCTCCAGGTCGAGACCGTTCCACAGGATGAGATCGGCCCCTTGCGCCTTGATCAGGTCGCCTGGCGTCGGCTGATAATTGTGGATTTCCGCGCCCGGCTTGGTGATGGATTCGACCGTCGCTTTATCGCCGGCGACGTTGCGTGCCATGTCTGCGATCACCGTGAAGGTGGTCAGCACCTTCAGCTTGCCGTCGTCGGCCGCGCTGGAATTTTCGTCGCCACAGGCGGCAAGCGGAAGAACGATCAGGATCGCCAGACCCCAAACACGCAAGAAACTCAAGGCGCCCGCGCCGTCGCGGCAGAGCTTTCCCAATTGCGCGGCCCAGGCGCGATATCCCATGCAAACACTCTCCTGCAGCAAACCCAAATCTCAACCGGGCGGTTTCCCCGCCCTTATCGTCTTATGCACGTAAGCTAGTTGCGAATGATTTGCAACTAAATAAGGAGCGGCGAATTGGCCCGGTTCTTACCGCGTCGTGCGATCCCATATGGACATCACCCGTGGTCCCGGCCCATTGAATGACCATACTCGCACGTCTTCGTTATACGGACGGCGTCACGCCGCCGATCATCTATCTCCCGAGCTTCCGATGAACCTCGCCTTGGCCGCGCCCATCGCCCTTTACGTTTTCGTCATGGCGATCACGCCGGGCCCCAACAACATGATGCTGACCACGTCGGGCCTGATCTTCGGCATCCGGCGGACTCTGCCCCATATGCTGGGCATCCCTACCGGCTGCGCCGTCCAGATGGCGATTGTCGGTGCAGGCCTCGGCGCGGTCTTCGCCGTCGAGCCGCGGATTCAGCTCGTCATCAAGATCGCCGGCACCCTCTATCTGTTCTGGCTGGCGCGGAAACTGTGGCGCGCCGCAGATATGCCGGAAGCGAAAGCAGCCGAGCCTATCAGCTTCTTCCAGGCCGCCCTCTTCCAGTTCGCCAATCCCAAGGCTTGGGTGATGGTGGTCACGGCTGTTGCGGCCTACACGACGCCGGGGCCCAACTACGTGGCCTCTCTCGTCCTGCTCATCACGGTGTTCGTCATCGTCATGCTGCCCTGCTCGGCAACATGGCTGGGCTTCGGCGCAGGCTTGCGCCAGATCCTCACGGAAGAAAAATGGCTCATCGCCATCAATCGCGGCCTAGCCGTCCTGACGGCGCTCACGGCCCTGATCTTCTGGCTTTGATCGTCACCGCCATGCGAAGCGAAGAGCGTGTAAGGTAAGCGAAAACGGGAGACTGCAAGGGAGCCTCGTAAGGAAAGCCGAATGACTGCCGAATACGAATCCTTCGCTCTTGGCGACGTGCAGCTGCAATCCGGCGAGACGCTGAAGCACGCCAAGCTCGCCTACAAGACCTACGGCACCCTCTCGCCAAAAGGCGACAACGCGGTGCTGATGCCGACTTTCTACACGGGCACCCATACGCGCAACGAAGCCTATTTTGGTCCCGGCCGGGCGCTCGATCCGGCGCGCCACTTCATCGTCTCGGTGAACATGTTCGGCAACGGCCTCTCCTCGTCTCCGAGCAACACGATCCCTGAGCAGGCCGGGGCGCGCTTCCCCCATGTGACCCTTTACGACAACGTGGTCTGTCAGCACCGGCTCATCGTCGAGGAGCTTGGCATCGACCGTCTGGCGCTCGTCACCGGCTGGTCCATGGCCGGCTGCCAGACCTATCACTGGGGCGCACTCTATCCGGACATGGTGGAGGCGATCCTGCCGTTCTGCGCGTCCGCCAAGACCTCGCCGCACAACTTCGTCTTTCTCGAAGGCGTGAAGGCGGCGCTCCAGGCCGACAGCGCCTGGAACGGCGGCGACTACGGCACCCAACCAGTGACCGGGCTCAAGGCCTTCGCCCGAGTCTATGCCGGCTGGGCCTACTCCCAGGCCTTCTACCGGGAAGGGCTCTACCGCCAGTTCGGCTTCGAGAGTGTCGAAGATCTCCTGCAAGGCTGGGAGGCCGACCATGTCGACAACTGGGACGCCAACGATCTCCTCGCGAAGCTCTGGGCCTGGCAGCAGGGTGATATCAGCGCCAATTCCCGCTATGGCGGCGATTTCGACAAGGCGCTGGCCGGCATCCTGCCCAAGGCGATCCTGATCCCCTCCACCACCGATCTCTACTTTCCGCCGGAAGACAACGCCCTTGAGGCAGAGCGCATGCCCCACGCCGAGCTTCGCCCTTACGTCTCCAAGTTCGGCCACTGTGCCGCCTCGCCCGGCAAGGACCCGGGCTTCGACGCCTTCCTCGATCAGGCAATCACCGACCTGCTCGACTGACGGCACTGGCGGTCATTTTTCGGTCTTCTCCAACGCATCAAATAGAGCGAGCCGATCGGCCAGAGCCTCCTATATGATCGGCGCATCGCCCTTTGGACGGCAACGGAGCCTGAGCCATGGCAGACCCGAATTCCGACGTCGCACCTCCCGTGCACCCGCCACGCTACGAGCAGACCTTCCCAACCCTGACCAAGGACGAGATCGACCGGATCGCGCGGTTCGGTACGTCCTGCCGCTACTTGGCCGGCGAGCTTCTGTTCGAAGCCGGTAGACCGGCCCCCGGAATGTTCGTGTTGCTCTCAGGCCAGGTCGCGGTTACCCAGCGCGACGGGCTCGGCCATGTCACGCCGGTGATCGAGCAGGGCCCGGGCCAGTTCCTGGCCGAGATCGGGCAGCTTTCGGATCGCGCCGCCCTCGTCGATATCCGGGCTGAGAACGATGTTGAGGCCTTGCTCATCCCGCCCGAGAAACTGCGCGCTCTTCTCGTAGCCGAAGCCGATCTTGGCGAGCGGATCACCCGCGCCCTGATCCTGCGCCGCGTCGGCCTCCTGGAGAGTGGCTTTGGCAGCGCGCTCATCGTCGGCCGGCCCGATCACGCGGACGTCATCCGCCTGCAGGGCTTCCTGAACCGCAACGGCCAGCCCTACCACCTGATCGACCCCTGCATCGATCCCGAGGGCGCCGCGGTGCTGGAGCGCATCTCCGCCTCCTGCGACCAGCTCCCCTTGGTGCTCTGCCCCGACGGAACGATCCTGCAAAACCCAACCGAAGGAGAACTTGCCCGCACCATGGGCATGCTCGGCCGGACCGACGAGAACAAGATCTTCGACGTGGCGGTGGTCGGCGCAGGGCCGGCCGGTCTCTCCACCTCCGTCTACGCGGCCTCCGAAGGGCTGTCCGTCATCGCGCTGGACTGCCGCTCCTATGGCGGCCAGGCCGGCGCCAGCGCGCGGATCGAGAACTATTTCGGCTTCCCGACGGGCATCACCGGACGTGCCCTGGTCGGCCGCGCCTTCGTGCAGGCCCAGAAATTCGGCGTCGAGATCCGCATCCCCGTCACCGTCACCAAACTCGATTGCGACCGCGCCGACGGCACCTTCCAGCTCCACACCGGCGACGGCGACGTGATCCGCGCCCGGACCGTGGTGGTCGCAAGCGGCGCTCGATACCGCCGCCCGGCGCTCGACGGTCTGGAGGATCTCGAAGGCCGCGGCATCTGGTATTGGGCTTCGCCCATCGAGGCCCAGCGTACGCAAGGACGCGAGGTCATTCTCGTCGGCGGCGGCAATTCCGCCGGCCAGGCGGCCGTGTTCCTGTCCGGCTACGCCGACAAGGTCAAGATGATGGTGCGCAAGGACAGCCTCGCAGACAGCATGTCCCGCTACCTGATCGACCGCATCGGCGCCGCCCCCAATATCGATTTGATGTTCGGAACCGAGGTGGTCGGCCTGGAAGGGGACAAGCTCACCGGCCTGGAGCGCGTCCGCTGGCGCGACAACGGCTCGGGCGAGGAAACCACAGGCGACATTCGCGACGTCTTCCTCTTCATCGGCGCCGAGCCCGAGACAGAATGGCTGGACGGCTGCGGAGTGACCGTCGACAAGGCCGGCTTCGTGGAAACGGGCAACGAGGGCAACGGCTCCTCCTCCCTGCCCCTCGAATCGAACCTGCCCGGCGTCTTTGCCATCGGCGATGTGCGGGCTGGATCAGTGAAACGCATCGGCGGCGCCATAGGTGAAGGCGCAGCCGTCGTCCGCTCCATCCACACCTATCTCAGCCAGCCGGGAAGCGCAGACCGCAAAAGGGCGACCTTCACGCAGTCGGCCGGCGATGCACCAGCAGCGTCGTGATCATCTTCTGGACCACCTCGTCACGCTGATTGAGGGTCTCCACGCTGACCGTGATGCGCCCCCGCTCGGGCCGCGATTTGGACGGATCGATCTCGAGGATCGTCCCTTGCACCCGCAGGACGTCGCCGGGCTTCACAGGCCGCGGCCAGGTCACATCGATATGGCTGCCGATGAAGCCGTCCGCCAGGAACCGGCTCTCCACCAAGAGCCGCATGGTAACCGAGCCCGTATGCCAGCCGCTCGCCACCAGCTCGCCGAAGAAGCTCCCCTCGGCGCCCCTCTCGTCCGTATGAAAGATCTGCGGATCGAATTGCTGGGCGAACCGCTTGATCTCGTCCACCTCCATGCGGTGGCGCCCGGTCTGGAACACCTGCCCGACCGAGAGATCCTCGAGATAGAAATCCGTTCCGCCGGAGATTGCCTTGCCGTTCATACCGTCCCCCGCACCGATTTGACGGATGCCGCCGCGAAGGCGGGTTTGCCAATCTCGATGCTTTCCATGTTTGATAGCGCCTGAAGCTTCGATTCTGCGCCCTCCCGCAGATAGGCGTCTGCCGGCGAAGCCGAAACCCGGCGCGGACAATTTGGCGCGCACCAACAAGAAGAGGCCGCGACGGATCGAACCCTATGGCGCAAGACGACCCTGAACCCAACCCCACGCCGGTCAATATCAACTTCCGCAAGGCCACGGGCAGCAAATGGCCAGTCGTGCTTATCCACGGCTGGTGCGGCGACCACACCTTCATGTCGGAGCAGTTTTCCCATTACGCGCCCGCCGGCCACACCGTCGTCACCCTGGATCTGCGCGGCCACGGCAAGAGCGACAAGCCGGAGGCGCCCTACACCATGCAGGTCTTCGCCGACGACATCGCCCTGCTCCTGGCCGACCTGCAGATCCGGCGGCCGATCATCATCGGCCACGGAATGGGCGGCATCATCGCCTTCGAGATCGGCATGCGCTATCCGCATCTGACAGCCGCGAGTGTGATGCTTGATTCGGCCACGGTACTGCCCGACTCGCAAACGGCAAGAGTTGGGGAGCTCCTGGAGGCGCTCCGGGGCGAGGACTATCGCGAGACCTTGCGGGAGTACGCCGAGGACATCCTCTTCCTCGAATACGACGATCCCGTCCGCAAGGACCGGCTGATCGACGTCATGACGGCCACGCCGCATCACGTCATGGTTTCCTGCCTGGAGAATCTCCAGACCTACGAGCCCGCCGATCACGGCAGAGAGCTTCCCGTGCCCTGCCTCTATCTCGCCACCCGCGAGCCCTGCCCGCCCAGGGAGATGGCGCGTTTCCAGGCAGTCGCGCCCCATATGATCTACGGCAAGACCGTCGGCGCCGGTCATTTCTGCCAGATCGAGATCCCCAATCAGGTCAACACCATGGTGGACAGGTTCCTGACCCTCGCTCTTCGCTAGGCAAATAAAAAACCGCCGGCCCGTGCGGACCGGCGGCTCCCGACAGCGTCTCCACTGTCAATCCATCGTTATCTGGCGATGCGACTACTCGACGATGCCCGCACAGTCCGCTTCGCGCATAGCCTTGTCGGCGCCCTCAGGCGAGCCGTACCCCGCCTTGTCGCCCATGATGGTCAGACCGGTCTCTTCACCCGGCTTATGGGGAAGCAAGGAGCAGTTCTCGACCGAATCCTTCACGATCCAGGTGTTGCCTTCGTCCGCAGCCAAAGCCGGCGCGCTCACGGCTCCAATAAGGAATCCGGCAATCATCAAAGTGCGCATGTCGTTTCCTCCTGTGTCGTGCGTTGACTTTTGGCAAGCCGGGACCTCCCCGGCCCGCTCCCTTTGCAACGTTCTGACTGCGACAATTGATCCCACTTTAACGCCTGAGTCCACCCTTTGGGGTAGATCGGCGGCTTGCAACCTTGCCAATTCGCTAAAGAAGAAGAGGCCGGATCAACCGGGATGATTTGGCAAATCGAACCGCCCCAAACGGCCCCGTTTCGAAAGACGACCGCCCGCAATCAAGAAAAAAAGAGGAGCACATGACAGACAACACTCCCCTCACGCGACCCATCGTCGATCTTTCAGGCAAGCGCGGCCTTATCGTCGGCATCGCCAACCGGCACAGCATCGCCGCCGGCTGCGGCTCCGCCTTCAAGGCCGCCGGCGCAAGGCTCGCGGCCACCTATCTCAACGACAAGGCGAAGCCCTTCGTCGAAGAGGTGACCGACCCGCTCGGCTGCGAAATGCTGCTGCCCTGCGACGTGCGCGAGCAAGGCTCGCTTGAGGCTGTCTTCGAGAAGATCGAGCAGGACTGGGGCGGGCTCGACTTCCTGCTGCACTCCATCGCCTTCGCGCCCATGCAGGATCTCCACGGACGCCTGACGGATTCGTCCGCCGAAGGCTTCGGCATCGCCATGGATGTTTCCTGCCACTCCTTCATCCGCATGGCCCGCCTGGCCGAGCCGCTCATGAAGGACGGCGGCTGCCTGCTCGGCGTCACCTTCTACGGATCGGAGCGCGTGGTGGAGCACTACAATCTCATGGGGCCGGTGAAGGCGGCCCTGGAGAGCGCCACCCGTTATCTCGCCGCTGAGCTGGGGCCCGAGGGCATCCGCGCTCATGCCCTGTCGCCCGGCCCTATCAAGACCCGCGCGGCCAGCGGCATCGATCGCTTCGATCAGCTCATGGACGAGGCGGCCGCCCGCGCGCCCCAGCACCACCTGGTGGATATCGACGATGTGGGCAATCTCGCCGCGTTCCTGGTCAGCGACGCCGCCAAGCGTATCACCGGCACCATCATCCCCGTGGACGGCGGCGCCCACCTCATGGCGTGAGCTAGCTGGTGGAGCCGAGCTTGCCGCAGCTGAAATAGCCTCGAAAGCCGAGCTCCTCGGCGCCATCCACCTGGAAGTGCAATGTCGCTTCCCGAAGCCCGTCGTCACCCTTTGCGGGCGTGACGGACGCCCGGACGCCGTCAGCTTTCAAAGCGATCTTGTCTTTTGATGAGGTGGCCGGCGTGAGCTCGAAAAGCTTTCCGTTCGCTTTCATGACGGCCTTGGCGCCATCCTCGCCTTCGCCGCCGGTCGTGAGGACCAGTACCGGGAAATCCGAAGAGGTCATCCGGAAGCTGCAGGCCTCATCGCTGGAGACGACCTTGGTGAACTCGTCGCGTCCCATGGGCAGCGGATAGACCTGAGCGGGATCCGCCTCCTTCACCGCCGTCGCCGCATCGGCAAGCTCGGCGGGCGGGCTCTCCGGCACCTCTTCTGCGGACCGGTCGTTGCCGCGATAGGTGTTCTCCTCACAGCCGCCCAACGCGCCGGCGACGAGCAGAGCTGCGACCAGGGACGTCGCTTTTCCGAATATCTTGAGTGTCATTGCTCTACTCCTCCTGCTCGTCGTCTTGCTCGAGATCTCGGATCAGATAACGCATCTCGGCAATCTCCCGCCGCTGGGCATCGATGATCCCTTGCGCCAGCTTGCGCACGCGCGGATCGGTGATCTCGGCCCGCTCGCTGGTCATGATCGCGATGGAGTGATGGGGGATCATCGCCTTCATGTAGGAGACCTGACCCACGGTCGTCTGATCGCGCACCAAGAAAAGGCAGAGGGCGAAGCCGAGAACGGCGCCGCCGAAGATCGCCACGTTCAGCGCCCTGTTCTTGTACATCCCCAGCATGAAACCGAGCATGACGACTGCCATGGTGGCTCCCATGAGCAACGCCATGTAGACCCGCGTCTCGCTGAAAAAGATGTGCTCAACTGCGTAGGTGTTCAGGTACATCAACCCGAACATCACGATGGTCGATGTCGCGATCATCGCGAAAAATCTGATATAAGACATGCGTGCTTCTCCCCAGGACGCCATTTTCTCCTGTGAAGTTCGTAACAAGGGGGAAGATGTTCGGTTCCAGAATGCCGGGATGGCGCACTGAGCGCGAAACGTCAGAGGATCAGTCCAACGGCATTGGATTGGAGGACGTACCCCACCTCAGTTTGAGCTATTCTCCCCTGAGACGCCTTGAACCGAATCGTGATCGACGCCTGACCGGCCGTAAGCTGGAGTTCCACCTCACCGGGATAGGCATAGCTATATGTGGTGTATCGCACTCGTTCTTTTGCTGACGCTCCTCACCGCCCCCGCCTTCGCGCAAGGCACTTCTGGAGGCACCGACGCGGCGACCCAGCATCACGACCCGGCCGGGATGGCGGGCGGCAAGCACGAGCAGCAGCACAACGCAGGCGGCCAGAAGCACTTCTTCTTCGAGGCGGACCGGCTGGAATACCGCGTTGCCGACGACCCGCTCTTCGAATGGGACATGCAGGGCTGGGTCGGCAATAACCTGAACCGCATCTGGGGCAAGTCCGAAGGCGCCTATCTGACCGACGCGGACGCCTTCGAAGACGCCGAGGTCCAGCTTCTCTACGGCCGGGCGATCTCCAAATATTTCGATTTTCAGGCGGGCGTGCGCCAGAGCCTGGAACCCGATTCCAAGACCTACGGCGCCATCGGCATCATGGGCCTCGCTCCCGATTGGTTCGAGCTCGACGCCGCGATCTTCATCGGAGAGCACGGCGATACCCTCGGCGAGTTCGAGGCGGAATACGACATCCTCCTAACCCAGCGGCTGATCCTCCAGCCGCGCATCGAGATGAATCTCGCCGGCCAGGCAGACCCCGAACACCTACAGGGCTCGGGCTTGCGGAACGGCGAGCTAGGCCTGCGATTACGCTATGAGATCATCAAGGAGATCGCGCCCTATATCGGCGTCTCCTATACGCGGCAGTTCGGCGAGACCGCCGACTTCGCCGAGGCCGCCGGCGAAGATGTGGAGACCACCTCCTTCGTTGCCGGCTTGCGGATCTGGTACTAGGAGGGCGTCTCGATGACAGGCCTGATCGAACCGAACATCCATCCGATCTTCGTGCACTTCGCGGTGGCTCTCCTGTTCACCGCCAGCGTCGCAACCATCGTGGCCAGCATTGGCCGGACCGCGCGCTGGAGCGGCTCGCTGCAAACCGCCGCGGATTGGATGTTGCTCTTGGGCTGGCTGGCGGCAGCAGGTGCCGTGATGGCGGGCTTCGACGCCTATCACGAGGTGACCCAGGACGAAGCCTCTCACGCCGCCACCCATATCCACCGCAACTGGGCGCTCGCGACGTTCACCGCCTTCACCCTGCTCGGCGCCTGGCGCCTGTTCCGCCGCAACAGCCCACCGTCGATTGTTTTCGCCATCTGTCTCCTGGCCGCGGCAGCGCCGCTGACGGTGACCGCCTGGTGGGGCGGCCGCCTCGTCTTCCGTTATGGGCTTGGCGTCCAGAGCCTCCCCGACCCGTCCGGCGAGGCAGGTGGTCATTCCCACGGCGACGACGATCACCACCACTGACCGGCAGGGATCATTTTTGCCTCCTTCGCGTTGGCCCCGTCGAGGTAACGCAAATCTAAGAGGACGCTAGGGGGCGCCTTTCCGCATGGAACAAGGATTTCTCGAAACCTGGCATACAGCCGCCTACACCACGGTCGGCCTGTTCTGGATGGCCCTTTGGGCTTTCGGCTTCGGCTATCTGATTTCCAGCATGATCCAGGTCTTCGTTACCCGCGAGCGCATGAAGAAATCCATGGGCGAGGCAGGCGCCACCAGCGTCGGGCTGGGCACCCTGTTCGGTTTCCTGTCCAGCTCGTGCTCCTTTGCAGCGCTCGCAACCAGCCGCTCCTTGTTCACCAAGGGTGCCGGATTGATCCCGTCCCTTGCCTTCCTGCTCGCCTCCACCAACCTCGTCATCGAGCTCGGCATCGTGATCGCCGTCTTCCTGAGCTGGCAGTTCGTGGTCGGCGAATATGTCGGCGGCGTGCTCCTGATCCTGCTCATGTGGCTGCTCGTCCGCCTCACCTATCCGAAGAAGCTGGTCGAAGAAGCCCGCGAGAAGGCGCGAGAGCAAGAAGGCGCCGAGAGCGATGAGGACATCCCCGACTGGCGCAAGCTGATCAAATCCGCCCAAGGCTGGCGCATGGTCGCCATGCGCTACGTCATGGAATGGCGCATGGTCTGGAAGGACGTGATGATCGGCTTCACCGTCGCCGGAATCATCGCCGCCTTCGTACCGAAGAGCTTCTTCGAAGCGCTCTTCATCGGCTCCGGCAGCCAGGACCCGGCCTTCTGGGAAGTGCTGGCCCAGGCCGTCGTCGGTCCCATCGCCGCCTTCTTCACCTTCATCGGCTCCATGGGCAACATCCCGCTTGCGGCCGTGCTCTATTCCAACGGCGTGAGCTTCGCCGGCATCATGGCCTTCATCTTCTCAGACCTCGTGGTCTTCCCCGTCCTGCGCATCCAGGCGAAATATTACGGGTGGAAGATGGCCCTCTACATCATCGGCATCTTTCTCACCGTGCTGGTCGCCACGGCCGTCATCATGCATTACGGCTTCGCCGCCTTCGGCGCCCTGCCCGACACGGCGAACGCCCAGAGCGTTACCGATCGGGAATTCTTCGGCGTCGACTACACCTTGTTCCTGAACCTAGCATTCTTAGGCCTCAGCGCGTTCTTCCTGGTCTGGAAGACCAAATCCATGGGCTTCGACATGAGCCTGCCCGATCCGCTCGGCGAACAGATCCTGTTCTGGCTGGCGCTGATCGCCTTTACCTGGCTCACGATCGGCCTCGCCCTGCCCCTGTTCGGCGTGGGCGGCTAACCCACGACACTGGGGTCCGGCGACAAATCGCGCCGGACGGCATCTCCAAAACGCAACGTAAGAACGCTATAAGCGTGCTGCCGTGATATTGCAGGCAGCTATGATTCATTGGAATAAACCGATACTGCGGGTCGTCGTCATCGGCGCCATCCTTCTTGTTGTGGCGGGCGCCGCCTGGCTTTTCCTGCGCTCAGAGGGGCTGCCGGAAGGTTTCGCCAGCGGCAACGGCCGCATCGAGGCGGTGGAGATCGATATCGCCACCAAGACGCCGGGCCGGGTTGCCGAGATCCTGGTCCGCGAAGGCGACTTCATCGAGAAGGGCGAGCTCCTCGCCAAGATGGACACGGCCACCCTCGAAGCCCAGCTCCGCGAGGCGAAGGCCAATCTCCGGCGCGCCAAAATCTCCACGGAAGCTGCGAGAGCCGTCGTCACTCAGCGGAAGGCCGAACGGTCGTCCGCTGAAGCCGTCGTGGCCCAGCGCCAGGCCCAGCTCGACATCGCCGAGAAAAATCTCTCCCGCAGCACCCAGCTCGTCGAACGCAACGCCGTGCCCGTGCAGCGCCTCGACGACGACACGGCCGAGTTCCAGGCGGCAAAGGCTGCGCTCAGCGCCGCACAAGCCCAGCAGGCCGCAGCCGAAGCCGGCATCAATTCCGCCGAGTCCGACGTCGTGGCGGCGGAAGCGAATGTGGAGGCGACCCAAGCCACCATCGAGCGCATCGAAGCCGATATCGCAGACAGCAAGCTCCGCTCGCCCCGCGACGGGCGGATTCAATACCGGGTCGCGGAGCCCGGCGAGGTTCTCAATGCCGGCGGCGCGGTCCTCAACATGGTGGACCTCTCCGACGTCTACATGACCTTCTTCCTACCGACCTCCCAGGCGGGCCGGGTCGCCATGGGCGCCGAAGCGCGCATCATCCTCGATGTTGCGCCGGAATACGTCGTGCCCGCGACCATCTCCTATGTCGCCGACGTCGCCCAGTTCACGCCCAAGACGGTGGAGACAGCAGAAGAGCGCGAGAAGCTCATGTTCCGCATCAAGGCCAAGATCCCGACCGAGGTGCTGCAGAAGCATATAGATCAGGTGAAGACCGGCCTGCCGGGCATCGCCTATGTGCGCCTGGACCGGACCAAGCCCTGGCCCGAGGATCTCGAAGTGAGGATGCCGCGTGAGTGAAGCGGGATCCGCCGCCGCTCCGCCAGTGGCTCGCCTTCGGGATGTGAGCCTGCACTACAAGAGCGTCGTCGCCCTCGACCATATCAGCCTCGACATTCCCGCCGGCGGCCTGGCCGGCATCATCGGCCCGGACGGCGTCGGCAAGTCGAGCGTCCTCGCCCTGGTCTCCGGCGCCCGCAAGATCCAGTCCGGCACCGTGGAAGCGCTAGACGGCGATATGGCCAAGGCCGCCCACCGCAATGCGAGCTTCCCACGCATTGCCTACATGCCCCAAGGGCTCGGCAAGAACCTCTACGCATCGCTCTCGGTGAACGAGAATATCGACTTCTTCGGCAGCCTGTTCGGCCACACGAAAGCCGAACGGGAACGCCGTATCGACCGGCTGACCGAGGCCACGGGACTGGCCCCCTTCAAGGATCGGCTCGCCAGTCATCTCTCGGGCGGCATGAAGCAGAAGCTCGGCCTTTGCTGCGCCCTGATCCACGATCCGGACTTCCTGATCCTCGACGAGCCCACCACCGGCATTGATCCCCTGTCGCGCCGCCAGTTCTGGGAGCTTATCGACCAGATCCGGGCAAGCCGCCCCGGCATGAGCGTGCTGGTCGCCTCCACCGATCTCGACGAGGCGGCGCGCTTCGACTGGCTGGCGGCCATGGACGACGGCAAGGTGCTCGCCACCGGCACCCCGGATGAGCTTCTGAAACACACCGGCACGGAGACCCTGGAAGAAGCCTTCATCGCCATGCTGCCCGAGGAGCAGCGCCAGGGATATCAGCCCGTCGTTATTCCGCCGGCGAAGGAGGACGACGGCGATATCGCCATCGAGGCACAAGGCCTCACCAAGCGGTTCGGCGACTTCACCGCCGTCGACCATGTGAGCTTCCGTATCCGCCGGGGCGAGATCTACGGCTTCCTCGGCTCCAACGGCTGCGGCAAGACCACCACCATGAAGATGCTGACTGGGCTGCTTCCGGCCACCGAAGGCCAGGCCTTCCTGTTCGGCCACAAGCTCGACCCGCGCGATCTCGATACCCGCCGCCGAGTCGGATACATGTCCCAGGCCTTCTCGCTCTACACAGAGCTGACCGTGCGCCAGAACCTGGTGCTCCACGCCAGGCTGTTCGGCGTGCCCGAGGACGAGCGCGGCCCGCGCATTATGGAGATGGCCGAACGCTTCGGGCTCACCCAAGTGATGGATCAGCTCCCCGATGCCCTGCCCCTGGGCCACCGCCAGCGCCTGTCTCTGGCCGTCGCCATGATCCACCGGCCGGAGCTTCTCATCCTCGACGAGCCCACATCGGGCGTGGACCCCATCGCCCGGGACGATTTCTGGCGCATGCTCGCCGAGCTCTCCCGCCGCGACGGCGTGACAATCTTCATCTCCACCCACCGCATGAACGAGGCGGAGCGCTGCGACCGCATCGCCCTGATGCATGCCGGCGAAGTGCTCACAGAAGGCAAGCCGGCGGAGATCGTCGCATCGCGCAAAGCCGAGAGCTTGGAAGAGGCGTTCATCGCCTACCTGACCGAAGCCGAGGCCGCCGCCAAAGGCCCCGCCTCGGACACGACGGGGCCGCTTGTGGAGAAATCGGCGCCGGCATCTGAGCAGCGGCGGCCCACCTGGCGCCGGTTCTTCGATCCGCGCCACATGATGAGCTATGCGCGCCGCGAGGCCTTGGAGCTCGCCCGCGATCCCATCCGCCTCACCCTGGCCATCCTGGGCAGCGCCATCCTGCTCTTCGTCATGGGCTACGGCATCAGCCTCGACGTGGAAGATCTGAGCTTCGCGGTGCTCGACCGCGACCGGACCACGACGAGTGAGAGCTACGTCCTCGATATCGCGGGCTCCCGCTACTTCATCGAAAAACCGCCGATCACCAGCTACGACGATCTCGACCGGCGCATGCGCTCCGGCGATATCAGCCTGGCCATCGAGATCCCGCCCAACTTCGCGCGCGATCTGGCGCGCGGCCGCAATGTGGAGATCGGCGCCTGGATCGACGGCGCCATGCCCACCCGGGCAGAGACCATCCGCGGCTATGTGGAGGGGATGCACTCTCATTGGCTGGCGACCAAGGCGCGCGAGACCGGCGCCGGCGCCGGCTTCCAGCCCCTGGCGGAGATCGAGACGCGCTTCCGCTACAACCCCGACGTCGAGAGCTTGGTCGCCATCGTTCCCGCCGTCGTACCGCTTCTTCTGATGATGATCCCCGCCATGCTCGCCGCACTCAGTGTGGTGCGCGAAAAGGAGCTCGGCTCCATCGTCAATTTCTACGTTACGCCGACGACCAAGCTGGAATTCCTGCTCGGCAAGCAGCTCCCCTATATCGTGCTCTCCATGGCGGGCTTCGTCGTGCTCACCCTCCTCGCGGTGTTCTTCTTCGGAGTGCCCCTGAAAGGCAGCGCGCTGCTGCTGACCCTGGCCGCGCTGATCTACGTGACGGCATCCACGGCCATGGGACTGCTGATCTCGAGCTTCATGCGCAGCCAGATCGCAGCCATCTTCGGCACCGCAATCCTCACCATGCTGCCGGCGGCGAGCTTCTCTGGGATGATCGACCCCGTCTCCTCCCTGGAGGGCTTCGGACGCATGATCGGCGAGATCTACCCGACGACCTATTTCCTCACCATCGTCCGCGGCATCTTCTCCAAATCCCTCGGCTTCGGCGATCTGGACACGGCGTTCCTCGCGCTCGCCGCTTCGGTCCCAGTGCTGCTTGCGCTCAGCGCGCTGTTCCTCCGGAAACAGGAGCGCTGACCGATGCCCCTCGCCAATGTCTATTTCCTCGGGATCAAGGAGCTGCGCAGCCTGGGCCGCGATCCAGTGATGCTGATCTTCGTGCTCTACGCCTTCAGCCTCGCCATCTATGCCGCCGCCACCGCCGTGCCGGAGACCCTCAACAAGGCGCCCATCGCCATCGTCGACGAGGACCGCTCTCAGCTCTCAACGCGCATCATCAGCGCCTTCTACGAGCCCTACTTCCTGCCGCCGAAGCTGATCACCCCTGCCGAGATGGACCGGCGCATGGATGCCGGCCTCGATACTTTCGCACTGATCATCCCGCCCGATTTTCAGGAAGACGTGCTCGCCGGACACCAGCCGGAGATCCAGCTCAACGTCGATGCCACACGCATGACCCAGGCCTTCACCGGCAGCGGCTACATCTCAACCATTGTGAACGACGTGACCCGGGCCTTTGCCCAGCGCTATCGCGACATCCAGGATCTCCCTGTCGAGCTCACCTTGCGCGCCCGCTTCAACCCGTCCCTGAACGAGACGTGGTTCGGCTCCATCATGGAGCTGATCAACAACGTCACCATGCTGTCGATCATCCTGACCGGCGCGGCGCTGATCCGCGAGCGCGAGCACGGCACTATCGAACATCTTCTCGTCATGCCCCTCACCCCGCTTCAGATCATGCTGAGCAAGGTCTGGTCCATGGCGCTGGTGGTGCTGGTGGCTTGCGGGTTTGCGCTTCTCTTCATCATTCAGGGGCTGATGCGGGTGCCCATCGAGGGATCGATCACCCTCTTCCTGGTGGGCGCTGCGCTCCACCTCTTCGCCACCACCTCAATCGGCATCTTCCTCGCCACCCTGGCGCGCTCCATGCCGCAATTCGGCCTGCTGCTAATCCTGGTGCTTCTGCCGCTTGAGATGCTGTCGGGCGGGTCGACGCCACGGGAAAGCATGCCGGACGTCGTGCGCAACATCATGCTGGCCGCGCCCAACACCCATTTCGTGGCCCTTGCCCAGTCGATCCTCTATCGGGGCGCGGGCTTCTCGATCGTCTGGCCGCAATTCGCAGCCCTTCTGCTGATCGGAACCGTGTTCTTCACCCTGGCCCTGATGCGTTTCCGCAAAACCATCGGCACCATGGCGTAAGCATCTCAGGTCTTGCGCGCTCAAGGCGTGCCGATCCCGACGCCCGCTTTGAACGTGTTCTCCATCCGCTCCACGATCGGCTCGAACATCTCCTTCACCGCCGGCGAATAGGTGACCAGCATGCCGTTCAGGATCTGCCCGTCATGGGAGAGGATGTATTTGTCGTAGTAGATGGCGTTGTCCCGGTAGCCTGAAAGAACGAACCAATTGCTGCCGCTCGGCGAATAGGTCACCTCGCCATAGGCGGGCGCCGCCAGCATCGATTGGCGGATGGCGCCAAGCTTCGACCCCGTGCTGTTGTGGGACCCGAACACCGAGACCGAGGCGACACCGTTTGGCGCAACGAAGGTCTGCCCGTCGCCATTGGCCGGCGGGGGCTGGATCTCCAGGCAGTCGACAGGAAGCATCACCTCCGTGCCGAACCGGTCGTTGTGATAGGTCCGCCAGACCTGCGGGTTCTCGCAATCGGCCCGCGCGGCGCTCGTTGTCGCAATCGATATGCAGGCAAGAACCAGAGTGGCCACGCAGCCGCGGCCAAGACCGAATACGCGAAATGCGAACCAAGACATGACGCCCCCCAAACCTTGCTCCCGGCACCGAAGGCTAGCAGTCCAATCGAAGTTGTATATGGAAATATGACCCGCCATTGGGCCCAAGAGCCGGCGCTCGGATTTTCACCATACGAGCAGGAAGCTCGGCCGCGGCCCGAAAAATGGCGGATTCTTCTGGCTCGAACGGCCATGAAAAGGCGAAACCTGCCTATACCGGTTCCGCCTCCGCTGCTATCTATGCGGGCGGACAGAGTTCGAGGCTGGGCGAAAGAGCCCAGCGGGGAGTCACGCGTGCCATGCGGGGGCGCGCCGTCAACGGCGAGAGGGACGTAAACTGCATGACCGGTGAAGAACGACCACCGACTTGGATTTACCGGACGAGCAAGCCGATTCTCATCCTCGGTGAGATCCCGGCACGCTATCCCGTCATATCGCTGATCGTGCTGCTTCTCATGACCGTCGTCATGGGCATCGGCCTCAGCAAGCTGAAGACCGACGATTCACTCGATCAGTTCCTTCGCTCCGACAGCCCGGACTATCAGGTCTTCGAGCGCATGAGCGAACGCTTTCCCGCCAGCGATCTCGACATCTATCTGGCGGTCGAAGGCGACGATCTTCTCGGCGCGAAGCATCTGAACCAGCTCCGCGAGCTGAACTTCGATCTCCTCTTCGCCGACGGCGTGGAGTCGATCACCTCGATCTTCTCCCTGCGCCAGCCCTTGCCCGACGAAGGAACGCCCGCCGCGCTGATCCCGGACGAGCTCCCTGAGGACAAGGACGCGCTGGCCGAGCTGCAGCATGACATCGAGACCCATCCGCTGGCCGAAAGCCGGCTGATCTCGCCGGACACGAACGGGACCCGCCTCGCGCTCCTGGTCGTCTCCCTGCAGCACGATGAGATAACGAAACGCGGCCTGCCGACCGTCGTCGATGAAGTGCGCGAGATCGCCCAAAATTCCCAGGCTGCGAAGGACCTCAAGATCGGCCTCGCCGGCATGCCCACCATGAAGGCGGAGGTCGTGAGCGGTACGAAGAAGGACATCAGCACCTTCAATGGCGTGGGCCTGCTGGTCGGCGTCGTCGCGCTGGGCTTCTATTTCCGCCGCGTCCGCCTGGTGGTGATCGCGCTGAGCCCGGCTGTGCTCGCCATCGTCTGGTGCTTGGGGCTCTTCGGCTGGACCGGCACCATGATGAATCCGCTGCTCAATGCGGTGATGCCCCTGGTGCTGGTGGTCACCATCAACAACGCCATGCATTTCCTCTTCGGGTTATGCCGAAATCTCGACGAGGGCATGAGCAAGAAGCCGGCGATCCACCGAACCATCGTGGAGATCGGCCCGGCCTGCGCGCTGACCTCGCTCACCACATCCATCGCGCTCTTCTCGCTCGCCATGAGCAACTCGGCCCTGATCCAAAAATTCGGCATCATGGCCGGCATGTGCATCCTCGTATCCCTGCTTCTGGTGATCGCGGTGATGCCGGTTCTCGCCGCTCTCTTCCTGAAAGAGGGTCAGGCGAAATATCTGGTCGAGGAGAAAGCCAACTGGGGCGTGAAGCTGCTCGACAGCGCCTCCGCCGCGGTCAGCGCTCTGGTGCTCCGCTGGGCAACGCCCATCGCCGTGGGCGGCACGATCCTGACGATCGTTTTTGCCATCGCCTATTTCCAGCTCGAGCCACGCTATCGCCTGAGCGACATGCTGCCCGACCAGGGCACCGCGTCCCAGGTGTCCAAGCAGATCGAAAACCGGCTCGGCGGCCTTTTCCCTCTCCGCGTTGTGGTGGACTGGCCCGAGGACGAGACCGCGCAGTCGCCCGATGTGCGCCAGGTGATCGCCCAGGTGCATGGGATCATGGACGGCCATCCCAAGATCGGGAAGGTCAACTCCCTGAACGATCTGCAGCAATGGGCGGAATCGAGCGGCCTCTCGCCGGATGATGCGAGCGCCCGGCTCATGGAGATGATGCCGCCCGAGGTGGCGAGCCGCTATGTGAACCGAGAGCGCCACGCCGCCCTTGTTTCCGGCTATATCGGCGATCTGGAGGCCAAGGAAATCCTTCAGATCCGCGAGGATCTGGAACCTCAGCTTGCAGAGGTTCAGGCGGCAAATCCGGGGTTCCAGCTCAGCCTGACCGGCATCGCCAGCGTCGGCGCGACCCGCTCCACCGCAATCATCTCTCAGCTCAGCTATTCCATGCTCGGCGCCATCGCGATCGTCATCGCCGTCATCGGGCTGGCCTTCTGGTCCCTGCTCTATGCTGGACTTGCAACAATACCGAACCTATTTGCGTTGTTTGCAACGGCGACTTGGCTGGCATTTCTCCAGGGAGGGCTTGATTACGCCACGATTGTCGGGCTTACCGTTGCTTTCGGCTTGGCCGTCGACCACGCGATTCATGTGCTCAACCGGTTCGAGCTGGAAATGGAGCGCTCCGAATCCGTTGCTGTAGCGGTGGATCGCACGCTAAGATTGATTGGCACGGTTCTGATCCTGACGACTGCGGTTCTGGTCGCCGGTCTATCGATCACGCAGCTCAGCGCTGTGCCACCGACCCGTCAATTCGGCCTGATATGTCTGTCGACCCTAATCTTTGCACTGCTGGCGGACCTAATTATCCTCCCGGCACTTATTCTGGTCACGTCGCGTTATCGCATGGGCCGTAGGTTGTTATCCCCTGAACCCGAGGAAGGTTGGGCCAACACCCGCAAACCCCAAGAACGTTAGAACTCACGAGGAGATACGATGAATATGCGGAAACTGCTTCTGTTTGTGGCTCCGCTTGCCCTTGCAGTCTCGACCGTCCCGGCCTCAGCCGCCTCGGGCATCGAAGGCACCTGGAGCGGCAGCGGCACCGCCAATCCCAAAAACGGCAAGGCGGAGTCGATCCGTTGCAAGGTTACCTATCGCCGTGAAAGCCCGAAGGTTGTTGGCGTCAACGCGCTTTGCGCCACGAGCTCCAACAAGTTTCGCCAGACCGGTTCCTTGCTTCAGGTCAACGACACCCGTTATGTCGGCGACTTCCACAATTCCCAGTTCGACGTATCGGGCCGGCTCAGCGTCACCATGCGCGGCTCCAGCCAGAGCGTCAGCTTCACCAGCCCGCGCGGCACCGGCAGCATGAGCCTGCGCAAGCAGTAGTCTCGCGCAACGCCAAAGAACTGGAAACGGATTAGGCTCGGCCCCACGGCCGGGCCTATTCTCTTTTTGGGGGCGCATTCGCGGTCCCGTTCTTGATAGACCCCTTGCCAGCGGCTGCGGACGTCCGGTCCGCGATCCGCCTTTGATCTGGATTTCGAAATGACGGTGGATCTTGCCAGCGGCGAGATGATTACCCTCCTCATCGCCCTGCTTGCCGGCGGCGCGCTTACCGGCTTTCTCGCCGGCCTCCTCGGCATTGGCGGAGGCGGCATCCTCGTCCCGGTCCTGTTCGAGCTTTTCGCCATTCTGGGCACGCCCGACGAGGTCCGCATGCCCATGGTGCTCGGCACCTCCTTCGCCGTCATCGTGCCCACGGCCGTCCGCTCCTTCCTGTCCCACAGGAAACACAATGCCGTCGACCTCGACGTGCTGAAGCGCCTCGCGCCTTATGTCCTCATTGGCGTGGCTGCGGGCATCGCCCTGGTCGCCGTCGTCTCCGGCGAGGCGCTGACCTGGATCTGGATCGTCTTCAGCATGGCCGTCGGCGTGAAGATGCTGCTCGGCCGGGACGATTGGCGGGTCGCCGACAGCCTGCCCGACAACTGGATCGTCAATCTTATCGCGTTCGCCGTCGGCCTGGTCTCGACCCTGATGAGCATCGGCGGCGGCATGTTTTTCGTCACGCTCTTTGCACTCTGCGGCTGGTCCATGCAGCGGGCCGTGGCGACCTCAAGCGGCTTCGGCCCCCTCATCGCCATCCCCGGACTGCTCGGCTATATCTGGGCCGGCTGGGGCGAGCCCGGCCTGCCGCCCTACTCCCTCGGCTATGTCAGCGTGATCGCAGCCCTGGTGATCATTCCGGTGAGCGTCGCCGCCGCGCCCCTCGGCGTGCGGCTGGCCCATGGCATCTCCCGCCGCAAGCTGGAGCTCGCCTTCGCGATCTTCCTCATTGCGGTCTCAATCAGGCTGCTAGTGTCGGCTGTTCAATAGACCTGAGGGCCCGCGGAAGTCGGCCCGAACCGGCCCTCAATGAACGTTAACGCAAAGAAGAGCTTTCGCGCCGTGTGATATAATCCGCGGTGTACAACCCCATAGGTCCCGGGTCTGGACCCTCGGAGGGGCTTTGATGACGAGCTTGGTGCAAGCCAAAAATCCGCGGATTTCCCCACGAAGGATCGCCCAACGGTCCCGGAGTGGGCTGGTTTCGCTCGACCAGGTGTCCCTGCCCCGCTGGGAGCATCTCGCCGAAAGCGCCGCCGATCCGAACGGCTTCAGCGATCCAGCATTCCTGCTCCCCGTCTGCCGCCATATGCTGTCACCGGGGGCCTGCAAGGTCCTGCAGAACCACAGTCCGGATGGCGCGCTGGCCGGGCTCATCCCCTTCCGGACCGCCTATCACGCCCTGAAGCTTCCCATTCCCGCCGCCATTGGGCTTTTCCCATACGTGACCCTGGGGACCCCGCTGCTCGCCGGCGACGATATCGAGAAGACCGTTGCCGGCCTGATCGACGCGGCGGCCGACCAGGGCATCGCCGCCATCGGCCTGCCCATGGTGGCCCTGGACGGTCCCGCCGCGCAGGCGATCGAGAAGGTGCTCTCCGAGCGCGGTCTCCAGGCCCAGGCCATCAATGTCCACGAACGGGCGGCTCTCGAAGTTCCGGAAGATCCGGAAAGCTATTTGCGCGACGGGCTCGGCAGCAAAAAGCTGAAAGAGCTTCGCCGTCAGAACAACCGTCTTGGGGATATGGGCCCGGCGGACTGGACCGTCTCCCGCTCCGAGCCGGAAATCCTTGCAGCGCTGGGCCGCTTCCTCACCCTGGAGGCCAATGGCTGGAAGGGCGAGAAGGGATCGAGCCTCGCCCAAGACCAGGCCGACCGCGCCTTCGTTACAGATGCCGCCCGCAATCTCGCCGCCCGCCGCGCCATCGAGATCGTCGAGCTGACCTCTAACGGAAACGCCATCGCTTCCGGCATCGTGATCCGATCGGGCCGTAGTGCGCTCTACTTCAAGACCGCCTATAATGAAGCCTTCTCACGCTACTCCCCGGGCGTACAGCTCACGGTCTTCCTGACCCGGCACCTGTCGGAACAGGGAGAAGTCGACTATGTCGACTCCACCGCCGCTCCCGGTCATCCGATGATCGACCATGTCTGGCGCGAGCGCCGGCGCGTCGGCGACATGCTCATCCCCACCCGCAAAGGCGCGCTGCCCCAGCTCTGCATTGCAGCCATCAAGAGCCGCGCCGCCCTTCGCGCCAGGGTCAAGACTGCCTATCTAAAGTTTGTCGACGGCGGGCTCATTACGCCCCGCAAGAGAAAGAAAACGACATGACCGACGTGCTCACCGCCGAACGCGCCGCGTTCGAGACGCTCTTCCCCAAAAAGCCGTTCCGGATCACCCATAATCTGGAGAACGATCCGCGGCTTACGCTCGATGCGATCCTGGAGCTCGTGAAGGCGCTGCCGGGCGATCACATCGAATACAATTCCGGCCAGGCCAATATCAGCCAGGACCCCGACGCCACGCCCCTGGTGGATCTGCCGCCGGAAGAGATCATCAAGCGGGTCGAGAGCGCCGGCGCCTGGATGGTGTTGAAGAAGATCGAGGCGCATCCGGCCTATAAGCAGCTTCTGGAGGACGCGCTCCTCTCCGTCGCCCATGCCCAAGGCCATGACAGCCTGAAAGAGGCCGGCTTCTCCAACGTGGAAGGCTTCCTCTTCGTCTCCTCGCCCCATTCGACCACGCCGTTCCATATCGACAGCGAGGACAATTTCTTCGTCCAGATCCACGGCGACAAGCTGTTCAGCATTTTCGACAACGAAGACCGGTCGCTCGCCAACGAGGACCAGATCGAGCACTGCATCACCAAGCACCGGAATGTCGCCTATAACGACAATTTCGATGCCCGCGCCATGCACAACGATCTGAAGCCCGGCGAAGGCGTCTTCGTGCCCTATCTCTGGCCCCACTACGTGAAGACCAAGGATAGCTATTCTATCTCCGTCGCCATCACCTGGAAGACCAAGGAGACCAAGCGGCGGAACCAGCTCTATATCGCCAACGCCATGCTGCGCGACCGGGGCTTTCCCCAGGCCGCGCCGGGCGTTCATCCGAGCTGGGATGCCGCCAAGGTGGCCTTCATCGCCACCGCCTCGGCCGTCGCTTCGCCGCTGCGCAAATCCGAGGAACTGCGGAAGTTCTTCCGCAAGATCGCGCTGGGCAAGAACGCGAACTACTACTATCGCGGCCAGAAGAACGAGGAAGGCCTCGCCAACTAGGCCACGCGTCGTTCAGCAAGAACCTGCAAATAAAAAGGGCGCGGCCGGATGGACGCGCCCTTTTCATATTCAGATCCTGTCCTGAGACCTACTCCCAGCGCTTTCCCTCGCAAGGCGCCGTGATGATCTCCGCCCCGTCCTCATGGACGATGATGTTCTCTTCGAAATTGGCCGCGCCGACGCCCGGACGCCCAACGAGGGCTTCCACCGCAAGCGTCATGTTCGGCTCCACCACCGTGTCTTCGTCTTCCATGATCCACGGCCCGTCGATGCCGAGCCCGATGGAATGGCCGAAGCAGGGGAACAGGCTGCTGAACGCGTTGCTTTCGTCGGCCGAGGTCTTGTGATTGGCGAAGCCGTTATCGTCGAGCCACTTCTCGCCGCGCCGGTAGAGATCGGCAAAGGTCGTCTCGCCCGGCTTGATGCCGTCGATGATGTGATGGATCACGGCCATGCTGCCTTCCAGCAGCTCGCGCTGTCCGTCACTCGGCTTGCCGCCGACGACCGTCGAACGGGCGAAGTCGGTGTAGTAGCCGTCCACCGGGCCCCACTGATCGCAATGGACCAGATCGCCGGTCTCCATGGGCCGCGTCACGTTCCAGTGGGGAATGCCGGAGCTGCCCATATAGTTGATGGCGAAAGGGCCGCTGGCGATGGCGATATCCTGCTGGGTGCCGCCATTGGCAGCCAGCACCTTCAGGCCTTCACCCACAGCATCGCCTTCCGTATTGCCTTCGGCGATGGCCGACATGGTGGCGTCCATCCACTTCACGCCCACGCCAGCCGCATGGCGGATCAGCTCGATCTCGCCCGGGCTTTTGATCAGGCGCATGCGCTCGAACATGTCGTCGGCCGGGACGAAATCCAGCTTGTGGTTGCCGGCCCGCTCTTCCATCCGGCGCCAGGCGCTCATCAGGAAGGACATGCCGCCGACCAGACCGATCTTGCGGTCGATCAGATCCATCTCGCGCAAGGCATCGACGGTCGAGACCGTGATATCGGGCACGGCTCGCACGTCCTTCACCTTGATCCGGTCTTCCGGGTCGTCGAGATAGTCAGTGATCAGCACCGGCTCGCCGCCGTCGACGGGAAGGATCAGCGCGCCGTGGCCGCGGCTCGCCCAGCTCTTGCGGTCCGGCACCGCCGGGAACAGCGAGTTGAAGTTCGTCAGGTAATAGAGGTCTCCGTAGGCCTCCACCGTATGGCCGCTGCGCGACCAGATCAGGAGCGCATCGAGCCCGCGCTCCTTGGCCAGGCGCTTCGCGGTCTCGCGGCGTTGGGCGAATTCTTCATCGCTGATTTGAGGTCCGGGCATAGGGGACTCCTTCGTTACTGTTGAAAAGTGGGCGGCGCGGGAAACGGGCCGCGCAGGGCTTCGATGCCGCCGGCGATGGCGAGCAGGCGCTCGTCCGTGTGCGCTGGCCCGGCGATTTGCATGCCGATGGGCAGGCCGGCTTGCGTCAGCCCGATGGGCAGCGAAAGCACCGGCAGGCTGGAGACCATGTTGAAGGGATGGGTCATGTCGAAGGCGCGGAATTTGCCCTCGGCCGTATCCTTCTCGTATTCGGCCTCCGGCGCATCCACCGGCGGCGCCTCCACCGCATTTGTCGGGCAGAGCAGCGCGTCGCAAGATTCGAAGATCTCGCCGAGCTGCAGGCTCATCTCCGTGCGCAAGCGATCCACCGCCATGTACTCCGTAGCCGACAGCGCGCGGCCATCGCGGATGCATTCGGCAAGCGCCGGATCCAACTGGGCGAGCTGCTCTTCAGTCTGGCCGGTTGGAAAGAGCGAGAGCAGCTGGTTCCACTGCTTCAGCCACTCGTCATAGACGGCGCGCGTCCACCCCAAGGAGACCTCGACGATCTCCGCACCGTTCGCGGCGATCTGCTCTGCGGTACGGTGCATGGCGTCCGCCACATCCTGCTGCACATCGCAATAGCCGAGATCGACGGAAAGCGCGAAGCGCAGGCCTTTCACAGGGACCGGCACGGTTTCGGCCAGCTGGAACGGGGTTCGCTGAGAAAGAAGATCGCCGGGATGCTGCCCCGCCGTGGCGGCGACGAACAACGCCGCATCCTCCACACAGGACGCCAGCGGCCCGAAATGGGAGATGGTGTTCAGCCCGTTGGGCAGGATGGTCATCGGGATCCGCCCCAGGCTAGGCTTGAAGCCAACGATGCCAGAAGCCCCCGCCGGGATGCGCACCGAGCCGCCCATATCCGTACCCTCGCCGAGCGGCACCACGCCGGTCGCAACCGACACCGCCGAGCCGCCGGACGACCCGCCGGGCGTGCGCTCAGGATCCCAGGGATTGCGCGTGAAGCCATAACGCTTCGAGCGGGTGAAGCTGGAGAAGGCGAACTCCGCCGTGGTCGTCTTGCCGATGACGATAGCGCCCTGAGACTTAAGCCGTTCGACCACCACCGCATCGTGATCGGTCAGACCGTCGCCAGTCGTGAGCGACCCCATGGTGGTGGGATGGCCCTTGGTGGGCGTCATGTCCTTGATGACGAGGGGCACACCGTGCAGTAGGCAGGGCGTCTCTCCCGGTCCTTCGGCATCGAGCGCGCGAGCCGTTTCCAGCGCCTCGTCCTCCAGGAGGATCGTGAAGGGATTGAGCTCAGGCTGGACAGCCTTGGCACGCGCGATCGCGCCCGCGACCACGGCCTCGCACGTCGTATCGCCGGAAAGCACCGCCTCCCGGATGTCGCGAGCGCTTCTATAGCTCATGGGATTAAGATCGATTGATGCACGCGACCATACAACGGTGACAAACGTCACCACGCGGCACCTCAGCGGTTCAAATAGGGGCCAATGCCGCGCCCCCTTATGGCTTCAGCCCATCTGCACTAGGATGGCCGCCCCGCAACGGAAAAGCGGCTGACAGGAGAGCAAATATGCCCCTGCTGCAGGAGCGGTTGCGGGATATCGACCGGCGCGAAGGGCCGGACAAGAAGAACGGCGAGACTCAAGACGCCGGGCGCGCTTCCGTGCCGCCGGGCCTCGACCCGCTGTTCGAAAGCCTCGCCGGCGTGGCGGGTGCCGTCGGCAGCTCGCATTTCTACGAGGCCGCCGCGGACTGTGTGACCCGCGCGCTTCACTCCGACCGCGCCCTGGTCATCCGCTACGCGAAGTTTTCCAAACCCGAATTCCTGGTCAACACCTCCATGACCGACGAGGCGGTGGAGAACTATCTCGCCCGCTACTACCGCATCGACCCGCTGCTGCGCATGGTGCGCACAGGCGTGGAGCAGAACGTGCTGACCTTCGACCAGCTCCGCCAGAGCGGCGCCGACACCCTCTATTACGAGGGCATGTATCAGACGGCCGAGATCCTCGACGAACTGGTGATCCTGCTGCCCACCACCGGCGGCATCTGGACCGCGATCTGCGTCGACCGCGCGGACACATTGTTCAGTCCCCGCGAGATCGCGACTGCGGCGCAGCTCTTCCCGCTGCTAAACAATCTCCACGCGCTCCATGTGGATCGCTGCGTGTTCGGTTGGCGCGGCGGCTATCTCGACGACAGCCAGATCGCCTTCATGATGATCGACACCCAAGGCCAGATCGCCTTCCGCAACGCGCTTTGGGAAAGCCGCGTCAGCAAGGCGCGCGAGAAGGAGATCCGCGCGCTGTCAGGCGACCGGGCGGAGGGCTTCGAAGCGCTTGAGGACGATCTCATCGTCCATTGGGAGACCCTGGATCAGCAGAATGCCGTCGCACCCGGCGGCCGCGCCTATCTCCTGGAAGAAGCCTCGCCGAGCTACGTGGACCTGTCGGAAACCGAGCTGGTCGAGCAATTCGCCAACCGCCATGCTCTCACGCCGCGGGAGACGGAAATCGTCGGCTATATCCTGAAAGGCGTGCCCCCGGCCCTCATCGCCGAGACCATGGGGCTCACCGCCGGCACCATCCGCAACCACAAGCACCGGCTCTACTACAAGCTCGACATCACCACCGAGCGCGAGCTGTTCTGCATGTTCTTCGAGCTGATCATCGCCAACCGCTAGGCGGTCTCTAGCCCATCAGCACAATCATGTGCCCGTCAGGATCGCGAACCGCGGCGGCGCGTCCGCCGGACTTGAGCTGCGCGATCTCAGGCGACACGAAGGTCGTGCGAGCCCTTCTTAAATGTTCGACAAGTCCATCGAGATCGTCGACGGCATAGACCTGCCGCGCCGATGCAACGTCGTTCGCCTGCACCAGCTGCTTCCCGTGCGGGGACGGCGGCAGGCGATAAAGCAGCAGCTCCAGGTGGGGCGTCTTCTGCTCAGCTGGCGCCAGCGCGACGACATCGACCTCACAGCCCTTCAGCCCGTCGAGATGATCCTGCTCCGGGCCCCGGTTCAGGGACTGGCCGACCTTCTCTAGACCGAGTAGCCCTTCATAAAAGGCGAGGCTCTTTTCGAGATCCGTCACCGCGATGGCCGTGTGATCGTAACCGCGGATGCCCGCCCCGCCCATTTGCCAGCGCGGATCGCCGACACCGTCGGGAAACGAGATCAGCTCCAGCGGATGACCCTCAGGGTCGCGGAACTTGAAGGCTGTGACGCTGCCCGTGTTCGGCGGCAGCACGACCGGCGGGCCCTCGGTGATCGTCTCCGGCGAAGCCTTCTCCAGCGTGGTCCAGACGGTCTCGATATCGCCGGCCACGAGCGCCAGATGCTCGAACCACGGATCGTTGGAGGCGTGTGCTGGCGGATAGTCGCGGCCCGGCGGATCGAATGAGACGAGCTTGATGGTCTCCGAGCCGAGCGAGACATCGACCCCGTGGGCATAGCTCCCGTCGGGCAGGCCAAGCAGCGTTGTCCAGGCCGGATCGTTCAAAGGCTGCTGGGTGCCGACCTCCAGCCCCAGCGCGTGCGAATAGAAGGCAGCCGTTTGCGCGAGATCCGAAACGGTGATGCTGACCCTGATGAGCTTGGTGACTGGCATGAAGGAGAGACTCTAATCAAACGCGCCGGGCTGCGCCGCTTTCCACTTGTCTCCAAGCTGCACCAGCATCAGCCGGCAGGCCTTGTTCCCCACCGTGCCCGAGCGATGGCCCGCGTGACCGTCCGCATCCGGTTTCGTGTTCTGGTCAGCGCCGAACATCACCTCACCCGGCCCCATCTCAACCCGCATCCCGTCCATGGTCTCCACGAACCAGCTCCCCTGCAGCACCACGATCCATTGCGGCTTCGGGTTCTCGTGCCAGTCGCCAACCCAGCCCACGGGCAGCTCGCAAACCATGAGGTGACATTCGCCCGTCAGAATATCGTCGTTCCACTGGGGCGCGGCCTTGCCGCCCATGCTCTTCTTGGCGAAGTCGGTCAGAGCGCAGCGCTTCTGGTGGCTGACGCCCTCGTCGTCGGTCCAGACATGCCAGTAATAAAGCTCCGGCGCCTTCTCACTCATAAGCCTCTCCTACGCTACGCCAGCATGCTCCCCAGGAGCTGGGTCAGCTCGTTGAGGTCGCCTTCCGCTTCGCGGATGAAGCCGCTCTGATACATCACGTAGATCAACCCGCCGACGATGGCGAAGTTCTTGAAGAAGTCCCAAACATGTGGATGGCCCGCCGTGTCCGCCGCCCAGAAGCGCGGATAGGCCCAAAAATTGTGATAGATGAGCGCCGTGACCACGCAGTAGCCGGCCAGCACGAAGGCCGCGATGCCGTCATAGAAATGGAAGACGATCATCGGCGGGGTCAGCAGCTCCACGAACATCGCCAGCACCAGCAGCACCGGCCCGCCCGGCAGCCAGCCGGAGTTGGCCTGCTTCACCGCCGCATCCCAGTTGATGATCTTGTCGAGAAAGCTGAACGGGAAAATCCATACGATGAAGATGCGCGCCAAAGTCGGCAGCACATCGTTGATCAGAGCATCCATCGTTCCCCCTCCTAAGATTTCAATGCTTCGCGGCAACTCGTCCGGCGTCTGGTCACTGGACCATCATGCGCCAGTCGAGATCGAACATGATCCAGAGGCTGCCGCCCACCATGATGCACATGAGCACGATGGCGAAGGCCATGACGACCAGGTTCTCCGTCGGCGTGGAATCGAAGCCGATATGCAGAAAGAAGCGCAGGTGAACCAGGATCTGCGCCACGGCGAAGAACGCGATAACGATCAGGGTCGTGCTGTTCTGCAGGAAGTCGAAATAGACGACGCCGAAGGGCACGGCAGTCAGGATCAGCGCAAGCGCAAGGCCGAAGAGATAGGGCGCGGCGCTCCGTTCGTTGGGTAGACCAGATGCATCCATTAGAGCAGCCCCGGCAGATAGACGATGGAGAAGATGGCGACCCAGATGATGTCGAGGAAATGCCAAAAGAGCCCTAGCCTGTAGAGCCGCGAGAGCACGGGCACGGTTAGCCCCTTCATCCAGACTTGGCCCAGCATGACGAAGATCCAGACGAGGCCGACGCTGACATGGATCCCATGGGTGCCGACAAGCGTGAAGAAGGCGGACAGGAAACCGCTCCGCTGCGGACCCGCGCCCTCAGCGATCATGCCGCGGAACTCACCGAACTCCAGGAAGATGAAGCCCAGCCCCAGCGCCGCCGTCACTACGAGCCACATGACGACCCGCTCCCGGTCGGCCCGGGCCGCGGCGATGCTCGCCATGCCGAAGGTCGTTGAGCTGACCAGCAGCAGGAAGGTCTCCGCCGAGGCGCGGCCCAGGCTGAAGACGTCCTTCGCCTCCGGTCCGCCGGCCGTGTTCCCGAACATCACCAGATAGGTCATGAAGAGCAGCGCGAAGATGATCGCGTCGCTCATCAGATAAATCCAGAAGCCGAACGCCTTCTCTTCCGTCTCCGGCGATCCGCCCGGATGGACCAGGGTTGCGTCTGTTGCCGTAGCCGTGCTCATCGCGCCCCCTCCGGTAAAGCTCCAGGATCGCCTGCGTAGCCCGGATCGTCGGCCATCTCGTTTCTGGGCGCCTTGGCAAGCTCTTCATAGCGCCGGTCCTCGATGGCCTGCACCGTGCTCGCCGGCATTGTGAAATCCGGATCGTCATCGAAGGACCGCACGATGATCAGCGCACCGATAAAGGCGAAGCTCGCGATCGCCAGCCACCAGATCCACCAGACCATGGCGAAGCCGAAGACGAAGGCCGTGCCGCCGATCATAAGCGGGATCAGCGTGTTCTTCGGCATTGTGATCGGCTTGTACGAAGCTGGCTTCTCATAGGCGACGCCGCGCTCTTTCATGTCCCAGAACGCATCGATCGCCTGCACCTTCGGCAGCACCGCGAAGTTGTAGGGCGCCGGCGGCGAAGAGGTCTGCCATTCCAGGCTACGTGCGTTCCAGGGATCGCCGGTCAGGTCCAAGGCGGATCGGCGGTCGCGCACGCTCACCCAAAGCTGCACGCCGAGGCAGACGATGCCGAGGAAGATGATGAAGGCGCCGATGGCCGCCACGATCAGATGCGGCTGCCAGGAGGCAATGTCGTAGTGCTCCATGCGCCGCGGCATGCCCATCAGCCCCAGCACGTAGAGCGGCATGAAGGCGAGATAGAACCCGATGATCCAGCACCAGAACGACGCCGCCCCCCACCATTCGTTGAGCTTGAAGCCGAACGCCTTGGGGAACCAGAACATGTAGCCGGCGAGATAGCCGAACAGCACGCCAGGGATGATCATGTTGTGGAAATGGGCGATCAGGAACGTCGTGTTGTGCATCAGATAGTCGACCGGCGGCATGGCGAGCAGCACGCCGGACAGGCCACCGATAACGAAGGTGACCAGGAAACCGAGCGTATAGAGCATCGGCGGTTTGAAGATCAGCCGGCCCCGGAACATGGTCAGCAGCCAGTCGAACACCTTCACGCCCGTGGGCACCGCGATGATCGTGGTCATGATCCCGAAGAAGGAATTGACCGTCTCGCTCGACCCCATGGTGAAGAAGTGATGCAGCCAGACCGTGAAGGACAGGATGCCGATCGCCATTGTCGCCAGCACCAGCGAGATGTAGCCGAACAGCCGCTTCTGGCTGAACACCGCGACCACCTCGGAGAACACACCGAATGCCGGCAGGATGAGGATGTAGACCTCCGGATGCCCCCACAACCAGAACAGGTTGATGTAGTTCATCATGTTGCCGCCGTCGCCATTCGTGAAGAAATGGAAGTCCAGCGTGCGGTCCAGCGCCAGCATTACGCAGGCGACGGTGAGGGCGGGAAACGCGAAGATCATCAGGACGGCGGCGACGAACACCGTCCAGGTGAAGAGCGGCAGCCGAAACATGGTCATGCCCGGCGCGCGGCGCTTCAGGATCGTGACCAGGAAATTGATGCCGCTCATGGTCGAGCCGACACCAGAGACCAGCACCGCCCAGAGCCAGTAATCGACGCCGACGCCCGGCGTATATTCGGACCCCGAGTAAGGCGGATAGCCGGTCCAGCCGGCGGTGGAGAACTTGCCGATCACGAGTGAGATCAGCACCAGCCCGGCACCCGCCGCCGTCAACCAAAGGCTCACCGCGTTCATGAAGGGAAAAGCGACGTCCCGCGAGCCGATCTGCTGGGGCATCACGAAATTGATCAGTCCTGACAGGAACGGCATTGCCATGAAGAAAATCATGATCGTGCCGTGGGACGAGAAGATCTGGTCAAAATGGCTCGGCGGCAGATAACCATCACTGTTGAAGGCGATGGCCTGCTGGGAGCGCATCATGGCGGCGTCGATGAAGCCGCGCATCAGCATCACCAGGGCGACCACCACATACATGATGCCGATCTTCTTGTGATCGAGGCTGGTGAGCCATTCGCCGAACAGGGTCTTCCAAGCACCGAGATAGGTGACCAGCGCCACCACCGACAGCCCGCCGAGCACGGTGACGCCCGCCCCGGAAGCGGCGATCGCGCTGTAGAAGGGCAGCGAGTCGATGGTGAGCCTGCCGAAGAAATCCACCGCGTCCCCCTCCTATTCGGCCCTGCTGCCGGTCTCGCCGCCAGGCACTTGGGAAGCCCGGGCAAGCTCCGGCGTCGTGCACTGCATGGCGTAACCGTGGGCGTTGCCCTTGGTGTATTTGTAGATGATCGAGTCGAAGAGCCCCGGCGTGACGCCCGAATAATAGGTCACCGGCACTTTCGAGCTGGGCTTGGCAAGCGCCTCGTAGGTCGACTTATCCAGCGTCTTGCCGGCATCCTTCGCCTTCTGGACCCACTTCTCGAAATCCTCATCCGACACCGAGATCGCGTGGAACTGCTGGTCCGCGAAGCCGTAGCCCGAGTACTGCACGTTTCGGCCCCAATACTCGCCGTTCTCGTCGGCCAGCAGGTGCAGCTTCGTCTGCATCCCCGCCATGGCGTAGATCTGCCCGCCCAGGGCCGGAATGACGAAGGAGTTCATCACCGTGTCGGAGGTGATCTTAAGAGACAGCGGCTTGCCCGTCGGGAAGACGAGCTCATTCACCACCGCGATATTCTGCTCCGGATAGATGAAGAGCCACTTCCAGTCCTGGGCCACCACCTGGACCTCAAGAGGCTCCACGCCCTTGTCGATCGGATCATAGGGGTCGAGCTTGTGGGTCGTGTCCCACAGATGGAAGCCGAGCCAAATGATGATCGCCGCCGGCGCGCCCCAGACCAGAACCTCGACAGGCCAGTAATAGACGAAGCCGGGGTCGTAGCGCGCTTTGCGGTTGGTGCCGCGATAGCGCCAGATGAACAGCGCGGCCATGACAAAGACCGGCACGATCACGATCATCATGATGAAGAAGGCGTCGAACAGAAGCTGGCGCTCGGTCATCGAGATCGGACCTTTCGGATTCAGGTCCGGGCTCGAGAACATGCCGCAGCCGCCGCACAGCAGAGCCACGCTCAAGACGACGGCTAGGGTCGGCAGTCGATGGGCTAGCGTTCGCACGATCAAGCCTAGCGGTTCGAGTGAGCAGTTTGGCGCTCGCATTCAGCTACAAGGTGTAGCGTGATTCTTTTTCGTTGCGCGAGTGTGTAGCGGAACAGCGTTTATAATCTTCGAACGCCCGATGCGGTAATGAGACGAGAATCATGAGATGAGTCGAAGCGATCCATCTCCTGCTTCTTCCGATTACACCCTTCGTGAGGCTCAGAAGCGTGACTGAATCTTCATCCTCGGCCCCGGAAGCGACGATCGCCTTTCGTGACGAATTCCAAGACGTTATCGGCAAGGATTTCCGGCGCGACCTTCTGATCGAGACCAATGCCCACGAAGGTCCGGTCTATATCGCCAAAGAGCACGCGCTCTATTTCACTACCGTTCCCGAGGAGGGGCCGAAGAAGACCCCAAAGAAAATCGCCATCAAGCGGCTGAAGCTGGAGGGCGAGGAATTTCCGTTCAGCCCCGGCAAGCTCACCACCATCCAGTTTCCCTCCAACATGGCGAACGGCATGACCCTGGACCGGGACGGCAATCTCGTCATCTGCGAGCAGGGCCATGGCGAAACGCCGGCCCGCATAAGCCGCATGGATATGGAGACCGGCAAGATCGATACGGTGGTCGATGAATGGCGTGGCCTGCGCTTCAACTCGCCCAACGACGTGGTGGTGAAGAGCGATCGCACAATCTGGTTCACCGATCCGAATTACGGCGAGATCCAGGGCTTCAAGGGAAAGCCGGAGGTCGGCGCATACGTCTATCGCCACGATCCGAAGACAGGCGAGACGGCGGTGGTCGCCGATAGCTTCAACAAGCCCAATGGCCTCGCCTTCTCGACCGATGAGAGCGTCCTCTACATCACCGATACCGGCGCCAATCAGGAGCCGGGCACCTACTTTCCCGGCCTGCCCCATCACGTGAAGGCCTATGATGTGAAGGACGGGCGCTATCTCCAGAACGAACGCCTCTTCGCCGTGGTGAGCCCCGGCGTGCCCGACGGCATCAAGCTCGACACTGAAGGCCGCGTCTACACATCGTCTGGCACCGGCGTGCAGGTGTTTACGCCAGACGGCGATCTGATCGGCGAGATCGCGGCGCCCGGCGTCGCCAATTTCACCTTCGGCGGACCGGACAACGACACCCTTTTCATCTGCTGCGATAAGCTGATCTGGCAGGCGAAGCTCAGGAGTCGCGGCGCCATCGTCATGTGACCTTGAACGTGCAAGCTGTAACGGCGGTGGTGACTCAATCTAAAGATTACTGTGCTTGGTGGTGCGTGAGATGAGGAGCGGCGAACACCGCGCCTGAAAAACAAAAGCGACGGCGCAACGAGAGGCTGGGATGCTTGCGCGAAGCTACGGGACCATGCCGGACGGCACGCCGGTCGAACTGTTCTCCTTGGGGAGAGCGCCCGGCCTCGTCGCCCATGTCATCACCTATGGCGGCACCATCGTGGGGCTGGACGTGCCGGACCGCGACGGCGTCGACGGCAACGTCGTGCTGAACCTTGCTTCGCTTTCCGACTACGTGGCGCAGGAGGCCTATCTCTGTGCATTGGTCGGCCGCTACGCCAATCGCATTGGCGGCGCGGCCTTCACATTGGACGGCACCGAATACCACCTCTCCGACAACGACAATGGCGACTGCCTCCACGGCGGGCGCGTCGGTTTCAACAGGTGCGTCTGGCAAGTGGTCGAATGGAAGGATGCGCCGGAACCGCGCCTGACCCTCCGCCATGTCAGCCCCGACGGCGACCAGGGCTTCCCCGGCACGCTCCGGACCGAGGTGACCTACACGGTGACCGGCGGCGACACGCTTGCCATCGACTTCCGCGCCGAGACGGACCGGCCGACCGTGCTCAACCTCATCAACCACACCTATTTCAATCTGTCCGGCCCCGGCAGTGGTGACGTTCTCGATCACGAGGTGACGATCGCCGCCGACCGCTTCACACCCATCGACGCGGACGAGATCCCGACCGGCGAGCTGCGCGACGTCGCGGGCACGCCCTTCGACTTCCGCACCCCGCACACAATCGGCGCATGCATCGATGACGACGATCCGCAGCTGAAATACGCTTCTGGCTACGACCACAATTTCGTTCTCGCCGACACACCGCGCCGGACGCCGCAATTCGCAGCGCGCTGCTTCGATCCGAGATCCGGCCGCGTGCTGGAAGTCCACACGACACAGCCTGGGCTGCAGCTCTATTCGGGCAATCATCTCGACGGGTCCCTGAAAGCCCCAGGCGGCGCGGCATACGGCCCCCGCACAGCCGTCTGTTTCGAGACCCAGCATTTTCCGGATTCGCCGAACCGGCCGGACTTCCCGTCGACGGTCCTGCGGCCCGGTCAGAACTTCGCAAGTCGCACGGAGTATCGCTTCGCCACCGCCTGATGCGGCCCAGCGAAGCCCCATCAAGAGATTAGAGCCGATAGGAGATATTGGGATGTCATTGGAGAAGAAGGTCGCCATCGTCACCGGCGGCAATAGCGGTATCGGCAAGGCCATCGTCTGCGCGCTTGCCCGCCAGGGCGCCAGCGTCGTCATCGACTGGGTCGCGAACGAGCAGGCCACCGAAGAGCTCGAGAAGGAGATCGTCAGCTACGGCGAGCAGGCCACAGGTGTCGAGGCCGACGTCAGCAAGATCGCCGATCTCCAGAAGCTCGTCGACACGGCGGTGGAGAAGTACGGACGCCTCGACATCATGGTCAACAATGCCGGCGTCGAGACCCGCACCTCTATCCTCGATACCACCGAGGACCAGTACGAGAAGGTGATGGAGATCGACATGAAGAGCGCCTTCTTCGGCACCCAGCTCGCCGCCAATCAGATGATCAAGCAGGGCGGCGGCGGCCGCGTCATCAATATCACCTCGGTGCATGAGGATTGGCCCATGCCCGGCAACACGGCCTACTGCGTGGCCAAAGGCGGCATGCGCATGCTGACCCGCACCGCTGGCGTGGAGCTCGGGCCCCACGGCATCCAGGTGGTCGGCGTCGGCCCGGGCGCGGTGGAGACCCCGATCAACACCTCGACCATGGACAATCCCGAACTGCTCAAGAAGCTCGACGCCGCGATTCCGCTGGGCCGCATGGCCAAGCCGGAAGAGATCGCCAATGTCGTCGCCTTCCTCGCCGGCGACGGCGCCACCTATCTCACCGCCACGACGATCTTCGCCGATGGCGGCATCATGCAGGGCAGCGTCGGGCTTTAGCGCATGATCCCGAAAAGTGGGCACCGGTTTTCGGGCAAGGTCATGCGCCAAATAGACTAATCGCTATCCCGCATCGCACGGTTGGGATCGGAACTGGGACGCATCATGGCAAAGCACTACGACGTCATCATCATCGGATCGGGCGCCGGCGGCGGTACGCTCGCCCGCCACCTCGCCCCGTCGGGCAAGAGCATCCTGATCCTGGAACGGGGCGACTGGCTCCCCCGGGAGGCCGGCAACTGGGACCCGGCCGTGGTGTTCGAGGACAACCGCTACATCACCGAAGACACCTGGTACGACCGGGACGGCAAAGCCTTCCAGCCCCAAGTGCATTACTTCGTCGGCGGCGCCACCAAGATGTACGGCGCGGCACTCTATCGCCTGCGCGAGCGTGACTTCCAGGAGGTGCAGCATTACGACGGCATCTCGCCCGCCTGGCCGATCCAGTATGGGGAGCTGGAGCCTTATTACGGCAAAGCCGAGGCCATGTATTTCGTCCATGGGGAGCGCGGCACCGACCCGACCGAGCCGCCGGCGAGCGGGCCCTACCCCTACCCGCCCGTCTCGTCAGAGCCGCGCATCGAGCAGATCTTCGAAGACATGCAGAAGGCCGGTTACAAGCCGTTCCCCGCGCCCTGCGCGATCCAGCTGAACGAGGCCAACATGGCCTACAGCAACTGCATCCGCTGCAGGACCTGTGATGGTTATCCCTGTCTGGTGCACGCGAAGTCCGATGCCGAAGTCTGCGCCGTGCGGCCCGCCGTGGAGTTTGATAACGTCACCCTTCAGCGCAACGCCCATGTCTCGAAGCTGGAGACCGACGCGTCAGGCAAGACCGTGACCACGATCCACGCGGAGGTCGACGGCGAGCCCCAGACCTTCAAGAGCGATATCGTGGTGGTGTCCTGCGGCGCGGCCAACAGCGCGAAATTGCTCTTGATGTCGGCCAACGATGCGCACCCCAACGGTCTCGCCAACGGCTCCGACCAGGTCGGCCGCAACTACATGTATCACAACAGCCAGGCGGTCTTGGCCTTCTCGCTCCAGCCCAACCCGACCATGTTCCAGAAGACCCTCGCCCTAAACGACTTCTATTTCGGCATGGAAGGCTTCGAATATCCCGTCGGCAACATCCAGATGATGGGCAAGTCCCAAGGCCCGATGTATCGCGCCCAGTCACCCATCCTCACCGCACCGCTCCCCCTGCAGGGGCTTCAGGACATCGCCATGCATGCGGTGGATTTCTGGCTCACCACCGAAGACCTGCCCGACCCGGACAACCGCGTGACTGTCGACAGAGAGGGCAAGATGACCCTGAGCTACACGCCCAACAATCAGGTCCCGCGCCAGAAGCTCTACGACAAGCTGAAATCCATGCTCGGCTCCATCGGCATGCATCCGGATCACCTGATCCCGCACCACTATTATATGAAGACCGACATCCCCATCGCCGGCTGCGCCCACCAGGCGGGCACCTGCCGTTTCGGCACCGATCCGAAATCCTCCGTGCTCGATACCAACAACAAGGCCCACGAGCTGGACAATCTCTACGTCGTCGACACCAGCTTCTTCTGCTCCATCGGCGCGGTGAACCCGTCCCTGACGGCCATCGCCAACGCCATGCGCGTCGGCGATCACCTCATGGAGCGGATGGGGTAGGGTCGAAGGACCTAATCCTGGCTATCCCGACCAATAGAAAACTCTATCTCAGCTTCTTTGCCATCAACGGTTATCTTGTATTTCCCGCTCTTCAGGAGAGGAACCTGATGCCGTAAGGCTGAGTAACGATAGCCGGCTAGCCCTTCTTCAAAAGGCGGATTCTCCACCTGCGCCGCTGGTCCTTCCGGTGGAGGTAGGTCCGCAAACTCTTCTGCGCTCGGCAATTCTCTGCTGTGCTCTGCTATATTGTGGGTTTCCGCGAATGTCTCCGGATGCTCCAAAATAGCAGCCACTAGCTCACCACAATCCGAATTCAATTCGCTCTCGATAGCGAGAGCACATGCGCCAATATGGCTTTCATAACGTGTGGCAAGCGTCCTATCTTCTATCCCCATCATAGCTTTTACATTGATGCCGAGCTGTACCGGCAACTTCTCATCACCGACTGTTTCGGTGAACATCGTTGACGGAAAAATATCGTAGTCACTGTGGGCAATGATTTTGTTTCTAAGCTCCAACAGGTGCCGGTGGAGATCAACATCGAAGCCTTCGGCCTTCCGTAGTTTGCTGATCCCGTAGAAGAGATTCCCGGCTTTGGATCTCGCGCCTACAAAAGGTCGGCTGTAGGCAATCACACAGGCTGAGTGAAGAGCCGCTTGCGTTACGATATTGCGCTCTTCCCAATCCCCACGAATCGATCTGATAGAATCCTGCGCGATCCTTATGGAAAGTAGCGCCCGCAGGTGATCGATACATCGCCTCCGCGTATTCTCAAACCACTCCACAGTACGTTCGTCACTGCCATTCATCTTAAAACTCCAACCCGACTGGAACTGTCATCTCGGCCCCGTGACCTCGGCGTGCAAGTATCGCCGACGCGCTCGAATAGGCGGAAACGACACGCCAGCGCCAAGAACCGAGAATAGCCTCGCGCATTGGCTATCCTGAAGCTGAAGGAGACGCAGCCATGTCAGCCCACACTCGCACCATTGTCTTCGCCCTGCTCCTGGCCGCCGGTTGCCTGGCCATCCACCCGTCCCAGAGCTTCGCCATGGGAATGGATGACGACGGCACCGACCTCGACGACGGCTACTATCAGAACGGCAAATGGCATCCACCAGAGGATGAGGATCAGGACCGACGTCGGCTCTTCAAGAAGAAGCACCGTCAGAGCCCGAGCGCAGAGTGAGCTGGGCTCGGAGACGCGATCCGGCCGGCAAAAAACCGAATGCCAGGCGCGTAGGACCTAAGCAGCGAGCAACGCCTCGGTCGCGTCATCGGGAAGCGCCGAGAGCTTCGCCAGCGGCACCACTTTCGGCTGCTTCAGCGCAGCAAGCGTCGTGAGATCGAACTTCGTGTAGTTCATCCCATGATAGTCGCGGACGAAGAACAGCTTGCGGGTTAAATCCGACAAATTCGTCCAGCAGGTGAACTCCGTGGCATACGCCTCGCCGCTCCCCTGATCGAGGCCGGCGACCTCGAGCTGCCCGCCGCCGTCTCGCGGATAATCGATGGTGATACCCCGCGGCCGGTCAAAATTGTTCATCACATGGGCAAGCGTCTGAACGGCCTGATCGGGGTCCGACACCTTCTCGGCGAACTGCGCGTAGTAGACCGCTCGCACGAAGCGGCCCACAGAAGTATTCGATGCGGGCAGCCCTGCCGTCGCGATCCCGGAATCCGGCTGCGTCGCCTGATAGCTTCCGAACGTCGCGGCGGACTGATCGACATTGCTCAGGAAGGTGTAGTTGTCGAGATTGGTCAGATGCCAGGTGAATTCCGGCCCGTTGGTCATCACGCCCACCGGATTGTCGTGCACCGACATTTGTCCCCGATTGAACTCGATCACGACGGACGCGCCGGAGGCGTCGTGCACCACATAATGGAACGGCGACTCGATACCGCCCAGGATCGCAAGCGCTTGCAGCATCACGGGCTGCTCCCCTAACGCGGCTTTCACCTCCGCCACACTGGCGAACTGCGCAAGCGCCCAGCTTCCGAGATCCGACGCCGAAAGCACCGCGCGGGTGACGTCGACCGCTTGCTGCGCGCCGCTGGCATTGGGATAGGAGAGCAGACTGAAGGTCAGCCCCTGATCGTTGAGCCCCTCCAATGCCTTGAGATCGGCAAGACCGATCGGCGCGTCTGCCGTCGGCACCCGGTCCGGCATGGTGATGGCCAGGAATCCGTGCTTCGCCTCGTAGGTCAGCGCGGGATGCCCCTCCATCTCCGACGTGAAGGACGCGCCCACCGGGAAATGAGCCGCCTGATACGGCAGGTCGACGGTCATCTCCAGCGTGCGCCCGAAATAGCATTTGCCAGTGGCGTCCGTGTAGTTGAGCGATGTGCACATATGAGCGCTCCCTGAAGTCTTAGTCCTGCTGCGGCGGCAGCGAATATGACCGCCACCCAAACCAGAGAACCTTCAAGAAACCGTTTGCCGGACGTCACGTATCAAGGACTTCAGCCCCCGCGTTTGCTCTCGAAAGGCTGGATCGAAAGACAAATCGACAGCACTTCGGCGGGGCCGTCCGTACCGCTCGCAAAGGCATGGGGCATCGTGCTGTCGAGGTAGCAGCTCTCGCCTTCCTTGAGAGTGAGCGGCGCGTAATGCTCGGTGTGGAACACCAGCACGCCCTTCAGCACGTAGATGAATTCTTCCCCGTCGTGGATGCTCCATTCTTCGCGCGGCGGGGGGGTGCGGCCGTGGATCCGCATCTTCAGCGGCACCATCACCTTGTGCTTCAGGGAAGCCGAATGCACTTCGTAATCGTAGTGATCGGTCTGGTGGAGTTCGGCTTCTCCGGCGAGCGTGGAGATCAGCCGCGCCGTCGGTGCGGTCGTCGCCGGTCCCTCCATCATCTCCACGAAATTGACCTGCAGCGGCCGGGTGATGCGGAGGATGGTGTCGAAAGACGGGTTGGACTGGCCTTTCTCGATCTTTGAGATCGCCGCGATAGAGACACCGCTGCGCTGACTGAGATCGTCCAGCGTCCACCCCTTGGCCTGGCGGCGGCGCTTGATCTCCTGACCGATCATCCGCTCCTCCGGCTCCTGGGCCCCGTTTGAATTGCTATCCTCTGCCACGCAGCACCCTCTTCAACAGGTTGTCCAGCAAGGCTTCGGTCCTCTCTCTTGCGTGACCCACCCCTGCCTTCGAGTCCGCCAGAAACAGCGCACCCTCTTCGTCCAGCGACTCGATATCGCCAGATTGACTTTTGACCCAGGATTCGATGATCCCCTCGTCGACCTCGGGGTGGAACTGCAGACCGACCGCATTGCCGTACTGGAACGCCTGCGGGATGTCGGTATCCGCAGCAAGCACCGTGGCACCCTTGGGAAAGTCGAACATGTCCTTGTGCCAACGGTACCACGGTCCCTTCCAGGTCTCGTCCACCGCCACATCGTTCTCGATCCACCCCCGGGTCAGTCCGCGTGTCATGGGCCGCACATCCGACCCCAGTGCGGAAGCAATGATCTGACCGCCGAAGCAGATGCCGATCAGCGGCTTGCCCTCGTCCAGCAGCTTGCGGACGAAATCTCGCTGTTCCGCGATCCAGCCATGCTCCTTCTGATAGACGCCCTCCGGCGCGCCGAGCGTCACCACGAGATCGTATTGGTCGCTATTGATCTCCGCGAAGGGCACGGTTTGCGCATCGACCGTATCCACCGAAAGCGCATGGGTGGTTTCCATCATCTCCTGAAAGATCCCGAGCCCGGCCAACTCGGAGTTCTGCAGCACCAGTGTTTTCATTCCGCTCCCTAAAACTCAGTTCTCGTCGTCAGCCTGATCCACCGGACCCGGACGGCGTCTCGACACGGAGAAATCGAAAACGTCCGGGCGGTTGTAATGTCCCGATACATCGAAGTTCTGCCGCTCTCCACGGACCGCCGCCAGATCGATCTCGGCCGTGACGATGGTCTCCTCCCCGCTCGCTGCTTCGGCAATCAGCTCTCCAGTCGGAGCGACGATAACCGTCCCGCCGGTGAAGAAGTCCGTCTCATCTTGCGCAGCAAGCTCCGGCTTCAATGCGAAATCGTCCGGAATATCGGCAAGCGAAAGGAGACCCATCACACTCACGACATAGACGCGGCCTTCGCGCGCGATGAATTGCGGCGCGACGCCCGCCACGGCGGCGTTGCCGGGCCAGGCCGCAATATGAACGTCCTCGCCGCTGGCATACATCGCGAAGCGCGGAAACGGCATCCAGTTTTCCCAGCAATTCAGCGCACCGACGCGGACGCCATCGAACGCATGCGCCTTCATCCCGTTGCCGTCGCCCGGTGACCAGCAAAGACGCTCATCGAAGGTCGGAACCAGCTTTCGGTGCACGCCCCGGACCCCGCTCTCCGCATCGATCGCGATCATCGCGCAATAGATCGAGCCGCGGCCGATCTGGCTGCCCCGTTCGTTGGCGCCGAGAAAGATCGAGACCTTGTGATCCCGGCACGTCTCGACGATCTGGGCAATCTCCGCAGAGGGTACCTCGACCGCAGCATCGAGAAACTGGGCGTAGGCCTGCTTCTGCAAGGGCTCGTCGAAGGCCGCTGCATTTGTCCGGCACAGCCAGAAGGGATAGCCGCTCAAGAAGGCTTCGGGGAAGGCAAGCAACTGCACATCTTGCGCAGCCGCCTGTCCTATCGCCTCGATGACCTTCCGCACCGTGCCAGCCTTGTCGAGCCAGCGCGGCCGAAGCTGAGCCGCCCCTATTCGCATGATAGGAGTCCGATCCCGGCGGTCAGCACGCTCGGCATTAGCTCAGTACATCTCGAAATATTCATTCTGCTCCCAATCGGTGACTTCGGACATGAAGCGGTTGATCTCGAACTCCTTCAGCATGACGTAGTAGTTGTGGAACGTCTCGCCGAGCTCCGCCTTCATGGTCTCGCTCGCCTTGAAGCCTTCCACCGCCTTGATCAGATTGGACGGCAGATCGGGACGGTCCGATAGATAGGCGGCGATCGCCGGCTCGCCCGGATCGGCCTTTGTCTCGATCCCCGAACGCCCCGCGATGATCTGCGATGCGATATAGAGATAAGGATTGGCGGTTGGCTCGCCGATGCGGTTCTCGATGCGCGAGGCCGGATCGCCAGGCCGTCCGATGACCCGCAACATGGCGCCGCGGTTCTCCCGCGCCCAGGCTGCCTTTGACGGTGCGAAGCTATCGGGCATCTGACGTTTGTAGCCGTTGATGGTCGGCGTGGTGAGGACCGACGTGCCCGAGGCATGCGCCAGCAGACCACCGAGATACTGCATGCCAACGTCCGAAAGCGGATCGTCGCCGGACTCCGCCATAAAGGCGTTGGAGCCGTCCGATAGGTTGGTCAGCGATTGGTGCATATGCCAGCCGCTGGGGAACACGTTGGGCACCTTGGGACGTGCCATGAAGCTCGCATGGAAGCCTTGACGGCGGCAGAGCTGCTTGACGGCGGAGCGAAATAGCAGCGCCGCATCGGCCGCTTCCACTGGCGGCAGCGGATCGAATGTCACCTCGCATTGCCCCGGCCCCCACTCGTCTTCGATGGTCGAGATAGGCAGCCCAACCTGCTCCAGGCTTTCCTGCAGATACGACATGATCCCCTCGACCTCGTCGCCCCGGTTCTCGGTGAGATACTGATAGCCGTGGGAGATCATCTCCACCTCCGGCGGGGTGGGCGGATAGCCGCTGTCCTCCGGGGAGAGCATCGGATCGAGCATCCGGAACACGTAGAACTCGAACTCAAGCCCGACCTTCATCCCGAAATCCATCGCCGCAAGCTTCTCCACCTGCGAACGCAGCAATTGGCGGGTCGAGAGGGGGCAAGGATTGCCGCTGGCGAAATAGGCGTCGCTCAGGCACCAGGCCGTATCCTTCACCCAGGGCAGCACCCGGAAGGTGAAAGGATCGGGAACCAGGATACCGTCAGGAAGACCGATCATCTCCGGGATGTTGAGATCGTTCGAAGCGCCGAACGGCGGCACGATCGGATGGTTCGTGGTGTCGAAGATCGCCGTGACGAGCTGGAAATCCTTACCGCTTTTCAGGGAGTCCATGAATTGCGCGGCGCTGATCGTCTTGCCCCGCACGATGCCGTGCTGGTCGCCCCAACCCAGCCGGACCGTTTTGAGTCCGTCGCGCTCTATCTGTTCGCAAATCTCCTCGGCGCGCTTGTGTTGGTCATCGGTCCATAGCCCATGCCGCTCGATATAAGAGTCACCGTTCAGTCCCATAGTCTTCCTCTGAGTTTCTTCATTGACGGGAGCTCGAACCGCCGTGAGAGCGGCGAACTTACTTCATTTAACTCCACACCATATTTTTATCGTCAAGAATAAAAATTGACACTGAACGAGAAATTTCGAACGATGATGGCTCCGAGAGGCTTTTTATCACGTCAGGGAAAAACTATGAAACAGCCATTGGCAACAGCGTTGGGCGTCGGAATCCTCGGCGGCATCGCAACTGCGCTCTTTCTCCAAGTGGGCACCCTTCTTATCTGGGCGGCCTTCGTTGCTTGGGCCTCTTACTTCGCGGTCGGTGGAGATAACGCAGCCATCAAGCTCAATATCGGCTCCAACACCTTCGGCGTTTTCGTCGCATGGCTGGTGGGGCTGCTGATTTTGGCCAACCCCTTTGCCGGGCTGGCCACGCCGATCTGGGCCGGCGGCCTCGTGCTCATCAGCGTCGTGCTCTACATTATGGCCTCGAAAATCCCGCTCTTCTCTTCCGTCCCGGCCGTGACGCTGGGATATGCGACGACCTTCGCCTATCTCGGCCAGACGCCGGACGCCTTCACCTACAAGGCGATGCTGTCGCCGAGTTTCTCCAACGCGCTCGTCGTGGTGACAGTGTCGATGTTTATTGGCACGCTCTTCGCAACGGCTTCTGCCAAGCTCTCGACCCTGTTTGCCGCCGAAGAACCGGCGAGCTAAGGCGAGACTCCTTCGCTGCCCCGCGCCCACCCCTCCAGGTTCGCGGGGCGGCGAAGCCAGATCAGCAATAGGGACCCACATGAACTGGAAGACCGACTATCGCAGCTTCTATTACGAAGGCGCGCCCGAGCCCGAAGATCCGGTGCTGACCCGCGAGGACACGGCTCTCCTCGTCATCGATGTGCAGAACACCTACCTGCACCGCAAAGCCCCGGGAGAGCCTGGCGAGCCCGAGATCCCAGAAGGCTGGGAGCCGTTCCACAAGCGCATGGACGAGATCGTCACGCCGGCCATCGCCTCTCTCATCTCGGAGTTCCGCGACCGCAACATGGCGGTGCTCCACGCCCGCATCGCCTGCCAGCTTCCAGACGGGCGCGACCGGTCCTTGAGTCAGAAGAAACCCGGCTGGAACAACCTGCTTCTGCCGAAGAACGAGTTCGACTCTCAGATCATCGAGGAGATCGCGCCTGGCGAACACGAGATCGTCGTGACCAAGACCACCGACAGCGCACTGACCGGCACGAACTTGCGTTTGATCCTGCACAACATGGGCATCAAACACGTGGTCTGCGTGGGCGTCTTCACCGACCAATGCGTCTCCTCCACCGTACGCAGCTTGGCGGATGAAAGCTTCGACGTGATCGTGGTGGAGGACGCCTGCGCGGCCGGAACGGATGAGCTCCACATGCAGGAGATCGAGATCATGAACATGATCTACTGCGCCGTCATGTCGAAGGACGAGCTGGTCTCCTACCTGCCGTAGGCTGCGCCCGCCGGCAGATCAGTCCATCGCATAGTGATGCGCGTAAGCATCCAGCGTCTCAGCCTTCACCTTCTCGATATCGCGGTACTCCTCGCCGAAGCGGCGGATATCGACAGGCCCGAGATCGGCATGGGGCTCGCCGTTCATCACCCAATGGGCCAGCGCCATGCCGGCCCCGCCGCCCGCTGCGATGCCGAACGCATTGAAGCCGGCGCCGACGAAGAAGTTCTTGCACTCGGGCGCTTCGCCGAGGATGTAGTTGCCGTCCGGCGTGAAGCTCTCCGGCCCGTTCACCAGCTCCTTGATGCCGGCCGTCTCCAGCGCTGGGACACGCGGCAGCGCCAGCTCCATGAGCTGCTCGAAATGATCCCAGTCGGAATCGAGCAGGGTGAAGTGGAAGCCTTTCGGGATACCGTCTTCCGCCCAGGGAATCGGGTTCAGCTCGTAGCCGCCCATCACCAGGCCGCCCACCTCTTCCTTGTAGTAGGTCAGCCGGTCCGGATCGCGCAGAGTGGGAAGGTTAGACGTCACCCCGTCGATCGCTTCGGTGATCATGTATTGGTGCTGCACGGAATAGAGCGGCACGTTCACGCCCGCCATGGCGCCAAGCTCCCGCGCCCACTGCCCGGCGCAGTTCACCACCTTTTCGCATTTGATCGTGCCCTGATCGGTGACGACGCCGGTCACCTTGCCGTCCTCGATCTCAAAGCCGGTCACGCCGACGTCTTCCTTGATCTTCGCGCCCGCTTGGCGCGCGCCCTTCGCCAGGGCCTGGGTGACGTCTGACGGGTTCGCCTGACCGTCGGTCGGCAGGAAGGCCGCGCCGATCACATCGGAGATATCCATCAGCGGCCAAAGCTCCTTGGCCTCCTCCGGCGTCAGCATCTCCATGGGCAGGCCGAAGGACTGCGCCGTCTTGGTCTGCTCTTTCAGCTGCTCCAGGCGCTTCTCCTTGCAGGCGAGGCGCAAGCCGCCGTTGCCCTTCCAGCCCGTGCCAAGACCTGTCTCCGCTTCCAGCTCGCCATAGAGCTTCACCGAATAGGTGAGCAGCTCCGTGATGTTCGCATCAGACCGAAGCTGCCCCACGAGACCCGCCGCATGAAACGTGCTGCCTGAGGTGAGCTTGTGCCGCTCCAGCAGCACGACCTCGTCGCAGCCGGCCTTGGCCAGATGGTAAGCGGTGGAGCAGCCGATGATTCCGCCGCCAATGACGACGACCTTGGCGCTCGAAGGCAGATCACTCATACGATCCTCACAGGGTCAGAAAGTTCAAAGCGTTTTGAAATCGGCGAAGGCCCGCTCGTAGCGGGCGAGATTTTCAGCCGTGTAAGCGGCGTAATCGAATTCGACCTCGGAATGGATCTCGGAGATCATCGACCATTCCGTCTCGCGCAGGAGCGAGGCGCATTTCATCGCCGCGTAACGGCGCCACAGCGCATCTGTCAGCGGCGTCTCGAAATAGCTCTCAAGCATGTCGCGCTCGGCCGCTTCGGTGAACTCGTTGTTGGAGGCAACCCCGCCCAGATCGAAGAGCGGCGAGTTGAATCCCGCATAGTCCCAGTCGATCAGCCAGAGCCGGTCGCCAGCATCCAGGAAGTTCGCCGCCAGAAGGTCGTTGTGGCCGAACACGACCTCGATGGGCCCTACCGCCTCCTCAAGGACCGCCGCCTGGCGCTTGAGTTCGGTGAGGCGCGCCGCGTGACGGCTCCCCTCCTCCAGAAGGCGGCTCGTGTAGTCCCGCATCACATGGAAGACCCAAAACATCACCACGGGACCGCGCAAATGGTTCGGAACCTCGCGATGGCATTTGCGGATCAGCGGCAGGATCCGCGCAACCATCTCAGGCTCACGTACCTGCTCCGGCGAAAGCGGCGGCGCATCGATATAATCCAGGACCAGGATGCCAGGCTCGGCATGGAGCACAGCGGGCGAAAGCCCCGCATCCGCGGCCGCCCGGCTCGCCGCCAGCTCGTTGGAGCGCAGCACCAGATGCTCGGGGATATCGTCACCGATCCGCGCGACATAGCGGCGTCCATTGCAGCTGACGAGAAAGTTGTGATTGGTGATGCCGCCGCCGAGCGGCTCCATCTCGACCGCGCCGTCCCAATAGTCCAGGGCGGCAATACGCGCTTCAATTTCGCCGCGGCTACTCGTCATCCCTCGAAGCGCATTCCCTGCTTCCAGTCCCCTGCGTTGGCCAACAAGCCGGCCCGCTCAAATCGTTCCCGATCTGATGCGCCTGCGCAAGGTCTAAGCTCAATCTGCCGCAGACCGGAACTGACTTCGCTCAACCGAGCGCAGACATCACCCGCGCAGCGCCGCGAGGTTCTCCGCATGAACCTCTTCGTATTCCGGCAGATAGATCAAACTCCCGTTGGCGATCTCGTCGGCCATCAGGTCAGCGAGCCGCGGCTTGGCATCGGCCGGAAGCGCCAAGAGCTTCGAGATATAGCTGCGGGTCGCATCGATGAAGGAGGGATCGTAGCCTCCTGCCGCGATGCGGTCCGCATCGCCATGGCAGGGAAGGATCTTGACGGCCGGATACTCCGCCAGCCGGTCCAGCTCGATCAGATGGGTCTTCAGCCTGTCCGGATCGGCGACATAGGTGGCCGTGTCCTCCAGCGTATCGCCTGCGAACAGAAGCTTCCGCTCCGGCAGCCACATCACGGTCGCATCGGCGCTGTGGATCTCGAAACGCCGGAGCTCCACCGGAACGTCGCCGATCGTCAAAGACAGATCGCTGACGAAGAGCCGATTCGGCATGACCAGCGGATCGATGGGCGGCTTGGCTTGCGCGAAGTTCGCCCGCTCGGCCTCGAGCAGCCGCGCCGTTTCCTCGTTGGCGATAATCTCGCAATCGGCGAAGACCTCGTTCCCCGCGACATGATCATCGTGAAAATGGCTGAGCACGACCGTCAGCGTCTTCGCACCTTGCGCCTCCACATGCCGCCGCACCGCGCGGGCGTGGTCGAGGGAGATATGGGTGTCGTAGATCAGCGCCTCTTCGCCGCTGATAATCGAATAAGACGCAATGCCGAGCTTGAAGGCCCCGTCGTCCAGCCAGTTCGGCTCGTCGGAATGGAGCCGCTTACCGGGCACCCGCCCGTCGTAATAGGCGAAGATGCCCGGGTAGGGCTCGAGGATGCGCAAGTGCTCGGTCATGGAGCGTCCCGAGTTCGGTCTCTTCCTTCCAATGGTCTATTCCCTCTCGGCAATCCTGCGACGGGCTGAGCAAGCCTAAGCCATCGCCGGGGCGGAATAGAAGATCGCCGTCGTCGCAGCGGCCTTGGCAGACCCGACAACCGGCTAGCTGCGCTTCTGTCGGATCAGATAGATATCCATGATCCATCCCTTGGCGTCCCGCATCTCGGCGCGGATGCGCTTGATCTCAGGAAGGACGTGCCTGACGGGACCGGCGGCCAGCACCTCGTCCTCGCTTCCGAGATAAGCCCCCCACCAGATCTCCGCGTCCCGGCCTTCGAGCGCATCGAGCCCGGCGCCGCCATCGAGCATCACGACGATCGTCTGGGTGTCGGGAAAACGCTCTGCGAGCTTGCGCCCCGTGGTGATCAGCACCGGCTCGCCGATCTCGTTCAAAGGGATCTTGTGGGCCGCAGCGAGAGCATGAAGGCTGCTGATCCCGGGGATCACCTCGTGCTCGAAGGCGATCCCCTCGTCGCGGGCGATGCGCTCCAGGATGCGCAAGGTGCTGTCGTAGAGAGAAGGATCGCCCCAGACGAGGAGGGCGGCCGTCTCCCCTTCCTTCATCTCGTCCCGGATCATTCGTGCAAACGCTCGCGCCTTCGCACCATGCCAATCGTCGACGCCCGCCTCATAAGGGGCGGCACTATCCCGCTTCGGGCTTTCCGCCTCGACCCATCGCGGGCCATCACCTTCCGTGAAGCGGGCGACGATGGCCTTCCGGAGATCCGTGAGATCGGATTTCTCGCTGCCCTTGTCGAGGACGAAGACGGCATCCGCCTGCTTCAATGCAGCAATGGCCTGGACGGTCATATGCTCCGGATTCCCGGTGCCGATGCCGATAACGAGGATCCTCTTCACGCCTTCGGCGCTCCCTTTCTCGGTGCCCGGCAAGCAGGCTGATCAAAGGCTCACGCCGGCGGGCTACCGGGATAGAAGATCGCGACAGGCGATGCATATTCCGGGATCTTCAGACCCTCCGGAGCGTCCTCGCCCGCGGCCAGGAAACTCGGCAGAAGATGGGTGTGCGGACCCGAAGGCGACTGCCCGCCCGGCGGCGGAATCTGCGAAGAAACCTCGATCCGGGCGAGCGCCGACTCGACCACCCGCGTCGGGCTCTTCTCGATGATCTCCGCTCCGAGCGCCGCCATCACATCCGCCCAGCTCCGGCCTTCGTATTTCTTGAGGGTCTCGGCAAAGGCCGCATCGCCGGTCCGCATGCAGAATCGATGGGCCGGACGGCCGAGACCGAAATCGAACAGCTCCTCACTACGGTTCTCCGGCGCAATGGCCGCCTCGTCCGCACCAAGGGACGTGAAGCTCTCAGCCAGCGGCAAGACTGCGCGGCGCTTCGGCAGACCCAAAACGACCGGACCATCCCCATCGAAGGCGAAGGCCCGCAGCTTTTCGTGGAGGTGTAGACGAAACCGCGCTTTCGGCACCGTGGCGATGACCGTCTCGCCCTCGCGCACGACTTCAGCGTCCCGGTCGTGGCAGGGAAACTCCGCGACCGCCCCGGGCACGCCTGTAACCCAGGTGCCCTGGCCTTCGCGGATCGTTTCGGCCACCCAATCGGCGAACCCTTCGCCCATGAGGGAAAGCAGCCTGATTCGAACCGAAAGCGCTTCGAGTCGGGCCGGCAGCTCTGCCCAGATCTCATCCTGGCTCGCGGGATCGAGCCCGCCCCAGGCACCGATCTCATCGCCTGTCCGGCCACAGCCGAGGCAATAGCCAGTGCGTTCGTCCAGCTTGCAGACCCCGATGCAGGGCGATAGGCGCAACACGTCTTGGGTGACACTCATGGGCGGCTCTCTACACGATCTTGGCGCGGCTGTAACCGATGGCTGCCGGGTTCGCTATTGACCCTGGGGGCGAAGTACCTTTTCGAGCCGGCCCCAGGCGGCCTCCTCTCCCGGCAGGCCGAAACGAAGCCAGCGCGGGTGTTCCGGGAACTGCCTCACATAGAGGCCCGCCTCACCCAACGCCAGGGCGAGAGTGCCCGCATCGTCGTGTGCGATCAGGCAAAACAGCGGCGTGCGGCCGACGATCTCGCAGCCGCAGCCTTTAAGCAGGCGTTCCAGCCGGTCACCACTCTCCTCCAGGGTCACGCGCGTCCTTTGGAGCCACGCATCGTCATTCAATGCGGCCGCGCCCACTTGCAGCGCCGGCACCGGAACTGCCCAAGGACCGAGGTTGTCCCGAAGCCGCGCAGCAATCTCAGGCCTCGCGACCGCGAACCCCAGCCTCAAACCTGGCAGGCCATACATCTTGCCGAAAGAGCGAAGCACGATGGCCGAAGGGGGAAGCTGCGGGACCAAACTTGCCGAGCCCTCCATGGCATCGATGAAAGCTTCGTCCACCACCAGAACCCCGTCCCGCGCTTCGAGATCCGCCGCCAGCGCGCGCAAGCGCTCGACGGGCAAGACTCGCCCCGTGGGATTGTTGGGATTCACGATCACGAGAGCCTTCGCCGTCCCGATCTCGTCGAGATCACTTACCTCTCGCACCGTATGGCCTTCCCGGCGCCAGGCCCGGGCGTGCTCGCTATAGGTCGGGCTGAGGACGGCCACATCGCCCTGCGGCAAGAGCCGCGGCAGAAGCTGGATCAACGTTTGTGTTCCGGGCGCGGCGACAAGCATATCTGGACGCGCAGCGCCGTAACGCTTGCAGGCGGCCTCGGCCAAGGCGCGCTCGTCGGAGGCTTGCGGCAGGCGACCCCAGAGCGACGTATCGAGATCGGGTACGGGATAGGCGTGCGGGTTGATGCCCGTGGAAAGATCGATCCACGGCGCCGGCGCATTCGGAAAACGGCGGCGCGCGGCATCGAGATCGCCGCCATGGAACTCCCCTTCATGCAGTCCCGGTTCCGGCGGGCTCGTCGTCATGCTACCTCCTGCTCGACCTCGACCGCTGCCGGCCCATCCATGTTCGCACCCCTCACCCTGATTGCCCTCGCACTCGATGCCGGCCTCGGCTATCCGGCCTGGCTGTTCGCGAGAGTCGGCCATCCGGTGAGCTGGATCGGGCGGCTCATAACATGGTGCGACCGGCGCTGGAACGGGGAAGGCCGAAGCGCGGATGCGCGGCGCTCGGCCGGGATCGTGACCCTGCTCCTCTGTCTCTGCCTGGCATTCGATGCAAGCCTCGCGGTGACGTTCGGCCTCTATTGGCTCCTCCCAAATCCCATCGCACTCGTGCTGCTGGGGCTCGCCGCGAGCAGCCTCATCGCCCAGAGAAGCCTCGACGATCACGTCGCCGCCGTCGCGTCCGCGCTCGAGAGCGGATCCCTGGAGGACGCCCGGACCGCGATCTCCCAGATCGTCGGGCGGGATCCGCAAAGCCTGGACCAATCGGCCATTGCGCGGGCGGCCATCGAAAGCCTGGCGGAGAATTTCTCCGACGGGATCACGGCCCCGACATTCTGGATGGTCATCGGTGGTCTGCCGGGCGCGGCCCTCTACAAGACCATCAACACGGCCGACAGCATGATCGGCCACCGGAACGACCGCTACGAAGCCTTCGGCTGGGCGTCCGCCAAGCTCGACGACCTGGTGAACCTTCCGGCCTCGCGGATTTCCGCGCTTTCCCTCGCTGCCGCCGCTTCATTGCTTCCGTCCGGCGACAGCGCTGGCGCCCTGCGAACAATCCGCCGCGATGCCCGCCACCACCGCTCGCCCAATGCCGGCTGGCCGGAAGCGGCCATGGCCGGCGCGCTTGGGCTCAAGCTCAACGGCCCGCGCATCTATGGCGGCACGGTGGTGGACGATCGTTGGATGGGTGATGGGCGCGCGGACGCCAATGCCTCAGATATCCGGCAGGCGCTGCGGCTGTTTCGCATCGCCGCACTGCTCCAGGCCGGCGCGGTGGCTGTGCTGGCGTTGCTCGTCTTCAGCCTTTGAGGCGCGGCTCCCGCGCCAGGTCCAGAAGCGCATCGCAATCGACGTGGTTCTCCAGATGATCGGCCAGCGCCTCCAAGGCGTCCTCGATCTCCTGATCGTAGCTCTGCCCCGACGGCCCGGGCCCGAGCCGCTCCAGCCAGGCGCCCCGCTGGGCATCGTCGGTGAACAGCCCATGGACATGGCACCCCTGCACATTGCCTGCGGGATTCGAAGCGCCGTCCTCCCGACCGTCGGCAAAGAGAAGCATGGGCCGCGCGCAGTCCGGACCGCCCGTCCGGCCCACATGCATCTCGTAGCCCTTGAACGGCAGGCCTGACGCAAAAGCCTTGCCGCTCACATCGTGCAGCAGCTTCTCGCCCGTAAGCCGCGTCTTCACATCGAGAAGGCCGAGCCCCTTGATGCTGCCCGGCTCGCCCTCGATGCCTTCCGGATCTGAGATCTTCTTGCCCAGCATCTGATAGCCGCCACAGATGCCCAGCACCTGACCGCCGCGGCGCAGATGAGCGGCAAGGTCAACATCCCATCCCGTCTCCCGCAGCGCCTTCAGGTCGGCGATGGTCGCCTTCGATCCCGGCAGGATGACCAGATCCGCATCGCCGGGGAGCGGCGTCCCCGGATTTAGGTAAAGGAGCTCGACACCGGGCTCCTGGGCCAGCGGATCGAAATCGTCGAAATTGGAGATTCTCGGATAGGCGAGCACGGCAATGCGCACCTTCTCGCCCTTCGCCCCGGCAGGCCGCGCCTTCACCCCGAGCGCATCTTCCTCCGGCAACCGCTGTGCGGCGTGCAGATAAGGGATGAGCCCGAGCGCCCGCCAACCGGTGAGCTCGGCGATGCGCGTCATGCCATCGGCGAAAAGGGTCGGATCGCCCCGAAACTTGTTCACGACGAAGCCGACGATCTGCGAAGCGTCTTCAGGCGCGATCACTGTCTTCGTGCCCACGAGGCTCGCGATCACCCCGCCCCGGTCGATATCGCCAATCAGAATGACCGGCACATCGGCAGCGCGCGCGAACCCCATATTGGCGATATCGTTAGCCCGGAGGTTCACCTCCGCCGGGGACCCCGCCCCTTCGACGAGGACAAGATCGGCCTCTGCCCCGAGCCGCCCAAAACTGTCCAGCACGGCCGCCAGCAGTTTCGGCTTGAGGGTCTGATAAGCGCGCGCCTTGGCATTGCCCATCACCCTGCCCTGCACCACGACCTGAGCACCGATATCGCTCTGGGGCTTCAGGAGCACCGGGTTCATATGGACGCTCAACGGCAACCCCGCGGCCCGCGCCTGGAGCGCCTGGGCCCGGCCGATCTCACCACCGTCGGCGGTGACCGCGGCGTTGTTCGACATGTTCTGGGGCTTGAAGGGCGCGACCTTCAGGCCGCGTCTCCTGAAGGCCCGGGCGAAGCCGGCCACGAGCAGTGACTTGCCGACATCGGAGCCCGTGCCCTGAAACATGATGGTCTTCATGAGCGCAAATCCGCAACCATGGCAGCCATCAGAATTCGATGCCCTTCTGGGCCTTCACGCCGGCATCGAAATGATGCTTCACCGGCGTCATCTCGGTCACGAGATCCGCCGCCTCGATCAACTCCGGCTTGGCGTTGCGCCCCGTAACCACGATGTGGAGATCGCCCCGCCGCGCCTTGAGGTCGGCAACGACCTCTTCGATATCGAGATGGCCGTAGCGCAGCGAAATGTTGAGCTCATCGAGAATCAGCATGCGGATCGATGGATCGGCCATGAGCTCCTGGGCCTTCCCCCAGGCACGCTCCGCCGCGGCCACATCCCGCTCACGATCCTGGGTCTCCCAGGTAAAGCCCTCGCCCAGCGTATGCCACACGACCTGGTCGCCGAACGCCTCGATGGCCGTCTTCTCACCCGTATCCCAGGCGCCCTTGCCGAACTGGACGACACCGATTCGCAAGCCCCGACCAAGCCCCCGGAGAAGCAGACCGAAGGCGGCCGTGGACTTCCCCTTGCCCTTGCCCGTGTTCACGATGAGCAGGCCCTTCTCGATGGTCTTTTCCGCCACCTCGGCATCCTGAACCGCCTTGCGATTGGCCATTTTATGCTTATGGCGCTCGGTGTCTTGGGACGCATCGCTCATCATCGGCCTCCGGCGTATTGCGGCTTCACGGTCAGGGGAATCCCCGCCGTCATTAGCACAACACGATCGGCGATTGCCGCCACCTGCTGGTTGAGTCTCCCTTGTGCATCCCGGAACCGCCGGCCAAGCGGCGTGTCCGGCACGATGCCCAACCCCACCTCGTTCGAGACTGCCACGACCGGCCCCGGCGTCTCTTCGAGCGCCTGAAGAAGCCGCGCGATCTCCACGTCGAGATCGGTCTCGGCAAGCATGACATTGGTGAGCCAGAGGGTGAGGCAATCGATGAGGACCGGCGTCTCTCCGGCCTCGCTCATAGCGGTCGCGAGATCGAGCGGCGCCTCGATCATTCGCCATTCAGAACCGCGCCGCGCGCGGTGCTCGCGCACCCGCTCCGCCATCTCGTCATCGCGCGCCTCCGCCGTGGCCAGATAGATCCACGGGCCCGGGGCTTCCGTGAACAAGCTCTCCGCGTAGCGGCTCTTGCCGGAGCGCGCGCCACCCAGCACGAGGCTCAACCGGTGTGGCAAAGGGTTCTGCATTCGGCAGCAAATTCCATTGACGGCGACGGAAGCGACCCCTTATCAAGTTTGGCACGGTTCCCCGCAAGGGGATTGAAAGGGAATGCGGTGCTGCCCTTCGGCAAATTCCGCAGCTGCCCCCGCAACTGTAATCGGTGAGTTATCGGCCGTATGACCACTGGGGAAACCCGGGAAGGTGGCCGAGACGAAGACCCGAGAGCCAGGAGACCTGCCGTCCATATATCACTCGAACGGCCCCGGAGGGGTGGCCAGGAGGCAGTCTTGAATACGCATCTCGATAATTCCATCGCCAATAGAGGCACGCTGACTTCGGAACGCTCCGGCGTTCTCGCAGCGGCCGGCCTGGCATTGGCCCTGGGGCTTTCCCTGGTCTTCACGACCGGGTTCGCACACCCCAGCGCCCTCCACAACGCTGCACACGACACGCGCCACGCACTCGGCTTTCCCTGCCACTAGGGGCTAAGCATGATCTCGCGCGTTCTTGCGGCGGGGCTGCTGGCCGGCCTCCTGGCGGGGCTTGCCATTGCTGTCCTGCAGGCCTTCACCACTACCCCGCTCATTCTTGAGGCTGAGAGCTTCGAAGGCGGGCATGGGCATGATCATGCCCAGAGCCTGACGGCTGCGTCTGCTCTCTTGCAGCACGCGGTGCTCAAGACCGCAGCAAACGGCGCGGCCCTCATCGAAATCCATTCGGCGGAAGACGCCGGGATGTGGATGCCCGAGGACGGGCTGGAGCGCACCGTCTTCACCAGCATCGCCAATGTCGGCACGGCCATCGGCTTCGCCCTTGTCCTGCTCGCGGGGATGTTGCTTGCCGGCGACCGGATCACCGAGACCACCGCCATTGGGTGGGCGGCAGCGGGCTTCGTGGCCACGGGGCTCTCCCCCTCCTTGGGGCTCTCGCCCGAACTGCCCGGCATGCCCGCGGCCGATCTGGTCAGCCGTCAGGCCTGGTGGCTCGCCACCGCACTCTGCACGGCCGCGGCGCTCTGGCTGATTCTCCGCTCCGAGCATGGTTGGGCGAAGGCCCTCGGCGTCCTGGTCTTGCTGGCCCCGCATATCTGGGGCGCACCCCATCTCGAAGGCCATGCGGAAAGCGCCGTGCCCGCGCATCTCGCCGCCCAATTCACCGGGGCATCTCTCGCCGTCCATGCATCGCTCTGGGCTTTGAGCGGATTTTTCGTCGGTTTCTGGTGGCGCAGGCTGGCCCCGGCTTCGGCCTGATATCCACCACGCGGCGGATCGCAACACGATCGGATTTGGAGTTTTCATGTCGGACCTCGCCAAGATTCCCTGCAGCATCGTCACCGGCTTTCTCGGCGCCGGAAAGACCACCTTGCTCCGTCATGTGCTGGAGACCGCGGGCAACCGCCGCGTCGCCATCCTGATCAATGAGTTCGGCGATGTCGGTATCGACCGGGATATCCTGGAAGGCTGCGGCATCGAAGGCTGCTCCGAAGACAGCATCGTAGAGCTCTCCAATGGCTGCATCTGCTGCACAGTGGCGGACGACTTCGTACCGGCGCTCGAAGGTCTGCTCGCCATGGAGAAACCGCCGGAGCATATCGTCATCGAGACCTCGGGCCTGGCACTGCCCAAGCCGCTGGTCCAGGCCTTCAACTGGCCGGCTATCGCCTCGCGGGTGACCGTCGATGGCGTCATCGCCGTGGTGGACGGGCCTGCCGTGGCCGCCGGCCGCTTCGCCGACGACACTGAAGCGCTCGCCGCACAGCGCAGCGAGGACAGCTCCATCGATCATGAGAACCCGCTGGAGGAGGTCTACGAGGACCAGCTCCTCTGCGCCGATCTCATCGTCCTCAACAAGACCGACCTGATGGACGAAGCCGCGCGCAAGACGGTCGCTGACGAGATCGGGCGGACCGTGCCCCGCGAAGTGAAGATCGTCGAGACCGAAGGCGCCAGGATCGATGGCAGCGTGCTGCTCGGCTTGGGCGCCGCAGCCGAAGCCGATCTCGCATCGCGCCCCTCCCATCACGACGCGGAGGGCGAGCACGACCACGACGATTTCGAAACCTTCGTGCTCGATCTGCCGCAGGTCTCCACGGCCGATGAGATGATCGCCCGCATCGAGGCCGCGACCGGCGACCATGACATCCTGCGCGTCAAAGGCTTCCTCGACATCGAAGGCAAGCCCATGCGGCTCCTGGTTCAGGGGGTGGGCTCGCGCATCCAGCAGCAATTCGACCGTCCCTGGCGGCCGGACGAGACGCGCCAGGGCCGCCTCGTCGTGATCGGCCAGAAGGGGCTGGACCAGGCCGCCATCACACGATCCATCGCCGGGGAGTAGACGTCACCGCATGCATCTTCTCGCCACCGAGACCGCCACACTCGACGAGGTCGAGACAGCCGTCGATCTGGAGCAAACGCCGGCGGAGATCGTCGTGCTTTCCTTCTCCGACAGCGATCTCTCGGCCCTCGCCTCGGCGTGGTCCGCGACGCGCGACGAGCTGCCAACTCTGCGCTTGGCGAACCTTAAGCGTCTCCGCCATCCCATGTCGGTGGATGTCTATATCGAGAGCGTCATCGAAGGCGCGCGCCTGGTGATCATCCGCGGTATCGGCGGTCTCGATTACTGGCGCTATGGATTCGAGCGGATCGCGCAAGTCGCCCGCGAAAAGGATATCCAGTTCGTAGCCCTGCCCGGCGACGACCGGCCCGATCCGCGGCTGGCGGCGCTCTGCACCGCGCCGGACGATGCGGTGGCCCGCTTCGACCGCTACTTCCGCGAAGGCGGCCCGGAAAATCTCGGCAATGCCCTGCGGCTGGCGGCGAGTCTTCTTGGCCGGGAGATGGAAACCGCAGAGCCGGTCGCGTTGGGTCCGGCCATCGCCATGGACCGGACCGGTGCCATGGCCGATCCCGCTTCGCTTCAAAGCGGCGATCCGAAGAAGCCGACCGGTCTTATCCTGTTCTACCGCGCCAATCTGCTGGCGGCCGACTCGGCGCCCATCGCCAAGCTCATGGATGCTTTGGAGCGCCAGGGGCTGAATGCGCTTGCGCTTGCCGTCACCAGCCTGAAGGACCCGCAAGCCGCCGAAACGGTCGAAGCTCTCATCGCACGGACGACGCCGTCGGTGATCCTGAACGCCACGGCTTTCTCCGCCCGGCGCGAGGACGACACCACGGTGCTCGATAACGCCGACACTGCCGTTCTCCAGGTGGCCATGGCGGGCTCTACGGAAGAGGCCTGGGCGGAGGCCGGCCGCGGCCTCTCTCCCAGCGATCTCGCCATGAATGTCGTGCTGCCGGAGCTCGACGGGCGCCTCTTCACCCGCACGATTTCCTTCAAGGAGGAAAGGGAAGCCGATCCGGCCCTGCAATATTCCGCCACAATGCACGCGCCCGCCCTCGACCGGATCGACTACGTGGCGGCACTCGCAACCCGCTGGGCCCGGCTGCGAAGCCTGCCGCCTGCAGAGCGCCGTCTTGCCTTGATGATCTCCGATTATCCGGCCCGCGGCGGCCGCACCGGCTATGCCTGCGGCCTCGACACCGCGGCGAGCGTGACAGCCATCGCGGAACTCCTCGGTGCGGCTGGATACGATATCGGTGCCGCCGGTTGGCCCTCCGAGGAAATCGTCCCGCGCCTGACCGAGACGCACCCGCAAGAGACGTTGGAGGTCTCCCTCGCCACCTACCGCCGCTGGCTTGAGGACAATCCGGGAGCGGCAGAGACGATCGCCGACGCTTGGGGGGCGCCGGAAGACGACCCGCGCTTCGTCGATGGCGAATTCCGCTTCCCTTGCCTGCGCGCCGGGAAGCTCACCATCGTACTTCAGCCCGACCGCGGCTCGCGAACGGACCGCAAGGAGGGCTATCACGATCCTGACTGTCCGCCGCGCCATGGCTATGCCGCGCTTTATCTCGCCCTGCGCGAGACCGAGCATATCGACGCGCTGATTCATCTCGGCACCCACGGCACCCTGGAATGGCTGCCGGGCAAGGCCATCGCGCTGTCGAAGGACTGTCTACCCGAAGCGGTGCAGGGTCCGTTGCCCGTCATCTACCCCTTCATCGTCAACAATCCCGGCGAGACGGTGCAGGCCAAGCGGCGCATCTCTGCCGTGACCATTGGCCATCTAACCCCGCCCTTGAGCGAGGCGGGGCTGCACGGCCCCATGGCGGAGCTCGAAGGGCTGATCGAGGAATACATGGAAGCCGACGGCGTCGACCGCCGCCGCATGCCGCTTCTGGAAGCCGAGATCCTGGAGGTCGCCTGGCGCAACGGTCTCGCCGAGGATTGCGGCGTCTCCCGCGACGACGCCCCCCGCGAGGCCATCGCCAAGCTCGATGCTCAGCTTTGCGACATCAAGGATCTCGCCATCCGCGACAGCCTCCATGTCTTCGGCCAAGCGCCGGAACCAGAAGCCTCAAGCCGGCTGGCGAACGCGACCCTGGCGAGCCTCGGCTCCTCTTCAGGCAGCGTCACGACGGACTGGCTCGAGACGCTGATCGCCGACAGCGCCGCATCCGAGCGGGACGGTCTGCTTGCCGCGCTTGCCGGGCGCCGCGTTCCTCCCGGTCCCGCCGGTGCACCCAGCCGCGGACGCCTCGATATTCTGCCAACGGGACGCAATCTCACCACCATCGATCCGCGCGCCATCCCGACCCGGATCGCCACCACCATAGGCGCGCGCGCCGCCGACGACGTGATCCGCCGGCACCTCCAGGACCAGGGCGAATACCCTCACGCGCTGATGCTCGATCTGTGGGCCTCCGCCTCCTTACGCACCGGCGGCGACGACCTCGCCCAGGCGCTGGCCTATCTCGGCGTTCGCCCCCAATGGGATGCCCGCTCCAACCGGGTGACGGGGATCGAGGTGCTGCCTTTGGCCAAGCTCGACCGGCCGCGCATCGACGTGACCTTGCGCATCTCGGGCCTCTTCCGGGACATCTTCCCTGCCCAGATCGCGCTGTTCGACATGGCGGTGCGTAAGATCGCCGAGCGCGACGAGGACGACGCGTGGAACCCGCTAGCCGCCGCGCGACGTAGCGGCAAGAGCCTGTCGCGCATCTTCGGCGGGGCGCCGGGCAGCTACGGCGCCGGTATGGCCGACACCGTTCTTGAAACCGACTGGGGCACCCGCGCCGATCTCGCGGAAGCCTATCTTGCGGCCGGCAGCTACGCCTACGGGTCGGGCGAGACCGGCACGGCGGCGCGAGACGATTTCGCTGCCCGGATCGCCGGAGCCGACGCGCTCGTCCATCCTCAGGACGACCGGGAACGAGACCTGCTCGACGGCGACGGGATCGCCGATTTCGTTGGCGGGTTTGCGGCCGCTGCAGCCAGTCTCGGCGAGAAATCCCCCGCTCTCTATCACCTGGACACCAGCAAGCCTGAAACGCCGGTCACCCGGACGGTCGCCGAGGAGATCGCCCGCATCGTGCGCGGCCGTCTCACCAATCCGCGCTGGATCGCCGGCATGTTGAACCACGGCCATCGCGGCGTGGCGGAGATGGCCCAGGGGGTCGACGCGCTCTACGCCTTCGCCGCCGGGACCGAAACCGTGCCCGCACATCTCTTCGACGAGGTGCACGAGGCTCTGATCGCCGATACGCAAACACGCTCGGCGATCGCAGACGCAAACCCCGAAGCGCTTGCCGCCATGCTCGACCGGCTGGCCGATCTCCTGCAGCGCGGACTTTGGACGCCAAAACGGAACGCCGTGCACGGGGAACTGGACGACGCGCGGAGCACCGCTCCAAGCCGCATGTCCGAGGCAGACAAGTCATGAGCGGAACGCCTTCCAGTCCCGCTCCTCGCGGCTGGTGTCCCGGCGCGCTCCGCCCCATGGAAAGCGGCGACGGGCTGATCGTGCGGCTCCGTCCGCGCGGCGGCGCCTTCACAACGCCCGCGCTCCGTGTGATCGCTGATCTCGCCGCTCGCTACGGCAATGGCCAGATCGACCTCACCCGGCGCGCCAATCTGCAACTCCGCGGTTTGCGCGATGCAGACCTGCCCGCTCTTTGGGAGGCGCTTTCCGCAACGGGTCTGCTGGATGAGAGCGCCGAGGCAGAATCCGTCCGCAATGTCATGGTGAGCCCCTTGGCGGGTCTTGCGCCGGATGAGATTGCCGACCCGCGTCCCGTCGCCCGAGCCCTGGAGAATCGGCTCACCAGTGACGAACGGCTCTGGTCCCTGCCCGGCAAGTTTGGCTTCAGCGTCGATGGCGGCGGCGCCTTCTCCATCGCAAACGAGCGGGCCGATATCCGGCTCCAGGTGGTCACCAAAAAAGGCGAAACGACCATGGCGCTCGGCTTGGACCGGCTCGAAGGCGTCGATTGGGTCGCTTCCACGACCGTGGACCAAGCTGCAACCATGGCATCGGCGGCAGCGCATCTCTTTCTCGAGATGCGCCGCACCGCTCCCCAGTCCGGAGAGGCGCGACGGCTGCGGGATCTCGCCGAGGCCGACTACCTTATCCTCCGGACAAGAGTGGCGAGCGTTCTGCCCACCCTCGCCTGTCCGCCGCTGACGACCTCACCGGATCGCTCCCTGGGCATCCTGGAGCGGAACGGCGCCGCGTTTGCCTTGGCCATGGCGGTACCATTCGGGCGCATCGAGGCCGGGCAACTTCACCGGCTTGCCACCGAGGAAACCAGGCTCGGCATACCGCAGGTGAGACTGTCGCCTTGGCGCACCCTATACGCCCCGCTTATCGATCATGGCGCGGGCGACGCCCTGGCGGCCATGGCGGCCGAGGCCGGCTTCATTCTCGATGCCGCCGATCCCCTCCTCGCCATCGATGCCTGCCCTGGAGCACCCGGCTGCGGACGGACCCATCTCGACACCCGTCAGGCGGCCCGCGATCTGGCGCCCCATCTCAAGCGGCTCGGCGTCTTCTCCTGCCATATCTCCGGCTGTGCCAAGGGCTGTGCGCGGTCGCGCGCCGCCGATCTCGTGCTGGTGGGATCGGGCGATGGCTACGGGCTGAACCGTGACGCCACAGCCCAGGAAAGCCCGCGCGCCGTGGTGCCGCGGACACAGCTTTCGCGGCTGCGGCACCTCGTCGAGACCCTCTAGGACCGCCGTCCCATGACTCCAGCCAAACACACCCAACACGCCTATATCCGCGACGGCGCCGAGATCTATCGGAACTCATTCGCCATCATCCGGAATGAAGCGGATCTCTCGCGCTTTTCCGGTCATGCCGAGAAAGTCGCCGTGCGCATCGTCCATGCCACCGGCATGGTGGAGATCGCGCCGGAAATCGTCATGTCGGCGAATTTCGCCGACGCCGCCCGGAGCGCACTCCTGAAGGGCGCGCCGATCCTGTGCGATGCCCAGATGGTCGCCCACGGAGTCACGCGCAAACGGCTCCCTGCCGGCAATGAGGTGATCTGCACTTTGTCCGACCCGAGCGTGCCCACGCTCGCGCACGAGATGGACACCACCCGCTCCGCCGCCGCCCTGGAGCTCTGGCGCCCGAAGCAGGAAGGCGCCGTCGTCGCCATCGGCAATGCCCCGACCGCACTCTTCCGCCTGCTTGAGATGCTCGAAGAAGACGGCGCTCCGAAACCGGCCGCGATCATCGGCGTGCCCGTTGGCTTCGTCGGCGCGGCGGAATCCAAGGAGGCGTTGGCCGCCTACGGCCAGGTCCCCTATCTCATCGTGAAGGGCCGCAAGGGCGGCAGCGCCATCGCGGCGGCGGCCGTGAACGCGCTGGCGAGCGAAGCCGAATGAGCGCTCTGGAGAAAATCGCAGGGCGCGCCGAGCCGGGCACCCTCTACGGCATCGGCGTCGGCCCCGGCGACATCCGCTATCTCACCTTGCGCGGCGCGGGCCTTCTGCGCTCGGTCAATGTCATCGCCTATTTCGCCAAGCGCGGGCGGGCCGGAAATGCCCGCACCATCGTCGCGCCCCTGCTTGATGAGAATTGCCGCCAGCTCAAGTTTGAATATCCCTATACGGACGAGATCACCGTTGCCGATCCGGCCTATCGCGACGCCATCTCAGCCTTCTATGCGGAGACCGCTTCGCAGATCGCCGAAGCGCTTGGGCGCGGACACTCCGTCGGCCTTCTCGCCGAGGGCGATCCGTTTTTCTACAGCTCCTTCATGCATATGTGGCACCGGCTGGAAGGCGACTTCCCCGTCGAGGTCGTTCCCGGCGTCACCGGCATGTCGGGCTGCTGGACCCGCGCCAATGTGCCGATCACCTGGGGCGACGACATCCTGTCCGTCCTCCCGGGCACCCTTCCGGAAGACGCGCTCGCCCAGCGGCTCACGGCCTGCGACGCCGCCGTCATCATGAAGGTCGGCCGCAACCTGGCGAAGGTGCGCCGGGCCGTGGAGATGGCCGGGCTCCTGGACCGCGCCATCTATGTGGAGCGCGGCACCATGGCGGCGGAGCGGATCGTGCCTTTGCGCGAGCAAGGCGATCGCACCGGTCCCTATTTCGCGATGATCCTGATCCCGGGTGAGGGGCGGCGCCTATGACGGGAAAGCTGACCATCGTGGGGCTTGGCCCCGGCAGCCCGGAGCTCACCACGCCCGCCGTTGCAAACGCCGTGCGCCAGGCGAGCGATCTCGTGGGCTACGAGACCTATCTGAAGCGCCTGCCCGATCTCCGGCCGGAGCAAGAGGTCCACGCCTCCGACAATCGCTACGAGCTCGACCGGGCGCGCCATGCTTTGTCCCTCGCAGCATCTGGCCGCGATGTCGCCGTCGTCTCCGGCGGCGATCCCGGTGTCTTCGCCATGGCGGCGGCGGTCTTCGAGGTTGTCGATGCAGGCGACCCCTCGTGGCGCGATCTGACCATCGAGGTGCAGCCCGGCGTCTCCGCCATGCTGGCGGCGGCCGCGGAAGCCGGCGCGCCCCTAGGCGGCGATTTCTGCGCCATCTCGCTCTCCGACAATCTGAAATCCTGGGGAACCATCGAGTGGCGCCTCGTCCTGGCGGCCCAGGCCGATTTCGCCATCGCGCTTTATAATCCGGCCTCGAAGGCCAGGCCCGATCAGCTCGGCAAGGCCTTCGCACTTCTGCGGCAGCACAAACCGGACAAGACGGTGGTGATCTTCGTCCGCGCGGCCGGAACGCCGGAAGCAAAGCTCACAGTGAAAACGCTTGGCGAGGCCGACGGCACGGAAGCCGACATGCGCACCCTGGTGATCGTCGGCGCGGAGACCACCCGGCTGATCCGGCGGGAAGGCCGCACCCCATGGGTCTATACGCCCCGCTCCGAGGGGGCCCCGCGATGATCGGACAGCCGCGCTTCCAGCCAGGCAAACGCAGCCTCCACCGTCTCGACCCGATGGCCGCCCGGCTTCTCCGGCCGCGCCACCATCACCACGGGAAGGCCGAGGGCCCGTGCAGCGACGAGCTTGGCGTACGTGGCCGCACCGCCCGCATTCTTCGAAACGATCGTCTCCACGCCGGCATCGCGAAACAGCGTCAACTCGTCTTCCTCACTGAAGGGACCGCGCCGGAGCAGCAGCTCAGCATCGGTTGGCAGATCGTCCGGCACGGGCGGATCGATGGAGCGGATCAGATAATGGTGCTGGGGCGCGGCCTTGAAGGCGGCGATCTCCTGCCGGCCGATGGTCAGCAGAACGCGCAACGGTGTCTCGCCCAGCGCAGAAGCTGCCTCTTCCAAAGTGTTCACGTCGATCCAGCGGTCGCCCGGCTGCGCCTCCCATCCGGGCCGCACCAAAGTGAGGAGGGGGACACCCGTCGCCTCCGCCGCTGCGACCGCATTTGCCGAGATGCCAGTCGAGAAGGGATGGGTGGCATCCACCAGCACATCGACCCCTTCGTGCTTCAGCCAAGCCGCCAGCCCCTCCACGCCGCCGAACCCGCCGATCCGGCAGGGCACGGGCTGAGCGGCCGGAGACGCGGTCCGGCCCGCCAGGGACAGGATCGGCGAAAAACGCGCATCGCCCGCGAGCTGCTTGGCGAGCCCGCTAGCTTCCGTCGTTCCGCCGAGAATGAGGATCCGCATGGCCGTCCTTAAGATGAATGCGAGCGCCTCAAACAGCATGGCCGGACGCTGGCTGTCCATCGTCGGGATCGGTGAGGACGGGATCGATGGCCTCTCGCCAATCGCGCGCCGCCTCATCGAGGACGCAGAGCTGGTGGTCGGCGGCAAACGTCATCTCGATCTCGCAGACCCGCTGATCCAGGGGACGCGCCTGCCTTGGCCCAGCCCAATCGACGAGGCCTATGCCCAAATCCTGGCCCGGAGCGGCGAAGCCGTCGTCGTTCTCGCCTCGGGCGATCCCTTTCATTTCGGCATCGGCAAACAGCTTGCCGCCCTGGTCCAGGCGGACGAGATCGCCTGCCTGCCCCAGCCCTCCGCTTTCTCCCTTGCCGCCGCCCGTATGGGCTGGGCGCTGCAGGATGTGACGACCCTCTCTCTTCATGGCCGCCCCTTTGAGCGGATCGTTCCGGCGCTCCAACCCGGCGCACGCATCCTGGCGCTGACCTGGGACGAGACCACGCCCGCAAAGCTCGCAGCACTTCTGAGCGAACGGAAAATGGGCGAGACACGGATCACAGTTCTGGAACGGCTGGGTGGCCCCGCCGAGCGTATCCGGACGGCACGCGCCGATAGCTGCGCTCTCGATGCAATCGACCCGCTCAACACCATTGCCATCGAGGTGATGGCAGACGCCGATGCGCCGATTGTCGGTCTCGCTCCGGGGCTCGACGATGCCCTGTTCGAAAGCGACGGGCAGCTCACCAAGCGGGAGGTGCGGGCCGTGGTCCTGTCATCTCTCGCGCCTCGCCGCGGAGAGCTGCTCTGGGATATCGGCCTGGGCTCGGGCTCCATCGCCATCGAATGGCTGCTGCGCGATCCCGCCATGCGGGCCATCGGCATCGAGGCAAATGCCGATCGTGCAGCGCGGGCCGCCCGCAATGCCGCGTCCCTCGGCGTGCCTCAGCTTGAGATCGTCGAAGGCAAAGCCCCCGATGCCCTGGAAGGTCTGCCCGCCCCGGACGCCATCTTCATCGGCGGCGGCCTGACCGACGGCGTGCTCGAGGTGGCCTGGAACGCCTTGAAACCCGGTGGCCGGCTCGCGGCCAATGCGGTCACGCTGGAGGGCGAACGGGAACTCTTCGCGGGGTTCGAAGCCCATGACGGGTCGCTCTCCCGCATCCAACTCGTCCGCGCCGATACGGTCGGCAGCCTGCATGGCTGGCGTCCCGCCATGCCCATCACCCACTGGCACGTGGTGAAATCATGATGGTTGCCGGATTCGGATGCCGGAAGGGCGCGTCCCTCGACGACCTCACCGAGGCCTTCTTATTGGCCGTCGCCCATTGCGGCGTCGATCGCGCCGAGATCGAAGCGCTCGCTACACCTGCCGAGAAACAAGGCGAGCCGGCCCTGAAGGCCCTGGCGGCCGAGCTTTTGCTTCCGCTGATCCCTGTCGAAGCAGACATCCTGCCCGAGGCCTCCGCACGAACGCTCAGCCATTCGGATCGTGTCGTGGCTTTGAAGGGCGTGCCGTCCGTCGCCGAAACCGCAGCTCTTGCTGCCGCCGGCCCCAACTCCCGGCTGCTCGCCCCCAAAGTCTCCAGCCGCAGCGCCACCTGCGCCATCGCGATCGGAGGCGCATCATGACTGTTCACTTCGTTGGTGCCGGCCCTGGCGCGCCGGACCTGATCACCGTGCGCGGACGCGACCTGATCGCAAGCTGCCCGGTCTGCCTCTATGCCGGATCGCTGATCCCCGGAGCGCTGCTCGAATTCTGCCCGGAGGGCGCGCGCATCGTGAACACCGCCCCAATGTCTCTGGAGGAGATCGTCTCCGAATATCGGCGGGCGGCGGATGCAAATGAAGACGTCGTGCGGCTCCATTCCGGCGACGTCTCGGTCTGGAGCGCTATGGGCGAGCAGATCCGAGAGCTGGTGGCGCTGGGTCTTCCCTATACCGTCACGCCGGGCGTTCCGTCCTTCGCCGCGGCCGCCGCCGCCCTCGGCCAGGAGCTCACCTTGCCAGAGATCGCCCAGTCGGTCGTCCTGACCCGGACGCCCGGCCGCGCTTCGGCCATGCCGCCGAAGGAGACGCTGGAGCGTTTCGCAGCGACAGGCGCAACCCTAGCCATCCATCTTTCCATCCAATCCCTGGAGTCGGTCGTTGCCGAGCTCACGCCTCATTACGGCGCCGACTGCCCTGCGGCCGTCGTCTATCGCGCCAGTTGGCCGGAGGAGAAAGTGATCCGTGGGACTCTGGCGAGCATGGTCTCCGATCTCGCCGCCCACGAGGAGATCGACCGGACGGCTCTGATCCTGGTCGGGCCTGTTCTGAGTGCTCACGACTTTCGCAACAGCGCGCTCTACGACGCGGGCTATCAGCGGCGCTATCGCCGGCGGCCGGCATGAACCAGTACGCGACCATACCGACCCTGCCCGGCGGCTTCCCATCCTTCCCGGATTTCGCCCCCGGCGAGGTCTGGCTGGTGGGCGCAGGCCCCGGCGATCCGCGCCTTCTGACTTTGATGGCACTTCATGCTCTGCGCTCGGCGGACACCATCGTCCACGACGCCCTGATCGACCCAAGAGTGCTCGAGCTCGTCCGCCCGAACGCAACGATCCGGAGTGTCGGCAAGCGGGGCGGCAAGCCCTCGCCTCAGCAGAGCGAGATCACCGAACAGCTCATCGCGTTCGCCCGGGCGGGGCGTAAAGTGTTGCGCCTGAAGGGCGGCGACCCCTTCGTGTTCGGACGCGGCGGCGAAGAGGCGGACGCCCTTGCAGAGGCGAGCATCCCCTTCCGCATCGTGCCGGGCCTGACGGCCGGGCTATCCGGCGCGGCCCTCGCCGGCATTCCGGCAACCACGAGGAGCACCAACCACGCCGTGATCCTGGCGACCGGCTACCGGGCGGAAGGCCACCCGGACGAGGAAGACTGGGAGGCCATCGCCAAGACGGGTCAACCTGTGATCCTCTACATGGCCATGTCGCGGCTCGAAACCATCGTTGCGGGATTCATGCGCGCGGGCGCCGGACCGGATCTGCCCGTCGCAATCGTCGCCTCGGCCACGTTGGCGGACGAAGAGATTGTCGAGACGACGCTCTCCGCGGCGTTGCGCGATGTGCGGGCCCACGACCTCAGCGCCCCCGCCATCGTCGTGATCGGCGAGATCGCAGGCCTGGGGAACAAGCTCCGCACTGCCATGGCAGGCGCCGTCCCATGAGCCCTTTGCCACCACACGGGATCATCATCGCCGCACCGCGCTCCGGTGCCGGCAAGACGACCGTGAGCCTCGGGCTGACCCGTGCGCTTCACAAGCAAGGCGTCACCGTCCAGCCCTTCAAATGCGGACCCGACTATATCGATCCAGCGTTTCTGACCGAGGCGGCCGACCGGCCGGCCGTGAACCTCGACAGTTGGGCCATGCGCCCGGCCTTGCTCCGTCACCTCGCCCATAGCCTCGGTTCGCGTGCCGAGCTCTGCCTCGTCGAAGGCGTCATGGGATTGTTCGACGGGGCCGGCGCGCAAGGCCAGGCGGGAAGCGGATCGACTGCGGATCTCGCCGCGCTCACCGGCTGGCCCGTGATCCTCGTCCTGGATGTCGCAGCGCAGGCCGAAACGGCCGCAGCGGTGGCGCTCGGCTGCAAGACCTATCGCGACGATATCGAAATCGCCGGCGTGATCCTGAATTCCGTCGGCAGTCCGCGTCACGCGCAAATGGTCGGCGAGGCGCTTGGTAAGATCGGCCTGCCCCTCCTCGGCGCCCTCAAGCGGCAGAGCGGACTGAGCCTCCCCGAACGTCATCTCGGCCTGGTCCAGGCTGGGGAGACCACGGACTTATGCGAAACGCTCGACGCCATCGCGGATTTCGTCGCCCAGTCCGTCTTCCTCGATGAGGTGCGGACCATGGCACGCCCGCTGCAATTGACGTCGGCTCAAGGCGAGCCGCGCGCGGCTCTGGAGCCCCCGGGGCAGCGCATCGCCCTGGCCCAGGACCGGGCCTTCTCCTTCATCTACCCGCACCTTCTCGCCGAATGGCGCGCCGCGGGCGCGGAGATCCTCCCCTTCTCGCCTTTGGCCAACGAAGGGCCGAACGAAAGCGCCGACGCCATCTGGCTGCCGGGCGGCTATCCCGAACTTCACTGTGAAGCCCTTTCCGCGGCCAACGCATTCAAAGCCGCCATGCAGGAAGCCGCATCACGAAACGTGCCGATCCATGGGGAGTGCGGCGGCTACATGGTACTGGGCGAGAGCCTCGAAGACGCCGACGGCAAGACCCATCCCATGCTGGGCCTGCTCGGGCTCAAAACGTCGTTCGCACACCGCAAGCTTCATCTTGGGTATCGGAAAGCGAAGCTGACCGCCGATGCGCCGGCGCTCCCGGGCGGCACCCTTTACGGCCACGAATTCCACTATGCCGCGATCCTGGACCAACCCGATGCGCCGCTGGCCACGATCGTGAACTCAGGCGGCGACCCCGTCGAGGACACGGGCGCCCGCCGCGGCAGCGTCACCGGTGCCTTCTTCCACCTGATCGACAAGGGCGGCGCGTCTCACGCCCCCACATCGCCTGGTCAATCCAGCAAGGAGGCCGCTGGGCCATCTAGATAAATTTGCTTTCCATATACCGAACGGTACATACTCGATTGGAAGTGGTTTCGGGGTTTCTACGGGATCAACACGTATCGCCATCCAGTCTTGAGGGTTCGGCTTGCAGCACTCTTTGCCCATACACCCGCTAGGCTCCCTCTTCTCCAGACGGGGGCGGATTGCTTATGCCTAGCCACCTCGGCCCCGCCTTCTTGACCATCCTCACGAACGATCAGCGCGTGGGGGAGCTCAGCAAAGACGCCGAGGGTATGGTTGGCTTCTCTTATGACGAAGCCTGGCTCGCCCGGGCCTATGCTCCGCCCGTTTCGATCTCGCTTCCGCTGCGGGAAGAGCCTTACACGGACGCGCCGGTCTTGGCCCTATTCGCCAACTTGCTGCCGGACTCGCAAACCCATTGCGACCAGATCGCCGACCGGGTCGGGGCGGCCGGGGCGGATACCTACAGCCTCTTTGCAGAGATTGGCGGCGATTGCGCCGGCGCCCTTCACATCGTTCCGGGCGGCGATCCGAGCGAACACGATCTCACGGCGATCGAAGGCGAGCCTCTGGACGAGGAGGGCGTCGAGGCCTTGCTGCAGGGGCTTTCAGACGCTCCACTTGGGCTTGCTCCCGACGATCCGTTCCGCATCGCTGTCGCAGGCGCTCAGAAGAAGACCGCGCTCCTTTTGCAGGACGGGCAATGGTTCAAGCCCCACCGCACGACGCCAACCACCCATATCCTGAAGACCCAGATCGGCAAGCTGCCGACCGGCACCGACCTCTCAAACAGCGTCGAGAATGAATATTATTGCCTGAAGCTCGCCGAGGCCTTCGGACTGCCGGTGGCGAATGCGGAGATCCGGGTTTTTGGCGACACCCGCACCCTCGTTGTCGAACGCTTCGACCGAAAGCACGACGAGACGGGCCAGCTCGTCAGGCTCCACCAGGAGGATATGTGTCAGGCCCTGTCGGTGCACCCCTCGATCAAATACGAGCGCAAAGGCGGACCCGGCGTCGCTCAGATCCTGAAAGTGCTCGAAGGAAGCGACGATCCGGCCCGCGATCAGGAGATAGTGCTCAAAGCACAGCTCCTCTTCTGGCTCACCGGCGCCACCGATGGCCATGCCAAGAATTTCAGCATCTTCCTCGGTCCCGGGGGCGCGTTCCGGCTTGCCCCTCTCTACGACATCCTGACCGTTGAGCCGAGTATCGCCGATGGCTCTGCCGGCGGGCTGAACCCGCGGCTGGCCATGTCGGTCGGCGCCGACCGGCAGCATACGATCGCCGAGATCGGCGCACGCCATTTTGTCGAGACCGCCGAACAGGCCGGCCTATCGGGCAGCTTTGCCAAGACAGTCATGGAGGAAATTGCCGACGAGGCTCCGTCGGCAATCGCAGCGGTGGAAGCGAGCCTGAACGACGCCCTCTTTGAGCCGATCCACGAGATCATCAAATCCGTCATGACCCAACGGATCGGCAAGCTGCACCGCTCGGCGTCAGAGGCGTGAGATTGCGTGCCGGCGCGCCCCAGCTCCGGACCTGGTGCCAGACAATTTCCCGCCTTCTGAACATCCGCCGGAAACCCACCCCACGCATGCTTTGAGGTTCTCTCAGAGGCCAGACCACGGCAGCAGGAAGTCACCACACGGGCAACACGTTGAGAGCTAAGTTTCCGCTATTATTGGATTTTATGCCGCTCCGCGGGAACGACATCTGAAAGCCGCTTGACTCGGCTTTCTTTGACTCTCATGTTGTATATACCGATCGATACAGGGCGCTTCGGGTGGGTTAAGAGGCGCTCTATTCGGGGTGGGGGTCAGTCACACAAAAGGCGTCCGCTCTCACGGTATTTGAACAGGCGTTTCGCACCCTGAAGGGGGAGCTTGCACCATCGATGGATGTCCGACTTCGCCGGTAATCCGGAACGTCTAAAGAAAGCACAAACCAACAGACTAGGGAAACCCAAGGAGCTGAGAAGTATGACGAAGAAGCGTATTATTCTGAACGCCTTCGACATGACATGCGTCAGTCACCAGGCGGCCGGAACATGGCGCCATCCGGAAAGCCAGGCGTCCCGGTACAACGATATCGAGTACTGGACCAACATGGCGATCGAGCTGGAGCGTGGTCATTTCGACACCCTCTTCATCGCCGACGTGGTTGGCGTCTACGACGTCTACCGCAACTCCGCCGGCGCGGCGCTGAAAGACGCCGATCAGGTGCCGGTGAACGACCCCTTCGGTGCCATCTCCGCCATGGCCGCCGTTACCAATCATGTGGGCTTCGGTGTCACCGCCGCGGTGACCTTCGAGCAGCCTTATGTGCTGGCCCGCCGTCTTTCCACGCTGGATCACCTGACCAAGGGCCGCGTCGCCTGGAACGTTGTGTCGTCCTATCTGAACAGTGCCGCGCTCAACATCGGCATGGAAAAGCAGATCGGCCACGACGAACGCTACGACATGGCCGAAGAGTACATGCAGGTCATGTACAAGCTTTGGGAGGGCTCCTGGGAAGAGGGTGCTGTCCACCGTGATAAGGAATCCGGCGTCTTCACCGATCCGGCGAAGGTCCACCCGATCCGCCACGACGGCAAGTATTACAAGGTCCCTGGCTTCCATCTCTGCGAGCCGTCCCCGCAGCGGACCCCGGTCATCTTCCAGGCCGGTGCGTCGCCCAAGGGTCAGGCCTTTGCGTCCCGTCACGCCGAGGGCATGTTCATCCTCACCACGAGCATCGAACAGTCCAAGGCCGTGACCACGAAGATCCGCGATCAGGTCGAGGCTGCGGGCCGTTCCCGTGACTCGGTGAAGATCTTCACGCTGCTGACGGTCATCACCGCGGCGACCGACGAAGCCGCCGAGCGCAAGTATCAGGAGTACCTCTCCTATGCGAGCCCGGAAGGGATGCTGGCGCTCTATGGCGGTTGGACCGGCATCGACTTCTCGACCTACGATCCGAACCAGCCCCTCGAGGCTCTGGAGAACGACTCCCTGCGGACAACGCTTGAGTCCCTGACCAGCGGCCATGACGGCAAGACGTGGACCGTGAAGGATGTGATCCGCGAACGCTGCATCGGCGGTCTGGGTCCGGTCCTGGTCGGTGGCCCGCAGAAGGTCGCAGACGTGCTGGAAGAGTGGGTCGACGAAGGCGGTATCGACGGCTTCAACCTGGCCTATGCCGTGACCCCGGGCTCCACCTCGGACTTCATCAACTACATCGTTCCGGAACTGGTGAAGAGGGGCCGTGCTCAGACCGAGTACAAGGAAGGCACTTTCCGCGAGAAGCTGATCGGCACCGAGACGCCTTACACGGAAGACACCCATCCTGCAGCCGAGCAGCGCGGTGCGTATGCCGGCAAGGAAAGCGTCCAGGACAAGACGACCGAGTCCAACTTCGCCGAAGAGAAGATTCCTCAGGCGGCGCAGTAGCCGGACGAAAAGGGGCGGAAGCCGTATGGCTCCCGCCCCACCGTCCGCCGCCTAACCGGAGCGGACGAAACTTTAGAAGGACCCTCCGTAGTGCAGCACCGCAACCTCCTCTCCCGCGAGGCTGTACCGCACCCGGATCGTCTTCACGCTCTCACCTTCCAAAGAAGACGATCGCGTCTTGGGCGGTGGCATGCGCTCCCTGCATGCCGCCGCTCAATGGCGTTAGACTAGCACTTCCAATCCCATAGTGAGAAAGACGACCGGGCATCAGCGCCGGCGTTCTGCCCCGGATCCGTTCGGAAGGCTAGGAGTCTCTGGAAGGGTTCTTGTCGGCCGCGCGGAAGACGATATCCGCGAACACATCAGCAATCTCGTCGGAGCTGTGACGGCCGTTCGGGTTGAGCCACAGGAAGCTGTAGAAATACATGCCGAGGATGCCCTTGAGCGCAACCGAGGGCAGCACCCGGAACGTCCCCTGCTCCGCGCCCTCCCGGATCGCGCGGGCCCAGATCTCCTGATAGTCGAAATGCAGGCGCGAAACCTCGTCATGGCGCTCACCGGTCAGCGCCTCGGCTTCGCGGAAGCAGACCGTCAGCTCGGAAAGATGCTCGGAAATCGTCCGCATCAGATAGCGGCTCAGCTGTGTGATGCGCTCATGGGGATCGGAGTACTCGTACATGATCGTGTTCCCCGCCGTCACCAGATCGGTGATGTAGCGGATCACGATGTCGTAGAGCAGATCTTCCTTGCTGCCGATATGGTAGTAGAGAGCGCCGCGGCCCAAGCCGACCGCCTCACCGATCTCCGCAACGCCTACGGCCTGATAGCCTTTTTCTGCAAAGAGCTTTGCCGTGATCCGTCTGATCCGCTCTTTCTGCGGCTTTTCAGGCTTGGAAGTATCGATCGTTGCGGTCTCAACCAAGGTCTAGCATCCCATTATGAGGCATACGGCACGGCGGTCTGGTGACGGGAAAGCCCCGCCGAAATGGGGGCATGTCAATTTGCAGGAGAACGCCGCCTGCGGCAACCTGCTCCCACGCGGTGTGCCGTCGCAGTTTCTGTCAATTCTTGTCGGAGCGGCGCTGCCAAACGAAACAATCCGGACAATCCCCGCCCCGTTTCCAACGCGTTGTCGCGTTGAACCGGCCGGCGAAACCGATCCTCCAGGCTGTGTCGGGCGCGATCCCTGAGCGGCAGGTTTCGGTTTAGCTCGGCAGCTAACTATGACGCGATAGAACCTGTCGCGCAACCGCCAAGAGCGGCGGGGCTGTACGTCATGTCGGCTGGAAAATCTGCCTGGAACAGGGCCGGAATTCTCAGCCCTGGGTGCAAAAGAAATGGAGGCGGGATGGCCGGAACCGCTGCAGCAATCGTCAGCTTCGATTCCGGACAACCCAACCTCCATTGGTGCTTATTATCGTGACTGGTGTCTAGGCGGCGCTAGGCACTGTCTCATCAACGTCTTCCCAACTGCCCGGGGTCCGCTGACCGCGCCACAGATACGGCTTGCTCAATCCAACACCGAACACGAGCGGGATCACCAAGGACCAGTTCACGCCCATATAGGCATAGGTCAGCAGGGTCTCTTGAGAGTACAGCGAACCGACACCCGCCAGCAGGACCATGGTGACCACAACATCCAGGACCAGATAGAAGCAGCAAGCCAGAATCCCGCCCCAAGGCATCGGGATATGGCTGAACGGCCAGTTGTGAAACAGGACGGGCAGCGCGAAGTTGATGGACGTACCCACCATGAAGAAGACGAGCCACTCATTGCCCGCGCCGATGGCACCCATGTTCCAGAACGCAGCCACACCCTCGGCATCGGCATCCCAGAATCCAAGCCCCATGGAGGCCCAGATCACGGCCCCGGCAACCAGGAACAAAAGGGACATCTGGGTCACCGACTTCTCCGGCTGACGCATACCGCGTGTCAGATAGGCGAGCGTGCCGGTGCCGGCGCCGACGAGATTGAACGGGAACCACCAAGCCGGAATCCAACCAACATCCGTGTGAGTCAGAACGAAGGTGAGACCGCCGATGAGGATCAACAGGATGAAGAATTGCCTTGCCGGCTTCAGCCCCTGAACAATCCAGTTCTCGCCGTTGAAGCAGAAGAAGGCGAGGAAGAACCACGACGTTCCCACCAATGGGAAGACCCAGTCGGCTCCTAGCCCCGTGACGTAAATGGACTTCGCCGTGATCCACCCCAGAACCCAGGATGCGATCACAACGTAGATCCCGCGCGTGAGCGGATTCTCCATTTTGTCGAATGGCCAGAAGCTGCAGACCGCGAACAGACATGCCCAGCCTGCGGCGAATATCTGCCAAGTCACATTGTCGAGCCAAAATTGCTTCGCAATCTCCGCACCTTCCCAGGGCCCGATCGGGAAGTGAGTGACGATGATATTGACGAGCGCGCATGACGCGATCGTCAGGCCGTAAATCCAAGCCGCTCCACTGAAGGCTGTTCCAAGCCTCAGAGGAGCAACTTCGATGCCCTCCGCAAATTGAACCTTTTGCATTGCTCTACCCTTTGTTGCGTTTCCTCTTGCATCATTTTTCTTTTTGCTTCCGCAGCCGCTCTTATGGAGACTGTTCCAAAAGCCGTTCTTCGGTTGTTTCCGAGATAGATGCGCCTTTTAAAGTCGATTACGGTGGGTTTTACGTCCCTCTTTACTTGTACAATCGAATGTCCGGGCTTCTGTAAGCTCGGAATCCGTCTGCGTTCGGCATTTTCACCTTTGGAAGCGAGTCCTTATCCATGACCTCGTCTTCCTCGATGATTCCGTCGAAGTGGAGGATGTAGGCCGTCACCGCGTAGACCTGGTCGTTGGTCAGCGAGCCCGGCGCGTGGAAGGGCATCGCGCGCTTGATGTAGTCGAACAGAGTCGTGGCGTTGGGCCAGTAGCTCTCGACCGTCTTCAGCGCGGGCACCTTCTTCAGGGTGCCGCGACCGCCAGCCAGGGGTGGCGCCCCGGTGGCATGAATGCCTTCCAGCTTCTGGCCGTGACACATGGCGCAGGCGCTGGCGTAGACCTCCTCGCCATGGCTGGCGATGCCGCTGCCCTCGGGGAGCCCGGCGCCGTCCGGCGGGATGGCGAAGAACTCTTCCAGATCCGCCGGCTTCAGCGGCGTGCCGAAACCGATGGCGATTTCTTCGGTCGACTGGGACCAGGCCCCCGCCGAGGAAAAAAGGAGAATGGCGGCGACTGCCGCGGTGAAGATCCAAATCAGCTTAGGCATTGCTGACGCCTCCATCGGAAGCGACCGCCCAGTTCTGGATCGCGTTGTAGTGGTAGACGTAGTTGAGGCCGTGCAGGTCGACGAGCTCTCGGCGCGTCGGCTGGGTCATGCCGGTCTCATCGGTGCAGCGGCTGGCGAGCACCGTCGGCTTTCCGTCCCAACGCCACGGGAAGGTGAAGCGCACCGTGCACATGGGCTCGGGTTCGGACTCCAGCTGGGCCGGATACCAGCTCTTGCCGCCATCGAGGGACACCTCGACGGAGCGGACGCGCCCCCGGCCCGACCAAGCAAGCCCGGCAATTTCGTAGTAGCCCGGCCCGGGCAGTTTCATGTCGCCAGAGGGAAAGGTGATCACCGACTTCGCCTCCATGTCGAAGACGAACTTGTCGGCAATACCGTTCGCGTTGAGCCCCGTGTATTTGGAGGTCTCCTCGCGGGTCATGTATGGCCGGTCGCTGATCTCCAGGCGCCGCAGCCATTTGATGTTCATGTTGCCTTCGTAGCCCGGCAGGACGAGACGCAGCGGATAGCCCTGCTCGGGTCTAATCGCTTCGCCGTTCTGCCCATAGGCGAGGAAGGCATCCTTCAGCATCTTGTCGAGGGGGATGCTGCGGGTCATGACCGCCGCGTCGGCCCCTTCCGCGAGCACCCAGGCGGCGCCCGGCTTGAGCTTGATCTCGCGCGCCAGATAGCTGAACGGGACACCGGTCCATTCCGATGTGCTGAGCAGCCCATGGGTCACCTGGACGGTCTTCGCCGTCGGCCCTTCCCATTCGGTCAGGGTGTTTCCCGAGCACTCCATGAAATGCTTGCGGGTGATGGAGGGCATCCGCTTCAGATCAGCCATGCTGAACTTCTTCGGCTGCTCGACCATGCCGTGGATGAACAGCTCGTGGCGTGCCGGATCGATGGCCGGAATGCCGCCGTGATGACGCTCGTAATGGAGCCCGGATGGCGTCAGATTGCCGATCTGGGTTGCCAGCGGTGTATAGGACCAGCTGGTGATCTGGCTTGGATTCGACTTCTCCGTCAGCCGCTTTTCCGTCTCGAAAGGCGAGCGCGAGCCGTATCCGCCATCGGCCCCCACCGGACGGCCCGGCACCTTGGTCGGGTCCGCAGGGACGTCGATCTTCTCACCGTCCGCGTTGGTCACCTCTTCGGCGACGGCCCGGCCGGCCAGCAGCAGCGGTAACCCGCTGGCCGCGGCGGCCAAGATGTTTCTGCGCGACACCCGTTTGGGAAACATGCCCTCCTGACAAGGGCAGTCTTCGTCGGGTCTTTTTTGGTTGTCGGCGGTCATTTCCCTTCCCTTTCAAGCGAGCCGAGGCTGGTCGTGCGCCGGCCTCGGCGTCGCGAACTCAACTATTGCGGGGAGATGCCTGCGTACTTGCCGAGCGGGATCTTCAGCGTTCCGCCGACATACATGCCGTCCTCGGGACGGTCTGCGGTGTACGGGTTGTAGTAGCTGTTGGGGTTGAAGATGTACTGGGCCACCGGCTCCAGGATCATGCCGTTGAAAAGGTCGATGTGAGCGTTGAGCTCGAAGATGACCTTGTCGTCAAACGGCGCGCCGGAGCCCCCAGCCGTGGCATTCGCCTGGGCCAGGAAGTCGTTGAAGCTGTCGTTCATCTTCTCGTAGCGCAGCTTGAAGCCGAGCTTGTCGTTGGGCCGCGACTTCAGAGGCGCATGGAGGTTGAAGCCCGCATAGAGATCCGCCTCGACCGGCACCGTCGTGTCGAAGGAGTAGCCGGCGCCGGTATAGAACGAGAGAGTGCGGGGCGAGGTGTAAGAGGAGCTGCCGCCGTCCTCGCGCCAGACGATCTGGGTGCTGTTGAGCACGATGCCGCCGGTGCCGCTCTCGGTACGAGCCGTATCGTCCGGGAACAGTCCGCGCGAGCGGCCCGCCGTCGTGGTGTTGTTGTTCAGGTGGTCCCCGGAATTGTAGTAGCCGGTGAGAGCGTATTTGCCCGTATAGGCGCCCCCCGGACCGTAGGCGGTGTTGAAGCCGTACTCAGCGAGGGACAGCACGCCGTTGGGAATCTCGCGACCCCAGTCCCAGCCGGTGTGGAAGTGCCAGCCGCTGTCGTTGGAGAACATGCCGACCTGGAAGTAGCTGTCAGGCGTCAGGTCGACCTTCACCCGACCGCCCCAGACCGAGAAGAGCGGGGAGATGTAGCCGGCGTTGTAGTAGAGCGTGTCCTGATAGCAGGTGTTGAAGGTCTCGCACGTCATCGGCGTGAAGTAGAAGAACGGATGGGTGCGGCCGGCTTCGATGTTCACCTTCCCGTTGAACAGGGACTGCTCCAGGGTGAGCTGGCTCAGCTGGGAATCCCGCTGGATGTAGGTGGTCTGATAGCCGATGGCGCTGTCGCCGAACTGGCCGGCAATGTAGTCGTTGTTCTCAACGAGGTTGAAGAAGGTCTCCTTGAAATGGACCTTTGTACCCTTCCAGCCGAGCATCTTCTCCAGGTCCATATCGACGCCCGTCACCCAGTAGGCGGAGTTGCCGGTATGGCCGAGGTCCAAGCCGAAGCTCGGGTTGGAGTTGAAGAAGTTGTAGACATCGGCGTGTAGGTCGATGCCCTTGGCGGCCAGGCTGCTGGCCGGCCCGGAAAGGGGGCCTTTGTAGACTGGTTCGGCGGCGTCTTGAGCGCTGGCCGGTGCAACCAGAACGGCGCTTAATGCAACCGCAATGGCCAAAATTTGGTCGAGCTTCATGGTACGTCTCACTGTGCGTGTTCCGTCAAAGGCTCTCGGAGCAGCTCCGGAGCGGTGAAATTTTCTGAAATTTCCTAGCGGCTTAGCCGGGTCGTATCCTGCGTGCCATCAGCCTCGATCCCCCTGCTGAAGTGTTAGATCAGTCGATCTGCTCGATGCGCCCAAAGCGGGCGGAATGGTAGACGAGCGGCCCGCTCTCGGAGGTGCCGCCCCCGATGACGTCGCCGATGAAAATCGTGTGGGTGCCGACATCCAGCCGCGAGCTGACGATGCACTGCAAGTGCGCCGCGACCCCGTCGAACACGGGCGCTCCACCCTCGGGAAGCGTGTAGGCCATCCCTTCGAACTGGTTTTCCATCTTGCCTGCGAACCGGTTGGCCAGATCCGTCTGGGAATCGGACAGGAGGTTCACTGCGAAGTGACGCCGTGCGTCGATATGCGGATGGGTCCGCGCCGTGCGGTTCACGACGATCAAGACCGTCGGAGGCTCCGCGCACACGCTGCAGAATGCCGTGGCCGTGAAGCCGTGAAGCGTGCCTCGATCGACCGTCGTGATGATGGTGACGCCGCCGGCGAGCTGGCGCATGGCGGACCTGAAGATGTCTGGGTCCACGCGCGGCTGGCCGTTATAGGCAATGTTGTTGGCCGTTGCAGCCGGTTGCGCTCCCGCGATTTTTTGGTTCTGTGAACTCACTTCTTCATCCCTTCTTCTGAACCAAATTGCTGGTTTCTTCTGATTGGGTGGGCGAGGAGATCTCCTCCGCCTCCGTGGTTTCCGGTTCCCGAGGCGTCCGCTGCGACGTGTCGACCTCTTGATTGGGATCGATCACGTTCAGGCCGTAACCCTCCAAACCGACCAGGGTCGTCGTGCGATCCGACAGAAGAATCATGTCGCGCACGCCGAGATCGGTCAGGATCTGGGCTCCGATGCCGTAATCCCGCTGACGCGGATCCGGTCGGCGGTGAGGGCTGACAGTGCTCACCCGGGACGAGATGGCATTGGGACGGGGATCGTTGATGAGAACGACCAGCCCGCGGCTCTCGCGCGTAATGCGATGCATGGCCTGGTGGAGAACACCGCCAGATCCGCCCAGCGCATCGGTGATGAAATCGGTGGCATGCATGCGCACGAGGAGCGGCTCGGGATCGCTGAGGTCGCCCTTGCAGAGCACGATATGCTCGCCGTTCTCGACCTGGTCGCGATAGACCAGAAGCCGCCACTCTCCGAACGAGGGATGATGCAGACCGGATTCGGCAACCTGCTCCACTAGACGTTCGGTCTTGCGGCGGTAGGCGATGAGATCGGCGATGGTTCCGAGCTTCAGATTGTGGAGCTGGGCGAAAGACACCAGATCCGGCAGCCTCGCCATCGAGCCGTCGTCATTCATGATCTCGCAAATGACGCCCGACGGGTTCAGGCCGGCCATGCGCGAGACGTCCACCGCGGCTTCCGTATGACCGGCTCGGATCAAGGTGCCGCCGTCGCGGGCGCAAAGCGGGAAGACGTGGCCGGGCATGGTGATGTCGGACGGGCCCGTCTCGGGGTTGATCGCCATGGCCACGGTGTGCGCACGATCGGCTGCCGAGATTCCTGTGGTCACGCCTGTACGGGCTTCGATCGAGACCGTGAAGGCCGTCTCGAATTGCCCGCCATTGCGGGACGTCATCGGGGGTAATCCGAGCTTCTCCACGCGATTGGGCGTGAGCGCCAAGCAGATCAAGCCGCGCGCGTAGCGCGCCATGAAGTTGATCGCTTCGGCGGTGGCGAACTGAGCCGGGATGATGAGGTCCCCTTCGTTCTCCCGGTCTTCGTCGTCCACCAGGATGAACATCCGGCCGTTCCGGGCCTCTTCGATGATCTCCTCGGTGCTGCTGATCGCGCTCTCGATCGCCGGGAAGGAGAGAAACTTCGACTGTTTTTCGTCGCTCATGGCCGGCCTCCATCGCGATTGGAGTCGGCGTCGGTCTGGGTGACGAGGCGCGGGCGGGCGGCGGACCGGCCCGGATGAGGTCGAGCCGGCCCGTGCTTTTCCCTACCCTTGAGCGGCTCACCCCGCTCAAGCTCGCGGACGAGCGGCAGGATCCGCTCGCCGAAAAATTTCGTCTCCTCATGGAAGTGGAGGAAGCCGCACAGGATCATGTCGACGCCGATCTTGCGCAGCGCATAGATGCGCTCGGCGATCTGTTCCGGCGTTCCGATCAGATTGGTCTTGAACCCGTCATTGTACTGGACCAGGTCGCGCAGGTTTGAATCGGTCCACATGCCGACATTGTCCTTGGTAGCCTGCCCGGCCTCTTTCACGGAAAGCCTGAACTTGTTGACGGCTTCTCCGTCGGCATTGCTCACGATGCGCTCGAGTTCCTTGCGCGCCTCCTCTTCCGTATCCCGGGCGATGACGAAGGCGTTCACTGCAAAGCGGACCTTGCGCCCTCGCTTGGCGGCCATCTCTTTGATGTTGTCGATCTGCTGCTTGTGGTCGCCCGGCGTGTTGCCGTTCATGAAATACCAATCGGAAACGGCGGCGGCCATTTCCTGGGCAGCCGTCGAATTACCCCCTTGGAAGATGTCGGGTGTGAGCCGGTCCGGCAGTGCAAGCGGCTTTGGACGGAGAGTGAAATCTTTGATCTGCCAATATTTTCCGTCGTAGCAGAAATTGTCCTCTGTCCATGCTCCGCGCAGGATCTCGACGAATTCCTGAGAGCGCGCGTACCGCTCGTCATGCTCAAGGAACGGTATGCCGAGCGCGTCGAACTCCTCACGGTTCCACCCGGTGGCGATGTGGATAGACCAGCGGCCGTTGAAGATCTGATCCGCGGTCGCCCCCTGCTTCGCCACCACGATCGGGTGGAAAATGCCAGGGATGATGGCAGAGATGATTTTGATACGCCGCGTAGCAGACAGGATGGCAGCGGAGAACATCACGGAGTCGTGCTGGTACTCTGCGCCGTAGCTACCCATCAGCCGGACCTGAGTCAGGGCGTATTCGAACCCTGCCTCTTCGGCGATCTGCGCCAGCTTGATGTTATATTCGAGACCCCAATCGGTCCTCTGCGGAATCTTGCTCACGACGAGCCCGCCGCTCACATTGGGCACCCAATGGGCGAACTTCATGCCGCCATGGTCATGATAGTCCTGATGACTGAGCCGGCTCATAGCGCTGCCTCGACGGCGGGTGCGGCCCGCTGAGAAACCTCCAGCAGGTCTGCGGCTTCGCCCGCCGCCCGCTTGATTCGCGCTCGCAAGAGATCGCTGCGAATGACCACATCGTCGAAATCGGTCTCGACGCCGTATAGAGCCGTGGCGACGGTCTGAATGTTGAAGAAGCCCATCAAGGGGCGAAAAGCATGCTCAAGAGCCAAACCGTGAAGCGGCGAGCCGCCCGTACCCGTAATGATGGCCTTCTTGCCGACCATGACGGCGCGATCGACCAGATCGAAATAGTGCTTCAGAAGGCCGGTGTAGCTCCCCCGGTAAATCGGCGAGCCGATGATCAACAGATCGGCCTGCTCGGCGCGCTGCACCACCTGTTCCGCCTGCTCTGAAATTTGCGGGCGCCAGAGGCCGGAGAAGACATCCTTCCATTCGGCCGCGAGGCTGACCTCGTCAACGCGTGCCCCGCCCACTTGGCGACAGACCGCGTCAGCGGTTTCGCGGAGCAGAGCGGCTGTACGGCCGCCTTCCCTTGGGCTCCCATTCACCGTGACAATGAGACACATTTTCCTCTCCCTTGGCCCGGCCATCATATTATTATACCGACCGGTCCATCAATCGTGGACTCTCGGAGGCGAGGACGCAACCGGAAATCTTCAAGAGCTGCGAAATATCTATGCAGCTGCCGAAATATGCGTCGGAAGCCGCTCCAAGCTGCTGATTTAAAAGGTTATTTTTGGCGCATCCGAACGGAGTTAGCCCCGAAAAAAGCCAGTCTCTGTCACATAAGCGCAACGGTCAGCCGAGGGGCTTGCGCCGCCTCGACTGCTCGTAAGCCTGGGAATCCGGGGAGTTCTTTAGCGCCGGCCGTGAGCGATGCGCGTTGCTTCGGGCAGCTGCCGCAGGGCCGCCATGGCGATCGCCCCGATGACCGGCCCGGGCACCAAGAACAGGAACACCCATTGCCAGCTGCCGAGCCACTCTTCCGCCATGGGGAGTAGCCAGATGGCCAGCACTGTCAGGGCATAGCCCGAACCGAGCTGCACCGTGAGCGCGGTTCCGACGAGTCGAGGATCGCCGGCTTCGGTGACGATGGTCGAGAACTGGGCGGAGTCAGCGACGACCGTGGCGCCCCAGATGAGCCCAATCACCATGAAGACCCAGAGGGGCACGTCGAAGGTGAACCCGATCAGGGCGGCACAGGCGCCCGAGATGACCATAAGGATGAACGTCATCGCGGTACGGCCGATGCGGTCGGCCGCGGCTCCGGCGATGATGCAGGCCGGTGCGCCGGCAGCGATGATCAGAAATGTTAGCAGCGACGCCATATAGCCGCTGTCGATGTCGCTCGAGACCAGCCGGGCTTTCACGAAGAACAACAGCCACGTCCACATGGCGTAGAGCTCCCACATATGGCCGAGATAGCCGAGGGTGCCCAACACGAAGACACGGTTGGCCAGCGCCTGCTTGATCTGAGACGGGTTGAAGGTGGTCTTGGCGAAGGGATAGGGCCCCTCGCGGAGAAAGGCGATCATCAGGACCGCCGCCAGCAGACTGGCGATCGTGGTCGTGACGATAACGATCCGCCAATCGAGCCCGCCCAGCGCATTGATGGCGTGAGGCATGGCTGAGCCGAGGGTCAACGCGCCGATGACGCTGCCCAGCGCCACGCCACGCCCCTTGCGGAACCATGTCGAGATCAGCTTGAGGGCCGGCGGATAGACACCGGCAAGAAGCACACCGGTCACAGTGCGAAGGACGATGCCGCTATTGGCGTCGGGGACGAAGAGGATCCCGAAATTGGTCAGGGCGACCGCCGCCGAAGCAACAGCCATGAGGATCCTCGGGGGCACGATGTCCGACAGGCTCAGGGCGGCCGAGCCAACGGCCCCGATCGCAAAGCCGAGCTGTACCGAGATCGCAAGCCACGTGCTCTGCTGTGGGGTGACGTCCCAGTAGGTCTGGAGCTGCGGCATGACGGCCGTGGCGGAAAACCACGTCGTCATCGAAAGAACCACACATAGGCAAAGCAGCAGCAGCGTCGGGAGGCTCTTTTCCGAGCTCACCTGGCCGGCAGAGGCATCATTCGAGCCATCTCCATCTTGCGTGGAAGATAGAGAAGAATTTCTTCCGTCCGCGGTCACAACGTTGCTTTGTTTTTGCACAGGCTACCCTGCCTTATTCTCAGCGCGGAGCCGCAATTTACATGCAGCAACTCTCGGCGCTCCCCCCATGACTCCCGAAACATCTTGTTCCAGGAATTTTCGCTGGTCAGCATGTACCGACCGGTCTATCCTACTCCTAATCAATCAATCTCTGTCAAGTCAATTGGGAGGATGGGAAATGGCAGGCGCCGGCAAAGATGCACCATACCGCAACGTGCCTCTGCGCAAGGAGGATCCCCCCAGGGGATCAATGAAAGCGCTTGGTTCGGCTATCCGGCGTCTTCAACCGCTCCAAAGCGTTTCCGCCGAGGTCTCCCGCATCTAAAATGCAAAATTCAAAACTCTGGTTCTCTGACCGTGTCGCCGAGCAGCGGCTGCGTTCGGTACGGCATGCGATGTCCGCGATGCGGGACGGGCTTCCTCTCCTGCTGAGGGGGAAACGTCCTCTCATCACACTCGCGATAGAATCCCTGTCTCGCCTCAATCTGGAGGAGTTGGCGGAGTTCGACACCTCCTTTCCGGTGCTGGTTCTTGCTGCTGGCAGGGCGCGCGACCTCGGACACCACACTCTTTTCCCGCCCGAGACGATGCTGGCCTTCCGGCTCCGTCCGGAAGATCTGATACTCGAGCGTCTACGCGGGCTCGCGGACCCGACCGCTCCCCAGTTCGTAAAAACTCTCGGGGAGACTGCAGCGGTCCCTATGGACGGCAATGTCGCTGTCGACCTGGCGAAGCAGACCCGGCTCCTTCCGGCGCTGCTGATCTGGCAAACGACGCCGGACGAGGCGAAGCGGCTCGCGGAGGCGGGCTATCCCTCGATCGAGGCAGACGATGTAGCGGCCCAGTTCAACCAGCCGCCGGCGGTGGAGCGCATTACCGAAACCAGCCTGCCGATTGCGGCATCCTCGAGCGCCAGGATCGTCGCCTATCGCGGCCTCGCCGACGGCTCCGAGAATCTTGCCCTGATCATCGGCAACCCGCGCGCTCGAAGCGCGCCCCCAGTGCGCATCCACTCCGCCTGCTTCACCGGGGACGTGCTCGGCAGCCTCCGGTGCGATTGCGGCCCCCAGCTTCACCGTGCCGTCGAGCGCATCGCGGAGGAAGGCGGCGGCGTCATCCTCTATCTGGACCAGGAAGGCCGCGGGATCGGCATCACCAACAAGCTTCGCTCCTATCTCTTGCAGGAGCGGGGGCTCGATACCCTGGAGGCCAACAACTCTCTCGGATGGGAAGACGATGCGAGGAACTTCGGGCTCGCGGCTGCGATTCTAAAGGAGCTCGGACTTACGCGGATCAAGCTGCTGTCCGACAACCCGATCAAGGTCGACTCCATGGCGAAGTTTGGAATCTTGGTGCAATCAAGGGTAGCACATACTATACCGCCGAATGGAACGAACGATCGGTACTTAGAAACAAAAACAACGTGCTGCGGCCATTTCAGGGAGCAAACAGGGACAAGGAGGACGGGATGAGTGCATGGGTGGAAACGATGCGGGGGACGGTTCCAAAGGTTGGCGAGTTTGCCGAGCTTCGGAACGAGGTAACCATGCGGGATATCGAACTTTTCACCGAGATCACCGGCGATAAGAACCCTCTCCACTATGACAGGCAGGTTGCCGAGAAATCGGTATTTGGCGGGTTAATCGTCCAGGGGGGCGTGACCTCCGGGATCCTCAACGCCATCGTCGCCGAGAAGCTGCCCGGCCCCGGGACTGTCTTCCTAAATGTCGAGTGGAGCTTCACCAAGGCCGTTCTGGTCGGTGACGTTATCACCGGCCGCATCGAGGTGATTGATGCGCGTGACGACAAGCCGATCTGCAATCTGCAAACGACAGTGACCAATCAGCATGGCGATATCTGCCTGAGCGGTAAGGCAACCACCTTTACCGTGCCGGTCTAGAGACCGGCACCAAACGTTGCCTGGGCTCAGGAGCCGAGAAATCTCTGCATGAAAACGAGATCGAGCCAGCGATCGAACTTCCGTCCAACCTGAGGCAGCCGGCCCACGACCTCGAAGCCGGCCTGCTGATGGAGGGCGAGCGAGGCCGCATTGCCGGCCTCGATGCCGGCGACGAGGACATGCATCTGCAGGGCGCGCGCACGCTGTATGAGCTCTTCCATCAGAGCCCGGCCCGCGCCCTGGCGGCGCGCCTCACTGGCGACGTAAATCGAATGTTCGGCCGTATGCAGAAATCCCTGAAACGGTCGGAAAATGCCAAACGACGCAAACCCGATCACGCCGTCCGCGCCCTCGGCAACGAGCACCGGGAAGCCCTTTTGCCGGCGTTGCTCAAACCAATCCGTGCAGCGCTCCGGCGTGCTCTTATCGTGATCCCAGCTTGCGGTCGTGGTCTCGATCGCCTCGTTGAGAATCCGCAGGATGCTGGAAAGATCTCGCTCTGTGGCGTCACGTATGGTCGCCATCTATGTCTGTTCTCCTCATTCCCAAACGACGCCTTGCCCTCGGGCCACATTCGTCCCTAATCTTGTACCGAAAGGTCTATAGCGTTTCGGGACTCCCATGGGCACGGAAAATGGCATCGCCAGGTCGCAAGGGCCCTTCGGCATAGGCCGGTCAGAGAGCGCTGCTCATAAAGAGCGACGGCACAGGCGAGAGATGACTGAACAGGAAACGGTAACCGCGGCGCTGCTGGTCATCGGAGAGGAAATCCTTTCCGGCCGGACCCAGGACGAGAATATTGCCTATATCGCCGGGAGCCTGGACCGGATCGGCATCGCTCTCAGCGAGGTCCGCATCGTGCCGGACGGGATCGCGGAGATTTCCGGCGCGGTCAACAGCCTCCGGCAGCAGTTCAACTATGTCCTTACCACCGGCGGCATTGGACCGACCCATGACGACGTCACGACCGACGCCATCGCGAGTGCCCTCGCCCGGCCGGTGGTGGAAGACGATCCACGCGCCATAGAGGCTATGCGCGAATGTTTCCCCGGCAAGGAGCTGGGGCCCGGCCTGCGCCGCATGGCACGACTGCCCGAAGGCGCCGAACTGGTGCCCAACCCCCTGTCGGGCGCTCCCGGCTACATGATCGACAACGTGGTGGTGATGGCCGGCGTTCCCCTCATCATGCGGACCATGATGGACAACGTCGTCCGCCGGCTGGACACGGGAACGCGCGTCAGCTCCCGATGCATCAGAGTGGATGCCGTCGAAGGCGAGGTCGCTCAGACCCTCGCCGATTTGCAGGCTGCCCATCCGAAAGTGCGTATCGGAAGCTATCCGTTCTTTGAAGAGAGCGGATATGGAACGCACGTCGTGTTTCGAAGCAAGGACGTGGATCTCATCGACAATGCCGCCCGGGCGCTTCGCGGTGCTCTCGAGACATCGGGGACCAGATACGCGGAGGTGAGCGCCAGCGCCGAAGGCTGATTAGTGGTCCGATTTCGAGGGCCCCGCTACGAACGGCGCCGCGCCGCGTCCCTGTAGGCGGCGGGTGTCGTTCCGACAAGACGCTTGAAGGTACGGCGAAAGCTGCTCTCGTCTTCGTAGCCGACGGATAGAGATATGTCTTTGATAGGCTGACTTCCTGACTCCAGCAGGGTCCGCGCCATTTCCATGCGCACCCTGTCGATGAAGCGCTTCGGCGATTCTCCAGTCGCATCTTTCAAACGCCTGTGGAAGGTCCGTTCGGATAGCGCGAGGCGGCGCGCGAGCTCACCGGCGCCGATCCATTCCGGCCCTGCATGGCGGACAATTCGCTCGGCCTCGGTCAGTAGGGGGCCGGTCCGCGTCAGATACCCGATGGGCATATAAGCTGCGCCGCTTGATGGGGCCGTGTCGATGACGGCAAAATCCGCCGCGAGCCGCGCGGCTTCACTTCCGCAGAGCCGCTGGACGACATGCAGCGCGAGATCGATCCAGGAGAGCGGTCCGCCGGCGCTTACGACCCTGTCCTCCTCGATCAGCGGGGAGGCCCAAATCGAGCGGGTGCGAGGATAGCGGCGCTTGAACTCGTCATGCAGCCACCATGTCGTCGTGCAGCGCCGGCTATTCAGCAGACCAGCTTCGGCAAGCAGAAAGACCCCGCTGCAGGAGCCGCAGACCAGAGTGCCGCAAGCATGACGGGACCGCAGCCACGCGGCGGCCGGTGCAAGTCCCGCCATTGAGGGCGGACGTCGCGTGCTGTCGGGCAGGAACCCCGGAATGATCACCGCATCGCAAACTTCGATTTCGGACAAGCCGCGATCGACTTCGATACGGCCTCCCCTTCCATCGGTTATCGCTGCGCCATCGATGCTGGCCGACAGGACTTCGAAGGCCCGAGCAGACCGATCGGCCGTGGCCCATTGGGCGAGGGTCAAGACATCCACCAATCCTACGAAGGCAGACGGCAGGCATCCTTCCGCAGCCAAAACGACGATCTTCACGGAGTCTCTCCCCGACGAGTTTTGGCGATCTTTGCACGAAGAATGGCAAACTCGCCACCCTGCCCCGGCGACATGAGGCGCGCATGGTGCGGCTCAAGCAGGGTGGACCGCCAAGATGGTCTCGCTGCTCCATCGTTTTCGCATTCGGAGGAAAGACAAAGATGAGCAAGATCGCCGGCGTGATTCCATTCAAGGCAAAACCGGGCCAGGGCGCAGACGTCGCCCAAGCACTCGCCGATGCCCTCCCCCATGTTGAGAAAGAAACAGGGACACCGCTTTGGATGGTTCTTCACTCGGAAGTCGATCCGGACTGCGTCTTTCTCGTCGATCTGTTCACGGACGAGGCGGCACGCGAGGCGCATATGAAAGGCGATGCGGCCGCGCAGATCTTCGCGACGGTGCCCGATCTCCTCGCAGAAGAGCCCGTGATCCATCCCGCGAAGACAATTGCCCATAAAGGCATCTAGGGACGCCGTGGGGCCGCGCGTCTTTTAGATAGGAAATTGGTTGCGGAGGGGCAGGATTTGAACCTGCGATATGTTCAATACACAAACCCTAGCCCGAAGATCACCTTCTCCGTATCCGTGGCGTATTCGTCAGCCCGGTAGTTCGCGTATTTGAGCTCGGCGTAGAAGCCGTGGCTGAGCGGTAGGTTGGCGTAGGCGTCAAATTCCGAGCCGTAGTCCAGACCGCCGACATCGGAGCGGAACTCGTGATACTGGGCGAGCAGCAAAAGGCCGTTGAGCCAGCGCAGAGACCCTTCCCTCTCCGGCATCTTGTAGGAGGCCTCGAGGAAGAAATCCTGCAGGCCGGTCGCTGGCGTGACGAGGAAGATGTCGGCGAAGCCGTTGAAGACATGCCCCGTCGCGAGCGGCGTCTGGAACGCGGCCCTGCCGTCGTCGCTGCCGAGCAGCTCGTAGACCGGCGAGATGCGAAAACCGTCCCATGACAGGCCGGGCGCCACCCGCGCATAAGGCGCATCGTATTGCACGGGCTGGTCGCCGAAGTCGGTCTGCAGCGCCAGCTCCACCCGGTAATCGAGCGTCATACCGCCGCTGAGTTCGCGTTCCCCCTCCACGAAGCCGCCATAGCTCGCGTTGGAGAGCGCCGGAGCATCGTAGATATCCATGAGATAGGCGTAGCCCGTGAGCGTGCCGAAAGGCAGCGGATCGCTCTTCAGATGCATGAGGTGGATGTTCGAGTTGAGGTTCCCGACCTCGGAATCGTCGCTGAAGATGCGGTTCACATTGCCGATATAGGCGTAGAGTGCGGTCGCCCCCGGGAACACCTCGGTGGTCACCTTGGCGCCGTCGAAGGTCTGGTCGTTCTGCCGCCAGGCCACCGACCCGACATAGCGCATATTGTCGAGATTCTCCGCATAGCGCCCACCCTTGATGACGGTGCCGGGGAGATGGAAGGACTCCAGATAGGCCTGGTCGAGTTCCGATGAGGGAACGTCCGCCACGACCGGATACTGGGTCTTACCGTTGATCGTATCGTTGTAGTCGTCGGGCCCGATCTGGACGACGAACTCGCCTTGCGCCGCGGCGCGGAAGCCGTGGAAGTAGCCGGTCTCGAAGCCGGGCGCGATACGCAATGTCGAGGCGCGCGCATCCGCCGGCTTGTTGGCCTGCTCCACGAACTCGTAACGGTACCGGCTGGCAAACCAGATCTCGCCATTCATGATCCCGGTATGAGGAACGCCTTCAGGACGCTCCTGAGCCATGCTTGGAGTCGTTGCGCAAACGAGCAGCAGGAGAAGAGCCGACGCCGCGACCCAACTGGAAATATGCGCAAGGATATCGTGTCGGGTCGGCATGAAGCCTCCTTCTCTTATTGGGCGTGATTGGCGAGGAGCGGGAGGTCGGCCGCGGCTGCTCCCGCGCGCTGGCCGAAGACGCCGCCGATCCCGATGATGACCGGGGCAGTCGTGTCGACGTCCAGAACCGTCTTCTCAAGCTCGGACAGACGCCCCTGAGACAGGCGCTGATCCGGCCGGCTTACGGCGCTCCCAACCGCCACCGGTGTCTCCGGCGCCAGCCCCTCGGCCAGAAGCCGCTCCGCGATCCGCGCCGCCATGCGACCGCCCATATAGAAGATCGTGCTCGCGGTCGGATCGGCCACCGCGCGCCAATCGAGATCGTCCGGCAGCCCGCCCGACTTGGAATGTCCGGTCACAAAGCGGACCGACCGGGCGAGATCGCGGTGGGTGAGGGAGACCCGCAGCGCCGACGCCATGGCCAACGCCGCCGTGATGCCGGGCACGATATCGACCGGAATATTGGCCGCCTCCAGCTGCGCGATCTCCTCGCCGCCGCGGCCGAAGATCATGGGATCGCCCGCCTTGAGCCGCACGACGCGCTTACCGCCGCGGGCGAGCTTCACCATCATCTCGTTGATATCCTCCTGGCGGCAGCTCCGGCGTCCGCCGCGCTTGCCCACCAGGATGTGCTTCGCCTCGCGCCTTGCAAGCTCAAGCACATTGTCTGAGACCAGCTCGTCGAACAGGATGACGTCGGCCGCCTGAAGCGCGCGGATCGCCTTCACGGTCAGGAGCTCGGCGTCGCCCGGACCCGCCCCAACCAGAGTGACCCGCCCTTGGCACGCATCGTTGCCGGAACGGATACGGCTCGCCTCGGCGAGAAGCATCTCGTCTGCGTCCGGCTCCGGCGCAGGACCGAACGCACGGTCGACGAAACGCTCCCAAAAAGCCCGCCGCGGCGCACCCACTGCCAATGTCTCATATAGCCGGTCACGCAGGCGCGCGGCGAGCTTCGCCCAATCGGCAAGCGAAGGCGGTAGCAAGGTCTCGATCCGCCGCCGGATCGCCTGGCCGAGGATCGGTGCAGCACCTGCCGTGGAGATGCCGATCACGGCGGGAGAACGGTTCACGATGGAGCCGAACTGAAACTGACAGAAGGCCGGCTTATCGATGACATTGATCGGCACGCCCGCTTTGCGAGCCGCTTCGACGATGGCGGCCGCCTCTTCATCGTCAGCCGCATCGGCCACCGCCAGCGCAGCGCCTTCCAGGCCGTCCGATGTCCAGGCCTGCTCGTGGTGGATCAGTCGTCCGTCCTCGTCGGCCGCCAGCAGGCGCGGCAGCTCCCCCTCCATCTCGTCGGGCGCTGCATAGATATGAACCTCCGCACCCGTCGCGGCGAGAAGCTCCGCCTTCCAGGCTGCTGCGTCCGTCCCGCCGGCAACGACGACGCGCTTGCCCGCAAGGGTGAAGAAGACCGGCAGGACCGAAAGATCGGCCATGCGCTGAGGACGCCGTTCACTCGGCGGCTTGGAGACGATTCGCATCGATGATCCCCTTGATCTCTGCGCGGCAGGAACCGCAATTGGTGCCGGCCTGGAGTGCCTCGCCCACCGCTTCCACGGTCGCGCATCCGCCGGCGGCAGCTCTAGCGATCTCGTTGGCGCCGACCCCGAAGCAGGTGCAGACGATGGCGCCGCGATCCGGCACGTCGCCGCCCGGCCGGCCTGCGATGACCGCGAGCCGCGCGTGGCGTTCTTCATGACCGCGGAGGAGCTGATCCGTGGCCCAGCTTCGGGAGACGGGCACGGGCTCTGCGGCGAGATAAAGCGCGCCGGTGAGCTGGCTGCCCTCGAAGCTCGCGAAGCGCTGCTGGCCGCCGTGATGGTCTTCGTAGGCAAGAAGCTCGGCGCTACCCGGCGCATCGAAAAGTTCGCGCGCAAGCTGTCGCCAATCTGCGCTGGGATAGGCAAAGCCCAGCTCGACCCGCCAGCCGCCCTCGCAACGCGCGATTGCCCAATACTCGGCAGTCAGGTTGCGCGGCTTGTGGGCCAGAACGGCGAAGCCATAGGTCGTGGCCACGAAGCGTTCGATCCGCACCGGAGCGTTCTTCGACGCGGGCTGTCCCGACAAAGGATCGGTCACCGCTGGCACGAGCCGGTCGACCCGCGCATTGGAGGCGAACTGATCCGTCCAGTGCATGGGCACGAAGACGGAGCCCGGCGACTGCCGATCCGTCAGCAGCGCGCGCACCAGTATGGCGCCGTCTCCGCTGGACAACCGCACGATGTCGGCATTGGCGATGCCATGGCGCGCGGCGTCTCGCGGATTCAGCTCCGCGAAGGGCTCGGCGAGATGCTGGGAGAGCCGCGGGCTCCGCCCGGTGCGCGTCATGCTGTGCCAATGATCCCGCACGCGGCCGGTGTTCAATGTCATGGGGAAAGCGGGATCGTGATCGCGGCGCACGCTGGGCGATATGGGAATGAGGCGCCCTCGCCCGCTTTCGGTGAAGAAGCCGCCATCGGCGAAGACCCGGCCGGCGGACGTGCTCCCTTTGGGCCGCGGCCACTGGAAGGATTGAAGCGCATCGTAGCCCTTGCGGTCGAGATCCGCGCAAGCGCCGATATCGAAATCCCGCGTGCCTTCATTCTCGAAACCCGACAACGCGGCATGCTCGGCGAAGATCTCGTCCGGCCCGTCATAGGCGAAGGCATCCTCGAACCCCATCCGCTTGGCGACCTCGGCGATGATCCACCAATCGGGCTGGGCATCGCCCGGCATGGGTAGGAAGGGTCGCTGACGGGAGACGCGGCGCTCCGAATTCGTCACCGTGCCGTCCTTCTCGCCCCAGGCCGCCGCTGGCAGCTTCACATGCGCATGACGCACCGTGTCGGTCTCGCTGACGACATCGGAGACGACCACAAAGGGGCAGTCCTTGATCGCCTGCTCAACAAGATCGGCCTCGGGCAGCGTATCGACGGGATTGGTCGCCATGATCCAGAGCGCCTTGATGCGGCCGTCGTCCACCGCCTGAAAGAGCTCCACCGCCTTCAAGCCCGGCTTCTCGGCAATCCGCGGTGATTTCCAGAAGCGCCGCACCCGCTCGCGATGCTCCGGATTTTCCAGCTCCATGTGCGCGGCGAGCGTGTTGGCCAAACCGCCCACCTCGCGCCCGCCCATAGCGTTTGGCTGACCGGTGATCGAGAACGGCCCCATGCCCGGACGTCCGATGCGGCCCGTGGCGAGGTGGCAGTTGATGATCGCGTTGACCTTGTCGGTGCCGCTCTGAGACTGGTTCACCCCTTGGCTGAACAGGGTCACGGTCTTCTGGGTGCGGGCGAAGAGCTCGTAGAAGACGGTGAGCCGCTCGGCATTGAGACCGGTCAGCATGGCAATGCGCTCAAGGCTCGCGGGCTGCGCCGCCTTCAGCGCATCCCCGAAGCCTTCGGTGTGTTTCTCGACATAAGCCCGGTCGACCGCGCCATGCTCGTCGAGCCAAGCCAGCAGCCCTGTGAAGAGCGCAACGTCGCCGTCGGCTCGGATCGGCAGATGCAGATCGGCGATATCGGCAGTCATGGTGCGGCGCGGATCGATCAGCACGATCCTCATCTCCGGCCGCTTCTCCTTGGCCGCCGCGATGCGCTGATAGATCACCGGGTGACACCAGGCGAGGTTGGAGCCGACCAGCACCACGAGGTCCGCCTCTTCCAGATCCTCGTAGGTGCAGGGCACCGTATCGGCCCCAAACGCCCGCTTGTGCCCGGCCACTGCCGAGGCCATACAGAGCCGCGAGTTGGTGTCGATATTGGCCGAGCCGATGAAGCCCTTCATCAACTTGTTGGCGAGGTAGTAATCCTCAGTCAGCAGCTGGCCGGAGCAGTAGAAGGCGACGGAATCCGGCCCGTGCTCTTCGATGGCTTGAGTGAACCCATCGGCAACGGCGTTCAGCGCATCGTCCCAAGCGACGCGCCGACCATCCAACTTCGGATAAAGCAGCCGGCCCGCCAGCCCGACCGTCTCCGGCAGGGCCGACCCCTTCGAGCAAAGCCGCCCGTAATTGGACGGATGCTCCGGATCGCCGGAAAGCTGCACGCTCCCGTCGCTTTCCTGCCTGGCGCGCACGCCGCAGCCCACCCCGCAATATGGGCAGGTGGTCCGGATTGCTTGTGGCTCTTCGAAGCTCATCTAAGCCGCCCGCTCCCTGCCCAGCTCGTCTAGGGAAATGAAAAGCGTTTCGCCCTCGCACTTCACGGGGATCGTCTGCACGCTCCCCTCATCCGCACCGATGGCCTGGCCGTTCTCCAAGGAGATCACCCAGTTGTGCAGCGGACAGGTGACCGCCGCCCCGTGGACGATGCCCTGGCTCAAGGGACCGCCCTTGTGGGGGCAGTGATCCTCCATGGCGAAGACCCGGTCGTCCCCGGTCCGGAATACGGCGATCTTGCCGACCGGTGTCGCGACGCAGCGCGCGCCGCGGCGGGGAATATCGTTGAGGTTTCCGATTTCGATCCAGCGCATGGGCTTACTCCGCAGCCTCGAGCTCAAGCGCCGCCATGGGCTTGAACTCGTGCTTGTCCTTGCCCGAGACGCGCTCCGACCACGGATCGCATTGGGCGAATTTCTGGCTGAAGACGAAGCGGTCGAAGAACGCGATGCGCTTCTCTTGGTCCTCCATGATCTGCTGGCGGACCTCGTCGAGACCGACGCGCTTCACCCATTTGTAGATGCGCTCGAGGTAGTGGCCCTGCTCGCGATACATCTGGACGAGCGCCACGATGTGCTCCAGCGCCTCATCCTCGGTCTCGACATGGCCCAGCACCTCCGTGCCCTTGATGTCGAGCCCGGCCGCACCGGCGAAATGGATCTCGAAACCGGCGTCGGTGCAGATCACGCCCACATCCTTGCAGGTCGCCTCGGCGCAATTCCGGGGACAGCCCGACACCGCCATCTTCACCTTGGCGGGGGTCCAGGAGCCCCACATGAACTTCTCGATGCGGATGCCGAGCCCGGTGGAATCCTGGGTGCCAAATCGGCACCAGTCGGTGCCGACGCAGGTCTTTACCGTCCTCAAGCCCTTTGCGTAGGCGTGGCCGGAAACGAACCCTGCCTTGCCGAGATCACCCCAGACCGACGGCAGGTCTTCCTTCTTGATGCCCAGCATGTCGATGCGTTGGCCGCCGGTCACCTTCACCGTCGGGATGTCGTACTTGTCCACGACGTCGGCGATAGTGCGCAGCTGATCGGCGTTTGTAACGCCGCCCCACATCCGCGGCACGACCGAATAAGTGCCGTCCTTCTGGATGTTGGCGTGGACCCGCTCATTGATGAAGCGGGACTGGTAGTCGTCGGCGTATTCGTTCGGCCAATCGCAGACCAGATAGTAGTTCAGCGCTGGCCTGCATTTCGCGCAGCCGCACGACGTCTTCCACTCCAGCTCCTGCATGACCTCGGGAATGGTCTTCAGCCCCTTGGCCTTGATCAGGCGGCGGACCTCGTCATGACCAAGCTCGGTGCAGCCGCAGACCGGCTGGATCTCGTTCGGGGTGTAAGCATCGCCGAGGGTCGCCGCGATGAGCTGCTCGACCAGGCCGGTGCAGGACCCACAGGATGCGGATGCCTTGGTGTGTGTGCGAACGTCCTCCAGGCAGCTGAGCCCTTCGGACGCGATCGCTTCAGTGATCTTTCCCTTGCACACGCCGTTGCAGCCGCAGATCTCCGCGTCATCCGGTAAGGCTGCAACGGCCGCCATAGGGTCCAGCGGGGCACTCCCCTGGTAAGCCTGACCGAAGATCAGCGTGTCGCGCATTTCCGACACGTCGACTTCCCGCTTCTTCAGATCGTTGAACCAGGCGCCGTCGGCCGTCTCGCCATAAAGCACCGAGCCGATGATCCGGTTGTCCTTCAGGATCAGCCGCTTATAGACGCCGGCCGTTGCGTCCCGGAGCACGATCTCCTCCCGGTCTTCGCCGTCGGCGAAGTCACCGATGGAGAAGAGGTCGATCCCCGTCACCTTCAACTTGGTCGGCGTGTCGCTATGGACGAAGGCAGCCTCGGTATCGCCGGCGAGCTGGGCCGCGGCGACCTTCGCCATCTCGTAGAGCGGGGCCACCAGACCGTAGGTGTGCCCACCGACCTCCGCGCATTCGCCGATGGCCAGGATGTCGGGATCCTCGGTTCGCATGCCGTGATCGACGACGATGCCGCGGCCCGTCTCCAGCCCCGCCTCCTTGGCGAGCCAGGCGTTGGGCCGGATGCCGGCGGCCATGACCACGAGGTCGGCATCGATGGTGCTGCCGTCGGCAAGCTCCACCGCCTCCGCCTTGCCCTTGCCGATCACCGCCTTGGTTTCGGCCTTGGTCTTGACCTTGATGCCGCGGTCTTCCAGCGCCCGCTGGAGCAGGTAGCCGGCTGATGGATCGAGCTGCCGCTCCATGAGCGTCGGCATCAGATGCAGGACCGTGACGTCCATCCCCCGCATCTGAAGTCCGGCCGCAGCTTCGAGCCCCAGCAGCCCGCCGCCGATCACCACCGCTTTCGCGTGAGACTGGGCGGCGAGGATCATCGCGTCCACATCGTCCAGGTCGCGATAGGTCAGCACGCCGGGCATATCGTTCCCCGGCACCGGCAGGATGAACGGCACCGAGCCGGTCGCGATCACGAGCTTGTCGTAGCTCTCCGTCACCCCGTGATCGGACCGGACCGTCTTCGCCTCCCGGTCGATCTCGACGATCTTGTGCCCCTTGTAGAGGGTGATGCCGTGATCGATGTACCAACCGTCGCCATGGATCACGATCTCCTCGAATTCCTTTTCACCGGAGAGCACCGGCGAGAGCATGATCCGGTCGTAATTGACCCGTGGCTCGGCGTTGAAGATGGTCACCTGGTAGCGATCTGGAGCGCGCTCGAAGAGATGCTCCAGCATGCGGCCCGGCGCCATGCCGTTGCCGATGATTATGAGTTTCTCTTTCATGTCGTTGCTTCCGTGTTGATTCATTGCAGGGCGAGCTCGGGCTCTGACGCAGGCGCGCTCTCCGCGCTTTCCCGCGTCATCCGGCGAACGGCCGAGTGCATCCAAAGGAGAAGACCGCCGACGAGCAGGAAGAGCAGCATGAAGCAGCTCGTCCAAAGTCCGGTGGTGTCGAGCAGCGCGCCGAAGGCCAGCGGCAGGAAGAAGCCGCCGAGCCCGCCGATCATGCCGACAAGGCCGCCGACCGCGCCCACATGGCCCGGGTAGTAGACGGGCACGTGCTTGTAGACCGCCGCTTTGCCCAGGCTCATGAAGAAGCCGAGCACAAAGACGATGCCGATGAAGAGGAACGGCCCGACCTGGGACGCCGGCATCGAAAGGATCGCACAAGCGCCCAAGGAGACGGCCAGCGTCCAGTACATCACCTTCCGCGCACCCAGCGTGTCGGAGAGGTAGCCGCCATAGGCGCGGAAGATCGCGCCGGGCAGCGAGTAGGCCGCACCGATCATGCCGGCGGTTTCGATGTCGAAGCCGTAGCTGCCGATCAGGTAGCGGGGCAGCCAGAGGGCCAGAGCGACGAAGCCGCCGAACACGAAGAAGTAGTAGGCCGCGAAGCGCCAGACCTGGGCGTATTGCAGCGGCTCAAACTCGGCCCAGAAGCTTCGCTTCTCTTGCCCTTCTTCACTGGCCGAGGGCGGGTTCTCGGAAAGAAACCAGAAGCCCACCGCGGCGGCGACCAGGACGCCGGCCCAGATCTGGGCCACAGCCTGCCACCCCAGCGCGACGAGCACGAAGGGCGCGACGAAGCTGGTGATCGCAGCCCCGACATTGCCGACGCCGAAGATGCCGAGCGCCGTGCCTTGAGCTTTCGCAGGGTAGAAGCGCGAGACATAGGCCACGCCGACCGCGAAGGACCCGCCGGCCAGCCCGACGCCGACGGCAGCGCCCAGAATGGCGATGTAGCTTTCGGCATGGGCAAGAAGGAAAGTCGCCAGGGCGGCCGCTACCATGGTGGCGGTAAATACGATCCGGCCGCCGTAGCGATCCGTCAGCACGCCGAGCACGATGCGTGACAGCGAACCGGTCAGGATCGGCGTGCCGACCAGAAGCCCGAACTGCGTCTCGGTCAGGCCGAGATCCTCCCCGATCCGGACGCCGATGATCGAGAAAATAGTCCACACCGCGAAGCACGCGGTGAAAGCGACGGTCGAAAGGCTGAGCGCCCGCGTCGCGTCGGACGTCCAATCGATCTTCTTGAGCAGAGTGTCTGTCATCTCATTCTCCCGTGTGGGGCGACGCTGTGGCCGCCGCGACTGCTCCAGAAACAAAAAAAGCTGCCGGCCAGGAGACCGCGCCCACACGAAGGGTCGCGGTGTCCTGATCGGCAGCTTTGCCTGGGGCGCCCGCCATTGGACGCCAATATGGATTGGCCTAACGATGGCCTGCCACAAGCGCAGCAGGAACCGTGCCAACTCGCAAATTCGAGAGAAAAGTTCGCTAGTTCAATGGATTAGATATTCGGCGGCCGAGGCGGACAACGCCTCTCGCCGAACGATCCATTGGCAATTGCCTAGGCGGACCGCTTATCGATTGTGCAGTGCGGCACCGAACGGCGCCTATTCGCCGGGGTCGGAGGCCTGCGCAGCGATATAGGCATCGAGCTCGTCAGGATCGAACAGACTGCCATCGAAAAACCCGTCCGGCCCGAGGGTCAGGCTCGCGCCCGCGGACCCCACGGGGGTTGCTGCCTGCAGCGCCCCTTCGACCTTCGCATTGGCGCCGGGCAGCGCCACGCCGAGCGGCTTCAGGGCAGCTCGATAGAGATCCGGGCGATAGGTCTGCAAAGCGATCTCGGCGTTTGTCGCCGAATGCTCGACCTGCCCCCAGCGCACCATCTGGCTGTAGAACCACAGGGCATGGCTCTTCCATGGGAAGGTCGCCGCCTTGGCATGGGTGAGGAAGAAGTCCGCCACTTCGATCGTCTCGCCGCTCCCCGTGGCGATCTCGCCGGTGAGCGCAGGCATCATCCAGTCCGCCGGCCGATCGACATAGGCGGTCTCTGCCAACAGCCGGGCGAGTTCGTCGCGATTGTCGCGCTGCGCGCACCATTGGGCCGCGTGATAGATCGCCCGCAGCAGTGCTGCGAGCGCCTCCGGATTCTGCTCTGCCCATTGGGAGCGGACGCCGAGCACCTTTTCCGGGCTCGACCGCCAGATCGCCGATTTCACCGTGACGATGCGGCCGGTACCCGCGATGACCGCAGCCGTATTCCAAGGCTCACCGACGCAATAACCGTCGATAGTGCCGGAGGCGAGCGCATCGGCCATCAGGGGTGGCGGCAGGATGAGGATCTCCACATCCTGGTCGGGATGAATGCCGCAGGCGGCGAGCCAGTAGCGCAGCTCGTAGTTATGTCCCGAATAGGGATGCACCACGCCGAAGCGAAGCCTGCCGTCGCTCTCAGGGCGCTGCGCGATCGCGGCTTTCAGGGCCGCGCCGGCCGCTTTGGGATCGAGTCCCTGAGGCGCACCTTGATCGGACATCTCCGCCCAGAGCCGCTTCGAGACAGTCACCGCATTGCCGCCGAGGCCGAGCGCCATGGGCGCGACCGTGTGGGACCCGATGGGCGTCAGGCCGAGATTGCAGGCGATCGGCATAGGCGCCAGCATCTGTGCGACCTGGAAATGCCCGACCGCGAGCCGGTCGCGGATATTGGCCCAGGAGCTTTCCTTGATCAGCGTGAGGTCGACCCCTTCGGCTGCAGCAAAGCCCTTCTCCTTGGCCACGACGAGAAGCGCACTGTCGAGCAGGGGTATGATGCCGGCGGCGATCTTGTAAGGGGCGTCGCTCACGACTTGTCTCCCGGATCGAGCAGTCCCGCCGCCGTGACGAGGCTTTGGGCGATCTCGATAATTTTGCGGTTCTGGTTCATGGCGGTTGCGCGCAGCAGCGCGTAGGCATCCTCCTCCGACAGCCCCTTGGAACTTATGAGGATACCTTTCGCGCGGTCGATCACCTTGCGGTTCTCCAGCTCGCCCCGCGCCTCTTCCAGTTCCCGCGAGAGCCGCGAGAAAGCATTGAACCGGCTGACCGCCATGTCGAGGATCGCCTTGACCCTCTCCTTCTTCAGCCCGTCCACCACATAGGCCGACACGCCCGCATCGACCGCCGCCTCGATCGAGGCTTCGTCGGAGCGGTCGACGAACATCGCCACGGGGCGCTTCACCGCGCGCGAAAGCTGAAACATGTTCTCCAGCATGTCGCGGTTCGGGTTTTCCAGATCGATAAAGATGACGTCCGGGTTGATCTCCGCGATCCGTCCCGCGACCCCTGCCATGTCGTGGATGAGGGTGACGTTCTCGTAGCCTGCCTCGCGCAGACCGGCCTCGATGATCGAGGCGCGGATCTGATTCTCATCGATGACGAGGATCGCGAGAGCGTTGGGCATGAGCGTTTGCTAACGGCTCCGAGACACGAAGGCCAGCCCATACCGGAAGAGTGCTGAAAAAGCGGCAGCCGCTGGAAGGGAGAGTGCGGCGCTTCGCTGCCGCCGCACTCCAAGCTTCAGTTGGCTTCAAGCGCGCCGCGCGGGCCGAAGAACTCGAAATGAAGATTCTCGGCCGGGATCCCCCGCGCCGTCAGCTGCCGGTAGATTGAGGTCATGAAGGGCCTCGGGCCGCAGAAATAGTATTCCGCATCCTCGTCCGGAAGCAGCGGATCGAGCAGCGCTTCGTCGACCAGACCGGTGGTCATGTGCTCCTCCCGTGCCGCACCGTTCTTGGCCGGCTCGTCGTAACAATAGTGCCGCCGCAGGTTCGAATGCTGCTCGGCCAGCTGGTCGATCACCTGGCGGAAGGCCTGCATATCTTCGTTGATAGCGCCATGCACCAGAACGATTGGGCGGTCCGGCGTGGTCTGCAACGCATCCGACAAAATGCTGATCAGCGGCGTGATTCCAACCCCGCCGGCGAGCAGCACGAGCGGCCGCTCCGGATGGAGATCGGGCTGAAGGAAGAACTCGCCGCACGGTGCGGCCACCTCGATCTCGTCACCAACCTCGAGCTCGCGATGCAGCAGGGTCGAGACATAGCCGTCCGGCGCATCCGGGCTGTTGCTGTCTTCCCGCTTTACGCTGATCCGGAAGTGCCCCTGGCCCGGCCGGTCCGACAGGCTGTAATTCCGCATGGTCGTGCTGCCATCGGGCGTCGGCACACGGACGGTGACGTATTGACCCGGCTTGAAATGGGGCAGTGCCTTTCCGTCGACGGGCTCCAGATAGAACGAGGTGATGACGTCGCTCTCGACCTCTTTGCGGGCAATCCGGAAGTGCTTAAATCCAGCCCAACCGCCCGGCTCCGAAGCGATCTCGTCGTAGATGGCGCTTTCGCGATCAACCAGAACATCGACCAGAACGCCATACGCTTCCCCCCAGGCCTGGATCACCTCGTCAGTCGCCCCGTCGCCCAGCACCTCCGTGATCGAGGCAAGCAGGTTCTCGCCGACGATGGGGTAGTGCTCAGCCTTCACCTGAAGCGCGACATGCTTCTGGGCGATCAGCTCCACCGCCGGGCCCAGCGCACCGAGATTGTCGATATTCGCCGCATAGGCGCAGATCGCACCGGCCAGGGCCTGCTGCTGAAGTCCGGCCTGCTGGTGCGCCTGATTGAAGAATGGCTTCACTTCCGGATTGTGTGAGAACATCCGCTTGTAGAAATGCCGCGTCAGGGTCTCCCCATGCTCTTGCAGAACCGGAACGGTGGATTTGACGATCGAGATGGTTTCAGCGCTCAACATGGCGTCCCTCCTTTGAATATGTATTTTGAATACATATTATAATCCACGCGCCGTCGAAACGGGCTATAAGGCCGCACCATGCAGCTCACCATGTTCACCGATTACGGGTTACGCAGCCTGATGTATCTGGCCAGCCGGCCGGACCAGCTTTGCAGCGTGGGCGAGATCGCCCAGCGCTACGGCATCTCGCGCAATCATCTCGTGAAGGTCGTCCACCGCCTCGCTCAGCTCGGCTACATCGCCAGCACCAAGGGCAAAGGCGGCGGCATCCGGCTGGCTTGCGATCCGAAGGAGGTACGCCTTGGCGACCTGATCGAGGAGCTGGAACCCAACATGCATATCGTGGAGTGCTTCGACCGCGACACGAACAGCTGCCTGATCATCGATGCGTGCCGCCTGAAGCGCTATCTGCACGAGGCAACCCGCTCCTTCCTCGACAATCTGAACCAGCACACCCTGGCCGACGCCGCGGGCAACCGCGCAATCTTCAAGGCATTGAACGAGATCCGGCCATCGTAAAAGGATCCGCTTGGCCGAAAGCCGCCAAGGCTTTGCTGGCCGGCCCTGAAGGACTTCCGGTTCAGCGCTTCGAATGTATGGAAATTGGTTGCGGGGGCAGGATTTGAACCTGGTACCTTCAAGTTATGAGCCGAATAACCTGCGTACCAACCCTCTGAAATAGATAATTAAATCTGAAGTAAAGTTTGTTTGTGCTAAAGCATGCGCTGGCCGAATTCGGATATGCGAAATTTGAGCACAGTACCGGCCAATCCGCCACGGGCTGAGGCTCCTCGCACGTAGCTATCTTTGCTTGGGCGGAAAGACCATGACTCGTTACTGGGGCGCCCTGGCATGCCTATCGGCCAGAGATCCGATTGGCGATCTTTGCCAGAAGCGAGGTGCTCGTTCCCCCGGCCTGGGCTTCGTAGCGGTCAGCCATGTGATAGAGCCAGTACATCGAATGAATGCCGATCCATCGGAGTGGCTCGGGCTCCCATTTGCGCGGACGCCGGTTCACCCATGGAAGTGCGGTGCGCTCCGTTTCCTCGCCGAGCAGGAGATCGGCCAGGGTCCTGCCCGCCATGTTCGAGGTGGAGACACCGATCCCGACATATCCCCCTGCCCATGCAATTCCGGTTTCGGCGTCTAACCCCACCGTCGCGCACCAGTCGCGCGGGACGCCGAGGACACCGCACCATGCATGGTCGATCTTGAGCGATTGGGTCTGAGGGAGCATGCGGTGAAGGATGGTCTTCAACTGATCGATCGTCGCAGACTGGGTCCGCCCCCATTGATCCGTCTTCGATCCGAAACGGTATGGAATACCTCGCCCCCCCATGGCGATGCGGTTCCCCCGGGTTCTCTGGGCGTAACAATAGGCGTGCCTGGCATCGCCCAGGAGTTCGGCGCCATCCCAGCCGATCTGATTCCATAGCGTCTCAGGCACCGGCTCGGTGACCACGATCGCGCTGTTGAGGGGCACCCATTCCCGTTCGTTTCCCGGGATGCCGTGGGTGAAACCTTCCGTTGCACGAACGATGCGGTCTGCCTTGACGATGCCCCGATCCGTCGTCACGCAGCCTGCCTCGATCTTCGTGACAGTGGTCTGCTCGTAGATCTTCACGCCCATGCGCTCGACCGCCATAACCAGTCCGCGGACAAGCTTCGCAGGCTGTATCCGCGCGACGCCACGGGCGACGAGGGCTCCCACGGCATCCTTGACCTCGATGCGGGCCTTGGCCTTGGCCGGCCCGATGAGTTCGAGCCGGTCCCTCGGCACGCCCCAAGCCATGTCCTGTTCGTATTCGTCGCGGAGGCGCTGCATCTGAGCCGCAGAACAGGCGAAGGTGAGGAGTTCGGTGCGGTGGATATCGGCGTTGATCGCCTCTTGTTCGGTCACGCGAACGATTTCATCGACGGTGCCGCGGAGTTGGCGTTCAAATTCGATGAGCCCCGCCCGGCTGCCGGTGCGGAGATATTTTTCGCGGTTCCAGGCGAAGCTGCCCGTGCACCAACCGCCGTTGCGTCCGGACGCCCCGAAGCCGGCAAACTCCATCTCGATAACAGCGACGGAGAGTTCGGGCCGGGCCAGCTTCAGATAATACGCCGTCCAAAGGCCTGTGAAGCCAGCGCCGACGATGCAGACATCCGCTTCGATATCGCCGGGGAGTGGCTTGCGATAGGCAGGCACACCCCCGAGATCGTCATACCAGAACGAGATCCCGCCGTTCTTTGTCCCTGTGGGAGATTTTGCGTGCATATACTGATATTCGGTCCGGCGCTTCTACTGTCCCTTAAAACGATATGGCGGCCAGCCATTGGATATAGGCCCGTTTCCCGACGGGACCGTCGATGTCGGCGGCATAGATGCGGTCGAGCTCACGACAGCCATCAACGTCCCGGACTGGAGCCGCTACGGTCACGCGATACCTCCCAAGCAGATGAACTTCGTTTCCATGTACTCATCGAGACCTTCTGATGCGCCTTCGCGCCCCAGACCCGACTCCTTGATGCCGCCGAAGGGGGCAGCCTCGTTGGAGAAGATGCCTTCATTCACGCCGACCATGCCGGCCTCGAGCTTCTCGGCCACCCGCCATGCGCGGGAGAGGTTCTCGCTGAAGACATAAGCCGCCAGTCCGAACGGCGTATCGTTGGCGAGATCGATGGCTTCGGATTCTGCCTCGAAGCGCACGAGCGCCGCGACGGGGCCGAAGATCTCCTCGCTGGTGATGCGCATATCGGTCGTGGCGTCGCGCATGACGGCGGGACGATAGAAGAGCTCGCCGTCGCCCTCGCCTTTGCCACCGGACGAGATGCTGGCGCCCTGCTCGACCGCGTCGGCTACTAGGCTCTCGACCTTCTTCACCGCATCCTTGTTGATCAGCGGACCGATGACCGTGCCCTCTTCCAGGCCCGAACCGACGCCATAGGACTGGATGGCTTCCAGCAGCGCATCGGCGAAGCGGTCGTAGATTCCGGACTGCACCAGGATGCGGTTGGCGCAGACGCAGGTCTGGCCGGCATTGCGGTATTTCGAGGCCAGCGTGCCGGCGACCGCCTTATCCAGGTCGGCATCGTCGAAGACGACGAGAGGCGCGTTGCCGCCAAGCTCCAGGGTCAACTTCTTCACCGTATCGGCGCACTGGCGGTAGAGCGTCTTGCCGACGGCGGTGGAGCCCGTGAAGGTCAGCTTCCGCACGCGGGAATCCTCGCAGAGCACCTTGCCGACAGAGGGCGCATCCGTTGAGGTGACGACGTTGAAGACGCCCGCCGGCACGCCCGCCTCCAAAGCTAACTCGGCGATGGCCAGCGCAGAGAGCGGGGTCTCTTCGGACGGCTTGACCACCATGGTGCAGCCTGCGGCAAGCGCAGGCGCGACCTTCCGGGTGATCATGGCGATGGGAAAATTCCACGGCGTGATCGCCGCGCAGACACCGATGGGCTGCTTGATGGTAACGTAGCGCTTGCCCTCCACCGTGGTGGGGATGGTGCGGCCGTAGGCCCGCTTTCCCTCCTCGGAGAACCACTCGATGAAGCTCGCGCCATAGGCGACCTCCCCGCGGGATTCGGTGAGCGGCTTGCCCTGCTCCAGGGTCATGAGGCGGGCCAGGCTCTCGGTCTGCGCGGTCACCAGATCGAACCATTTCTTCAGGATCTGCCCGCGCTGCTTGGCGGTCTTGGCCGACCATTCCGGCAGGGCCTTATAAGCCGCATCAATGGCCTTCGTCGTTTCGGCAGCGCCGAGATCGGGAACCTTCGCAATCTCATCGCCGGTCGCCGGATCGGTGACCGCAAAGGTCCTGTCGGCGCCAATCCACGCACCGTCGATCAAGGCGTCGGTCGGATATGTCTTGGTTTCATCGGTCATGGGAATCCCCTGTCAGCGGAGTGAGAGAGAGACGGATTTGGGAGATGGATTTGAAATCCGCGTATTTGAAGAGAGCATGCAGCGAGCGATCGCGGCCGAAGCCCGATTGCTTAAACCCGCCAAACGGCATGGGAGACCATGGGGCCAAATCCGGCCGTCGGGTCGAGAGGATCACCCGGCAAGAATCCTTTGGCTGCCTCGACCAGCTTGCCGAGGAAGGCGTCGCGAATGCTTTCATCGATCAGGAAGTGCCTCTGACAATGCCGGGGGCTGGCGTGTTGACGATGTCACAGCACTACTTTCAGGACCACGTCGCCCGACGCACCTAACCCGTCTTGAGCTTCCCCAACTGGATCAGCCGAGTTTCTCCATCAACGCCGGAACGGCGGTGAACAGGTCCTCCACAAGCCCGTAATCTGCGACCTGAAAAATCGGCGCGTCCTGATCCTTGTTGATGGCGACGATGATCTTGGAATCTTTCATCCCCGCCAGATGCTGGATCGCGCCAGAGATGCCCAAGGCAAGATAAAGCTCCGGCGCCACCACTTTGCCCGTCTGCCCGACCTGCCAATCATTAGGGGCATAGCCGGAGTCGACCGCGGCCCGGGAGGCTCCCACAGCCGCACCGAGCTTATCGGCCAGCTTCTCCACAAGCCCAAAGTCCTCCTTAGAGCCAACCCCGCGGCCTCCGGAAACGACGACCCCCGCCGAGGTCAGTTCCGGCCGGTCGCTCTGATCTATCTTGTCTTCGATCCATTCAGACAGTGCCGGATCCTGCGCCGGAGCGACCGTCTCGACCGGGGCCGCCGCGCCGAGCCCAGCAGCCGGGAAGGCCGACGTCCGGAAGGTAATGACGCGCTTCGGGTCCTGTGACCGCACGGTTTGAATGGCGTTACCCGCATAGATCGGACGCTCGAAGGTCTCGCCATCGACGATGCCCGACACATCCGACAAGATCATCACATCGAGCAAAGCCGCGACGCGCGGCATGATGTTCTTCCCTTCCGTGGTTGCGGAAGCGGTGAGAAAATCATAGTCGCCCGCCAGCGAGACAATGAGCGCGGAAACCGGTTCGGCCAGGCTATGGCCGTATTGCGGATCCTCCACGACCAGGACCTTGGCGACGCCACTGATCTTTGCGCCTTCGGCGGCAGCGTCGGCAACCTGCTCCCCGGCACAAAGGAGCGTGACGTCACCGAGTTTGCCGGCAGCGCTGACGGCTTTCGCGGTCGAGTCTAGCGCCAGCGCTCCGTTGTTGATCTGGGCGAGCAGCAGAACCTTCATCATACGATCTTCCTCTCTTGGAGCTTGGCGAACAGCGCGTCCACGTCCGGAACGACTTCTCCTGTCTGGCGGGTTTGCGGTTCCGAAGTCTTGAGAATTTCGAGGCGAGGCTCGACGTCCACCCCCAACTCGCCGGCGCTCTTCGTTTCCACGGGCTTCTTCTTCGCCTTCATGAGATTCGGCAGCGACGCATAGCGTGGCTCGTTCAGCCGAAGGTCGACAGTAACGACAGCTGGTAGCTTGACCTCGATCGTCTGCAAACCGCCATCGACCTCGCGCGTCACGCGTGCCGTTCCGTCCTCCAGCGTCAACGCGCTGGCAAACGTAGCCTGCGGCCACCCGAGCAGGGCGGCCAGCATCTGGCCGGTGGCGTTCATGTCGTTGTCGATCGCCTGCTTCCCAGCAAGAACCAGCTGCGGCTGCTCATCGTCGATCACCGCCTTGAGAAGCTTCGCAACGGCGAGGGGCTCGATATCGGCATGGACGTCGTCGGTGGTATCGATCAGGAGCGCGCGGTCTGCGCCCATGGCCAGCGCCGTGCGCAAGGTCTCTTGCGAGCGCTCCGCACCGATGGAAACAACGAGGACCTCTTCCGCCAGCTGGGCTTCTTTCAATCGGATCGCCTCTTCGAGCGCGATTTCGTCGAATGGGTTCATCGACATCTTTACATTGGCCAGATCGACACCGGATCCGTCCGCCGCAACGCGAATCTTCACGTTGGAGTCGACCACGCGCTTGACTGGCACGAGAACTTTCATGTCCACCCTTCTCATTGTTCAAAAGCCGCGCTCTCGCGCGCTATTCAGTGGCATCCGCACGCGCAGCATTCCTAAAATGCCCGGGGGCGATGAGGTGAAAACGGCTGGGTTGATCTCTCATCGGTTGCGAGAGGAAGAGCGGCTCGGCTACATCTTTATGTCCCGAAACCAAATAGCACAAAAGTGAACTTTTGTGTGAAGAAATTCACTATACCACTATTTTGGGTCACATACCTTTACGCAGCCAAATCCGCTAGCCACATTCAGACACAGTTAAGGGAGGCAACGAATGGACCATAAAGTAAGTCTTTCGCGGATGGCGGCGCTGCGCGGCCCTGCCCAATCAGAGCCGATAAAGGACATCGGGACGGTGCTCGAGAACGACCAGGGTGTCGGTCGCGAAATTAAGGACCTGCGGAAGGCGAGCGACGTCACCCTGTCGCAGCTCGCAAAGGCAACTGGCCTGTCCCAGGGCTATCTCAGCCAGATAGAACGCGGCATTTCCTCGCCTTCGATCAAGGCGCTGCATTCCATAAGCCGGGCTCTTGGCGTCAATATCTCATGGTTCTTCCCGCGCAATCAGGACGAAAGCGACGAGCTGGACGAATATATCGTGCGGCGGAAGAACCGGCGTCAGTTGAAGTTCGAAAGCGGAATCACCGACGAACTTCTTTCGCCGAATCTCGGGCGGGGAATTGAGTTGCTCCGCTGCACGTTTGCCCCGCACTCGGAAAGCGGCACAGAACCCTACGAGCACCGCGGCGAAGAGGCGGGCATCGTCATTTCCGGCGCTCTCACCCTCTGGCTCGGAGGGCGGCGCATCGATTTGGAAACCGGCGACAGTTTCGCCTTCGAAAGTACGATCCCGCATCGCTACGCCAACGAAGGCGATGAAGAGGCCGTGCTCATCTGGTCGATTTCCCCGCCTAGCTACTGAGAACCTCCCGGCCCCACCATGAGGACCGCATGGCAGCTCCCTGCTCGGGAAACGGGTTCTCTTATCGACCCAGCGCTTGCGCCTATCCCCGCCCCCCGGAGGGAAAGGCGGGGATAGGATCGTCGGTCACCGGTCGCCTTGGGAGCAAATAGACCGATGCCGACGACTCGTACACCGTCCGAGACGGAGGCGCGTTTCAGGATTGGGTTCGGCTACGGGAAGGATCGAGGAACGGGCTGAGCGAGGGTTCGGCCGAATAGCGCTCGCAGGCCACCTCAATCTCGAAACCACCGTCGCGCAGGAAGTCTTTCCCGACGCCATCTTCGCAATGCACGTAGCCCATGCCGAGCGAACGGCCGATCCTGTGCCCATAACCGCCGGAGGTGATCGATCCGACGATCTTGTCGTCTTTCCAGATCGGCTCTTCGTGATAGAGCAACGGCGGCGTTTCGATTTCCGAGAGTTGAAACTGAACGAGTCGCTTGGTCGGAACGCCGGCCTGACGTTGGGCAACCACTGCGGACTGACCGATGAAGCCGGACGGCTTATCGAAATCAACCGCGAAGCTCAGCCCAGCCTCCACTGGCGTATCATCCTCGCCGATATCGTGGCCCCAATGACGGTAAGCCTTCTCCATTCGCATTGAGTTGATCGCGAAGAAGCCGCCGCATTGCAGGCCGAACTCATCGCCTGTCTCGACGATGCGGTCGAAGACATGCAGCGCGAAGTCCGACGGGATATAAAGTTCCCAGCCCAACTCGCCGACATAGGTCAGCCGGCTGGCCCGAACCATCGCGTATCCGATCTCGATTTCGCGGCTTGTCCCGAAGGGAAAACCTTCATTGGACAGATCGGCCGTCGACACTTTCTGCAGCAGAGCGCGGGACTTCGGCCCCATGAGAGCCAGCATCGCCATAGCGGGACTGACATCGGTGACGATCGCGTGGGCGTCTTCGGGGATGTGCCGCTGCAGCCAGGAGAAGTCGCGCATTTGAGAGGCGACGATCGTCACCACCATATAAGCCGTCTCCGACAGCCGCGTGATGGTCACGTCCGCCTCAATGCCACCGCGCTCGTTCAGCCACTGCGTGTAGACGACCTTGCCCGGCTCCACATCGACATTGTTGGCGCTGACGTGGTTGAGGACCTTGCAGGCATCGCGCCCCTCGACCCGGAACTTCACGTAGCAGCTCTGGTCGAAGAGGGTCACGTTGGTTTCGGTATTGAGGGACTCTCGCTTGGCATCGTCGAACCAGCTTTGCGGTCCGAAGGAGTAGCCGATCTCGGTGGAGCTGCCGTCGCCTGCGAAAAATCCGGGTCGCTCATAGCCGGCGGCTTCCGTCATCGATGCACCCATGGCGAGAAGCCGGTCGTGGAACGGACTCTTGCGAACGTCCCGCGCCGTCTCGTACTGCCGGTACGGCCAGTGCATCTTGTAGAGGAGCCCCAATGTTTCCTTCGTGCGGTCGTAGAGATACTTGCTGTTCGACTGGAACGGCTGCATGCGCCGTACGTCCACGTCGGCCAGCTCCATCGGTGAATGGCCGTCCTTGATCCAGCTGGCCAACGCCTTGCCGACCCCGCCCGAAGACAGGATGCCAACCGAATTGAAACCGCAGGCGCAGAAGAGGTCCCGCACTTCGGGCGTTTCGCCCAGCAGATAGCGATCGTCCGGTGTGAAGCTTTCGGGGCCGTTGAAGAAGAGTTGGATACCAGTCTCCTCCAGTTGCGGAACGCGCTTCACCGCCTGTTCGAGGATGGGTTCGAAATGCTCGAAATCCTCCGGCAAACTGTCGAACGAGAAATCCTCCGGGATCCCTTCATGGCCCCAGGGTTTGGCCTCCGGCTCAAAACAGCCGAGCAGCAATTTCCCCGCATCCTCCTTGTAGTAGGAGCATTCGTGGCCAACAAACAGCACAGGTAGATCGCGCGTTAATCCCTCCATGGATTCGGTCACGATGTAGAAATGCTCGGCCGCATGAAGCGGCAGCGAGACACCGATCTGAGCAGCGAATTCTCGCGACCACATGCCGCCGGCGATGACCACCTTGTCGGCCCGAATTTCGCCATCGGGGAGCTCAACCCCGACGGCACGGCCATTCTCCACGATCACCTTCTTCACCGGCGTATTCTCAAGCACCTTGGCGCCCCGCATCCGCGCACCCTTCGCCATCGCGAGGGTCACGTCCGCCGGATTGATCTGCCCGTCATTGGGCATCCAGATCCCGCCCAGCAGATCGTCGACATTCACCAGCGGCCAGCGTTCCTTGATCTCCTCAGCACTGATCACATCGGCGGGAAGCCCGAAATTGCGAGCCATCGAAGCGCCGCGCTTCAACTCCTCGAAACGCGCCTCGTTACCGGCTACACGCACCGAACCGTTCTGTTTGAAACCGGTCGCCTGCCCGGTCTCTGTCTCGAGTTCGCGGAACAGCTCGCCGGTGTATTTCGCAAGTTCCGTCATGTTGCGCGTGGCGCGTAGCTGAGTGACGAGACCGGCCGCATGCCAGGTGGTGCCGCAGGTCAGTTGCTTGCGTTCGCAAAGGACGACGTCGGTGACTCCGATCTTTGTCAAATGATAGGCGATGGCGCAGCCTGTAATGCCGCCTCCGACAATCACGACGTCTGCTTTGCTTGGTGTACTCATGAAGTCCTCCGCGTCATGCCCCTAGGTAGGTGTCGATAATTTGTTTGTTTTCTTTCATCTCGTCGGGTGTGCCGCTCCAGACGAACTGACCGCTGTCCATGAGGTGCAGCCGACCGACAACGCTGGCGGCGCGCATGACATTCTCTTCGACGATGATCACGGTCATGCCGTCTGCGCGCAGATCCTGAACGGCTTGGTAGATCTGCTCGATGACGACCGGCGCGAGCCCGAGCGAGGGTTCGTCGAGCATCAGAATCCGGATGTCGGCCATCATCAGGCCGCGCCCGATTCCCAGCATTCGGCGCTCGCCCCCGGACAGCGAACTAGCCATCTGTCCGGTCCGCTCGCGCAGCCTGGGAAACAGCCCGAACACCTTTCCGAGCTGCGCCTGGGTGACCTGTTGCGAGGCGTTGGAATATCCCCCGACCAGAAGGTTATCGAGGATGGTCATGTTGGGGTACACGAGGTCGCCCTGAGGCACGTGGACGAGCCCAGAAGCGGCAATCTTGTCGGCTGCCTTTTTCGTGATGGACTCGCCGGCAAACAAGATCCGGCCCGAGCTCCTGGGCATCAGCCCGGAGATGGCACGCAGCAATGTTGTCTTGCCATGGCCGTTCGGTCCCACGATGCCGACGGCTTCGCCTTCGTCGATCGAAAAGTCGATGTCGTGTAGAACGTTCCCGGTCCCGTAGGAGGCGGTCAGTTTCTGGGTTTCGAGCAACGCCATCAGACCGCTCCCTGCTCTTCGGACTTGTCGGTGTCGGCAGCTCCGGAGGTTCCCAGAAACACGTCCACAACTTCGCGATTGTCGGAGAGCGATCCCGCCGGTCCTTCATGAAGCTTCGCGCCGTGATGCAAGATCATCACCTTGTCGGCGAAGGCGGTCATGAAGCTCATCACGTGCTCGATGACCACGATGGTGATGCCGTGGAATTCACGCAGATGAGAGAAGACCTCGGCGCAGGCCTCGATTTCGGCCGGGTTCAACCCACCCACAGGCTCATCCAGCAAGACCAGCTTCGGCCGGCTGACGATTGCGCTGCCCAGCATCAGGAGCTTGAGCTGTACGACAGGTAGATCGCCCGCCAGAACGTCCGCGTGGTCGGTCAACCCTGTGAGCTGCAGCACCTCATCGGTGTAGGAACGGGCCTTCCGATCGAAGACGAGCCCGGGCACCCGCCGGTTCTCCACACCGAAGTATGTGCTTGTCAGAAGGTTGTCGCGCACCGTCATGGAATTGAAGACGGCGTTGAGCTGAAAGGTCCGGCTCAGCCCCAAATGGCAGATCTCCGGCGCCCGAAGCGTGGTGATGTCATGCCCGTCGAACGTCACCTTGCCACTGCTCGGCGGCGTGACCCCCGAAAGCAGATCGAACAACGTCGTCTTGCCCGCACCGTTAGGCCCGCCGATGCCCAGAACTTCTCCGGCATTGACGGAAAAGCTCAGATCGTCGACCGCCTTCATCGCGCCATAGGCTTTCGTGAGGCCTTCCACTTGCAACAGTGGCGCCTGCTTCTTCTTGCGCGTCATTGCTCGCCTCCCGCTCGGACGTTCCCAAGGGGGATGCTCTTCGCAAGGCGCTTCATACCGCCGACAATTCCGTCGGGCAGCGCAAGCATCATGATGATCAAAATCACCGCGTAGCCGGTGTTTCGCCACTCGGCGAGATCGCGGAATCCTTCATCCACGAAGGCGAGCGCGGCGGTGCCGAGAATCGGCCCCCACACCGTTCCGGGGCCACCGACGACCATCATCGAAAGCAGGAACAGCAGCGTTGGCAACTCCAAGACTTGTGGTCCGAAGGTGCCGATAACGCCCGCGTAGACCCCGCCGGTCAGCCCGGTGAACAAGCCCGCCACGGCGAAAACGATCAGCTGATATTTGTGGACCTCGATGCCGCGGGCGGAGGCGGCGACTTCGTTGTCGCGCATCGCCTGGAAGGCTTTGCCGTAGGGACTATGAATGATGGCGATCGCAACGAGCGTGCCTAAAACCAGCGCGGCTACGGCCACGTAGAAATTCCCGATCGCGATCCATTTGTATCCGAGCAGTTCCCGGAAACCGAAATCGCCGTAGCGCGAGAGACCGCGCGCGCCGCCGCTGAACGAATAGCAGACGGTTTGCGACTGCCGGAAACAGGCCACATCCGTCACGATGATCTGGTAGAGCGTCATGGCGATGGCCAGGGTCATGACGACCACATACGCCCCGCGGAGCCGCAATGTGGTCAGCCCCATGAAGAGGCTGATCGCAAGTCCCGCCAGCGCAGCCACCGGCAAGGTTAGCCACAGCGACAGATCGAAATAGACCCCCAACAAAGCCGTCGCGTACCCGCCCGCGGCAAACAGAGCCAAGTGACCGATCGACAGGATGCCGGCCACGCCGAAAACAAGATTCCACTGGGTGACTACGGCAGCCCAGAGCACGAAAAGAGTGATTTGGCCAAGCAGGTAGTTCGAGGGCCCGAGCAGTGGGATGGCGATGAGCCCCAGTGCAAGGACGAGGCACAGGAGATCGTCACGTTGAAGGGGAGATAGCGTCTTCATGGCTCAGTTCCTCACCAGTTCCTGGCGTCCGAACAGGCCGTTGGGAAAGTAGGTCAGCACCACCACCACCGAGAGCAGCAGCACCGGAAAGCCCCACTTGACCCCAAGCGTGTATTGAACCGTCGCCTCGATTAGCGCCAGCAGGAACGCGGCGATCAGGGCGCCGGGAATGCTCCCGAGCCCGCCCACGACGCAAACGATCAGCGCTTTGAGAAGCGGGTCGAAACCGGCGGTGGGATAGACCGTGGTGAAGGTCGTTAGGAACACGCCTGACAGACCCGCGACCACCCCGGCCAGGATAATGACCTGCAGCACGACCCATTGCACCGGAATGCCGTTCAGCTGCGCCGCAGTCATGTCTTGGGACACCGCCCGGATCAGACGGCCAAGACTCGTCTTTTCGACGATCAATTGCAGGGCGACGACCATGGCGCCGCAACCGGCGACCACCAAGAGTGTCTGCAGCGGCATGTTCAGACCGAGAAAGTCGAACCGGCCGTCGACACGAAACGGCTGAGACTGCATGCGCGGACCGATCAGGTTGTTGATCATGTCCACTGCGATCGTGCTCATCGCCATGGTGAGAATGATGATCTTGAGATCGAAGCCGGGACGCCCGAAGACCCAGCGCACCAAGCCCAGATAAACGACGAGCCCCCCCAACGCGCCGCCCAGCACCCCGCCGAGCAACCCGCACCACCAGGGCAGTCCCAGGAAGGTGACCAGAATTACGGAGCCATAGGCCCCGGCGACGATGAATGCGCCGTGCGCCAGGTTCAGCATCCGAATGCTGCCCCAAAGCAGCGCCAGCGAAACCGAACTTGCGGCGTATATTGCGCCCAGCGTAATAGCGCTGGACAGAATGCCGGACAGCGTCGCCATCCCTCGCCCCTCTTCTTGCGGTGTGCTTTTTGGAATGAGATCCCGGCCTCCCTTTGAAGGAGGCCGGGATACAGGCGACTATGAGAACCAGGCCGGAACCGAGAACTCGATCTCGTTGTAAGGCTCCGGGAAGATGAGCTTCTTCGGAACCTCGGCCTTCGGATCGGTGATCTGGTACAGCAGATGCGGCATCGCCAGGGACGGGTCATCCGATACGGTCGGATAGGGGATCGCCGCATTGTATTTCGGCACATAGCGCAGCGTGCCGAACGGCGCGCGGTATCCAAACCTGCGCAAGTTGTCCGCGATCTTCCTGTTCTGCTCGTAGTTGCCCGGTTCGCCAGTGCCGCCGGCAAGCGCCGCAGCAAGCGCGTACTGGTACATTTCCGAGTAGGTCGAGGCACCCGGATCGGCCTCGGCATCCTTGCCGAAGCGCTTCCAATACGCCTGCCGGAATTCGTTGCCCATCTCATCGGGCAGAATGCCGATCACGGAGGAAGACATCACGCCGCGTGCCGCCTCGCCCGCGATTTCCGAGAACGTTTTCAGCAGCGGGCCGTACTGCATGTAGACCAGACTATTGGTGGGGTTCTCGGCGAACTGGATCTGAAACTGTGCCAGATCCGCGGGAAAGAAATGCGTGTTGGCGATAACTGCCGGATTCTGAGCCCGCACCTTGTTGAGGACGGCACCCCAATCCGTGGTGGGAACCGGCACGACCTCCTCGAACGAAACTTCGAAGCCGTATTTCGGAGCGGTCTTCTTGATCGCGTTGGAGATCACGATGGAATACGGGAGCGAGCCGGTGACGAGTGCGATCTTATTGTTTTCTGGTTTCCAAACGCCCTTCTTCCGGATCCGGTCGAGCATGATCGGCAGGCCGACGCCATAATAATATTCGGCCGGATCAGCCATGAAGATGCCGGTATAGCGCTCGGGATCGCTCTCGAAGACCTCGTGATGCCCGATCGATGTGTTGTAATGGATGTAGATGATACCGGCGTCGGCAATGGAGTCGTATTCGGCCTGGTTGGCACCGACATTGTAGCCGTTGATGATCGCATGGACCTCGTGACGGTCGATCAACTGTCGCGCGGCAGCCGTGACCTCTTCGGCGGTCTGCCCCTTACTGTCGATGGTGACCGGCTCCAGCTTCTTGCCGAGAATACCGCCGGCGGCGTTGATCTCTTCGCACGCCATCTCCAAACCATTCTTGTGCTCGATACCATCCACGGCCAGCCCGCCGGTCAGCGACGCCATCTGCCCGATCGGAATCGTGCCGGACTCGGCGGCCTTCGATTGATTGATCGACGCCAGCATCCCCGCGCCGAGTGCGGCACTTGCGGTACCTCCCAAAAAGGCGCGCCGCGAGGTTGGCTTATTCCCTATTGACTTCGTCATCTCTCACTCTCCTTGCAGATGAGCTGGGCCACCCCGCGGACAGCATGCCCGCAGGTATTCTCCGTATGGCGGGGGATTTCCCCCGCCATACGCCTTGCGATTTGTCGTGATCAGGCCGCGCGCAGCTTCGCCGTCGCCACTTCGTCCACGGTCATGGTGGCCGGGTCGATGGCCACCCCGTAGCTCTCACGCGCCTTCTCCAGCGAGACATATCCGTCGATCACATCGTCGAGGACTTTCTCGACCGGCCGCTCATGGGGGTTGCCCCATCCGCCACCTCCGGTGCTCTCGAACATGAAGACCTCTTCCTTCCCGAACGGGTGCTCCGACAACAGCGGGCTGACCCAATTGCCGTCGTCGTCGGTCCCGCCGATGACGACCTTGCGGCCATCGGGATACAGGTGGGTCGTGCGTTGCACGGCACTGCGCTCACCACCGCCCACACCGGGGCTGCCTTCGCGTGTCCGCGACGTCTCCATGTTCATGTCGCCCTCGTAGAGGAAGCGGACCTTGAAAACGGCGCCCAGGCCGCCCCGGAACTTGCCGGCCCCGGCAGAGTCGGGCCGCAGCTCGAACGCCTCGTATTCGATTGGGAAGAGCAGCTCGGCGGATTCGGCTGGCATGTTCATGCAGTTGCCCAACGGATCCATGGTGACGCTCATACCGTCGCTGTAGGGCGTGCCGCCCCATCCGCCGGCCGGAAGGTCCGAGAACACATTCGCGTTTCCGAACTCGTCCTTTGTCGAGCCCACGAACCAATTGCACTCTGAACAGGTCGAGCCGGTCACCCGATCTGGGATCGCCTGAGCCAGAGCCTGCCAGATCGCGCTCGTGATCTTCGAGGAGGTCAGCGTGGTGCAGCCGATGACCGGCGCCGGCCATTCAGGATTGAGCCAGGTGCCTTCGGGGATGTTCAGCGTGATCGGCGCGAACATGCCCCAATTGGACGGCGCGTGGGGCGCCAGGAAGAACTGCAATGAGTAGAAGGCTGCCGACGCCGTATTGGCATAGGGCGAGTTGATCGACCCCTTGCAGACCGGATCGGACCCTTCGAAGTCCACCAGGATCTCCGATCCCTTCACGATCAGCGTGACCTTCACCGTGACCGGTTCGATCTGAAAGCCGTCCGTGTCGGCGACATCGGATGCCGTATAGATGCCGTCCGGAATCTCCTCGATGCTCTTGCGGATGATCCGCTCGGTATAGCCGATCAGCTCGCGCATCGCGGCCTTCACGGTCTCGATACCGTAGCGCGCGGCCGCCCGTTGCATTTCCTGCTCGGCAGCCTTGAGCGCACCGAGATGCGCCTGGAGATCGCCTTCGACGAAAAACGGCGTACGCGTGTTGTTGAGGAGGATCGCCAGGAAGTCGTCCTTCACCTGGTAATTCTCGAAGGCTTTGATTGGCGGGATGCGCAGACCCTCGGCAGCCACATGGGTTGAGAAGGACATGCCACCCGCTGCACCGCCGCCGAAATCCATCCAATGGCCACGGCTCACGGCAAAGCCGAGAAGCTCGCCGTCGAGATAGATCGGCATGATGAAGGTGATGTCGTTGGTGTGCGTGCCGCCCTGATAAGGATCATTCAGCGCGAAGATATCGCCTGGTTTCATATCCTTGATCGGGTATTTCTTGACCGCCGCGTCGGCGCTGTATTGCATCGCAGCGAGATGCACCGGACAGTTCGCCGCCTGAGACAGCAACCGGAGATCCGGATCGTACACCGCATTTGAGAAGTCCAGCACGTCCGCCAAGATTGGCGAGAAGGCCGTCTTCTGCATGATCGTGGTCATTCGGTTGCAGGCATACTCGAACGTATTGCGGAGCACCTCGAATGTGACCGGGTCAACGTCTCCGAAGTGACCGGCGGGCTCTTGAGTTTCTTGAACGCTCATGATGTTTCCTCACTTACCGATTGTGACGATCAGATTGCCGCCGTTATCCACGACCGCCCCGCACCCCGGCGGGATCACCGCGATTGAATCGAGATATTCGACGATCGCCGGGCCTGACATGCTGCTGCCCGGTCCGATCGCACTTCCGTCGTACAGAGCCGCGTCATGCCAGGTGCCGTCGAAATAGACGCTCCGGGATGCATGGCTTTCTAGGGGCTTCTTGGCGCCGAAATCGTAGATCGGCGGCTCTTTCAGCTTGCCCGTAGCAGTCACGGCCAACGCGATGAATGCGATCGGAAAGCTTTCGTTGGAGACCCCGAATTCCTTCGCGTGGGCCTTGTGAAAACTCGTGGCGATCGTTTCCGAGTCACCGGCACTCAACACGCCGGCCGGCACGTCGGTGTCGACTTCGTAGGTCTGGCCGATGTAGCGCATCTGCGCAGTACGCGTGAGCTCCATAGACTCCACGTCGATGCCATCGGCGGCGAGGCGCGTCTTCGCCTCTTCCTCGAGCCCGTCATAGATCCGGTTCAGGTCGTCAACATTGACATCGGCCAGCGGCGCATAGTGGAAGGCTTCGATGTCATGGCGAATGTTCATTGCCGTGGCACCAAATGCCGATGCCACACCAGCCTGCCCCGGGATGACCACCTTCGGAATACTCATCGCCTGCGCGACGAAGCAGGCATGCATGGGCCCCGCCCCGCCGAAACTGGCCAGCACGAAGTCACGCGGATCGCGAGCACGCGCCACCACGACACCCTTCACGGCTTGGGCCATCGTTTCGCAGGAGATCTTGATCATGCCATCGGCAGTCTCCAGCCGAGATAGCCCGACCTTTTCCGCAAGCCGGTCGATCGCGGCTTCCGCTGCCGCCATGTCCAGTTCGAATTTGTCGCTCAGGGAAGGATTGAGACGGCCCAACACCAAATTGGCATCAGTGATCGTGGCTTCGGTACCACCGCGGCCGTAGCATGCTGGCCCGGGCTCGGAGCCCGCGCTCTGCGGGCCGACACGCAGCGAGCCGCCGTTGTCGACCCAACCGATAGAGCCGCCCCCGGCGCCGACGCTGTGGATGTCGAGCATAGGAACCGAGACCGGAACCTCCCACTCCAACTCGTAGTCGCGCGTGATCAGACCGCTGCCGTTTTCGACAATCGAAACGTCGTAGCTGGTGCCACCCACGTCGGTATGGATGATGTTGTCGAAATCCGTGGTGTGGGTCAGATACGCGGCATAAGCGACGCCGCCCGCAGGGCCGGATTCGATCAGTTCTTCAGGACGCAGCTTCGCGTTCTGCGGCCCCATCACGCCGCCGTTACTCTTCAGAATGAGCAACGTGCCCTTGAAGCCGCGCTCGCCCAAGGCCTCTGAAAGACGATCGAAATACGTTGTCATGACCGGCATGAGGCAGGCGCGGATCGCCGTGGTCGAGAACCGGGCATGCTCGCGGAAGATCGGGCGAGTCTCCGCCGAGATCACCACATGGGCGTCAGGCGCTTCCTCCAGCACGATCTCGCGCATCCGCTCTTCATGGGCGGGATTTGCATAGGCGTTGATGAAACCGATGCCGACGGCCTGGAACCCACCCTCTTTGATCGTACGGGCAAGCTCCCGGGCGGCGCCTTCATCGAGTTCGCGCCGCACCTCGCCCTTGGCCGACATGCGCTCGTTGATCGAGAACCGGTTGCGGCGCTGAATCAACGGTTCAGGCTTCACCTGATAGGGATCGTAAAGATATTTGCGATGCTGCCTGCCGATCTCGATTGTGTCGCGGAACCCGTCGGTTGTGATGAAAGCCGCGTCTGGATAGTCTCTCTCGATCAGCGAGTTCGTGGCGGTCGTCGTGCCGTGCATCAGAAACGAAATCTGCTCGAAGGGAATGCCGGCCTTTTCAATGGACTGCAGAACGCCCCGAGACCTGTCGTCTTTTGTCGTGAGAACTTTCGCCGTCTTGTAAGAGCCGTCTTCTTCACTCCACGCGAAGAGATCAGTGAATGTTCCGCCAACATCGATACCTACACGCCACATGAGTGTCTCCCTGCATATGAATTTTTGTCTGCCAAAGTTCACTTCATGAAAAATACGATGTCAATTCTTTTCGGCAGAAGAGTGAAATTATTGCGCCGCAATATCACTTTTGCTCCAAGTGAAAGCACTGTGCTCACCTCGATGCATAATCTCTAGGCGTTCGAGATGGCGGCTCCTCCGCTCCCCGTCGAAACAGGGTATTAGGCAAAGGGGATGGCGCCGACAGCCTGATCGGCTATCGGCGGCCGACGATGCAGTCGTCGCTTTGTGGATTTTCAGAGATGGATCGGCAGGGCTACAGTCCCGGCCCGACCGGCAGCCGAAGTCTGAAGGCGCTCAGCAGGCCTCGGCTGCGCATTCCCGCAACGTGGCTTCCAGGATATCGAGCGCCTCACTGAAGACCTCGTCCTGAACCGTAAGGGGGGACAGAAAGCGGATGACGTTGCCGTAGACGCCGCAGGTCAGCAAAATCAATCCCTTGTCCAGCGCGCGCCGGCGTACTTTGTTGGCAAAATCCGCATCCGGCTTGCCGGCTCCCGGTACGTTGAACTCTACGGCGTTCATGAACCCCGGTCCCCGCACGTCGGCAATCTGCGGAACGGATTCGACAAGCGACTGCAACCGCTGCTTCAAGCGCGCACCGAGCATCTGCGCCCGGTCGCAGAGCTCCTCCTCCTGGATGACGTCGAGCACGGCATTGCCGGCTGCCACCCCAACGGGGCTGCCGCCGTAGGTGCCCCCGAGTCCGCCAGGCATCGCGGCGTTCATGACGTCGGCACGTCCGGTGACGGCGGCGATCGGAAAGCCGCCGCCGAGCCCTTTCGCCATGGTCGTGATATCGGCAACAACATCGTAATGCTGCATTGCAAACATCTTCCCTGTTCGGGCGAATCCCGTCTGCACCTCGTCTGCAATCAGCAAAATGCCGTGCTCGTCGGCGGTTTCTCGAAGGCGGCTCATGAAGGCGCGCGGGGTTTCGTAGAACCCACCTTCGCCCTGGACCGGTTCGATGATGAAGGCCGCCACCCGCGACGGAGCGACATCGGATCTGAACATCTTCTCGAGCGCGGCAAACGCGTCATCGGCCGAGGAGCCGTGCAACTCGACCGGAAAGGGAACATGGAAGACGTCGGGCATCATGGACCCGAAGCCGGTTTTGTAGGGCACCACCTTGCCGGTCAGAGTCATCCCCATGAAGGTCCGTCCGTGGAACCCGCCGGTAAACGCGATGACCGCCGGTCTGTTGGTGGCGGCGCGCGCCACCTTGACCGCGTTTTCGACCGCCTCGGCGCCTGTCGTGACGAAGATCGTTCTCTTGTCGAAATCACCCGGAACCAGATCGTTGAGGCGTTCGGCCAGACGGACATAGCTCTCATAGCCCACGACCTGATGGCAGGTGTGCGTGAAGCGATCCAACTGCTCCTTGACCGCCTCGATCACTCTCGGATGGCGGTGGCCAGTATTGACCACCGCAATGCCGGCGGAGAAATCGATGAAGCGACGACCTTCGACATCCCAAATCTCTGCATTCTCCGCCTTCTCGGCATAGATATCTGTGGCGACGCCCACACCGCGCGCAATAACGTCCGACCGCCTGGTCTCCAGCTGGCTATTCGACATTCCGAGGTTCCTCTCCCTTTCGTCTTCAAAGTTTGCACCGCGCCTTCGAAGGTCGTCGCCATCGATCGCGGAGATCTCCGCCCCTGGGGAAGGGCCAAATTTCTTGATTGTCCGCAAACGCCAAAAAGGGCGCGACGACGTTGACCGTCGATCGCGCCCTCTTTTTCAGCCTCCGCAGGGACGCTGAATCCAAGTTCGGTACGCCTACCAGAGCTTGAGAATAAGATTGGTCCAAAGGGCGGTTTCCTTGCCGCCGTAGTTCTCTTCGGTCAGGTCGGTGGTGAGTTTGGTCTGAAGCGTGGCACCGCCTAGGTCGTAGCCAATGAGACCGCCCACGGCGAACTGGCTCTGCTTTTCATAGCCCGGATAGGGTGTATCGAGATCTGTCGACGTATGAGCGACCGGACCGATGGTCCACTTCCCGAAGGCTTTGGTGATGGAGAAATCGGCGAGAAAATAATTCGGCGCCATATCTCCGGCAGTCCCACCGGCCGGAAAGCCGAAAATAAAGTTCGCCAAGCCGAGCCAGCCATCTTTCATATAAGTGAAGCCGAAGCGCGGCTCGATGGCCCCGTAGTCATAGGCGAGCTCGCCGTCTTGCGGGACATAGCCGCCCAAACGAGCACCGAAGTACAGCCCGTCCGCAATTTCCCAGTCGATCTGAGAAGCCAGATAGGTGTTGTACATCCCGAGCGCGTGATAGCCGCCCGTGGAGGTGTAGTCGAACAGCGTCGGAGCGAGGACGTACGACACTGCACCGCCCGCAATTTCCATATCGCTCTGATAGTAGAAAAAGAAGATGTTGCTGTTCGTCCGAATGTCGTCGCCGGCAACGCTTCGCTCATTCGACTGGGTTTGGTTGAGGTAGTACATCCCCTTCGGAAGGATCGCATAGATCGGCAGGCCGGACGTATATCCCGGCGCGGACATCCCACCCGCAGCAGCTTCCGTATTGATCCCCACAATGGCGGCAAAAGCAGCAAAGGCGCCCGCCAAGACCTTACGTTTCATCGGCAAAAACATCTTCTATCCCCCAAAAATCCGCGTTCAGCGCTCTTGAACCTCCTCTTGGTTTGCGACCGGGATGAGCCAGTGTCAAGCGACATGAATGATAAGAAAGTATGCGTGAAGCCGATGAAATTTTTGGCAATGCGGAAACTTCAATGAACGAGTCTAGCTAAGTGGCCATAAATACAAATCTTTTGTGAATTTTTATGGCGAGAAATTCATCGTTAGGGCCTGTTGCAGTTATGCAGCAGCTGCCGAAGAAAATGAGAAACTGGGGTTCGGAGGGGCTCCGACGGAGCTGCGAAGCCGGCCCTGTGGACAGTTTTGATCGTTGTGACAGTCCCCTAGCGATCCGCAATCGCTTTGGAGCGGTTCAAGAGGCTTATCCGGGGACCTTGACAATAGGCCTGCTGCATCGAGGTCTAAGTCATGCTATGAAAGCCACGTGAACGCTGATTAATTAGCTTTCTAATCAATCAAGTTTTTCACGCGGTATAGTGGAAGGGACATCCTTTGCGGACACTTGGGAAGGCATCACCGGTACGGCGCGTTAATGCCCTTGTCGGCCTCCCGAGGATCGAGGACCTGAGACAATCGCGAAGGGAGCGCCCCGTATCCGGTCGCCCCATGCCCGATGTCTTCGCCGGCGGTGCTTCCCGGCAAAGGTCGGGGCTGAAAATCTGGGTGCCTGAGGGTGGAGCCGAACAGAGAGGGCGGGGGAAAATGAACTTTGGAAACAAGATCCGCTTCACGCGGAGACTTCGGGGCCTGACGCTAAAGGAAGTGGCGGAGGCGGCCGACTGCTCGGAATCGCTGCTTTCCAAGATCGAGAATGGTCACGCCGATCCGTCGCTCAAGACGCTGCAGCGGCTGGCGGTCGCTCTGGGCATGAGTATCAGCCAACTCTTTACCGAAGACAGCGACGAAGATCTCGCGGTGATGAGCGCGGCCAAGCGGATTTCTTTCGACGCTCCACAGCTAGGCCGCGGAAGCCGCATCGAGCCTCTGGCGCCCAACGCCGAAAACCAAATGCTCGAATGCCGTCTCCTATTACTTGGAGCCGATGCCGCCGCGCCGTCGGCAGCCACCCAAGAAGGCGAACAGTTTGGATATGTGCTCGAAGGGGAGATTGAACTCACGGTCGACGGGGCACCCCAGCGCGCAGTTGCGGGAGACTCTTTCCACTTTCGGTCCGAGCGTCCGCATTCCTGGAAAATTCTAGGCGGCCAAGACGCCAAGATTATCTGGATCACGACACCGCCCAAGAACTGACCGCCCCGCAATGATCCGACAAGCAAATCTCCTGTTCGGCGCCGTCGTCACCAATGCGGCGATGGGGGTGCTCTATGTTTGGAGCCTCTTTATGCTCCCGTTGGAGCAAGCGCTGGGGATATCGCGCGGAGCTCTCAGTGTTGGCCCCGCCGTGGCGCTCGGAATGTTCACCCTGGGCATGGTCGTCCACCACGCGCTGCTGCGTCGCATAAATTGGATCGGCTTCGCCATCTTTACCTTCGCGCTGGCAGGCGGCGGGTTCTTGCTCACCGGCGCCATTTTTAGCTATCCGGCGCTCCTGGTCGGCTACGCCATCCTGTTCGGGTTTGGGTGCGGGTCGGGGTACGGGCTGGCCTTGGCGCTCGCCTCCAAGATGCCCGACGCGCGACGCGGTCTCTCCATTGGCATAACCACAGCGAGTTTCGCCATAAGTGGCATCGTTCTATCGAACTTCCTGCCGCACCTGATCGAGACTGCCGGAGTCCGAGCGGTGCTGATCGACATCGGCATCGCCCTGCTTGTGATCGGTGCTCTCGTCTGCCTGATCATTGCCTTCGCCGTTCGAAGCCCAGAGCAGGAGTCTGCAGCCCCTCAAACGGCCAACGCGAGCCGCGCCACGCTCGGCCCGATGCTCCTCCTCGGGTTCCTCTTTTTCGCGCTCTGCTATCCCGGATTGACCTTCGTCGCCCACTCCACCGGCATCCTGAGCGAAGCCGGAGTACCCAAAGACCATCTCTCTTGGGGCCCGATGCTCCTGAACGCCACCTATATCGCAGGCTCTCTGACGGGCGGCTTGCTGGTACAAAAGATTTCCGCCGTCCGTGCCCTTCGGCTTAGCTTCGCCATACTCGGCTTGGGCCTGGCCGCGGCGTTTTTTGCAAATGGTTCGGCTGCGGCACTCTTTGCCACCGGCGCGGTTGGATTGGTTTTTGGCGGCTCCGCCTCGATCATGCCTCAAGTGGTTGCCGAACGCTTCGGCGCTGCCTCCATTGGACCGGTCTATGGCCGGCTGATGATTGGCTATGGTTTGGCCGGCCTTTCGGGCCCCTGGGTCTCGGCCATACTCTTTGAACAAGCCGGAAACTATTCTTCCGCCCTTCTCGTAGCACTCGCGATCGCCATCCTGGCGGGGCTCGGAACCGTGATCGAAAACCGCAAACAGCCGCAGCAGACCCACGGATGAATCGATAGAGACATCGGCGGCGCCACTCGTGCGCAACTGTCTCTGGCGCAAACTTGATGTGCTAGCTCGCAGAGCCGATCATACAGTCATCAAACAACCGCATACCGGCGCTCCGCACGACATTCGCAAAAGAGCAAAACCTCACGGCCGCACAGATGTGCTGAGGCTGCGCTGGCCGAATTCGGAAAGGCTTCCGAAGAAGGGCGGCCAACTCAGTGACTTACTGCTTAGGAAAATTGGTTGCGGGGGCCCGCAACCGCTTTGGTAGACTCTGCAGTCTTACGGGGCTGAGGCCGGAAGCGTTTGCGAGTCACTCCGCCTGCTTTGCAGAGTCGTCACTGTTCAACGCACCCATATCCTGACAAAGGCGGAACAACTCGTCCTGGATATGAACGGCCCGGCGGTACAGCAACTCATCGCCGAAAATTGAGGGATGTTCGACTAGATAGCTCTCTACGTTGAGCATCGTGATCCAGGCCAGGTGATAGGTGGCATAGAAGTCTTTACCGCCCCGGGCGAACGGCTCTTCGTGAAGTTCCTCCTTTTTGATGCGCTTGTGCCATTTCTTCAGCTCTTCCTGGCGCTTGTCTTCGATTTCCTCATCGGTTTTACGGGGAATCTCGTAGTTGTGCTTTGTCATCACATCGAAGTTCCTATGTTACCTCTATGCGCTAATTCGCATAAATAGTGTTTATTGGACTTAGAGCATAAATTCATATTATGTGTCAATTCCGATATTGCATACTTATCGGATTTAGGTCATAATTGGGCGTATGACAGACCTTGCCCGCACTCCAAAACAGATCGGCAACCTAGTCCGGCGCTCCCGCAGGAAGCTGGGCTGGACCCAAACGCAGCTTGGTGACAAAGCCGGGCTGCGTCAGGAAACCATATCGCTGATCGAAAGCGGTAACCCCGCCACGAAGCTGGAGACCATGCTTGCGGTGCTGGCCGCTCTCGACCTGGAATTCCATATCACGAAGCGCTCGAAGGGCCAGACCAGCTCCATCGAGGACATATTCTGATGCCGCGCCGCCGCCAGTATGAGCCTCTACGCGTTTACCTGAATAACCGCCTTGTTGGCCGCCTTACCAAGGAGCCGAGCGGCGCAATCGGCTTTCAGTATGATGAAAGCTGGCTTTCCTGGGAGCATGCCCTGCCCGTTTCGCTCTCGCTGCCGCTGCGCGAAGACGCCTATCGCGGCGAGCCGGTGGCTGCCGTCTTTGAAAATCTTCTGCCCGACTCAGATGCTTTACGGCGCACGGTTGCCGAGAAGGTCGGCGCGCGCGGCAGCGATGCCTATAGCCTGCTTGCTGAAATCGGCCGTGACTGTGTTGGCGCGCTACAATTCATCGCGGATAGCGATGAGGTGATCGATACGACCGGTGCGATCGAAGGCGACGCCCTTGACGACGCGGCTATCGAAAGACTGCTCAGTAGCCTGAAGCAGGCACCGCTAGGCCTGAGCCGGGATGACGAGTTCAGGATTTCAGTGGCCGGCGCACAGGAAAAGACCGCCCTGCTCTGGCATGACGGTCAGTGGCTCAAACCTCATGGCACAACGCCGACCACTCATATGTTCAAGACACAGATCGGCCAGTTGCCCAATGGGATCGATCTGTCGAACAGCGTCGAGAATGAATATTACAGTTTGAAATTTATCGAGGCCTTCGGCCTGCCGGTGAACGCAGCCGAAATCAAAACCTTCGGGGAGACCACTGCTCTCGTCATTGAGCGCTTTGACCGAAGGTGGACGAGAGAAGGCCGGCTCCTGCGCATGCCGCAAGAGGATTGCTGCCAGGCTCTATCGGTGCCACCGACACTAAAATACCAAAGTGATGGCGGGCCAGGCATGGTTGCTATCCTGAATCTGCTCAAAGGCAGTGATACGCCGGCAGAAGATCAGGCGGTGTTCATCAAAGCCCAAATCCTGTTCTGGTTGCTTGGCGCAACAGATGGGCACGCCAAAAATTTCAGCGTCTTTCTAGGGCCCGGCGATAGCTACCGTATGACCCCGCTTTATGATGTGCTGACCGCACAGCCAAGCCTCGATAGTCGCCAGATTGAGCGCAAGCAAATGAAGCTCGCCATGTCTGTCGGCAAGAAACGTCGCTACCGCATCGATCAAGTACATGCGCGGCATTTTGTGCAGACGGGCGGAGAGGCGCGCCTGCCAAAAGCAGTCGTGGTGTCAGCCCTAGAAGAGATCGCCGAAAATGCCGAAGGTGCGATAGAGCGAGTCCAGGCGAGCTTGCCCGCAGATTTTCCGGCCTACATTCACGAGTCGGTCAGCACGGCCGTCAAAGCCCGCCTTCGGAGCCTTGAGCTCGTCGATAGCCCCTAGGCCAGAAGTCTGAAGACCAGCTATTTTCCCTTCGATCGGCTCTTTTTCGGCTTAGAGCTTTTCGACGTTGTGACTGGCACGGCGGACCCATGTCCCGCACCCATTTCCTGATAAAGCCTGAACAGTTCGTCATGGGCTTTATAGGCATGACGATACCAGACCGGGTCCTGGATGATGGCGGGGTGCTCTAAAAGATTGCCTGCAACGTTCACGACCATCAGCCATGCCGTATGAAACGCCTCGTGACAGCCATATGTGCCGGGATCGAAGTCGCGCTCACTTGAATCCGATTTCTTGGCGCGCTTGCGCCACTCCTTCAAGTCCTCCTGTCGCTCTGCCTCGATTTCCTCGTCAGTCTTAGGCGGATAGAGCACATTTCTTTCCGTCGCCATGGTTCCCCTCATATTCAGTAGATGGCGTTAGCCTCGGTCCATGAATCACCGTCCCTCAACGCAAAAATGGCGGCGTCCAGAACACAGGGATAAACGTCACTGGCAGCGCAAAGCGCCTGAATGCCATCTGAGATGAAATCATAATAGTTGCCGTCCGCAAGTCCTGCTGCGGTCAACCTGACCGGGAAGCCAAACTCGTTCAGCCAATCGGTAACGCGGCTATCAATGGGAATTTCATAGCGGGTGAGGCCGAGCGCCTGGAGAAGGTTACGCGATTGCTTGGGCCCGAATCCGTGAAAGGTCTCCTGAATATATTCGGCGACTTCTTTCTCAACGGCCTGCGAGACCGGCTTGCGCAAGCGATTGCACTGCTGAAGCGTGCGTCGCCATTCCCCGTCTTCAAGCCGCCTGAAGTTTGCACTGAGTTGGCTCGCGATGCCGGGTCCAAAGCGTATGCCGCCAGAATTCTTGAGTGCTTTGGCTATGAAGGTTTCCGGCTTCCGCCTCCCTCGCATTGCCTCATAAGTCAGCGGAAAGGGCTTTGTTCTCATGAAGCGCCCGACATGGCTGTTAGGCCCTGACCGTTAAATAGAGGTCAATCGCATACAGACCATCCGAAACCAGAATTTTTGTCTACTGACCCGCGGCTTCATATCCGCAAGATTTCTGGTTCGGCGGACCTTTACCAATGCATTGTCCGACTGCTGGCTAAGCAGTGCGTCGATGCGCGTGACGTCATCGTTCGTGATCTTCCACTCGATCTCCATCCGTCCCAATCCTTCGGTAGACTCTTCACCCGCCCTGCCCTGCTCCTGCAAAACCCCGCGGCGCGGCTGCCCGCAACGGGAGCCTAGGCTGCTCAGAGCGCCTGCCGGCTCTGACAATCTTATTTTTCCTAGACACAATAACCTAATAATGGTACAACGCAATAACCTAATTACAATAACGCTTAAAAACCTAACTGAGATACATCATAATAACCTAACGAAGGCACAGCGCTAACCCCTAACAAAGGCGCTGGAGACAACTGGAAATGGCTACGCCACAAGAAAAACTGGCCGACTCGCTTGAAGCGCTCAAAGCGCTTCAGGACGACAATGCCGTCGCCATCAGGGCCCGCGATCTTTCACGGACCCACCGGGAGCGCCTGCTCAAAAGCGGCTTTCTCCAGGAGGTCATGAAGGGCTGGTACATCCCTGCAAGCCCTCACGACGACCGCGGCGAGACGACGGCCTGGTATGCGTCCTTCTGGAACTTCTGCGCTTCCTATCTAACGGAGCGCTTTGACAATGAGTGGTGCATTGCCCCGGAGCAGTCGCTATCGCTTCATGCTGGCAACCGGTCAGTTCCGCCGCAATTACTGATCCGCTCTCCAAAGGGCGGCAATAAGCCAACGCAGCTGCCACACAACACATCGCTATTTGACATGCGTGCAGTGATGCCTGCGCCGCGCGATGTCGTCGAGCTTGACGGCCTGCGGCTGTTCAGTCCGGCAGCGGCACTGGTCGAAGTGAGCGAAGGATTCTTTCAGCAACACAGCACTGACGCGCGCACCGTGCTGTCATTATTCCCTGACGCCTCCGAAATCCTCGCTCACTTGCTAGAGGGCGGGCACAGCGTCATTGCCGGACGTCTGGCGGGAGCCTTCCGCAATATCGGAAGAGACCGCCTTGCCGATGACATCAGCAAGAACATGGAAGCCGCTGGCTATAACGTCCGAGAAAAGGACCCGTTTGAAGATCGCATCGACATAACGCTGCCAAAGCGGGAAGTCTCACCCTATGCGGGACGGATTCGCCTGATGTGGCAGGCGATGCGGAAAAGCGTCATCGACAACTTCCCGCAAAGCCCCGGCATGCCGAACGATGCCGAGGCATATCTGACGCGTGTCGAAGATACCTACGTCACTGACGCCTATCATTCCCTGTCGATTGAAGGCTATCGCGTCAGCCCCGCGCTGATCGAGCGTGTACGCAGCGGGCAATGGAACCCTGACGGTGAAGAGGACCGCGAACATCGTGACGCGATGGCGGCGCGCGGCTACTATCAGGCTTTCCAGGCTGTAAAAAAGAGCGTCTCGGGCGTTCTGAACAATGAGAACCCCGGCGCAGTTGCGGACCGGGACCACGGCGACTGGTATCGCGAATTATTTGCGCCGAGCGTAACGGCGGGCATTGTTAAAGCGAGTGATCTGGCCGGATATCGCAGCGGCCAGGTTTTTATCCGCCGCTCAATGCATGTTCCGCTATCATCGGCCGCGATCCGCGATGCCATGCCGGTGTTCTTTGAATTACTGGAAGCCGAAGAGAATCCTGCCGTCCGTGTCGTGCTCGGGCATTTCGTGTTTGTCTATATCCACCCCTACATGGACGGCAACGGACGCATGGGCCGTTTTCTGATGAATGTGATGATGGCAGGGGGCGGGTATCCCTGGACGGTGATTCCGGTCGAGCGCCGTGACGACTACATGGCCGCACTCGAACAAGGCAGCGTCCACCAAAACATTGTTCCCTTCAGCAAATTTCTTGGCGAGCTCACAGAGCAATCACTGGCCGGCAAGCCCGCCGCAGCGATTCCATCTTGATCGCCAGAAAAGCAGCTCCGATGGTCGTGACGTTCATGAACAACTTCACGAACGTCACCATGATCATCATCACAGACGCGACAGGATCATGATCACCGCCGCCCGTCTGGCGGCGGTGACGACGATGATGATGATCAGCAGCTAGGCCGCCGCTACGGCCTGATCGCTCTCCTGCAGGTTATGCAGGTAATCGACCGCCCGCTGGGCATGCGCAGCGGCAGCAAAGATCGCCTTCTTGTCATTGCGCAACGCCTGGAGCCAGGAGCCGATATAGGCCGCATGATCATTACGATCTTCGGGCTTTAGTTCCAGATCGGCACATAGGAAGGCTGCGCCGAGTTCTGCGACAAGCTCTTCCTTGGCATAGCCGGTATCGCCGTAGCGCTGCTGCTCGAAGCTGCGGTCAAGCCGCGAGGGGTGACGTGTCCAGTGCACGCTCTCATGAGCGAGCGTTGCGTAGTAGCTTTGCGCATTGAAGAACGTCTCAAAGGACGGCATCTGGATGTGATCGGTCGCCATCCGGTAGTAAGCAGAATTTCCGCCATTGAGAATGCGCGCGCCCACGGTCGCAAAGAACCTTTCGGCATGAGCAATACGCTCATCGGGATTGCGGGCAGGTTCGCGCAGCGCATAGTAGTGCGCCGGCAAGTCCTCGATCTGTTCGACATTGAAGACGGTGTATCCCTTCATGAAGGGAATGGTCTGCTCCAGCTCATCACCGGTCTTGTCGTCAAGTTCGGTCTTGACGATCGTGTTGGCATAAACGACGGGCGATCCTTTTTCCCCTTTACGGACATGACCGCCAAGCTCGGCAGCCTGCCGGTAGGTCATCCAGATCGGCGCTGCAAAATGGCGCTCCATGGCTGACGCCCAAAGGCTCAGAATGTTGATCCCGCTATAGGCTTCACCGTTGAAGCGCAGCGGCCTGCTGACAGGCCCGGCGGCATGACCGGCATTCCAGGGCTGAGTCCATGGCTTCACGCCCTTTTCCAGCGAGCTAATGATCTGATTGGTGATGCGGCTGTAGATATCCGGCCGCGTGTCGTTGCTTGTCATGAGAGGTCTCCTTTCGCTTTGTTTCTCGGACGCGAAAGAAGAGGCCGGTGGAAAGAGCCGGACCGGTCACCCGCCATCGCCAAAGGTATGGCGGGGAAACTGGCCACACGGTTATGCGGGCAGGCAGTTGACCGGGCGGTGCCACCGGCCAAACAAGCGTCACAAACGAGAAGCCAGCGAAAGGACGGCCCTGACAGCGAAGGACTCCGCGGGTAGACGACCCGCCTGCAATCAGGAATAAAGGCAGCGATGCGCTTATGGACGATTCAGACCAAGGCTGCGTGGGACTATCTGCAGAAGCACGGCGTGCTCAGGGCAAGCCGGAAGCATCAATCTGAAGACTGGCCCCTCGCTTATAAATGGATGACCGACCAGCTCAGCAAGCGCGTTGGTCCGCCGCCGAGCAATGGCATGATCCCGCTATGGGGCTGGTACCAATGCCGGGGGCAATCCAGGAAAAGGCCTGATCTAAGATTTTGGCGCTTTCGCACCAATCCACCGGGCAAATATACGCTCATTGAATGCGACCTGCCGGACGAACACGTAGTGCTATCCGACTATGACGCTTGGCACATCATCCTCAACGAAGGCTTTGTCAGCGTCACAGACGATGACGATGATGAGTATTACGCCGGGTGCAGGCAGTACGAATTGACACCGACGCCCGAACTCGCGGAAGAACTCAACCGCACACTATACGGTAGCTGGGAACGCGTCATCGACATGGAAGCCCTCACTGAACCGGGCTATTACGCGATGGATCGCAAATCGATCCAGGCCTGCTTCTGGGAAATCAAACAGGACCAGATCAAATCAGCGAAACCGTTCACTTCCGTGGGGCGCTAGCACTAGAAATCCGGAGGCGTCGCCTCCGGATTCTCGCAAGCTTCTGGCGCCGCCCTAGACAGAAATCCGCCCTTTCAATCGTGCCTCCTCTGCATAGGCAGCAATAGTCTTGGTTGGGCAGAAATGCAGGTCACGCTCGACCGGAAGACCCAGCCGGCCATGCACAGACTCAATCTCCGAGATACGAACGCTGCCGAGCTCGGCACAGTCAAGACCGAGGTCGCAAAGCCCGAACGCAATGTCGGGGTCGTCAGGATCGAGCTCGGTTAGCAGCCAGGTGCAGCCTGCATCGGGCGTGAAGAGTTTGACGACGGGAAGAAAGTCGGCGTCAGCCTTCCCTTCTTCGGCAAGCGCCTGCCGGATGCGGCCATTGCGCAAGAGCTGTTCACGGATGGAATTGGTCAAGAGTTTCATCTCCGTCTCCTTTCGCTGAGGTGTTTTCTCAAGACGCGAAGACGAAGGGCCGGGCGTACAAGCTGAACGGTCACCCGCCGTCGCCGACCTGTCGTCCGAAGCTTCAGCGAAGGACGAAGGCGATGGCGGGGGAACTGGCCACACGGTTACGCGGGCAGGCAGTTGACCGGGCGGCGCGCCCGGCCAAATAAGCGTCATAGATTGAGAAGCCAGCGCAATAGGACGAAGATATTTTGTAACCATAAGCGATTAGTTTATTGCCTTCCGACAGAAAAACGCTGGTGTGGAAATATTCGTTTATGTTTTACTATAGATTTCCCGGGGATAGACATGCAGATATCATTACTGGAGATCGAAAATTTTCGCGGCATACGTCGCGGGGAAGTCCATTTTCGTGAGCACACTGTACTTGTCGGCCCCAACAACAGCGGCAAAACAACAGTTGTGGAAGCCCTTGCGCTAGTGCTTGGCCGCGATCGGCTGGTGCGCAGTCTGACGGAACACGACTTTTTCGGCTCCGACCCGGCGGCGGCAGACAGAATAAAGATCGTCGCGACGGTGACGGGCTTTGAGCCGGAGGATTTCACGGTTCATACCGACTGGTTTCGCGACGGGCGCGGGGTGCCCTTCTGGTATGATTCCGAAAATGGTGACGTGCTGCCGGAAAAGACGCGCGACGGGCAAAAGCTCGCCTGCCAGATCATCTTCGCGGCCCGCTTTGATCGTGACACGCTGGAAGTGGATACGGCGCGTTTCTTCAATGATGGCGAAGATGTTGATGTGTTTGCCGAGGAAAGCTATGTCGCGGTGCCCGCTAAGCTCATTCGCGATCTTGGATTCTTCCTGATTCCGGCGAACCGGTCATGGGATCGGATGCTGTCTTTCAGTTCCGAGCTATTCCGCCGGGTCATCCGCTCGACCGGCGGATTGCCGGCACAGACCATCCTCGACGAGCGTGATAATCTGCGCCAGCCGCAGCCTGGTCTGGAAGAGGACGAGCGCCTCAAGCCCGTAGTGGATCAGGTCAATGAAGAGATTACGCGGCTGTTCGGTAAATCCACACCGCTGCGTCTGAGGCTGACAGCAACCGACAGCGCGGGCGTTCTTGAGTCGGTGATACCGCATTTCCAGACGGGGGACGGCACGCCGGTACCCTCCAAGCGCGAAGGTAGCGGGCTGGTCTCGCTGCAAAGCCTGTTTCTTCTGCTTCATTTCGGGCAAAAGCGTATTGAGGAAGGCGAAAGCTTTTTCATGGCGCTGGAAGAGCCCGAACTGCATTTGCCGCCGCCGGTGCAGCGCCGCGTCCTGTCAAGATTGCAGGCCCTGTCTACACAGACCATCGTTTCGACGCATTCGCCGCTGATTGCCGCTTACTGCGAAGCAAGCTCGTTGCTTATCGTCCGCAATACCGGCGGCACGCTTGATGCCAGACCGATGCTGGCAAGCCCGCTCCAGCAGGAAGCGACCAACGCGGCGCGGCGGCTGTTCCAGATCAACCGCGTTGAAACCGCAACTGCCATGATGGGCGAGTACGTCATGGTGCCCGAAGGCCGCTACGATTTCGATTGGCTTACCCTGCTCTTGCGGGTGGCTGAAATGGACCGCGCGGATGCCGGGCCTTGCCTGTTCGGTGTGCGGGTCGGTGTCGTGCCTACGCATGACGCCAAGGTGAGGGAAACCTGCGAAGTCCTGGCTAAAGCGCATCCCGGCATTGTCGCACTTGTGGACGGCGACGCGGCCGGCCTGCAGTACGCCGACGCGCTCGATGAAGAGGGTGCCGGTGCAATCAAGGTGCTGCGCTGGCCTGACGGCTGGACGATCGAGGATTTCATCGGATGGATCGTCGATGCCGATAGCGCGGCCGTTATTGCCAAACTCGACGATGATCTCGATCCACCGCCGGGCGACCGCCAAACGCTGATCGCACGCCTGAAATCAGGCGAGCGGGAACAGAATGGCATGAAAGGCGACGGCGTTGCCTACGAGATTATTGCCAACGCGCTGTCCGAACGCCCGCTATGCCGTACCCGTGCCAGAGAAGCGTTGCATGCGATCAGTGAAGCCTGCGCCGGCGCGGATACGAACTACTTTGCCGGCGAAGCGCGGGCGGCCGGCCAAATACCAAGGCTGGTATTCACCCCATGACGGTCGTAGCGTTCGAAGGCCCGGCCGGTTCCGGCAAGACGCACCGGCTCATGGACGAACTCGGTGAAGTCATCGGCCGTGATCCGCTTGCTGATCATCAGCGCGTGATCGCACTGACATTCATGCACGGCTCACGTCGCAGGCTTGATGCCAGGCTGCGCGGCCTTGACGCGCTAAATAGGCGTTTCCAGGCGGTGACCCTCGACAGTTTTGCATGGCGATTGACGCAGCGCTGGCGCCGGCTCGCCGCCTATCACGGTCATGATATCCCTGCCGCCGGGCAGTACGGGGCAACATGCACGCTGGCAGCCGCACTGCTTCAGAATGACAGTGTCCGGCAATGGGTGGCACAATCCTATCCGGTAGTAGTGATCGACGAAGCGCAGGACTTTAGCCATGAGCGCTCTGAAATCATCAGGGGCCTCACTCAGTCGGGCAATGTCCTGCTTGCCTTCGATGAATTCCAGTGCCTTAACACCGCCCTGTTGCCGATTCCGATCGAAGGCTGGCTGCGCAATCACTGCGAACCCGTAACGCTGGAAGGTTGCCGCCGCACCGACGACGCCGAATTGATCGCCGCTGCCAATGCTGTGCGCGATGGTGCCGCGCTGGAACGCAATGGCAACCGCTTCAAGATAGTGGCCACGCCTGGTCACATCAATCATGTGGCGACGTGGATTGCCAACGGCATCAGGTGGCGCGGTGACGGCGGCAATGTCGCTTTGCTGACACCCTCCCGGCAAGGCGGGTTTGCCGACAATGCGGTCGCCCGCGTCGGGCAACGCCCGGTCGGCAATCACAATAGCGGCCCGTTCGGCATCCGCTGGGAAAGCAGCGATGACGAAGACAAAGCCGCAATATGGGGCGCCCTCGGAATTGCGGGGAACTGTACCGTTGACGAGGCCGTCGCGACACTTGCGCCGCACCGAACAGAGCCGGCCGTGAATTCATTGCGGGACTGGATATTGCGCCAGCGCAGCATGAAAGGAATTGACGAGATTGCCGCTGACGATCTCAGGCGGGAACTAGGCCGCCTGCTATCGCTGCGGCGCCGACACGGCTACTTGAACGAACCGCAATTTGCGGCGATGACGATTCAGCAGGCTAAAAACCGGGAATTCGATCATGTGATTGTGCTTTGGCCATACACGGTACCAAATGATGACAATCAGAGGCGCCGGCTTCTCTACAATGCCATTACCCGCGCGCGGCGAAGCTGCACTGTTCTTGTCCAGGGACCAAATCTGCTGAATGGCCCGCCCTTCACAGCGGCCGGCCAGCCGCAATAAGCGGCGCGCTACGGTCACGAGAGGGCACCGTGGCTTACTGACAGGTCAGCAAAAAACTCGGAAGCTGGCTCTACGCCAGTGACCAGGAGATGATCCCGCGCGCGCGTGCAGGCAACATAGAACAGATGCCGCTCGGTCTCAAAGACCTCATCGAGCTCTCCTTCATCGGCAACGGTCTCAATACGCTCCTGTAGAGGCAGAATGTCGTCATCGCACGCTATGACCGCGACTGCTCGAAACTCCAAGCCTTTCGCCAAGTGCATCGTGCCTATCGATACACGCCCGTTACGTTCTTCGACACGCTCTGAAAGTTCCAGCGGAGTCTGATCTGCGCTTTTGACGACTGCGCGCGCGCGAGAAAGTTGGCCAACGCTGCGAACAAAGATTCCAATTTCTTCAGGATCGATATCCGACTTGATGACTTCCTTTAGCCAATCGGTGAGACCGCTGATCTCGTCCTCCTGATTGGCAAACACGCGAATAACGGGATCCGGGCCGTTAAAGACGGACACGGTACCACGGCGATCTTCTTCATTGCCGTCAACATCGCGCACCAAAGTTGGCAAGAGCCGGTCAGCGGCCTCTCTAATCTGATGCGAAGTACGGTAATTGACTTTCAGGGTATGGGAGCGTCCTCGGACATCAATCCCAAGCGCCTTCCATGAGAAGGGCTCTCGAAAGATTCGTTGACCTAGATCGCCGGCAAAGAACAAGGCATCGGGGCGCTGATCGACGATAACTGAAAGCATCCGCAGTTCCGGCACGTCCAGGTCCTGAGCCTCGTCCACTACGATATGAGTAAATGGTTTGTGGTCGCGCTCCGCATAATAAGCCGTAACCTTGGCGAATATTGCTGGCCATGAACTGACGCCCTGCGACTCAAGAATCTCACGCGCGCGCACAAAAACGGGCCAGACGCGTTCACGCTGCTTCGAGCCCATCCGGTTCCTGCGCCCTAGCCGGGGAACATCTTTATAGGCGTTAAGGTCACTTATCTGCCAGGCGTCAACGACGTTCGTCCATTCAGAAACAAGAAACCTGGTCGTGAAGTCGGCAACCTGAAGCTCTTTGGCAGCCGATTCGATCGCCCCCTTGATCTGTTCATTGGTAGCCGCACTTGGGGTATGTCCAAAAGCCAAGGTGTAAAGATCGCGCGCCACGCCATCGAAGGAGAGAACAGTCACGCTGTGGATGACTGATTGGTCCTCGCCGATTAATAGCTTTAGCTTGTGCTCCAGCGAGTTCGCCAGCGGCTCAGAAAAGGTTGTCAGCAGCACCTTGGCCTGATCGTCCTTCTTGAGGATGGCAGCTGTTCGGTGCAACGCAACGACGGTCTTCCCGGTTCCCGCAGAGCCCGAAACCCTTGCAGGTCCATTGAAATCTTTCTCGACCACTTGCTTCTGAGAAGGGTGTAGGAATATGGCCCACTGATCCCAGGGATAATCAAGCGCTCGCTCTAGCTCTTCGACATTCTCCAGAACACGGAACCGGCGTTGCGCATCCGGGTGATCAAAGGGGCTGACATCGGGCGCGATTTCCTGAGGCTTTAGCAGTATGCCTGTAGCGGCATATTCCAGGAGAGCCTCGGCAGCTTCCGCCGGAATATGTTCCGTCAGGTCAAGAAAGCCGTCCTCGGACGCTTGCCTGATATCCGCGATCCAGTCCTGCGGTACTCCAACATCAAGTAAGTCGTCATTGGATAGGTCAGCAAACAGCGGTTGCACGCTTGGTCGCACCGGCGTTGGCCTAGTCTCAGGCTCAGCCGGAACGTAAGTGGGTATGGCGATTTCCTCCACACGCTCCCGCACTTCGACGATCTGCGCCGCTCCAGTCTTGGGATGGGTTTCAATCCTTCGACGTTCAGCCCAGCTGTAAGCTTCATCGTGGTGGTCAACGTAACAGACCAGGAAGCTGGCTGCGGTCTTGTGAACAATGACGCGAATGTCACGGTTGGCGCGTATAGACCAAAAGTTAGGGTCTTTTGATTTATCGATACGATGGAATTGAAGGCCCGGCGCAGAGGGGTCTTGCTGCAAATCGAAGACGGTGATCTTGACAGCGGATTGCTCTTGAGCCGTCAATTTGGCCAAGGCTTTTGTGAAACTGTCCGCAATCCGAAACTGCATGCTGCGCTCACACCCCGAAAATCTTCATCACTTCATCGCCAAAGTGATTGATGACTTTCACGGCAAAGCGACCTGTTGAAGGGCGCGAAAATGGTCGGGACTTATCTCGGTAGAGTGTTTCCCACGCCTCCTTATCGATCTCCGCCTTGAGACTCGTTTTGAGTGATTTGTAAGGATCATTCGCGCCCATAAAGTATGCGTGCCGAACGAAAAAACTTTCCTCATTATAATCGGTGTCGATGAACCACGCGGCGATATCGTCCTTGCCACTAGCACGAACATCACCAGTTTTTGGATCGAATACATCCACACCCAAAACTTCGACGACGATGTTGCCGTCCTCATCGAAATCCCATTCGATGTCAGGTTCACCGAAAACAACGAACAGATTGCCGGCTCCGGTGTTCTTCAGTTCCTCCGACATATGAAGGTCGGGATTCATTTTGGCTTTCAGGATCGGGAGCGGCCCAATCTTGGTGAGCTCCGAAGTGTGCGCTTCAAAATTGAAGCCGCAGGCAATTAGTGCATCAAACCGCGTGTCTAGTGCCTCCCGAGCCGCGGCAGTGAGATCAGCTCGTGTTACGGTTCCGAATTCTGGCCCGATGAAGATGGCAGCACGCTTCTCGGTCTCGCCTTCCAGGAAACGACCGTCAGCTGCGATATATGCGCCTGGCCAGCCGTCTATTGAAGTGAACGTAATCCGATCATCCTTCGCTGCCTGATGCACACCTGCCGACCTCAGATTATCGATGATCATCTGCGTGAAGTCGTTTAGAGGTGCCTCTTGATTTTCAGCAATACCGTCGTTGCCACTACCGTTTGCTGACGCAACCTCTTCACCCTCAGGAATGATGCGGTGAGGAGATAAACTTTCCACCGTAAACGGCCCAGTAACGCGAACCTTAGAGGTGTCCTCGTATGGCCGATCGTAGAGAAGTTCTATGTCTGCCTTTTGAGCGATGGATTTATCAATCTCTTCTTGACGCGCCTTCCGAAGCTCCCACCAATCGGCATGTATCTTGAGTGCTGCGTCGGACCACCCGTCACCAGCCTCGCGAGGGATTTCCCATTCTTCCCAACTTACACCGACACTCTCGTTTAAACTTTTACGGAGAGCTTCGAGGCGGTCCTGATAGTTCTCCCAAATGACATCGATTTCGGCATTGTTCGCGATGGATTTCAGCGTGATGTGCGGCGCTCGCTCATAGACGAAGCCCTGACGGATGTCGCCACGGGCAGGCGCGTCAGAAGGGGGCTTGCCCTTGAGCTCGGCTTCCTTCCGACCGCCGTCCTCGCTGTCGGCAAGGAGATAATAAGGATAACGCGCGCTCATGAGGCGGGCGCGGGCCAGCGCGAGCGACACGCGGGAGGTATCGATGGTGATCCATCGACGGCCCCATTGCTCGGCGACATAGGCGGTTGTTCCTGATCCGCAGGTGGGATCGAGCACGAGATCGCCGGGGTCGGTGGCCATGAGGATGCAGCGCTGGACTACTTTATTTGTCGACTGAACGACATATATTTTGGGGTCGTTGAAGCCGCCAGATTGTGTATCCAACCAGACGTTAAGAATTCTCTTGGCCGGAAAACTATCCCAATACAGACGGTGGGCGAGATTGTTTCCCGCTCTAAGTATTTTTCCCGCCCGAACAAGCCTTTCCATACCTGGGAGGTTTGTTTTCCAATGAGAATTTCCTCGCGGCTCAAACCCCTCACCTTCGAAAATAAGCGCTTGAGGCGATGAACTCCGCCCGTCCGAAGTAAGCGGTCCATAGCGAAAAATACGACTACCCGACGGTAAGGGAGTTTCGCGTCTTCTCTCTTCGGGCGTCATGCGTCTAAACGTGGTGTCGGGAAGTTCCAATAATGTATAATTCGGGTCGGCTGGGCTCGGGTCAGGCAACGACTCATATAGTCTACGGACTTTCATTTGGGTCCGGTTGCGAGCGTACCATAGCGCATAGTCTAATACTGCTGGTGCATCGGATTGAGAAAAGCCGCCCGTCTTTTGAAATGCAATTTGAGAAACAAAATTTTCTTCACCAAAGACTTCATCCGCTAGCGCACGTACCCGGTGTACGTTCTCATCGCCAATCTGAACAAATATGCTGCCGCTTTCAGTCAACAAATCGCGCATGGTGGTTAGCCGGTCGCGCAAGTACGTGAGGTATGAATGAATGCCGTCCTTCCACGTATCTCGGAAGGCCTTTACCTGTTCAGGCTCGCGGGTGATCTGGTCGAGTTTCCCGTCCTTGACCTCGCGGCTTCTCGTAGACACCTGCCAATTTGAATTGAACTTGATCCCATACGGCGGATCGAAATAAATGCACTGTACCTGCCCCCGCAGCCCTTCACGCTCTGCAAGGCTCGCCATCACTTGAAGGCTGTCGCCCAGGATCATGCGGTTCTGCCAATTTTGGTCGTGCTGATAGAACTCAGTCTTTGCATCGGGATCGAGGCCGTTGAAATCTTCAAATAAACTGAGTGTATCGGACTCCGCCTCTTCCCGTTCCTTGGTCTGGCGCTTCAGGTCCTCAATGATCGCTTTGGGATGGATTTTTTCCTGGATGTAAAGAGGGGGCGCTTGCACTACGAGATCGGACCAATCCTTCTGGTCCTTGCCTCGCCAAACTAATTGAGCGTTCCCAATCTCAAGTTTTCCCGTCTCCGTCAGTTGATTGATCTGGTCCTTATTGAGGCGAAGCGTCGTTCCCTTCCAGACGATCTGCGGGTCGAGGTCTTTGTCGCGTGGTCGTGTTTCTCCTTCGGTTAGCTGGTCGGCACGGGGGTATCTTACCGGCTCAAAAGGACTCGTCTCTTCGATGCGCTGCGCGGCAGATTGCAGCTCGGCAGTTGGAATATTCTTCCGCGTAGCCTCCTCATGGATCAGCGTCTCAACCTGCTTGTTCTTCTTTGTCGTTTTTCTTGCCATCAGGTTGCGCCCTCTTCTTGCAGTGTTTTTGTAGTCTCTCCATTGATTGCGCGATCGATGAGTTCCTTAAATGCCTTGTCGATCTCGTAAACATCATTGAATTCTTCGAATGCCCATCGGCCATAAAGACCGAGATTATTGACCCCTGGCACCCATTGCGTCCGCACGGTTTGTGATTTCAGCTTTACGTTTTCGTTTCTGAAGCCCTTTACCTCCACGACGAGGTTTAGCGGGTCTTCTTTGCCGTGGCCGTCGTCAATCTTCACTATGAAGTCAGGGATGTAATGCCGCGCCGCTGAGCCATCTTTGTAGGGAACCTCGAAGCCAAGTCCTTGGTTCTTGGCGTAGGAAATCACGTTCGGATGTTGCTCGGCTACACGCGCGAACTCAGCTTCCCAGTCACTGTCGATCACAACGTAGTTGATGTGACACTTTTTCGGCTCCGTTTCGTAAAGGTCCTTCGTCGTCGAAAAGCCGACATGCGAAGTGGAGGAGCTGGGATTGTAAGGGTCAAGGACGGCTTTAACCCGACGCTTGTCGCCAATCGAATCGACGATCGCGTTATAGATGCGTTCGGTGGCCTGGTTAGCGACATTGAGGTACTCCAGCATCCACATGCCGGTGTCGCCCTTGCACTCCAGATAGCCATCATCAATCCACTGACGCGCAATGCGTTTGATCTGCCAAAACAGATGCAGCTTGGGCTCACCGTCGGCATCTTTGAAATATTTCATCAAAAGGTGCTTAGCGAGATCGTACGCAATCGTGCTTGGCCGTTTGGACTGCGCCTCGGCGGCTGAGATCATCACCCCTTCACCGACGATACCTTCCATCAATGTCTGGCCCGGGCCGACGTCTTCCGGCGTAAGAACCAATTTCGAGTCGTCATTAAAGTTTGCCGTCAGACGCTCTTCGGGAAGATCGACGCGATAACCGGTGACGCGCGGGAATAGAATCTCCAATTCCGAGCGCTCTCTGACCGCATGGACGCGTGTTGTCTTCTTCGGCGGCTTGACAGGTGCAGGTTGAGGCTTTGCTGTAAAGTCGAATGGGATGCCCATGATGTCGGCGTATTCGACATTGAACAGGTCTTCATTATTCAGCTCGTACGAATAGCGCCGCAGCCCCCGCCCGACGACCTGCTCACAAAGCAGCTGAGTGCCAAAGGCGCGGATGCCCAAAATATGCGTGACTGTGTTGGCATCCCATCCCTCCGTGAGCATCGAAACGGAGACAACGCATCGAACCTTCTCACCTAGTCGGCCTTTCTTGCCGACCGTGTTCATCACTTCACGAAGAAGCTCTGCATCAGAAATTTCGCCAACATCACCAGCACCTGATCGCTGGATGATTTCACGCTTGAACTGCTCGATCTCCAGAGAAGCAATCTCACGGAAGTTCTTATCCAACGCATCGCCGGACTCGATCTGATTGCTATCGATCAATAGGGTGTTGGGTCGCGCAAACCGGTTGCCATTTTCGTCGAAGTTTCGGAACAGTTTGAGATGGCCGTTGTGCTCAAAGACCTCCTCTCCATCATCGTTTGGTCGTTGCCACCCTGAAATCCATTCATGGACGAGCTTCGATGTGGAAGTGTTGTTGCAGACCACGATGAAGACCGGAGGCGTCTCGATACCCGCACGCTCCCATACTTCGAACGTTTCTTCATAGTGCTTGTAGAGAGTGTGAAGAGCGGTCTTCAGCTTGTCGGGGATTGCCAGGGGATCGCCTGTAAGTTTTCCCTTCTTTGGCATGTCTTTGCCGATGTGTTCCCAGAGGTTCCGAAAGATCGGAACGTCGGCACCGGGGATGTTATCGGCAACCGGCACGCGTGGCAGCTTCACGATTCCGCACTCAATGGCATCGATGAGTGAGAAGTCGCTAACGGTCCAAGGGAATAACGTGCCTTCGGCCCAACCAGACCCGCTCAGAAAGAAGGGTGTCGCCGACAGATCGTATACGGCCCGAACGCCCAGCTTGCGCTTAAAAGCTTCGATGCCGTTGATCCAAACGCGGGCCGCTTTGTTTTCAGCTTCGGCTTCCTTCTTTTCATCGCCTTTCAGGTCGTCAATATCTTCGTTACCGGGCTTTTCCCTGTAACAGTGATGAGCTTCGTCGTTGATGACGACAACATTCTTGAGACCCATAAGCTCTTCAGCGACGCGCCTAACCATCTGGCCTTCGGTCTCTTGTGTCCTAAGTGGCTCACCTCGACCTTGCAGAAGCGACTTTCCAACCTTGTTGACATCCATCAGCTCACGGAGCTGAAACGAGTGATAGTTGGTGATGACGATCTTAGCTTTGTTGATGTCCTCCAGCATGTCTGCCGGAACAAGTTCGCGGGTTTTGTAATAGCTCTCGGGATCGTTAGGCTGCAAAACACGCAATCGATCGCGGATGGTGATTCCAGGAGTGACGATAAGAAAGCCACGAGTGAAAAGCTTGCTTGTAGGCGAACGAACAGCATTCACAGTTTGCCAAGCCATAAGCATGGCCATCACGGTCGTCTTGCCGGCACCGGTTGCCATTTTCATCGCAAGACGGAGTAAATCGGGGTTGGCTTGTTCGTTTGCCCCCTGGATGTGATCCCATATGTGCTTGTAGGTCTTCTGGTTCCGAGCGACTTCGGTAAGCCAGATGATCGTTTCCACCGCCTCTACCTGACAGAAGAATGGGCGGACGCCCTGGAAGTCATATTGCCGCCAGTGCTGAAGTAGCCGCGCAGTGGTCGGGGTCACCCCCCAATCAGTTTGGCTCGGAAGTTTTCGCCAGCTCGCCACAGCTGATCGTATTTCATTGATGATCGGGGTTGGATTGTACTCCTGTTCGTCCGATGAAAGTCCATCATCAGCTTGCAGGTTCATGGAAGTTTGCTTGTCGTCAGACTTCGCACGGCGTTTGCGCGGCTTGGGAACAGGGGTGATTAATTCAGAACGTCTGCGCCCCATGACCGGGGGTTGATCCAGCGGCTGGCCTTCTTCGTCCAATGCGTGATGCCGGGTGGGCTCCTCATATGGAGAGTTCAGGATCGGCTGTTCGTAGAACGTCTCGGTCATACTTGGGTACAGCCTTTCTTTTTGCGGTCAGCACTATGCCTTGCGGATTTAGTTTCCGTCGGCAGATTGCTTTGAACATACTCCCGCATGAATTCGCGCAGCACCTGGGCGGCAGGTTTGTCCTGCGCCTTACAGGCTTCGAGGAACTGCTCTCGCAGTTCCCTCTGAACGCGTATCCGTAGCCCTACATCCTTCATGCGTGCAAGTGTAACCAATGGCTACACATTTTTATAGTGAAAAATCCCGCATTTATTGAATCGCGCCTCCTTAAAGCCTGCTTCGCCGGAGCCGTCCGTCGCCCTCAACCCTGACCGGGGCGACGCGCGGCGATCGTGCGGCAGGCTTAGAGCTGCTTTGCTGGAGAGTCTGAAAGTCTCTTCTCGCGCGAGGGATCGTAACCCGAATGGGCCGAAACCGTGCGAAGCAGGGGTTCGGTGAACGCCAAGGCTTCGAAGCGCGCAGCGCGTGAAGAATGACGCCGCAAGCACGAATAGAGCCCGGTCCGGCAAAGACGGGCGCGCCCAAACACTGACAACGTCTCTCTCACTTAATCCGTGACCAAGTCGTGACCGTGCTGTGCCGTCTCTGCCCTCCTATCTACAGCTCACCCAAGTGAGCAACGGAACAGAAGATAGAGGAAAGGAGACACCCCATGCCCCGAACTTACAAAAAGCCCGACAGCGCCATCGAGCAGGAGTGGATTGCTCTTACCGGCGCCGACGGCCGCGGACAGCGTAATCCCTATGCCCCGTGGTCAGTTTATGTCCCGCCGGCACGGCCAACTCCGCACAGAACGCCGCTAAAGCCGCCGCGCACTCCCCCGGTTCAACAATACGGAACCATCAAGTTCACGCCTAACCGGGCGTTACCTGCGAGCCGTGCCAAGGGAGGACTGAAGCTGTTCCTCAAGGTGGTTATGTACGCCGTTCTCAGCTTTTTCGGACTGATCCTGGCGGTGTCGATCCTGGCGGCTATTATCGCCCCATAGTAAAAGCCGCCCGGTCAGCGAAGCCGGGCGGCTTTTCTCGTAAACGCGGATCGAACAGACAAAGGGCGATCACGGCTAATGAAGCGGGAATTCCTTCTTGGCTCCTTTGGCGGTGTCGGGGTCAAAGGACAAGAGCCGTTTCATGGCGCTGTCCAGCTCTTCCTTCTTGCGCACGAACCCGTCACGCATGATCTCGTTGAAGCTCTGCGTCGCCGATGGCATGTGCGCGAAATCAAGAACCTCGCGCAGGTCAAAATTATAACTGTTCATGGCCTCGACGACCTCGAACACGGCCTCGATGTAATCGCGTTCTTCGCCCTCGGGGAGCATTTGGATCATGGCCCCGAGATGATCGACGTCGCATTTGAGTGACAGATGCGAATGGTCGCGCAACGCGTAGTTACGATCGGGAATATAGTTCCCCACCTGGTAGCGTATGGCCGCATAGACATTGCTGTCGTCGTACTCAAACCCTCTTAGATGAAACCTTCCAACACCCGGATATTTTGAAACGCCCTCCATAATAACCCCAACTAAACAATATTATTTTTATCTACACTGATACATTTTAAGTAAAACATAGATAATAATTGGTTAACGCGCTGCGCAAAGCTTGCTACATACCTGGCCCGCGCGGCCGTCGTGGCCGCGGGTGCCTTTGCTGCCGCCGCTTTTCCGCTTCTTCGAGCCGGCGCTTGACCTCACGCTGCCGCGCGGTCATCTCCTGACCGGCCTGCCGCATCTCATCGGTGAGAGTCTGCCGCCGCGTCTCAGCCTGCAGCGCTTGGGCGCGCTCAAGTCGCTTGCGATCGAAAGCAAGTGACCGGTTTTCGCGCTGCTCGATCCGCTTCAAGGCTTGCTGCTGTCCTCGCAACGGCTTCGCTTCATTTCCGTAACGCCGGTCGAGCGCCTCATTCTCCTCTTTGTGGCGCTCTTCGAGCCGAGCGAACGGCTTGCGCGCCAGCGGTCCCAACACCGAGCGCAGGACCGGCACGCGATTAGCAAGCGCCATGACCGCCCTGGCCGCGCGCGCAAACGGTCGCTTTCTTTCCTGCTCCTGCGCCTTGTGCAGGGCCAGGCGCTCACCACGCTGCTTGAGCTCAAGCTTCTGCAGCCTGCCATTCAGCGCGCCCCGCCGTCCCGCCTGCCGGCGTTTGAGCTCATCGGGCGAGCGCCGCAAGCGCGGCAGCTCCTCATCATCAAGCTGCTCCTCATCGGCCATCTTGGCGATGCGCGCCCGCACAGTTTTCACATCCGGCAGATCATCAGGGCTAAGCGGTGCCAGCTTGGCGCGCACGTCTTTGGTATTGGCACCGCTAATCTGCCGCGGAAGGCTGTGCACGTGACCGGCGCGATCAACGACGACGAAACCGCGCTTATCGCCACGCGCGAGAAAATAGCCGCGCTGTTCCAGTGCCGCCTGAAAGGCCTTGCCGCGCGCGCTGTTGAGGTAAGCTTCCGTGATGGCGGCGCGCCGGGCATCGGCCTGCAGGCCTGAGCGCCCGGACTGCGCCAGCTCGCCCACACCGACGTCACGCGCCTGACCGTTATAGCGCTCTGCGCCGCGATTGCGCGCCAAGCCCTCGGGCAGCGGATGCTCGAATTCAGCGGCGAGCTCCTGGGCCACCGAGCGCAGCTTCTGGCGGTCATGGGAAAGCTGCACCGCTTTCATGCCGGTCACATCGATACGGGACCAGACGACATGGCAATGCTCGCGCGCAACGCCATCCGCGCCCTGCTTGACATGAAAGACGACCGCGCGCGGCTGATCAGACAGACCGAGCTTGTCGCCGATGCGATCAATTACGGCACGATACTGGTCACGGGTCAGCGGCTCGGCCGGATTGATCGAAAGGCTGTAAAGCGGCTTGCGGCAGCGCGTGCCGGTGGCCACGGCTTCGAATTCAGCGAATGCGCCGTGAAGATCGGTGGCTTGGGTCTGGGTCAGCTCGTCAATCTCGACGGAATCGTTGTCGTAGAGATTGAGGAGATGACTGGCGAGATCGCTACCGGAGCTGCGGGCATTGCCTTTGAGGATCATGGCCGCCGCTCCCGCTTACGGCTCGCGGCCCAGCGCTTCGAAAAAGAGCGCTCGAAGCTCGGCAAGATCACGGTGAACGGCATCAATCACATCGCCGCATGCTTTCGGGTCGCCAGTATCGGCGGCCTGCCGGAAGGCATGGCTCATGCGACCCAACTCGCCAATCAGCCGTGCTGCGAGCTGGCGATTGACGCCGGGCTGACGCTCCGCCCGCAGCGGCTTTCCCTCAAGGGCCATGGCCCTCAAATAAGCCGAAACCGACAGCCCGGCCCGGTCGGCACGGGCGCGGATTTGTTCGGCTTCTTCAGGGGAAAGCCGCACGCGAAGGGCGGCAGAGCGGACACGGTTTTCGCTGCCGCTAGCTACCATGAGGCACCTCGAAAAAGCGGAAAGCCGGCGCACGGGGTCCAGGGGCAGAGCCCATGGGCGCGGTCCAGCAATGACATGGCTGGTCGTGGTTCAGGACGCGAAAGTCTTGATCGCGAGGGGTACAGGCGGACGGCGATCCGTCCCCCTGTTCGATGGGGGTTTGGGGGCAGCGCGACAGCTCCTCCCAGCCGCAGGGATTGCAAAGGGAAAGCGGGATTTCCTTTTGCCCGTGATGCGTTTTCGTGAGCCCACTCACGCGTCCTGATCCGTGCCGCTGTGCGGCCTCGGATCGGCGGTAGATAAACGCATCAATCGCCGGTGCAGGGTTCGATACCCGAAGTCCGGCGATATCGAGCGGGGGATGCAACGGGGGCGGCATTTGAGCCCCCTTGCCAAGGTGGCGCGGTGGTACCGCGCACATCTTGCATAAAACCAAAACCTCCATATCACCTATGATACGGGGCTTTCGGCACGGTCTCAAACTTCAGCGCAAAAAACTCTACAGATCAATCCGAAACGATCTGCATCGTTCCACACTGACCATTATCGGTCACTTCGAATCTGCGTCGCGAGCCTCATCCTCCTCACTCTGCTTTATCCTGTCTGAGGCCCCTGAATTGTCCTCCGGGACATCCGTCTCATCCGCATCTTCTACTTCGACATAGTCCGGCTCTTCCGAGGTCGCCTTACCGTGCAACTCGGAATAGACGTGATCGTCTGCCAGGATGCGCTGGAAGTGCACGCGATAGAAGCTGGCCATATTCCCCTGGGGATCGGGGCTGGAATCCAGCCGCTTATCGACAACGTTGCCGATATAGCCGTAAGCGTCGTTCCAGACGGCGACGTCCTCCGGTTTGACCGCACGCATGATGTAGAATTTTTCGTGCCATGATCCGAGCTCCTTGAGCAGGATCAGGAGATCGTCGCCGCGCGGCAGGCATAGCCCTTCAAAACCTGTTGTAAAATCCCTGCCGGAAGGATCGCCCTTACGCCCGTGAAATAATTCGTCCGCTTCAAAGAAGGGCGAATGCGGCACCTCCCTGATCCTAAGCTCGGCCAGCGGCTCGCTCGGTGCCTGTTCCCCACCAAAATCCCAGACTTCATACCTGCCGAGATGCAGCTCCCGCATGCGCTGCATATAGGCTTTGCGTTCGGCGAAGCCTTCCGGCAGCTCATAAAAATCGGCGATGGCATCGCCGAGATCATAGATGGGCTCGGGATCGTCCAGACTTTCGGCGAACTGCTTGTAATAGGCGATGGTGGCATCAAGCGTTTCCTTGGAGTCTTTGAGAAAGCGCTCCAGCGTGCGGTCGTCAATGGTCAGAGCGTCTAAGCCCAGACGCTCTTCGATCGCCTTGGCGAGCTTTTCACGGCCGAGCTTGTAGCTGTCCTTATAGCGCTGCAGCGCGCGCCGGATCGCCGCCCGCTGAACCTGAGAAAACCGTTCGGCCATTTCTCCTACCGCTGTCCCTCTAGTTCCCGTGACCAGACCGTGACCTGGGGCTGGACGGGTCGCATCCCTATCCTCCTGGGCAACAGCAAACCAAAGCTAACAGCCAAGAGGATGAATATGAACACGCAGCGCAAAGAACCCAAATCCTATGCCGAGATCGCATTCGGTTTCGGGTTGATGGGATTGGGTTACTGGCTGTGGCCGGAGGGCTCAGCCTACGCCCAGCAATGGATCGCTTCCGGTCTTTGCGGTTTTCTCGGCGGCGTCACCGTCCTCAAAGGCACGCAGACTTTCCAGCGCGAACTCAAAGTCAAACGTGACCGCGAAGCTGCCGCGCTGCCTTCCGGCACCTACGGCAATGCGCGCTTTGCCGGCCTGGATGATCTGCAGGCCAGTGGCCTCACACATCCGGCCGGTTTGTTCCTCGGCGCTCAGGATGGCGTGCCCCTCTTCTACGATGGCAAAGCTCATCTGCTGACCGTCGCGCCCGCCCGCCAGGGCAAGGGCATTACGGTGGTCATTCCGAACCTGCTGCATTTCCAGGGCAGCGTGTTCATCACTGACCCCAAAGGCGAGCTTGCCGCCGTTACGGCCGCGCACCGCGCCCAGACCTTCGGCCAGAAAGTCATCGTGCTGAACCCGTGGGGACTGCACGGCCTGCCGCAGCATCGCTTCAACCCGCTGCAGGGACTGGTCGAAGCAGCTGCCGATGAACACCTCCGGCGCGGGCTGATCGAAGATGCGTCGGCGATCGCCCTGCAGCTGGTGCCCGAGCCCAATGATGCGAAGAACCGGTATTTCCGGGAAGGCAGCCGCAAAATCCTGCGCGCCTTGATGCTGCATTTCGCAACGCGGGGTCAGCCCGAAAAATGCACCCTGCCCGAGCTGTGGCGCACGATTCAGAACGTCACGCGCCTCAAAGACACGCTGATCGCCATGGCAGGCAGCGAGGCGCTTCACGGCGTCGTGGCTGATTTCGCGAGCGACCTGTCGGCAGTGATGGCGGATACGCCCGAGCAGTTCGGGGATTTCCGCGAAGGCGCGGCCCAGGCGGTGTCGATCTTTGATCCCAACGGGTATGTCGGCGAAAGCGTGATGGGCTCGGACTTTTCTTTCCGCGAGCTGAAAACCGGAAAGGTCTCGATCTATCTCGTCATTCCGCCGGATCGGATCGCCACGCACGGCGCATGGCTTGGTCTGCTGACCAAGCAGGCGATCGACGCCGTGGGCCGGACCCAGGGCAGCTCCCCCGTGCTGTTCATGCTCGATGAGTTCGCCAATATGGGCAAGCTCGCCGGTCTCGCCGAGAGCCTGACCGCGCTGCCGGGTCTGGGCGTGCGGGTCTGGATGATCGTCCAGGAGCTTGCTGATCTGCGCCGCGTCTATGGCCGCGAAACCACCGAGACCATCGCCTCGCAGGCCGAGGTCAAACAGTTCTTCGCCGTCCAGAACCCGGAGCTGGCCAAAGCGCTTTCAAGCCAGCTCGGCACCAGGACGATGAAGACCAAGAGCTTCAATCTTGGCCGCGAGGCTGACGATCAGGTCGGTGAAACGCTCGGCGAAACCGGACGTCCCCTGCTCTCCGCCGATGAAATCCGTCAGCTACCGGCAATCAAGCAGCTCCTGCTGGTCAAAAGCCTGCCGCCGGTGCTGGCCGACAAAGTCGCCTTCTGGGATGTCGCGCCCTGGAACCATTGGGCTGCGCCCAACCCTGTCGAAGGGGCGCATCCGCAAAGCAAACCGCTTGTCACGCTCACCTATCAAAAGAAGGAGGAAGCTAATGTCTGACTTTGAGGTCACCGTTACCGGCGCGCGCCGGATCACTCCCAACCGAGGCCGCATCGCCATCGGTCCCGCCCTGCGCTGGCTTATCCGCCCGCGGATTAAGACCTGGCTGCTTCTGGTCATAATCAGCTTGGGCCTGATCTACGGCACGCCGCACCTGATGATCGCCTATCGGTGTCACAAGGCCTACGGCCAGTGCGTCACCTACAGCGATTGCCGCTATATCGGCATTCAGGGCTGGCGCCATGGCCGCCCGGTAAACGGCCAGTGCAGCTATGTCCGCATCATGCCGATTGACTGGCATTAGGAAGCTGTAACCCGTGAGGATAGGAAGCTGCACGACTCAGGGTGCAGGCGCGGCGCCCTGCTGGTCGCACTGGCAAATATACTTGTCGAGGACCCTGTACTTCATGAGGTACCAGCTCAGGCTGAAGACAGGTGCACCGAGCATGCTGAACGAGCCGAATTCAGCGAGACCTTTGAGGACTGGAAGCTCGTTTTGAAACCTGCCCGCAGCTTGTGCCATCTTCGCACAATAGTCGAAGCGGACGCAGAGCTCTCTCAGCTTCTCCATGTGTTTGTCTGCGAAACGTTTGACAGCGCGCGACAGCGCCTTTGCTTGCTTCTTTAGTTCCTCGGGGGACAAGCCGGGCGCTCCGAATACCGGCTGGCCACCCAGCATTAAGAGCTCTTCCTGATAATAGCGCGCGATCTCGTGATCGCCCGTGGTCAAGTATTCTTTAGAATGAGCTGTGAGCTGAACCTCGCTCAGAGAATCAAGTTCAGACTCGCTTATGTCTGGAAGCGTTGCCATGACTGCCCCCGGCCTGCGAGCAAGTCAATAACGCGAAGGCCCTGGTGTCAACGCGAGATCATTTTGGTTGCGGCGGCTGGGGACCTTTGCCATTCGACTGCGCGAGCTCAGCTTTCGCAAGCATGTTTGCCACTTCACTATGGCCAAACTCGACGGCACGGTCACGTGCGGTGTACCCGTTGTCGTCGGCGTAATTCGCATCCGCGCCGTACCGAAGTAGGAGGGCAGCCGCGTCCTTCTTGCCAGTCAACGCTGCGAAAAATAACGGCGGCACACGGTGCTCCTTGACCGGCAGAGCCAGTACCCGGTTCGGGTTAAGGCCTTCCGAGAGAATCCCCTCCATCTTGGAAATATCGTCTTTCTCTATGGCAGCCAACAAGTTTATCTGTTTAGAGCGCAGTCTAAAATGAAATATATCTCTTAATACAAGCATTAATACATCCTTTTTATTGTTATAGAAATTATCTATACGGGTTTAAGCTTTAAGGTCAAGTGCGTGGCTAAGAAAAAGAGGGGCGCATCTTTTGCACCCCTCTTCGGATTAGGACTGACCAGCGTCCTCATCAGCCTGCGGCTTGCGAAGAACGATGCGTCCGTTCATCGGAACCGTTTCCAGCTGAAGGGTCATGCCCTCGCCGTCCTTGTGATCCCAGGCCGCGCCGATACGGCTCCAGAAGGACTTCTCGTCCCGCTCTGAAACGTGCCAGGCGATAAAGGCCGGCGCTTTGGATTCGCGGTTGGTGCTTGTGTTTTGGTTTTTATCACGTGTCATTGTCTTTCTCCTTTTCAAGTGGGTTGCTCTTTACGCCCACTGATCAGGACGGCTGCAGTCCGCTAGCTGCACCGCCAGGGGAACAGCTCACACGGGAGCGCACGCGAATGGAGCGGGCAAGCTGTTGCAGCTGCGGCAAAGGCGGCCAAGTTGGCGTCGATTAAGAGCAATCCCTCTTGAAAACGGCGGAAGCAGACCAATGGCGCGCGTTTAGCGAAATCCCGAAACACCACCGCACGTTTCGAGAACAAGCGCCGCCTGCCTCCTATCGCTAGAAACATGAGCGAAGCGACTCAAAGCACAACTGATCGCGGGTTCGGCAAGCGGCAGGCGGATTGCAGAAAGCGGGCCGACTCAGCCTATAAGGAGATATGGACCAAAGACAGAGAAGCACCGCCTCCGAGCTCGAAACGATGATCGAGTCTGAGCTTCGCCAGGAGGGCTGCGAAACCATTCGCGCATCGGTTGAGGCTCAGGGCGATGATGGTGATTGGAGCGCCAACCGGATAGACGAGCCCGGAACAAGCTGGGAGTGCAAGCACGCCTTCATTCACATTGTCAGCCGGTTGCAGAGAGAATACTTTTTTGACTACAGCGATTAATGCCGCCCCGGATGCAGTCAGTCCGGCTTTAGGCAGTGACTCTTGCGCCTAAGCGCGAGCAGCGGAAAGCAACTCATTTGTCCTGCGCGCTTCGCGTACCAGAGCCATAACCAGCAGGCTCGACTTCTCCTCCTACCCTGACGACTACCGCCACAGAACCTTTCTGAAAACCGGGATACCGCCCTGATAGGCATCAGGCGCAAGCGTTCGTCACAAGTGACGAAGCTCCTCCACTTTCGTTGCGGCCTAAAGGTGCGCTGCGCCTATGCGGAACGGATTCCGCGCTCCTCCAGGAAAGGTCCCGATGGGCGGGGCCTCCAGACAAAGGAGGAGACAATGAGCCGTCTGATTTTGGCCCAGGAACTCAAAACCCACAGCATCGCCGAGCTGTTTTCGCTGCTCGCCGCAATCGACCAAGAGCTTGCCTGCAGCAAGGCTGGTTCACACCAGCGCAGCAATGCGATCGCTTCACACGAGAATGTCCAGCGCGAACTGAATCGCCGGCTTTCCCGCCACCTGCAGCCGGTAGCGTCCCCGTAAGGGGGCGCTTCCATTACTCTTCGACAGCGCGTGGCAATTCACGGCTCGGGAACTTGCGTTGCCAGGTTTCGATCAGAAAGAGCGCAGCGGTGCTTGCCGCATGGATGGCCAGACTGGCAATGCGCTGATCGATCCGGGTGTAGCCCCGTTCGCGACCATGGGCATCGCCGCCGTGGGTACGCAGCGCCCCAACGCCTTCAATGACGGTGGCTAGACCGCCCAGGACCTTGCGCACGTCGTCTGTAATCTGCGGATCGATGTCGGTGCGATCCGGCGAAAGACCGAGCGGTTTCTTTACGGCATTGAAGAGCCCTTTGATATCTTTCTTTGCAGGGAGCGGTTCACCTAACTCGACAAGAATGGAACGGCAGACGCTTTCGACGGTCGAACAGGCAGCCGTCACTGCGTCTTCAGGGTCGGTCTTGGCGCTATCGAGCGCACGTTGCAGATCGCGCGATACCGTATCGAGATTCAGAATGCCGGCCGCGCCGGACAGTGAAGTCGTAACCGGCGCTCGCGTGCCCGCTTCGATCTTTTGGATCAGCCCGAACAGCTTCTCCTGATCGCGCATATCTTCCTGCGTGCCGATGTGCTGTGGCCCGCGCATGTCGCCCCGGTAAGCCCATAGCTTTCGCAATACCTGTCCAACGAAATATCCGTCCTCAAGCTCGATTAGGGAGCGCAGGTGGTTTGCTTTGGAAGTCCCACGCGCGTCGTACTTGCCGCTGTAAATGTCGATTCCGAACTCGTCCTCGAAAAATTCAGCGAAACTGCGGTTGGAGAAATCGAGCACATAACCGCCACCCATTTCGAATATTTCATCAATCAAACGCATTTCGGAGCGCTTTAGAGCAACCATAGAGCCTCGCCTCCATAATAACCCAGAGAGTATTGTTGCCACAAACTTGCCACAAGGCGAAAAAGCTCAAATAAGAGAATGGCGGATTCTTGCGGGTTACAGAGGGGTGGCATTTTGTGGCAAAAGACACCTCTAAACGCTGTTTCTCTTAGTGTTTGCGTGCTAAGTCATTGATTTTAAATGGTGCCTCGGGGCGGATTTGAACCACCGACACAAGGATTTTCAGTCCTGACTAAAAGCCTTGGGTTCTAAGGGTTAGGGAGAACTTGCCACAGATTTGCCACATGACTTTCGAGACATCGACGCAATCAAGCAAGTCTGCTCCTGTTCTTCCCATTCGACACGCTCTATTACATGGCCATAAATATTCAGGGTGGTCTGAATATCCGAGTGACCCATCAACCTCTGAATCCTTTTCAGATTGACGCGATTCGCAATCAACATCGATGCGTAGAAGTGCCTGAGGTCGTAAGGCTTGTACTTAGGCGCTGCGACCGTCTCGCCGTCTATTTCCTCTTCTTCGACGAGCCCAGCTTCCACACACGCCGTTTGAAAACCTCTTCGACGCCAGTTGTTTGAGCTGAGCCAGGTTCCGTTTGCAGTTGGGAAGACTAGGTCGAACTTGTTCGGGGGGGCAATGTGATCGGCATAGTGCTTGACCATATCGATGGTGTCGGGACTGAGATCGATGAAGCGGCGACCTGCTGCCGTCTTGGTGGCGGATATGTGTTTGCCTCCGGCGTCGAGGGCGCGGTCCACTGTGACGCCGCGGTCAGTCAGATTTTCTCGCGGCAGAACGAGATACTCTTGGGGCCGCATACCGCTGTCCACAGCAAGGTACAGCATCGGGCGGTAGCGTTCCCACGTCTTAGCGATCTGTTGGTTGCGATGGTTCGCAAGCCGATCGGCAGCCGAGAGAAGCTGATGAATTTCACGCTCAGTAGGGATTTGCACCGGCTCGTCGTAACGGGATGCCGCAGTGACCCGCACACCCGCGGCGAAGTCATGCTTTAGCTGGCCGCGATTGACAAGTTCGAGCACCATAGAATGAAAGTAAGATAGGACTTTGCGAGCCTGATCGCGGCTATGGTTTTTGAGAAGCCATGATCGGAACTCCACGACATCCGGGGCTGTCAGCTCATTGAGTGGCTTAGGCCAGTCATATGCTTTGATGATCTCAGCACGATAGCGATAGGTTTTCAGCGTGTAGGTCGTTACCGGACTGCGGCCGCCCCGTCCTTCCTTCTCACAAACATCGAGCCAGATTTGTACGCCTTCGCTAACTGAGAGCGGCTGAGATGCAGCTTCTAAGGATTGCCGCGCCGCGGCGTCCTCACGAAAAGCCCTCGCCTCCTTCATGGTGTTGAAGGTGGCGTATGCGTAGCCCGATTTGGTTTTCGTGCTGGGGTATCGGACTTGGTACGTGGTGCCTTTGCTACCTACCCGCTTCCTAATATCTGACATATAAAATCAATTTCAGTATCCTTATAAAGAATCACAGTTGCTTTATTCACGCAAGTTCTTTTCAGCGTCTACTTGCAACTGATTGTAAATTCGCACCAGTGAACCGCGCTCTATCTTCAGTTTTCCATCACTCGGATCAATAAAAAAGGGCAGCTTGCGCCGCCCATGTACATCCGGCTCTGCCGCCCGCTTGATTTGTCTGTCGGATAGATTGACGCCCATTTTATCCAGCAACAGACGCGCTTGGTTTAGGTTTATATACTTTGGCATATCCATGATTCAGGCCTCTCTTCAATAGGTATATAATCAAAGGTTGTATATTTATTATCCTATACAACTATTTAACATAATATTAACTCTATCTGTTACGGCGCTGTGAGAAAGGCTTCCGGCGTGACCAGGTCGTGACCGTGTGGATTCTGCCCTTCGTCTCCATAACGGAGACATGGAACAGGCGCGGCAAAATCAGAAGACGGCCCAGGATAGACGGGAGAGCTTTGAGCGCCTCTCTGACCTGGTGCGCTATCTTGCCAAGCGCGCTGCCGAACGCGACTATGCCGCTCTGCAATCCGAACACGATCAGCAAAGCCGCCCACGCCCCTGCGGAGGGAACGATCAATGACTCGCGTCGCCATCTATGCCCGCTACTCCTCCGACCAGCAGCAAGAGGCCTCAATCGAGGATCAGTTCCGGCTGTGTAAGGAACGCGCTGAAGCCGAAGGCTGGGAAATCGCCGGCCAATACAAAGACCACGCCACCTCGGGCGCTTCGATGCTGCGCCATGGCATTCAGCGGCTGATCGAAGATGCACTTGCCGGCAAATTCGAGATCGTTGTTGCCGAGGCTCTGGATCGCTTGTCACGTGATCAGGCTGACATCGCATCGTTCTACAAGCGCATGCGCTTTGCTGATGTCCAGATCATCACCCTGTCCGAAGGTGATATCTCTGATCTACATATCGGCCTGAAAGGCACGATGAATGCGCTCTTTCTCAAAGACCTTGCCGATAAGACACGGCGCGGCCTGCGCGGACGTGTCGAGGCCGGCAAGTCGGGCGGCGGCAACTCCTACGGCTATGATGTGGTGCGCAAGGTAGCGTCAGACGGGACACCGCAGCGTGGCGAGCGCACCATCAATGACACCGAAGCCAATATCGTCCGTCGCATCTTCAGCGAATATGCCGCCGGAAGGTCTCCGCGCGCGATCGCCAAAGACCTCAATGCCGAAAAGATTGCCGGCCCTTCGGGCTCAAGGGGCAATAAGGGCTGGGGACCGTCAACCATTCACGGCAACCGTCAACGCGGCACCGGCATTCTCAATAACGAGCTTTATATCGGTAGGCTCGTCTGGAACCGGCTGCGCTATATCAAAGACCCGGAGACGGGAAAGCGCGTTTCGCGTCTGAACCCGGAAAAGGACTGGATCATCCAGGACGCGCCGGCACTGCGGATCATCGACGATGATCTGTGGCAGGCCGTGAAGGCACGGCAAGACTCACAAAAAGCAGATTGGAACACGAGCGGCTTTTGGGACCGCAAGCGTCCGCGCTATCTGTTCTCCGGGCTGATGAGTTGCGGTGTCTGCGGCGGCGGGATTGTCAACCTCAACGGTGTGCGGGTCGGCTGCGCCAATGCGCGAAACAAGGGCACCTGCGATAACCGCCGCACCATGCGCCGTGATCTGCTAGAGGCAACGATCTTCGATGCGCTCGCCCATCATTTGATGGAGCCCGAGCTGTTCGCGCTTTTCTGTGAAGAGTACACGCGTCACATGAACAAGCTGCGCATCGAAGCAACCAGTCAGCTTGCCGGCTATCAGGCCGAGCTGAGCAAGGTGACCAGAAACACCGACCGGCTGATCGATGCCATCACGGACGGCGTGCCGGCCTCCCAGGTCAAAGAGCGCATGCTCAATCTTGAACGGCGAAAGGCAGAGCTGCAGCGCCTGATCGATGAGACGGAAGAGCCGCCGGCACTGCTGCATCCGAACATGGCTGAGCACTACCGCAAGGAAGTTGACCGCTTGCACGACGCTCTGGCCGATGAAGACCATCGCCATGAGGCGGTCGCCATCATCCGGGACCTAGTCGATAAGATCGTGCTGCATCCGCAGCCGGAAGGCTCCAAAACCACCATGGCCATCGACCTGCACGGCGATCTGGCCGGTATCCTGAGCCTGGCCGCCGAAACGAAAAAGCCGCCCCGGAAGGGCGGCGATTTTCGGGAGTCTACAAAGTTGGTTGCGGGGGCAGGATTTGAACCTGCGACCTTCAGGTTATGAGACGAATGACGGACCCAATAAAAAATTGTTTTCGAAAGCTTATTATCTCTAGGAATGCTATGTGTGCTAGGAAATGTGCTAGTTAAAGCAGTGTCGTTTCCAATAGAAGATCGGCATCGGAAAAATCTTGTCCTGCCGCCAACAGATGAGCCAGGCCGCTTCCGAAAACCGGGCGCGTCTTTTGGTCCATTGGATGAGCCCCCCATCATCGGTGAGGACGCGCACGGAGCCGTCAGATATTGTGCCGCCATTTACCGGCGCACCGTTCTGCCAAAGATACCTTAGCGGGGCATCCCCTAGCTAACTCTCAGCGGGGCAGCGGGCCTCGCATCCTCACGGAGACGACTGCCTATGGGAAAAGATGGACTAAATCGCTGCAAGAGGACCATCCTAAGGTCGCTCTAGAGAGCGGCGTCCCCATGGACCAAATCCACGGGAACGCCGAACTTTCTTACCAAAGTTTGACCAACAGATTGGTCCAGACGGCGGTCTCCTTGCCCCCATAGTTCTCTTCGGTGATATCCCGGGTCAGCTTCAGTTGTAAGCTTGCGCCCCCGAAATCGTAGCCAACAAGCCCCCCCCAAGGCGAACTGGCTCTGCTCCTCATAGCCTGGATACGGGCTTTCGAGATCAGCCGACGCATGGGCCACCGGTCCCACGCTCCATTTTCCAAAGGCCTTGGTGACCGACAAATCCGTGACGAAGTAGTTCGGCGCGATATCCGCATCGGAGCCGCCGGTCGGAAACCCGAACATGAAGTTCGCCGTCGCCTGCCAACCGCCTTTGAGATAGGTCGCACCAAACCGCGGCTCGATGGTTCCATAATTGTAGGCGATATCGTCCTCCTGCGGAATATAGCCGCCTAGCCGGCCGCCAACATAGAGACCGTCAGCGATCTCCCAACTGATCTGAGTCGCGAAGTAGGTGTTGTAGAGGCCAGTGTTGTGATAGCCGGCCGTTGTGGTCACGTCGAAAACCGTGGGCGCGACGACGAATGAAAGTGGACCATTCGCGATCTCAATATCGCTCTGATAGTAGAAGAAGAAGACATTGGCGTTAGATCGGTTGTCCACTTCGCCGACCTCACGCTCATTCGACAAGGTCTGGTTGAGATAGTACATCCCCTTGGGGAAGATCGCGTAGATCGGAATCCCCGAGGTGAAGCCCGGCGCGGAGGTCCCGCCCGCGAGCGCGCGCTGCGCCGGCAGCGCTAGTACCAAGCAAAGGGCAATAGCCCATGCCAGCCAATAAATTCGTGATGCGTATTTGGCGGTCCCTTTCGGGTTTGCTCTGACTTTCATTATTCGGTCCTTTCCGTTCGTCCGCCTGCTCGGCGGCAAGCTCGCTTTGACGCGCGGGTGACGGCGTCCGGCGGGACGGCAACGCCACGTCGTTCGTTCAGATTTGAGGTGAGGTTCAGTTAGACCGGCTGAGCCGGCGCATGGAGCAGTCGGGCCACCGGCGCTCCGGAGGCATTATTGATGCCTGTTACCAAAGCGACGCTGGCGAGCACCGAAGGCGTGGCGGACCCGACAGTCGAGCTGCTGCGTTCTACTGACAAATACATTGGCTTATCCCCCGAAGTTGCAGTTGATCTGCGATGCCTTCTGGTTTGCGAAAGCCATGCGTATATGTCAAGCGCCATGAATGAAGTGAAAGTTAGCAGTCTCTGTTGAATAAATCGGCACCGCCGAAAATATGGGCCGAACCACCTCAATATCAATATATTCCAGATCGTTAGGCCAAACCCCTCTGGTCAATAATTGGTCATTGCGCTGTTGCCGTCTTGCACCATGCGGCGACAACTTTCTTGAATTTTTTGCAAGGTTCAGGGAAACCTTGAATTCGGAGCTTCCACCTGGAACAAGATTCCGATGAATAGCCGAATGATATTTCGCTGAATTGGCCCCGCTGTTCGCAAAATGCCAAGCGAGTTCCCTAGAACCATGGTGTTTTCGCTTGATTTCGGTTCAAGGAGACGTATATCGGGCATGTGCACGGGAAGGGGAATCCCATGGAGTTGGGAAGCAAGATTCGCTTTGCGAGAAGGTTGCATGGCCGGACCTTGAAGGAGGTCGCCGATCTGGCCCAATGCTCAGAGTCACTGCTCTCCAGAATCGAGAACGGCCGCGCCGCGCCGTCGCTAAAGACCTTGCAGAGACTTGCCACCGCTCTAGGATTCACAGTCAGCGAGCTCTTCGAACAGGAAGGCGACACCGACGCGCCTGTCATGGCGGCGGCCAAGCGGCTTTCGTTCGACGATCCCCAGATCGGCGATGGAAGCCGCATTGAGCCGCTGGCGGCGAACTCGGACGGCCGCATGCTTGAGTGCACTCTCCTTCATTTGGCCAGCGATGCCTCCAGCGGCGAACCGGCCACCCGGGAAGGCGAGCAATTCGGTTACGTCCTGGAGGGGGAGATCGAATTGGTCGTGGATGGGAAGCTTTATCGGGCGGCGGCAGGGGACTCGATCAATTTTCGTACCGACCGCCCCCATTCCTGGCGCTGCCGAAGCGCCGAAGGAACCAAGATCATCTGGGTCAACACGCCGAGGGGAAGCTGAGGGCAATCCGGGTGCAGCGGCCTTCCGCGTCCGCTGGCAACCGGGCCCCCATTTTCGATGCTGAGCCTCGTGTGCTTCGAGAATACGGGTCGGGACATCGAAGTGCACCTCAGGACCGGCTGCTCAGCCAATTCCGTCTGCAACGAATTCGGGCTCCTTCAACCTGCCCTTCTCACACACATATGTGCGTTCGCAGAGACTGGAGAGGAACTGCTCGTTCTGCTCCACGAGCACCATGGCAAAGGCGTGCTTCTGCCCCAGCTCCTTCAGGAGATCGATGATCTCCGCGCGGATCGACGGCTGAATTCCCTCCGTCGGCTCGTCCAGAAGAATGAGCCGCGGCCCGCCACATAGACATCTTGCAAGGGCGAGAATTTGCTGCTCGCCGCCGGAGAGGACGGCCCCCGCCCGGTCCAGGATCGGCATCAGCCTCGGAAAGCTCTTTAGCACCTCGTCCACGACCGCAGGGCTCTTTCCGGCAGCCAAGGCGGCAACCTCGAGATTTTCCCGCACGGTCAAACCTGGAAAGATGCGTCTGCCCTGGGGGACGAAGCCGATGCCGCTCCTCGCGCGCTTATGGGCCGGCATCGCAGTCACGTCGGTTCCGCCCAAGGAGATCGTCCCGCTGGTCGCTTTGATCTCACCGCTGATCGTCTTCAAAAGAGTGCTCTTCCCCATGCCGTTATGGCCGAGGATGCCCAGGAACTCCCCTTCCACCACGTAGAAGGAAACGTCACGAAGGATAGGAATGCTTTGATAGCCGGATCCCAGCCCGTCGACTTCGAGCAGATTCATGCTGCTGCCTTCCCGAGATAAACGTCTTGCACGCGCGGATCCGCGAGTACCTTTTCGACGGGGCCTTCGGTGAGGATCGCGCCCTGATTGAAGACGGTGACGGATTGAGCGATGCGCTGAATGAACTCCATGTCGTGCTCCACGACGACGACGGCGCTCGACCGGGCGAGCTCGACGATGAGCTCGCCGATATGCTCCACCTCGCTGCCGGTCATGCCGGCCGCCGGCTCGTCGAGAAGGATGAGATCGGGCGCCGGCGCGACGACCATAGCCAACTCGACGAGCTGTCGCTGACCATGGGCGAGCTCGCCAACATGCGACTTGGCCAGAGCAGTGATCCCCACCCGTTCCAGCACTTCCTCGGTGCGCTTTTTGGCAAGCTCCGACGGTAGCTTTCGCGCCGCGGCCAGCTCGATACCCGCCGCGACGCTGAGCTTGTCGAACACGCTCGGCACCTGGGTCTTGATGCCGATACCGGCATTTGCGATCTCGGCCACCGAACGTCCTGAGATCGGACGCTTCTTGAAACGAACCGTTCCCGAAGACGGCACAAGCTGGCCGGTCAGAAGTTTGAAGAATGTGCTCTTGCCGGCGCCGTTGGGGCCGATGAGACAGCGTAGCTCGCCCTCGCGGATGCTGAAATCGACCCCATCCACCGCCACAACGCTGCCGAAGCGCATGGTCAGCTTCTCGGTCTTCATGATTGAGAAATCGTTCATGGCATTGGCCTCTCGGTCGATGCGGCGGTCACGGAGCTGCCGCTGCGCCGAGCGGTGATCGCCCGGAACAGCCGTTCGACGACCCCGGTGACCATGGGCAGCAGCCCTTTTGGGAACAGGAGGACGGCAGCGGTAAGCAGAATGCCGAGCACGAGATTCGGATCGAGCCAGGCGAGACCGCCGGAGCTGTTCACCGTGCCCAGATAGGTCGAGAGCATGAGCAGGAGGAAGCAGGCCATGACAGGTCCGGCCAGCGTGCCCAGCCCGCCGACGATCACCCAGATCAGCAGCTGGCTGCTGGTTTGCAGGTTGAACATGTTAGGGCTGACGAACACGCAATTGGCGAACAGGACCCCGGCCGCCCCTGCCATCGCACCGGCGAGGGTGAAGATGCCGAGCTTGTAAAATCTGGAATCATACCCCAGCAGCTCCGCCCGCTGCTCGTTCTCGCGGATGGCGACGACGATCCTGCCGAAGCGTGTGGTCAGGACCGCCTTGCTGAGAACATAGAAGAAGAGCAGCACCAGGACGGCGAGGACGTAGATCTGCTCCGGCCATAACGGCTGATCCGGTTGCCCTATATATGTGAGGATCGGCGTGGAGGGGATGCCGTTGAACCCACCGAGGGGCGCCACGCCAATGGTCCATTCCGAGCCCGCCGTCTGATTGAAGAAGCGGTAGAGGATCAGCGAGATCGTCAAGGTGATCACACCGAGATAAACGTCGCTGATCCGGCCCCAGAACATGAAGTATCCGAGCATGAGCGCGAAGAGTGCGGCCACGGCGATGGCTGCGAACGCCGCCAGGGTCGTGTCGCCGGAATTTAGAGCGACGACGGCGTAGGCGTAGCCGCCCAGTCCGAAGAAAGACGCCTGGCCAAAGCTCAGGATACCAGCGAACCCCCAGACCAGCGCAAGAGACAGAGCCAGGATGCCGTAGGTTGCGTAGATCGAGCCATTGATCATCAGGCTCATGTCCCCGCTTGCCGGCACGACCAGAAGCGCATAGGCCGCGGCGCCCGCAAGCAGGACATATCCAAGGATCGATACAGGTTTCACAGCGACCTCCTGAAGAAACGGCCGGTGATGCCCTGAGGCAGCAGACGCAGCAGGATCACAGCGGCGAACAGAAGCGCGACCTCCGCCAGGACGGGTGTGGTGAGAAACGACATGATCGTGTTGATGCTGCCGAGCAGGACGGAGGCGGAGACGGTGCCCGCGATGATGGCCGCGCCGCCGGAGATGACGGTGATGAAGGCCTTGGCGAGATAAGTCGCTCCGATGGTCGGCACGACGCCGGTGATCGGGGCGATCAGGCCTCCGGCCAAGCCCGTGAGGGCAGCGCCGACGATGAAGGTAAAGCGATAGACCAGCCCCTGATCGACGCCGAGCGCCGATGCCATTTCGCGGTTTTGCATCGTCGCTCTCGCGATCAGGCCGATCGAGGTCCGCGTCAGGACAAGCCACCCGGCAACGGTCATGATGACCGCAACGGCAACCAGCACGAGGTCGTAGAGCCCGACGCTGAACCGGCCGATGCTCACGCTACCCAGCGGGGTCGAGATACCGGAGACGGAATTGCCGTAGATGACCGTCACGAGGCCGATCAGAACCAGGCTGATGCCCCAGGTGGCGAGCATCGTGTCGATCATGCGCCCGTAGAGATGGCGTATCACGAGATACTCGACGATCGCCCCGACGACGCCGACAACCAATGGCGCGACAAGGAATATCGCCAGCCAAAGATTCAGACCGTGGTGATGGGAAATAATGGTGGCGTATCCCCCAAGCATGAGGAACTCGCCATGGGCGAAGTTGATAACGCGCATCATGCCGAAGATGACGGCGAGACCCGCGCTGATGAGCAGCAAGTTGGCGACGGTGATCGCCAGCTGCAGAAGAATGATGACGAGATAATCCATATCCGCCCCGATCTAGAGATGCCGGTTGGCAGTTTCCCGCGCCGAACCCATCGCAATGGGCCGGCGCAGGAGCTGCGTTCGAAGCGCCCTGTCCCAGGCCCCTATTCCGGGACCTCAATCACGTATTGCTGATTGTCGCTGGGATTCTCGACCAGATCGCAGACTGCCTGAGTGTCGGTCGGCGGCTGTTGCGGGAAGCTCTTCAGGACTTCGTATTTGTTGTCGCGGACCTCGGCGATATAGGTGTCGAGGATATTGTGATGGGTCGGCGGATCGATGGTGGTCTTTCCGGCCGGCCCGACGAAATCGATTCCCGTTTCGAGCGCCTCGATGACGGGAACGCGCTCCACTGTGCCGGCCTTCTCCGCGGCTTTCGCCCAGAGATTAACGGCGTGATAGGTCATCGCTCCGCCTTCGGTCACCGCATCGGCATCGTCGCCGAAACGCTTGTAGTAGCGCTTGAGGAAGTCCTGGTTCTCGGGCGTCTGGATGCCGTCGAAATAGGCGTAGGAGACGATGATACCGTTATGCTCCTCCGGCGACGTCAGGACCTGCTCGTTGCCGATGCCGAAGGTCGTGGAGGCCATGGGGATCTTGTCCTTCATGCCCGCGGCCACCCACTGGCGATAGAAGGAGTTATGGGCACCGCCCACCAGGACGGACATGATGATGTCGGGCTGGGCTTCCTGGATCTTGCGGATGGTCGCGCCGAAGTCGTTGACGTCGAGCGGGAAGAAATCGGTCGCGACGACCTCGCCGCCGTTCTCCTGGGCGAACTTGCGGATCCACTTCGCGGTGATCTGACCGTAATTGTAGTCGGCCGCGAGGGTGTAGATCTTCTTCCCCTTGAACCGGTCCATCACGTATGGCGTGAATTTTTCCAGCGTCTGACCGGGCGTCGACCCCGTGCAGAACGTGTTGCGATCGCACACGCCGCCTTCGTAGAGGAGGCTGTAGAAATAGAGCGTGCGATAACGGGAAAGGATCGGCCGGATCGCTTCCCGGGACGCCGACAGAATGCCGCCGAATACGACGGAGGCCCGCTGGCGGGTCGCAGCTTCTGTCGCGTATTGCGCATAGAGCTGCATGTTGGACTGTGGGTCGTAATGCTTCAGATCGAGCTTGCGGCCGAGGACGCCTCCGGCCTCGTTCAGCTCTTCGACGGCCATGGTGAGGCAATTGATCATCGGCCGGCCGTAGATGTCGATGCCACCGGAGGCGTCGTGGATACCGGCGATCTGGATCGGCTCGGCGGCCCAACTCTTTCTGATGAGAAATGGCGATGCCAGGGCCGCGCTGGTGGCGGCCTTCAATACGTTTCTGCGATTGAGATTCGAAGTCATGGAAGTTCCCCTGTTGCGTGCGGAAGGGTGGTGTCGTTGCACCTATCTTGCTTATGCGTTTCCTCCGGGGAGACCTTCCGGGCCGGTGGCCCGGAAGGCTTATGATGTGATGCTCAAGCGACCTTGAGCGTGATGGAGCTGTCTCGAGGATCGCTCGCCGACTTGTCCCAATAGGGAACCGTCCGCCGCTTCAGCATCGCGCGGAATTGGTCGGTGGTTTTGGGAAGAAGGTCTCCGGCCCCCCAGTCGACGATCACGCCGTAGCGGCGGATCAGGTCGTACATGTCGAGTTCCTTCGAGCGGTACCGGGCTGCGACCGATTCCGCGTCTTCGTCCAGCCACTTGCGACGGTTGGCCCGGATGTAGGTCCGCTCTTCGAGGGTGGCCTCCCGGTTCACCTTGTACTCGGCGAGATCGGCGTCCACCTCCTCGACGACGACGCCGTAATCGGTGCGGGCACGCTCGATGGAGACATAGCCGTCGGCGACGTCCTCGCAGACTTCCTGTGGATCGCGCTCGAGCGGATCTCCCAGCCCGCCGCCGCCGGCGGAAGGCCGGCCGACGATGTCGCCGGACTCCAGCGGGACATTGGAGAACAGGGAGCCGAGGAAGCGTTCCTCTTCGAAGCCCTTGTTGAGCCAGACGCCGTGAGGCAGGGAGGGAGATCCACCCCACAGCCCCCAGGTGATGGAGCGCTCGCGGTCGCAGCAATAGGAGACGACGCTGCGATCGATGTCCGTCATGATGACACTTTTCTGGACACCGAGACCGCCACGGAACTGGCCCGGCCCGCCGGAATCGACGAGCAGCTCATTCTGGGTCGTGAGCACCGGGGCTAGACGCTCCTGACCCTCGAAAGGTTGGGTGCCGAGCTGGACGCCGAACACAGGACCGGTCGCGCTCCAGCCGTCGCGACCGTTCCGGGCCCCCCAGCCGCCGACCATCCAGTCGTACCACATGTAGTATTGATGGCCGGGCTGACGTCCGTCGCGACCGCCGATCAGCAAGTAGTCGAGATTGAAGGTGCATGCCATGGCGCGGGAGGGAAGGATCTCAGCCCACAGTTCGAAGATCGAGTTCATGATCTTCTCGAACGGACCGGAGCAAAAGCCCGCGACCGGCGTTGGCCAGGAAGCATTGACGACGGAGCCCTCGGGGCCGAGATCAACACTCACCACGCGATAGAAACCGGAGTTTAGCGGGATCTCCGGGAACTGCATCTTGGTGCCTGCAACGATCGCTGCGAATGAGCCACCGAAACAGGCATTCAGGAAGCTCGAAATCGCCTTGGGATGGGATTTGGAGAGGTCGTAATGGACTTTCTCCCCCGAGATGGTCATCCGGACCCTGATCGGGATCAGCCCCTCCCCTTGCGCCGGATCGACATCAATATAGTCCTCAGTTTCCCACACACCATCCGGCAGCTCGGCAACCCTCTGGCGAGTGAGCGTCTCGACGTAATCCTGAACAAGCCCAAACGAACTCTTGATGGTATCGAGGCCGTATTTCTCGACGAGACGGCATATCTCCTGCTCGGCGACGCGCGTCGCTTCGGCCTGAGCCTGCATATCGCCGATGATATCGGCAGGCGCGCGGGTGTTCGATGAGATCAAGCGCCCCACGTCGGTCAGGTAGACACCCTTGCTCCAGACACGTGTCGGCGTGATCCGCAACCCTTCGCCCATATGGTCGATCGCGTTGACGTTGAAGGAACCCGGAACAGCGCCGCCGACGTCTGCCCAATGGCCATTGGCCTGGGAAAAGCCGAGCAGTTCGTCCTTGTAGAAGATGGGCCGAACGATGCGGGTGTCATTGAAGTGCGTGCCGCCCTGATAGACGTCATTCACAACGAATACGTCACCCGGGTGAATGTCGTCCTTGAAGTTCTCGATCACCGCCTTGCACGTGTAATGGAGGGTGCCGACGTGGGCGGCGATGTCCCCGCTCCCCTGCATGATGGTGTCGCCATTGGCATCGCAGAGGGCGGATGAGAAATCGCGCGAGTAGATGACGAAGGAATAGCAGGTCCGGAAGATCTGCTCAGCCATCTGGTCGACGATGTTTACGTAGGCGTTCTTGAGGACCTCGAAGGTCACTGGGTCCAGATCGTTGCGATAGTTGCTCATTTTCAAATCCTCAAACTGCTTGCCGGTCTAGTTCTGCGGAATGCGCATGATGATGGTGAGCGAGGGGTCGACCTCGGCGGTGATGCCGGGCGGCACGACGATGGTGGAGTCGACCTGCTCGATGATCGCGGGGCCCGGAACCTTCATCCCCGTCTTGAGGGTGGAGCGATCGTAAACCGGGGTGTCGACCGACTCCGGGTTCTCCTCGAAGCGGACCATGCGAGTGGTCGCGGGGATCGGCTCTTCGTCGACCGGCTCGTACTCGGCAAAGCTCGCCTTAGAGGTCAGGCCGGTGGCAATGACGCTGATACGGTAAACCTCGACCGGCGCGCCTGGCCTGGAGTAGTTGTGCTCGCGGCCATGCTCCTCGTGGAAGATCTCGATCGCCTCGTCGAGGGAGCTGACCGGAGAGGAGACGGGCACCGAAAGTGCGCGCCATTGGCCGAGATAGCGCATATCGATGCGGCGCTGGAAAACCATCTTGTCGGGTGTGACGCCCTCGCGCTCCAGACGCTCGCGGCCCTCCACCTCCAGAGCCCGGAAGTTCTTATCCAGGTCTTCGATGGAGACGTCCTCCGCCCTCGACAGAAACATCTGCGTAATATCGTGCTGGATATCGACGAGCAGGCATCCAAGCGCTGAAGTGACGCCGGGGTTCGGCGGTACAAGCACAACGGGGATCGACAATTCTTTGGCCAGGGCCGCGCCGTGAAGCGGGCCAGCGCCGCCGAACACCACCAGGGCAAAATCGCGCGGATCGTGTCCGCGCCGGATCGAAAGGAGACGCACCGCATCGCCCATGTTGGCGTTCGCAACCTGCAACACCGACAAGGCTGCTTCCTCGACCGACATTGAGAGCGGCTCGGCAACGTTCTTTCGGATCGCTTCGGTGGCAAGTTCTTTGTCGAGCATGACGTTGCCGCCGGCGAGACGATCGCTGAGACGGCCAAGCACGACATTCGCGTCACAATTGGTTGGGTTTTCGCCACCACGCCCGTAACAGGCAGGGCCCGGAACGGAGCCTGCCGAATGGGGGCCGTTGCGCAGCGACTTCGCGGAATCGATCCAGGCCTGGGAGCCTCCACCCGCTCCGATGGTGAGAAGCTCGATCGAGGGGAACGAGATCGGATAGCCGTATTCGACGAACCACTCCTTCGTCATGCGCAGTTCGCCATCGGCGCAGAGGGAGACGTCGGTCGAAGTCCCGCCCATATCGAGCCCAATAGAGTTCTTGTAACCGGCCTTCTCGGCCACGAACCGGCTGGCGATAGCGCCCGCCGCGATACCGGATGCAGCGAGCCGCGCGGCGAACTGCTCAGCCGTCTTTGCAGTCATGACGCCGCCGCCCGAATGCAGCAGCAGCACATCCTCGTCGTAGCCGCCCTCCTTCATTCGCGCTTCAAGCCGGCTGGCATAATTTCCGACAACGGGCGCCAGGACAGCGTTGGCCACGGTGGTGGAGAAGCGTTCGTGCTCGAAGATTTCCGGCATGATGTCGCTCGAGAGGGAGACGCTCGCGCCGGGGATCTCCTCCTGCAGAATTTCCCGCATCCGCTGCTCGTTGTTGGCGTTCATGAAGGCATTGGCGAAGCAGACAGCCACGGTAGCGACGTCGCGCTTTCGGATAATCCGCGCCAATTCACGAGCCCCCTCCTCATCCAGAGGCGTGACCACCTTGCCGGAATAGTCGGTGCGCTCCTTCACCACCAGGCGATTGCGGCGTCCGATATAGGGCTTCGCCATCTCCTTGTAGGTGTCCCAGAGATCGTCGCGGTTACCGCGGCGGATCTCGATCACGTCGCGGAAGCCTTCGGTCGTCACCATCACGGCGGGCGGGAAATTCCGGGTGATGAGGGCGTTGGTGGCAAGGGTCGTGCCGTGGGAGAACAGGATGAGGTCGTTGAGATCGACCCCGCCCTGCGAGATCCCTTCCAGAACCCCTTCAATCGGGTCGGCGGTGGTCGGGACCTTGGCCACGTGCATCTTGCCGGAGCTTTCGTTGAGCACGCAGATATCGGTGAAGGTGCCCCCGACATCGCATGATACGCGCATGGCCTTTTCCGAGGTTTCAGCGTTCGTCATCTGTTTTTCTCACTCCTTGATTTCGTGCCCGACGGGCACGGACCACGTTCACCGCGCGAAGCAGGCCAAAAAAAAGCCGCCCCCAGCGATCAAGCTGGTAGCGGCTTTCGTTGCCTTCCCCTTGCGGCGACAACCTTTGTCGCCTGAGGGATCTATGAAATCGTTCTATGGCTGATGTCTTTTTGGAACTCTCCGGTTGGACAGTTTCCGCGAGACCACTTCGCGCCATGCCCGAGATTTCGGGCTATATCCTACAGATCTTAGCTCGGTCTCCTCATGGACCGTAAACCTCGTCTGCTTCGATAATCGTATTACAAATCAACTCCATATTGACCCGCCTCTTCATGGCAGCGTTACGGATCGATTCATATGCTTCCTTTTCAGTTATCCCCTTCCTCATCATCAAGATCGACTTGGCGCGCTCTATGTTTTTTACCGTCGTAAGCCGCGTCTCAAGCTTCGATATTCTCTCCTGAGAAATTTTATTTCTTGTGGTGATATTATGAGCCAGCACTATTGTTGTCAATAGACCAAAGGGACGGATCGGTTTTGTTACGACTGCGACCGTCCCATCTTTGGCCAGGGTATCGATCAAATGGGGGCTTTCTGCCTCGATAATCCCGATCAGCGTCACGCTCGGCGCTCGTGCAGCGATCATCGCTAGCGCGCCGGAGTCCAGGTACTCCTGGCGGCACAGAAGGAATGCGATATCGGCATGCACCGCGGAGAGGTCTTCCAGCGGCCACGCGATTTCTACCTCGCAGCCAATTCTGCGGATCTGAGCGGCGAGATCATCGCCGTCGCGGTCCTTCGGGTGGAAGATCTGGACCCTCAAACTTCGAAGGTCGCGGAGGGACTTCAGCATCACGATGAGCCCGCTCCGCCGGTCAGTTCGTCATCGAGATCCGCCTCGACGGATCTCGTATCGATAGTATGGTGGATCAGATAGGGGTCGGGCCTTACCGAAGCCTCGGACTCTTCGACGATCTCGAACTGGCCGGCTTCGGAAAGTTTGCCGATACGGGGCCAGAGGTAGAAGTGGTTGTTCTCCGGGTCCATGCTGATCGGACCCTGAGGCGAATCCAGGCTCAGCCTGCAAAGTTCGCGGCGGATTGCCTCCGGCCGCGCCGAGCCGGCCTCTTCGACCGCGCGAAGGAGCAGCCGGGTCAGGCTATATGCCGTTTCCGCCATCGCGTTTACATCCGTATGGCCACCGTAACGCTCGTCATAGGCAGCCAAGAACTTACGGTTCGCTGCCGAGTCTATTGATTGGAAATATGTCGCAGCGGTAACGTGTCCTGCTGCGAGCTTCGGCTCCATGAGGGCGACTTCGGCTTCGGTGATCGTTAGACCGGCCACTGCCGGCTTTTCAGTCAAGCCCTGCTCGTAAGCCTCGTAGAAGCGGCGCGCAGCCTCGCCAACCACAGTGCAGAAGACGACATCGGGTTGCTTTTTCCGGATGTCTTCGACGATCGCGTTGAATTCGTGCCTGGTGCTGTCCAGCCGCACGTATCGCTCGGCCACGACTTCACCGCCGTGTTCGGTGACGACGGTGATCATCACCCGGTTCGATTCGATCGGAAATGCATAGCGGGTCCCGACAAGATAAAAGCGGCGCCCGTAGCAACGCATCATGTACCGGGCTAGCTTGACGATGTGCTGGTTAGGGACCGCTCCGCCGTAGATGACGTTGGGCGAGTATTCGAACCCTTCATAGGGCGCCGGATAAGCCAGGAGAGCGTTGTGCCGCTCGACGATCGGAACTATCGCCTGGCGCGTGCTTGACATATAGCAGCCGATAATGAGCGAGACGCCGTCCTCAGTCAGCAACCGTTCGGCAAGCTCGGCGAAACGTTGAGGATTGGACTCGGCATCGTACTCGATCGTCTCGATCCGCTTTCCGCCAATACCGCCCGCATCGTTGATCTGGACTATCGCCAAGCGCGCCGCATTCGACTGGGTCCGTTCAACAAATGCCGTTGGGCCGGTTTGGGAAAACAACAGCCCTACTCTCAAAACCCCGTCGGATATCGCCGTCATGCTGCCCCCAAAAAAAAGCTCCCACGGGTGGACACCCGTGAGAGCTTCTTTGATCTCGACATTAACACTAGGAAATCCGCTTCTCTCCGTCAAGACCAAGGGGGTGGCACTTTACGAACCCTCGGAACGCGAGTGCGCATTCCGAGAAACAAATCCGGCGTTTCCTCTGGTCACAGATTGGGTGTGCGGGCCGACAGGAAGTGGCGGAACGGCGCCCCTTCGGCGCGGAGTCAGACCAGTGAACAGAGAATGCGAGACAGCCAGACTAGGTGGCTGGGCGCCAGGATTCGAACCTCTGACCCACAGTTTTGATGTGCTAGCTCGGTTGTGGCGAGCAAACTGCCACCAGACGAAGTCCCACAAACGCCTAATGCGAATTTCGCAAGAAAGCGAAACCTCACGGCCGCACAGATGTGCTGAGGCTGCGCTGGCCGAATTCGGAAAGGCTTCCGAAGAAGGGCGGCCAACTCAGTGACTTAACTGCTTAGGAAAATTGGTTGCGGGGGCAGGATTTGAACCTGCGACCTTCAGGTTATGAGCCTGACGAGCTACCGGGCTGCTCCACCCCGCGCCAAGATATCGAATCTCTCTCGGAGAAACCGGCTGTGGCCTTCAAGGCCAGAGGGAACGATAGACGCCCCGCCGGTGGGACTCTGTCCGCGACCCGGCCCGTGGAGCAGACATGTAGTCCCTTCTTGGCCTGCGATCAAGCCTTGTGACGGTTCATTGACGCCTTAGACGATCGGCACCCCGCCATGGTGCTTTGCCTTCTCCTCCGGCTCCACGTGAATTGCCACCTTGGCCCCCTCCACGTCGGCCCGCAGGGCGTCCTCGATCCGATCGCAGATGTCGTGGGAGGCCTCCACGCTCATACTCCCGGGCACCACCAGATGGAAATCGATGAAGGTCTGCCGGCCGGCCACCCGGGTCCTGAGATCGTGGGCCTCGATCGCCCCTTCGGCATTGGATGAGATGATCTCGCGGATGCGGTCCATCACCGGCTCCGGCGCCGCTTCGTCCATAAGTCCGCCGATGGAATCGCGCATCACACGCCATCCCATCCAGAGGATGTTCAAGGCCACCAAGGCGGCAATGACGGGGTCGAGCACCGCCCAGCCCGTGAGATAGGCCACGATCACGCCCGCCAGCACGCCGACCGAGGTGATCACATCGGTCATCAGATGCTTGCCGTCCGCCTCAAGGGCATGGGAGCTCATGGCGCGGCCGAAGCGGATCAGCACATAGCACCAGATGCCGTTCAGCACGGTCGCGACGCCGTTGACGGCCAGGCCTTTCGCCGGCGCCACCAGGATTCGCGGATCCTGAAACTCGAGATAAGCTTCGCGGAGGATGGAAAGCGCTGCCAGCGCAATCAGCACGCCCACCAGCACGGCCGAGAGATACTCCGCCTTCTCATGCCCGTAGTGATGGTTCTCGTCCGGCGGCTTGGCGCTCATGCGCACCGCCATGTAGGAGGTCACCGCTGTTGCGACATTCACGATGCTTTCCAGAGCATCGGAATAAAGCGCGACGCTTCCCGTCAGCTCATAGGCCCAGTATTTGAGCCCCAGAACAAGGAAGCTGACGGCAATGCTACCGATCGCGAGCTGATTCGCCGGAGACACGGAAGTCACTTATTTCTAGATGCGCCGCATTCGAATTCAGGCCGCACCTAAGGAGCTTCGCGCGAGCGCCGCAAGTGCAATCTTTTTCAATGCAAACAATTGGCGTTTGCCGGAAGGCGTCCACCTGGAGACGCTCACGGGAGCGCTTATAAGATCAGGGAAGCGGCTGGGTGTGCACTGGGCCGGACCGGCTCTTGCCGTCCGCGAGAGAAACCGCCCGTGCATCGCTATTGGCCCAGGCCTGCCAGCCGAGAATCAAAAGCGCTGCCAATGTCAGAACGACCGCCGCACTGATTTCAATGACACGGAACTTGGTCAGTTTGATCATTCCGATCGTCGTCTCCCGCCGCTTGTTTTCCGCCTAAGATACGCGCTTTCCCGGCCTCCGAGGGCGCGTTCGATTTCGTGTTTAACGCCAAGCGCAGGGAAACGTCTCGTGGCCTGATGTCGCGCGCGGCGGGACGTCGCGCACGCGGGCAGACGGTCGTGTTTGCAACGGAAGCGGGAAGTGCGGCCAGAGCGCGTGCCCCCGAGGGAGCCACGCTCCATCCGACTTACGGGGTGGACACGGTGTGCAGCCTATGAGACTGGCTTTGAGGGGGGATCATAGGCCTACACTGAAGCCGGGCCCCCATATCGCTCTCCGACTTTTCGGAACGGGGCTCAGCCGGTTTCTCCAAACTCGGAGGAGAAGACCCATCGGGCGATTGCCCCAGGGCCGTCCGCTCCGGCGCCACACGATCCAGCCATTCCGAAGGGCTGAGCGCCCATTGCGGCAGCAGCGAACCCCGCGACCGGGAGGCAACCCGCCGACCGCGCAGGCAGGGGCCGCCGTCGCTGCGCTTGAATAGCGTGCGGTGCTCGCACATGAGCTCCCGAAGCAGGAGCGTGCCTACCGTGCCGACGAACGCGCCCGCCACCACGTCGGAGACGTAATGCGCCCCCATCAGGAAGCGGCTGGCCGCGATCCACACCGCCGCTGTGAACAGCGGCACGGCGAAGCGCGGCCAGAGCAGCGCAAGCGCAGTGGCAAGCGCGAAGGTGGTGGTCGCATGGCCGGATGGGAAGGAGGCGACATCCGCATCGAAGGCGAAGGGCGAGAAATGGAACGACCCCACCTCGTCATAGAGCCGCGGCCGGGCCCGCCCGATGGCCAGCTTGCAGAAGGCTGCGAACAGCCCAGTGGTTGCCACCGAGAGAAAGATGAAGGCAGCGATCTGGCCCGCATAGAGCCGCCCGATCCGCAGGCGTTTGTGGTTCGCCCGGTAGCCCAGCGCGACGAAGGCCAGCACAGCCGTGCCGCTGAGGATCAGGACCCAGCCGGACTTCCCGACATCGGTGATGGTCCAGAAGATGTGCCGGACATTGGGGTCGAGCTCGCGCGCCCAATGAAGCACCAGGGGATCGAGGAAGAACATGCCGAAGGCGATGAGCGATCCGACGATGATCGCCTTGTCCCGCATGGGCATCGCGGCGACCGACTGCCGAATTCCGCTGAACGTCTGGCCCCCCGACCGGTCCTGCATGGTTTTAACCCCCCGACGCCACCTCTATTTTTCAGGTGCGACCGCGCGCAGCTCCGTCTTGCGGGTCCAGATGAAATAGAGATTGCGGGAATAGACGACCAAGCCCATGGCCTGGCCCAGAATGAAGACGGGATCGGCGCGATAGATCGCATAGGTCAGCAGCATGAGCCCGCCCCCCAGGCTGAAATACCAGAAGGCCTCCGGCACGACGCTTTCCCGCGCCCGCTCCGTGTAGACCCACTGAATGAGAAACCGCATGGCGAACATCATCTGGGCCGCAAAGCCCACCACGAGCCAGATCACCTCTGCCCGTGTCGCGTTCGCCAGCAATGAACCCGAAGCAACTGCAGCACTCACTTTTCGCTCCTCCCATCCGTGGATATCGTCACCGCCCTTAGGCGGCCGTCTCGCGCTCCGACATCTCGCCCATCTCGGCACTGTCTTCGGCCACCGGCGGCACGGCCGTCCGTTTGCGAAGCCAGGTCACGCCGAAAAGGTCGTAAAGACCGATGAGCGCCCGCCCGAAATTGGTGTATTTCGACTTCCCGGCCATGCGCGGACGATCGTTCACAGGGACGTAGTCCACCCGGTAGCCGTAGGTAAGAAACAAGACAGGCAGATAACGGTGCATCGTGGAGAAAAAGGGAAGGCGCATAAAAGCCTCCCGCCAATAGACTTTTATTCCACAGCCCGTATCGGGGCAGTCGTCCTTCAGCACTGCGTCGCGGATCCAGTTGGCCGCCCGCGAGGCCAGGCGCTTGGAGCCCGTATCCTTGCGGTCGGCACGAAGCCCACCGATCAAAGCCGGCCCGTCGGAGCCCGGCTCTCCCAGCTTGGCCACGAGGTTGGGAATGTCGGCCGGATCGTTCTGGGCGTCCCCATCCATCATGGCGATCACCGGCGCGCTCGAAGCCCGGATTCCCGTACGAAGCGCGGCACTCTGCCCGGCCCGCGTCCCATGGCGAAGATAGCGCAGCGACCGGTAGCGCGGCCGCAAGGCCAGCACCTCCTCGCGGGTCCCATCGTCGCTGCAATCGTCGACGACGATAACCTCTTGCAGAAGGTCGCGCGGAAGCACCGTATAGGTCTCCTCCACGAGCCGGCCGATATTGCCGGTTTCGTTGTGGGCTGGGAGCACCACACTGATACGCATCTGTCATCCCGTTGTTGCGGCACCGTCCGAATGGGTGCCCGCTATCACGCGCGTATGAAGGAAAATTAGCAGGAGCGCGATATGCTAAAAGCTGATCCAGGGCAGGCAAACCACCCCTCATCCGCGGCTGAAGACCGCTGGTTCATCCAGCTTATCGTCTTCCTGGCCGTCATTACGCTCCTGCGTTTTGTCGCGCTAAGTCTTTCCAAGACTGATCTCTTTTTCGATGAAGCGCAATATTGGAGCTGGGCTCAGGATCTCAGCTTCGGCTACTTCTCAAAGCCTCCGCTCATCGCCTGGGTTATCTGGGCGACCACCTCGGTCTGCGGCGACGGTGAGGCCTGCGTGCGCGCCTCCGTCCCTCTGTTTCATGCCGGATCGGCCATCTTCCTATTTCTTGCCGGGCGCGATCTTTTCGACGCGCGCGTAGGGTTCTGGTCGGCGGTCATCTTCGCAACGCTGCCCGGCATTTCGTTTTCCGCCAACATCGTCTCAACCGACGTGCCGCTCCTCTTCTTCTGGTCTGCAGCGCTCTATTTCGCGGTGAAGCTACAGGCGGAGCGAAGTTGGCGCTGGGCAATCCTGCTGGGCGTCGCCATCGGCCTCGGCGCCCTGGCGAAATACGCCATGCTCTATTTCTATCTCTGCGCGGCGGTTTGGTTCGTCGTCAGCCCCGCCGGGCGCTGGCTGTTGCGGGATTGGAAAGGGCTGGCCTTGCTCGCCCTCCCCCTCGCGCTGCTCACCCCGAACCTGATCTGGAACGTCAATAACGGGCTCGTCACCTTCGCCCACACCGCCGACAACGCGAAGCTTGGCGGCCCTCTGGTCCACCCCGGAAACATGCTGGAGTTCCTGATCGCCCAGCTCGGGGTCTTCGGCCCGTTCGTCTTTCCGATGCTCCTCGTGATCGCGATCCGGACGTTGAGACGCGGCGGCACGGAAGAAGACCGCTATCTCCTGGCCTTCTCGGTGCCGGTGCTGGTCCTCGTCACGGTCATCGCCTTCCTGTCGCGGGCCCATGCCAACTGGGCGGCCACGACCTATCCCGCGGCCACCATCCTCGTCACCGCGACCATGCTGCGATTGAAGCGCGATACGATCTTCTCGGCGACCGTTGGGATCAATATCGTCGTCCTCCTGCTGCTTGCCGTGGCACCGGCCATCGCCGACCGCTTGACGCTTCCCGCCGGCGGCGATCCCTTCGCCCGTACCATGGGCTGGCGCGAGACGGCCCATGCCGTGCGCGAGGCGGTGGAGGACGGGCAGTACAGCGCCATTCTCACCGACGACCGCGCCATGACGGCCGAGCTTCTCTATTACCTGCGAGACAGCGGCATCCCGATCCGGGCCTGGCCGAGCGATGGGCCCCCGCGAGATCACTACGAGCTCACCCGTCCCTTCACCGGCGGCACCAAGGAGCCCGTCCTTCTCGTCACCCTGCGCGAACCGCGCAACCGCATCACGCGGCATTTCTCGACGGCCGAGCCCATCGGGGTGGAGAAAATTGACGCAGGCCCGAAGACGACCCGGACTGTCATCCTGACTTCAATGAGCGGCTTTAAGGGGGACTGAAAAGGCAAACTTCATACGCTGGGGGATGGGTGAATGCGTATCGACAGCCCGAGTTTCTTCACGCTGACCTGCCTCGTTGGCCTCACGGCGGCGGTCATCTTCGTCGGCTTCCCGCATCTCGATCTCGCGGTTGCCGACCTCTTCTATCTCGGTAAGCGCCACTTCCTTGCAGACCCATCCCTGCTCGGCAATGTGCTGCGCCAGAGCTTCCGCCTTGTCTTCCTGATGGCCGGTCTCGTCGCCCTTTTCGGGCTGGGGCTCAGCATCGTGACGGGGCGGAAGCTCTTCGGTTTCGGTTTCCCTCAATGGGTCGCCGTCGTGCTGGCCCTGACCGTGGGGCCAGGCCTCATCGCCAATGTAATCTTCAAGGACAATTGGGGCCGCGCCCGCCCCTTCTATGTCGAGCAGTTCGGCGGTCCCAAGGAGTTCACCCCGGCCCTGAGACATGCCGACCAGTGCGAGAAGAACTGCTCCTTCGTCTCCGGCGAAGCCTCGTCCATCTATGCGGTCTTCTTCGCGCTCGCCTTCCTGGCGCGCCGCCGGCGGCGGGAGATCTTTCTCGCCGGCCTTGCGGTGGGCTCCTTCGCCGGCTTCATGCGCATCGCGAGCGGCAGCCACTTCCTGAGCGACGTGGTCTTCGCTGGCGTCTTCATGGGGCTCGCCGTGCGCGGCGCTTTCGCCCTGGTCTTCGAGATGTCGCCGCAGACCTTTGCCGAGGGCGGGCCGCTCCACCGCCGTCTGCACCGCAGGGTGACCGGCGCCGCGGCTCAAATCGCCGCCGCCCCGCGGCAGCTCTTCGGCAGCAGCCAGCGGCTGGTCGGCCGGGTCGCCGCCAGCCTCGCCCTTTAGCCGCCGGCGTTCTCGGGCTTCTCGAAGGTCCCCATAAGAACGTCCTGCGCCAGGATGTGCCCCTCGATCGCTTCCATCAGGGCCTCGCGGTCGGCGCCTGGACCGAGGTCCAGAGTCTTATCGAGAGCGAAGAGCTGGAAGTAATAGCGATGGGGCTTCTCGTCCGGCGGCTTCGGGCCGAAATAGCCCGTCGAGCCCATGCCGTTATTGCCCTGCCGCGCCCCGTCGGGTTGCTCCAGCGCCGCAGCGCCCGGCAACCCTTCCTCGAGGCTGGTTACGTCCGCCGGCAGATTGAACAGCACCCAGTGCACGAAGGGCTTGTCCATCGGCGCATCCGGATCTTCAACCAGAAGGGCGTAGGATTTCGTACCCTCGGGCCCTTCCTCCCAGCTCAGCGCAGGCGAGATATTCTGGCCGTAGGCGGAATATTTGTGCGGGATCGCCTGCTCCTGTTCGAAGGCTGACGTCACGAGCGCCAGATCGGCGTCGTGCTTCGCATCCGTCCGCTCCGTGACCACCCCGCTCTCATCGGTCTCTGCCATGGTGTCCTCCGTCTCTTCGTCTGTATCCGGCGTCACGACGTCGAGCACGTCGTCGACCACATCGCCGACTTGTTCGCCGACCTGCACCAGCTCGGACTCGTCTTCCGGAAAGGTGACCTTGTAGATCGCGCCGTTGGCATCATCGGAGATGAACAGCGCGCCCTCCTTGGAGACCGCCAGACCGAAGGGCCGGCCGAGATAGCCGTACCCGTCATCCGTCTCCTTCAGGAATCCAGTCACGAAAGGCTCCAGCTTCACAGGCTTGCCGTCCTCGAAACGCACCCGCAGCACCTCGTAGCCCGAGGGCGGCTTGCGGTTCCAGGAGCCGTGCATGGCGACGAAGGCATCGCCTTGATATTCGGCAGGGAACTGGTTGGCCTCGTAGAACTCGAGCTCCATGGGCGCCGCATGGGCCGTATGGGTCAGCACCGGCGTCTCGCTCGCCTCCGCCCAGTCTTCATGGGTGATCTCGCCCGGCGGCTCATCGGCCGGGTTCTTTCCGCCATCGCCATAGATATAGGGCCAGCCATACTGCTTGCCCTTGCGGATCAGGTTGAGCTCTTCCGGCTGCTCGTCGTCGCCCAGCCAGTCGATCCCGTGGTCCCAGCCGTAGAGGTCGCCGCTGCGTGGCTGGAAGGCGAAGCCAATCGTATTGCGCAGGCCCGAAGCGTAGATAGTCCGCATGCTGCCGTCGGGCTCGACCCGCAGCATCGTCGCGTTCTCCGGATTGCGCTCGTCGCAGGCATTGCAGGTGGAGCCGACGCTCACATAGAGCTTGTCGTCCGGCCCAACCGCGATGGTCCGGTCCGCATGCTGGCCCGCATCGGGAAGACCGTCGACGATGCGGGTGAGCTCGCCGAACGTGCCGTCCTCCTTCACCTCCGCCTTGTAGATCTCCTTGATGGTGACGAGGTAGACCGTGTCGCCGTGAAACGCGATACCGTGCATGTTCGGCCGGCTCGCGACCGTCTTCACCGTCTCACCCTTCCCGTCGCCGTCGCGGTCCTGGATCATGATGACGTCGCCGACCGAGCGCCGCGTGGCGTAGAGCGTGCCGTCATCGGAGACGGCCAGCACCCGCGGATTGATCAGCCCCGTGGCATAGGTCTCCAGCTTGAACCCGTCGGGCAGCTTCAGACCGGCGATATCCTTGTCCGTCGGCGTAAGCGCCTTCGGCTTCACGATATGACCGGTTATCTCCACATCGGTGGTCTTTTCCTGGGCGGACGCAGGAAATGCGGCCGCTACCAGAAGGCAAGCGGCGCTGACGGTCAGCACGCAGTGCTGCATGGGAATGCTCCTCTGGCGGCGGAAGAATCCGCCGCCCTTAGCTGCTGGCGAGGCGCCGAATGAAAAGCGCCGTTTGCCTAGCAACCAAGTCCGAGAAGCGAAGTTCCGTTTCGGAGCGCCGCGTCGGCGGAAGCGGAGACCGCCCTATCCCAAAAGCTCCACCAGCCGGTCGAGGAAATCCGCCTGGGCCGCGTTGATGCGGACCCGCGCCTCGTCCAGGGAAAACCATTCCGCCCTGTCGATCTCCGGAAAGCTCTGCTGCTTGCCGCTCCTGGGCGGCCATTCCATCTCGAAATCGTTCGAGAGGAGAGCTGAAGGATCGAAATCTCCCTCCACGGCAAACGCGACCACCTGTTTGCCGCCGGCCTGACGAATCTCTCCCAGGTCTATGAAATCCCCGTCCGGCCGCAGCCCGAGCTCCTCTTCGAACTCGCGAACGGCGCAGGCAAGCGGGTCTTCGCCCTCATATTCCCCTTTCGGGATCGACCAGGCGCCTGCGTCCTTCTTGGCCCAAAACGGCCCTCCGGGGTGGACCAGAAGCACTTCCAGCCCTTTTCCCCTGGCTCGGTGCATCAGGATTCCGGCGCTACGCTTTGCCATCGCGAGAGTATAGAGTGGCTCTGCACAAAGTGTCGCTCGTGGACCGTGTCGCGATTTCGCCTCCGGGCTGCCACATTCGCGAGGCACTCACGATAGCGAGGGATCAAGCTTACGCCTGCGAGGGGGAATGGGGCGAAAAGCAATAAAGCTGTGCGCTATTGGCCTACTGGGGGTGGCTGGCATTTCGCTTTCCGGCTGCACCGGGAATCTGGGTGGCGTCGAAGGTATCGAAGTGACCGGCAAGGAACGGGACTGCCTGACCCGCGCCATGTATTTCGAGTCCCAGCGCAATAGCGAAGAAGGCCTTCTGGCCGTCGGCACCGTGGTGATGAACCGCGTCGATTCCGAAGAATATCCCAACACTATCTGCGGCGTGGTCGGCCAGCACCGGCAATTCGCCCATGGGGTGCTCCGGCGCAATATGGATCCCAAGCAAAAGGTCCTCGCCGACAAAGTGGCCGGCGACGTTCTCTCCGGCAAGCGCTCCGCAGAAGTCGGCAAGGCGAAGTACTTCCACGCCGCCCGCATCCGCATTCCCTACAAGAACACCCATTACGTAACGATCGCCGGCGGCAACGCCTTCTACGAGAAGCGCAAAGGGGGCGGCAATCAGCTTCCACCGCTCGAGAGCTCCACCACCGCCGTGGCCGAGGCGAAGGAAGCCAAGCCGGAAGAAACCACCTCGGCGGTCGCCGAGACGAAGCAGACCCCGATTCCGGCGCCCGAGACCGCAACGGCCCAGGCCGAGCCACTCAAGCCGGCGATCACGCCCGTAGCCGCCAGCATGTCGCCCGTACCGGCTTCCATGACGCCGAGCTTCGCAGAGCCGGTGGAAGCCTCCAGCTCCAATACCACCCTCATTCAGAAATCGACCTTCGGCTGGTAGCCGAAAGCGCCGTCGGTTCGGCATAAAAAAAGCCGCCGCGAGGAGACCCCGCGACGGCTTTGAAAACCTGAGCTGTGGTAGCGGTTGCTACTCGCCCTTGAGACCCTTCTCGAAATACTTGTGAACCACCTTGTCCTGGTTCTCCAGGAGCCAGTCGATGGACGGCTGGTTGTTCATGGCCTTGTGAATGGCCTGGGCGGTCGCCTTGCGATGCACGTCGAACAGGGCCTGGTGGTCCAGATCCTCAACATCGACGATGCCCGGGTTCAGCCAGACCGAGCAGATGATGCCGAGATCATTGGCCTTCTCTTTCGGGATATCGCCATTGGCGACGCTGTCGAGCACGCCGCGCGCAATGGCGTACTGCACCGTGCCCATGAGGATCGACGTGTAGCGGCTGTCCTTCACCGTCACCTTGCTGACGCAGATCGTCGGCGGACGAACCATCACATCCGTGTTCATCAGCGCCAGAACACGGGAATGGCCCTTCACCTGATCGCCCAGCAGATTGGCGAAGGCCGTGCCCATGGGGCCGTCCATTTCACCGATCGCCACTTCCGGCTCCGCCGCCGTCATGGGCGGGCCCGCAACCAGGCTCTCGCCGACACGCATCACGATACGTTCAGCCATGCTGTCCTTCTCCCTTTGATTGGATGGAAAGTTTTAAGACGCGAGGACGGGCGGACTATGGCCGGAGGCGACGCGCCACGCAACCCGCAGGCCCTAAGACCGACCGACGCAGGGCGTTCAAGACACAAAAAAACCGCCGGCGGCGCGAAGGCCATCGGCGGTTCTTGTCTTATGATCGCGATATAGAGGGGGTCTCGATGAACTCTCTTACGAGAAGCAAAGCAGTTCTTTGTAAGCCTGGCGACGACCTACTCTCCCAAGCCTCAGGGCTTAGTACCATCGGCGCTGGAGTGTTTCACGGCCGTGTTCGGGATGGGAACGGGTGGGGGCACTCCGCAATAATCACCAGGCCAACGAAGAACTGGCTTCACTGGTGCGAAGCTCTTGCGAGAGCTCCGTCTGGTCTCTTACGCGCTTCGGGTCCTTAAAGAACCTCGAAGCGCTGACGCCTGTCTCGTCGTACACGCATTCCGCGCGTCCCGAGACGGGCACTGACAATGAAAGCAATCAAGCCGATCGAGCTATTAGTACTGGTTAGCTTCATGCATTGCTGCACTTCCACACCCAGCCTATCAACGTGGTGGTCTTCCACGGCTCTCAAGGGAGATCTAGTTTCGAGGTGGGCTTCCCGCTTAGATGCCTTCAGCGGTTATCCCTTCCGCACGTAGCTACCCTGCTGTGCCGCTGGCGCGACAACAGGTCCACCAGAGGTGCGTCCATCCCGGTCCTCTCGTACTAGGGACAGCTCCTCTCAAATCTCCAACACCCACGGCAGATAGGGACCGAACTGTCTCACGACGTTCTAAACCCAGCTCACGTACCACTTTAATCGGCGAACAGCCGAACCCTTGGGACCTGCTCCAGCCCCAGGATGTGATGAGCCGACATCGAGGTGCCAAACGATGCCGTCGATATGGACTCTTGGGCATCATCAGCCTGTTATCCCCGGAGTACCTTTTATCCGTTGAGCGATGGCCCTTCCACATGGGACCACCGGATCACTAAGGCCGACTTTCGTCTCTGCTCGACCCGTCAGTCTCGCAGTCAGGCTGGCTTATGCCTTTGCACTCGACAGCTGATTTCCGACCAGCTTGAGCCAACCTTCGCGCGCCTCCGTTACTCTTTGGGAGGCGACCGCCCCAGTCAAACTACCCACCATACACTGTCTCGGACCCGGATGACGGGCCGCGGTTAGATATCCATGATCGCAAGGGTGGTATTTCAAGGATGGCTCCCCAAGAACTGGCGCCCTTGGTTCAAAGCCTCCCACCTATCCTACACATGCGGTCACGAATACCAGTGTAAAGCTATAGTAAAGGTTCACGGGGTCTTTCCGTCTGACCGCAGGAACCCCGCATCTTCACGGGGAATTCAATTTCACTGAGTCTGCGTTGGAGACAGTGGGGAAGTCGTTACGCCATTCGTGCAGGTCGGAACTTACCCGACAAGGAATTTCGCTACCTTAGGACCGTTATAGTTACGGCCGCCGTTTACCGGGGCTTCAATTCGAGGCTTGCACCTCTCCTTTTAACCTTCCGGCACCGGGCAGGCGTCAGACCCTATACG